>NZ_WSJB01000027.1 GCF_009763255.1 Bordetella sp. 02P26C-1 | reverse complement strand
GTACAGATCCACAACCGCGCTCCCCCCCGCTCCACCGTCGCCCCCAGCCTGACCGAGCTTCAGTGAAGCGAACCAGCTTTTTGCATTGGCGTTACTAAGCACCCCGCCACCACCACCCACTGACTGAGCCACCACGCCGTGCGCGTTACTGCCTAGGGTGACTACGCGAAAATTTTCCAAGTACGCGTCGCCGCGTCCAGGTTGTCCACCTTTGCCCCCTGAGGAACCGAGCGTCCCGATACGGCCCTCAGCGGCCGCAAGTCCACCACCGCCGCCGACCGATTGCGTCAAAATACCGATCGACGCTCTACCGTGGGTCATCACGCTGCCCAAGGAATGAGCTTGAACATACGACTCTCTGGCGTCCGAAAGTAGCGCCGTGGTCGCGGCGGAGCCGCCCAATGCGGCAACGCCTCTGCCGATCGCGACGCCACCTCCCCCTCCCACCGACTGAGCCACGATGCCCGGCGCCATTTCTCCACGGGTGGTCACAGCACCACTATGCGAGACGTAAATTCCACCCGGCTGACCGGCAGAGCTGCCCGACTGCGGCGTGTTATCGAACATCCCATCATCCGTTACCTCCGCGCCTGCCGAGCCCGCGATGGATTGCGCCAAGATGCCTATGGCCTCTGCGCCTTGAGTGACAATGATCCCCTCGTTGTGAACCTCAATTCCGCCCGAGCGACCACCAGCCCCATCCTGGACTTCGTTGCTCACCGAGTCTCCAACCGGGTTACCTCCGGCACCGCCGGCCGTCTGCGCGAAAATCCCGAAGGCGCCCGCTCCTTCTGTGAACAGGCTGGATGCGGCATCGAGGGAAACTTTCAGATCACCCGTGCGACCACCCTCCCCACCCTCGCCCAGCGTGCGGCCCGTGATGTTGTCCACCGCGCCGCGCCCGCCGTTGCCTGCGCGATTCTGAGCCCAGATACCGAAAGCCCTGCTGCCGGACGTGGAGATAGCTGCGTTCTTCAGCGTAATCGTCATCGCGTCGGTCATTCCGCCAGGACCACCAGTGCTCATACGGGAGCCCGGCCCGACAGTTCCTCCATCCATGGTGCCCCCGTCTCCACCCTCGCCTCCGAGTTGTCTCGCGTAAATGCCATGCGAATTCGACCCGGTCGTAGTGATGATCAAAGGCTCAGCCGACGAAGCACTCAAATCGAGCCACAAGTTGCCCACACGGCCTCCCGTCCCCCCATCGCCCGCCTCAAATTCGCCCCGATCGAGATAGCCGGCTCCATCTCCCCCTGCGCCGCCCTGTTGCAGGACTTCTATCGCCGATGCGTCATTGCCGTCCGTCGATAACCTCAGATCTGTGCGCTTTGAAAACACCGAGATGCTCGCCTGGCCAGCATTCCCCCCATGGCCACCGTGATTCAAAGGTCTGGAAGAGGGTTCGGCCTGCGGGAGCCCTGCTCCGCCTGTGCCACCGCGCACCCGCACAAGCAGGGCCGGCAAGCCGTTGCCAGAAGTCACCACATTCGCATCGGCGATATCCAAGACGGCACCCATTGCGTCGATCGAACCGGCATCGCCGCCGTCGCCTGCGCGATAACCGTCGCCATCGCCCGCGATATTGCCACCGTCTCCCCCCGTCAATAAGACGGCCACACCGGATCCGTGATGACGTATCGCGTTGGCGCTCGCATCGCTATCAGCGATGCGCTGCGTGACATGCACAGATGCACCGGGACGCAC
>NZ_WSJB01000002.1 GCF_009763255.1 Bordetella sp. 02P26C-1 | reverse complement strand
AAGCCATGGTGATGGGCTGCCCCAACATCGCCGCCCCGCCTTCGATGCCCCCCACACCCCAGCCCAAAACACCTAGCGAGTTGATCATCGGCGTATGGCTATCGGTTCCTAGCAGGGTTTCCGGATAGATCATCACACGGTCGCCAGCCGTTTCCGTCCAGATACTGCGCGCCAGAAATTCCACATTTACCTGGTGGCAGATGCCCGTACCTGGTGGCACGACTCGGAAATTGTCGAACGCCTGCTGCGCCCAGCGCAGGAAGCGGTAGCGTTCGTCGTTGCGCTCGAATTCGATATCCAAATTTTGCTCAAACGCGCGGGCTTCGCCGCTTACATCCACCATGACCGAATGGTCCACCACCATGTCGGCCGGGATTTGCGGATTGATGCGATCGGGATTGCCGCCATTGCGAGCGACTGCAGCTCTGAGCGCAGCCAGATCCGCCATAAGAGGTATTCCCGCCGAATCATTCATCAAAATGCGCGTCGGATGAAAAAACACTTCCTGGTCGAAACGTTTGGCGCGAACCGCTGAATAGAACGTAGTCAGATGTTCCGGGGTGACCGCTACCCCGTCCTCATGCCTGAGCATGTTTTCATAAAGGACCTTCAGCGACCGAGGTAGGGCCATGATGTCGTTTGCGCCGTTGGCCGCCGCGGCTTGCAAACTATAGTAGTGATAAGTTTTATTGTTGAATTCGAACTGGCGCAGCACCTTCAAACTATCATTCGAATTACCCATCGTTGTCTCCGTGATTATTGTTTGCTGTGGATGAGTTAACTGGCGTACCGCGCTTCCCTCTCCAGGTAGGCGGTGGTGCCAATGCGTGCTTCGCGTTCTTTGAAGCTCACCATGGCGTCATAGCCCGGATGATCTTCCTTGCCGGATCTGATTGCCTCTAAGGCGATCTCCATCCCCTTGATCGCCGCGCGTTGCAAATCACTCGGCACGATCACGATCCGATAACCCAGTGCTGCCAGACGTTCGCTTGGCACGAAGGGTGTTTTGCCGCCCTTGAACATGTTGATCAACTTGGGATAGGGCAGATCGCGGGCGACTGCCTCGATTTCTTCTACAGTCGTGGGCGCTTCGACGAAAATCATGTCCGCGCCGGCCTCCATGTACTGATGGGCGCGTTCGATTGTGCGCTCATAACCTTCCACTGCCAGTCCGTCCGTTCTAGCGATGATTACGAAATCATCGTCACTCAGTGCATCGCGCACGGCCCTGATTTTCTGCGTCATCTCGTGAGCCGGAACAATAGCCTTGTCATCGTAGTGACCACAGCGTTTCGGAAACTGCTGATCTTCCAGATGCAGCGCTGCCACGCCGGCGCGCTCGAACGCCTTGGCCGTGCGTTGGGCATTAAGCGCATTGCCGTATCCGGTGTCCGCGTCAGCGATGATGGGTATGCTCACCGCGTCGACCATCGTGGTCAGTCGATCCACCACTTCGGCCAAGCTCATCAAGCCGAGGTCAGGAATGCCCGTGCTTCGGGCAATCGCGCCACCACTGGCATATACCGCTTCAAATCCGCCCAGTGCTATCAAGCGCGCACTCAGTCCATCATAGGCGCCCGGCGCGACAAGCGCTTGTGAACGCGCGATCATGTCGCGCAACCGCTTCGACATCTTCATACTTCCTCCCTTCCCTCTTTAGACCGCTCACTGTGCCGTCGCCACCTCGGACGAAATCGCCTCCAGTACCAGATGACGTGAAGTGGCGAGATGACGTTTCATCAACAGCTGTGCGAGTTCTCCATCACGCTGGCTGATCGCTTCGATGATGGCTCGATGTTCCTTTAATGCGCGCTCGGCCCGGCCCTCGACCAGCTTATGCTGGTAGCGGTACATCCGGATCAGCGGGTACAAATTCCTACCGAGAATGTCTTCAATAATGGAGTTGCGGGCCCCGCGCACAATTCGAAAGTGCACGTCGAGCACATCCTCGCGCCGGTAATAGGCCCGGCCACTAGCCACTAGCTTGGCGTCGCCTTCCACGATATCGACGAGTTGTTCGATCTCCTCATCACTCATGTTCTCGGCTGCCAATCGACACGCCGCGCTTTCTAGCAGTTCTCTCACGGTGGAGATTTCCTCCCATACCTGCGCCGACAGCTCGCTGACTCGCGCACCCTGCCTGGCGGTTCGCATAATCAGGCGCCGGTCGGCGAGATGGCGCATCGCTTCACGCAACGGACCCCGACTGACAGCGAAACGCTCCGCCAATTCCATTTCGATGAGGCGCGAGCCCGGCGCGAATTCGCCGCGAATAATGGCGTCGACCATCATTTCGTACACCCGGTCCGACAAGGTTTCATTGCTTGCTAGCGACGGTGTAGCTGTATCTGATTCGTTCATATTGCTGACAATTTTAGGGAAACTCAAGCATAAAATTTAAGCGATGCGCGACGACTATAGGTATAAGCCCTTGATTCTTAATAATTTACGTTAACGTCACATAAATAATAAACGCCTATTTTGTTGACAATATTGTCCCCCAAACTTATCGTGGCTGCAGCAGCACCATAAAAATCAGGAGGAAGACATGTCACCGAAAAATCAGCTATCCCGCCGTCTGTTCGTTCTTGGCACCACCTGTGTTTTCGCTGTTTCGTCATTGGTGGCCCAGTCGCGCGCGGCCGCGGCCGATGATTGGCCCAGCCAACCGGTTAACTTGGTCGTGGGCTTCGGCGTGGGCGGCAGCGCCGACCGCTTCTCTCGGTTGCTCGCGCAATATCTCGGTGACGAACTGGGCAAACCGGTCGTCGTCGTCAACCGCCCGGGAGCCGGGGGACAGCTCGGGGCGACCTACGTGCTCGCGCAGGGCGATGACGGCCATACGATGCTGTCGACCTCGCTCTCACCTTATCTGGCCAACTCTATCGTGCATACGAACGCCAGCTATAAGCTGGACGATTTCGGCTTCGTCAATGCGCAGTGGTCAGACTATGATCTGATCGCTGTGAACAATGACCGGCCTTTCAAAACCTTGCCGGAATTGTTGGAGTCGATCAAAGCCAATCCCGGCAAGCACAGCGTCAGCGTGGTTCCGAGTTCCGCCGGCCAGCTCACCACGTACCTGCTGCTCGAAGCGGCCGGCATCCCGGCCAAGAATCTCAACGTAGTGACCTATGAAAGTGGCGGGCAGGCACGTTCGGCAGTAGCGGGCGGACAAGTGGACTTCACCATCTTGTCAGCGGAGGGCAGCGAGGGGATACGTGATCGGGTGCGCCCGCTCGCAATCGTGAGTGATCGACCCGTCGAGGGTTGGAACGAGGCTCCATTGGTCAACGAGGCCCTCAAACCTATGGGTATTGAAATTCCGTTGCTCGACGGCTCTATCCGTGGCGTGGCCACCTCTGCCAAGTTCAAGCAAAAGTATCCCGAACGCTTTGCCAAATTCGTATCGGCCTACGAACGCACACTGAAAAATGAAAAGTATCTTGAGCAGCTCAAGAAAATGAAGATGGGCGCGGACTGGCTCGGGCCTGAGAAAACCACCGATGTCATGAACCGGAATTACGAAATCATCAGTAAATACCGGGATGTCATGAAATAGCCCACTTCGCCCTGTTACCCCTGGACGAGAGACAATGGAAAACAGACACTGGACTGCACGGGTGGACTGGCGACACATCATTGTTGTTGTGGGCATTGCCGCTGTCATCAGTCTGTACTTGTTCGATGCAATCAATGCATCCACCAAGGTCGGGAATCTTATCCTCGTCCTACCTGCCTCGATTCTCGGCTTACTGCTTTGCTTGCTGACCATTGCCAGCATCATCAACGACGCCCGCAAGCCGATAGCGCCACCGCCTGAAGAGGCGACCGCCGATGCCGAGGTGCAGCCGTCACGCCTGGACAGGTGTCGCCCCTTTCTCATGCTGATGCTGTTCGCCATCTACATCCTGCTCATCCCCCTGGCAGGAATGGATGGCGCATCGGCGCTCTTTCTCGCCGCCGCGCTATATCTCAATGGCGAACGGCGAATCTGGTTCATCCTAGGTTACGCCCTCGTCTTCGCCGCCGCTGCCACCTGGTTATTCAAGTCCATCTTGCCTTACCCCTTGTACACCCTCTTCATCTGAGGAGTACCAGCGATGTTCGACTTCTCCGCGATTGCCGATGGCTTCGCGCTACTGTTTACTGACTGGACCACATGGTCATTGGTCATCCCGGGTTTGATTATCGGCCTGGTGTTCGGCGTGATCCCGGGGCTGCAAACCAGCATGGCGATGGCGATGTTTCTGCCGATCACTTTCGCACTGGATTTTCTAACAGCCATTCTCTTTCTCACCGCCATATTTACCGGCGGGATGTTCGGAGGCGGTATCACCGCGCTGCTCATGAACATTCCCGGAACCTCTTCCGCAGTGGCGACGACCTTCGATGGTTATCCCATGACGCTCAAGGGCCTGCATAATGAGGCGCTCGGATTGGCGCTAGGCGCGTCATGTATCGGATGCATCCTCGGTTATACCGTTCTGATGCTGTTAATCCAGCCATTGACCGGCGTGGTGTTGAGCCTCGGACCCACAGAGATGTTTGTCATCATTCTATGGGGGCTTACTCTCATCGCTACGTTGGGCGAAGGGTACGTGATCCGCAGCCTGCTGATCGGCGTGGCGGGGCTGCTAGTGGGCACCATCGGCATGAGCGCCACCGGGGTAATTCGCGGTACGTTTGGCAGCCCCTACCTGCTGGATGGTGTCGCGATTATCCCCGCCATGATCGGCATGTTCGCCGCGTCGGAGCTATTTGGCTTGCCCAAGGCAGCCGCCATCTCCGGCTCCCAGCATACCAAGGCGATCGACTTGCGCGGTGTGGTTCGCGGCTTGGGCCAATCGCGAGGCAGGATGGGAACGATCATACGCGGCAGCTTGATTGGCACAATCGTCGGCGCGGTGCCAGGGGTGGGCTCTTCGGTTGCCAACTTGGTGTCTTACGGCAGCGCGAAACGGCGCAGCAAAGATCCAGGGTCTTTTGGCAAAGGCAACCCGGACGGCCTCGCCGCTTCGGAATCGGCCAACAGCAGCTCGGAAGGCGGCGGCATGGTGAGTCTGTTTGCCCTGGGCATTCCCGGCGGGGCCGGCACTGCGGTGCTGCTTGCCGCGTTCAGCATACATAACGTCACGGGCGGACCTCGCTTCATGGCCGAGAAGGCCGACGTCATTTACGCCATTATTCTGGCCAACATAGCGCAAGCCATCCTGCTCCTTATCGTGGGACTGCTGTTGTTGCCGCTATTGGCCACTATCGTCCGCGTGCCTCGCACTGTGCTGGGCCCGTCCGTGTTGGTCATGGCAACGTTCGGCTGCTTTGGGATTACTGGGGATCTCACGGGGCCAACCACATTACTCGTTTTCTCGGCCGTCGGCTTCGTGCTGCGCAAATATCGTTACTCAGTGGCTGCCGCTGTCATCGGTATGCTGCTAGGAGGCATGGCGGAATCGGAGTTGCTGCGCAGTTACCAGATCAGCGGGGGCCAATTCTCATACATCCTAGGCAGACCGATCACCCTGGCACTGCTGGCCATGCTAGTTGGTTCTTTGCTCCTGCCGTATTGGCTAGCCCGTATCAAAGCCCGGGCTTCCATGGCAGCTTCCTGAGCGAAACCGGCCCATTCCGCATCGTCTTTTGCCATGTTACGAGCTGGACCATTTCATAGAGAACGAAAAATTCTGCCTAAATGGCACTGTTGATAATATTAGTTATCAACAATGCTATTTCGCTTGGTCGGCACCTTATCGAACCCCATATCCCCATGCGACAGTGGCACGTTTACGGCCTCAGCACCCTCCCCTACCGAGTCGTAAGTTAGCCGCACGCCACCAACCCCAGACTGGCAATCACCCTCGCCCAGGCAAAGTACCCAATATTGTTCTCCCTCCCCCACATTCATTCGCCCTGGGAATCTCTGCCCGCAAACCCGGAATTTCTCCGTGGACAACAGTCCATGTACAGTCAAGCCACGCTAACAAGGAGGAAGGAAAACCGTGGCTCGTATCCCTTATGCAGACTTGAACAGTGGCGACGTCAAGCCTTTAGTTGATCGCATCGTGGCAGAACGCGGCAGCGTCCTGCACCTGTATCAAATGCTTTTGAATAGCCCCCCGATCGCCGAGGGCTGGCTCAATTACCTGACAGCGGTGCGCCAAAAGGCCAAGCTCAACGGCGCGATTCGAGAGCTCGTCATCGTACGAGTCGCGCAGATCAACGGGGCTCAGTACGAAGCGGATCAGCATATCCCGATCGCTTTGAAGGAGGGCGTGACGCAGCAGCAGGTCGACGCCCTGGCAGACTGGGAGCGATCCAATGCCTTTAACGAGACCGAAAAGCGCGTGCTCGCCCTGACAGACCAGATGACCCGGCAGGTCCATGTCGACCCCAAGCTCGTTGAAGGCCTGAAATCGGATTTTGACAACCAAGAAATCGTGGAACTGGTGGCCACCGTGGCCGCCTACAACATGGTTTCGCGCTTCCTGGAAGCCTTGGGAATCCATTCCGACGACCCGCGATAACCCCGCGATGCAAAAAAGCCCGGAGAGCCCGTGTAGAGGCCTACCGGGCCCTGGGGCCCACCCGCCAGAAATAAACGCGCCAGAAGCCCGCTAAAGCCCTTAGAACGCCACGTTGCCGCCGCCTTTCAGTCCGAGGATCTCTCTGGCCTCGTCCGGCGTAGCAATCTGCAAGTTCAACGCCTCTGCAATCAGGCGGATCCGCTTGACCTGGTCCGCGTTCGAAGCGGCCAGCTGTCCTGGCCCAATCCACAGCGAATCTTCCAGCCCGACCCGCACATGTGACCCGGACGCGAGTCCTATCGTCGCCAGCGGCATCTGATTACGCCCCGCTCCCAGAACCGACCACTCGTAATCCTTCCCGAACAGTCGATCCGCGGTACGCCTCATATGCAGCAAGTCTTCGGGATGGGGCCCTATCCCACCGAGAATGCCAAATACGGTCTGAATAAACGGCTTGCCCGGCACCAGCCCCCGGTCCACAAAGTGGGCGAGGTTGTACAGGTGGTTGGTGTCATAGCACTCGAACTCGAACCGCGTGCCATTCGCACTGCCCCGGGTAAGGATGACCTCGATATCCCGGTAGGTATTCTTGAACACCAGATCGCGACTGTTCTCCAGATGGTCGCGTTCCCAGGGATGCCGCAGCTCGCTAAAGCGCTGCAGCATCGGGAACAAGCCAAAATTCATCGACCCCATGTTGAGCGAGGCCACCTCGGGCGCGAACTCCATGGCCGGGCGCATGCGTTCCTCGACCGTCATATGGGGACTGCCGCCGGTCGTGATATTGATCACCGCGTTCGTCTCGGCCTTGATCCGAGGCAGGAAAGCGCGGAAAAACGCCGGGTCCTGAGTCGGACGGCCGTCCTTGGGGTCGCGCGCATGCAGATGCAGAATCGCCGCGCCCGCTTCGGCGGCGGCGAGAGAATCTCTGACGATCTCGTCCGCGGTCACCGGGAGATGGGGCGACATGGAGGGGGTATGAATTGCGCCCGTCACGGCGCAACTGATGATGACTTTCCGTTGAGCTGCCATGGCAATTCCTTGTGCGACAAGCGTCCCCGGACCGCAAGGGACGCCCGTTTATCTCATTGCATTTTCTGGATCGTGGCCGAGAACAGGGCTTTCTGGCCCTGCAGATAGTCCTTGTACTCCTGGGGCCCGAGCACCATGGGCTGGGCACCGAATGTGGCCAAATTCTTGGCGATCTCATCCCCGTACTTGTCGGAGACCTGCTTGGCGGCCTCGTAGATCTTGTTCACGACCTCCGGCGGCGTTCCCTTGGGCGCTGAAATGCCGTAATACGTCGGACTGCCGATGTCATATCCCAGCTCCTTGAGCGTGGGGACATCCGGATACGCCTTCAGCCGTGTCTCGCCGAACACCGCCAATGGACGCAACGTGCCGGCCTGAATGTGCGCCTGAGCCGGCGCGATGGCGGTCGACGCCATGTCCACATGACCGCCCAGCAAGGCCGTGATCGCCGGGGCGCTGCCTTTGTAGGGGATATGACGCCATTTCACACCCGCCGTGTTGGTAAAGGCTTCCGCCAGCAGATGCGTGATGCCCAAAGCGCCGGAGCTGGTGAAAGTGATCGTTTCCGGATGACTCTTGGAATACTTGACCAGGTCGTCGACGGATTTCCAGCGAGAGCTCGACGGCACGACGATCATCAGGCCGCCCTCAGAGAGCGCCGCCACCGGCGTGAAATCCTCTGGGGTGTACTTCACTTCCTCGTTGGCCAAGGGCACCACCACGATCGACCCCGGCGACGTGCCCACCAGGGTATAACCGTCAGGCGCACTGGTTGCAACAGCCCCCGCACCCACCCCGCCGCCCGCGCCGGGTTTGTATTGCAGCACCATGGGCTGCTTCAGGAATTCGTTCATCCGCTCCAGAAACGGGCGCAGCATATTGTCGGTGTCGCCAGGTTGAAACGGGATGACGACCTGAATGGGGCGCACGGGGAAATCGGTAGCGGCCAGCGCGCCCGTGGCGGCGGTCGAGGTCAGTGCCGCGGTGCAGAGTGTGATCAACCATTTGATGCGCATTATTGTCTCCGTTGTAGTTCGAGTGGTGCTACATCTGCCTCATGCCGCCGCGCCGGCGACGGCATGCTTATCCGGTATAACGGCTGAACCGAGCGAGGCGAGATCAATCGCAGCGTGCGCTCATGCCGCCATCGACGACCAGCTCGGTGCCTGTGATGAAGCGCGCTTCGTCCGAAGCCAGAAACAGCACGGCGTTGGCCGTATCCAGGCCATCGCCCATGAAATTGAGAGGAATGCGCTTTAGACGCCGCGCGAGCAAAGCCTGCACATCGCCCTGGGCCTGCGTCTTCGCCAACACTGCATCGACCAAAGGGGTGTGCATCAGGCCCGGAAGCACCGAGTTGACCCGGATACCTTTGTGGGCGAGCTCAACAGCGGCCACGCGTCCATACTGGACCACAGCGCCTTTGGCGGCCGCGTAGCCAATCTGCGGTGCGCCAGTCCAGCGAATCGCCGAGGTGGAGGCGATGTTCACAATGGCGCCCGATCCCTGGCTTTCCATGGTGGGAATCACCGCCTTGCTGACGACGAAAACGGTCTTGAGGTTCAAGGCGATCTGCTGGTCCCAATCCTCCTCGGAGAGCGCTGTGGCGCCACCGGGGCGCGGGCCGCCCACGTTGTTGACGAGAATGTCGACCGTGCCGTAGGTGTCGAGACAAGCGCGCACCATGTCTTGCACCGCGGCCGTATCGGTCACATCGCACTCATGAGTGCAGACCTCGCCGCCGGCTTCCCGCACCCTGTCCACGGTTTCGCCCATGGCGGCTGCGTCGCGGTCCACCGCGAAAACGCGCGCGCCCTCTTGGACAAACCGATAGACGATCGCCCGGCCGTTTCCCCAGCCCGGACCGACGCACCCCGCGCCGGTCACGATTGCCACCTTGCCTTCCAGCCTACCCATGACGTCTCCTCTTTGATTTTTACCCACGTGCACGCGCCCTAGGACGCTCATCGCCGCCTAGCGCGTCGCCGCCGTGATGCCGCCGTCGACCACGATCTCCTGCGCGGTGATGTACTTGCTCTCATCAGCAGCGAGGAACAACGCGGTGTGCGCCACATCCCACGCGTCGCCCATGTGCCCCATCGGCACCTGACGATGGCGATGCGCGACAAATCCATCAAAGTCCCCCCCGGCGTACTTGTCCGCCAGTCGTTTCACCAGCGGGGTAAAGACCAGCCCGGGCACCACGCAATTCAGGCGTATCCCCTTTGGCGCGTACATGACGGCAGTGGTTCGGGTGAACTGCATGAGCGCCGCCTTGGCCGCCGCATAGCCCACCTGGGGCTTGCCGGCATAACGCAATCCCGCAATCGAAGAAATGCTTACCACCGAGCCCCCGCCTTGCTTTTCCATGATGGGTAGCACGTGCTTGCAGGCGAGAAACGCTGAAGTCACGTTCACGCTCAGTTGATCCTCCCATGCCTGCTCGGTCAGTTCCACGGGTCCGCCGGGTTCAGAACGCCCGACGTTATTGATCAGAATGTCGATACGTCCATGGCGAGCCAGGCAGGCGGCCACGGCAGCCTCTACCTGTGCGGGATCCGTCGAGTCGCTGACCACCACGTCAACGCTGCCGCCTTCCTGGCGAATAATGTCCGCGGTGCGCTGTCCCGCCGCTTCATTCAGGTCGGTGCCGAACACCTGCGCGCCCTGACGCGCGAGTAACACCGCGATCGCCTGCCCGTTGCCCCATCCTTCTCCCAAAGAGCCACATCCCGTGACCAATGCAACCTTGTTGTCCAACCTGAGCATGCCGACCCTCATCTGGCGATTGTTGTGTGGACTATGGTAGAAGCTCAGGACTTGCGCGAGAAATTCCGTTTTTGCTGCCATTGATGGGAAATTGGAATGAATCTAACCCCCCGCGAGCTGCGGATCTTTGTATCCTTGGCGAGCTCACTGAGCTTTGTCCAGACCGCCGACAAGTTCTTCGTGACACAGCCCACCATGAGCAAGATGGTGAAAAGCATTGAGGACAAGCTGGGCGTCAAACTGTTCGAGCGCACCACGCGCACCGTTACGCTGACGCGCGAGGGACAAACCCTGTTGGAGTTGGCCGGCCGCATTATCGAGGACTACGAGGCCGGCCTCGCGGAGTTGGCCGCGGTCGCCCGCAGGGGGTCGCAGAAGCTGGCCATCGCCGCGTTGCCGTCCTTAGCAGCCACGTTACTGCCGCCGTTGATCGCGGAACTTCGACTGGAATCGCCGAACTTGATCATCAACATTCACGATGTCATCAACGACACCGCTCTGGACCTGCTGCGCATGCGCAAAGTCGACTTTGCGCTCTCGGGGCTGGACGTGGTGCATCGCGACCTGTCGTACATCGAAATCATGCGTGAACCCTTTGTCCTGCTGGGTTCCGACATGATTCAGAAAGGGCGCACGCTCACGCAATGGTCCGAGTCGGAACTGGAGCGTTTGCCCATTATTTCGATGCCGCGCGGTACCGGCACCCGCATGCACATCGACTTGGCCTTCATGAAGCGCGGCAAACAGTTTCGGCCGTTTCTCGAGATTCAAGGGCTATCCACCATAGGCAAATTCGTGACGCAGGGCTGTGGCCTGGCGCTGCTGCCGCTCTCGGCGGCACAGCTGGTGTTCGAGCCCGGGCTATACATCGCCCGGCTGCGCAATGCCCCCGAACGCACCATAGGAATCATTACCCGACACGAGTCGGGACTGTCGAACTTGGCTAGCAAGGCAATCGAATGGGTCAGGACGTATGCCAGCCTCCAACTCGAGTCCACGCACTCGGTTCCGGAAAACGTCATCACGTAACACTCAAGGAGATGCAGATGAAGGCAGTACTCGCAACCCCAGCAGGCGCAGTTTTAAGAGATTTGCCCACGCCCACCGTCGGTGCTGGGCAACTCTTGGTCCGGGTTCATGCCGCTGCGCTAAATCGCGCCGATCTGCGGACACTTCAGCTGGGGGAGAATACCGTGCTGGGCATGGAGTGGGCGGGCGAAGTCGTGGCGGTGGCCCCGGACGTTACGGCCTTCAGAGTCGGCGACAGAGTGATGTGCTCGGGCAAGGCGGCGTTTGCCGAATACGCGGTGGCTGACGTGGGCCGCACGATGAAAATCCCGGCTGAAAGGATTTCCTATCGTGAGGCCTCTTCAGTCATGCTGGCGCTACAGACGATGCACGATGCGATCGTCACGCACGGACGCATCGAGAGAGGGGATCGGGTGCTGATTCATGGCGCGGCCTCCAGCGTAGGCCTGACGGGGGCAAAAATCGCCCGTGCGTGCGGCGCTGGCTTTGTCATGGGTACCTCGCGCGATCCGGCAAGGCGCGCCGCATTGCTTGATAACGGCTTTGACGCGGTGCTCGATAGTGATGATCCGCGCTGGCCGGAACAATCCTTGGGCCTCACCGCAGGCGACGGGTTTAACGTCATTGTCGACCAGGTCGCCGGTGCGCGGTTCAACGACCTGATCCAGGTGGCGGCCATTCTCGGGCGGATCGTCAACGTGGGACGCCTGGGTGGTGCGACCGGGGCGTTCGATTTTGAAACGCATGCGGTGAAGCGCCTGAGCTATATCGGGGTCACGTTTAGAACCCGCAGCTCAGCGGAAATCCAGCTAATTACCGAACGGATGCATAGGGATCTGTCGGATGCGCTGGACCGCGGTGAGCTGTCTATCCCGCTGGATCGGGAGTTCGCGCTGGCTGACGCTGCGCAGGCGTACGAGCGCATGAAGGCGAACCTGCATTTTGGCAAGATCACGCTGCGCATTGATCAGTAACCCGATCACAGAGTCGCCCGGAGAGGCGGTGCCGGTTTGGCTGACAACGACTGCTGCACCATGATCGCGGGCGCCCTTCGGAGAGAGCTGCTGCACATCAGCTCCGACGGTCTCGCGGCATCGTAATCCGTACCCGTTCCGAAAGCATGTTCCGAGTCGGAACAGTCCGGATCCCTTGGGGGCCTGGGCGACCACGTTATTGTTGGCGCGCGGGACGCAAAGCGGGAATGCCGCCTCTCTCTGCGGCGACGTCGAGAGCTTTGTTCAGACGTTAATCCTCGACCTCCGGGTCGGAAACGAACGTTCCGACTCGGAACACCGGTGGCAGCACCGCCGCCTTGTGTTTCGTCCATGGGCCAGGAGCCGAGTTGTGTTGGATGTTCCGAGTCGGAACATGCCAGAGGCTGATCGTGGCGGGGACGGCCCGCTGGGGTCGTAATGCGTATGCCGCCTCGATGTCTCGGCCCCCCGAGTGAACAATTTGCATAGTGTTCCTGGGGTTGTTCCGAGTCGGAACGTCTAGAGCAGGGATGGGCGTCACCGTACCCGCTATTTCCCCCCCAGTGTTCCGAGTCGGAACACTTTCCATACGCGTGCCCGGGTGGCACCCAACTAGACATCATGGATAGGCGAGCGCGTCTACGCCTCTATCCATCCGCGGCCCCAAAACAAAAGGGCCTCGCAATCATTTCGACAGCGAGGCCCGGCTAACGAGTCGCATGGGCGAGGTTCGGTCGAACCGCCCCTGATTTCGCAATCAATCCTGCGGAAATAACTTATCCATGAAGTCTTTAATCGACTTCTCCGTCTTGTCGTCCAAGACGGCCTGATGCACTCGTATCATCAGATGCTTGCCATCGCGTCGGATGTCCGCGGCTTTCTTCCCATTTCGGTAGAACGTACGCAGATAGCCGTCCCTGCGAGGCGACGCGTCGCGATGGCGCGATACCAGCACGTCGATTTCCTTAGCAACACGGCCTTGCTCCAATTGGCCCTGGCGCACGCGTGGCCATAGCTCGCGCAGGGCGTTGGTGCCTTCTTGACCATGCCGACCTAACACGGAAGCAATGTCACCCGCGGCCGAGGCACCTAACAGCCTGGGTTGGGTGCCAAGGTCTTCCAAGACGAAATCGGGCAATTTTTGGAAAGCGGACAAACGAAACAATTGCGTGCGCGAAATACCGATGGCTTCGGCGATATCCTTGCGTTTGGCGAACGCTTTTTCAATCGTGGCCAGAGACAAGCTGATTTCGTAATCCGAAAGCTCTTCGCGCTGCAAGTTTTCACTTAAAGCGGTGATGGCCATCTGCTCGTCGGAGTAGTCCACCACGACAACGTCGACCTCGGCATGCCCGCGATTCTTACGGCTTAACCACCGCCGCTCGCCCATCGCGATCTGATAGCGAGCCGGTTGCTCGGGATGCACGCGCACAATGATGGGCTGCAGCTGGCCGTTGATCTCGATGTTTTGTCCCAGTTCATCGAGTGCCGCCTGATCGAAATAGCGGCGAGGTTGCCAGGGATTGCGTTCCAGCACACTCACCGGCAATTTGCTTCGGGCACCACCACTGGCCAGTTTTTCTTCAAGCTCTTTGATACGCTGTTGCGCGGTTGTTAATGCCGCGAGCTGGCCAGGGCCGGTGCGGGGGAGGCGGGACGGGTCTGGCGCTACAGCGGGCTCCAAAACGGGGCGCGGTACCTCGGCGGTGGAGCGCAGGCTCGCCGTCTTGTTCAACATCTCTTCGCGTAGATTGCGCCTCATTTCGAAGCCCTCCAGTGATCGGTGTATTGTTCGTCGATCCACTGGCAATAAGCGGTCAACGGTTCTTTGGCGCGCGCCAACGCGCGGTCATCAACGTCGCCCTTGGACAGGTCATGCACGGTCCCCAATGCCAACCCGATGGTGCTGGCCACGGAGCTGGCGGGCACCTCGATGGTGTGCATCCAATCGGCATAGGCGCGCTGCGCCCAGGAGCGCACGACAGGCGCGGCCGAGGCGGCCCCGCGGTCAACGCGAGAGAGCAGCACCGAGATGAAATCAAAGGTTTTTTGCTCTCCGCGCTCGACAAAAGTGGTGCCCATGTCGGAAAACAGGCTCCAGAACGACACCGAGCTCATAAAATCCAGGCTTTCTGGCACGAGCGGCATGACCATCGCGTCGGCGGCCATCAAGGCATTGATTGTCATATACGACAACGACGGCGCGGAATCCAGCACGATATAGTCGTAGCGGTCGCGCAAATGATCCAGGCCGTTGCGCAGCACGTTCCAGAACCGGAAACCCGGATCGCGCGACGTCATGGCGGGCAAGTGAAACTCGGCCGAGAACAGAGCGGTGTGCGCGGGGATGAGATCGAGGCCATCCCAATAAGTGGTTTGAATCACCGCATCCAGGTCGGCGACGTTTCCTTCATAGATAAAGGGCAGGATGGTATGTTCCTCGCGCACGTCTTGCTCGGCATACAAGCCGCACAGTTCCGTGGCGGAGGACTGGGGATCCAAATCGATAAGCAGGCATTTGCGCCCGAGCAGTGACAAGCCCTGTGCGATGTTCATCGCGGTGGTCGTCTTCGTTGATCCGCCCTTAAAGTTGGCAACCACCAATATTTTGGCCGAGCCGGGTTTGCCGACGAGCAAAGGCGATTTCTCGATGTCGGAGATTTGCTGCACGCATTGACGTGCCTCCGGCAATGTGAAAATGCGGCTGCGGTTGCCTCGCACTTCGCCTTGAGGCAACGAGGTGCCTTCACGGTTGAGCAAGTAATTCAATCGCGACCGTTCAATGCCGCACATATCGGCAACTTGTGCCGAAGTAAAAACGGGCGGCGTTTTCCGGGGTCTGGGCGAGAGAATTTGATCGCGCAGTTCGTTCGTGACGGTCTCCAACCGCCTTGCAAAATCGGCGACCTGCGCCAAGTCCACACGTCGGTCGATCTTTACTTGCAAGTTAGCTACCATCGCGTTCCCTTATCGATTAATCACTTTGCGGCGAATTTTATACAAAGTGGAAAATTAAAGGAAGCACGAAATTGTGACCGCCTTGCGTGGAGCGCTGAAGGTGGCTAAGCGGCCGCACCCGCCTCATACGGGCCAGCGCATCCGGCCATGCTCAAGGAATCGCGACCCGGCGGCGGCGCGTTGTGCGCACGGTACGCATCGCCACGAAGGCGCCCAATTGCGTCTGCACATCTGTGTTGTCGCCCACCAGCGTGGCTAGCATGGCGGGCTCAATATGCAATTGAACGGCCAACGTTCGTGCGGGTAAGGAACGGATGAATTCGCGCAGCACTTCGGCCCGTTGTGCCGGCTCCATGGCAAGGTAGGCTTCATAGCCCGTGTGGCCGAGCGTTTCCAATTGGTCCACTTCGGCTTGAATGGCTTGTTCGCGCGCGGCAACGGCTTGCTGGAGAGGATTCGGGGAGACCGCGATGTCATTCGAGGCAGCGATGGCATCGATTTGCAATTGCGCGGTGCCCAGGGCATACGCTTCACGCACGGCCTTCATAAAGTAACCGGCGACCGATCTTTTGACCTTGCCTTGGGCGATTTGGTAACGGGTGTACTCAATGGCTTTCTGCAGGCGATCATCGTCCCATTCATCGCGGTGGCTGATGATTTCGTCCAGCTGTGCGCCATTTAACCCAAACTCGTTGCGTAGTACCTCATATTGCGCTTTCAGCGCGATCATCGAGGCCTGGGGTGCGTCGAATTGCGCGGTTTTCTCTATTTGGAATCGGATATTCCCGACGCGCTTGGACCCAGGCACGTTCTTGGTGTCATAGCTGACGTGCAGGCCGGTGACCTCGTTGATCTGGCTCACCGCTTTTTCAATCACGCGCTGACGCATTTTCTTGAACTCGGCGTACTCGTCCGCTTTGAATCCCCACCACCCGCGTAATTCATCAAGCGATATCCAACCCGTGGTGCCTTGCGCGATAAAAAGTTGTAGGCGGTCGAACAGGATCTTCGCGTGAATCGATTTGAAGACGTAGCGCAGGCTGAGAAAGTGACTGGCTGCCGGACTTTTGATTTCTGCCTGCAGTCGGTGGTGAATCTCGAAAAATATTTTGCCGTTGGCGATTGCCACCGGTCCTAGCATGGGAATGGAGGCCCAGGGTTCGTCGGTGCTGGCCTCCGGGCCCGAGGATTCGATCTGCACGGCGGCTTTTTGTGCCTCGCGCAGGATCGACTGCAAGTGCTTTCGGTTATTGCTGGTGTACCCCATCAACCATTTGAAGATGTTCAGGTCAATACGGTACCCACTTTTGTACTCAGGGTCTTGAGCAGTAATGAAGTACAGCACATCGATCGCGCGACGTGCCGACAAACTCATGTCGACAATGTTGATGAACAGATTGTTTTTGTGAAAACCGACCTGCACTGGCAAATGATCCGCCCCGGCACCGTGTGCGCCCAGTTCGCTAAAGAGCGATAGCGCAAGCTGCATGGCTTTGCCATCGTTTTTCGGCGGGGCGTTATCGGGGGATGGAGGCGAAGTCGGGAGCGCGGTCATTGGGACGAGCCAAAACGGATATGGGCGCCAGTATCGCGCGTACAAGGTGGCGCGTCAAAACAATATCGGGCACCTTTCCGCATATTTTTGGTACCAGGTTTTGTAGTGCTGTCAGGTAAGTCTGTTTTTTAATACTGACCTACCTACTTACAGAAAAATAAGTTCCTTGCTATTTCAAGCACTTAGATTGAAAAGGTACCCAGACGCGTTCCTTAGGTGCCCGGTATTGTCTCTAGAAGTACCCGAGATTGTTATTCGGTGCCTGAAATTGTCGGCTATGGTGCCTGAATATGTAGGGTGTAAGTCGATGGTACCCAACTTTGTCCTGATCTAGCCTAACGCGTTGATCCGACTGCGGAATATGTCATTTCTGTCGCCCTAATAGTGCCCGGATTTGTGTCGGTCCAGCCGCAAGGTGCCTGGATATGATCGGCCGCTGCGGTATCGGATGATTTAGCCGGGACCAGACAGCGGAAGGTACCCAGATTTGTTGTGTATTAGCCGCTGATTTCTTCCGCCGAATTGGTTTGAGTGTATTTTGTTGCCTGGAGGCGGGTGTTGTTCCGAGTCGGAACACGCATTTATCCAGGCACTTCATGCAAGCTGGCTCAACGATGCGCATAACTCGCGCGCGCGCCCCGAATTTTGTATTTCCGCGCGTGAGTGAAGCGATGGCGGCACAAATTCGGGCACCTTGCTTACGGGCGAGAGGGTTCGCACAAATTTGGGTACCTTGACGGCCCCGTAGCCCGTTACGCTGCTATGCGCCTATCAGCATAGCGATGTCGACGGGAGCGTTCCGAGTCGGAACAGCCCGGCTGCCGGGCGATAGCGAGGTGACTGATACGAGAAAGGCGCCTCAAAGGGCTGTGGCTACACGTCAGGACGATTATCGGACAATTATGGGTACCTTCTGGAAGCGCTACCGGACATGGTGCTGGCAGCATACTGACGTTGATGCCGGGCAGCCTGGAACAATTCCAGGCACCTTGCGTCTTAGCGGCCGCTCCACAGAACAATTTAAGGCACCATTGATCCCCGTGACGGTGCACCACTTGATCAGTCGAGGAAAAAGCTTGCCTTGGAAACGTATTTGGGGTCCCTCACCAATAACCCCGTGAGATTTTTGAGTCTTTGTCGGTTGCCGGGCTCATGCACTGCAACCATAAGGCGCTTGGAGACGGCTTGCGGATCTGCTCCCACGTCTAAAAGGAACCGGCATATCGCCCGATTCGGTTCATTGGGTGGTTCCTCGCATAGCTTTCTGATCAAATTGGGCCCCGCCGCGCGGTGGTGCCTCAGCAAGCGCTTTGCCGCTTCCGGCTGGACGGCCTTGGCCGCCTCGCAGAGGGCAGAGGTATAGGTGGCGCCCGCCAGGAGCAAAGCGCTCTGCGCCAGCTCTCTGGCGCACGGGTCCGCTTCCAGGTCTATAAAGGTACGCATCAACGCGTCATGCACGATCTGGGGCTCCCAGCGGATCAGCCTGACAGCGGTTTCGTATTGCACCACTCGGAAGGCGAGAAATACCGCGGCGCAAAGATCGGCTTTCATGTCGCGGAGCTGTCCGACCCGCTGGCGACTTTCCTCCGTATCGGTTGAGGCGCACTCCACGACGGCCCACGCGCCGTCCGTCAGAGCGGGAATGACCTGGCGGCCCCATTGCCGGTGTTCCATTTTAAGCAGTTCAAGGAGCGCGAGTGTGGCGTGCGAATACCTGCCGAAATCGCCCGACAGGCGTTCCAGCATTACAGCGTCGGGATAGGTGACCGCATCGGCGGCGATAATCATTGCATGGGCGGTCGCCGTGTCACTGCATCCGAGGATAGTCTGCGGAATTATTTTGCCTACTTCCAACCCGCTCTTTACGAACATGGAGGCCGCGGCGATGCGGCCTTCAGCGACCAGATCCTTCATCACGTCCCGTGCTGTACTTCTACTCTCCGCCCGGCTAAGCAGGACATGCAGGTCGCACACCTTGCCCTGCAGCGCGGCGGCACGCAACGTCTCCTTAAGTCGGCCGGGCGTTGCCGCTGCACTAAGAACACGTTGGCGATGTAACTTCACCATTGCGGAGGTTTCGGGGCGAAGCTTGTGCGGCTTAGCCCCCGCCGCGAGCAATAGCATCATCGCCGCCGCGCTAGCGCGTTGTTGCCAGCTCTCCTCGGCGTACGCCTCATGCTCGAGTTTATGCATGAGTTCGTCGGTCGATACGCCTGCCATCACGAGCTTCTGCGCTTGCGCCAGGTTGCCATCCCGGACCAGCCACTCCAGTGCATGGGGGGGCACCAATCCGACATCGTGGAGGATTTTTAGCGCCTCGGCCCGGTACTTCGACAGCTCGCACAGGGTGAGTGGGCCGCAAACTACCGTTTCCGCGAGCCGCCGCAGAGGCGTCAGATCCTCATGACGGGCGAGTTTGAACAGCGCCAGCTTTGGCCCAGTCGGCGGAATCTTCAACTCTTGAATAATGAGATTAATCATTGAAAGAGGATTTGATGGCACGAACGATGTCACCGAGGTGCCCGACGCTTGCGACTCGGGCAATGTCGCAAGGTGCATCAGCACGGGCACGGTATCGACGCCGCCACTCACCAAGTATGCGCTTGTCACTCTATCCGCGCGTTGGGCCGCTTTGATAAGCTGATCGGAAGCGCTGTAGCCGAGAAGAGTCAGCTCCAATATTGCGCGCCACAAATCCCGTTCTATTGCATAGTCAAAGACGGATTGCGGATCGGCGCCGCGGCTAAGCAAATACTCAACGGCCTCGCATACGTTCTCGCGAAACAGATCTTCCGCTGAGCATAACCATGCCAGCGCGGCGGCGGCGTTCGCACCGTTTGCGATCAAGCGCTCGGAGATCGCGGTGTGCCCCACGAGCATGACCGAGCGTGCCAGTGCTTCGTGCAGCTCATCGCGCGCCCCGGCGGCGATGAGCTTATCGATTAAATCGGCAGGCGTATGCAGTGGGTTGGTCACTGCATACATCAGAGGGGTATTTCCGTTGAAATCCGTACCGTTCACCAGTTTTTCGGTGCAATCGGGGGCCTGTTTCAGTAAATAATAGGCGACGCCGGTGTGCCCGGCGGCGATGGCCAAGTGCAGACAGTTTTGTCCATTCTCAAAGCCTAGCTCTGCGACATTGACAGACTGTTGCTCGACGAGTAATTCGAATGCTCGCTGAGGGCCGGTTTCGATGAGTTGAGCGATGGTGCTTTTTGAAAGGCCGCTTGTGGGCGGAGGGGCTACGCTATTCGGGAGGTGGGAAGTCAAGCGATATGGTGTGGCAACGCTGCGAGGTATCAAGTAGGACTCCGAGCAAGATTAGAGGTTGGGTAATCTTGATAAGGGTGCCAATACAACACGATTCCCTCTCGTCGCTTTGGACGATTCCTTGAATCGGACCGAGTGACACGGCAATACACCGCGTTTGGGTTAGGAGCGCCGTTTTACTTGTATGACGTGGGTGGATTCCACCGCGCGAGCTCGCAACTGTCCACAGCCGGCCTCCACGTCCTGGCCAGCACTGTTTCGGACCTTCGTCAGTACGCCGCGGCTATGCAGATAGCGCACGATCTCGCGAATCCGTTCGAGATCGGGGCGCTGGTAGTCGTCACCTTCCAGACTATTGAAGGGGATCAGGTTGAGCACGCCGTACTTGCCCTTGAGCAAGTGCACGACGGCGTCGAGTTCGTCGTCGCCGTCATTGACGTCTTTGAGCAGCGTCCATTGATACTGAATGGGATAGCCGGTGTCACGGGCGTACGCTTCGCCGAGTTCGACTAATTCTTCCGGCGTCATTTTGGGCGCGCGCGGTAGCAGTTGTGCGCGCAAGTCGGCCTTGGTCGTGTGCAGTGACAGGGCCAATGCGGGCTTGACGCGTTGCTGGGGCAGGGCGTCGAACACGCGTCGGTCGCCGACCGTGGAAAACACCAGATTCTTATGGCCGATATTGCCTTCGGTGCCTAGCAGATTGATGGCTTCGAGCACGTTGTCGAGATTGTGTGCCGGCTCGCCCATCCCCATGAAAACGACTTTCTTTACCGCGCGCAAACGTCGCGCCAACACCACTTGCGCGAGAATTTCCATACTGGTGATTTGGCGGATCAGGCCGCTCTTGCCGGTCATGCAAAAACGGCAGCCGACCGCGCATCCCACCTGGGTCGACACGCAAAGCCCGTCGCGCGGCAGCAGCACGCTTTCCACCATCTGGCCATCGGCGAGTTCGACAAGCAGGCGCGAGCCGTCGTTGCCGGTATGTTCGGCGCGCACGCGTGCAAGGCCGTCCAGTTCGGCCGTCAAAGCCGGCACCGCGTTGCGCAATGCCAGCGGCAGGAAATGCTCGGACTGCCGCCGCCGCGTGCCGTGGTCTAGCGCTTGCCCTTGCAGCCAGACGCGCATGATCCTGCCGCGATGGATGGGCAGGGCGTCGAGGGCGACGAGGCGTTGGTCGAAGTCGGTATAGCGCATGGGGAGCGGATTTTACCCCGCCGCCTGGATTTCACCGCTGCGAGGTCAGCTGGTCTTGGTGCCGAAGCAATGCTCGATCGCCGGGAACGCGCCACTGCGCACCTCCTGCGCGTAGCTCGCGGCGGCCTGCTCGATCATCGTGCTCATTTGAAGATATTGCTTTACGAAGCGCGGGACCCGGGTGCCCGACATGCCCAGCATGTCTTCGGTAACCAGGATCTGACCATCGCACGCCGGCGACGCACCTATGCCGATGACGGGAATGCTCAGCGCTTCGGTGACGCGGCGACCCACGGCCTCGGCCGTGCATTCCACCACCAGGGCAAAGGCGCCCGCTTGCTCAAGCGCCTTTGCGTCATTCAAGATGCGTTCACCGGCGTCGGCTTGCATGCCCTGGGCTTTGTAGCCACCTACGGCGTTGAACTGTTGTGGCATCAAGCCGATATGGCTGATGACAGGCACGCCGCGCACGCTCAGGAATTGCACCGTCTCTGCCATCTCAATGCCTCCTTCGAGCTTGACCGCTTGAGCACCGGTTTCGGCTAGCACGCGGGCCGCTGCGGTGAATGCCTGCTGGGGGGATGCCTGGTAGCTGCCGAAGGGCAGGTCAACCACGACGCACGCCTGCGCCGATCCGCGCACGACGGCCGCGCCATGCGCGATCATCATGTCCAGGGTCACGGCCAGCGTGCTGGGCAGGCCGTACACCACCATGCCCAGCGAATCGCCTACCAGCAGCAGATCGGCGTGTGCGTCCAGGTGCCGCGCCATGGGCGTGGTGTATGCGGTTAATGCCACGATGTTGCCGCGTCCCTTGGACTGGCGGATGGCGGAAATGGTTTTGCGTGTGATGGCCTGTTGGACGCTCATGCATGCCTTCCTGCTGCGGTGATGGGGATCGAACTATAGTACGGCGGCGGAGGGCCGTGCATTCCCGGCTTAGCGCAAAGACGGCGATGCAATCAGGCTTTAGGAAGCTGCACGCTCCTAAAGCCCGCGCATGGAGAGTCGTGAATATCAGGGCGCTGAGAGAAAAGCAGCGCCCGTTATGCAAGGCGCTTATTGCAGCGTGATCTTGCCCTCTTTGACCACTTTGGCCCAGTTGTCCGATTCGGTCTGCATGAACTGTGCAAGCTCTTCAGGCGTGCCGGGCATCGGGGTCAAGCCTTGTTCCTCCAGCAGCTTGATGACGTCCGGGGACTTGAGGGCTTTGACGATTTCCTGATTCCAGCGGTCGATCACGGGCTTGGGGGTTTTGGCGGGCGCCAGGAACGCGTACCAATTCAACGCGTTGTAGCCGGGGTATCCGGACTCGGCGACCGTCGGCACCTCGGGCAGGATCTCTGCGCGCGTCGGGCCGGTAGTGGCCAAGGCCGTGAGCTGCCCATTCTTGATGTGCTGCGCGGCAGAGGTCGGCGAGGCATAGTAGGCGTCGATGCGGCCGCCTAGCAGGTCGATCATCGCGGGGCCGCCGCCCTTGTAGGGCACATGCACCATATTGATGCCCGCACGCTGATTCAGCATTTCGCCTGCCATATGCGTGGCGGACCCCACACCACTGGAGGCGAAATCCAGCTGTTTGGTTTTGGCAATGTTGACGAGATCCTTGACGTTTTTCGCGCCGACTTGCGGATTGACGACCAGTACCAGCGGATAGGCCACACCCATGGTGATGGGTGACAGGTCCTTTAGCGGATCATACGAAAACGTCATGAGGTGAGGATTGATCGTGAGCGATCCGATACTGCCGACCAGAATGGTCGAGCCGTCCGGTTCGGCCGACACGACGTACTGCTGAGCAATATTGCCGCCAGCGCCGGGTTTATTGACCACGGCGATCGACTGCCCGGTGTTTTCCGATACTTTCTTGGCGACGATACGGGCCATCGCATCGGTCGCGCCGCCGGGTGCGAAACCCAGCACCATATTCAAGGTTTTCCCTTCCGGAAAATCTTGCGCGAATGCGCTGGCTGCAACGAGTTGCAGGGCGATCGCGATCACCCCTTTTTTCCATATTTTCATTTTTCGTGGTCTCCTATTAGCTTATTGAACCTGCATATCGTTCTTTGCCGCGCGGTGACGGCGTTTGTGGCTCGTCCATACCAGCGCCATGAAATACTGCCTCGCGAGCGAGGCAGGGGGTATATGTTCAGATCTGGACTTCTATTTAGCGATGTCGATGGGGATCTCGATATCCAGCAACGGCGCATGTTGCTGGGCGCCATAAATATCGGTATCGCCGATGGCGCCCGACGGAATGCGACGCGGCAATGTCGCTTTCCAAGCGAGGGCAGGGGGGTACTCGGTAAAGAGCACATCCTGCGGCTTGACACCGTAGAGCGAAGCAATGAGGTCCGGGCAGATCACGCCGGAGTCTCGCACCTGTTTGAACAGGTCCGCGTTGTCGAACATGATGTCCAACGTGATGTGAAAGGGGCCGGCGTTTTTGCTCTTGCAGGCTTTGGCGATTTGCTTCAGCTTGACCATGTGGGCTCCTAGACTTCTTCGTAATGAATGGGGAACATGCGCAGCGGATCATCGATTTCAAGCACGTGTTGGAGCATGAACTCGTAGATGGGCCCACGTTCGATATCGGACGGGGAAAATGGGAAGGCCATGTTCCCTTCGCGACACATCCGTCCGGCGAAGTCAGAGTGAAGCAGGGTCACCCGTGCCAGCGACAGGGCCGCATTGGCGATTTCTTGGGTGTCGGCCACGACCTCGGCGATGATGGCAACCTCGGTCGGCACGCTGTCTTTTTTCGGTTCCCAGGCGCCCATCACGCCGTCCTGGCCATACAAGCGCAGTACCAGCTGGTAGGTCGAGGGATCGATCCCCAGCGCGCTGACTTTCGTCGCGGTGGATTCACGCACGAACGCCATAAAGCTGTCGAGCTGACCGATGAGGCCCGGGTCGCGCGTGGCGGCGATGGTGATCGCGCTATAGCCGGCCATGCGCGCGCCCTCGAGCTTGATGCTGTAGGGCTTGGGAATCCAACGCATGCCGGTGATACGCACGCGCCGCTCGGTCAGCGCTTCGATTACGCATTCGCTCGCGTCCACCACGCCACCCGGTTCGTAGCGAATGATCGGGCTGGAGGTTTCGTGCAGGGCCTGGACGGCTACCGACATCGGCGTGCAGCGCAACTCCGGATTCAGGGGCTCGGTTTCGACGAAGTCTTCGCCCACCGTGACCATCAAGCAATCGTGCTTCTTGGGAATGGCGGCATTGCAGGCGCATTCGAGGATCTTGCCCGCATACCAGGCCGGGGCTTCCGGCAAGCCATGATGCATGGCGAGTGCGACCCAAGGCGCCGGGTCGGTGCCGCGCCCGCCGAGGATGACCTGTGCCCCGGCAGCCAGTGCCTCGCGGTAGGGTTCCGGGCCCATCATGCCGACGATACGCACGGCTTGCTCGATGTCTTCGGCGCGGATTTGCGGGGCGTTGCTCAGCGGCTTGATCTTGCCGGCCTGCAATTGCTCCAGCAGAAAGCCCTTGTCCTGCTCCGAATCGATGAGCGCCATCTTGAAGTGCAGGCCATGCTCGGCGGCGATCTCGCGGATGATATCGGCGCAAGCCTGCAGATGCGGCGTGCCACCGGCACCCCCGCAAGTCCCGACCATCATCGGAATGCCGTTGGCAATGGCGCCGCGCAACAGCAGCGACAGATCGCGCTTCATCGCCAGGCGAGAGTTGAGCGTCTTGCCCGAGCCCAGGTAATGCGGGCCTGGATCGCTGCTGCCGCCATCGACGCCAATCATATGGGGTTTGAGCGCCAGCGCGGCTTGAAGCGAGCTTTCGGGAAAGCCATAGCCCAGGATGCCGCTTGCCGACATCATGCGAACGGTCTTTTGCGTCATGGTTCGAGCCTCCTGTTAGTTTTTGCGGCGCCAGTCGCCGGCACGCGGCTTGGCCAGGCCGACGTTGCCGCGCAGCGTGGTGTCCGTATATTCCTTGCGGAAGAGGCCACGTTTTTGCAGTTCGGGCACAACGAGGCGGACGATATCTTCGTAGGTGCCGGGCACCGATGTGGCCGACAGCACAAAACCGTCGCAGGCCGATTTGAACCATTCTTCCATCTGGTCGGCAACCTGTGCGCCGGTGCCGCAGAACACGGGCCCGTCGTTGAGCGTGCCACGGCCGGAGGCCTCGACGAAGTCCTTGACCGACGGATTCTTTTTGCCGCTGATCTGGATGACCTTGTCGCGCAGGCCTTGCCAGGACATCGCCGCCAGTTCTTCATCGGTGAAGGGCAGTTCGTAGGGGCGGCCCGAGAAGTCGATGTTCAGCGTCTCGCCCATCATGATCAACCCATCGATAGGACGCGACAAGCTGGCGATGTAGTCGCGCTGTTCCTTGGCCTGGCTCTCGGTTTCGGCGACGATGATTTTGAGTTCCGGCGCGATCTTCAGCGAGTCGGGATCGCGTCCCGCATTGGCCACGCCGTCTTTGAGGGCCTGGTACTGTTTCTTGCCGTTTTCCAGGGTGGGGTATTTGCAGAACACCACTTCGGCCCAGCGCGCGGCGAAGGCCAGACCCCGGCCGCTTTGACCGGCTTGCAAAATCACCGGATGGCCTTGCGGGGAACGCGGCACCGTCAGCGGACCGCGCGAGTTGAAATACTGTCCTTGATGATCCAGGCGCTTGACCATCTCGGGGTCGGCGAAGATTTCCGCGGCCTTGTCGGCGATGATGGCGCCTTCTTGCCAGGTGTCCCAATGGCCCATGACGACTTCCATGAATTCGTCGGCGCGATCGTAGCGCAGGTCATGTTCCAGGTGTTCCGAGCGACCGAAGTTGGCCGCCTCGGAGTTGTTCATCGAAGTGACGACGTTCCAGGCGACGCGGCCCTTGGTCATCAAGTCCAGTGAGGCAAACAGCCGGGCGACGTGGAACGGTTCGTAGTAAGTCGTCGAGTAAGTGGCCCCCAGACCCAGCTTGGAGGTCGCCATGGCCATGGCCATGAGCACGGTGGTGGGATCCAACTTGATGGGACGCACACCGTACTTGACCGTGTCTTGGTGGCCATCGCCGTAGATGTCCGGCATGGCCAGCCGGTCGTCGAAGAACGCCATGTCGAACTTGCCGGCTTCCAAGGTACGGGCAATACGTTGATAGTATTCGGGCGACAAGTAGTCCGTCATACTGGAGGCGTGACGCCAAGAGCCCGCATAGTTCGAGCAGTTTTGCGCTTGCAAAAAAGCAACCAAGGTCATTTGGCGTGGGGATTTACTCATGTCTAGCCTATGTCGTTGCGTGGTTTCGAACAAAAACTGACCGCCAGTATTGGTGCAGACTGCCCGCGGCACAATTTCCGCCCTGTGATACATTCATAACGACCGTGAATAAATTGATCGATCCTCCCTCGTTGACCCGTCTGGAAATCGCTGAACTCGAGACCTTTCTTTGGGTGGTGCGAGAGGGCAGTTTCAGCGTGGCGGCGCGCAAGCTGCATTTGTCCCAGCCGGCGGTGACCAACCGGGTGCGTCGTCTGGAAGACAAGCTGCACGTCAAACTCCTGGTGCGCACCACGCGGCGGGTTGAGCCCACACCGGATGGCATCTTGCTGCGTGACGCCGCCGAGCAGGCGGTAGCGGGCTTGCGCGACGTGCTGAGAAAATTCCAGGCGGTCTCCGATGTCGATCGCAATCGGGTGACCGTCGTGGTCACGCCCATGCTGGCGGCTACCGTCATGCCCGCCCTGATCCATGCCTATAACGAGCGCTATCCCGACGTGAGCATTGTGCTGCGGGATCTGCCCTATGAGCAGGTCATACGCAGTGTGGTCGAAGGCAATGCGGATATGGCGGTCGCTGCCCTGGATAGCGCGCCGCGCGGAGTGGGTTTTAAATCCTTGGCCGAAGAAAAAATGACCTTGGTCGTACCGGCCCGGCATCCGCTGGCGAACGCCGAATCGGTGGATTTAGAGCAGATTTTTCCGTACCCGCTCATGCTACTGGATCGCTATCAGGCGCTGCGCAAACAGCTGCAGGCAGAATTCGAGCGTCGCGGCGCGCCATTTAATCCAGCGATCACGATCACCTTGCCGACATTGCTTGGCATGGTCGATGCCGGCAACTGCATTACGTTTTTGCCGCAGTCCATGGCGCATGACAATGCGCGCGGGGTACGCAAGACTATTGACGTCAAGGATCTGACAATCATGCGCTGCTACGGGATGGTGGTTGCGCGCAACGCCGAATTAAATGTGGCCGGACAGAATTTCCAGGACTTCCTGAGCAAAAACTTTAAAACCCAGCTCGCAAAACTGGCTTGATCGCGGGGCAGGGCAGGTGCACACGCACCACTTATTCCCGTTGGTTATAGATAAATTCAATTCTGCAAATTGTTTGTAGACGGTAGCCCTCCTAGACTGTCGCTAGTCTGATTACAGGAGTTGCTTATGTCTGTCGTAGCCCAAGCCGTCTCGCGCGTTACCCAAGCGCGGTCGGAACGCGCATTTGATTCCGTCGAAACGGCCATAGACGCGATGCGCCGCGGCGAGTTCGTGCTGGTGGTCGATGACGAGACGCGCGAAAACGAGGGCGACCTTATCATCGCCGCGAACGCGGTCACACCGGAAAAGATGGCCTTCATGGTGCGTCATACGAGCGGCGTGGTGTGCGTTTCGCTGCCGGGCGAGGTGTTGGACCGTCTTGAGTTACCGCCGATGGTGACAAACAACGCCGATCCTTTCAGAACGGCTTTTACGGTGAGCGTGGACCTGCGGCTAGGTGTCAGCACGGGAATTTCGGCGGCCGATCGCGCCGCCACGTTGCGCGCCCTGGCCGACCCGGCCGCCAAGGCAGACGATTTCGTGCGTCCCGGGCATATTTTCCCGCTGCGCAGCAGGGCAGGCGGGGTGCTGGAACGGCCCGGGCATACCGAAGCCGCTCATGATTTGGTGGCTCTCGCCGGGCGGGGCGTGGGAGGCGTGTTGTGTGAGCTGGTCAACGACGATGGCAGCATGGCGCGCCGTGCGGACCTCATTGCATTTGCGCTTAGCCATGATCTGACCATTATTTCTATTGCGGACTTGATCACTTATCGCCAATCCCGAGTTCAATCTGTATTCGAGGCCCAAGCATGAACACTTTTGACAGCAAAGAATTTCGGCGCGTCCTGGGCGCGTTTACGACGGGCGTCACTATCATGACGACGGTGGACGAAGACGGCAATCAGTATGGCGTGACGGCGAATTCGTTCAGTTCCGTGTCGTTGGATCCTCCTTTGATACTGTGGAGCCAGGCACGGACCTCGAGTAGTTACGCGGCGTTTAAGAATTGTGAGCGCTTCGTGGTGAATATCCTGGCGGACCACCAGATCCCTATTTCTAATCAGTTCGCGCGGTCAGGCGGCAACAAGTTCCACGGCGTCATGGTCAATGAGGGCTTGGGTGGCGTGCCGATTATTGAGGACTGCAGCGCGTATCTGGAGTGTGTCAAGGTCGCGGTCCATCCCGGTGGCGATCATGACATCTATATTGGACAGGTCGAACGGATGTATCGCAGCGAGAACCGGCCCTTGGCATTTGGAGAGGGCAGGTATGTCGTGCCGGTTGCGCATGAGATGCTCGCCGCGGCTTGACGCTGGCGACGCGTCAACGGATCTTATCGGTCAGCGCAGCGTCGCTAAGAATTTGAACAGCACACCGCAGGTATAGAGGCTCGCTTTTTTTTCTAAGAAGTCCGAAAAATCCACGTCTGCGTTGTGATCCGCGTGGTCCGAGATGACACGCATGACGGCAAAGGGAACGCCGAACTCAAAACAGACTTGAGCCATGGCTGCGCCTTCCATCTCCACACACAGTGCGTCTGGCAGCTGCTGCTGGATGGCTCGGTGACGTGATGGCTCGGTGACGAACACATCGCCCGTTACGATAAGGCCGTGATGGGCGGTGGAAGGTCTGTCGACGCTCGCTACGCCATGTGCACTACCAGAACGCGATTGTTCTGCGAGATAAGCCCGAGCGTGCGACAACAACGCGGCACTCAGCGAGGCATCCGGCGTGAAACGACTTAATCCCAACATTGGCACTTCATAGCGCGCAAATAAAGGGCGTGCATCAAGATCATGCTGCATCAGGAGACTGGCCACGACGATATCGCCCACGCGGATGCTCGAATGTAGTCCGCCCGCCAAGCCTACAAATACGATCGATGTTGCCTTGAACGTCTCAATTAATACGGTGGTCGTGGCCGCAGCCGCGACTTTGCCGATACGGCTTAAGACGACCACACAAGGGTAGCCTGCGATCTCGCCAACGTAAAAATCGCGCATGGCAATGCGCGTGATCGTGACCGAATCTCCCATCGCTGTGACCAGACCCTCTAATTCTTTGGGCATCGCGGCCATGATGGCTAATCGTTTAGGGGGGATAGTCATGAGTGCGTGACACGCGTTTGTTTTGATCGACACTATGCGTCCTTTTGCCCGAACACAGCTTGGTCAAAGGCCTCCATCTGCTCGGCGCGTAAGCGGGCTTCCGCCTTGACGTAGACGGATGTCGTAGTGAGCGATTTGTGTCCCAGGTTTTGTTGGATAACCGCCAGGGAGGTGCCGCGTGCCGCAGCGTGCGAGCCGTGCGTATGGCGAAGCCAGTGGGTGCTGGCTTGCAGGAGCCGATAGCGATTTTCGCGCCCGCGGACTGAGGTCTGCGCATCGGGAATAGCATTCGCGGCCGATTCGAAGAAGTTCGTCAAGACACGGTATAGGGCGGAATCGGTCATGGCATCGCCCCAGCGGGTGCTGTAGAGCTTGGCTATCAGAGGCGTTTCGGGCGGACAGGCACGCGGATCGTCGGGCAGGCCGCGGGCGCTGAGATATTGGGCCAGGGTGCGCTGCAGTGACTGCGGCAGGAAGACTTCTCTGGGCTCTTGGCCTTTGCCTACGACATGAAGCACCATCGGGCGCATATCGTCGCCGAGATCCTGGATACTGATGTCGGCGGCCTTGGCGTTCACGAGTTCGGACAAGCGAAGGCCAGTGGAGAAGGCGAAGTGCAGCACAAACCTCAGACGTAGCGTTTTCAAACTGTCGTCAGGCAGGGACGCCGCGAATTGCATGACGTAGTCCCATTGCTGCCGCGTCAGACTGCGCCCGACGTTGATTTGGGTTCGGGCCTTTTTTCGCGCCAGGCCTGAAAAGGGGTTGTAGTCCAAATAGCGCTGGCCCACCAGCCACGTGCAGAGCTTTGCCGCGACAGTGAGGGCGTATTTCACGCTGTCGGCAGACAGTCCGGCGATCAAAGGTTCGCCGGCGGCGTTGACGCGCGCGTTTGGCGGCTCGATCGCACGATTGGGGATGTGAAAGCGCTGCGCCTTGGGACGCCGGCGCCAAATGAAGGGACGCCAGTCCGGATCGTAACGCGGGTGCATGGCGTCGCTCACCCAGAGATCGTATGGCTTCGGGTCAGCCAGGAACGCCTTGTATTCCAGCACGTCTTGCGTGGTCAGGCTCGACAGGGCTTTTTGCTTGGCGAAAACGCACCAGAGCAGCAGGCGTTCGGCCGAGGTGCGATAAGCGCGCAGAGTGTGCTTGTGCTGTGGCTCTTTGTAGAGGTTGAGCCAAGCCTGGATCGCTTCGTAGTCGTTGGCTGCACCGCTGCGGTTTTCTTCGAGCGGAGCCCGGTTCCTTCCTCGCGAGCCATCGAGTTCGGCCGGGGGCAGGTAGAACCCGTCGCGGCTGGCAAGAAATGGTGATCGAGGTTCGACGCCGTAAGGCGCTCGTGACACCGCCGCGCTGGTCCAGGGTTGCCTTTGCTCTTTGGGCAGCAAGCGCTTTGGCGTGAGAGCGAAAGGCGTAAACAGATCGCCTAGCGCCTCGTTATGGCGTTTGAACCAATCGTTCAGGCGCGCGGCGCGTGTCGGGCCCAGGCGTGGCACGCTTTTGTACCAAAGATAGCCTGTAGCGTTGGCGCGTTCGGCGACTTGCGCGATTGTGCGAAGCCCGGCGTCCATCAGAGGTTTGGCAACCGATTCGTCGAACCACTTGTCAGTCAGATCGCCAGGTTTGGGCGGCACCGATACGGAGTCGATCAGTTCCGCGATGAGCGTCAAGCGCCGTCGGAATAATCGCGCATCACGCTCCCGGCGCCGGCGTTCGGATGGGACACGGTTATAGGAGCGTGCATCCGCCTCGCGCAGCCTGTCCCTGTCGAGCATGAGAAGCCGCGCCTGGCCATGCTTGCCCATACGGCGCGCAGCGGTCACCAACGTAGCTTGGACGGCTTTCAGTATGCGCTTGGCCGCCGCGCGATCCGTGCCGGTTTCCAGATACCGGTTTGCGAGCTGGTCGACATTGAACGTTCCCTCCATCCAGGCTCGGTAGAACTCAAGATGGTCACGATTCGATCTATACGGAACGTATTCTTCATCCATGCCGCGGGCTCAACTTCTGATTGCTCCGATTGACGTCATTGTAGCTGGGGGTGGTGGCAGCGCAGGGCCAGAATGGCGGGCAGAAGTCGGCTGATGGCAAGTTGACGCGTGTATGGTCGGGCCATGTAACGCGGCTGGATGATGCTGGATGGAATGGCAAGATTTAATAAAAACACGCTTTATATCAACAGGATATAGATTTCATGATAATAAAAGTTATCATGATAAATAGACCGGATTTTGGTCGTTCAAACTTCCAAAAAAGCGCCCTTCTGGGAAAAATTTTGTCTGGCCCAGGCTTTTGCTCCGAGGTTTTTCTTATCGTATAGCGCGGCACCAAAGTCGTGACGTCAAAATCCTAAGGCCGAGATCACGTCTTCCATCCCGGAAGCGGATTATCGGCTTAAGGAAAAAACGGATGATTTCGTCGTTTGTTCGTAGTTCGGATCGAGTAACCCTGGTGGAGCAAGCGGATTTTGACCCGTTTGCCGCGTGGGATGAAGATGACCCCGGTGTTGAGCTCTTTCTCGAGGCTGAGTTGGAAATCGACCAGTTCGCGGCCGGGCGCCGATGTTGCAGGAGATGCTCTCGCCAGAGCCTGCGCTGTGCTCCTGAGTCTTACCGAGGTTTCCACCTCGGATGATGAGGCATTTCAACGAATGCTCCTTGACCTTGGGCCCAAGACTCCGCCGCGCTCCATTGTGCCCATGCTAGAAGACCTTAAACGAAGGGTCTACGCCGGCATGAAGCTGATTCCCCCTGTCGCATTGTAGGTGGCCAAAGGCTGCCCGTTCCTTTTAAGCGGATCTGGCAGCCTTACTCGAAGACGGTGACAATCTATACTGGATTCACATTCCGTTAAGTGGGTAGGAACCTCATGAGATCGCCGCTATCGTTGCTGCTCTCAGCCCTAGTCGCGTAAATATCCACCCCCGTCATGACTAAAAGCCCCACGCCCGCAGAGAACGCAACGCCTGAATCGTCTCGCAAGAGTGATGCCGAGCCCAGGCGCCCGCGCAAGTACAAGTTGGAAGGCCTCATGGCAGAGATGCCCGAGGGCGTTCCCAGGAATCCCGAATGGGAAGAAATGCCTCCCATGGGGCGAGAAAAGCTCTGATCGGCCTCACCCGTTATTCGGCTGTTGGCGTTTAATCCATCAAGCACCACCACCGCAACCAGGGCCTAAATCTTGGGTATGCGAATCAAAATTTGCTGGATCGATTCACGACGGTCGCGCGCTCATCTGATACGCGGCTTCGAGGATTGGAATCGCCCAGTCAGGCGTCAATCTCGCCTCGTCCAGGTTTCCCGGAATTAGAATTTCTTTGCCCGACATGTAGAGCAGCAACTTTGGCTCAGGAATGGGTTCACCGACTTTCACGTCGTGGCTGTTGTCGTACACCCGGAGCTCGTGCAGGTACGGAATCAGGGCGATGAGGTTTAGCACCGATGTGCGATAGCGCTGTCGAATCTTCTCTTCTGCAATGGCGTGGCCTCCCTGGCTGACGCGCAATTTCACTCGGGCAATGTGATGCTCGGGAGATTGCAGGCCACAGAACCAAATCATGACATCATGAGTGCTCGATGCGGCGGCAAGCTTTGCGGAGATAGTGAACCCGCCCAAGGTGGTCTCGAAAGCAAAGTCCTGGCCACGCTCAATTGCCTGATCAAGGCGCCTTACCCCTTCACTCCAGGCGGCAGCATTCGCTTGCTCTTGATCGTACCCATAGCCATTCACCAATTCTCGGGCAAAGCTATCAGGGTTGTACCAGGCTAGGCCAGCTTGCGTGAGTTGGTGGCCGCCAATAGAGCTTTTGCCGGCGCCATTGACGCCCGCTAATACGTAGAGAACTGGGCGGGAGATCAATAGGAGGATCCAGACAGGACGGCACCAGCCAGCGGGGCGGGCTTTTTCATCAGGTTGCGAAGACGGTTATTAGCGTCGGGGGCCTGTAATTTTTGCAGACGCTCATCGAATTGTCGGCGCAATTCAGCGAGTGGATCGGGCTCAGCGGCTTTAGCCCTCTGGGCAGCCTGCACCAGCTGGGTGTACTCATCCACGGACAGGATGACCGCTTCTGGCTGATTATGGTTGGTGACCAACAATCTACCGTGCGCAGATAGTGCGCGCATCATCCCTCGCCAGCCTTCCTTTTTTACAGAAGTCGCCGGAGCGACTGGCAGGTCATCAATGGCCGGTTCGCGGCTATCGGCCGAAAATGCGGTTTTCAGCGTGGCTGGGGATCCAAACGCGTTCATGGTGGGTTCCTGACTTTAAAGATATACCCAATATACCCAATTTACCCATTATGGGCAATATAGAGCGCTTCCAGGGGGACCTAGTTGAGGCATACGCCCCTTCGGGGTCGAACCCAAGCCGGTCAGCGGCCATAGGATTGGGGTTATGCTGTGTTTTTATCCAGTTTTGGTCATAACCAAACCGGTGCCCCTTGCCGCGCTCGATTGCGCGCTGTTTATGGCGGAGACCTCGGTGCCCGCCGGCGTCTTTCCTGTTTCGGGTCAAGGGCCAGTCAATGACCGGCGCCGGGATCTACGACGGTGACGCGCTGATTGTCGATCGCTCGATGGAGCCTGCCCACAACCATATCGTGGTGGCTGTGGTCGATGGTGAATTCACCGTGAAGCGCCTCTATCACCGTAGCGGGGTCGTGCGCCTGATGCCAGAGAACCCAGAATTCGAGCGGGCAAGCCCGTCATCGTCCTATCGAACAATGACGGGGCGGTTGTCTCACGCAGCAATGAGGCCAAGGCGCTCGGCATCAAATCAGCCGCCGTCTCCGCGAATACTCATTCCCAACTTTGCGAGACCTATTTAATAGGCTTATCAAGATTCGCGCGGCACCGCCGATCATGCCCAAACACCAAGAATCACCGCCCGCTTAGGGATACGACAACAAGCGTGGCGCCAAGTCTTCCGCCACCCGACGCAAACACTGCTCCAGCGCTTGGGCGGCGGGTGATAGCGAACGATCCCGTCGATGCAGGATGCCGATCTCGCGACGTGCCGATTCATCATAGAGCGGCGTGCATACCAGGCCCGAGAGATTCAACTCGGGCAACGCCAATCGGGGCAATACGCTCACGCCCAGACCCTGTCGGACCATGCCGGCGGCTGTGCCCATGTTGGTCACGTCGTAGCGCAAGCCTACCCCTGCGGGCAGCGTTTCATCTTGCACCGCGTGATCGAATTGCCAGCGCGCGCTGGAGCCGTGGGACAGCAATATGAGGTCATAGCGGATAACGTCGCGCCATTGCGGCCGCGCCACGTGCTGTAGCGGATGCCCTACCGGATACACGGCGCAGAAACAATCGTTCATCAGCCGAGAAAACGACAGATCGGGCGCGGGATCGGTCAACGTCGCCACGGCGAATTCGATCTGGTTGGTGCGCAGCATGGCAATCAATTCATCATTGTGGGCCTCCTGCACACGGACTTTCAGCGCGGGGTGCTCGCGGTGCAACGCGCCCACCGCTGCAGGCATGAGCGTCAATGCGCTAGACGGTAGCGCACCGAGCACAATGTTGCCGCGACGCTTGGCCGCCAGATCGGTGAGGCTGCGATAGGCCTCTTCGAGGTCAGCGAGGGGACGTTGTATGCGAGCGTGAAACTCGTGCCCGGCCGAGGTCAATGCGATATTTCGTGTGGTGCGCTCGAATAAGCGTATGCCCAGGACGTCTTCGAGGTCCTGAATCAGAAGCGTGAAAGAAGGCTGAGTCACGCCGAGGCGGTTCGCCGCATGGGTGAACGAGTTGCTATCGACGGCCAGCAAAAAGGCCTTTAATGGACGATATTTGATATTGATAGCCATGTCCTAATTATGGTCCATAAATTCCAATTTGTGCCTATTAGTTCAGACGGCGCATTATCTAGTCCTGCGGCAGCCGGTGCCATGACCGCTGCGGTGCGCGCCTGACCGTGACTCGGTCGATGAGAAAAACAGATGACTGGCGATCCCGCCAGAATAAGGAGAGAGGCATGAAAAGTTGGAAAAGCTTCGCCGCCATGATGTTGGCCAGCGCAATCGTCGGGCCCCTCGCCCAAGCGGCGACCTATCCGGATAAACCGGTCACGCTAATTGTTCCCTACCCGCCTGGCGGCGCCACGGACGTTGTCGCGCGCCTCATCGCGCAACGGCTGTCGGACGATTGGAAACAGCAAGTCGTGGTGAACAACAAGCCCGGCGCTGGGACCACCATCGCCGCGGAGTTCGTGGCCCGTTCGCCGGGCGACGGCTATACGCTGTATGAGACCACCGCGGCCCATACCATCAGCGCAAGCCTGTACTCGCGCCTGAATTACGACCCGATCAAGGATTTCGCACCGGTCACGTTGACGGTGACGATTCCGCTGGTACTGGTGACCGCGCCCGGCGTACCGGCGAAGAACTTGCAAGAGCTGATCACCTACGCCAAAGAATCGCCAAACGGTGTGACGGTCGCCTCGACTGGCAACGGCACACCGCAGCATTTGACTGCCGAGCTGTTCAAGGAAAAAACGGGCGCCAAGCTGGTCCATGTGCCCTACAAGGGTGACGCGCCGATGGTCACCGATCTGATGGGCGGCCAGGTGCAGATGGCGTTCGTCACCTTGTCGGCGGCGCTGCCGCATATCAAGTCCGGCAAGCTGAACGCGATCGCGCTGGCGCATCCTCGCCGGGTCGAGGCCATTAGCAATGTGCCGACTATGGCCGAGGCGGGTATGCCGGGCTTTGAAGCCGCGACGTGGTTTGGACTGTTCGGCCCCGCCAGTTTGCCGAACGACATGCGTCAGAAGATCTACAAGGATGTCTCCCGCATTGTCGCGCAGCCGGATGTCACGAAGATGCTGCAGGACATGGGCGGTGACGTCAACAACAGTTCGCCCGAGGAATTTCAGAAATTCATCAACGCCGAGGCCGCCCGCTGGGGCGAGGCCGTCAAGCTTTCCGGCGCGCGTGTTGATTGATCCTCTCCTCTCCTGAATCGACAGAGACTCGTATGACGATTGAAGAAGAAACACAGTTGCTTGCGCGGTGCGCCCAGATCGGTGTTAGCGCCTGGTCCGACGCGATGGATGAGTTGGGCATCCGCGGGGTGACGCAGGGTATCGTGCAGCGGGCCGGTACGGGACGCATCGCCGGGTTTGCCGTGACGGCGCGTCATGCGCATGGCGAGTATGGGGATTTCGATCGCACGGAATTCGCGGTGGGCCGTCTGGTCGAGGCCACCGGCCCCGGCAAGGTGCTGATGATCGATGTCGGTGGCGCCCCGATCTCGACGTTTGGTGGCAATGCCTCTATGGCAGCCGCCAGACGCGGGGCGACCGCGGTGGTGATCGATGGCGCTTGCCGGGATGTGGACGAGATTCGCGAGGCCGGACTGTGGATGGCCAGCCGCTGGGTCGCGCCCACGACGGGCAAGACGCGGCTGAGCTTGCGATCCATGGGCGAGCCCGTGACGATTGGCGGGATACGAGTGGAACAGGGTGACCTGGTCGTGGGCGATGACACCGGCCTGGCGGTGATACCCAGATCTCAGTTGGCCGATCTGCTCGCGCGTGCCGAAGCCATACTGAAAGTCGATGACCAAGTGGCGCAAGGCATACGCGATGGGCTGACGTTTGCGCAGGCCGCCGCCTCTGCCGGTTATATCCCCGACCGGCCCGGAGCGGCTGGATGAGCGAGCATTACGACATTGTGCAGGTGGCGTCGCTGGGCCCCGCGTTCGACGAACGTCTGGCCCGACGCTACCGAGTCCTGCCCGTGTGGCGCGACCCGGAGGGGTTGGAAGGCTACGGCCCCGACCTCACGCGCCATGTGCGGCTGGCCGTGACGTCGGTGCGACGCGGCTTCACGCGGCAGATGTTGGAACGTCTGCCCGGACTGCAGGCGATCTGCAGTTGGGGCGTGGGATATGACACGCTCGACCTTGAGGCGGCGCGGGAGTCTGGCGTGCAGGCGAGTAACACCCCGGGTGTGCTCGACGCCTGTGTGGCCGACTTGGCGTGGGCACTGTTATTGGCGACCGCGCGCCGTGTGGCGGCGGGCGATCGCTATGTCAAAAGCGCGCAGTGGCGCGCGCTGGGCGAATTTCCGTTGTCGATCAAGGTCTCGGGCAAACGGCTCGGTATTCTCGGTCTGGGTCGTATTGGCCATGCCATTGCGCGGCGCGCCATGGGGTTCGATATGGAGGTGCGCTATCACAGCCGTCATCCCCGTGCCGATGCTGGCTACACCTACGAACCGCAGTTGCAGGCTTTGGCGCAGTGGGCGGATTTTCTGATCGTTGCCTGCGTGGGTGGGCCCACTACCTACCGGATTGTGGATGCGAACGTCATCCGCGCGCTCGGGCCGCGCGGCATTCTGGTCAATATCTCGCGCGGCAGTGTGGTGGATCAGGCGGCATTGGTGGCGGCGTTGCGAGCGGGCGAATTGGGTGGCGCGGGCCTGGATGTCTTGGAATCCGAGCCCTCGACGGCCGAGGAATTCAAGGCCATGGATCAAGTCGTCTTGATGCCGCATGTGGGCAGCGCCACGGATGAGACGCGCGAGGCCATGAGTCAGTTGGTTATGGACAACGTCGACGCCTGGCTAGCGGGCAAAGGCCTGTTGACCCCCATTCCCATTGCGGGGCAAGGATGAGTTCCCGCCGCGATGCCGGGCTGTTGGCCGACTTGCGCCTGCTGCTCGGTGCCGAGCATGTATTGACCGGCGCGGACGCAGCCCCCTATCTGACGGACTGGCGGCATTACACGACGGGACGCGCGCTGGCCGTGGTGCGGCCCGAGTCAACCGAGCAAGTCGCAGCGGTGGTGCGTTTATGCGCGGCGGCCCATCTGCCCATCGTGCCCCAAGGCGGCAACACCGGCCAGGTCGCTGGCGCCACCGCGGACACGAGCGGGCGCGCTGTGGTACTGCTCCTGCAGCGATTGCGCCGCATACGGGCGATCGATACCGAGAACGACACCATGACGGTAGAGGCCGGCTGCATTTTGCAGGAGGTCCAGCAAGCCGCCCGCGAGGCGGATCGATTGTTTCCGCTCTCACTCGGAGCACAGGGGTCCTGCATGATCGGGGGGAACCTGGCGACCAACGCGGGTGGCACCCAGGTGCTGCGCTATGGCAACGCACGCGAACTGACGCTGGGGCTGGAGGTCGTCACGCCGCAGGGAGAGATCTGGAATGGACTGCGCGGGTTGCGTAAAGACAATACCGGCTACGATTTGCGCGATCTGTATATCGGCAGCGAAGGCACCTTAGGCGTCATCACGGCCGCGGTCCTCAAGTTGTTTCCCCTGCCCCGCGCGCGCCGCACGGCGATGCTGGCCGTGGACTCGTTAAGCCATGCGCTTGCGGTGCTGAACCTCGCCCGTGCCGGCTTCGGAGCTGCATTGACGGCGTTCGAGGTCATGTCCGTGGACTGCCTGGATATGGTGGTGCAGACGTCTCCGCATTTGCACCTGCCGGTGCAAGCCCCGCCGGGCGCCTGGTACGCCTTGCTGGAGCTCTCCGATGCCGAAGGTGAGGAACACGCGCAAGCCCGTTTCGAAACGGTGTTGTCGCATGCGATGGAAGTAGACATGCTGCGCGATGCGGCGGTGGCGAGTTCGCATGCGCAGACGGAAGCCTTCTGGCAGTTGCGCGAAAGCATTACGTTGGCGCTCGCCCAAGCGGGCCGTTGTATCAAGCACGACATCTCCTTGCCGGTATCGCGCATTGAGTCCTTTGTGTCAGAGACCGACCGGGCGCTGGCGCAAGCGTTTCCCGGCGTACGTATGCGGGTGTTTGGCCACTTGGGAGATGGCAACTTGCACTACAACCTGCTGCCGCCCGTGGACCGCGATCCTGCCACCGTGCCGGACTTGGAGCATGCCATCCAGGCCCTGGTGCACGAGCGTGTGCATCTTGCGGGCGGCTCCATCAGCGCTGAACAGGGTATCGGTCAGCGCCGGGTGAGTGATCTGCAACGCTACAAAGACCCCGTCGAAATGGACCTCATGCGCCGGGTGAAACAGGCGCTGGATCCGCAAGGAATGATGAATCCCGGAAAAGTCCTGGCTTGACAGGCTGAAACGCCGCCGTAGAATCTGTGCTTGATAACAGAACAATTGTTCTTCTACACAGAACGAACAAACGGAGGCAATATGACCGTAGGGACCTCGCCGGGGCATGCCTTGGCCGAGCGGTTTAGCCGTACTGCATCGAACTATGCGCGCGAGCGAGAGGCTTTTGATGCAGATATGCTGCTGCAGTTCGGAGACGCCAAGCGCCTGGTGCGGGTGCGCGGCGGCGTGGTCACCGACATCGTCATACCGGTGCGGCCCCTGCAATCCTGGGATTTTTCGATCTGGGGTTCGGAACAGGCGTGGCGGTCTTATTGGGAGCCCCTCCCCCAACCGGGTTGGCATGACATCCTGGCGTTGAGCAAACGCGGTGAAATGCGTATCGAAGGACGGCTGCAGCCCTTGATGGCCAATCTGCAAGCGATCAAGGATCTGCTCGCGTTGCCACGCGAGGCGCGCGCATGACAGCGAAGATCGAACCCATCGTGGGCCGATATGTCACGTTTGACATCGCTGGCACCGCGCACCGTGTGTATTTCGAGGAAGCAGGCAGCGGTATACCGCTGGTGTGCTTGCATACGGCCGGCGCGGATGGTCGGCAGTATCGTCACATCCTGTGCGACGAGTCCATCACGAGTCGTTATCGCGTCTTGGCGTTTGACCTGCCCTGGCACGGCAAGTCTTATCCACCCGTGGGTTGGCAGGATGCACCGTACCAACTCACCACACAGCGTTATCTGGAGACCATCCTGGCGTTTTGCGACGCGCTCGAATTGGAGCGGCCTGCGTTAATGGGATGTTCTATCGGGGGCCGTATCGTGCTCGAACTCGCCAATCGACATGCCGACCGTTTTCGCGCGCTGATCGGGGTGGAGGCGGCGGATTTTCAGGAGCCTTGGTACGACACCGCGTGGCTGCATCGGGGCGATGTCCACGGCGGCGAAGTTTGCGCGGCACTGGTGTCCGGATTGATCGCGCCGCAGGCGCCCGCCGAACACCGTCACGAGACGCTGTGGCAGTACATGCAAGGCGGACCCGGCGTGTTCAAGGGCGATCTGCATTTTTACCGCGTGGATGCCGACCTGCGCGGCACACTCCACGGTATCGACACCGCGACTTGCCCGCTGTATCTGCTGACCGGCGAATACGACTTCTCGTGCACGCCTGAGGACACATTGCGTACGGCTGATGCCATTCCCGGTGCGCGAGTCACGATCATGCGCGAGCTGGGCCACTTTCCCATGAGCGAACACCCGCGGCAGTTTCGCTCTTATTTGATGCCGGTTCTGGACGAGATCGAGCAGCAGTAAACCGCGCCCTGCGCGACACAACACAACAACGAGGAGACTGACCATGAAAACATTGACCACCACCGTATTGACCACCGGATTACTGCTTTCTTTTTCGGTGCACGCGCAAGAGACGCTGAATATCGGCGCCTTAGTAACCTTGTCAGGCCCCGGCGCGGCCTGGGGACAGGGGATGAAAAACGCGGCGGAGCTAGCCGCCGACAAGGTCAACCAGGCCGGTGGACTGGAAGTCGGCGGCAAGAAATATCAGGTTCGTGTCATCCCGTACGACGAAAAATACCAAGCCAACGAGGCCATGACCGCTGCCAACCGACTGGTGTTCGATGACAAGGTCAAGTACATCATCGGCCCGGTGGGTTCGGCCTCCGTGCTCGCGATACAGCCCATTACGGAAAAAAACAAAGTCATGGTGATGACGCTGGGCTTTACCACGCATGCGTTAAAGCCCGATCATCCTTTTACTTTCCGTCCCAACGCGACCACCGTCGAGATTTCCAAGCCGCAGATCGAGTGGCTGGTCAAGTCTTTGGGAATCAAAAAGGTCGGCGTGCTGTTTCCCAACGACGAAACCGGTCAGCAAGCGGCTCGTGACCTGGAGCCCGCCTATAAAAACGCCGGCGCGCAGTTATCGACCAAGGAGTTCTTTGAACGCGACCGCGTGGACTTCGTGCCCATCCTAACACGCATGATGGCGCAAGGCATCGACACGATCGAACTTGGAGTGAACTCCCCGGCCACGGCTGGCATGATCGTCAAACAGGCGCGCGAACTGGGCTTTGATGGACGCATCGTGCGCACTGGTGGTCCCGCCACGCAGGACATCGTCAACGTGGCTGGCAAGGAGGCCACTGAAGGGATGTTCGTGCATACGCCAATCAACCCCGAGCTGGCGTCGGTGAAGGCCTATATCGAGCTCTACAACAACAAATATAAGACGCCGATGAATGGCTTTAGCCCGTCTTTCTATGATGGGACGACGATGTTGCTCGAGGCGATGCGTCGTGCCGGGACAGTCGACGACACCGATAAGGTACGCGCCGAACTGGAAAAGCTCTCCGATTTCCCGGGCGTGCTTGGCACGTTGAACTGGACCGGTAAGGACGTATATGGCATTAACCATCAACTGGGTGTGCCGTTCTACGTCGCCGAGGTCAAGGATGGCAAGGAAGTCATCCGCGCCGCCTGCACCGTCTCCGGTTGCCAGTGAACGAGCGAGGCGACCCAAGTGAACTGGAGCGTTCTACTGGCGCAGGCGACGGTCAATGGCTTGATCGTCGGGCTGCTTTATCTGCTGATGGCGGTGGGTTTCACGTTGGTGTTCGGGGTCATGCGTATGGTGAACTTCGCCCATGGCGAGTTCTACATGCTGGGTACGTTCGGAGCCTACATCCTGACGACCCAGGCTCACCTGCCCTTTTTGGCCGCGGTGGGCCTGACATTCCTGGGCGCCGTGGTTGTGGGCGCCATTCTGGAATGGGGGGTGTTAAAGCCGTTCCGAAGGGACGAGCTCAATGGCATGATCGTCACGATAGGCTTGGCCATCGTCTTGCAGAATCTGGCGCTCATGTTCTTTGGTCCCGATCCCTTGTCCATGCCGTCTATCGCGCGTGGCGCCACACGGTTGGGTGCGGTGGTGATTCCCAACTCACGGATTTACGTGGTGGTCTTCGCCCTGGTCGTATTGGTGTTGCTCTATGTGTTCCTACGCCACTCTCGCCCGGGACGGGCATTGCGCGCCGTCGTGGAGGACTTTGAAATCGCGTCCATACAAGGCGTGCGCGCCCGCATCTACTATCCGTTGGGGTTTGGCATAGGTGTCGGGCTGGCCGCCGTCGCGGGGGCACTGATGGCGCCGCTGTTTTCCGTGTCGGCGTTTTCCGGTGCGACCCCCCTGCTCAAGGCGTTCATCGTGGTGGTGCTGGGCGGCCTCGGAAGCATTCCAGGTGCCGTCGCTGCGGGGCTGTTGCTGGGTCTGGCCGAAAGCTACGCCGGGTTATTGATCGGTGGCAGTGCGGCCGACATGCTGATTTTTGTCATCGTGATTTCGATGCTGGTGTTCCGGCCACGAGGCTTGTTAGGCAAAGGGGAGGCCTGACGCATGACCCCAACTCAATCAACAGGCGCGCGAAACGTGAGCGCGCCGGTGGGCCTGCGCGCACTCGGGTTCATCGCGTTCGCGGCGATCCTGATCGCACCGTGGTTCGCGGGTAGCTTCGCGCAGCATCTGGCCATCATGGCCTGCCTGAACATGATCGCGGTCACCGGACTGGCCATCATCAGTCGTTCCGGCCAGCTATCCTTTGCCCAGGCGGCGTTCGTGGCGGTCGGGGCGTATGTCTCGGTCCTGACGGAACGTGAGCTGGGTCTGAATCTCTGGTTGGCCGCCCTCCTAGGCATCGTGGCGGCGGCGGTGTTGGCCGGCGTGCTGGGCGGGATCATCCTGCGGCTGAAGGGTGTGTATTTCGTGCTGGTGACTTTCGCATTCGGCGAGCTGATGCGTCTGAGTCTGCTGGATTGGTCCGGCCTCACCGGAGGCGCCAATGGCATCACCCGCATCGCGCCCATAGAGTTGTTCGGCCTCGTGCTGGACACGCGGCCGAAGTTTTACGCGTTTAGCGTGGCGGTCGTGTTGCTGGTGCTGGTGGCCTTCCGTGGCGTGTTTCGCAGGCCGCTGGGGCACGCGATCGATTCCATTGCCGAAAATCCCGCGCTGGCGGAATCCACCGGACTGAGTGTCTTTCGGCTTCAGGTGCTGGCCTTTATCGTGGGCTGCGGGCTCGCGGCGTTAAGCGGCGTGCTACAGGCCCGCTATATCGGCTACATCTCGCCGGAGTCGTTCAATACGGGTGTGACCATCGGGTTTCTCATCATGCTGGTCATAGGCGGACGGGCGTCGGTTTGGGGGCCATTTATCGGCGCGTTGGTGATGACGCCGCTGCCCGAGCTATTCCGAGGCGCGGTGCAGACGCAGTATGTGTTCTATGGCGCGGCGCTGATTCTGATCATGCGATTCCTGCCGGGCGGACTGGCGAGTCTATGGCAGCGTTATGCGGGCCGAAAGGAGAAACAGTCATGACCCAGCCTTTGCTGCGAGTCGACAATATTACGCGGCGTTTTGGCGGGCTTGTCGCGCTGCGCGATCTGTCATTTTCCGTGGCCGCCGGGGAACTGGTAGGCCTGATCGGCCCAAACGGTGCGGGTAAGACCACCGCGTTTAACGTCATCAGCGGGACAGTGCCGCCCTCTTCCGGCAAGGTGCTGTTCGACGGTCGGGATATTTCGGGCGGCCCGCCCAGCCGGGTGGTCGCGCTGGGTCTCGCGCGCACTTTCCAATCTACCTCGACCTATCCGGAGGCGACGGTCGCCGAAAACGTCTACCGGGGACTCCTGTCGCGCATATCGGGCTCGGTGGTGAATCGCCTGAGCGGTCGGCACGATTGGCTTTTACAGCCGGATGGCGTCGAAACCGAGATCAATAATATCCTCAAAATCACCGATCTTTTTGCCTGGCGCGACGCGATGGCGGGCAGTCTGGCGTATGGCTTACAGAAGCGGCTGGGCATTGCCGTGTCGCTGGCGGCGCGCCCACGCATGTTGCTGCTCGACGAGCCAGCGGCCGGCTTGAACCACGAAGAGTGCAACGAATTGGCGCGTCTGCTCAGGCGTTTGCATCAGGAATGGGGGCTGACGATGCTGCTGGTCGAACACCACATGGCGCTTGTCATGGCGCTGAGCCAGCGCATCGTAGTGCTGGTACAAGGAGAGAAAATCGCCGAAGGCTCGCCTCAAGACGTGCGCGACAATCCGGCGGTGGTGGAGGCCTATCTGGGAGCGCCCGACTATGCCCATGCTTGAGGTTCGCGGACTCACCGTCCACTATGGCGCGCTCGAGGCCGTGCGCAATATCGACTTCACGGTGGAAACGGGGCAGATTGTTGCGTTGATCGGGTCCAATGGCGCGGGCAAAAGCACCACGCTCAAGGCCGTGATCGGCTTGGCCAACGCGGCATCCGGCGTCATTCAGTTGGAAGGCACCGACGTGACGCGGCGTGGTCCGGCGGCCCGCGTCGCGGCGGGCCTGTCCTTGTCGCCCGAGGGACGGCGGCTGTTTGCCCGCATGAGCGTGCAGGAGAATCTCCTGGTGGGTGCACACGGCGTACGCAGCGCCAGTGTGATTCGACGCAATCTCGAGGAAATCTACACCTTGTTTCCCCGCGTTCTCGAACGCCGCGCGCAGCTGGCCGGCTCGTTATCGGGCGGCGAGCAGCAAATGGTGGCGATAGGCCGCGCACTGATGTCAAATCCCCGCCTCTTGATGTTGGACGAACCGTCGTTGGGCATCGCGCCCAAGGTGGTCGCTGAAATCGCGGCCGCCATCCAGCGGCTGAACACCGACAACGGGATGTCCATCGTGGTCGTCGAGCAAAACGCGCGACTGGCGCTCAGGCTCGCGCACCACGCTTATGCGCTGGACCATGGCGAGATCGTGCGCGCGGGCCAGGGAGCGGAGCTGCTGGATGATCCGTTTGTCCAGAAGGCCTATCTGGGGATTTGAGCCGCGTCTGGGCGTCTCGCACGGACGCCCCGTCCGAGCGAACACGCCCTGCCGGGTATTCATAGTAGCTCCCTAATAATTCTATATAAATTCCAATTTGAGTCTATGAATCAGCCGGCGCATCATGATCGCCCGAGAACACGACATAGCCCGCGAGACAGGGTCCATCATGAAAGCTTCCTCCATCAAGCCTTTCCGTATCGGCGCCGAATGGCGCCACGCCTCTGACGAAACGCAGATCTTGACCTCCATCAATCCGGCCGATGGCAGTGTGGCCGGCTGGGTCACGCGGGCGACGCCCGCCGATGTCGATGCCGCGGTGGCGGTGGCGTGGGAGGCGTTTCATCACCAACCCTGGCGTCATCTGCGCCCCGATCAGCGCGCCACGACCTTGTATGAAATCGGCCGGCGTCTGACTGCCGAACGTGAATTTCTGGCTCGCTTGCAGATGATCGACAGTGGCAAGCCCTGGAAAGAGTGCCTGCATATGGTCGATGCCGCAGCGGGCCATTTCCGGTATTACGCGGCGGTTTGCGAGACCTGGCAGAACGAAGTCACTTCGCCGCGCGGGGAATATTTTTCGATGGCGTTGGCCGAGCCATTCGGGGTGGTGGCATGTATCACTCCATGGAATTCGCCGATCATGAATGAGGCGCAAAAAGTCGCGCCCGCGCTGGCGGCCGGCAATGCGGTCTTGATCAAGCCATCGGAGGAAACGCCCCAGTTGGCGCTGGAGCTGGCGCGCATCTGCGGTGAGGCGGGCTTGCCCGAGGGGCTGGTGACTGCCCTGCCCGGTTTGGGCGAGGATGTCGGCGCCGCGCTCGTACGCCATCCGGGTGTGCGCATGGTGTCATTCACTGGTGGCACGGAGACCGGCCGCGCGATTGGCGCCATCGCGGGCCAGCGCCTGATTCCGGTGGGCCTGGAACTTGGTGGTAAATCTCCGCATATCGTGTTCGACGACGCTGACATCGAGCGCGCCGTGGCGGGGGTGGCGTCGGGCATTTTTGGCTCTGCCGGACAAAGCTGCGTAGCGGGCTCACGATTGTTCGTACAACGCAGTATTTATAAGCGTTTCATGGATCAGCTGGTCACGTTCACGCGCGAGCTGCGGGTGGGCCTGCCGGATGATGCCAATGTGCAAATGGGCCCGCTGGTGTCCCAAGGTCATCGTGACAAGGTCGCTGGCTATGTAGATCTGGCGCGCGCGGAAGGCGGTACGGTATTGATCGGCGGCGACCGACCACGGGATGCGCGTTTGGAACGCGGCAGCTTTTATCTGCCCACCATTATTGACGGCTTGACGAATCAAGCGCGTGCCTGCCGCGAAGAGATCTTTGGCCCGGTCCTGGTGGCGCTGCCGTTCGACGACGAGGCGGACGTCATTGCACAGGGCAACGACACGCCGTTTGGCTTGGCCGCTGGGATGTGGACGGGCGATTATGCGCGCGCCTGGCGCGTGGGGCGCGCCTTGGAGGCAGGCTCCATCTGGATCAATACCTACAAACAATCGCATATCGCCACGCCCTTTGGCGGCTTTAAGGACAGTGGTATTGGCCGCGAGAAAGGCCTGCACGGTCTGCGTCTATATAGCCAGGTCAAGAGTATGTATTTCGGTATGCACGCCCAGCCGATGGGTTTGTGATCCCCGGACACACCGCTATTTACGTAACCAACGGATGACTTCTATGAGTCGCAAGCAGATTGCAATTTATGGCCTGGGCAATATGGGCTATCTCGTGGCCGAGCGCCTCGCGCGCCAGTTTTCCCTGCTGGTGTCAGACCTCGACGCTGCGCAAACACAGCGCGCCACGCGCGAGCTCGACGCCATCATGATCGCGCAACCCCAAGACGTCGCGCAGGCCGAGGCGGTGGTGCTGTGTTTACCCAGCCCGTCCGCGTCACGCGCCGTGCTGGAACAGATCGGGCCGTACTTGTCGCCAAACCAAGTTGTGATTGAGACCAGCACCGTGAATCCGGCCGATGTCCAGGCTTGCGAACGGATGTTGGCCGCCAGCGGCGCGCGCATCATTGATGCGTCGATTCTGGCGGGAGTCAGCCAGATGCAGGCGGGTACCGCCACCTTGCTGCTTGGCGGCGATGCCGCTGCCATCGAGGCGTGCCGACCTGCGCTGGATGCGATTGCGGCAAAGCAAATTCATTTCGGACCGGTCGGCGCAGGTGCCGCGGCCAAGGTCATTAACAATGCGGTCGCGCATGCGGTCATGATCGTGGTCGCCGAGGCCGGCTCGATGGCCACGGCCTCGGGTGTGAGCTGCGAGAAACTGATCGGCCTGCTATCGGATCCGCAGATGGGTCTGCACCGTCCGTTGACGCATCGCTATGCCGAGCGCGTCGTGCAAGGCAACTACGAGGGCGGCATGCCGCTGGAGGCTGCGCGCAAAGACTCGACCCTGGCGCTGCAATTGGCCCATTCGTTGGGCGTGCCCTTGTTCGCCATTCAAGGGTCGCACACAGTGTATGAAATCGCGGCGGCGGCGGGCTATGGACGCGACGACTACGCCGCCATCGCCAAGCTATGGGCCGACTGGGGACGTCCGGCCGTTCCTGATTGACATCTCATCGCGCTGCGCGAGTCGCCTGATATGCACGGCGAGAGCGTACGCGACATGAAACCAATACCGAGGTGTTATGGGCAAACTGTTGCGCGCAGCCGGCCACGTTCTTCGTTGCACAGTGGGAAACTCCTATGTCACATGAGACCGCTTCAGCGCACGGTGCGCTGCCTCCCTCCTCGTCGCCCGCGGCCAGCGCACGTCGAGCGCGCCGGCTGTACCACGCCTATTCGATCGAGTCGCTGCGTGATATCGCGCAGCGCACGCTGCCGCGCGCGGTATTCGATTTCTACGACGGAGGGGCCGAAGATGAATCGACGCTAAAGGCGAACCGGGCGGCCTTTGCCCGGCACGCGATACTGCCACGCTTTCTGGTGGACGTATCCCGCATCGACACGACGATGAATCTGCTGGGCAAGCCCGTGTCCATGCCGCTGGCCGTCGCCCCTACCGGCGCGATTGGCTATGGCTGGCCGTTTGGCGATGTGGCCATCGCCCGCGCGGCAGGCGCGGCGGGTCTGCCCTATGCGCTACCCACCTCCTCGACGTCGTCAATCGAGCGCGTGGCGCGCGAGGCGCCTCACACACGGCTATGGTTTCAGTCGTACATGTTGCGCAAGCGTGATTTCACGATGGGCTTGATTCAACGCGCCCGCGATGCCGACTACGAGGCGCTGATTATCACCATCGATATGCCTACCGGCGGAAAGCGCGAGCGGGATATGCGTAACGATTTCGGGCTGCCGTTTCGATTCTCCGCGCGTAACGTGCTGGACTTTGCCAGTCGTCCCGGATGGGTGGCGCGGCTGGCGCGTAGCGGCATGCCGGTACTCGAGAACATGTTGGGCTTCGTGCCGGACACGCTCCATACCTCTACCATCGCCTCCTCGGTCGGGAAAAACTATGACCCCGCGTTTAACTGGGATGACCTGGCCAGGATCCGCGAAGTGTGGCCGCGCCGCATGCTGGTCAAAGGGGTGCTGCACCCAGACGATGCCGCGCGCGTCGCCGATCTGGGTTGCGATGGGCTGGTCGTTTCAAACCATGGAGGCCGGCAGCTCGATGGGGCGCCGGCGGCGTTGGATGCCTTGCCCGCCATCGTACAAGCGGTGAGCGGACGGCTCGACATTCTCGTGGACGGCGGCGTGCGCCGCGGGGCGGATATCGTCAAGGCCCTCGCCTTGGGCGCACAGGCCGTAATGGTGGGCCGACCCCTGCTATACGGCGTCAGCGCCGGTGGCGAAGCGGGTGCTGCGCGAGCGCTATTCCTGCTGCGCGAAGAGCTCCTCCGGACGATGCGGCTCAGTGGGATCGCCTCGATCGGCGACATCGGGCCGCACGTGCTCGCGCCGTTTGCCGCTCGGTAATCTGCCGGCGCTTGGCGCGCGGGACGAGCCTACTTCGAGCATCACGCTGATTGTCCCTTTCGGCACGGGTCAACCGCGAGAGCCGGTCATTACCCCGGCCAGCGGCCGCCCAGAGATCGCGTGGCGCGCGCCGCGCTGTCCTGTAGCAGCTGGGACATCTTCTTGATCGCGGCGGCGGTAAAACGCTCTTTCGGCCCGGACAGAGAAATGACGCCGCGAATCTCGTCGTCGGGACCGAACACGGGGCTGGCAACGGCCGCGCAACTGGGGTCGCGTTCGCCCATGGAGGTGGCTACCAAACCCGCTGCGTCCGCACGCTCGCCAAGCACGCGATAGGCCGTGAGCAGTTTGCCCGCGGCACCTTTATCCAAGGGCAGCAAATCGCCCGCGCGGATGCGATCCAGCGTGGAATGCAGGGAATCGATCCGCAGCAGGCAAATGCGCGACTGCGGATCGTGATAGGCGTGAAAGGAGGCGCTCTCCGTGCCCTGATCCACCAATGCTTGCAATATCGGTTGCAAGACATCCGTCAGGTGGTAGGCGGCCTCGTATGCACGTCCCAACTGGTGCGCGTACAGGCCCAAGGCATACCGCCCATCTGCCCGCCGCACCACCAGATTGGATCTCTCCAATGAGGCAATCAGACGCAGCAAAGTGCTTTTATAAAACCCCGTCACGCGTGACAGGTCAGCGAGACTGATCGGCTCGGTCGTCTGGGCGATGGCGTCGACAATGGCAAGGGCCCGATCGACGGCGGCTACGCCATCGACGGATTCTGGAGGGGCGGTACGGCTCATGAGTAAATTGACTATATCAGGACTGATGGCCCGGGCTGGCGGTTTCCTGTGCAGTGTTTTGTTCATCATCAATCAAGCGACTGATGACGGGCCAATACCTGTCACCCAGGCCTCGTTCCAAGGCCGCCTCGAACCACTGATCCACGTTTCGGGCGCCCTGCGCGGAGATGCCTGTCTGCTCGGCTAAACGCAGCGCATAGTTCAAGTCTTTGCGCGCATAGCTGACGGGAAAGGCCTTTTCGGGAAATTCACCAGGCAGAATAGCCTTTAAGCCATGGTTACGCAACGCGAAGCTATCGGCGGATCCCAGCATAAAGGTCTCCATGATGACCTTGGTATCCACGCCCGAGCGACGCGCGATGCCGCAGGCCTCGGCCAGCGCGGTGACTGTCTCGAAGAGCACCATGTTGTTGAGGATCTTGACCACCTGGCCGCTACCCACGTCGCCACATAAGGTGATCTCGTTGGCGTAGGTGGCGATCAACGGACGCACGCGCTCGAATACGCTGGTGGTCGCCCCGACCATGACCGACAGCGTGCCGGCCTCGGCGGCCGCGCGCGTACGCGCGACCGGCGCATCGATAAAGGTCACTTGGCGTTCGGCGAACTCGGCGGAGAGTTTGCGCGTCGTGTCCACCGGCGAGGTACTGGTGTCCACGATGATTTGGCCGGGACGGCAGCTCGCCAGCAGGCCTTGCGGTCCTCGGGCCAGTTTCTCGACGACCTCGCCAGACGGCAGCGAGAGAAAAATAACGTCGCATTGAGCGGCGATGGTCGCGACATCGGCCGCCTGGACGCCATGCTGCGCCAGGCGCGCGAGGGGCTCGGGATTCATGTCGCAGCCCAGGACGGGCAAACCGCATTTTTGGGCAAGGTTACGGCAGATAGGCTCGCCCATTACGCCCAGCCCGATAAAGCCAATACGAGTGAATGAAGTCATGTGGTGTCTCTCAGATTCAATAGTGTTAGTGATGTGATGCATGCCATGATGGACAGCGAATGCGTATCAGACCTGCCGGAGCCCCCCGCGCCGCCTGGCCGTGTCCGGCACGCATCCGATCGCCGCCTCACATGGCGAAGTAAATGCCCTTGGATTGCTGATACAGGCGCAGCCCGCTCACGCCTTTTTCGCGACCGATGCCGCTTTGCTTGAAGCCTCCAAACGGCGTGGAAATCGACAACTGTTTATAGGTGTTGATCCAGACGCTGCCCGCTTCGAGTTGTCGCGCGACGCGCCAGGCACGGCGATAATCCGCGGTCCATATGCCCGAGGCGAGACCGTAGACGCTGTCATTGGCTTGGGCGATCAGGTCGTCTTCGTCATCGAAGGGCAGCGCACACAGCACAGGCCCGAAAATCTCCTCGCGTACGGCGTAGGCGTCGGGTCTGAGGCTACCAATCACAGTCGGTAGGTAATACGCACCCGGGGCCAGATGATCAGCGTCGGGACGGCAGCCCCCCGTCAAGATTTCGCCGCCCTCTTTGATGGCACTGGCCACCATGGACTCGATTTTTTCGCGATGCGCGAACGAGGCGATTGGACCCATGCCGGCGCCTTGCGCATCGGGCTGGTCGACGCGTATCGACTGCGCGCGCGCCAAGAGTTTTTCCAGAAATGCCTGCTGGATCGATCGCTGTACAAACAGGCGCGAGCCCGCCACGCAGGACTGACCGCTGCCCTCGAAAATCCCACCAATCACGCCCTCTACCGCCGCGTCCAGATCGGCATCGGCGCACACGATGTGCGGCGACTTGCCGCCCAATTCCAAGGCCACGGGCATCAACTTGTCCGCCGCGATCCGCGCAATAGCGCGACCGCTGGCGGTACCGCCGGTAAAGGAAACCATGCGCACGCCGGGATGCTCGACCAACAATTTGCCGGCGCCGCTGCCCAAGCCGGTGACCACATTCAAGATGCCGGGAGGCAAGCCCGCCTCAAGCGCGATGCGACCCAGCTCCAGCGCGGGCGACGAGGTGACCTCTGACGGTTTAAGGATGACGGCATTGCCTGCGGCAAGCGCTGGCGCGACTTTTTGCGCCTCCATGGTCAGCGGCGAATTCCACGGCGTGATGGCAACGACCACGCCATAAGGTTCGTATTGCGTCAGCGACAGGTAGTTACCGCGGGGCGGCGTGACCTCGGCGGTGACGGATTCGCAGACCCCGGCGTAATAGCGAAACGTCGCGGCGGCGCTGGCCACCTGCGCGGTGCACTCGCTCCACACTTTGCCGTTCTCGATCATCTGCAGCCGCGCCAACACTTGCGCATTGGCGTCAATCCCATCGGCGATACGTCGCAGCAGCGCGGCGCGCTGATGCGGCAGCATGTCGCGCCAGGCCTTTTGGCGCACGGCTTGCCACGCGCTGCTGACGGCGGCCTCGACATGCTCGGCGGTTGCGGCGCTGATCAAATAATTCGTCTGACCGGTGGCCGGATTTACCGAGGCAAAGCCCGCGCCGGGCGCGACGATCCATTCGCCGCCGATGAGCAAAGGCTTTTGCCCTTCGGGCGTTTGCGTGGACGTGGACATGGGGTGTCTTCCTCACTGTTATGACTGATTGACAGTCGTTGTTTGCGGAATATAATAGAACGACTGTTCTGTCGAACAGAACATAGAATAAACGAACCAAGTTTTAAAAACAACGAGTTTGGAGACAACGACCCATCGGAGTCCGGCGCCCGCGGTCTTGGCCGCGTGCTCTGGATGCGCCATCCCCCGGTCAATACCCACACCGTTCATGCGGTCGTCGCACCAGGCCATTAGCTGTTTTTCCCCTGCACATTTTTCCGAGCATTCGAAATATGACGGCATTTGATCCACAATCCGTGACACACGACATGGCGCGCTTCGCGTTGGACTTGGAATGGGCGACCCTGCCCGACAAGGTCCGCCGCGAGGCACCCCGGGCATGGCTCAATTGGGTGGCCTGCACAGTGGGCGCGGCCCGAACCCCTGCAATGGAAGCGGCGGTGCGTGGTGTGTTGTTGATGGAATCTTCCGGCGAAGTGGGTCTGCTCGGCCGTAGCGAAAGTGCCAGCGTGTCGAATGCGGCCCTGTTGAATTGCCTGGGCTCTTCCTCGCAGACCTACGACGATACCCATCTGGCCACCATCACGCATCCCACCGGCCCCGTCGCGGCGGCGGCTTTAGCGGTGGCGTGTAAGCGCGCCGGGGCCGGCCAGCCAGTTTCGGGCCGCGATCTGCTGGTTGCGCTGGTGGCTGGGCTGGAATTGGAATGCCGAGTGAGCTGCGCGATCGCCGCGGGTGGGGGCAGTCTCGGTTGGTATATGACCAGCCTATCCGGAGGCATAGGGGCCGCGGCAGCGGCCGGCCGGCCGGCTATTAGGCTTGAATCACGAGCAAACGGTGTGGGCCTTGGGTGTCGCTGCGGCGCAAGCGGGCGGATTTCGCGCGACTCACGGCAGCATGGCCATCACCTACGTTCCGGGCATGGCCGCGCGTAACGGGGTAGCCGCCGCCTATATGGCGTTGGGCGGTTTCGAGTGCGGCTCGATCGCGGTGGACGGTCGCAACGGTTTGCTGCAAGTACTGACCGGTTCGAACGATGCCGGACTGATACGCGCCGAACTCGGGACGCGTTATGAGTTCCTCAACAACACCTACAAGCCCTATCCCTGCGGCATCGTGATCCATCCCGCCATCGATGCCTGTCTGGAACTGGCTCGCACAGACCACGTGCCAGTCGAAGATATCGAGAGCGTGGCGTTGCGAGTCCATCCCGATGCGCTGAACCTGACGTGGCGCAAACTGCCGGATAGCGCGCTGGATGCACAAGTCAGCTTGTTTCACTGGGTCGCCGCCGCGCTGGTACATCACGCGGCCGGGCTGGCGCAAGGTGAGCTGGATTGCGTGCTCGACCCCCGCGTGCGCGCATTGCAAGCGCGCACGCAGGCCGAGGCGATCAGCACGATGGCCGACAACGAGGCCGAAGTCATCGCGCGCCTGAAAGATGGCCGCGTTGTGTCGCGTCACGTGCGCGATGCCACGGGCAGCGTCACCAATCCCATGACCGATGAGCAGTTAGTCGAAAAATTCCGATCCTTGGTCAGTCCCAGTTTGGGTGAGGCGGGGTGCACTCGGCTGCTACAGAGCTGCCTGAACCTCGAACACGCGCCAGACGCCTCGGCAATTGTTGCCTTGAGTCGTGAGCACACATCGGTCGAAGCTTGAACAAGAAATAGAGGAGAACGAGATGAAAGCAATCCAAGCAAAGCGTTGGTTAACCGCCCTGTCCGCGTTTGGCATTACTGCGGCCACCCTAATCGGTCCCGTTGCCGCCGCCGATTATCCCGATCGACCCATCACCCTGGTAGTCGGTTTTTCTCCCGGCGGATCAAACGACATCACCGCGCGCGTGATCGCCCAGCCCTTGTCTGAATTGCTGGGTGTCCCGGTGGCCGTCGAAAACCGGGTGGGCGCCGCGGGCGTGATCAGCACTCAATACATCAGCCGCGCGACGCCCGACGGCTATACCCTCGGCGTCACCAGCGCCAGTCCGTTGGTACTCACGCCACACACGCTGGAGACGCTGCCCTACGACGCCAAGAAGGATTTTACGGCGATCAGTCTGCTGGGCATCACGCCCGAGACCGTCGCCGTCAATCCCAAGGTGCCCGCGGCCAATCTGGAGGAACTGGTCAAACTGGCGCAAACCCGCGACGTCACCCTGGCCTCCTCGGGCACGGGCGGACTGCCGCATATGGCCATCGAGATGTTCAAGCGCGCTGCGCTGGGCACGCGCATCGTGCACGTGCCTTACAAAGGCGCAGCCCCGGCCGTGACCGATGTCATGGCGGGACACGTCGAGGGCGTCGTGGTCGACTTGCCTGCCGTGTCGCAACAAATCACGAGCGGTCGACTGCGTGGCTTGGCTATCGCCAATGATCAACGCTCCGCCTTCTTGCCTGATTTGCCGACCGCTGACGAGCAGGGCGTGAAGAACTTTGTCGCGGTCAACTGGATCGGTGTCATCGCGCCCGCACAAACGCCCGAACCCATCATCGACAAATTGCACGACGCCTTGACCAAGGTCATGCAGCTACCCAAAGTCCAGGAAAGCCTCGCCAAGGCTGCCGTACAGCCGTCGGTCAGCGCATCGCCGGGCGCATTCAAACAATTCATCGAGGCCGAAGACGAAAAATGGGCCGGCATCGTCAAGGCCTCTGGCGTCAAAGCGGAGTAACACCATGTCCCTACCGAAATACGAAGCCTACGCCATCCGCTACGCGCAAATGCCTCGTCAGCGGGCCGATAACTTCATCGGTGGAGACCCGCACGACGGGCCCATGCCGATGGACTTTTTTGTCTGGTTACTGCGCGCCCCGGGTCACATCGTCCTGATCGACACGGGGTTCAATGCCGCCACGGCCCAGGCCCGCAACCGCCAGATGCTGCACTGTCCGATCGAGGCGTTGAGCGCGCTCGGTGTGGCGGCCGAGGATATCGACGACGTGATCCTCACGCATTTGCATTATGACCATGCGGGCAACCTCGACAAGCTGCCCCGCGCACGATTCCATTTGCAAGATGCCGAGATGGATTACGCCACGGGGCGCTGCATGTGCTTCGCGCCGATGCGGCATGCCTATTCGGTCGATGACGTGACGCTATTGGTACGGCGGGTCTACCAAGACCGCGTCACTTTTCATGATGGTGATCAAACGCTCGCGCCGGGGATTGAGCTCATGCGCATCGGTGGCCATACCAAGGGTTTGCAATCCGTGCGGGTTCACACGCAACGCGGTTGGGTGGTGTTGGCCTCTGACGCGAGCCACTATTACGAAAACATGGACAGCAAGCGCCCGTTCCCCATTGTCTATAACGTGGCCGACATGCTCACAGGACATGTGCGGCTCTACGCTGAAGCAGACAGCCCCGACCATGTCGTCCCCGGCCACGATCCACTCGTGTTGCAACGCTATCCGGCGTTCAAAGGCTCGGCCGACATCGCGGTGCTGCATGAAGCTCCTGTGCCGGTTTGATTCGGCCGGTCAGAGCGATAGGCATGGTATGCCACGCGAGACGAAGAATATCGCTGCGGGTATGGAGATCTTTGTCAGCATGATCCACACGCTCGTCGGTGGCAGCATGCCCGCATCGGCGTCAGGCGCGCGCATATGGGTGCCTATGTCGCACTGAATACCCGGTAGATTTCGGTTCATTCGGTCCGCTTATGGGAGCCTCTCGGAAAGAGTGGTCGTGACCGTGTTGTTATCGAGCCCATGTAAAGAAGCACAAGTCAACCTTCACTCATGGGGCTCTCATGGACAATCTGTTCGATAATTATTCGCGCCTGTCTCCGGCTTTTCGTGTCAATTCAGACCCCTCTTCAGAAAAAGAGGATTGCTCCGTAAACGCACACGGCTCCATCGCTGCAATCCGGCATGCCATTCGGGATGACGATGTGGACGCGTTCATCGACCGGGCGATGCGTTTTTCTATAGATGTAGGAAGCCTACGCTTCGAAGGTGGCCGGAACTGTCTGCACTTGGCCATGGAGTGTGGCAGCACGATAGTCGTCAGACATCTCCTTGCCTTGAACTATGACGTGGTACACGAGTTGGTCAACGCCAGAGACGACGACGGCATGACACCGTTAGAGCACAGCCTATTACATTCACACATTGGGCCCTGCGTGGTCGACCACCTCTGCGGAGCGGGGGCACCCGTCTCCTACAGCCTCGCAAAAGTGCTTCAGCTCCCTGCTGTGTGGAATGGTAGCCGCGGAGATGCCGTGCAAACGTTGATCCGAACAGGCCCAGATCTGACTGAAGCTTTAGCCATCGCTGTGGAAAATAAATGGCCCGAGTCGATAAGGCTGCTTACGATCCTCGGCGCGCCGAGCTCAGAGGCGCTCGTCAGGGCAGCTATTGAGCAAGACACCCAAAAGGTGACGCAACTTACCGGCGAGATTTCGACGGTCAGGGCAGCCATTAGCAAGTTGGCCAAAGCAGATCAGTGGGACGCCCTGTATCTGGTTTGTGCGACCGCGACCGCGAACAACGTCACGCATACATTGGCGGTAAGAGATGCATTTCAGCAGATAGCCGCAACCTTTAGAGATGAAGATCCAGTCCGCCATGCCAACGCGCTGCGTCTGCTTACGCCGTTAATAACGAGCGCCTTCGTCCGCTGCAAAAAAATCGCGGAGTTCGGCAATGCGGCGGCGATTAAGGCATTGCTCGACGCCGGCAAGTTTCAGCCTCAAGTTTCTCGCTCGACGATCAATGTCGGCAATCTACGGGCTTTACGAACCATGATAACGGCGGGCGTGCCTACTGGCCCATTTTTGCGATACGTTCAGGCGAAGTATCGCGATCAGGTCCATAGCGAATCAGGCCCTGAGGATGCGTTAAAGGCGTTCAGGCTGCTTGCTTGCGCGGGGGCTGACATAAGCTCGTTGCCCGAGGAAACGCTCGCGCAGATAGCGGCGCAGAATCAGGTTATAAGCAATGCGACGTCAAGGCAGCGCGACTACTTTCTCCTCGACGCAGCGCTCAAAAAAGACGTGGCCCATGTGAAAACGTTGACTGATAAAGGCGGCGACTGGAAGCGTGCGTTAAAAGGGCTGAGCAAGCTCGATAAGTCTGCGGTACCGGTGCTGATTGATGCAGGCGTGAACCCGATTGAAGCGCTTGTCTACGCGATCAACGAGGAGCTGAACCCCGCGATAGAGGCCTTAATCGAGACCGATGCAAAGCGGTCGGACGTATCGACGCAGGCCTCACATGGCATACCGTCGCTTGCCACCCGAGCGTTGATTGATCGTCTCCAGAACAATGACGAAACCACCGCGCGCAAATTCATCCCTACCGTCACGGACGGTGCGAAGGAGCTTGTTTATGCTGCGCTTGCGGAAAATGAAGCATTAGCGCGAACTCTCGTCCGTCTTAACGCGAACGCGAGCGCAGCACTGGTAAGCGCATTGAACGAATTTGAATATGAAGCCGCTGGCAAATTGATTTCCTGGAAAATTGTCGACCTCGGCAGTGCACTACGGCTGGCCATCGACATGCCTAATGTTGATAGGGCTCGGATCGCGATCATTTTGTACACCTTGGGTGCCCCGCGGTCTAGCATCGAAGGGATACACATTGACCCTCAGCTTCTGAGTCAAGAGAGTACGAGTCCATTATTTTCCCGGCAGACACGTGAATACAATCTATAACAGTACTTCCTGAGAAAGCGGCGCCAGCAGCTCAATAGCGAGGCTTCCAACCGCTTACGCGGTCGAGAGCTCGCGTGAGGAGTTGGAGGTGCTGGCACAGCAAGTAATTATGCCGTGGTGTGCTCATTGTGCGTGGCACACCAGGCAAGCCACGCTTGGCGCAGCCTGAAGGCGCTGGCCGCGCCTGGGGCATATCCCATCACGTGGTCTACCTCGCCTAACTCCGTGCCGGCGGCAAGCAGCATGGCGCCGAAGGTATTGCGCAGGCGCTGGGGGGTGAGTTCCAGCCCCGCATGGACCCGTCCCCACTTCCTGACGATTCGAACCAGAGTTGCTGGGTTCATCACGGTGCTTTGCCGATGCACAGTCACCTCTCGGTTGCCGGGAAACAGGCGCTGAATGGGCATCGAGGCGTGCCCACTCGGGGCCAACGCGCGAATGGCCAGCCACTGCTCCAGGATCTCGGAGGCCCACTCAGGGATGGTGACAATGCGCCGGGCCCCCAAACCATCGCCGATATAAGCATGGGTGGCATCCTGATTGGGATCTTGCCGGTGCCCACGTTCGTTGGCTGCCAAGCCCTGGTACGCACCCGTGTCGAGCAGCGCGCCTTCCTCGTTGCGATATATGCAATTAACGGAAAGCACCGTCAGTTCGGCTGGCTTGACTCCGCAGGCAAAGAGCGTGGTGACAATCGCGGTGTCGCGAGACAGACGCCAGCGCGTAGGCGGCGTGAGCGTGTGGCCTTTTAGTTTGGCAGCGGCTTTGAGTAGTGCTTCTCGGAGGATGATCTGATCGAGTCTGGTCAAGAATTGTGTTGGGTCGTTGTCCTTGGCGTCACGCCATTCCTTGCCCTTGGGCACGGCTACTGCGATCTTTGATGCGGGATTCTGATTGAGTGGTTTGCGCAAGAGCTCGATTTCTTCGAAGGCGCGTTCGAGCACGGATTGGTAACGCTCGCGGTGTGGGCGCTTGGAATCCTCGAGGCTTGCGAGGAAGGCTTTGATCGTCTCTGGTGTTGTGTCCTCCCAACTGACCCGTTGGGATTCCTGGAACCTTAAGAAGGTTTCCCAAAGCGCCCGGTAGACCTTCATTGAGCTGGGTCGCAGGCGAGGCACGTGACCGATTAGCCATTGGTCGAAGGCGGCATTCGCATCCTCTACCGTGATGGATGCGGTTCGGGGATTATGCGGGCCGGGGCGTTCTTGACCCTCTTTGTTGAATAACAGTAGTTGTTTCGTGGGCAATTTCGCTTTCCGTTAATTGCATTTCGTTGGGTGCATTATGGCTCAAGTTCGCGCGCTGCACAGAGGAGCGTGTTATCAGAGTCTTCAGATAAGCCGGAGTCGATCTCGCAAACGGCCCCCGCGATCTAGCTGAAGACGTTGCTGGGTCGACCAATAAATCGCCGAAGGAGACCGTCGTTACAACGCCGACTCGCGCTCGCTGGCAACCTGGGGATCGTTCAGCAGAATACGGGCGAATTCCCCCACGAGTTCGGGCTGACCTGAATCCTTCGGGTACACCAGATAGAGGTTGCGCTCCGCCCATGCGTCGGTCATTGGTACGGCAACCACGCGCTGCTCTCGCGCCGCCTCCTGAGCGGTGCTGGCGGGAACGACGGCCGCGCCAACACCGGATTCCACCATATAGATCAATGCGCGGAAATTATGTACATGCACCCGTACTTTCATCGGGATTCCGGCAAGCCGAGCCTGATGGCTGAGGTAGAGATAGTTGCTACTGGTACGCTCTACGCACACCAGATCGTAGGCGAGAACATCGCGAAAGCCGATGCCCAAGGCTTGCGCAAGTGGATGACCGGGGGAGACTACGCATACCAGGCGATCCACCGCATAGAGTTCTCTATGCAGCCCCGGTAACCGCTCAAGGTCCGCGCCAATACCAATGTCGGCCTGCCCTTCCTCAATCGACTGACTGATGGTCGGACTCTCCTGCTCCCTGAGGTCCACGTTGATATTTACGTTGGAAACCAGGAATCGCGCCAAACTGGGAATAATGAAGCTGTTGAGCGAACTGCTATTAGCCAATAACCGTATGCTGCCGCGCAGATGAGAGGAATAGGCGCCAAGCTCTGCGTGCATGGTGGCAACGCCCGCCAGCAGCTGCTTCGTATGCCGAGCCAACACCTCCCCGGCCGGCGTCAAGCTCATCCCCTTGGGATGACGAGTAAACAACTGACTGCCGACCGCGTACTCCAGATTCTTGAGTCGGTAGCTGGCAGAGGAAGCCGTCAGGTGCATGACGGCCGCGCCGGAAGACAAGTTGCCAGCCTCTGCGATCGCCTGAAAAAGGTGAAGATCCTTGAGATCGTAGTGCACGCTTGACTCCGTTTCGACTCTGCAGCTGTCGGGAGCCAAATCGTAGCGTGCCCCATGCCCAGACTCAATCCTTCTTCGTCTTCGCCTGCAGGAACTCGTTCATATAGCGTTGCGGCTCGCCGGTCAAAAATGCCTGCGCGAATTCCTCCACGCCGTTTTGAATCGAAGTGTCCAGCGGCTCTTTCTCCCACTGGCGCAGCAAGCGCTTTTGCTGCGCGAGCACGACCGGACCGAACTCGGCCAGCAAGCGGGCGACGCGCGTGACCTCCTCGTCGAGCTGCTCGGCGGGCATGACACGATGTACGAGCCCTTGGGCCAGGGCCTCCTGCGCCTCTATCACCTCGCCCGTCAACAGAATCCAGTCTGCCCGCGCTTGGCCGACCAGACGCGGTAGCAGCGCCGCATGGATGATCGACGGGATACCGACTTTCACCTCGGGCATCCCAAGCTTGGCGTGCGTGGATGCGATGCGCAGGTCACACGCGAGGGCGAACTCCAAGCCACCGCCAAGGCACCAGCCCGGTATGCGCGCGATGACAGGCACCGGTAACTGCCGGACGTCCTCGCACAGCAGGCGCAGCCCGTCGATAAAGGCGCGCGCGCGGTCGACATCGAAGCTGGCCATCTCTTTGATGTCGGCGCCTGCGACAAAGGCTTTGTCGCCCTCGCCTCGCAACACCAGCACGCGCAACTCGGGCCGCGTTTTGACTTGCGCCAAGGCCCGGCGCAGGATCGCGATGACCGGGGTGCCCAGGATGTTGAGCGAACCCGCATTGACGATCTTCAACGTGGCCACGCCGTGGTTATCGATTGTCAAATCCGCGTGGTCCGACATATTTGCTTCTGTCATGGTTATCCTGAAAGATTTAAAGCTTCTCGAATTTGATATCCGACACCACTTTCTGCCAGCGATCGTTCGATTCGCGGATCATCTGGGTGAATTCCTCGCGCGTGGTGTAGTCGGCAACGGCTCCCTGCTGACGAAGCCTCTCAATCACGGCTGGGTCCGAAAGCGCCTTTTTAACTGCCTGGTTTAGCGTGTCGAGGACGTCTTGGGGTGCGCCGGCGGGCGCGGCCAGACCATACCAGGACGGCGTGTTTAGCTCCGGATAGCCCACCTCCGCATAGGTGGGCACATCCGGAAACTGCGGCACACGCTCGGGCGCGGCGACCGCTAATGCACGCAGACCGCCAGCTTGTATCTGACCGGCGGACGAGGGTAAGTTATCAAACACCACGTCAATCTGGCCGGCGAGCAGATCCGTCAACGCAGGGCCTAATCCTTTATAGGGAACGTGCAGCATACTCGTGCCGGTGGCGCTCTTGAATCGTTCACCAAACAAGTGGCTATAGCCCCCGTTTCCCGATGAGCCAAACGTGAATTTTTCCGGGTCGGCTTTGATCGCTTCTACCAGTTCCGGAAAAGTCTTGATGGAAGACTTCGCATTGATGTCGAGCACCCCCAGAACATTGGCTAAATTGCTGATAGGGCTGAAGTCTTTGACCGGATCATAGGGCGGGTTGGCCTGCACACTGGGATTGACCGCATGCGAGCTCTCGACCGCCATCACGATCGTATAGCCATCGGGCTTTTCCCTCGAGGCGGCCAGACTGCCCAGGGATCCCCCCGCGCCCGGCTTGTTGAGAATGACCACGGGTTGGCCCAAAGCGTCCGCGAGTCCAGGCGCGACAATCCGCGCGATCACGTCCGTTGCTCCGCCAGGCGCGTAGGGCACAATGAGCTGAATGGGTCTTTCGGGGTATGCCGCCTGGGCGCAGGACATGCTCGCCAGCAATGTCGTGGTAAACGCAAAGGCGATGCGGCGATAAGTCAAAGGTCTCATTGATTAGTCTCCTGATGTTATTAATCCGCTGTCGGTGGACAGGGTGTTAGATCTTTTGATTGTGTTCGCCCAATAAGGGCGGCGGGTTTTGTATGGGGCGCCGTCGCGACTCGGGATCGAGCATCGGGTTGGCGACGAGCTTTATCCGGCCCAGTACCGGATGATCGATCTCTTGAAGCATGTGGCGGTGCTTGACCTGTTCATCGTCGAACACCTCTTCCAGCGTATTGATGGCGCCCCATGAAATGCCTAAGCGATCCAACGCGTCCGTCCAATGCTTGCGGGGTTGGGTAATCAGGATCGCCGCGAGTGCCTCGCGCAACGCATCCAGATGCTGGATGCGTCCGCTATTGGTGCTGAATCGCGGGTCAGCGGCTAACTCGCACCGATCACAAAATTCGCAGAAGCGCGCGAACTGGCTGTCATTGCCAATCGCCAAAATGAAGTAGCTGTCGGCGGCTTTGAAGACTTCGTAAGGGGCGAGATTGGGATGGGCGTTGCCGGTGCGTTCGGGACTTTTACCCGAGACCAGGTAGTTCGCCGCCTGATTGGCATTCATCGCCACGGCCACGTCCATCAAGGCCAGATCGAGGCAGGCGCCGTGGCCCGTCTGCGCGCGCTGAAAGAGCGCCGCCAGAATGGCGGAAGTGGCATACATGCCCGTGGTGATATCGATCACCGCTACGCCGGTGCGCAAGGGGCCCGCGCCGGGTTTGCCGTCGGGGTGGCCGGTGTAGCTCATTAAGCCACCCATGCCCTGAAAGATATAGTCGTAACCCGACCGCTGCGATTTAGGCCCGCTCTGTCCATAACCGGTGATGGACGCGTAGACCAGTCTCGGGTTGATTTTGGCAAGCGATTCATAATCGAGGCCGTACCGCTTGAGCGTGCCCGCCCGATAGTTTTCGACCAGCACGTCCGCGCTTGGGATCAACTGGAGCAGTCGCGCCCGCCCCTCCTCCGTCTTGAAATCGAGGCAGATCGAACGCTTGCCACGATTACATGCCATGAAATAGGCAGACATCTGCTGTCCGTCGCCTTCGAGATAGGGAGGCCCCCATTGCCGGGTATCGTCGCCACTCCCGGGCTTTTCGATCTTAATGACCTCGGCGCCCAGGTCCGCCAGGTTTTGGGTACACCAGGGCCCGGCGAGGATTCTGGAAAGGTCTATTACACGGACGCCGTTAAGCGCGTTAGCGATCATCACTGCTCCAGCTATAGCTACGAATGAGCAGTCTATGAGTGGGGCAGCCACCAAAGCCAGTTCAAATTTTCAAAGGCTTGGTTCGAAATGTTCGCATGGCAGGGGCGAGTGGCCGGATCCACTCATGCGCATCGGCGGCGCAGTCGCGGGAAAAGCTGGAAATGGCTGGATTAGCCTATCCGGGCGAGATTTGGGCGTCGTATATCCACGCTTTCCGATTTCTGGCGGTGATCTTTCGGGTGTCTGGGTGGAACACCGCGCCAATCTGGGTATTCCCAAAATTCCTAAAACGGAATATCATGCCTATACCAGAATGACAATCACGAGTTCAGGGAGACACCATGCAGTACCAATTCGATGTCATAGTGGCCGGGTGCGGCGTCGCGGGCCTGTCCGCTGCGGTCACGGCGGCCGAACAGGGCTTGACCGTCGCTGTGCTGGAGCGCACCTCGATCGAGGATCGTGGCGGGCAGAGCCGCTGGACGGAGGCTTATCTGCGGATGAAAGCGTTGGACGAGGTTTCCGATGACTTCGAGGCCCACCTGTCGGAAAACGCCGGACCGTATAACGATCCAGATTTCATCAGCGAAATGAGCGCTGAACGCGGCACCTGGTCGCACGGTGCGCGCTCATTGGCGATCCCTGACCCGGACCTGATCTGCACATTTGCCGACGCGGTGCCCGCCACGATTCAATGGCTGCAGCGAATTGGAGTGAAGTTTGAATTTCTGCCCACGCAGTTTTTGACCAAGACACAACCGCGGTTGCTGCCGGTGGGAGGCGGGGCGGCGCTGGTCGAAGCGCTCGCGCAACGCGCTGATGCACTCAACGTAACGTTCTTCTATCACACGACGGCCCGCCGACTGCTGATAGACGATGCCGGCGCAGTGTCAGGGCTGCTCGCCACTCACAAGGACGAAGGGGGAAAACGATTCCTCGGCAAAGTGGTTCTTGCCTGCGGGGGCTTTGAGGGCAATCCCGAGATGCTGGCGAAATACCTAGGCCCGCGGTCGGTCTATCTGCGGCCGGTTTGTAAGGGCGGCTACTTTAACAAGGGCGAAGGCATCTCGATGGCGCTGGAAATCGGCGCCGGTGCAGCGGGAGAGTTTGGCAGCTACCATGCCGAGCCCGTGGATCCCCGTTCTGGAGTGTCAGAGCCTTCCGTGTTCATTTTTCCTTATGGGATCCTGGTCAACAAGTTGGGACAGCGGTTCACGGACGAGGGCCCTGGCACCGTGGATGCGCACTATGAGAGGGTTACCCGCCGCATCTACGAACAGCCGGAAGGCATCGCGTACGTCATCCTCGATCAGCGGGTAAAAGACATTCCGAACTATCGCCTCGCGCTGCGTACCGACCAGCCCGCGATCGAGGCGGACAGTATCGAAGCGCTCGCACAGAAACTCGCTATACCTGCGGCCGAGTTGCAGAACACGATCGCGGCTTACAACTCGGCTTGCGGCAGCGGCGAGGGCTATGAGCCCCTGCGCACTGACGGCGTTGCGACTCAAGGTCTGTATCCCCCGAAGAGCAACTGGGCATTACCCATCGACCGCGGTCCATACCTCGCTTATCCCATCATTTCCGCCAACGTCTTTACCTTCGGCGGGTTGAAGGTAAACGGCAGTGGGCAGGTGTTGGATACGGATGGCAATGTCATCCCCAATCTGTACGCCAGCGGCGAAACCGTCGGCATGTACTACACGAACTATACAGGCGCGACCTCTGTGCTCAAGGGCCTGGTTTTCGGCAGATTGGCGGGCCGGCATATGGCGAACGCGTAAAGCGTCCCGCATGTCGCTCATCCTACGTTTAACTTTTTCCGAGAAGGGCCCACTCGTGTACGCACCAGATTTTCTAAAATCGCAGGTCGCGCTGGTCACGGGCGCGGCTGGGGGGATAGGCCGTGCCGTCGTCCAAGCACTCGCTCATAGTGGCGCCCGCGTCATTGCCGCCGACTTGCATTGCCCGACCGTTCCGGACACGGAACTGATTGAGCCGGTCGAGCTCGATGTCGCTAAGTCGAATCAAGTCCGTGCATGCGTCGACGGCATTGTCTCGCGTCATGGCCGGCTCGACGTGTTGGTCAATGTCGCGGGTGTGGTCTCGCTGGGCAGCGCCGCGGAACTCGCCGAGGACGAGTGGGACCGTGTCCTGGCGATCAATCTGAAAGGAACATTCCTGTGCTGCCAGGCTGTATTGCCTACCATGAAGCAAGCCCATTACGGTCGCATCATCAACATGGGATCCGTGCTTGGCAAGAACGGTGGTAACCCGCGGCCCTGGATCGATCCCGCCGAGCAAAGCCGCGCCAGCAATGTCGCCTACGGCGCTTCCAAGGCAGGCGTGACCGCCCTCACCGCGTACCTCGCCAAAGAAACCGCGGCCCATGGCATTACGGTCAATTCCGTGGCGCCCGGGCCGATCGCGTCCGCGATGACCACGAGCTTCCCCGAGACCTTGCGGGCCCTGATCCCTGTAGGGCGTTTAGGCATGGCGGAAGAAGTCGCCTCGGCCGTGCTGTTTCTGGCTTCGCCAACCTCAGCATTCATCACCGGCGAGACGCTGGACGTCAACGGCGGATTAGTCGTCGACTGAACACCATCCATCCATCGATCGCTTAACCCTTTCATCAAGCTCAACAACGGAACGATTGTCATGCAACAAGCCAACGCTCTCTATCTCGTCCTCGACATGCAGAATGATCTGGTACATGAGGATGGGCCTAACGGCAAAGGGCCTCTCGGCGAACAGGTCCGCGATCGTCAGATACTGGCGAAAACCGCCGCAGCGATCAAGCAGGCGCGCGAGGCGGGCGTACTGGTGGGATTCGTTCGCGTCGGATTTTCAGCAGGCTATCCCGAATGCCCGCCGAATTCTCAGGTGTTTTCCGCCGCGCCTCAGCACGGCTTGTTTAAGCTGGGCGAATGGGGGACTGAGATACATCCCCTGCTCGAACAACGCGAGGGAGACATTCAAGTGGTCAAACACCGCGTGAGCCCGTTCTACTCCACCACGCTGCAAGCACAGCTGCGTGCGCGCAACATCACTCGCATTTATTGCTCTGGCGTGTCGACTCAGGCGGTCGTCCAGGCAACCGTGCGCGATGGTCATGACCGCGACCTGGAAATGATCGTACTGGAAGATCTATGCGCGGCTCACTCGGCCGAAGAACATCGCAATTCCATTCAGAGCATTGGGCGGTTCTGCAAAGTCGAAACCGCAGCAACCGTGACGTTCGCGCGTCCATGAATACGGCCACACATTAATAAGCCATTGTGATGTCTCTGGCTGACGGCTCGCGACCGCTAAAGAGAATCCATACACACGGTAAAGAGGAGACAGAAATGAATAGAACGGACCTCAAAAGTGCTTGCAAAGCCCTCGCGGCTGCGACGGCGTTGATGCTTTCCTTAGGCACCTCTGTCACGCACGCCGCCTATCCCGATCGACCCATCAAGATCGTCGTGCCCTACAACGCCGGCGGCGGCACGGATGTACTCAGTCGCGCAGTGGCCAAAGGCGTGGGCGAGGTATTGCACCAGAGCGTCGTCGTCGAAAATCGCCCGGGTGCCAGCGGCATGATAGGTGCAGAGGCGGTCGCCCGTTCGCCCGCCGATGGCTATACGCTGGTGTCGACAGCCGCCGACACGCATACCATCAACCCGCACGTTTATCCCAAGATTTCCTATGACGGCCGCAAGGATTTCACGCCCGTCGCGCAAGTGGGATACCTTCCCTATGCCATCGTGGTCAGTCCGCAGCTTGGGATCAACACCATCGACGAATATGTCGCCTTGGCCAAGCAAAAGCCGGGTAAGCTGACTTACGCGTCCTGGGGTGTCGGCAGTTCGAGTCAGGTGGCCATGGAGATGCTGAATGTCGGCCAGTCGCTCGACGTGTTGCACGTGCCCTTCACGGGCGCTGCTCCCGCCATGACCGCCGTCATGGGTGGTCAGGTAGACGCCTTGTTTGTGCCGCTCAGTCTCGCCAAACCGGCTGCGGATGCAGGCAAGGTAAAGCTGCTGGGGCTGGCGGCGCCGAAGCGTTTTGCCGGGGCGCCGGACGTGCCGACCCTGACTGAGCAAGGCATAGACGTCGTCGCAGCGCCGTGGATCGGCATCCTCGCCCCTGCTGGCTCGCCGCCGGCTGCAGTCGCGAAACTTTCGGATGCCGTGGCCCAGGCGATCAAGTCCGATGATGTGATCCGTGCGCTGACGGTGGGCGGGCTGGAAATCAACTACCGGAATGCTCAGGATTTCGCGAAATTCCTGGTCGACGATTACGCGCTGTGGGGCAATACTGTCAAGGCGGCTAATATTAAGGTCGAATAGACTTTGCCTTGCAGAAACTCGCCGCCACCTTTTCGGGTGGCGCGCCGCTGTATCCATAGAAAAAGTAATGCCGACCCCCGAACTAGAGCCTCGTACCGACGACACCACACGTTCTCCGCTGAGAACATTGCAGATCTTATCCGCGCTTGCCGCGAATCCTTCGCCTGTGTCGCTCGCGGATCTGAGCACTGGCTTGGCGTTACCGAAGACCAGCCTGTTTCGCCTGATGAAGACGCTGGAATCGGGAAGTTATGTGCAGTTGGGGCCGGGCGGCTATGTACTGGGTACCGAGAGTCTGAAACTCGGTGCCGCGCTCATACAGAACCGGAAATTCCCCAACTGCGCGATACCGGTGATGCAGTCCGTGTCGGACCGCTGCGGTGAGACCATCATTTTGGGCGTCGCGGCCCAGGGCGCAGAGGAAGTGCTCTACGCTGAGGTCATCGAGGCCACGCGTCCTTTACGGTTCATATGCACGGTGGGCAGCACGCACCCGCTTTATGGATCCGCGACAGGCCAGATCTTGCTGTCTTACATGCCCGAGGAACGGCTGCAGCATTATCTTGACCATGTGCAGTTGAAAAAGCATGCGCCGGGAACGGTGGAGTCGATCGACGCGCTGCGAGAAAAACTGGAGCATATCCGTCTGACGGGATTTTCTGAGAGCCTCGAGGGGCTGGTCGAGGGCGTTTTTTCAGTCGCCAGTCCAATTTTCGATAGGAGTGGCGTGGTCGTCGCCGGGTTGTCCATTTCGGCGCCCAGCAGCCGGGCATTGCGGCAACGGAAAGAGCTGGCCGCGTTAGCATTACAGGCCGGCGAGGAGATTTCTCGGGTGCTGGGCTACGCGGGGGCTTATCCGTTGATATGTGAAGCGAGTCGTTGAGTCGTTCCTTTCGCGATCCTCACTCTGTGCGAGCGCGATGAAGGCTCATCGGCCCACGGCTACAGAATCTTCCCCGGGTTCATCAGATTCTTGGGATCCAAAGCCGTCTTGACGCTGCGCATGACCGCCAGTTCCACGGGGTTGCGGCTGAACTGCAGATAAGGTTTCTTATACAGTCCGATCCCATGCTCGGCGGAGACCGACCCGCCAATGGCAGCCAGCGGTTCATAGACCAACTGCTCGACCGTGTGGGCATCCTCCTTGCCCCCGCAAGAAATCGCCAGGTGCAGGTTGCCATCGCCGACATGGCCATAGACGATGAATACCGCATCCGGCCATCGCGCTTGTAGTTCGCTACGCAGGCTGCGCAGATAAGTTTGCATTTGCCCAATCGGCAAACTGACGTCGAAGCTATAAATTGGCGATAGCGTACGGATATAGTGCACTTCGTCGCGCAGACGCCAGAGCGCGCCGCGCTCGCTTTCGGATTGGGCGATTACCGCATCGATCACCAGGCCCTGCTCCATGGCGGTTTGCAGCGTCTGCGCGAACCTTTCACCGTTTTGCGCGGACTGTCCTCGCTCTGGATACTCGCATTCGATCAGCGCGTAGAGCGGGTAGTCGCGCGACAGCGGCGCGCGCAAGCGGCCCGGTTGCGTGACGAGTGCATAGTAGGCATTCCACATCACTTCATAGCTGCTGAGCGCCGGCCCGGCATGGGCGCGCATGAGGTTGAGCATTTGCACCATGGCATCGAAAGACTCGAACGCGCATAGCGCGGCATGGCGGTCATCCGTGCTGGGGAATAAGCGAAGCACGGCTTGGGTGATGATTCCCAACGTCCCCTCGGTGCCGATGTACAACTGCTTTAAATCCAATCCCGTATTGTTCTTGAGCAGGCTGTACATGGAGTTCATGACCTGACCATCGGGTAGCACCACTTCCAGACCCAACACCAGATCGCGCGTCATGCCATAGCGCAGCACCTTGTTGCCGCCGGCATTGGTCGAGAGCATTCCGCCTATCGTCGCCGAGCCGCGCGCGCCAAGGTCTAGCGGAAACTGCATGCCGTGCGCCTGCACGGCCTCGTGTATGGCCTGCAACGGCGTACCGGCCTGCACCACCGCGGTCTGGGCATCCCGGTCGACGGACACGACGCGGTTCATCCGCTCGAGAGACAATGCCACCTCGTCCGGACTCGTCACGGTGCCACCGACAAGACCGGTCATCCCGGCCCGGGGCACCATGGGCAATTCATGCTCCACACAGAACCGGACCATATTCGCTAATTCCTGTGTGTCAGCCGGTCGTAAGAGCGCCAATGCCTCGCATCCCGAGACGATCTGCTTGCTGACCGGGCGCTCGCGCACGTCCTCGCCGAGCAATACCGAGCTCGATCCAAAACGGTTCAGCAACAGGCGGGCGACGGCATCTCTGGACACACTCATGAACTCTACCTCTGGCGATTGGCGATACGGATTCTAGACGCGTACTTTAGCCGTACGCAGCGCTCGAATCTGCCAAATATTTGACACTTTTCAAGGCGGCGGGCTGAAGCGAGGCACGCTAGCCCTCAAGCGCGGCGTTCTGTGAAAGTTGGGCGGCCCACAACCAGCGCATAAAGGTGCTGCAGGATTACTCGGCGCCCTGTTGTTTTCACGCTTCACAGGGCTTTGTTACGTGGCGTTACTTGTTAGAATCGCGCCTCGTTTGCGGTCTGCGTCGCCTCTATGAGTTTAAGCAGTCTGCCAACCAGAATTAAGTAGCAAGGCCAAGCAAGAGCATTTCATCCAAAATTTGCACGCAATGCTCTTTAGCTGCGGGCGACGTGTTAGAGAAATCCAGCGGCCTCCCTGTCGGACGGCCCTCGTCACCGCGTGAGTATTGCCGGACATCATATGAAGAAGGGTATCCGTGGCAACATTCGCGACGAACGTCTGGTATGAATTAAGTTTCAATAACGGACAGTACAAAATCATCGAAAGGAATGAGGGGGATGCAACCAGCGTTACGAACAACTCGTTGGGCGATGTGTTCGCCGTGGATGAGCTTGTAAGGGTCTCGCTTAGTGGCTATCAGGGGACGGAAAAGATTCTGGCCTTCACCAGCGATGGCATCATTTCGCAAACTCTCGATGGCAGCTTCTATACGTTCGTGAGCTCCAACGCGTCGTATTCGCTCAGAGACATCCTGGTCATCAACACCGGCCCGTTCACGCCGGTCTGCTTCGTTAAAGGCACATTGATAGAAACCGGCGAAGGCCCCGTCGCCATTGAGTCACTCGCGATCGGCGACAAGGTCGTTGGTAGCACCGGTCTGCGCACCGTGAAATGGATCGGCTGGCGCCACTATCATGCCGTTGCATTACGTACCCCCGAGCAACGCAGTGACTGTACGCCCGTGCGAATTCACGCCGGTGCGTTGGCCGATAACCAACCCAGTCAAGACCTGCGCGTCTCGCCATGGCACCACATCTATATCGATGGCGTGCTGGTCCGTGCAAAGGACCTGGTCAATGGCAAAACCGTGGTGCAGGAAATTCAGGCCCAGGAATTTTCCTACTACCACATCGAGCTGGATCAGTTCGACGTCATCCAAGCACATGGCGTGTACTCAGAATCGTGGGCCGACGGCGGCAATCGCGATTTCTTCCAGAACGTGGATGTGACCACGCTGCGCCCCGAAGACAAGGTGCGGCGACATGCCCCCCGCCCGGGATTCAAAGCTTTGCGTAAGGCGTCGGAGATCGCCGTAATCCATGACCGGATTGCCGAGCGCGCCGAGGCGCTGGATGTCGAAATGGCTGCGAAGGCGGCATAGCACGGGGAGCTGGGCCGGCCTAGGATATGGAGCGCCGCCGCCGAGCCCAGCTGCGGTCCGTCAGCGCCACTTGTCTCTCGTGTTGACGCTGGACATACACATTGACGGATAGTTAGACGAGAAGGGTCGACCACTCCCCTAAAACGAGGTAACGCTTCCGTGGTCTCATTGCGGCGAGTGTTCACGCCGGGGCCACGGAGCATCGTCATCCATGCCCGCTGCCCACCGAGCACCAGCAGGCCGCTGAATTAGCAGCGACCTGCCTGGACGGATTAGCCGAGAACCATCACACCTGATCCGCGTGACGCGCCGCCTCTGCCATCCAACGCGCATACGCGGTCACACGTTCATCCTCATGAGCCTGTCCCATGATCTGAACGCCGAACGGCATGCCTTCGACCGCCAGCAAGGGCGCGGCGACCGCGGGCGTGCCGAGATACGACGACACGCAACTGAACGACACGTCACCCGTGGGAAATGCCGTCTGCTTTGCCACGTCGAACCGTGGCGCCGGGCCGCAAGACGCCGGACTGATCAGGGCATCGCAATACGGCGCAAGCGCTTCCATGCGTTGACGCGCCAGATCGCGCAGCGCCAAGTCCTCGCGGAAGGTTTCCAGCGTCACGTTGCGTCCGCTTTCCAGCTGACGGATCAGGCTGGGTCCCAGCGTCCCCGGGTGTTGCTCGACCAGGTTCTCCAGCGACCAGCGCTGTTCCCAGGAAATCAGTCGCAGCATGTTCGCGGTCGCCGTCGCGATGGATTGCTCTAATAAGTCCAGCAGGCTCAGGTCCGCACGACGGATGATTTGCACGCCGGCGGTCTGCAGCCGCTCGAGCAGACTTTCGAACGCCTCGCGCGATGCACTATCCAGGCGTGGCCAACCTTCCGTTTCCAGCACGGCCAGGCGCTTGGGTCGCTGCGGCGGCGGGGCGGTGAGCTCGCCGTATACGCCGGGGTGCCCGGGGTCGCCGCCGACTCGCGTCACGATTTCCATGGTGGTGGCCCACATGTCCTCGGCGCATCCGGCGTGAATGCCAACGTGCGATTGGCTGTACCCCAGGCGTTCGCCCCGGTTGATGCCGCCGAACGTGGGCTTGAGCGCCCAGTTGGCATTAAAGCTCGCCGGACGCAGCACCGAGCCCACCAATTGCGAGCCGATGGCAACCGGCACCATCTTCGCGCCGACGGCAGCACCCGACCCGCTGGACGATCCGCCGGGCGTGCGTTGCGGATCGAAAGCGTTTGTCGTGGGCCCCGGGTCCAGAAAGCCCAGTGCCGTGGTGACCGTCTTGCCCAAAATAATCGCGCCAGCATCGCGCAGCGCCCGCACGAGCGCGCTGTCGCGCTTGGGAAAGCTACCCTCGTAAGCCGGGCTGCCCATTTGCGTTGGCATGTCTTTGGTTTCGATCAGGTCCTTGATGCCAACGGGCATGCCGTCGATTTGCGATAAAGGTTCTCCGGCCTGATAGCGCCGATCCGATTCACGCGCGGCGGCACGCGCGGCCTCGGGATTCAGCACGACCCACGCTTTGACTTCTGGCTCGCGCTCAGCGATGGTCGCCAGGCACGCCTCGAGAAATTCACTGGGTCGTTGTTCTCCTGACAGAAAACGCGCGCGCGCGGCGCTAAACGACAATGGCTCATAGGTATCGGGGTGGTAAGTCATCGTGTCTCCTTGAACCGGCATCAGTTGCTTTGAATGCCCGCATTGACGATCAGATCCGTCCAGCGCCGGTATTCGTTCTTGAAGAAGGCGTCGAACTCTTCGGGCGTCGACGTCTCGACGGACATTCCGATGCCATTTAAACGTTCGCGCACTTCAGGCAGCTGCATGGCTTCGATGAAGTCTTTGTTCACCTTGTCGATGATCCACTTGGGCGTGCCGGCTGGGGCGAATATGCCGTACCAGGCCTCGAGTTTCAGCGATGGCAGACCGGCCTCGGCAGTGGTCGGCACCTCCGGCAGATCTTTCAGGCGTTCGGCGGATGCGACGGCGTAGGGCTTGGTGCGCCCTGCCTTGACGTAATTCTTGACATTGCCGTTGGCGAACTGCACCAGGACGTCGACTTCGCCCGCCAGCATTGCGGTGGATGCTTCGAGAGCGCCTTTATAGGGGACGTGCAGCAGGTCGATATTGGCCTCTTGCTTGAACATCTCGGTATAGAGCTGCAGCACACCACCCGATCCGTTGGAGGCATAAGTGAGCTTGCCCGGATTCTGACGGGCTTCGTCGATGAGCTCTTTCAGGGTATTGGCCTGAACTTTCGGGTTGGCCAGGATCAGCACCGGCAGGGTACCGATCTTGCCAATCCGTTCGAAGTCCTTGACCACATCGACTTTGGTGTTCTTATTGATTGCCGGCAAGGTAGCCAGTTCGTTGAAGGTCAGCAGAAATGTATAGCCGTCCGGCTTGGCTCCCGCCGCGTAGTCGGTGCCCACCAGGGTGCCGGCACCGGGTTTGTTCTCGACGATAACGGGTTGCTTCCACATCAAAGATAGCTTGGGAGCGACCAGACGCGCCAAGATGTCGGCGGTGCCGCCAGGCGTAGTCGGCACAATGATAGAGACGGTGCGAGAAGGATAATTGGCCTGCTCGGATGCGGACGCGGCTTGTCCGCCCATTAATAACGACATCGTCACGCCAGCGCATAGGCGCAAGAAACCGGTTTTCATGCATACCCCCTGTTTTTGATTGACCTAAGATTAATTAAAAGCCGCACGACGCGTGGTGCAGTGGGCAGATCATAGGGAGGGAGAAAAGCGCGGGTCAATCAACTTATGTTTTGCTACGATTTAGTTTTTATTAACTGAACTTCCATGGACTCCTTGCCTCCGTTAAACGCCTTGCGCGCGTTTGAAGTCGTGGGTCGATTGTGTAGCGTGAGCGCTGCCGCGCAGGAGCTATGCGTGACGCCGGCCGCGGTAAGCAGGCAGATTCATCTGTTGGAGGATTACCTGCGCACCGCGCTGTTTTACCGGCGGCACCGTCGGATCACGCTGACCGCAGCGGGCCGGGACTATCACCAGGAGATCACGCGACATCTGGCGGGGATCCGCCGCGTGACGCGCACGCTACGGCACGCGGCGGCCTCTCGTGTTTTCAATCTGCGCGCGCCTCATACGATCGCCATGCGCTGGCTGCTGCCGCAACTGGCCAGCCTGCACGCCGCGCACCCTGAGTTAGAAGTGCGCTTGCATACATCGGCCTTTCCGCCTGATTTCGATAGCGAGGATCTGGATGCGGCCGTGGTTCTGAACGAGGGGCGCGCGCCGGGTCTGGTGCACTACCAGATCCTCGAAAACGAAATTTCCCCCGTTTGTACACCAACGGTGGCAGCCCGGCTGGAACGCATCGAACAGCTACTAGACGAAACCCTCCTGCATACGCACGCACGGCCCGATGACTGGACGATGTGGTTTGAACACGTCGGATTGCCGTTGGCGGGCGCCAGTCGCGATATGCGGTTCGAGTCTTCGGCGCTGGCATATGAGGCGGCGGTGTCCGGCTATGGTATCGCCATGGGTCAGAAGTCCTTGATCCAACAAGAGCTCGCTGACGGCCGGCTCGTTGCGCCATTCGATCGATGGATGAATCTGGGGGCTTTCACCTACTACATCGTCATGCCAAGGCGGAACTACGAATCCCAAGCGCCCGAGGCCATCGCGATGCGGAAATGGATAGAATCCATCTCGATCGGCGAAGCCATCCCGTGCTGATTCGCCCCCCTTACTCGAGAGGATGTCTTGCAGACGCAATCTGACCTGATCTTCAACCAGGAACTGGCGGCATGGGTGCAGGCTCTGGGCTCGGTGTTCGCCATTTTCGTGGCGATCAGCATTCCTTTGTACTTGAACTATCTGGAGCAGAAAAAAAGCAAGCTTGCCCTCCTCCAGCAAAAGCAAAAGTACTTCGTCATTCTGTTTCCCAGCCTGTATCGAATTCGCCGCTACAGCCGGGAATTCCTGGCGAAGATGGAAAAGCATCAGGACAATCCCGACAACATCCTGCATACCCTGGACAGCATGTATCTAAAGCTGATCCCGGTGTTTTCCAAAGAGCTGCATATCTTCGTGCACAGCCAGATCTATGACGAGGACCTCACGCAGTTGGCATTCGAGTTGTTCTTCTGCGAAGAGATTCTGCACCAGCACCTGAGCCAGCCCGCGGATGACAAGAAGAAAGCGCATCAGGATGAGATCGTCTTGCATACAGAGCGGGTCTATGCCCTGTGTGAACAGATCATCCTTCAGAATGAGCAGCACTACGGAGCGCGCGCGGACTCCGCAGCGGCATCACAAACGGCGCGTGACGGTCACGAATGACTTCATCAATCGCGTCATAGCGCGCCCTCAATCACAAACATCGTTCGCTTGGTATTCGTGAAGTTCGGGCGCACGCGGCTGCTCCAGTCGGTGGCTCGGACTTTCAGCCAGGGTTCGGAACCGAACGTTTTGCGGGTTTCAAGCAGATAGAGGGCGTGATAGCGGGGCGCGCCGGTTTTGTTGAGTAGCCTCAGTGCGCGCACGGTGCCGGGCACGGCGGCAAGGCCGGGCATGTGTTCTTGGTCATACCAGGCATTGAAATCGCTTTCCGCTTCGGGTAATACATCGGTTTCGACCACGTAGTGCCAGCCGGCCACACGTCCATATGAGGCGCCAGCGATTGCTCTGGTGACGGTCAGCACCGAAACGCCTGCGTTTGCATAGGCCTGGTTCAATCCGTCGAGAAACGTAGCAATGCCCCGGTCGGGAAGTTGCCGCCCATTCGACGCCTGTGAAGGTCTGGAATCGGCCACGTAGATATAAGTCTCTTCAACGTCCGCGCCATGACAGACATGGAACCGACCCTCATGTTCTGGCGCATCCGCTGAGTGGCTCCAAAGCGACGCGATCAACGCGCGACATTGCTCGGCTGCGAGCCGGATCCCCGGCACTCGCAACAAGACGACTTCGTCGCCCTCTTTTGCATCGATCAGCATGGCATCTTCCCTCATTCATCCACTGTGATCTTTTCTGCCTTGATGAGCGCGGCCCATTTGGCGCTGTCGTCCGAGACCATCGTGGCGAACTCCTTCGGCGTGGTGGAAAAGGATTCCACGCCGGTGCTACGCACGTATTCCTTGAGCTTGGGCGTCTGCATGGTCTTATTAAAGGCAGCGTTCAACCGGTCCACGACATCTTCGGGCGTGCCGGCCGGCGCGAACACGCCATACCAATTGATGGCCGTCATATCGCCATAGCCTAGCTCCTTGAACGTGGGCACATCCGGCAACGCGGGGGAACGCGTCAGCGACGCCACGCCCACGGGAGTCAGACGCCCATCCTGCAGAAACTTGAGCAGCCCGGAAATATCGCCGAAAAACCCGTCCACCTGCCCGCCGATCGAATCGTTGATGGCCGGCGCCGCACCGCTATAGGGCACATGCAAGAGCGGGAGTTTGGCATTGCGGTGCAGTTGCGCGATCGCCATGTGCGGCATGCTGCCGATACCCGAGGAAGCCAGCGTGATGTCTTTCCCATCCGCTGCCCGAGCCTTCACATCATCGAACGACTTCATGCCGGTTTTGGCCGAGAGGGCAAGAACCTCTGGCGTGGCGACCAACATGGTGACCGGAATAAAGTCGCTGGGCTTATAGGTCAGCTTGCGATACAGACCCGGATTGACCGCGATGGCGCCGGCCGAACTGAGGAATACGGTATGGCCGTCGGGCTTGGAGCGCGCCACGTCGTTGGCCGCTAACGCGCCGTTCGCACCAGGTTTGTTCTCCACCACCACGTTACTGCCCAGGATAGGCCCCAGTTCGCTGGCGACCACGCGGGCCAGCGTATCTGCCGGCCCCCCGGGCGGGAATGCCACGACAATGCGCGTGGTTGTGTCTTGCGCCGCCGCGGCGACCGATACCGCGGCGAAGATCAGGCCGGAAAGGCCCTGGAGAATGAATTTATTCGGCATGGCTTAACTCTCATTATGGATTGCCAACTTGGGATGCTGCGTGTCTCGCGCAGGGAAATCAGTCGGTGGTAAAGCGGTACAAAGATTGAGGGTTTTGCGCGAGCAGCTTGTGCAGAATCGCGGCGTCAGGGGCAATGCTCGACAGGGCATCGACCAGCGCGCCATCGTCCGGGATATGGGTGTGGTTGGGATGCGGCCAGTCACTGCCCCAGAGGACTTGATTCGGGAAACGATCGAGCAATGTTCGCGCCAGCCCCTCGCCCGCGCGGTAACGCTCCTCGGGCGGGGCATTCGCATCGATGCGGTCAATGCCACTGACCTTTACCCAGAATCGATCGGTGTCGAGCAGCCGCATCAGGGCCTGGAAGTCCTCGTGCTGCGCGCCGAGACGCGCGTCCACGCGCCCCATATGGTCAATCACGACTGGCACATGGCTCTGTTTGAGCTTTGGGCCCAACTCGTGCACGAGCTTGCTTTCGAAATGCACCTGAAGATGCAGCCCATGCGCCGCGAGCCTGGGCGTGAGGGCGATCACGTCGTCGATATCAACGCCGACCAGATGACTCATGAAATTGAATCGCACGCCCCTGAAGCCGGCTCGCGCCAGACGCTCCAACTCGGCGTCGGCGACATCCGGCTGTACCAGCGCAACGCCCAGATAGCGTCCCTCGCCATGCTCGATGGCATCTTGTACGACGCTATTGTCGTATCCATGCACGGCGGATTGCACGATCACGCAGCGCTCGATACCGAGTCGCCGGTGCAGGGCATAGAGCTTTTCTTTAGGCGCGTCCTGCGGCGTCACCTTCAAGCCGCTGGCGTAGGGAAACTTCGGCCGGGGGCCGAATACGTGCACATGCGTATCGCAAGCAAACGGCGGCAAACGCAGCGTCGGTGACGAGGGGTCCGGCAAATAAGTCTGCACCTCGGTGGGGGATGTGGTCATGATGGCGCCCCCCTAGTGCGATACGTTCAGCGCAACGAGAAACCGCGAGACCATGTTGTAGGCGGCCACGGTCGCCACCAGCTCCACGGTTTCCGTCACGCCGAAATGCGATTGGATCTGCTGCATCAGCTCGGCCGGCACCGTGACATCGCGGGTCATGCGATCGGTCAAATCAAGCACCAAACGTTCCAGATCGGTGTAGACCTGCGGCACATCCGCGGCCCGCACGCCTTCGATTTTCTCCTGGCTAAGGCCGGCTTTCTCGGCATGTGGCACATGGGCGTCGAACTCAAAGGCGGCTTGGTTCAGTACCGCGACCCGCAGGATCACCAATTCGCGTATAGCGGGACCGACCGAGGTGCGATTGCGCACGGCGGTCAGCATCGCCTCCCAGCCTTGCGCAATGGGCTTGCTGTTGAGCAGCACCTGATATAAGAGCGAGATGCGCCCCCGCTCGGAGAGGATTTTCGCTTCCACGTCCGCGAGTTCAGGACGGGTGCCCGGCACGACTAGCGGGACTCTGATGTGATCGGTGGTCATTATTCGGGCTTGATGTTGTTGGCTTTGATCAAAGCGCCCCACTTCGCAGTGTCGGCATCCAGTAGTTGCTTCATTTCGGCTTCGGTAGAGGCCTGCGGCTGCGTGCCCGCTCGCACCAAACGGTCGCGCAGGGCGTCGTTGGCAAGGGCTTTTCCAACGGCGGCGTTTAAGTCAGCCACAATGTTGTCCGGCGTCTGGGCCGGCACAAAGAGCGCATACCAATTGTTGGAATCGACCGCGGCAATGCCCTGCTCTTCGAACGTGGGCACGTCCGGCAAGGCGGGATGACGCTGGGCAGCGGCAATACCGACGGGGCGCAATCGCCCTGCCTCGATATGGGGCAGCACCGCAGCCACATCGGCAAACACCCCGGCGGCCTGGCCGCCGATGACGTCCGTGATGGCCTGCGCCATACCGCGATACGGCACGTGCAAGAAGTTCACACCCGTGGACGGTTTCAACTGCAGCATCGCCAGATGCGGAATGCCGCCTATGCCCGAGGATGCAATCGCCGGCGGCTCGGGCTGTTTACGCGAGTACTCGACGAATTCGCTGGCATTGCGCGCGGGTACCTTGGGATTCACCACGAACACTTCCACGTTATTGGCAATCAGCGAGACCGGCCGGAAGTTTTTTTGCGTGTTGTAGGGAATCGTCTCGAACAACGAGGGATTGATCGCGGCGGTCCCGACACTGGAGATCCAGATGGTGTTGCCATCCACTGGCGCGCGCAGCACCTCTTGCGCACCCAGAAAGCCACTGGCACCGGGTTTATTGTCCACAATCACGGGCCGGTTCAGTTCCTTGCTTAATTGTTCGGCCACGATGCGCGCGGCCATATCCACCGGTCCGCCGGCGCTGAACGACACCACAATCCGAGTCGGCGCCTGGGAATGCTGCGCCGCCGCGGGCAATGCCGTCAGCAGAGCGGCTGCCGCCCAGACACCGAGAAACGTTCTTTTATCCATCCGAGTCTCCATTTTTATGATGTGACGCGACGACCACGTCAGCTCAATCGCATCTTGCGGTCATGCCGCCATCGACCACGATCTCGGTGCCCGTGACGAAGCGCGCATCGTCGCTGGCCAGAAACAGTGCCGCGCCGGCGGTGTCGCGGCCGTCCCCCATGAAACCGAGGGGAATGCGCTTCAGGCGGGACGCGAGCAACGCATCGACATCGCCCCCCGCACGCTGCTTGGCCAGTCTCACCTCGACCATGGGGGTATGCAGTTGCCCCGGCACGACCGAATTGACGCGGATGCCGTCCGGCGCATGCTGCACGGCAACGACGCGCGATAACTGGATCACGCCCGCTTTGGTCGCGGCATAGGCGACCTGCGCACTTCCCGTCCAGCGCAGTCCGGATGTGGATGCCACGTTCACGACGGCGCCCGATTTGCGATTCACCATATGGGGCAGCACATGCTTGCAGGTGAGAAAGACGCTCTTGAGGTTCAGATCGATCTGGCCGTCCCAGGCTTCTTCGCTCAATTCGATAGGCCCGCCGGCGGCCGAGCCGCCCACGTTGTTGATGAGGATGTCCGGCGGACCGAAGGTATCCACGCATGCCTGGACCATCGCCGCCACGCTGGCCGAGCTTGTGACGTCACAATCATGGATCTTAATCGAGCTTGCCGCCTCGCCCGCGCGTTCCAGGGTTTCTTGCAAGCGCGCGAGATCGCGATCCACCGCGAACACCTTCGCGCCTTCCTCGGCCAGTCGCACGGCCATGGCGCGTCCGTTGCCCCAGCCTTCTCCCACACACCCGGCGCCCGTAACAATAGCCACCTTCGATTCAAATCTGCGCATCAACTTTTCCATCCTTTTTTACCCGACTGGCGTCGACAGTTGCGCACAGTGTGCCAATCGCGCAGTAAAAGATAAACTCGATACCTCCTATATCGACTATGCGTTTTTGCTATGGATCTGAAGCAGCTGGAATATTTCTCCCGGGTCGTCGAGGAAGGCAGTTTCAGCAAGGCCGCGGTGGCGTTGAACCTGTCGCAACCCAGTGTCAGTCGGCAGGTGAATCTGTTGGAGCAGGAACTGGGTCAAAAACTGCTGGAACGCACGGCGCGCGGCGTGGTGGCGACCCCGGCCGGCACGACCTTGCTCGCGCATGCCCGAAATATGTTGAATAGCGCCGCCCAGGCCATCTTCGAGCTCAAGGAGTTGCGCAACGAACCGACGGGCAACATCATCGTCGGCATGCCGAACCGGCTGGCTGTCGTGATCGCGGTGCCGCTCATCACCGCCTTCAGAAAGGCGTTGCCGTTCGCACGGATCTCTGTTGTAGAGGGTTTGAGCCCCGCGCTGCGCGATCAACTGATCGAAGGCAACACGGATATCGCCCTGCTCTTCGCGCCCAAGCCGACGCCACTACTGTCATACGAGAAACTTCATCACGACACACTGATGCTGGTGGCCCCCAAGCATGTCAAGCTGCCGCGTTCAATGCACCTGAAGTCGCTGCAGAACTATGAACTAGTGCTGCCTTCCTCGTCGCAGCCCATCCGCAGCCTCGTCGAACAGGCGCTGGCGGCCACCGGGGGAAAACTCAATATCGTGGCCGAAGTCGGCGCGGTGCAAACCGCGTTGCGCGTCGTGGAAAGCGGCATGGCCTGCTCGGTGATCCCAAAAAGCGCGTTGATCCTGAAAGCGCCTGGCGTCGACATTCAAGTGGCGGAGCTCACGCATCCGGTCGTGTCGAATGATTTATTTCTCGCGTTGCCCAAATCCAGACCGCTCAGCCGTCTGGCGCGAGAGACCTGTCGCCTGATTCGCGAGTTGCCGTTTGCGCCGGGGACTAGCCGCCGAGCGTAGCTGTCGCAAGCACGCTCAGCGGCGCCGCGGCCCGTGCGCGGGGTTAAGCCGCAATCGCGATGGTCGAGGCGGGCAGCGTCTCTGCCCGGGCCGCGATTTTGCCGTGAATGGCGGCGATTTCTATGGCGTTTCGCAGCGCCTTGAACCCGGGTCGCTTGGCCATCCGGCGTGTCATGTCCTCGGGGCGCAGAAGGGTCACGTCGACGTTCTGGAAGAAATTCCGATTACCGCCATCCGCCCATGACTCGGAGTACACGCCATGTGCGCGGATCACATCGAACTCATCCAACTCGACATGGTAGTAGCTGAATTCCCGAGCGTCGGCTTCCTGAATGACCGACTTGCCGTTGATCAGATCCTTGGCGCGAACCAGCACCCCGTCGATATAGACGTGATGCCATGGAGACACGCGCAAATCGTGAGTGGGCAGCTTGTCGCCTAACGCACCGGCGAGTATACGGACGGGGTGGCATGCCTGGCGTTGTGCGACGGTGCGTGGCGCGGCTTTGTAATGCCGCCAACCCACCCATTTGACGGTGCGATGGCCTTTGCTGCCGATCACCGTGTCACCAATCTGCAGATGCTCAATCGCGACGGGACCTCGAGTTGTATCGATAAGCGTGCCTTGCACAAAGCAAACCGGAACCGGCCCGGGGACCGTCTGTATTGCGCTGCCGTATCCATACTCCGCGTTGGAGGTCCAGAGCAGGAATTCCCCATACCCCTGCCCGGTAACGATGCCGTCGACGGTAAAGGTCGAGACCGTTCCGAAAGAAATGTTCGGTACGCCTGTAATGAATACCCCGTCACCGCTGTTGATCTCATTACCGCCTTCCATTGGTGTAATTTCAATGGGGTAGGACAAATACTCCGAGTTAATTCTCAATACGCCGTCGGTGTCGGCGAAAAGAAAGTAGTACCCCGAGACCAAGTATGCCGCCATTTTCTCTATCCTTATGTTGCGCTATGACGGATACGCAGGCGCGCCGTGGGGCCCAGAACTCGTAAAACACGCCATGCCTTGTTGCCGTGGTGTTTGGTTCTTCTTCATCGCTACATCACGGTCACAGCTAGGCTTGGCGATGAAAAGTGGCGCGATTCTAACAACGTCTAATTGTTAAGCAAACAAAACAAGTGCAAACGGGGTCATGCGCGACGCTGTCGCAGCGTGGATCTGCGATAGCCGTACTCACGTCATAGATTTCATATCGTCCGAAGCTAATTTAAACGTCACCGCCAGACCGCGCGCTTGCCCATAATTTGCGCATCGAGCCAAAAACGAAAACACGATCCGCCGGGGGTCCGGCGCATATGGGAGACATAATGAAATTCAAAAGCGCCCTTAACGCCTCAACATTGGCTTGCCTGATGCTGACCGGGCTGAATAGTGCCGCCGCGGCGTATCCAGACCGCCCTATCACCATGATCGTTCCTTACCTGGCAGGTCAGTCCGTTGACCTGCTGGCACGTGTGGTCAGTGACGGTCTGTCCAAGGTGTTAAAACAACCGATTGTCGTCGAGAACAAACCCGGTGCTGGCGGCACGCTGGGTACTGGCCTGGTCGCGCGCGCCGCACCGGATGGCTATACGCTGGGCATGAGCGCCAGCGGCCCGCTGGCGATCGCACCGCATCTGTTCAAGAACACCAACTACGACCCCGTCGAAGACCTCACGCCGATCATGAACGTCGCTGCCGTGGCTCAGACGCTGGTTGTGTCGGCCAAATCCGATATCAAATCGGTGCAAGACCTGGTAGCGGCCGCGAAAGCCAAGCCCAACACACTGAACTTCGGCTCTCCAGGTAATGGTTCTACCAGCCACCTTACTCAAGAGATGTTCAAACAGCGAGCCGGCGTACAGATGGTGCATGTACCGTATAAAGGGGGGCCGGCCGCCATCACCGACTTGGTCGGCGGACAAATCGATGTGCTGTTCGAAGCCTCGCCGTCGGTCACGCCATTCGTGAACCGGGGCGATCTGCGCGCGCTCGCGGTCACGACCAGCACGTCTATTCCGGCGCTGCCGCAAGTCGCTCCGCTGGCCAGCCAGGGATACGAGAGCTTCGAAGCGGTGGGCTGGATGGGCATTGTCGGCCCGCCAAAGTTGCCCGCCGACATCGTCCAGAAGCTGCACGCCGCACTGGTCGAAACCCTGAAAGATCCATCAGTGCGCGAGAAGCTCGATACGCAGGGCATGCTGACCATCGGCGACTCCCCGAAGGAGTTTGGCGACTTCATTAATAAGGAAGTCGCCAAATGGGGTGCGGTCATCAAGACCGCGGACATCAAACTCCAATAACGCTCGTTAACCGAATCGGAAATTGATATGGCTGATCAAAGCGGCACCCCCCGATGGACACATCGCCCTCCCGGCTCCAACTGGGGCGACTTCGGTCCCGACGACCAACTCGGTCGTCTGAACCTGCTCACGCCGGAGCGCGTCGCGCGGGCCGCGCACGAGATTTCGACGGGAAAGCGTTTCTGCCTGAGCCTGCCGCTAGACTACCCGGGCGGCAATTTGCTCAATCCCTTTCGTTATCCGCCTCAGCTACGCGCCACCACGCGCAAGGGTAAATTCGCCTACAACATGGCGCACTGCTGCGAGCACCCCGGTGTGACCGACGTGATATGCGACGACTACGTCGTGTTGTACACGCAGTATTCCACGCAATGGGATAGCTTTGCCCACGTGGGCTCGATGTTCGACGTGCATGGCACCGGCGAGCCCGTCCCGGTCTACTACAACGGCTACGCCGGCGGTGAACACATCCAAGGCGCTTCCCGCCTGGCCGAGGACGGCGAGCATCAACCGGTGCGAGCGGCACGCTTAGGCATCGATAATTTCGCCGCGACGCCGATTCAAGGCCGGGGCGTGTTGGTGGATCTCCGTAAACACTTTGGCGACGAACGTCACGAGGTCGGGTATGACGATCTCATGCGCGTCTTGCAAGACGACAACATCGTCGTAGAGCCCGGCGACATGCTGTGCCTGCACACCGGTTTCGCGGACGTGCTGCTGAGCATGGAACGCACACCGGATCCGCACGTACTGCACGGCGCTTGCAGCGTGCTGGATGGCCGGGATGAAAAGTTGCGCGACTGGATACGTGACAGCCAGATCGCCGCCCTGGTGGCGGACAATTATGCCGTTGAGCGCCGTCCCCCGCAGGGGCCGTTGGGCATCCAGGGCGCCTTCATGCCGATCCACGAACTATGCTTGTTTAAGCTTGGCGTGCCGCTGGGTGAACTGTGGTATCTGACCGAGCTGGCCGCGGCGCTTGCTCAAGAAGGCCGCAATCGGTTTTTCCTGACCGCGCCGCCGCTGCGTTTGCCTGGGGCGGTCGGCTCGCCGGTCACGCCAGTGGCAACGATCTAATCGATCTGTCCCGGCGCCGCCCACGAAACAGAGCCGGCCTTGCATGCCCGGGCAATGCAAGTGCGATGCAGCGTGTCTTGAGTTCACGAATCGTGAAACCCCATTAAGGCGTCGGCAACTAGCGCGGAACCTGCCCCCCAACGTAATCTAAAAACCGGGTGCCGGTGGCGTCATCGGGGCAAGCATGGTCGCGCGCGCCAACCCCGACGGCCATACATTGCTTGTTACCACGCCCAACGCTATCACCGTCGCTCCGTTCATGGTCAAGACGGACTACACGCTAAAGCAGTTCGCGCCGGTGGGCGGCTTGGGTTCGTCCTCGCAAGTGGTGGCGGTGCAGCCCAACAGCGAGTTCAAGACCATGCAGCAGCTGTTGGACAAAGCAAAGAGCAAGAGCGGCGCCGTCACAATCGGCCATTCGGGTCTCGGCACGACCAATCACATCGCACTGCTGCGCCTGGAACAAGCCACGGGCGCGCGGTTTACCGCTGTGCCCTTCAAGGGGTCCGGGCCGGCCATCACCGCGCTGCTCGGCGGGCAAATTGACGCCATCATTGATCAGGTCACCAGTTCATCGGCCAACATCAAAGCCGGCAAATTCCAGGGTCTGGCCGTGTTTTCGGATCAACGCGACCGGTTCTTGCCCGAGGTCCCGACGCTGGCCGAGGCAGGTGTCGGCGATTTCACGTCCATGACCCAATCAGGCCTCGTCGCCCCCGCCGGTACGCCCGCGCCCATCATCGATGAACTGAACAAGGCTTTAAACGAAGCCCTTAAAGCAGAGCCCGTGCTGAACCGCTTGCACAACTCCGGCAGTATCGCTTTGGCGATTACTCCCCAGCAGTGGCAAGACATCCTGACTGCCGAGTGGGAGACGGCCAAGACCTTGCATGATCAGGGAAAACTTGCAGCAGAATAAAGGAAAACGAGAATGACAGCCCCATGTTTGCCCGCACGTACCGAACATCAGCCACTGAGCTTTGTCCCCCCGCCGGGTAGCTGCGATTCGCACGCTCATGTGTTCGGCCCCTATGACCGCTTCCCCTTGGCAGAAGACCGCAGCTACACGCCGCAGCCCTACCCGGCCGCCGCATTCATCGAGCATCTGGATACGCTGGGAATGGACCGCGGCGTGCTGGTCACAGGCAGTGCCTCCGGATCCGCGAACGAGATCATTCTGGACGCATTGCAACAGTACCCGGACAGACTGCGCGGCGTCATCGTGCCCAGTGCGGATATGACCGACCGGGATCTGGACCGCTATACCGAGGCGGGCGTTCGCGGCGTGCGCGCCAATCTTTATCGCCTCGAGGGCAGGGCCGTCTATCGCAATGGCGTGGGATTGGAGGTGCTGCAGGCGCTGGCACCACGACTTGCCGAAAGAGGATGGCATGCGCAGATCTGGATCCATGCCCCCGACCTGCCCGCCATGATGCCCGCTCTCAGCGCCTTGAAGCTGCCGCTCGTGGTGGATCACATGGGTCGCATGAATACCTCACGCGGCGTCACGGACCCGGGTTTTCAGTTCCTATGCAGTCAACTGGCCGAGGGACGCTTGTGGACCAAAATCTCCGGTGCGGATCGCAATACGACCGAGGGCCCGCCTTATGCGGATGTCGACCCCTTCGCCCACGCCATCCTTCAAGCCAATGACGAACAAGTCGTATGGGGAACGGATTGGCCGCACATCAACTATTACGATGAAGATCGAATGCCCGACGACGGCGAACTGTGCAATTTGTTGAACCGCTGGCTCTCTGCCGAACAACGCCAACGGATACTGGTCGATAACCCCGCGCGCTTATACGGGTTTGGTGCTTGACTGACAGCCTGGCGTTTATCGCCCGCGCGGATTCTGGCGCGGGCGCAGCCAGCTCGCATTAGCGACACACATTCGCGAAGGTTTGATCGGCCCATAAACAAAGGGGAGCCGCTTGCGCGCTCCCCTTGCCTATCAAGGCCCCGGCCGATCAGACCGCGCCGTAGCCGCCGCCGCCCGCCGACTCCATCAGCACGCGGTCGCCCGGACGCAGAATACGCTGCTCGGTCGGATCGACCTCGGCGCCGTTGATCATCAGTCTGCCGCGTTGACCGGCCGCGCCTCCGTTCAAGCCCGGCGGCGGGAACTTCAGCCGCGTCATCAGGAACGAGGCCGATACGTTAGAGGCCTCTTGAGTGACCTCGAACTCGAAGGTCAGGCCGTCTCCGCCGCGATGCTCGCCTTGCCCGCCGCTGCCGCGTCGGATCTCACGGCGATGCACCTGAATCGGCGCGAGCGCCTCCATCATTTCCACCGGCGTATTGCCAAGGTTCGCGGGGAACGAGATGGCAGAGAACCCATCGCGCTTGGCCGTCGCACCCTGTCCGCCGTTGATGAAGTTGACCACATTGAACGGCCGGTTGCGGTATTGGCCGAACATGGTGACCGACGAATTGGCCGATCCGGCGGCCCAGACCCGTTCGGGTAGGATGGGCGCCAGTGCGGCGAAAATCGCGGGCGCCAACATATGACCGATCGCGCCGCGCCCGCCAGAGGCCGCTGGATAGGTGGGATTCAAAATGGATCCCAGCGGCGCATCGGTGGTGATGGGCAAGAAGCCGCCCTCGTTATTGGGGACCTCTGGGCACAGCAGCGCCTTGATCGGGTAGGCGGAATAGGCGAAGGCATAAATCGGCACCACGTTCACCGCGCGTGGCTGTTGGGGGCTCGAGCCGGTATAGTCGATCGCGATCGTATCGCCCTGCACAGTCAGCTTGCAACGAATCAGAATCGGCTCTTCGAAGCCGTCATGATGCACTTCTGACTCATACACCCCGTCCGGCAGGGCGCGGATGGCCTCGCGCATCGCCCGTTCTGAACGCTCGCGGATCGCCGCGCCCAGTGCATCGATATCGACCGACTCCACCAAGGGAATCAGGCGTTCCTCCATCATCCGGCAGGCGCTGACCTGCGCCCAGATATCGCCCAGACCCTGTTCAGGGACCCGGATGTTCTGGCGGATCATGGTGACCAGCGTCTCATTGACGACACCCGCATCCATGAGCTTGAGCATCGGAATCTGCAAGCCCTCTTCGTAGATGTCGCGGTTCGCATTGCTACGCAGACGCCCGCCGATATCGGGCAGATGCGACACCACCGCCGCGAAGGCCACTAGCTTGCCTTGGTGAAAAATCGGCATCACGGTGTTGACGTCGTGAATATGGCCCGTCCCCATCCAGGGGTCATTGGTCACCAGCACATCGCCGGGCCGCAGCGTCTCGGCGGGATACTTCTTCAGGAAATGCTTGACCGTCGCCGGCAGGCTCCCGATGAAGGAGGGAATGCTCATCGTGGACTGCGCCAGCGACCGGCCGGTCGCGTCGGTCAGCACCACGGCGAAGTCGTTCGCATCGCGCACCAACGTCGAAAAGCACGTGCGCACGAATGCCGTGGAGGCCTCGTCAACGATACTGATCAACCGCTTCCAGAGGATCTCCAGCTCAATGGGATCAAATTGGGTGGCGCGTGCCTGCGCTTGCGGCTTACCTTGAGTGGACGCCTGCATTATTCGAACTCCTTAAGTGTCACCGAGACGGTCAGGTCCGGCAGAATCTCTACGTCAGCGGCAATCGGCACGACCAGCGTCGATTCCCGTTCCTCCAGGATCAGCGGACCGGTCAAGCGCGAGCCCGCCGGCAGCGCATAACGCTTGTAAACATTCACCAGGCCGAACTCGCGTCGCAGCGGCAGATAGATTTCGCGCTGCGTTGGCGGCACCTCGGCGACCGTGCCGCTATCGCCCCAATTGAACGTACGCGCCTCGGCCGGCGATTTACCGGTCAGCCGCCACGTCAACACTTGCGGGCGCGCACCGGGCACCAGATGCCCGTACAGTTCGCGATAGCGGCCTTCGAAGGCTTGTTGAACGGTTTGCCGGGCATCGCCGCCAAACTGCGCCAGCGGCATGGAAACCGACACGTTGTCGCCCTGACCGTAGTAGCGCATCTCAGCGCCCACGACCCACTCCACTTCGTCGGCCTGCACGCCCGCGGCCGCCATCTCGGCGGCGGCTTCGCCACGCATGGCCTGCAGTCGTTCTTCTACGTCGAGCCAGTCCACCTCTTCCAATAGCGCGGGTTGCGACCAGGACCGGTCGGCACGCGCGGGCGCGGCCAACATACCGAGGCACGAGCCGGCGCCGGCAGCGATCGACGCCAACAGACGCGGCATACGTAGCTTGCGCGCGACTTCGACGGCGTGAACCGGCCCCGCGCCGCCCGTGGCCACGCAGGTGAAGTCGCGCGGATCATGGCCTTTTTCAGCGATATGGATGCGCGCGGCGTTCGCCATGTTCTCGTTGACCATGTCGTGAATGCCCCAGGCGACGTCCAGCGCGCTCATGCCAAGTTGCTTAGCCAGGCGTTCCATCCCCTGCATCGCTGCGTCTTTACGCAGCTGCATCTCGCCACCGAGGAAGTTGTCCGGGTTCAGATAACCGAGCACCAGATCCGCATCGGTGACCGTAATGTCGGTGCCGCCCAGCCCATAGCATGCCGGGCCCGGAACCGATCCGGCCGACTCAGGCCCGATGTTCAACAGCCCCATCCGGTTCACGTGGGCGATGGACCCTCCACCAGCACCAATCTCGATCAGATCGATACTCGGAATCAGGATCGGCAGACCCGATCCGCGCTTGAACCGATGCACCCGCGCGCATTCGAAACTGTAGGCCACCGGCGCTTCGCCATCGGCCACGACGCAAGCCTTCGCGGTCGTGCCGCCCATATCGAAGGCCAGCACGCGCTGCACATCGTGTGCCTTGGCCGTGTTCAATGCGGACAACACGCCCGCGGCCGGCCCGGATTCGAGCAGGAATATCGGCGTGTGCGCGGCGTTGCGCGCCGAGGTGAAACCGCCGCTGGACACCATGATTCTTAGTGGGATGTCCGGGGTCAGTTCGTCGATGCGGTTTTCCAGTTCGCGCAGGTATTCGGCCACGACCGGTTTGACGTAGGCACTGGCGGCGGCGGTGGAGGTACGCTCGAACTCCTTGAGCTCACGGGCCAGGTCGGCAGACAGCGATACCTCGACCTCGGGCAATGCGGCCTGCAAGGCAGTCCCGATGCGACGTTCGTGCTCGTCATTCAAGTAGGAATGCAGCAACGACACCGCCACCGATCGCACACCGAGACCGCGCACCGCTTCGACCACGCGTTGCAACTCTTCCTCGGTGAGGGCCACAACTGCCTCGCCCGAGGCGGCGAGCCGTTCGGACACCTCGATACGCTTATCGGACGCGATCAAAGGCTGGGGCAAGGCGAGCTCGAGATCATATAGGTCGTATCGCCACTCGCGTCCGATATCGAGCACATCGCGCATCCCTTGCGTGGTCACCAATGCCGTCTCGACACCCTTGCGCTCGATCAGGGTATTGGTCACCAGGGTCGTGCCATGGACGACCTCGTCCAGCACCACGCCGCCCACACTGGCTTCGGCCTGTACCAGCAGGTCTTGGATGACGGTAGACACGGCGACGCCCGGATCATCTGGCGTGGTCAGCGTTTTGCCGACCCAGATGCGGCCATCGGACTCGCGCGTGGCCACGCCGTCCGTAAAGGTTCCCCCGATATCAACTGCAATACGCAGGCGCCGTGATGGAGTCGTTGCAGATGGATTATTCACGATCTCGTTGCTCGCTTAGAAGTAGAACGTGTGGTGATGATAGGTAGCCGGATTAACGACTACAAATGAAATATTCAGGTTGATTCAGTGATGAAACCAATATATTCTGGGCCGCAAAATATCCCTGCCGCGAGGTCACCGCCATGTCCACCCACATCACGCTTCGCCACTTACGCAGCTTTGTCGCGGTGGCCGATACGGGCTCGTTCACGCGCGCGGCGGAACGCTTGTTTCTCACTCAGTCGTCACTGAGCTCGACCATTAATCAGCTCGAATCTGACATCGGCTTCAAACTGTTTGACCGCACCACGCGCAGCGTGACTCTGACACCGGCCGCCAGACATCTGCATCGGCAAGCCAGCGCCTTGCTGCAGCAGTTCGACACCGTGGTCAGCGATCTTCGCGCCGTGGCGTTGCAGCAGCAGGGTCACTTGCGAATCGCCGCCGCCCCCTCGGTCCTGGTGTGGCTCGTCATCCCGGCGTTGCCCAGATTTCAGGCCGACTATCCCCAGGTAACGCTATCGATCCGCGAGGGGGGCTCGGCCGAGATCGAGAGGCGCGTCCGTGATGGCGAACTCGACTTTGGGCTGACCAGCCGGCTGTCGAACTACGATGAACTCGAATACTCGCTGTTGCTACGAGACCGCTATGGCGTGGTGTGCAGCGACGACCATCCCCTGGCCCGCCACGACGGGGCGCTGACTTGGGCGCAAGTGTCTCCCTACCGTGGCAACCTGGTCGGACTAGCCTCCGACACCCATGTCGGAAGCGTGCACCGCGGCACGCTGCAGCAATTCGATCTGGCCGAACATCATGAGGAAGTCTCGAGTTCTTCATCGCTTTATTCCATGCTGCAACTCGGCCAGAGAATCTGCATCCTGCCCACGCTCACCGCGCAAACTCACCAGTTGGACGCGTTGACCTTTCTGCCACTTGAAGAGCCTACCGTTTACCGCGAACTCTTTCTCGTCACGCGGCGGCTGCGCTCGATCTCTTCCACGGCCCAGGCATTGCTACAGGCCCTATCCAACACCCTGCGGGAAACTTCGCTACCAGCTGGCGTGGAACTCAGCGAATCGCTGGCACAGCCCACATAGCGATGGCCGACCGCCATCCGGATGCACGCTTGCCTCGGATTGACGCATCGACCTCCATCCCCGCCCTTCAGACATTGGAGATCCGACGGATTTCCTCGCGTCGCCGCAACCACCATGCGTAATCCGGCGGTAGCACGTCCAGGTAGTCTTCTTTGCCCAGCTCGCGTCCCGCCCGCACCGGCCAGTTCGGGTCCACCATCACCTCGCGAGCCAGCGCGATCAGATCGGCCTGCCCCGCGTGCAGAATCTCCTCGGCATGCCGCGGCTCGGTGATCAGTCCCACGGCACAGGTCGCGATATTCGCTTCGCGGCGCACCCGCTCCGCGTACGGCACCTGATAACCCGGCACTCTGGGCACGACGGCCATATTCAGCGGACCATTGATCCCGCCAGACGAACACGTGACCACATCGATGCCGCGCGCTTGCAAGGCTTTCGATAGCGCCACCGTATCGTCCATATCCCACGCGCCACCGGTACCGTCCACGGCAGAGACGCGGAAGAACACCGGTTTATCCTCGGGCCAGACCGCGCGTATCTCCTCGGAGATGCGCAGCGCGAGGCGCATGCGATTCTCGAGCGAACCGCCCCAGGCGTCGGTCCTCGTATTTGATAAGGGCGACAGGAACTGTTGAATCAGATACCCATGCGCGCCGTGGATCTCGCATATCTCGAAGCCCGCGTCGATGCTGCGTTGCGCCGCGGTGCGCCAGGAGCCGATGACCTCTTCGATCCCCGCTTCGTCCAATTGAATCGGTGTCAGTGCACCGGGCTTGGCGGGGATTTCGCTGGCCGAGACCCCGCGCCAAGGCGTCATGCCAGCGGCGGCATCTTCTTCGGTCAGCGGCCGGAAGTTCGTCCATGGTGGCCCGCACGAGGCCTTGCGACCCGCGTGTCCGAGTTGGATCGCCGGCGACGCCCCATGACTCCGTATGAAATCCGTGATGCGCCGATACGCGGGGATGTGCCGATCGTCATAGATGCCGGCGCAACCATACGTCTTGCGGCCACGCTCTTCTACTGCTGTCTCTTCGCAGAACACGATCCCCGCCCCACCCAGCGCGAACTTGCCCAGGTGCACCAGATGCCAGTCGGTAGGCGCCCCATCTTTCGACGCGTACTGACACATGGGAGAGACGACAATGCGATTGCGCAGCGTCAGCCCGCGCAGCGTGATAGGGGAAAGCAATAAGGGATCTGACATAGTGGTCGTCTGAAATCAAGGCAGGGCGATATTGCGCACGCTGATGAGCTTGCCCCATTTGTCGGATTCGGCTTTGGCGTACTCGGCGTACGAGCCGGCACTGTCGCCCGTCAGTTCGTATCCCATGAGCCCGAGCTTTTTCGAAACTTCCGGGTCTTTCATCGCGGCGTTCAATGCACGGTTGACTCGCTCGACGACTTTAGGCGGCACTCCTGCGGGCATGAACAGGCCAAAGGTCGTTGAGGATTCGAAGTCCTTCGCCCCCGCCTCGGCCAACGTCGGGACGTTGGGCAGTAAAGGCGCGCGGTTTTTCCCACTGGTACCCAATGCGCGTAGCTGGCCGGAACGGATCAGCGGCTCCGCGATGCTGATATCGACAAAGCCCACATTCGTCTGCCCGCCCAGGATGGCCTGCAGCGCGGGGGCACCGCCGCGATACGGCACGTGCAACATTTCGATGCCGGTGGCTTCCATCAACAGCTCCGTAGCCAGATGGCTCGAACCGCCGACACCCGACGACGCATAGGTCAGCTGTCCGGGTTGTTTCTCGCTTAACTTGATCAGTTCTTCCAAGGTGGTCGCGGGAACCTTGGGATGCACGCACAGCACCTGCTGATTCGCGCCGATCATCCCCACCGGGACGAAGTCCTTGACGATGTCATAGGACAGATCGCGATAAAAATGCGGAGCGATCGCGAACGTGCTGTTCGTGCCCAAGAGCATCGTGTACCCATCGGCCGGCGCGCGCGCCACCTGGGCATAGCCGATCGTGCCCGTGGCGCCGGGCTTGTTCTCGACAACAATGGAGGTTCCCAACTCGCGGCCCATGCGCTCGGCCAGAACGCGCCCAAGCATGTCGGTCGAGCCACCCACCGCCCAGGGAATCATCATCCGGATAGGACGCTCGGGATAAGCCTCCTCTTTCGCGGCGGCGCTGGCCGCTGCCGTGACCGAGAGCACCGTGGCAATGATGGACAAACAGGCTCGTACGACGCGTCGCATTGGTATTCCCCTTTAGTTTGTGTCTGGCGCCCGGATCGACGCGACTCGATCTCGGGACAGCCATACTATGGGGGACTGTGTCACGCCATACAAATGAAAAAAACCAATGGTTTTATCGGCGTAGCTCAACAATACTCAGGGTTTTATCGATGTGCACCATGGACTTCACCGTACTGGGGCGTAAAGCGTCAGCTTGGTGCACTCGTAGACCCGCAATGCCGTCGCAGGATTTGCCTAATTCCATGCGACGCAGGATTCCTGCCGACACCTGGGCTCATCGGCCAACATATCCTGCAGCGTTTGAATCTACCACCATCGACATTTATCAGCCTCCTTCCCCCTCGACGTAGCTGCGTAGTTGTGCGACGAAACGGGCGGCCGCGGGCGACAGAGCATCATCATCACGCGTGATCAAGTAAATCGGCGGCAGTCGTGCATATAGCTCCACCGGGAGCACGCATAGCAACCCCAGGCGTCCATAATGCTGCGCGAGCGAGCCGGGCATAATTGCCACCATATCGGAGACCTCCAGCATCGCCGTGGTGACGAGCGTCGACGCCGACTCCGTGATGTTCAGCCGGGTATCGATGCCGCTTTCCTGCCAGGACATGTCAAAACGCACACGCTGCGGAGAGCCCGGCGGCTGCAGAATCCACGGCACCTCGACAAGCTCCGCAAGGCTGATGCTCGTGCGAGCCGCCAACGGATGCTGCGCCCGCGCGACGACGGCGAGCGTTTCTTCGAGAAGTGGCACGCTCACGTAATCACCCTCGCCATGGCCCTCGATTTCCCGACCGAGCACCAGATCCACATCGCCTCGCGCTAATTGCCGGATCAGCACATTACTTGTGTCGACAGTCACAGACGCCGAAACGCGCGGATGCTGCTGTTTATAGGCGCTGAGCATGGGCGCCAGCAGCTCCGGCACGGCGCCGGGCACACTGCCCACACGCAGTACGCCGCTCAGGCCCGCGCGCAGCGCGACCAGTTCCTCTTGCACAAAACCGAAGTCGTTCAGCATGCGGCGCGCGTAGCGGATCAGGATCTCGCCATAAGGCGTAGGCGTCATGCCACGGGTGTGACGCTCGAATAAAGGTACGCCCAGCGTGTCTTCCACTTGTTGCAGCAACTTGGTAGCCGCGGGCTGACTGATGTGCATGGCGGCAGCGGCGCGCCCCAGATGACGTTCGGCATTCAGATGGCTGAGCAACGCAAGCTGGCGGGTGCGCAGACGCAGCAACAAGGACGGGTAGGCGGGGGGAGAAGACATGTTCGAATCATACACAAAACGATATCGATTCCTGCAAAATTGCTATTGGAATGGAATGACATTACCGCCTAAGCTCTACGTCAGAGGCTTGGCGTACCCCTGGCCGACAGATACCGAAATACGCCGCCACGCATTGCGGCCCTCCCGACTCACAGCAAAGGTATAACGATGAAAACTCAACGTCCCCGTCTCGCGGTCTTGCTCGGTGATCCTGCCGGCGTCGGTCCAGAGATGGCCGTCAAATTATTAGCCCGCGAACAAAACCGGCACGCCGCGGATCTACTGGTGATCACCGATCCCGTCATGCTGGCCGATGCACAACGCCTGGTGGGCGTTACTCTGGATACGCTCACCATCGAGAGCCTGGATGATGTGCGCTATGAACCGGGTCGTTTGACCGTACTGGCGCAGAACTGGCTGGATGGCAAATCCCCACCCATGGGGGAATGCACGGTACAAGCCGGGCATGCGTCGTTCCAGGCCCTCGAAACCGCACTCGAGGCCGTCAAGCGTGGACTATGTGACGGGATCGTCTTCGCCCCGCTAAACAAGCACTCCTTGCGACTGGGCGGTTTGCAAGAGGAAGACGAGCTGCGTCATATCCAGCAAAGGTTGCAGATCCCCGGCTTCGTCTGCGAGTTCAACATCACCGGCAAGCTATGGACCTCGCGAGTCACCTCGCATGTCCCGATACGCGAAGTCGCCGACCTGATCACGCAAGAGACGATCTGCGATGCGGTGAAGATCATCGATACCGCACTGCGTCAGGCGGGCATCGAGCAGCCCCGGATTGCCGTGTCGGGCTTGAACCCGCATGCCGGTGACGGCGGTTCGATCGGTATGGAGGAAATCGAGGTCATTGCCCCCGCAGTGGAACGCGCACGCGCGATGGGCGCGGACGCGCGTGGGCCCTACTCCCCGGATACGATTTTCATCGCCGCGCGCCGTGGCGATTTCGATGCGGTGGTTTCCATGTTCCATGACCAGGGGCAGATCGCCATGAAACTGATTGGCTTCGAGCATGGCGTGACCTTGCACGGTGGCTTGCCGGTTCCCGTGGTCACCTCCGCTAGCGGCAGCGCATTCGACATCGCCGGAAAAGGCATCGCTAATATCGAAGGGCTGCAGCACGCCTTTGACCTGTGCGTACGCATCGCGAGCAGCCAGCAGCAGCAGCGTCAGGCGGCCTGAACACCTATGGCTGCTTTCGAGGAGACAATATGACAACGCACCGTAAAAAGCTCCGTAGCCGGGCGTGGTTCGACCGGCAGGACAAGATGGGGTTCTATTACCGCTCCTGGCTCAAGAACAGTGGCATCCCGCAGGATCAGTTCGACGGCCGCCCGGTGATTGGTATCTGTAATACGTGGTCGGAACTCACGCCCTGCAATTCGCATTTCCGCGAACTGGCCGAGCATGTTCGCCGTGGCGTGCTGGACGCCGGCGGCTTTCCGCTGGAATTCCCCGTCATGTCGCTGGGCGAGACGATGATGCGTCCCACCGCCATGCTGTATCGCAACCTGGCATCGATGGATGTGGAGGAAGCGGTTCGCGCCAATCCGCTCGATGGCGTGGTATTGCTGATGGGCTGCGACAAGACCACGCCCGCGCTGTTGATGGGCGCGGCGAGTGTCGATTTGCCGACGATAGGCGTCTCCGGCGGTCCCATGCTGCGCGGTTACTACGAAGGCAAGGCGGTCGGCTCGGGCACGAATACGATTTCAATGAGCGAGCAACTGCGCGCCGGCACGATCACGATCGAGCAGTTTCACGAAGCCGAAGCCGCCATGCATCGCTCGCACGGGCATTGCATGACGATGGGCACTGCCTCGACTATGGCGTGCATGGTCGAGGCGCTAGGCATTGGCATGCCCGGCAATGCGGCCATCCCCGCGGTTGATGCGCGGCGTCATCTCCTGGCGCGTGAAGCGGGACGGCGCATTGTGCAGCTCGTGCATGACGATGTGTGCATGTCGCAGATTCTCACGCGCGAGGCGTTTGAAAACGCGATCCGCACCAATGCCGCGATCGGCGGCTCGACGAATGCGGTGGTACATCTGATCGCCCTGGCCCGCCGCATCGGCGTGGATCTGAAACTGGACGATTGGGACGAATTGGGACGCAGCGTGCACTGCCTGCTCGATCTCATGCCGTCGGGCCGCTTCCTGATGGAGGATTTCTTCGAAGCGGGCGGTTTACCGGTGATTCTGCGCCAGCTGGCGGAAAAGGGACTGCTGCATAGCTCTGCGCTGACCGTCAACGGCCGAACGCTGGGCGAGAACATTGACCAGGCCCCCTGTTGGCGACCGGAAGTCATACACAGCTTTGAGAAACCGTTCAAAGAAGACGCGGGCATTGCCGTGCTGCGCGGCAATCTCGCACCGGACGGCGCCATCATCAAACCCTCCGCCGCCTCGCCGCATCTGCTGCAGCATACCGGGCGCGCGGTGGTCTTCGAATCCATCGAGGACCTGCATGATCGCATCAACGATGACGACCTGGATATCGATGAAAACTGCGTGATGGTACTGAAGTACTGTGGACCCAAGGGCTACCCGGGGATGGCTGAAGTGGGCAATATGCCGCTGCCACCCAAACTGCTCAAGCGCGGCATCAACGACATTATCCGGCTCTCGGATGCACGCATGTCCGGCACGGCCTATGGGACCGTCGTGTTGCACACCTCGCCCGAAGCGGCTGTCGGGGGACCCTTGGCGCTGGTGGAAAATGGCGATCTGATTACGTTGGATGTGCCCAAACGCACCCTGCATCTGCACGTGGACGATGCCGAGCTCGAAGCGCGGCGGCAACGCTGGAAAGCGCCCGCCATCCATTCGGAGCGTGGCTATGTGAAGCTGTATGTCGACCACGTCTTGCAGGCACACGAAGGCGCGGACTTCGATTTCCTGGTGGGTAAAAGCGGTGCCAAGGTGCCGCGTCACAATCATTGAGGCAGGATATGCGACTGATTCAGTTTAAACAGGGCGATGGCGTGCAGGCAGCCTTGGTGGTCAATGCCGACACTGTGCGACCGATCGAGATGGCAGGCGGCACCTACGCGCTGGCCATGGCTGCGATCGAGCAAGAGGTGCCGCTCACCACGATGGTCGAAAAGCATCTGGGCAACGCGTCGCTGTCGTATGAAGATTTGATCTCCGCCCAGCGTCTGCTGCCGCCGCTCACCCACCCCGATCCCGCGCACTGCCTGGTCAGCGGGACTGGCCTGACGCATTTGGGCAGCGCCGACACGCGCGATTCAATGCATGCCAAAGTCGCTGCCGATGAAGCGTCGCTCACCGACTCCATGCGAATGTTCAAAATGGGCCTCGAGGGGGGAAAACCGCCTCAAGACCAGGCCGGTGCACAGCCGGAATGGTTTTATAAGGGTGATGGGTCGATCCTGGTGGCCCCCGAGCAGCCGTTACCCGTGCCGGGCTTCGCACAAGACGCGGGCGAGGAACCCGAACTCACGGGTCTATATCTGATTGACAAACACGGTCAGCCGGTGCGTATCGGTTTCGCGGTGGGCAATGAGTTCTCCGACCATGTGACGGAACGGGTCAACTATCTCTGGTTGGCGCATTCCAAGCTGCGAGCCTGTAGCTTCGGTCCCGAGCTGCTTATCGGCGAGCCCGCCGAACACCTGGAAGGCGAATCCCGCATCGTGCGTGATGGGCAGGTCATCTGGAGAAAGCCGTTTCTAACTGGGGAAGCCAATATGGCTCATACCCTGGCAAACCTGGAACACCATCATTTCAAGTATGCCCAATTTCGCCAACCGGGGGCCATGCATGTGCACTTTTTCGGCACCGCGACCTTAAGTTTTGCCGATGGCGTCGTGACGCAGGCGGGCGATCGTTTCGAAATCGAGGTGCCGGAATTCGGCAGGCCCTTGCGCAACCCGATTGCGCCCAAGGCCGCCGATCCGTATGTGAGCGTCAGGACACTGAGCTAAGCGCCCTGAGCGCATGCGCGTCCGCGCTATCGCGCGGGCGCGTCGTCACCGAAGAAGATCGCGTCCTGGCGCTGGCGAATCCGGAGCAGCGCAGAGTCCGGCGCAATCTCGAGGTCACCAAAACAAATCACCTCGCCTTTCTTGACAGCGCGACGCAGGGTTTGATTGGCCATCAGATAAAACGGCACGGGCGTACGATCTCCCAATGGCGCCGCATCGACGAGCATGGGCGTGACGCTGTCGATCGTGTGGTGATGCCCGCCCATGGTGAGCACCTTGCCGGCAGGGAAATCCTCGGTGGTACGCGCCACCAGATCGAGCACCGGGCGCGGCGCGGCACTGCCACTGGATATGCCCATGCCCGCGGCTTCGATAATGCTGGTCGCAGCTTCCAGGCCGAGCAGGTGGCGCGACAGAAAGATCAATGCCGTCCGGCGGTCGGCGCTGACCACATGGCCCTTGCCTGCCAGCAGTTCCCAGCTCGGTTCGTCATGACAGCGCACGACGACAAAGACCCCGCCGGCAAAGCTGATTTCGTCGGGCCGTCGCAGACAATGAAAGACTTCAAGCGTGCCGCTGTTCTCCAAGATCCCGCCTTCGCTGCGTAACCGCAGGACCTCCGGCAGTTCGGCCGTGCGCAAGATCGGCGCGTGCATGTCGGGCAGATCGGGCTTGAATCCCGTCGAGTTTGCTGTCACCAGCATCTCGCAGAAGTCCGGCACGGTGCGCTGTGGTAGTTCGCGTGCGATGTGGGCTCGTGCCTCGACAGTCGCTTGTGCATGGCCCGCGGGGACCGACCAATATGACGCGAGCTCGGGAGCAGCGATGGTCACCCCATTGCTGGTGAGGTCGCCCGTCTGAGGATCAAACACAAAATCGTATTCGCTGGCCTTGCCCGCACAAATGATCTCCAACCCCAGGACCTCGGCCCACGTGATCAAGCCGATCAACAGGCTGGGCTGATCGCCATCGACCGGCGTCACTACACGCTGCTTGCCGCGCGCCTCGTGCGCGAGAGCGGGACCGATGACACTATCAACCTCTTTGGACACCAGGGCCAGATGCAATCCCGCGTCCAAGGCGATTTGTGCGTGTCGGGCGCCTGCTTCAGGATTGCCCGTGGCTTCCACCACGATGTCTAAGGGCAGCCCAGCCACCGTGTCTAAGCGGGAGGTCGCGATGAAAGCCCCCTCTTCCCAGGCCTTGCGCGCTGCTTCGGGGGTCTCGCATATCTTGATTCGGTCCGGCGCGATACCGACTGCCTGCATGGCTTGCACCGAGATGGCGGCATCAATGTCCACCGCGATGCGGCAGTCCATCAATGGCACGCGCAAACTCTGTGCGAGAAAGCTGCGGCCAAACCCTCCGCTGCCCACCACGCAGCATTGGACAGGATGTTTAACTTGAGAAAAATACTGATGAAAGTTCATGAGTTGCCGACGAGGGAGTTGCGCGCGCCGCACCATCGTTCAGGTCGCGAGCGCGCAGCAGGTGCATGGGCTGGATTAAACGGCGATGCGATAAAAGCGTACGGCGTTGTCGTGCCAGATCGCCTGTTTTTGCGCCTCAGACAGATCTTCGACACCCAAGCTCACCGTATCGATCAATGTTGGCATGTCTACATTCAAGCCAGACACCGGCAAATTGCTGGCGAACATACAGCGTTGCCAGCCAAAGATGCTGACGGTATCGCGAATCAGCCGGGCGTTTTCCGCCGTGTTCCAGGCAGCGTCGCGCAGGCCCATTTCTGAAAGCTTCACGTACACCTGTTCATGGCGCGCCAAGGCCTCCATGCCGCGTCGCCACGCCGCGATGCCCTCTTCCGACCGATCCCACGGCAAACCAAGATGGTTCAGCACGATGGGCAGGGACGGAAACTGGGCAGCGACATCGGCGGCCTCGCTCAAGTGCCAGAATGGAACGCGCAAATCCCAGGACAAGCCATAGCGTTCCAGCAGGGCCAGACCGCGTAACCAACGCTCGTCCTGCATCGTGCCGGGTTGGTTGCGCACGCTGCTTGTGGGGCTTGCACTCGTTTTAGGCTTACAGCGTATTCCGCGAACCAGCGGGTAGGCAGACTGCTGCTCCAACGCCGATGCCACGTCCGGCGAGCCAAAATCGGCATAAGCCACGACAGCATTGGGCATACCGGTTTGCGAGTTCAGCTCATGCAGCCACGCCGTTTCGGCAAGCGCCTCGTCACGCGCCCGTTCCGCCTCGACGTGTACCGTCGCGCGGATGGGCAATGACTGCGTCCGGCGCCGGTACTCGGGCGGACCGAAATCGTGACACATACGCGCATAGTCGCCCAGAAAAAACGCGTTGGCATCGTATTCATCTTGCAGCCAGGGATAATGTCCCTGGTCCAGACGCCACAAGTGATGATGAGCATCTACGATGGCGTTGGGCAGTGGCTTGGAATGCACTGGTTCGTTCCCTATGATTACTGTTGTTCGTCAATCGCTTTGAGCAGAGAGTCGCCATATTTGGCGGCGAAGGCATCGCGTACCGGCTGTTGCACCACCTTTTTAATGCTTTCAACGTCGGGCGACTCGTTGATCTGCATCCCCTGTTTTTTCAGTTCGGCCAGTGCAGTCTCTTGATTTTTGGCGTTCAGCTCACGCTGAAAGGTCGCGGCGGCGGCAGCTTCTTCCATGACAATCTGCTGTTGCTCGGGGGTCAAGCTATCGAACTTGCGTTTGTTCATGAATAGCAGGCCAGCCGTATAGGCATGACGCGTCAGCGACAGGTACTTTTGCACCTCGTACATCTTCGAAGCCAGCATCAGGGTCGGTGGGTTCTCATGTCCATCAACCGCTTTGGTTTCCAGGGCCGGGAAGACTTCACCGTAGGCCAGAGGCTGCGGATTCGCCCCCAAGGCCTGGAACGCCAGAATGTGCGCAGGATTGGGCGTCGTACGGACCTTCAGCCCGGCAATATCCGATGCGCTGTTGACCGGTAGTTTGCTGTTGGCCAGGCTGCGAAAACCGATTTCCCAAAACGCCAGGCCCTTGAGCTGATACTGGCCGAGTTCGTCGAGCAATCCGCGTCCAATCTTGCCGTCGAGGACCTTGTACGCTTGCTGTTCATTATCGAATAGATACGGCAGGTCCAGAACGTTCAAATTGGCCGACACGCCCGTCAGAAAAGGGTTGCCCGTCACACCGATATCAATCGTGCCGCTGCGCACCCCCTGCACCAGGGCGCCATCATTGCCCAGAACGCTGTTCGGAAAGACCTTGATGTCGACTTCGCCGTTCGTACGCTCCTTGACCTTTTTGGCGAATTCAATCGCGGCCAAGTTTTGCGAATCAGTCTCCGGCAGCGTATGACCCATGCGCATCTTGACGGTCTTGGCTTGCACGGTGGCAAAGCCGCAGCCTAGCGCCATGATGGCTGCCATCGCGAGGATCGAAAGCTTGGTCTTCATTGTTGTCTCCTGACGTTTTGATTTAGGTCTTGCGCGCGATGCGGAGAAGCGATCGGTGGAATCGTTCCATGTCGGCGCGGTTCGTGGTGTTTTATATTTATTCGTATCCAAATCACCCGACGAGGCAGAGCGATTCGAACCGGACTCAGCAGTGTAAGAGGCCGCCCACCACCCTCACAAGCGAAAATAACTTGAAGAACCGCTGAGTAATTTTTTAGAGCGGATATCCACCGGCCTGAGCCCGACAGGAATACGCGGGACTTATTGTGTTGCTTGTTTCAGGTCAAGGGCAACGTCGACGATCATGTCCTCTTGGCCCCCCACCATCTTTCGGCGCCCGAGCTCGAGCAAAATATCCACGGTGTTGAGTCCGTAGCGCTGCGCGGCAGCTTCGGCATGCCGGAGGAAACTCGAATAGACGCCGGCGTAGCCCAGGGCCAGGGTTTCCCGATCGACGCGGACTGCACGGTCCTGCAGTGGGCGCACGATGTCATCGGCCGCGTCCATCAACAGCCGTACATCGCAACCGTGATTCCAGCCCAGGCGGTTGGCTGCAGCGATAAATACCTCCAGCGGCGCATTGCCCGCCCCCGCTCCCATCCCGGCGAGGCTGGCGTCGATACGGTCGCAGCCCTCTTCGACCGCCACGATAGAGTTTGCCACGCCTAACGATAAGTTATGGTGCGCGTGCATCCCCGTCAGCGTCGCCGGATTCAGTACGTCCTTCAACGCGCGAAAGCGATCGCGTACGTCCTGCATGCCAAGCGCCCCGCCGGAGTCCACCACGTACACGCAGGTCGCGCCGTAGCTCTCCATCAATTTGGCCTGTTGTGCGAGGTGCCGGGGCTCGGTCATATGGCTCATCATCAGAAACCCTGCCGTGTCCATGCCCAGATCCCGTGCGGCAGCGATGTGCTGCCGGGCGACATCGGCCTCGGTGCAATGGGTCGCGATGCGCACCATGCGGGCGCCAGCGTCGTAGGCCGATCGCAAATCATGGACGGTACCGATGCCAGGAATAAGCAGGGTTGCGATGCGGGCTCGCTGCACTGATGCGGCGGCGGCCTCGATCCATTCCAGGTCCGTATGCGCACCGAAACCGTAATTGAAACTGGAACCCGCCAGCCCATCGCCGTGAGCGATCTCGATGCTGTCGACACCCGCCTGATCCAAGGCGCGCGCGATCTGCCGCACATTTTCCACCGAATACTGATGGCGTATAGCATGGCTGCCATCGCGCAACGTCACATCGGAGATAAAGAGCTTCTCATTCATCTTGATTCCTAGGCGGTAAGGGCGAGATGGTTCTGGGCGATGCGCTCGGCACAAGCGAGCGCTGCAGACGTCATGATGTCGAGATTCCCGGCGTAGGCGGGCAGATAATGCGCCGCGCCCTCGACCTCCAAGAACACTGAAACCTTCAAGCCTTCGCGCAGTCCTAGCGACGGAATGTTCATGGCCTGCCCCGGCCCGAGCGTTTCGAACTGAATGCGTTGTTTAAGCCGATAGCCAGGGACGTAGCCCTGTACGGTGGCGACCATATCGGTGATGCTGCGCTCGATGATGGCCTCATCAGCCGGCTCGGCCAGCATCAGTATTGTGTCGCGCATGATGAGCGGAGGATCCGCGGGATTCAGAATAATGATGGCCTTGCCGCGCCGTGCGCCACCCAGCGCTTCAATCGCCTTCGCGGTCGTCTCGGTAAATTCGTCGATATTGGCACGTGTACCCGGGCCCGCCGATTTGCTCGCGATCGACGCGACGATCTCGGCGTAGTGCACGGTTGTCACCTGCGAGACCGCCGCAACGATAGGAATCGTCGCCTGGCCGCCGCAGGTGACCATGTTGATGTTCGATGCGGACAGCTGCGCATCCAGGTTCAGGGCGGGAATGACATACGGGCCAATCGCTGCCGGTGTCAGGTCAATGACCCGAACGCCATGCGCTTGCAGCAGCGCGTTGTGATGCGCATGCGCGCCAGCGGAAGTCGCATCAAATGCGATACGAATATCCGCGAATTCCTCCATGTCCATCAGACCCTCAACGCCCTGCGCCGTGCAGGGCACGCCGAGCCGTTGAGCGCGCGCGAGGCCATCGGATTGCGGGTCGATGCCAACTAGTGCACCCATTTCGACGTGAGTGCCGTGGCGCAGCACTTTTATCATCAAGTCTGTGCCAATATTTCCCGAGCCGATGATGGCGACTTTGGCTTTGGGTCTGGTATGTGTCATGGTTGGCTCTCACGGTTACGCTCAGCAGACAATCCGCGACGCGTGTTCTCTCGACGATATTGATATAGGGATGTAGTTCCCCTATAGTTGGCACGCCTTCGAGAAGGCGCGTGGTATGCATGGGTGATCACGAAAATAATCATGAACAAAGGTTGAAAATGGGTAGAGAGAAATTCGCCTTGGTGACGGGCGCCGGATCGGGCATCGGCAAAAGCATCGCGTTGGCCTTGATGCGTGACGGATATTGCGTGGCGCTGGCGGGACGCCGCCGCGAACCCCTGGAAGCCACGGCGCAAGAAGGCCAGGCATACGGTACGCGCTGTCTGGTCGTTCCGACGGATATCGCCGATCCCACTGCCGTCAAGCACCTGTTTGACGAGATTCGCCAGCATTTCGGCCGCCTGGATTTGCTCTTCAATAATGCGGGCGTCTTCATCGAAGCCATGTCATTGGAGCAACTCAGCGTTCAACAGTGGCAATCCGCGGTAGACATCAATCTCACGGGCGCCTTCCTATGCACTCAGGAAGCGTTCCGGTTGATGAAAGACCAAACGCCACGCGGTGGGCGAATCATCAACAATGGTTCGATTTCCGCGCACGCGCCGCGTCCTCAGGCCGTGTCCTATACGGTGACCAAACATGCCATCACCGGCCTGACCAAAGCGACCTCGCTGGATGGACGCCAATACGACATTGCCTGCGGTCAGATCGACATTGGCAACGCCGCCAGCGAGATGACCGACACCATCGCCAAAGGCGTGTTGCAGGCCGATGGATCCATCCGGCCCGAGCCGGTGATGGATGTGGAGCATGTGGCCCGCGCCGTGGTGTACATGGCCAGCCTTCCGCTTGATGCCAACGTCCAGTTCATGACTGTCATGGCAACCAAGATGCCCTACATCGGCCGCGGCTGATTGCCGCCGCTCGCGATAAGGTCGCCAGATGGGGCGGGCGACCTTATCGCCGGGCTTTACTGCGCTTGCAGATTCGCTTCTTTCGCCAGCTTGCCGAATCGTTCGAATTCTTCTTTATTCAGTTTTGCCAGGTCGGCCGCGCTCATCGGGGTAATTTCCCCGCCCAGGCTCTTTAAGCGTTGCTGAATATCGGGCGTGGCGAGCGCGTCGTTAAGCGTCTTGTTCAAGAGCTCGACGATTTTTGGATCGGTGCCACCCGTGACGAACAGCCCATACCAGGTGTACATATCGGCGCCTTTAATCCCGCTTTCCGCCAGGGTCGGAACGTCGGGCAACTCAGGTGAGCGCTCGGGCGAAAGCACCGCCAGCGGGCGCAACGTGCCGCCGCGGATCTGGGACATGGCTGACGAGGTCGTATCGAACATCATCGAGACTTCACCGGAAATAATGTCCGCATGGGCCTGCGAACTGCCCTTGTAGGGGACATGCGTCGCCTTGGCGCCGGTGGCCAGATTAAAGGCTTCGCCGGCAATGTGCTGCGTGCTGCCGATACCCGAGGAACCATAGGTCAGCTTGCCCGGATCCGCTTTCATCGCGTTGACAACGTCCTGCACCGACTTGTACGGTGAGTTTTTTCCCACTACCAGCACATGGGGCACCTTGGCGATCAGGCCCACGGCATTGATGTCTTTGAGTGGATCGTAAGAAAGCTTCAGAATGTGCGGAGCGATGGCCTGATTCGTGTTGGTGGCCGCCAGCAAAGTGTAGCCGTCGGGGTTCGCGCGCGCGGTGTTATCCGCGGCGATGGTTTGAGAAGCACCGGGGCGGTTCTCGACCACGACGGTCTGCTTGAGGGCCTGGCTGAATTTCTCGGCCAGCGCACGCGCCAGAATATCGGTGCCCCCGCCAGCGGAGGCACCCACGAGGATACGTATCGGCTTGTTGGGATAGTCGTTTGCCGCAAACGTCGGTGTGCTAAAGACCGTAGCGGCGAAAGCCACCCCGCACAGAATTTTGCGGCAAAAGGCGTTGCTTTTGTACATAAGCTGTCTCCAAAGATGCTTAGTTAGAATAGTTTTGAAAAGCAGAGCGTAGATACGGGCTTGAGTCTAACGACAGGGGCTCACAGCAACAATTGATTTTTTCTTGGCAGCGAGATAAGAAAAAATAACAGTGCGCCCCTGCTTACGCCTGCCGGGAGGTTTCTAGTTTTTTTGCCGGTCGACACAAGAAAATGTCGTTTGATCGCGATCAGGCCCACTTGTAGACTGCCCATACTAACAATGACCGCGGTGGCCGCTGTTTTGAGGTCAACCATGCGGAATCGGGACAACACTGCATGATGCAGCTCTGCGAGCAACATAGATGACGATCTTTACCAACGTTGAAGACCTTCGCCAGCAGTCGAAGCGCATTCTTCCACGTATGCTGTTCGATTTCGTCGATGGCGGCTCTTATGACGAGGCCACGTTACGGCGCAACGAGTCGGACTTCGACTCGCTACATCTTCGTCAACGCGTGATGGTGGATACCTCGGGTAAACGCCTGGGCAGGACCGTTTTGGGTCATGCGTATGACCTGCCGGTAGGCATCTCACCCATTGGAATGGGCGGGTTTTATTATCCCGACGGAGAGGTTGTCGGCTTGGCCGCCGCCGAAAATTGGAACGTCCCTTTCACCTTGAGCACGCTGTCGATATGTTCTCTTGAACAGCTGCGCGAAAGTACCGAGCGGCCATTCTGGTTTCAGTTGTACGTCATGAAGGACCGCGCGTTCACCGAGTCTCTGATTCAGCGCGCAGAGCAAGCCGGGTGTTCCGCATTGGTGCTGACCGTAGACTTACCGATTTCGGGACAACGGCATCGTGACATCAAGAACGGGTTGAGTGTGCCGCTGCGTTTTTCCGGCACGCATATGCTGGACGTCATGCGGCGCCATCGCTGGTGGCGGCGGCAACTGCGCGCCAAGAGCAAGTCCTTCGGAAATCTGACCGACATGGCGTCGGCTAAGGACTCAAAATTGATGGGGCTGGCGCAATGGTGCGCGTCCCAATATGACCCGTCGCTGAGTTGGGCGGATGTGAGCTGGGTCAGAAGGCTCTGGAAAGGCAAGCTCATCGTCAAAGGCGTGTTGAATTCAGACGACGCCCGTCACGCCATTGATAGCGGCTGCGACGCGGTGATTGTGTCGAATCACGGTGGCCGTCAACTCGATGGCGCGCGCTCTACGATCTCCAGCCTGCGTTCCATCGCCACGGCGGTCAATCGTCAAGTCCCTGTCCTGCTCGATGGCGGCATTCGCAGCGGGCAGGACATCATCCGCGCGCTCGCCCTGGGCGCGGATTTTTGCATGATGGGTCGGCCCTATGTATACGCCTTGGCCGTCGACGGGCCAAAAGGACTGGATACGCTATTCACCATACTCAGAAACGAACTCGAGGTTTGTATGGCGCTGATGGGTATTCGCCACTTATCGGAGGTCGATGCAAGCTGCCTGGACAACCCCGATCATTTTTCGCGTTGACCAGTGCACGACCAGGACGGGCGTGTCGGACTGGAACGGCATAAGTAATTGACCTCATATAACAGGAGTAGACAACTATGACGCAAGCCATTGAGGTAAGCCGGACGGATCATCTGGCGTTGGTGACGCTCAATCGTCCCGACAAAATGAACTCCCTCGGCTATAACGACTGGAAACAGCTGGAGCAGGTCCTGCGTGAACTCTCGGCGGACGATTCGGTGCGCTGTGTGGTGCTCAAGGGCGCCGGAGGCCGGGCCTTTTCCGCTGGCGCCGATATCTCGGAATTCACGACTCACCGTCAGAACGCGGAGCAGGCCGCCATTTACGGCGTGGCTACACAAGCAGCGATGGATGCCTTGGCTGAATGCCGGCATCCGACGATTGCGTTGATCACGGGCGTATGCGTGGGCGGCGGGCTGGAACTGGCCTCGCTTTGCGACCTGCGCTATAGCAATGCCTCGGGCCGGTTTGGCGTGCCAATCAATAAGCTCGGGCTGGTCTTGTCGTATGGCGAGATGGGCGGACTGATTCGCTTGGTGGGACCGGCGCTGGCGATGGAGCTGGTGCTGGAAGGCCGGGTCTTTGACGCGCAAGAGGCGTTGACGAAAGGTCTGATCAACCGCGTTTATCCCGATGAGACGGTGGTCGATGATGTGATGGCCGTGGCCACCACCATCACGGAACGCGCGCCGCTGGTGAACCGCTGGCATAAGAAGTTCGCGCGCCGTTTATTGAAGCCTGAACCGATTACGCCTGAAGAATGGCGCGAGGCCTACGAGTGTTTCGATACCGAAGACTTTCGCATCGGCTATCGCGCCTTCTTGAACAAGGAAACGCCCCGCTTCGTGGGTCGTTGATCTGTCGCCCAAGTCTGCACCTGAACCATTTATTTTCGAGTTGTTATGGATCTCCCACTTTCCAAGATACGTGTGCTGGACGTCAGTCAGATCATGGCTGGCCCTTTTTGTTGTATGTTGCTCGGCGACATGGGTGCCGATGTCATCAAGATCGAGCCGCCGGGTGTCGGCGATCAAACCCGCAAGGCCATGGGTTTTAAGCTCAAGGGCGAGGATAGCGGTGGCTTTATTGCGTTGAACCGTAACAAGCGTAGCGTAGAGATCAATCTCAAGTCCGAGGCTGGCCTCGAGGCGTTTTACGAACTGGTCAAAACCGCCGATGTGCTGGTCGAGAATAATCGTCCGGGCGTGGCCAAGCGGCTGAAGATTGATTACGACGTTCTGAAGGAGATCAACCCGCGTCTGGTCTATGCGAGCATCTCGGGCTTCGGTCAGACCGGCCCCTGGGCATTGCGGCCCGGGCTGGATTTGATCGCGCAAGCGACTTCGGGCGTGATGAGTGCCATGGGGCACCCTGGCGGTATCCCTGTTAAATCCAGCATTCCGCTCGCGGATCTGGGCGCGGGCTTGTTTTGTACCTACGGCATCTTGAGTGCCCTGATGGGTCGCGAGCACACCGGCGTCGGTCAGTACGTCGACGCCTCCCTGTTCGAGACAGCCTTGGGCTTGTCCGTCTGGGAAACGGCGGAATTCTGGGGCACCAACAAGCTGCCTCAGCCCATCGGCAGCGCGAACCGCATGAGCGCGCCGTACCAGGCGGTCAAGGCCAGTGATCGCCACTTCGTGATCGGCGCGGCCAATCAAAAATTATGGACGGCATTGTGCCGCGCGATCGGCGGCGATGCGCTGCTGGAAGACCCGCGTTATGCCACGAACGCGGATCGCATCAAGAATCTTGCTCCCTTGATCGAAAGTCTGGAGGCGATTTTCGCCACGCGCACGGCACAGGAATGGGTAGACATCATTCTGGAAGCCGGTGTCCCCGCCGCGCCTATCCTCGACTATCACGAAGCCACAACCAACGAACACGCGCAAGCGCGTCAGATGGTCTTGCCGATCGAGCATCCGGTGGAGGGTCGCGTCAATACCCTGGGCTTCCCGGTCAAGCTCAGCCGCACCCCCCAGGTGGTGCGCCATGCCCCGCCCCTGCTCGGGCAGCATACCCGCGAGGTATTGTTGGAATCTGGCATTGACCCCGAGCGGTTCGAGAAACTCGCCGAGCAAGGCGCGTTCGCCAAGTAGGCATGCGGGGCCAGCCCGTGATGGTGTGTCCTACACCGGCTCGCTGGCCCGCTGCTGCACCCAGTCGACGAAGCGGCGGATCGCTGAATCCTCCGCCCGACCCTCCGGATAGCTGATGTAGTACGCGTAGCCGTTGACGGGCAGACTGATATCAAACAGTTGGACGAGCTTGCCCTCGGCCAGCTCGCGCTCGATCCAGGCCCGTTTGACCAGGGCCACGCCCACCCCTTCGACGGCGGCATCGATCACCAGGTGGCTGGGCCACAGCGTGGGCCCACGCGAGGTGTCGACTTCGGTACAGCCAACATGGTCGAACCAATTACGCCAGTCGGGATGCGTACTGTCGCTGCCATCATGCAGTAGCGTAAAGTCCGCCAAATCCGATGGATGCTGCAACGGGGGCCGATTCGCCAGCAGCTTGGGGCTGCATACCGGTATCGCTTCGACGGAAAAGCATTTCTCAGAGCGCATCCCCGGGTAATTGCCCTTGCCATATCGGATCACCAGATCCAGATCCTCGCGAGAGAAATCGATCATGTGATTCGAGGTGGAAAGCTTGAGCTCAATGTCCGGATGCTGCCGTAAAAACGCATCGAGCCGGGGCAGCAGCCATTTCACGGAAAACGTCGGGGACGCGTTGATTTTGAGGCAGGTGATGTCTTTGCGTTTATGCAAGAGATCCGTAGCGTCGATGACTTGCCGGAACGCTTGTTGGATGGCGGGCAGATACGCCTGTCCAACGTCCGTGAGAACGAGCGCCCCACCGACACGGGCGAAGAGCTTGACGCCCAGACTGCTTTCCAGCACCTTGATCTGATGACTGACCGCGGCGGCGGTCACGAACAGTTCTTCGGCAGCCCGGGTAAAGCTGAGGTGGCGCGCGGCAGCTTCAAACGTGCGAAGCGGATTTAATGGCGGAATTCGGGGCGACATGTCTTCTCCAGCAATATCCCTCTGTTTGGCGTAATGTTACAACCGTCACCAGGTTGGGGATGCCTGCCGGGCTGTCCTGCCGCGTGCGAATATGTCGAGCACACAAAACAAGGTCGTTTTAAAGGCCGCTTGACGCGGCCTCCAGGGGGAAATTCGCGGGGCGGGAACCTACTCAGGCCGCTCCGTGATCGGCCCTGCGCCGTCGCGCGATGCGCCTCAACAGCGGAAAGCACCAGACCGCCAGCGTGAAGACCCCCAAGACCGCGGACAAGGGACGCTCAAAGAACCCCAGCAGATTGCCTTGCGTGCTGATCAATGACTGCATGAGGTTTTGTTCGACGATCTTGCCCAGGACGATGCCCAGGACAATCGGCGCGATCGGAATGCCGCATTCTTCCAGGATATAGGCCATGACGCCGACCCAGAACATCACTGCGATGCCAGAAAAATCGTTGTTCATCGCGAACGATCCGATGACCGCCAGCACCAGCAGCACGGGCATGATCAGTCGTTGCGGAATCCTGAGGACGACTTTGGCGATACGTATGGCAAGCCAGCCAAAGGGCAGCAGCAATAGATTGGCGAGCAGGAACACTATGAATACGGCGTACACCAGATCCGCATTGTTGATAAAGACGGCCGGCCCCGGATTCATCCCCTTCAGGTAGAGCACACCGATCGCGATCGCGGTAATCGTGTCCCCGGGAATAGCGAACACCAGCGCGGGGATCCATGCGCTGCTCAACGCCGCGTTGTTCGAGCTCGCCCCCGCGATCACCCCTTCGACATGCCCAGTGCCCCACTTCTTCGGTTCGCGGGAGAATCGACGGGCCAGCGCGGTGGACATCCATGCCGCGATATCGGCGCTGGCGCCGGGCAACATCCCAATGAACGAGCCGAGCCCACTGCTGCGCGCCACCACCTTACGATAGTCCCAGACCGACCGAATTGCATTGCGCCATTCATCCACCGCTTTCGCGGCTTCGGCCCCTTCGGTCTTGTTGGTGCGCAGAAATGATCGCAGGATTTCCGGCAAGGCAAACATGCCGATCAAGGCAGGGATAAACGATACGCCCTCGAGCAGATCGGCGTTGCCAAACGTGAATCGTGGCGTGCCCGAAGAGTATTCCATGCCCACGCAAGAAATGATCAATCCGATCAACAGCGCCAGACCGCCCTTGATCGGGTCGTCTCCCGCCACGAAGATAGCGCAGCTCAACCCCAGCGCGCTCAACCAGAAGAACTCGAATACGCTGAACTTCAATGCGACGTCGGCGAGCAATGGCGCGGCAAAGATCAACACGCCCGAACCCAGCACACCGCCCAGCATCGAGCAGATGGCACCCACACCGAGGATATAGCCCGCCCTGCCCTGCAAGGTGAGTTTATGCGCATCCTCCACGTAGGCCGCTGAAGCGGGCGTGCCGGGAATTCGCAGCAGCGCCCCTGGAACGTCCCCGGCAGCCATGACCATCGCCGCCGCCGCAACGATGGAGGCGATCGCCGCGAGCGGACTCAGCGCGAAGGTGATGGGCACCATCAAGGCCACGGCCATCGTGGCCGTCACGCCGGGCAGCACCCCAACGATGAAGCCAAAGAGCGAGGCGAGCACCAGTACCAACAGCGTATCGGCCTGAAACACCATGTTCAGGGCGGGAACCAGATAATCCATGCTCTACCACCAATAGTTAGTGAGAAGGCCCGTCGGCAGCGGCACGCTCAACAGCTTGCTAAACAGCGCGTCGAGCACCACGGCGATCGCGATAGCCAGGCTGATGGAGAAAATCCAGCTACGGCCCGACCACCGAAAGAGAGCGGCCATGATCGCCGCGCTGAGCAGCTGAAACCCGATGCTGTCGCCAAAATAGCTAAAGCCCTGGATGGCGAGCAGCACCCCGACGGCAGCAACCGTCCCCCTCCCATTAGCGCGCCATGCAGGAAAAGACACGAGTTTTTCGTGCCAACGTGCCTCGCGTCCCACGCGTACGAGCAGCAAGGCCCCGAACAATATGAACCCCCACCCGACGATACCCGGGAAAAAGCTCGGCCCGTAATAGTGCCCGGGGACCTCTGGAAAACCTCGGATATGCCAAAGGATGGCCGCGCCAAACAGCACGGCCAGCACACCGAGCAAAGAATCGCTTACTCGCACATTCGTTCCTGATGCGTTTGGTGGAAGGCTTACTTCTTGACCTTGGACAGAATATCGGTCGTGCTCTTGAGGTCGTTGGCCAGCAACGCATCCCATTGCGCGCCATCGCGCCACATCACATCGATGCCGCGCGCGGACATGGCTTTATTGAACTCTTCGCTCTGGATGACTTTGCCCAAGGCCGCCGTTAATTTCTGCGCGATATCGTCGGGCAGATCCTTCGGTCCCGCGACACCGTGAAGCACGGAGTAAGTCCAATCCGAACCTACCGATTCTTTGAGCGTGGGCGTGTCAGGAAAGCGCGGCAAGCGTTCCGGCGTCATCACCGCCAGCGCCTTGAGCTTGCCCGACTCCAGCAGTGCGGCTGCCTCGGCCATGGAGGCAGTCGAGAAGGTGGAGTTACCGGACGCGACATCCAAGTGGCCCGCAGTGCCGCCTTGCGTGGGCACCCAGATCACGGTTGACGGGTCCAGACCCAGGTCGATCATGAGTCCCAGGAACGAGATATGCCAGTTCACGCCGGGCGCGGCGCCAGTCGCCTTTAGCTGCCCTGGCTTCGCCTTGATGTCGGCAACCAACTCCTCGAAGGTGTTGTAAGGCGCATCGTTCTTCACGTTGATGGCGGATGCGATCTGCGTCGCCTGGCCCAGCGGGCGCAGGTCCTTGTGCGTCAGTTCGGCCAGACCTTGAGGTTTATAAAGACTTATGTCGTTGGTGATCACGCCTATGGTGTAACCATCGGGCTTGGCATTGGCAATGGCCGAGTGACCGGGGATCGCCGCGCCGCCGCCGCGGTTGACCACATTGACCGAAACGCCCAGCTCTTTTTCCAGTAATCCCGCCCAAGTGCGCGCGCCAATATCAGCACCACCGCCTGCGGGATAGGGAACGATTACCGTGATGGGCTTGCTGGGCCACTCTTTGGCGTACGCAGCGCCACTGGCCACCAAGGCACTGCAGCAAACCAGTGCGGCGAGGCCTAGTTTCTTTGAAAATCGGGCAAATTCACGCATCTCGTCTCCGAATTATGAATTGAAGCCCGGCCATTAATTACTTATATATTGGTGCCGGGCGGGGGAAATAAAATCATAACCGATATCCGATCGGATATGGTTAGACAAATTTCCATGATGAATTGATCGTTTTCCCTAGTCGCGGGCCGAATCAGGCCAGCCGGTAAAACCGTCGAGCATTGTGATAGAAAAGATTTTCCTGGGCGCTCAACGGCATCTCGCGCACAATAGTTTTAAACCCCGTAAATATTGTGTCGAACGTCGCACATAATCCGTCCACTGGGAAATTACTGGCGAACATCACGCGATCCACGCCGAACAGCCCAATAACCTGCTCCACGATCCATCGGTTTGCTTGCACGGTCCACGGAGCCCCGCGCACACCGATGCCCGAGATTTTCACCGCCACATTGGGACATTTGGCGAAGGCCGCCATGGCCTCGCGCCATCCCGCCAACCCGGCCTCGCTGCGATCCGACGGCAAGCCCGTGTGATTGAGCAATATGGTGGTGTCGGGAAAATCTCGCGCGAGCTGTGCCGCCTCTGCCAGATTCCACCAGGGCGTTTGCAGGTCAAAGTGCAGCCCCACCTCGGACAGCAGCGCATAGCCGTCGCGCCACGTCGCATCGCTCATGAGAGTCTGCTTGTGCCCCACCTCTGCAGGTGCTTCAGGGCCGCCCGGCTTGTGGCGAACACTGCGCACCAGCGGAAATTCCGCTTGCGCTCGCAGGACGTCGTGCGCTTCGGCATGATGCAGCCACGCCTGCGCCACCACGGCATTGGGATATCCCGCACGCTCGGCCAGCGCGCTAATAAATCGCGTTTCGCCTATGGGATCGGTGGGTTCCCATTCCGTTTCGATATATACCGATTGAACGACGTTATGTCGCGCCGTGTCGGCCAGATAATCCTCGGGAAAATAGCGGCGCTTGATCGGGTTGTAATCCCCATAACGGAACGGGATATTCACCTCGGGCCGCAGCCAAGGATGGGGATTATTCAGCGGATCCCAAAAGTGATGATGGGCATCGACGATTGGGCCGTCATAAAGGTTATCGCTCATGATTCTTCTGTTTGAGCCGGGTCATTTTGCGCGGGCATGACCAGGCCATGCCCGCACGCCATCACCAGTCAGTTGCGATGTATTTGGCTTCCATGAATTCCAGCACGCCGTGGTGCGCGCCTTCGCGTCCCAGACCGCTTTGCTTGACGCCGCCAAAAGGCGCCGCGGGATCGGACACGAGGCCACGGTTCAATGCCAGCATGCCCGCCTCCAGCTTGCCCGACACGCGCAGACCGCGCGTGAGGTCACGCGTGTACACGTAGGCGACCAGCCCGTACTCCGTGTCGTTGGCCCGGGCGATGACTTCTTCTTCGCTGTCGAACACGTAGAGCGGTGCGACCGGTCCGAAAATTTCCTCGCGTTCCATGGCGACGCCTGCCGGCACATCGGTGAGAACGGTGGGCGGATAGTAGCAACCGGCTTGATCCATAGGCTTGCCCCCGCACAACAGTTTGGCGCCATGAGAGACGGCATCATCAACCAGTTCGGCGACCTTTTTGACCGCCGCGGCGTCAACCAGCGGGCCGCAGTCGGTGTCTTCGGCCACGCCCGGGCCGACCTTCAGCGCTTGCATGCGCTCGGTCAAGCGGCGTGAAAATTCGTCCGCGATGCCACGTTGTACAAAAATACGGTTCGCCGCCGTGCAGGCTTCGCCGCCATTGCGCATTTTCGCGATCATCACACCGTCGAGCGCTTTGTCCAGATCGGCATCATCGAACACGATGAAAGGCGCGTTGCCACCCAACTCCATCGAGCAGTGAATGACTTGATCCGCGGCCTTGCGCAACAAGACTCGCCCGACTTCGGTCGACCCGGTAAACGAGAGCTTGCGCACGCGCGGATCGTCCAGCATGGCATTGACCACTTCCGAGGTCGTCGAAGACGTGATCACGTTCACCACACCCGCCGGGACGCCTGCTTCCACCATGATCTTGGCGATGGCGTAGGCCGTCAGCGGCGTGGCGGTGGCCGGCTTGAGCACACATGTGCAACCCGCGGCCAGCGCGGGCGCGATCTTGCGCGTGGCCATCGCGGCCGGGAAGTTCCACGGCGTAATCAAAACGGCCACGCCAATGGGCTGGTACTGCACCAGAATCCGGTTCGAGCCCGACGGCGCGATGGACAGATCGCCATTGATACGAACCGCCTCTTCGGCGAACCAACGGAAAAACTCGGCGGCATAGGCCACTTCTCCGCGGGCGTCCTTCAAGGCCTTGCCGTTTTCCAGGGAAATCAATTGAGCCAGCGACTCGGCGTCGCGCGTCATGAGCTCAAAACACTTTCTCAGGATTTCCGAGCGCTGGCGCGGCGGCGTGGCCGCCCATTTTTCTGCGGCTTCGGCAGCGGCATCCACGGCGGCGATGGCGTCGGCCGCGCTGGCGTTAGCCACTTGGAGCAACACACTGTCATCCGAAGGGTTCAGCACGTCGATGGCGGCCTCACGCTGCGCATTGCGCCATTCGCCGTTGATAAAAAGTTTGTTTTGATATGTCGTATCGATCATGTCACTTCCTAATCTATCGGTTGCGGCCGTGCTCATTCCGCCTGCATTGCGGCGGCCAGAATGCCCTTGATCGCGGACGGATCAAGCGGGCGAGGGTTGTTCTCCACCAAGCGCTTCGCGTTCATCGAGAGCGTGGAGATGTCTTCGATATGCGCATCATCTATGCCGATCGCGCGCAGGCTGACCGGGATGCTCACCTCGGCAAACAAGGCGCGGATCGCTTCAATTGCGGCTTTCGCGGCGTCTTCGTCGGCATCCCCGGCCGATGCCACACCGATCGCACGACCGATTTCAGCATAGTCCGCCGCCGCAACGGGTAAGTTAAACGCCATGGTATAAGGCAGCAAGATACCAATACCTAGCCCATGCGCGGTTGAGGTCATTGCGCCAATCGGATACTGAATCGCGTGAGCAGCCGACGTGCCCGCGCTGCCAAACGCCAAACCAGCGTAGGTCGAGCCCAGCATCACGGCGGTGCGCGCATCCAAATCGCCGCCCTCGCTGGTGGCACGTCGCAGATTGGAATAGATCAGCTTGATGGCCGTCAGCGCGTAATGGTCGCTCAACACGTTCTTGCCGACGAATACGCGTGTCATCGCCATCGCGGGGTCGGCCTGCCGTGTCGTGGCCGCAAAGGCTTCGATCGCATGCGCCATGGCGTCGGCGCCCGAAATCGCGGTCAGTCCCTTCGGGCAGGTGAGCGTCAGCTCCGGATCACAAATCGCCGTATGAGGAATCAGCTCGGGGCTGGAGATGCCTACCTTCATCGTCAGCGCGGGATCGCCGAGCACGGCCACGGGAGTGACTTCGGCGCCCGTGCCCGAGGTCGTGGGAACCGCGATGACCGGCAGTATCGGTCCCGGGACCTTGAATTCGCCGTAGTATTGCGACAGCGGCGCGGAATGAACGAGTAGCAAACTGACCAGTTTGGCCAGGTCCACGCAGCTACCACCGCCAATCCCGATCAAGACATCGGGTGCAAAATCGCGATAACGATCCACGCAAGCGAGAATACTTTCGAGCGGCAGCTCGGCTTCCGTCTCGCTGTACAACTGGGTCTGAACTCCTTGCTCGGCCAGATCCTTCAGGATCTCTTGCATGATCGGCAAGGCGCCAAAACGGGCGTCGGTGCAGATCAGTGCCCGCTTGCCCAGGCTGGCAGCGGCCGTCCCGATCGCACGCCGTTGTCCCGGGCCAAATATCAACCGGGCTGGCGCTCGCGTGACTCCATAGTCAAGTCTCATCATCTTTCCTCAATGGTGTTGGTCTGAAGGGTCCCGGTCGCATGCGGGTCCTGTCCTGCTAATTCTTGAATGCGCGCCCACAGCGGGGCGGGCAGCGCGATGTCTTTGTCCAGTTGTGCCACGCGCACGCGTTGTGCGCGATCTCCCGGCACGCGAACCGGCTGGCTAGGATCGGCGGGGGGAGATTGACGCAGCAGCGTCAGAAACTGCGAGAGCCGTTGGCCGGCATGCGCCGTAGGCTCGATCACGATGAATACGTCACCCTTATTGCAAAGCTCAGTGGAATCCAGGGTGCCTTTTACATCCCGCCCTATTGCCGACTCGGTCAGGCTCACGACCAACAGCTCAAAGGCGAGCGCGAGCCCGTAGCCTTTTGCGCCGCCAAACGGCGCAATCGCACCCTGTTTCGCAGCGTGTGCGTCATTGGTTGGATTGCCCTCGCTGTCCAAGGCCCAGCCGTCCGGGATCGGCAGATCGCGGCTTGCGTGATCGTGAATCTTGCCCATGGACACGAGGCTTGTTGCCATATCAAAGACAAAGGGAGCGTCCCCTGTCGGAATGCCCAGTGCAATGGGATTAGTGCCCAACATGGCCTGACGGCCACCCCAAGGATGGACCAGCGCTTCGCTGATCGTGAGCGCAATCAGGATCTTTCCCCGTGCGGCGACATGTTCCGCATACCAGGCCAGCATGCCCAGATGATCACTGTTGCGCACGGCAGCGATCGCGACGCCGGTTTCCTGCGCTTTGTCGCAAACGCGCTCTAGCGCCTCGACCGCCACCACGGGGCCCAGCCCCTGGCAGCCGTCAACCTGCCATAGCGCTTCACGGCGCCACGCACCCGTTCCACGCGTGACGGGATCCGTCACGCCGTGCCTTATGCGTTCGATGATGCGAGGCAAGCGCAGCAAGCCATGCGAGGCCACGCCTCTCAGTTCGGCTTCTAGCAACACCGATAATTGCGTAAGGGCCTGTGTCTCAGGAACGCCGGCTCGCCTTAACGCTTGCAGGCTTGCCGCTTGCAGGGTTTGTACAGTGGGCATAAGACCTCTTGATAGCATGCCCGCTTGTGTCTCCAGCCAGGCTTTATTCTCTTCGATTTCAAATATCGTATCCGATCGGATATCGCTGAGTCAACGCAAAAGAGATAAACTACGCACTCCCATTCACACGGCCGAACGGCACGAACATGAAACCGCTGCGCGAAAAAATGGATCACGCTTACATAGCGCCCCTTCAGCAACGTGCCTCCCTGAGCGAGGACATTTACGAAGCGTTGGTCACGTTATTGATCTCCTTGCAAGTTCAGCCCGGTGAACGGCTGTCAGTCGACGCGTTAGCCAGACAATTTGGGGTTTCCCAAACGCCCATCCGTGCCGCGCTGATCCGCCTGGAGACCGAGGGCCTGGTCGTCAAGAAACACAACTCCGGCTATAGCGCTGCCCCGCTTCCTTCTGGCGAACATTTCCGCGATGTGTATGCGATACGGCTGCTGTTAGAGCCGGAAGCCGCTTATTGGGCCGCGCAGAAAATCACAAAGTCTGGACTAAAACAGCTCAAGGATCTTTGCGACAAGATGGCCGGCTTGGTGGGTGAGGACACACACAGCAATTACGGTCGCTTCGCGCTGCTTGACGGGCAGTTTCATGCGTTGATTGCTTCCTTCAGCGGAAATAAAGTGCTCGCTGACACCTTGCATGGTTTCTACGCCCATATGAATCTGTTTCGGCTGCGCTATCACTCCACCGTTGCCGAGGAGGCGATCAAGGAACATCTTGCGATCCTCGATGCGATCAGACTGGGCGACGCGCAGGCCGCCAAAAGCGCCATGGTCGTACATATTTCTTCTTCCAGGGACAGGATGGAGCCCTACTTCAAAATGCCGTCCTAAAGCACCGCAAGACAAGCTCGTACGACCCCGAAATCGCTTCCCCGATAAGCGGCTCCCAGCCGCTCGCCCGGATTTGGAACGACGAACGCGAACCTGCCAACTTGGTTGACAAGTAGCGGCAGCGTACCTATATTTGTCTTACAACAATTTACAACACGCTCGCTGAGGAACTAGCCAACTTTCCCCAGCGGCAGGTGCATCTGGAGACCTCCGTGCTTATCAAATCCCTCGTCCGTTCCGTTTTGTCGGCTGCCGTTGCCGCCGCTGTGCTGGGAGCTTCCGCCGTTCATGCCGCTGACGCTTATCCCTCGCGTCAGGTCACCATCATGGTGCCGTTTCCTGCCGGAGGAACCACCGATATTGCAGCGCGCGGCGTGGCTGCTGAATTAGGCCAGATGTGGAAACAACCCGTGGTGGTCGAGAACCGCGCAGGCGCTGGCGGCAACGTCGGCACCGCAGCTGCGGCACGCGCCACGCCCGATGGCTATACCCTGCTGATGGGTACCGTCAGCACGCACGCGATCAACCAATCTGTCTACAGCTCTCTGCCGTACGACCCGGTTAAGGATTTCACGCCGGTCTCGATGGTGATCCCCGTTCCCAACATTCTTGAGCTGAACCCCGGATTTGCCGATCGCCACAACATTCGTTCCGTCGCGGATCTGATCGCTTACCTGAAAGCCAATCCAGGCAAGGTCAATATGGCGTCAACGGGCAACGGTACGTCGACACACCTGGCAGGCGAACTCTTCATGGCGATGACCGGCACGAAGATGACGCATGTGCCCTACAAGGGCAGCAGTCCCGCGCTGACCGATGTCATGAGCGGATCAGCCGACCTGATTTTCGACAACCTGCCCTCGTCGATGGGATTTTTGAAGGCCGGCAAGCTGCGCCCGCTGGCGGTGACCAGCAAAGAGCGATCGCCCGCCCTGCCTGACATCCCCACGATCGCGCAGGCTGGCGTGGATGGCTATGACGCCTCGAGCTGGTTCGGACTGCTGGCGCCTGCTGGCACGCCGACCGACATCGTGAACAAAGTCTCCGCAGACGTCGCAACAGCACTGGCGAAACCAGAAGTGCGCGAACGTTTCATGGCCATGGGCGCGAATCCGCAGGCAATGACGCCTGAACAGTTCAAGCAATTCATCGCGGCCGAGTCCGAGAAGTGGGCAAAGGCGGTTAAAGAATCGGGCGCTCGCGTCGACTAACCCGATGTGAACGGCCAGCGACGCGGTGGCCGTACCCAAGCCCGACGCGCTCGGGCGCATGGCGAGCACTGATCACACGGCGCCATTGTCCGATATATTTTTGTATGCAAAAATATATCGGACACAGATCAGTCTCGTTATGCCCATTGCAGCCACCCAATCCCGCGCTTTTTCAGCCTATCAGGCGATAAAACAGCAAATCTGTTCCGGCCAATTCGCGCCCGGGATGCGACTGCGAGAAATCGAAGTGGCATCGTTACTGGATATGGGCCGCACTCCCGTGCGTGAAGCTTTGAAACGTATTCAGGACGAGGGGCTTGTGCGGTATGAGCCGGGGCGCGGACTCGTCGTCGCCACCATGGATCAGCAAGAGGTCGGCGAGCTCTATTCCATGCGCGAAGTACTGGAATCGGCTGCCGCCGCGATGGCTGCACGCCATGCCACGGACGCCGAGATCGACAATATGCAGGCCATTTTGGATGAAGGCGATGCCGACCCCGTGGCGCTGAATTTGCGATTTCATGACGCCATCTACAGCGCCGCCCATAACCGCCATTTGATCCGCTCGCTTCGCGCGCTGACGGACACCACGTACTTATTGGGGCGCAGTACTTTGAGCTCCGAATCGCGCGCCCGTATTGCCTTGCAAGAACACCACGAAATCGTGGCAGCCATCCGCAGCCGCGACCCGGAACGCGCCGGCACCGCTGCGCGCCATCATATTCATCAAGCCTATCTGGAGCGACTGAAGTTGCTACGGCAACAAACATAAGCTCGAATAACGCCCCTGATATCGGGACGATACGCTCGAGAGAAGAAATCATCTAGGTTGAGAGGAGACACCTTCATGCTGTATCTAAAACAAATCCGCCGTTATCTCGGCATCGCAGCGGCCTGCATGCTGCCGGCGCTCGCTTGCGCCGAGTCATTTCCCGACAAGCCCATTAAGTTGGTCGTGCCGTTCTCCGCCGGCGGGGGAACCGACAGCATCGCACGCGATATCGCGCGTACGCTGAGCGAGCGTCTGGGTCAATCAGTCGTGGTCGAGAATCACGGTGGCGGCGGCGGCTCTATTGGCGCCAATATGGTCGCACACGCGAATCCGGACGGATACACGCTGCTATTTGCGACTTCGACTTTCGTCACGAATGCCGCGGCCGAGGTCTCCAGCACTTACGACGTGGAGAAGTCGTTCGCTCCCATCGCGCTGATTGGCCGAGGCCCGCTATTGGTGGTGGCGAACAAGGATTCAGGCATCACATCGATTGACGCGCTGCGCAAGCACGCCACCGAGCGCCCGGACGAGCTGAATTTCTGTTCTTCCGGCGCGGGCGGCATCAATCACCTTGCGGGCGAGTTGTTTAAGCAAAAGACCGGCGTACAGATGACCCACGTTCCATACAAAGGTAGCGGCCCCGCTACGGTGGATCTGCTGGCTGGACGCGTCCAGGTGTTTTTCTCCACCGTGCCGACGATATTGGGACAGGTCAAGGAAGGGCGCGTGCAGCTACTGGCGGTCACCAGCAATGAACGCTCTGACTTATTTCCCGATACGCCCACCATGGCGCAAGCCGGCGTGGAAGATTTCGATATCTCCACATGGTGGGGCGTTTTGGCGCCCGCGGGTACCCCTGAAGAAATCGTGAAGAAACTGAACGTCGCGGTCAATGAAGCTGCTGCGACGCCCGCGGTGCAGCAACGTTTGACCAACGAAGGCGCGACGCTGTTTGCGGGCCCGCCACAGGCGTTTGCCGAGGCGCTGTCGCAAGAGCTGGCTTTGTGGCGCGGTGTAGTCAAACAATTTGACATGCGCCTGAAGTAATCCGGCTAGGAGACCCCTATGACGCGTTTTTCGAAACACATGCGGCCTGCGCGGCGCCGTTTACTCGCGGGCGTGGGTGCGGCGGCCGCGTGGCTGACGATCAGCCCGCTCGCTTTTGCGCAGACGCAAGCCGAGTATCCCGCGCATCCGGTCACGGTGATTGTGCCGTATGCGCCGGGCGGGCAAGGAGATGTATTCGCGCGACTGCTCGGAGAAAAGCTCGGCAAGTCGCTGCAGCAAACCGTAGTCGTCGAAAACCGGCCGGGCGCATCGGGCGCGATCGGCGCGCGGATGATCGCCCGCGAGAAGCCGGACGGTTATAAGCTGCTGCTAGGTCAGACCGGCGAGATCGCGGTGAATCCTTTTGCGATGCGGGATGCGGGCTATGACCCTCAGAAGGAGCTGCTGCCCGTCGCCTTGGTGGGCGATTCGCCATTGGTGCTCGTGGTTCCCACCAATTCGCCCTATCAGTCCTTGTCGCAGCTGATCGAAGCGGCCAAGGCCAAGTCAGAAGGGGTTTCCTATGCCTCGTCTGGCACCGCCACGCCGGGACATTTGGCTGCCGCCGCCCTGGCGTTAGGTACTAAAACGAAGATGGTGCATGTGCCATATAAAGGCGCGGGTCAGGCGATGACGGATCTGCTTGGCAACCATGTCGACTTTTTCTTTTCCAGCGCGGCCGCCGCGATGCCTCATGTCTCCGCTGGCAAGCTGCGCGCGCTCGCCGTATCGACGCCGGAACGTATTGCTGCACTGCCGGATGTGCCAACCATTGCGGAAAGCACTGTGCCCGGGTTCGAATTCAGTTTGTGGGGCGGTTACTTCGCACCTGCGGGAACGCCCGCCAATGTCGTCACGACCCTAAATCGTGAAATTAACGCCGCATTGGCAGACCCGGCGATCCGCGCGCGCTTCGAGGCTGACGGCGTTGTCATCCGGCCGTTTACCGCCGAAGAATTCGCGACATTCGTTGGTCGCGAACAAGACAAATACAAACGCTTGGTCGAACAGACCGGCGTGCGTGCGGAAAATTAAGCTTAGTTCATTCAAGGGATTGTCATGAAAATAGTAGTATTGCCCGGAGACGGAATCGGCCCAGAAACCGTGGCGGTCGCCGTCGACGCGCTGAACGTGGTGTCAGAACGCTTCGATCTCGGCTTGCAGTTGGAACACGATGTCGCCGGCCACGATAGTCTGAAGTTGCACGGCACGACGGTGCGGCCGGAACTGCTCGACAAGGTAAAGGCCGCCGACGGCCTCTTGCTCGGGCCCATGGCGACGTATGACTTCAAGGATGAATCGAAAGGCGAAATCAATCCGTCCAAGTTCTTTCGCAAGAGCCTTGATCTTTACGCCAACATCCGCCCGGCACGCACCTATCCGGGAATGCAGGCGCGCCTCGGCGAATTCGACCTGGTCGTAGTGCGCGAGAACACAGAAGGTTTTTATGCGGACCGCAATATCGAATCGGGTAGCAGCGAAATGCTGATCACGCCTGATGTCGTCGTGTCCTTGCGACGCATTACCCGCCAATGCTGCGAGCGCATCGCCCGTTCGGCCTTTGAGTTAGCGATGACGCGTAAAAAGCACGTCACCATCGTGCACAAGGCGAACGTGCTGCGCATTGGCGACGGCATGTTCATCGACATGTGCCATGAGGTCGGAAAGGAATTCCCCGAAGTGCGTGTGGACGATGTGATCGTCGACGCGATGATGGCGCATGTGGTGCGCGCCCCGGACCGCTATGACGTGGTCGTGACCACTAATATGTTCGGCGATATCTTGTCGGATCTGACGGCGGAGATGTCGGGCAGTCTGGGCTTGGGCGGTTCGCTCAACGCGGGGCGCGACCACGCCATGGGTCAGGCCGCGCACGGCTCGGCGCCGGACATCGCGGGTAAAGACATCGCGAACCCGGCTTCGCAGCTGTTGTCGGCCGCCATGTTGCTGTCGTGGTACGGGCAACGCAAGGGCGGTCGTAAGTTCGTGGACGCGAGTGCCGCCATCGAGCAAGCGGTCGCTGCTTGCATTGCGGCTGGCCAATGTACGGCTGATGTCGGCGGGACTTTGGGCACGCGCGCCGCGGGCGCTGCCGTCGTGGACCACCTGCGGAAAGCCTGAACATGAACACGCCAACGCTGCCCGCCGGCGCCTGTGACTGCCACGTCCATATCATCGGCGACCGTGCCCGATATCCCATGGTGGACGATCGCCATTACACGCCTGATGTCGCGTCTGTGTTGGACCTCCAACAGCATATGGACGCGCTCGGGCTGACCCGCGCGGTCATTGTCCAGCCTAGCGTATATGGCACGGACAACAGCTGCATGTTGGACGCACTGCATGCGATGAACGGCGCGGCGCGCGGCGTGGTGGTCTTGGACCGGGAGGCCCCCGATGCACTTCTTCACGCGTTCGACGCGTGTGGCGTGCGCGGTTTAAGGTTGAATTTGGAGAGTTCCGGTAGCCTCGACGTCACGCGTATGCGCGAGGATCTGCAGGCATGGGCACAACGGCTTCAGCCGCTAGGCTGGCACCTGCAGGTCTACGCGTCACTTGGCGTGATCGCCCAGGCGGCGCCGGTACTGGCGGAGCTATCCGTGCCGGTGGTGCTCGATCATTTCGCCGGGGTGCTTGCAGGCACGTCGCTCGAGGATGCGAACGTGCAGACAGTACTGCGCTTGATCAGCACGGGGGCCGCCTACGTCAAACTGTCTGCCCCGTATCGGATCGATCCTTCGCAGACGGCCGATGAGGCGGTAACGGCGCTGGCGACTGCGTTCATCGCCAGCAATCCCGATCGCGTGCTGTGGGCAAGCGACTGGCCGCATACCAATCGAGAGCCGGGCAAGTCGCCGCACGAAGTCAGTGCCTATCGGCGCATCGGCACGCAAAAGCTGGCGCAAGGAATCGATAGCTGGTTCGCCGACGAGGCGATTCGGCAGCGAGTGCTGGTGAGTAATGCGGCGCGGCTATACGCTTTCTGAGCGCTCAGGGTCGGGTGTGCTCGTCCAAAGCCCCCCTACTCTGCCGGCTCCAACCGCTGTGCCATCGTGAAAGCATCGATATAGTCACGAAAATATTTTAGGAAAACGGATTCGGCCTGCGTGCGTTGCACATCGCGATGCCACAGCAGGTGCAGATCCACCGAGCAAACCCCCTCACCCGGTGGCAGACGCCACAGCCGCCCCTCCGCCAAATCGCGTCGTACGCTGTGTTCCGGCAGGCAACCAATACCAAAGCCCGCAATCAGCAGACGTTTGACCTCGTCATACTGCTTGGAGGTCGCCACCACCCTGCCTGAAAATCCGCGCTGATCGCGAAATATCGTCAGCGGCGAGAGGCTGTCGCCCAACGCATCGCTGGCAAACGACACAAAGTTCTCGCCCATCAGGTCTTCGATGTGCACGTCTTTCCGCCCAAACAGCGCGTGGTTACGGCCGCAGAAAAGCGCGTAGCGCTGATGGAGAAAGACTTTGTGTTCCAGCCGCTTGGGCATCTGCCGGCATAACGCGATGCCAGCCGTGCCGACGCGCTGCTGGATCAGCGTGACAATCTCGCTGCTGGGCCGCACGTCCATTTGCACCTCAATGCGCGGGTAATCGCGGTGAAACGCCGCCCAGAAATTGTCATAGACCTGCGAATTAATGCGACTGGCGGCCAGCAGATGGATGCGCCCCGAGGCCTCCTCTTCGGTCTCGGACACATGCGCAAGCAGTTGCGCGACGCTGCCATAGATGCCTTCCGCGGCCCGGCAAACCTCCTCGCCCGCCTTGGTGATGGTAAAGACTTTGTTGTGTCGCTCGATCAGGCGTCTGTCGAGCTGCTCTTCCAGCCGCTTGAGCGCCTGACTGACCGCGGATTGTGTCAAATGCAGCTTCCCGGCCGCGCCGCTGATGCTGCGCTCCTGCACGATGACCAGAAAGGTGCGCAGCAGATTCCAGTCAAGACGGTCTCAGTCTCGGGCGTCCACCAGGTCAGCGGGCTGCATAGGCATTTACCCCTTCAACATCAGTTTCACTTAAGTGGACAATTAATAATCATAAATTGACGTAATGTCCAGCGCGGAGCGATAAAGAGTCTTCCAACCAACACGCATACGAAGGGGAAGAGCATGGCCGATACCGCCGGATCCACTGTGACGCGGCAACCCGTGCCCGACAGGCCGTGCAAGAGCGGCGTAGCCTTTATGTTGAGATCGATGCCGGCCGTCTCGAAGATCAACATCGCAGACCCCGCGCTGTCCACTTTCATATGCATGGGGTGCGCGAGACTCGCGGCGAGGTAGTCGCTTGACAACTTCAATACACAATCGCGCTCAAGCTCGAATCGCAGCGTGCCTGGCGAGGCATCGCTGATTAACGCCGTGAGCTCGACGCGCGCCTCGTCTCTCAAAATCAGGGTCTGACGCCAGACTTTATCCTCGCGGGCTTGAACGTGCTGGGTCAACCTGAGCAAATCTTGAAATCCCCACGGGTTGATCACCTCAAGCACCGTATCGCCATGAAGCCGGGCGGTAACGAGGTCGCAGCGAGTATGTAGCGTCTGGTCAATACGCTTGACCGGCGAGTTCTGATGGATGGCGTACGCGTTGTAGATGTCCCAACCAGCCACAGGCCGCAGACAATCCGAGGCGTATTGGTGGTGGTTGTGCTGTGCGTATGAGCGAGGGGACATCAGAAAGCTCCGTTTCGGTAATCAGCGGCCACCCGCGGTCGGAGGTGGATCGCAACGAGCGCGATCCCGACAGCGGGAGGACTTTGATCGTATCGATTCGGGAGCGTGAAGGCTTTGAGACTATTCTGATTTTGAGATGGCCCGCGCGAGCGGCCGCGTGCGAAGTGCGCTCCCGGTTAAACCGCGTATTTCGCCATCAGCGCCCGCACATGGGCTTGGATCGACGCAAACACAGGCGTGGCGACGGCCGTCAACGCTCGCCACGCCGATATGGCGTGCGTAGCGTCAGCTCTTGCAGATAGTCATCCATCGCACGGGTTTCGCGCCGCAGGAAATCGCCGATCGCTTCTGAAAATTGGGCATCTCGTACCCAGTGCGCGGACCAGGTGGGCGTAGGCAGCAGTCCCCGCGCCATCTTGTGCTCGCCCTGCGCGCCGCCCTCGAATCGCGCAATGCGATGTTGGATGCAGTACTCGATGGATTGCAGATAGCAGGTTTCGAAATGCAGCCCGGGGATGGTCTCCATCGTGCCCCAGTAGCGGCCATAGAGCGTCTGTTCACCGCGTATGTTCAATGCTGCCGCTACCGGTTGATCGCCCCGCAGGGCGAGGATGATCACCAGACAATGGGGCAACTCCTGCCGCAAACGCTGGAAAAACTCCTCGTTCAGATAGGGCGCGTTGCCGTGAGCGTAATAAGTCTCACAGTAGCACCGGTAGAAAAAGGCTAAGGTTGACGGGTCGATATCCATGGCCTCGACCCATCGAAAGGTGACACCGGCGGTTTGGACTTTTTTACGATCCTGGCGCAGCTTCTTGCGCTTGTCGTGGCTGAATGATGCGAGATACTGTGCCCAGTCGGTATACCCCGCGTTTTCCCAATGAAACTGCACGCCTTCGCGCAGCATGAATCCGGCGTCGCGGAGGATGCCGCGGTCGCCCTCGGACGGAAACAGCACGTGCACGGAGGACAAGCCGAACTGCCGTCCCAAAGCGATCAGTCCCCGAGCCAGCAGGGCGCGATCCGCGTCGTTGTGGGCAAGCAGCCGCGCCCCGCTCACAGGGGTAAATGGGATGGCGCTGACGAGTTTCGGGTAATACCGTAGACCGTGCCGTTCGTATGCGTCTGCCCAGGCATAGTCAAAGACATACTCGCCGCGCGAGTGGGATTTCAGATAGAGCGGCACGGCGCCCGCCAGATGAGCGTCCCGATGCAAGAGCAGATAGACAGGCGTCCACCCCGTCTCAGCCGTCGCGCAGCCGGTCTCGTGTAGAGCCGACAGGAACTCGTGACGCAGAAACGGCTTTGCGCCCGCCAAGGCGTTCCATGCGCTGGCGTCCACCTGCGATAACGTGTGCACAACACTTAAGACGGCGGATTGAGTCATCCCGCAATCATATAGGAGGCCAGAGACAGCGTGCCTGGGGGCGTGGTGGCCGGGGCCATTGAGGTGTCCAAGGCAGCATCTCGTAACGCGCGTCATGGACTGACACCCAGCACGGTTCCTACCGGGAGTAGTCTCATAAGGTGGAAGGCAATTGTCGCGCCACGCCTGCCAACCCATCCACAGCCATTGAGGCTGAATCCATGTTTTCACCGCGTTTATCACCCGGGAGGGGTCATGAAACATCTGATCGTTACCGCCGTACTGGTCTGCGCATCGGCCAGTGCCCCCTGCGCCCAGGAGAAGGATCCGGCCGACGAGTTCGGCACCACCGCCAATTTCATGAAGGAATGTTCGGCTAATGGAAAAGGCGGCTCGCCTTCCGAAGACTGCCGCAAAATGTTCGAGATGACCTTGCAGTCGCTCACCTATGCGACGGACTTGCTGAAAACCGGTGCGATGGAAGCCGCTACACCACAAGCGCGGATGGCGATACGCAACGTGAGCGCTTCGTATGACTGCCAAAAAGCAAGCGATCGCACCGACGCGATTCATATCGTGGTTGACCGGATCAAAGCGCGCGATTACCAGGAAAATGGGCCGGTACTGGTTGAGATCGTCAATGCGCTGGCCGAGGAACCGATCTGTGGGAAGGTTGGCAACTGAACACAGCCGGCGAGCGGTCGCTTCGCTCCAATGAGCATACGCGCGAGCGTGTTGGATAGCCGCCAGAAAATCGGGTAAGAGCGGTAAGCGAGACGACGCCCAAGTCCGAGCCGAGCGCCCTGGCTTCACGGTGGTACGCAGGAAAGCCGACGCCTTCAAACATGCAGGACAAGCACGGGGCTCGGCTTCGGAAGTCGTCTCCCTCGGACCGTCTCACATGTTGAGCGCGTCTCACTCATCCTGTTTCAACCGGGCTGCGGTAGCAGTCCACTTTTCGTATTCATACAAACCCCATAGCGGCTAGTGAGACAGCATCTTGCATGCAGAGTTGCCCATCGTGCCGTTTGCCGCAGACCACAGGTTTGGGCACATTCTCGACCGAGATCAATTCTCGTTCTCTCATGTGAGGGGAAATATTTCTCCACTCATATGACCATGTATTAATCCTCCTCTTCTTCCCTTTCCCCGCCCGCTCCCCTTGACCCAAATTAGTACAAACCCTTGATGTTTGGTGTTTGATCTTTGATATATCATGACTCCACGGTGGATTAAACGGAGACTCTCAACACCATGGATACCGCAGCAAATGGCCAAGGCCCCTCTGTAGATACGCGCCCAGGGCCACTCAAATCTCCTGGCTTCAAACTGGCCGGCAAGAACACTGCCGCACATGCCATTACGCGCGCGCTGATTCGTCATGGCGTCACGCACGTTTTTGGCCAAAGCATTCCCAGCCTCTTAATGCTCACCTGCGAGGAGCTCGGCATCACCCAGGTTGGGTACCGCACCGAGAACGCGGGCGGCTATATGGGCGACGGCTTTTCCCGCATCTCTGGCAAGGTCTGCGTGGTTGCCGCTCAGAACGGCCCAGCCGCCACCCTATTGGTCGCGGCGATGGGCGAGGCGATGAAAGCGTCAACCCCGATGGTGGCGCTCGTCCAAGACGTAAATCGGAACCTGACCGATAAGAACGCCTTCCAGGAATACGATCACCTGAGCCTTTTCGCTGGCTGCACGAAGTGGGCGCGAGTGGTGAACTGCGCCTCTCGGGTAGAAGACTATATCGACATGGCGTTTACGATCGCCGCGTCCGGCCGTCCGGGCCCGGTTGCTTTGATGCTGCCAGCTGACATGCTGCTCGAAGAAGGTCCGGCGCCTACCCGTCGCGCCAACCTCGGACACTTCCCTTTGGATCGTGTGGTGCCGCCTGCGGCAAAGCTGCAAGCAGCAGCACAAAAGATCGCCACGGCCCAACGGCCGGTAATCATTGCAGGAGGTGGCGTTCACCTCTCTGGTGCCCATGACGCACTAGCGAAGCTGCAAGAAGAAGCCCATATCCCGGTTGCCACGACGATGATGGGCAAAGGCTCCGTCGCAGATACCCACCCCCTGACGATTGGCGTTGTGGGGGCTGCGATGGGCGTAAACAGCCCGACGCGCTATCAGCGTGAATTGATCACCGAGGCCGACCTAGTCGTCTTGGTTGGCAATCGCACAAACCAGAACGGCACGGACTCCTACCAGCTCTATCCCAAACACGCCGATTACATCCATATCGACATCGATAGCCTGGAGATCGGCCGCAACTACGAAGCCCTGCGACTACCGGGTGACGCAAAAGAAACGCTTGAGGCATTAGCTCACGCGATGACAGGTGTGGATCTGACGCTGCGTGCCAACGCCCGCAAGAGCGTCGAAGACCGTATCGCCGACGGCAAGGCTAAGCATTTGGAAGAAGCTCGCGCGGTGCTGCACTCGGATGCCTCACCCATCCGCCCCGAGCGCCTGATGACCGAACTGAATGCCGTACTGCAGGCTGACGACATCGTCGTCTCAGACGCCAGCTACTCGTCTTTCTGGACGGTGAATTACCTGAAAGCTCAGCGTCCTGGGCAACGATTTCTCACTCCGCGCGGCATGGCCGGCTTGGGCTGGGGCTTGCCGATGGCCCTGGGCGCCAAGGTTGCCGCCCCTGGCGCTACGGTTTACTGCCTCTCGGGCGACGGCGGCTTTGGGCACGTTTGGTCTGAGCTTGAGACGGCACGTCGGATGGGCCTGAAGGTCATCCTCATGGTGCTCAATAACAGCATCCTGGGCTTTTCCAAACATGCCGATAACGTGCGTTTCGGCACGCACTCCACGGCTGTGAATTTCTCTGCGGTCGACCACTGCTCGGTGGCGCGCGGTGCCGGTTGTGAAGCGATTGCCGTCAATCAGCCCTCGGAAATTGCAGCAGCGCTAAAGCAAGCCAAGGCCAATGACGTGACCACCCTCATTGAGATCCGTTGCGATCAGAACGCCTTCCCGCCCTTCTCCAACTACGCCGACTTGGATCTGCACGTATGAAGCAAACTACTGCACTGATTACCGGCGCCGCAAGCGGCATCGGCCTGGCCGTGGCCAAACGCCTGGCTGAAACTGGGCACGACCTTTACCTCTTGGACCGTTCGCCCAATATCGAGGCGATCACCGCGGATCTGTCGCCAAACGCGGGGAAGGTCTTCACTCGTGTGGCCGACGTATCCAAAGAAGAGGAAATCGTCGCAGCCACCAAGGATGCAATTGAAAAGCTCGGGGGCGTAGCCATCTTGGTCAATTGCGCCGGCATTTCTCCAAAGGGCAATGGAGGGCCGGTCCCCCTCGAAGAAATTAAGGTCGAGGACTGGGAATATTGTCATCGGATCAACCTGGTGGCCCCGTTCGTCTTTTGCCGAGAATTAATCCCGCAAATGGCCAAAGCCGGCTATGGACGGGTCGTGAGCATCTCTTCGCGCTCGGCCCGGATGCACGTCGGACCCGCGAGCTTCGACTACCACTCGTCCAAGGCAGGACTGCTCGGCTTCTCACGGGCCCTTGCTGGCACCTACGCCGAACAAGGGGTGACGGTGAACTGCGTGGCTCCCGGGCGAGTGGACACGCCGCTTAGCCGCACCACGCGTCCCGAGCTCTTGGAACACGCCAAGACCCTCATTCCCGCAAGGCGCTTTGCCAGTCCCGATGAGATTGCCGCAAGCGTCCAATTCCTTGTTTCGCCCGATGCGTCCTACATCACTGGTAGCTGTGTTGACGTCAACGGCGGCGCCTATATGAATTGACGAACCATTCCAAAACTGGAGGAGACAACCATGAAATGCACCAAAATTCTGCTTAGCCTTTCCGCCCTGGCCCTGGCGCAACCTGCCCTGGCCAACCCAACCAATTTTCCGGAGCGGGAAGTCACATTGACGGTCAACTATGGCCCAGGGTCCAACACCGACGTGGCTTCACGCATTTTTGCGGATGGATTTTCAAAGGAGTTGGGTAAGCCGGTCATTGTTGATAACCGCGCCGGCGCCCTCGGCACCTTGGCTGTCACTTGGCTATCTAAGCAGCAACCGAACCCGTATCAAGTGGGCGTGGTCACTTACGCCACTCAGGCGATCTCCCCTCACCTGCAGGACATCACCTACAAGCTCGATGACTTTGATTGGGTGTGCGGCTTTGGACGCTATCGTTACGGCGTCGCCGTGCGGGCGGATTCCCCATACAAAACCCTTGACGATCTGGTAGCGGCTTCCAAGAAAGGCAAGAGCATCTTCTTTGGAGGCACCTCGACGCCGAACGTCATCGCACTGCTCGAATTGGGGCGCGTGACGGGCGGAAAATTCGAGCAAATCGCCTATAAATCGGGCGGCGAAGTGACGACTGCGCTTTTGGGCGGCCATATTGAAGCGCTGGTTCAGAACCCGTCCGACATCCTCCCGCACGTGCAGGCGGGCAAAATGCGGCTGCTGGCGTCTGCAAGCCCGATGCGTTGGCCGGAATTGCCCGATGTGCCCACGATGCGAGATGCGGGTTACCCTGTCTCGGTTGATTCCTGGGTGGGTTTAGGCGTGCGTGCCGGAGCGGATCCCAAATCCGTCCAACGACTGGAGAAGGCATGCCTGGATGCCATCAATAACCCGGAAGTGGCCAAGCGCGTTGCAAACACCGGGATTGACCCGGCGGGGCTCACCGGCAAGGAATATAAGGCTGCCTTGCAAGAGGGGTATACGACGATGGGTGCCGCGATCAAAGCTGCGAACCTGCCGCGCATGACCAACTAAAATAGCCACGGCGGCCCGGGAGAGCCAGGCTTTCTCGGGCCATTTTCTTTTATCAAACCCATTTACTCATAACGAATGGCACAAGCATTCAAACCAATCGTCGGTCAGCCTAGCTTGTCAGAGATCGCGTACCGGGAAATCCGCTCGGCGATCGTTCAAGGTCGCGTGCAATCCGGCGAACGGTTGGTGTATCGGACATTGGCCGAGAAGTTCGGCATCAGCCCCACGCCTGTGCGAGACGCCATTCAACGGTTGGTGTCGGAAGGTGCGCTCGCACTTGATGAGCGAGGCGTGGCGCATGTCCCCGTCATTGACGCCAAGACCTACTCCGAAATCATCAACCTTCGGGTCCAACTCGAAGGGTACGCCGCGGCGGAGGTGGCTAAAAAGGCGGCCACAGATCCCTCCATCGTCGACAAACTCGCAACCATCCACGAGCGACTCGCCCAGCACAAGGCCGACGGCAACATCGATGCTGCACTGTACGAAAACGAGCAATTCCACTCGCAATTCATCAAAGCGGCCGACATGCCTATTCTGGAAGAAATTGTTCGCTCGTTGTGGATGCGATGCGGCCCGTCTCTACGCCTGTTGTATGATCCCGGCTATCAGCCGCTAGAAATTCATCCCCATGTGGTGATGCTTGAAGCGCTGAGAAAAGGCGATGCCACAGCAGCACAGGCCGCTGTCGAGCATGACTTGCGTTATGCCGGAGAACATATCCGCCGACGCATCGAGGCACTAAATTCTGACACTTAGTCGCGCTCAAATCGTGTTCGAATCAATGTTTCCGTACACGGAGACTTCAAACGCGCAATCTAGTTTTCGGCGAAGCGCAAGACCAGGCAGGGGCATGCCTATGAGTTCGGGCCAACCTTTAGGTCTCGGCTCTATTGGCGCGCTTATACAATTCCCTTGTGCCAGTCATCCTGAGGGTTTACCTTGCACTTTCCCGGGCCTGCCCCCTCAATGAGTATTTAAAACTGGAGATGGGAGAAGGTCTCTACAAGCAGATGGGGCACTGTCCAATCTCGTGACTTGGTGCTAAGACCAATCTGTCCACGCTTAAGAACTGGAGCCGCGCGAAGGCCTTACCGTCTTTACCCGCTCTTAGCCTCATGCATTGCACAGGCCGTGTCTGCGTTTTGATTGTCCCAACACGTCTGCGGTGCCTCACCGCAGACGCGATGGCGAAGATTACGCCGAGTACTTGCGACCTTGCTCAAGAAGCTCGGGTGTTCCGATCAATTGATTGAGCTCATTAAAGTCATTCATCTCGCCCCACAGCGGCTGAGTGGTTCCGTGGGTTTTGAGACTGCTGTAATAGCGTTGCAATTGACGCGAGACAAATCGCGCGGTTCCGCCCGGGTAGATGACGATTTTGTAGCCTCGTGCGGACAGCTCATCGACGCTGCCGACCGGCGTTTTGCCCCCTTCCACCATGTTGGCCAGCAACGGTACCGTGGCCGCGTATTTTCCGCAGACGCGGTCCATATCGGCTGCGGAGACGACGGCTTCGATAAATAAGGCATCGACGCCGCAGGCCAGATAGGCGTCAGCGCGCTCCAGTGCAGCATCCAGTCCTTCAACAGCGACGGCGTCGGTGCGGGCCAGGATCAGAGTGTCGCTCGAATGACGGGCATCGAGCGCGGCGCGCAATTTGCCGCACATTTCCTGGGTGGACACCAAGGTCTTGTTTTCCAGATGGCCGCAGCGTTTAGGAAAGGTCTGGTCTTCCAACTGAATCATCGCAGCGCCCGCGCGCTCGAAATCCCGAACCGTACGCTGCGTATTCAGCGCATTACCGTAACCCGTGTCGCCATCGACGATCACCGGCAAAGAAACCCGGTCGGTGATGCGAGCCAGAACATCTGCCGTCTCGGTGGCCGTGGTTAGCCCCACATCGGATCGGCCGAGCTGGGTGTAGGCGACTGCCCCGCCTGACAGATAAAGCGCATCGAATCCCATCTGCTCGGCAATGAGGGCCGTCATCGCGTCATAGACGCCTGGGGCGAGGACCGCAGGGCCGCTCGCGAGTCGTTCGCGGAGTGAGGGCGTAGTCATGCGGGCACGGCTCCGGATTGCGTGGTGGCGATATAGGCGTCCATTTCATCCTTGGTGATGTAGGGCTTCCAGGGTTCAAAGGGCATATTCATCGCCCGTGCCTGACGCTCCTCATAGGCCAGGAATTCCTCGGTAATCGAGCTGCCGCGCACACCCCCGCGTACGGAGCCCGCACGCACGTCGCCGTAATACTCCACCCAGCTATCCGGCAAAGGCTGCGAACCAGGGATGGCAAGCCAAAGGCGCAGGAGGTGACGCTTGAGATCCGGATCCTCGTAGTCCTCAAACGGCGTGCGCGAGTGCAGGGTGACATAATTGTTCAACAACTGCAGATCGCCGCGCTCCAGTTGCATCGAATAGCAGAACTCGTCGCTGGGCATCAGTTCGTCCAACAGATCCAGGGCTTCGATCTGTGCTTCGGTCAGGCGGGGGATCTCGGGGAAATCACGTTGTGCGGCGACCGTGTTCTTGCGGTTCGTCCGTGCAGCGAAATACTCGGGGTGTGTGCCGAAGATCGACAGACGATAGTAGGGAGGCTGCGTGGGGTCCTGCGTGCCCTGATAGCTGTGGAAAAACGGGGATTGCAACACGGGAATCAAATCGGGACGGCGCTTTTGGATTTCGTCACGCAGGGCGAGCGAGCTGACGACTTTGCTGGTGCCACCCGATTTTGCCGTGCGGCGGCATAGCAGGGCCACGACATCGCACGAGTCTTGGTGAAAATCCAGGCCCGCATTCGTGTTGTAACCGCGTCCGCCTTTGACTTTGTACTCACCGCCCGCGTCGCGCACGTCGTTAATGAACTGGCTGGCACGATTCTGAGTGCGGCCTACGCCCATATAAAGCGACATGCCCCAGTACGCCAGGCGCGTTTCCTCTTCAGTCCATTCGTCAACGGGAAAGCCTTTCAGCAAACAAAGTCCCCAACGTTGTTGGGTCATGTCGATGGCGGCCTGCAAGGCGCGACGGGAAACCTCCGGCAGCGGGAAATCGGCCTGTTCCATGGACAGCAGCGGCTTGTCCAGTTGCTTGGCGTGGGCCAGCGCGGCTCGCACGCCGTCGACCTCCTCGGCCGTCAGTCGCAGAATCCATGAATCGTCTTGACGGACTTGCTCCGCTTTCCAAGGTTGCGGGCGATTTTGCGCGATGGCTGTCATCCGATTTCTCCGTGATGTCTCTAGTGATTTAGCTAACAACGGGCAGTGTAGACAGGGCGCTTAATTTAGAATAGCGATGTAATTTGAACAGTTTGATAAGGATTTTTGATGAAGATCGAGACCTTCGCCACGTTGGAGGCGGTGTTACAGACCGGGACGTTTGTAGGCGGGGCGCGCTTGATGAACATCACCCCTAGTGCGGTCAGCATGCAGATGAAGCAGCTGGAGGTCTATTTGGGCAAACCCCTGTTCGATCGTTCTGGTCTGCAAGTGCGCCCCACGCAACTCGCCCATGAGGTAGCCGACACGCTGCGTGATGCACTGAAGGGACTTGAAGCGTTGAGATCGGGCACGCCGCTGGCGATTGAGGGCGTGGTGCGGATCGGGATTATCGAGTCGATGCAGCCGGCCGTATTGCCTGGCATGCTGCGCTATATCCGCACTCGTCACCCGAAGCTCGACGTGGTTCCGGTCCGAGGGCGCAGTAGCCAGATGCTGAGCGCTCTTAAGGCGGGTGAGATCGACGCGGCGCTCGTGGCGCAGCCGCCCGAGATCAAGGCAGGCCGGCTGTCCTGGACGCCTATGCTGCGACGCGAACTCGTCATTGTGACGCCGCCAGATACCGCCGACACGCCCATCCCGACGCTATTTCGGCAATTGGAGTGGATCCGATATGACCGGAAAACAGTTACCGGCAGTATGGCTGCACAGTACGTGGCGAGTCAGATCGGTGACGTGCGCAGTACCTTGGAGTTCGACAATGCCTCAGCCATCGTGGCGATGGTCAGTTCCGGACTGGGGCTGTCGGTTGTGCAGCGTCCCGACCCCGCCACGCTGCACAGCTATCCGGTGCGCATCTTTCGACTGGGCAAGGCGGCACCCATATTGCAGCTGTCCATGGTGACACGAAAAGTGGACGGCGACAGCCGGCCATTAAATGTCGTGCGCGAGGCCATGGCGCACGCTTCTATGGAATACCAGAAACGTTTATCCACGTGAGCTTCATGCCGACTACACGGGAGAAGGCAAAGACGTTTTTGCGCTGTAGAGAGGGAGAAACAGGGGTGCCCGCTGCCACCTTGTTAATCAAATTTTTTTACGAAGAAGTTCAAATAAGTTCGCTTTTCTTCAAGACCGGTGTGTGAATAGACTACTGGCAGACCTAATATCAGGCGGGATGGAGAGACAGCATGAAAAGAAGAGCGTTTATGGGCGTAATGGGCGCGGGCGCGTTGGCCGCCTGTGGTGTAAGCATCGCGCAAACGCCGACGACGCGCATTATCGTTGGCGCGACACCGGGCGGTGGCACAGATACCGTGGCACGTGTGCTCGCAGCCGAAATCGGAAACAGACTCGGCGAGACATTTGTAGTGGACAACCGTCCTGGCGCGGGCGGGAACATCGCTGCACAGGAGGTCGCGAGATCGACTAACGATGGTCGTACGCTGCTGATGTGTTACACGAGCCATGCCATTAACGCGACGTTGTATCCCAAATTGCCGTTTGATTCAGTAAAGGATTTCACGCCCATTTCTCATGTAGCGAATGCGCCTTCATTTTTGTTGGCCCATCCGTCGGTCCCCGCCCGCGACATGACTGAGTTGATCGCCCTGGCGAAAACGCGACCTGGCGAACTCAGCATTGCGCTACCGGGAATTGGATCGGCTGGGCATCTTTGCGCAGAAGTGATTAAGCTGCAGACGGGCGTGGATATGTTGTCTGTGCCGTATAAAGGTACCGCGCCGGCCATGAACGATTTGCTCGGTGGCCAGATCAATCTGATGTTTGCCGGTGCTGCCTTGGCAAAGGGACAACTGGCTGCGAAGTCCGTCAAAGCACTCGGTGTCAGCAGTGCGCAGCGCATGGTGGGCTTTGAGTCTATCCCGCCTATCGCAGACACACTACCTGGTTATGATTTCAGCGCCTGGTATGGCCTTTTAGGGCCTGCAGGCATGAACGCCACGCGAACCGAACGACTCTCGCAGGTTACAGCAGAGATATTGGGTGACCCCTCGATAAAGGAGCGTCTGTTAGGAGAGGGATTGATTTCTGTTGGCGGCAGCCCTCAGGATTTCCAACGATTTGTCGAAACCGAAATTTCAAACTGGGGCAAGATCGTGCAGGCGTCCGGGGCGAGTGCAGGCTGAAATTCTCGCCCTGCTCGGCGGCGGATAATGTCGCGTTTTGAGGGCGTGTGCGTATGCCGTAGATACGCTCGGTTGTTCGGACGCTTCAAGTCGATTTGGGCGAGTTCCGCGGTTTGCTCGGCGTGGTTTTTGGTTTGTTGTCCGGGTCCAGTCCGACATCACGCAAAAACTGCAAATGGTGGGCCCTTAGGTTTTCATCGAGAGATTGGTCCCTGGCGAGTTCCCAATAAAACTGGAACGCTCCTGCAACATCGGACTCTAACAATCTCCTCGCCGCCGACAGGTCGCGCAGCTCAATCGCACGCAGCAATGCGCGCTTGAACTCCGCTCCCACATCAGCCAGTGACTGTCGAATCTTATATTTGGTTAATAATTTGGGGACACCATATTTCCCATCCGAGTACATCAGCATGTAGGTCGTGTCGGCATCAGCCCCTAAAGCGATCAGTCTGCCGGCCGCTGCATAATCCTCAGACAATAATAGATTTAGTAAGGCCGCTGAAGCATGCGCCCCCAGCTGTACCAGCGTCGTCAGAGATGCATCGTCATGCATTTGCGCATAGCGCGCGAGCGCCGTCGCGCCATCAGTCAGGTCAGGCAAAAAGGCCGCTGCCGTTTTCAGATCACCCTCCGAAAGAAGGCGCATCAGGGCCTGCGTCGCGAGCACGTCTCGGGACGCCCATGTTTGGTCCTGTGAAGGATCCGGTTCCGTTGCATCAATGAGGTGTCGGGCCAGCTCGATACGGTTGTTTCGGACACAGTCGATCAAGATTCGGGAGGCATCCATACCTGCCTTGTTCAAATGTTGGATAGCGTCCTTACGTTGGCATTGATCCATCATCGTCAGTACGGCGATCGGGCTTGCATCGCGCGCTAACAGCAGGGCTATATCCGTCACGGATCCGTTCTGGACCGCACGGAAAAAATGTCGATCCCTTACTTGCGGCGACAAGGCGGCGAAGAAACTCTCGCGAGAGGCGATCGATTGATATATGCGATCTTTTACACCCGCGGAAAGCCCGGACACGTCTGCCCCCGCAAGGATCAATAATTCCATGCCCTTCCAACTGTCGTCATTGAACTCATGCCCCTCCCGACCCAACTTTTCGAGGTACCGACCGTGCAGCGTATGGAGCAGCGTGGCCGTATCTATATTCGCCCTGACCCAGGTTTTTACCGCGGCTAGATGTCGCTCTTGAACAAGAAGCTCCAGCGTTTCCGGGCTGGAAAGATTCGAGTCCTTCAATAATTTCAGTGCTTGCCAGTCGCCATCAACGGCCAATTCTCGCCAGAACGAGGGCAGTTGCCCTTTCGGCTCGTGGCGAGTCAGGGCTTGAATGGCGGCGACTCGACCATCCTTCGCTAGACGCATCAGCGCCGGAGCCAGCGCAGTGTCCAGGCGACGCTCGAGCTTCTTCTTCAAGAACGCTAACGCCGACAGATCGCCCCTTTGCGCAAGAGCCTTCATGGCTTGAACCCACGTTGCGGTTTCGCCTTCTTCGAGCAGCCAGTGCAAGCCGGACGAATCGTTACGAACTGCGGCATTTTCCACCGCCTTAGCAATGTTCGCGCCAATTAAGGAGAGCTTGCTCACTATTGGTCGCAGCTTATGGTGTAGTGCAATTTGCATGGCGGTGGATGCATCAGCTCCGAGCTCTTCGAGAATTCCCACGCCGCCGACTTTGCCTGCATACCGTAAAGGGGCGCGCCCCTCATACCCAAATGCCAATGCCAGAGATGGGTCCGCGCCCGCCGCGCACAGACGCTGCGCAATAACGCTGTCTCTTACTTGCGCTGCGTACATCATGGCGTAAGAGAGTTGCCTTAGATCATACGCAAGCGAGTCGACCAACGTGTCGACGATTTCCAGATGGCCTGCATTTGTCGCCTTTTTCAACGCAGCGCCGTCTGCATCCCGAGCGCCCACATTGATCAGCGCCTGCACGATCAATTTGTGCCCGCTCCCTGCGGCGTTCGCCATCGCTTGGGCGAGGGCTATACCATATGAGCCAGCGTTGACATGTTCCTGCACGCGTTCCACAACTAGACCCAGTTTTTCCCGCAGGTGGGCGTGTGCATTTGCCCGAATCAGCATCCGGACAATTCCCAGGTGACCGTGTTCTGCGGCCCAGATCAAGGCCGAATGGTTATAGTCGCTGGCGCCAGCCATGAGCAAGGCCATCACCCAATTGGGGTTCTTGCGGAGCTGAACCGCCAACTGCAAGGGAGTGTTGCAGCCCTCACCGTAGCTCCAGAGTAGCCGTTGAACCGCAAAGTCAGTCGGTCGCTCGGCATCCCCGTCCAAGCCGGTGAGATACAAAGCGATTCTATGGCTGCCGGAGGCTATCGCGCTATGCAGGAAGGTATTCCTGTCCTCGAAGCGGTAGGTGGCAAGGTCGATTGAATTCTCGGCCACCCGCTGCTTGAACAATTCCACATCGTTAGATTTGATAGCCACTGACATCATCGCTTCTATCATCTTTTGACGGATCTTTGCTTCGGTTTCAGCGTCGAGGATGTGACTCGAGTCTTGAGGCGAAGAGGGGGGGCTTCCAATAGGCGACATCAGGGATTCCGTGGAAATAAAATAAATAACGCGAAAGGAGTCAGGCGCACCCGAGTAGATGCGCGTATGGTCACGCGCGCTCAGCACGATTGAACGTTGTGGTGAGCGGGGTACGGGGAGTCATGTGAACTAAAGTAATTCACAGTCACAGCGATTAGTGACGACGTGACGGGCGGGGTTCCGGCGGCCTTTTAAATCAGACGCATGGAAGGTCTCAGGAGGGTCCGAGCGTGCAGCATGCAACATCGTGACCTTATAAATACAACCGCGGTGACGCCGCGCCCAGCGCACTGCCCCATGTACGGCGTGGAAATTTAAAGGTCCTATGAATTATGCTTAGCCCTGAGGCATTGCATTATTCAACGACACAAGCGACCTGGTAACGACACCTCATGACTGCACAGCCCTCCTCCGACCGCACCGTTCACTCTGCCACGTGCCACTGCGGCACGGTTCGATTCACCGTGGCTCTCTCCGATGGCGTGCGTACCGCCAAGCGTTGCAACTGCTCCTACTGTCGCATGCGCGGCGCGGTGGCCGTGTCCGCCAACCTGGAAGATATCAAGGTCCTGCAAGGCGAGGACGCTTTGACGCTCTACCAGTTCAACACGCGCGAGGCGAAACACTATTTCTGCTCGAAGTGCGGGATTTACACCTTTCATCAGCGCCGGTCTTCGCCGGATCAGTACGGCGTCAATGTCGCCTGCATCGAGGGCATGAGCCCGTTCGATTTTGCTGAAATCCCAGTAAGCGAAGGCCGAGTGCACCCCAAGGACCGGCCCGGCGGCGGCGCGGTTATCGCGGGATGGCTGCGGTATGAGACGAACCCGCAAGCTGAAAACTGATCCGGATCACGCATGCGGATGCGGCCCCGTGAAACCGCGGAACGGCGTGATGCGATGGCGGAAACTTCAAGATGACGATTAGCTAAGCACGGAATTTCTGACACCCCCCGGCGCCCAGGCACATCGCCATCCTGGCGGCACTGGCGCCGGCTTAATACCGCTTAATACCTATCGCTGCCTCAGCCCTTCAACAAAAGCGGCGACCTGTAACGTCCGCAAATCGTTACCGTAAGGACCTATCACCTGCACACCCATCGGCAACCCTTTCGGACCCTTGGTCATCGGCACTGACACGCAAGGCACATGCATCAGACTCCATAGTGCACCAAACTGAGCGGAACCCGAGTCGGCGATCCCTTCATCGGCCTCGCCCTGGGCTGGCGGATAGAGCAACGCATCGATGCCGTCGAAAAGCGCGCCCATGTTTTGCCGCGCGATCAAAGCGGTTTGACGCATCGACAGATATTCGTCGCTATCGATGTTCTCTCCTCCGCTCAGCCGAGCCTTCAAGCGATCGCTGAATTGATCAGCATGATGCTGCCGTTCATGTGCCAAGGATTGGCGTGCTTCAAATGCAAACAGCCGCCCCTGCAAGTCGATGATGGACTCCAATGCGTCTGGGAGCCGAACGCGCGTCACCTTTGCACCGGCTCGTTCCGCGGCTGCGGCAAGGTCCTCGATGGCTTGCGCCATTTCGGGGCGCACGGCATCCCACTGCGATGAATAACAGACCGCCAGCCGTGGGGCAGCGACCGGCTCCGCGCTCACCCGGTCTCCCTGCAAGCCGAATCCACACCATGCCGCATCCGCCACCGAGCGAGTCAGGATCGTGATGGTGTCCTGAGCGGGGCTTAAGGGTTTCAGCCCGGCAACATTGATAAAGCCAAAGGTCGGTTTGTAGCCCACAATCCCGCAATACGACGCCGGCCGTACCGTTGACGCAGTGGTCTGCGTCCCAAAGGCGACGGGCGCCATGAAATCCGCGACCGCGGCGGCCGAGCCACTGGACGATCCTCCAGGCGTGTGCGCGAGGTTGAGGGGATTACGCGTCTGGCTGGGTGTCTGGGTCGCGAACTCGCTGGTGGCCACCTTGCCCAAGACGAGGCCGCCAAACTCTTTAACCCTCGCCACGCAGGCGGCGTCGGTTTTCGGTTGATGTCCCGAGTAAATCGGCGAACCATAGGCGGTAACCAGATGCTGTGTCTCGATCACGTCCTTGACGGCAAAGGGAATGCCCCGCAATGGCCCGTGAGGTTCGGCATCGGAGCGACGAGCTTGCTCCAAGGTCCACGCGGGATCGACGGCGGTAAACGCCAGAACTTCGGCATTCCTTTCTGCGATGCGCTCCAGGCACGCCCGGGCAAGGGCCACGCTGGTGAGTTCTCCCGCTTCCATGGCCTGCAGAGCTTGCCGCACCGATAGATGATTCGGAGTTGTCATTGTGATGTTGCTACCGCGATTATTGAGGGGTGATGCCAGCGTCTTGAATGACCTTGGCCCAACGGGCGTGCTCTTTCTGCACGAAGGCGCCAAAATCCTCGGGACTGTCGCCAATGGGCTCGGCGCCTTGGGCCAATAGTTGTTGCTTGACCTTGGGGTCTTGCAGGATCTGCACAACCTCTTTGTTGAGCTTTTGAATGATGGGCTTCGGTACGCCAGTAGGCGCGAATAAGCCGAACCAACCGGATACGTCGTAGCCTGGCAATCCGGCCTCTTCCATGGTCGGGACATCAGGCAATAGCGGCGTACGGGTGCTCGACGTGACGGCGAGCGCACGCAGTTTTCCCGCCTGGATATGCGGCAGGCAGAGAGGCAAGTTGCAGAACATCGAGGTCACCCGACCGGCCATGACGTCGGTCACCGGGGCGCTGCCGCCTTTATACGGTACGTGCAGGAACTCGGGAATTTTGGCCGTGTTCTTGAACAGTTCTCCTGACAGGTGCATGCTGCCGCCCGCGCCACTAGACGCAAAGCTGTAGTCGCCTTTTTTCGCAGCCTCGATGAACTCCGGTACGTTCTTGACCGGCACTTCGGGGCCCACGACCAGCACATTGGGCATCGAGGCCACATTCGTGATCGGCGCGAAGTCCTTCATGGCGTTGAACTTCAGCCCTTTGTGCAGGCTCGGATTGATCGCATTGGTGCTGGCCGGCCCCATCATGATGGTGTAGCCGTCCGGGGCAGCCGCAGCGGCATAGCCGGCTCCGATGTTCCCGTCAGCGCCCGCCTTGTTTTCCACGATCACCGACTGCCCTAACGAGTCGCCCAGCCGTTGTCCCACGATGCGCGCCAAGATGTCGGTCACGCTCCCCGCGGCAAAGGGCACGATCAAGGTGATGGGTTTTGATGGATAGTTCGATACGTCCGGGCTTTGGGCCCACACAGGCGTTGCGGCCGAGGCCACGGCCAAGGTCAACGTTGACAAGAGAATGCGCCGAGTCGCACGGTAAGAAGTGTTCATGATCACAATGCCAACTGGAAGTGAAGGGGTCGAGGGCTAGCATACGAATCGGCCACTTATATGTCTAATATAAAATTAGACATAATTAAGACAGATCTCGACTCAATGATATTGACCCGAAACTTGACGGCATTTATCGCCGTGGCCGAAGAACTGCACTTCGGCAAAGCGGCGAAACGGCTGCACATCAGCCAGCCCCCATTGAGCCAGCAGATCCGTCAGTTCGAAGAGGAGATGGGCGTTGCGCTGTTCGAGCGCACGACACGCTCTGTCCGTTTGACCCCAGCCGGGCGCTTGCTTTTGGAACGGGCACATCTATTACAGGCGGAGGCGGACGCAACCCTGCAAGCGGTTCGCCGGCGCTCCGTGGGCGACGAAGGGCTGTTGAACCTCGGCTTCAGTCACAGCACGGTCTATCATGTCTTGCCACGCGTGTTGCAACGGTTCAAGCAGGTATGTCCTCGGGTCGCGCTGGAGCTGCGACAACTCACTTCAGACTTGCTGGCCGAAGAAGTCAACAGCCGGCGGCTCGACATCGCGATCCTGAGGTGGTCGTCGTCGATGGAGTCCGCGGATCTGAGTTGGAAAGTGATCGCTTCGGACCCCATGGTCCTGGTAATGCCCCTCGATCATCCACTCGCTGTCCATCGACGCGTACCGATTGAACTGTTGCACGGGATTCCTTGGGTCGGTTATGCCCCTCAAGGCGCCCGTCACTTTTACGACTTGCAGGAGACGGTGCTCGCGGCAGCGAAGGTGCAGCCCGACATTCAACACGTCAGCCTGCTACCGACCCTGTTAGCCCTGGTTGAGGCGGGCATGGGCGCTGCGCTCGTTCCGACTTCAGTTTTGCGCGAGACCAAGGGCAGGCTTCAGAAGCGGCCGCTACTGTTGCCGCAGGGGTGCGAGGCACCAATTTCGCTGCTGTCATGTGCTTGGCGTACCGATAACATGAATCCGGTTGTGCCTCGGATGTTGAAGATACTGTCGGCTGGCGACTTCTGAGGTTTGCGCACTGCGCTCGGACGCGGGAAAAACGGCAGTCGGGGGGAGCGGCCCATTCACTATGAAGTTGCCTCGTCATTCCAACCACTTGTACATCAGCGTTGTGGAATCGTAGCGCTGGCCTTGCGGCTCCAATGCGTACTGTGGAATCACGCCCGCGTGCTGATAGCCGAGGGACGCGTACAACGGTTCGGCGTGGTCGCCTGTGCGTGTGTCCAGCGTCAACAGCTTGCGTCGTGCCTGATGCGCATGCATGCATCACAGCGGCTAAAGAATCGCCTTCGCGCTCGACCTGCGACGACCCTATATCGCGTGAGCGGTCTACCCAAGCATACCGGTCTTGACGCGCATGTTCGATCAACGCCAACCGTATCACATCGGCGGTAAGCGGCGCCGGGGCTCTTCGGGCCAATCCTTGCCGGCGGACAACCCGCGCGGTATAAAGATGCCAACAATATTGCATTTCGGATTATGTTATCGAACATCGATAAAGCCGATTTAGACATTCGGGGATCATGCGAGATAGGTTGCGCGTCGCGATGGCGCACCTCGCCGTATGAAGCGTCGTCAGCGCGCTCGTCCATTGGCCTACTTAAGCCCACACTCCCGCGCGGCAGCAGTAGGCTCGAGGCAGCACGCCTGCCGACCACCAAGTAATCGATTCGCCCGGGCAACTCGGGCTCGCGTTCAGGAGATGTTATGACACGCAGTGCAGCAGTCTTCTTGAAAACCGGCTCTCAATCTCGACGTACGTTCACCCTTACCGCGGTCGCCGCAGTCCTGGGATTAAGCATGCATGGCGCGCTACAGGCCGCGCAAGACTGGCCGAGCCAGCCCATACGGATGATCGTCGGTTATCCACCCGGGGGCGGCACCGATACAGTCGCGCGCGTTCTGGCGCAGCGCATGGGCCAAGTGCTGAACCAATCCGTAGTGGTGGAGAACCGGGGCGGCGCCAGCGGCACCATAGCCGCGCAACAAGTGGTGCGGTCCGCGCCCGATGGTTATACGGTCATGTTCGCCACCGCGTCGCCGTTGACTGGCGCGCCCTTGACGGTAAAAGGCCTCACCTACGACCCGATGAAGGACCTGACTCCGGTCACCCGTATCGGCGGCGGCCCGTTCATCATGGTGGCCAACCCGGCGTTCCCGCCGAACGATATGCGCGAGTTGGTCGACTACGCCAAGGCGCATCCAGGCGTGGTGAACTATGCATCGCCCGGCATCATGACGGCGAATTACTTTTTCTCCGAACAGTTGAACATGGACGCTGGCATTCAGACGGTGCATGTTCCTTATAAAGGCAGCGCGGCATTGCTCAACGATGTGATGGCGGGCCAGGTTCAATACACCCTGGATACGCCGGGCACGACGCTGCCTCTCATCAAGAATGGCAAGCTCAAGCCGTTGGCGGTGTTCAGCGAAGAGCGGCTGCAGCGCGCGCCCGATATCCCGACCGCGAAGGAAAGCGGATTTCCCGAGATGGTGGGCGGGTCCTGGTACGGGTTACTGGTTCCCACCGGCACACCCAAGCCCGTGGTAGACGCACTATACAAAGCGACCAAGGTTGCTTTGGAAGACCCCGACGTGCAGCGCACACTGGCCGACCGCGATGTGATCATCGAGGGCAGCACACCAGAGGAGTTCCGCGAGTATTTGACGAAGGAGTACGCGCGCTGGCAATCCGTCACGAAGAAGCTCGGCATTGAACCTCAATGATGTCCTCCCCTGCCCCATTTTGAACTGAAGCGAGACCTGCATGCCTCAATCGACCTACGCCCCCGATCTCACCGCTGGTAGCGCGCCATCCTCGATGCGACCGACGTTAGCGGGTTTGAACCACATGGTGTCCGCAGGCCATTATCTGGCGACGCAAGCGGGCATCGACATCCTGCAACAGGGTGGCAACGCCATCGACGCGGGGGTGGCGGCAGGGATCGCGCTGGGGGTGGTACAAAGCGACATCGTGAACTTCGGCGGCGTCGCGCCAATCCTGGTTTACGAGGCGCAGACGCAGAAGGTCTGGAGCATTTCGGGCGTGGGCTATTGGCCGCAAGCGGCCAGCCTCGATGCGTTCATGAAGGACCACGGCGGCACGATTCCGGCGGGCGTGCTGCGCACGGTGATCCCGGCCGCGCCCGATGCGTGGATCACGGCGCTGGAGCGTTTTGGCACCATGAGCTTTGCGCAAGTGGCCGCGGGCGCGATTCAGTTAGCGCGTGACGGATTCGTCATGTACCCATTGATGGCCGAGGTACTGGCTGAGAACGCCGCGAATTATGCCCGCTGGCCTTCGAGTGCGGCGGTTTATCTGCCAGGCGGCAAGCCGCCCCCGGCCGGGGCGATATTCCGTCAGACGGATCTGGCCAATACCCTGCAGATCATGGCTGACGCCGAGCGCAGTCAGTTGGGCAATGGCAGAGCTGCCGGGTTGGCCGCGGCACGGCGGGCCTTTTATGAGGGTGATATCGCGGCGGCCATCGTCAAATATCATGAGGAAGCCGGGGGCTGGGTCACGGCGCAAGACCTGCGCGATTTTTCCGTCGAAGTCGAACCCGCGCTGGCGATCGACTTTCACGGCACGCGGGTACACAGCTGCGGATTCTGGTGTCAGGGGCCGTCGTTGCTGCAGATGCTCAACATCCTCGAATCGTCGGATGTGCGCGCGCGAGGCCATAACAGCGCGGCGTACATCCATTTGCTGACCGAGACGATCAAGCTCGCCTTCGCGGATCGCGAGGTGCACTATGGTGACCCGCGCCATGTCGCGGTGCCACAGGACGAGCTGTTGTCTAAAGCCTATGCGCGCGAGCGCCTTGCCATGATTCTGCGTGACCGGGCCGGGGCGGACATGCCGCCCGCGGGAGCTCTGCCGCGTCATCGCGACATCAGCATGACGGCCGCGACCGACGCGGACACGGCGCGCACCGACCCACGCCTGGATACTTCCTATGTGGCCGTCGTCGATAAAGCCGGCAATGCATTTTCCGCCACGCCTAGCGATGGCTCCTACAACACGCCGGTCATCCCCGGCACGGGTATCTGCGCATCCGGTCGCGGCAGCCAATCTTGGGCGGATCCAGACCATCCGTTCCGGGTCGCGCCCGGCCGACGCCCGCGATTGACGCCGAACCCGTCGCTGGCCATCCGTCCAGGCGAATATGTCATGCCTTTCGGCACACCCGGAGGTGATGTGCAATGCCAGGCGATGCTGCAGACGTTTCTCAATATCGAGCTGTTTGGGATGGACCTGCAACAGGCGATCGAGGCACCGCGTTTTGCGACATTCAGTTTTCCCTCATCGTTCGAGCCACACAATGCGATGCCGGGCCGCTTGATGATCGAGGATCTGGTGGATCGCGCGGTCGGAGAGCAGCTGGCTGCGATGGGCCATGCAGTGCAGTGGTGGCAGGGACGCAATTGGCGCGCGGGCGCCATGTGTGCGGTCAAGCACGATACCCAGAGCGGCGTGCGTTGGGGCGGCGCCGATCCCCGCCGGCCGGCATATGCATGCGGGTGGTAGGTGCAGCGCGTCCTCTAAACTAGTGCTTTAACACTATCCCAGAGGACTTCACTCCATGCCCAGCGCAAGCGATCTCGTTTATGCAGAACTGCGACGACGTCTGATGTCGGGTGCGTTTCTGCCGGGCGAACGGCTGCGCGAGGAACGCATCGCGAGTGAACTGTCGGTGAGCCGCACCCCCGTGCGGCAAGCGATCGAGAGACTAATCGAAGACGGCCTCGTCGCGCGCGAACCGCATCGTGGCGCCGTGGTGCTGGGCTGGTCGGATCGGGATATCGAAGAAGCGTTCGAGCTGCGCTTGTTGCTGGAGCCCTATGCGGCGAGAGCCGCTGCGCTACGGGCTGAGCCCGAGCACGTCGAGGCTTTGCAAAGCGCCAATGACCAGATGCTGGAGGCCGTGCAGTCGGGTGACGAGGACTGCGCCGCGCGCATCCAGCACTACAACAACCGTTTCCATCACGCGTTGCTCAGCGCCGCGCAGTCCGCGCGCGTGCGTACGCTGGTGGAGAATCTGGTGGACCTGCCGATACTCATCGGCTCTTTTTATTTCTACAGCAGAGACAACATGCTCAGCAGCGTGGAGCAGCATAGGCAAATCATCAGCGCCATCCGCGCAAAGGACCCTGATTACGCAGAAACCGCAATGCGCCTGCACTTGACCGCGACGCGGCGCTTGTTTCTGGATCAGCGTAAAACAACGCCCCAGGCTGACTAGCAGCACTGGGGCGTCTGGCGCGTCAGCGCGCAAAAACATTACTCGGGCAACTTGCAACCCAAGGCGCTCAGGCGCGCATCGACCCACGAGGTATCGAGCTTGCCAGCCGCGATGTCGGCCATGGTTTTTTCCTCGGCCGCGTGCTTGGCGGCGGCATCGCGGTAGATGGCTTCGGCTTGCTCGTACGGCACGCACAGCAGACCGTCCTCGTCACCCAGAATCAGGTCACCGGGCTGGATCGTCATGCCGTCCAGCGCGATAGTGCCGTTGATGACGCCCGGGCCGTCTTTGTAGGGACCACGATGCGTCACGCCGGCGGCGTAGACCGGGAAGGAACCGTTTCGAATCGCGCCGGAATCCCGAATCGCACCGTTGATCACAATGCCCGCGATGCCACGCGTCTGTGCATACGAGGTCATGATTTCCCCGATGATCGCGTTGGTCAGATCGCCGCCGGCATCCACCACGATGACATCGCCAGGCTTGGCCAAACCCAACGCCTTGTGCACCATCAGGTTGTCACCGGGGCGCGTACGGACCGTCAACGCGGGGCCCGCCAACAACGTGCCGTCGTGCATCGGACGCAGGCGCGCGCCACCGGCGTCCATGCGCGACATGCAGTCGCTGATATTCGCAACGGGCAGCGCACGGAATTTTTCGACGAGTTCCGGGCTGACAGCACGTTGACGGGGGAAAATCTCAAAGCCGATCATAAAAACGCTCCGTGGAGTAAGGTTCGTTATTGTTGCGGAATGCCGACCTGCTGCACCACTTTGCCGAAGGCTTCGTGGTCGGCGCGATGACGCTTGGCCAGATCTTCGGGGGTGCCGGGCAGGACGTTATAGCCTGCTTTTTCCAGCTTTTCGACAATCTCGGGTTTCTTTAGTGCTTGGTTGACGGCATCGTTGAGTGTGGCGACCACGTCGTCCGGCGTCTGGCCAGGCGCCATCAAGCCCCACCAGATGGTCTGGTTAATCGTCGGAAAGCCGCTTTCCACAAACGTCGGGACGTCAGGCAAGGCAGGCGAGCGTTGGTCGGCCACCACGGCCAGCGCGCGGACTTTGCCGCTGCTGATCTGAGGCAACAAGGATGCCAGCGACCCCGTGTAGAGCGCGATGCGGCCACTCATCAGATCCGGAAATGCTTGCGACCAGCCGCGATATGGCACGTGCATGAGCTCCATATCCGCGGCATTGCGCCAGAGATAGCCGATCAAATCCCCGCTGCCACCGATGCCTGGGATGCCCAACGACACCTCGCCCGGCTTCGCCTTGGCCGCCGCCACCACATCGCTCAGCGTTTTGTAGGGAGAATCCGGCACCACAACAAAAACGCTCGGCGAGGAAGCCACCGGCGCGACGGGCTTGAAGTCCTTGAACGTGTCGTAGCTCAGCTTTTTATAAAGCCAAGGGTTGAGCACGATGTTGTCGGTCTGCGCCATGACCAGCGTGTGCCCATCGGGGCGCGCGCGTGCGGTGGCATCCAGCGCCAGGTTTCCCCCTGCCCCGGGCTTGTTCTCGACCACGATGTTCCAACCCTGGGCCTCGCCGATTGCCGTGGCCATCATACGGGTCAGCGTGTCCGTTCCGCCGCCGGGCGGGAAGGGAGAAATGAACGTAATCGGCCCACCCGCCATATCCACCGCCGCGGCAGTCATTGCGCAGGCGCTCAAGGCCAAGCCGAACACCATTTTCTTCAAGCTTTTCATTATCTATCTCACTTCACTCTTTTATATTTCTGAGCCACGCGGGCAACGATCGTAGCGTGACATCGCTCGCGCGGGCCCGATGCTACACCAATCGCGCCAGGTTACGCGTGCTTTTCGGCCAGCGGAGTCAACCAGGCCAAGCGGGCTTCCACGGTGTCGACGAGTTCGAGCGGCGCACCGCCCTGGCTGGCGCGCGCCGCCTCGATGCCGGCACTGGTGCGCGCGAACAAACGCTCGACGCCATCGAGCACCAAGGGTTCCAAGCCGGCTTCGACAAGCTGCTCGCGCGATTCGCGAACCTCGGCAAGGCGGCGCGGCGCATGCAAAACATGCGATCGGACGAAGGAATCAATAAAGGTAGTCAGCGGTGTACGGTCGATATCGCCCAGGACCTCATACAGCGCGGAGCGCAGGCCCAGTTTTTCGGCGGCCACCAGACATTCGACGGCGAGGCTTTCCATGCCCTTGGTCATAATGCTGCGCAAAAGCTTGAGTTGCACAGCGTCGCCCGCCTGACCCTCGATGGCGCGGGCCGGAATATCGCAAGAGACGGCGAAGTTCACCGCCGCGTCAGCGCCCGTGCCCGCAATCAGCAATGGAGTCTTCGCGCCAAGCAGTGCGATGGCGCCCATGATGGCAACGTCGGCGAACGGCACACCATGTTCGGCGGCAATCGCAGCAGCCGCGCGCATATCGGCTGCGCTGGCCGTCGTGAAGTCCGCATAGAGAGCGTGGGGCCGCATATGCGGCAGTGCCTCGGCGGCAACGGTTTGCGCCGCGTAGCCGAACACCGCCGACACGACCAGATCGGCCTCGGCAAGCCAAGGCCCAGGGGAAGCATGCAGCGCGGCGCCCACACTCCCCACGCGCGCTTGCATCTCCGGATCTTGACGCAGTTCGCAGACGGCGAACACCTCATGTCCGGCGGCTATCCACGCTTGGGCGTAGCACGCCCCGACTTCCCCGCATCCGACCAACGCAATCTTCATATCTCCGCTCGCTAGAATACCAAAAAAAAACAATTTTAGCGGGTTAACGCGGATTCGACGGTGAAATCTGGAAATCTAGATACGAAATTTATGCAATAAGTGGCCGCGTTGTCCTAGCCACGCCCTAGCAACGCTGCACTTGCTAACGAGTGCCTCGCTATCTGCGTGCCGAAAAGCCGCCTGAGTGTGGCCGCTGAATCTCCGGTAAGCGTATCCAAGACATAGCGCATATCCAGGCCAGCGTCACGCAAAAATTCCAGCCTTCCAGTCTTGACTGCATCGCTAAGGGTGTCGTCTTCAACAACCCGCGCTACCGCTTCAGTCTTATTACAGAAGCGATGGCGAATCAGCGTCTTTGCGGCAGTTGTGTCTCCACGCTCAGCAGCACGTAGCAGCTCCTTCTGAAGGTCAGCCCCCGCCACAGCTAATGCGTCGAGAATGTCATTTGTCGAACGGTCGAGCCGCCAAGTTGAGGGCTTTTCTGCTGCTGCCTTCTCTAGCGCTGTTTGAACGTCCGCACCATAAGCGATCAATTTACTGGCAACGTCATATTCGCCGGCACGCAATGATTGCAGCAAGGCAGTCGAGCCAGGAACGCCTAGCTGAAATAACAGCTTTGCGGAATTCTCTTCATTCTTCCTGGCGAACTGAATAAGGGCATCTACGCCATCCGTCACATCGGAGAGCACAGCACCTGCCGTACTCAAATCATTCTGGGCAAGAAGGCTTCTGAGCACCTCCGTCGTCAGAGAGTCTTTACCCGGCAGTTCTGGTTTGACGACTTCATTCACGGTTTGCGCCAATTCAGTGCGCCCCGTTTTCACGCAATCTATCAACAAATCGGTGGCAACGACGCCTGCATCCAGCAATGTCTGGATGCCGCCCCTGCGATCATTTGGGGCCATCATACTCAGAGCAGCGGAAGCGTCAGCATCTTGCTCCAACAAGAGCGCGATATCCAACATGGATCCGCTTGTCGTGGCAGTCTGGAGTTGTTGAACTTTCTCGTCCTCAGATAAACCGGCGACGACGGTCTGACGAGCATTGATCGTGGCAAGTATTTGATCTTTCAGGCCAGCGGGCAGCTCCGATACGTCAGCGCCGGCGAGGATGAGCAATGCTATTCCCTTCCAGTTTTCGTCATGATCGGCCTGATAGTTTTCCCCGAAAGCGGCGATATAGTCGTCATGAAGCGTACGGAGCGTATCGGAAGCCGGGATGCCTGCCCGCAAGGCGGTTTGCACCCCGCCGAGATGCTGGCCTCGAACCAAAAGCGCCAGCGAATCGGAATTGATCAATTCCAGGTCATTTAATGTTTGCAGAGCGGGCAGGTTTCCGTCTATCGCGAAAAGATGCCAATTGCATCGAAACTCACTGGGTGGCCCCGGTTGAAAAATTGCCTCGAGAAGTGCTGGGTCCGGGTTACGCGCAAGCCTCGGTATTGCGCGCGTGATTTCTACGGGGAGTGTCGGATCGGAGCCCACGGTTTGGCGTAAAAGGAATTCCGCCGCTTCCGTCCGTCCACTGCCCGAAAGCAACGTCACCACCTCCCCTATCGACACCCCGCTCTTCATCAGCTTGATGAATCCCTCAATATCTTTATCGATCACCAGAGAAGCCGCCAGCGCAGTGCAGTCTGCGCCGAGCAGGGACAGCGTCGGTAGGGATTCCAGCGTTCCCTTACGCACCGCGCTCACCATTGCGGCAGTGGTATCCGCGCCAATATTCATCAAGCCTCTGATTGCAGTGATCCGCTTCGGTCCACTCGGTCCTCCGAAGCCGAGGGAGTCTGCTAGCACCTCTGACGGATTCCCGCCCTTCGCGCACAGACGCACTGCGATTTCAATATGCCCGTTGCGCATCGCCTCTGACGACGCTCGGGTGAGATCCTCGCGGTCGTACATGCCTGTGGCGAGCAACGGCGTGACAACGGCCTCTTGGCCACGGCCAGCCGCGCCACGCAGCGCCTCTGACGACTTATCCGGTGCGTTGACTCGAATCAAACTCTGGACGATTTTCGTATTGCCGCTGACTGCCGCCTCGCGCAGCGCATTGGACAGGCCCTCCCCTTTTTCACCGGTGTTGAGGAATTTCCTCACATCGCGCGAGTATCGACCCAGCTCTTTGTCCAAATACTGGTTTACGTTAGCCTTGATCAAAGAATTGACGATCGTCGCATGACCATTCTTTGCTGCCCAAGCCAATGCCGACGAGTCTTCGTCCACGGCACCTGCCCAAACTAAGAGTCGTACCCATTTGAATGTATCGGTCGGCCGCTCGAGCGCGTACGTCAGCGGAGTTTTTCCCTCGGCGTCTTTTCCGTTCAGGAGGTCCCGAACGGAATTCTCATCCAAACCGGCGCCACCCTGGTCTGGCTGGGTGAGCTGCAGCGCGATGCCATAACTATCCCGTTCAATCGCCAGATGCAAACAATTCTGCCCATTACTGAATCTGTATTCGCCAAGATTGAGTCCCAACCCGCTGACTAGAATATTGAACTCCTCGGCATCGTTAGATCCGATGATCGATTGCAGCGCAGTTTCGATGTCATGTGATTCCGCGTCCAGTCCAGGCTGTCCAATCGATCCGAGCGCTGATGAGTTGAAATTTGGCGGGGGGGCAGAATTGAACATGGTGTGCTCCAAGGTAACCGGATTGAAATCTGTGCTAACTCCGGCGTCTGTAACTCTCGCGCGTAATAAGTTCCATGACTAAACAAACTAGCCATAGCCTATCGAGGCCTCTGGTCTGATTTTCGCGCCCCAGCGAACACAAGCGAGGACGCTGTTCCCTGACTCAGCAACGATGGCGCGCCGGGCCATGCCGCGCTTTCGGATGCTTATTCCCATGTGAGCCCACCGACGGCGCGGTATTCCACTCACTTGGCGCGTGCTCGCCCTGGCAAGAAGCAGGTGGGCCGGATCCTCGCAATCGATTGTTTTCATGGAGCTTTCTCATGCATGGTCAAATCACCCCCTTCCCGGCTTACTTTCCCTCGGAGGTCAGCAGGTATTGGCCGGACAAACCCAGCCAGGAAGTCGCCATAGAGGAAGCGATATTGGTCCAAGCGCTCACCGATGACGATTTAACAGCCTTCGAATTGGTGTCGTATGAAGCCCTCGAGCGCTTCGCACACAGGAATTTCCCGGACAACCAGAATTTTCTCCATGTGGCTATCGAGTCGGGCCGTCATGCCGTGGCCTTATATGTGCTCGGAAGGTTGCCGGAGGACCTGATCAACGATCTGCTCGCATTTCCCGATAGAGAAGGGCATACCCCATTACGGCGCGCGGCTGACATGCAGAACCAGGAAATGGTGCAGGAGTTGCTCCAGCTCATGCCCGAGGCGGCAGAGGCTAAGGAAGCGCTCGCCGCGGCATTGGTGCATGCGGTCGCCAAAGGTCATCTCGATAAAGCGCAGTGGCTAACAGGGCTCGGCGCAAACTGCTTGGAGGCCTTCGTGCTGGTGGCTGCCGATCGGACGTTGAGCGTGGAGACCAGAGCCAATGTCGTGAACTATCTGCGGTCTCGGGGAGTGGATGCCACGGGCGCACTGAACTATGCGGTAGCGCAGAGGGAAGAGAGGATTCCGGCGCGAAGGCTCTCGTTATTGGGAGCGGCGGGATCCGCCACGCTTGCCACGGTGGCCGAGCGTGAGGATAAACACATGACTTTTGCGTTGGTGTGGGGCGATGTGGAAATCATTCCCGCCCTCGTGACGCTGGCGAAAAAAGGTAATGCGCAGGCTGTGGACTTGATAGTCCAACAGATGAACCTCGATCGCCAGTACGGATTCAATAAGATCGCGACTGCCGCCCTGATGAGGGTGGCGAAATTGTGCGATGCGCGGGCAGCAGGAATACTGGCGCGGGTAGCAGGGTCGGCGCATGTACAAGACGCTTATAAGCAGCTGGCGACACGGGGCCATGTCGCGGCGATACAAACATTGGTTCAGGCCGGGTGGCCGCCTTTGCCCGACATACTGAGGGAGTTTGCCGGCGCTGGCAATTTGGTAGCGGCGAGAGCTTTGGTCAGCAGTGGCATGGATGCCTCTGGCGTGCTGCAAGCGCTTTGCGGGGAGGGAGATGATGAAAGCTTCCGCGCAATAGACCTGTTGCTCATTGCTGGCGCCAAGCCCCTAGAGAAGGATAGTGAAAGTTTCGAAATTGTGATGGAAAGAAAGCGCGGGCTAATCAAGCTTGGCCAGGAGATATTGCGTCGACCGCAAAATAAGAAGCTGACGTGGTTCCTGGTCGCTTTAGCGGAAGGCGAGGTGGCGCAGGTAGCGACGATGCACCACGAGATAGACTTTGACCGCATGTTGGCCCATCTACGCAATACCCGAGATAAAGAGAGCGTGGACCGGTTGATCGGCGCGGGCGTGATCACGCCGCAACGCTATGTTCGATTACTTAACTCCAACCGTATGGGGGATGCGGCCTTCCTGGCCCGGGTGTCCCACCAATGCGCGGCACAAGCGGTTATTCAGTTGGCCAAGGAAGGGGATGCCCCCGCATGGGAACACATGCGAAAGTACCTGGGGAACTTATACGACGTTCATGGCGCGGGCTGGAGCGCCCGAAATGAGCTGGGTGTCGCCGCACGACAGGCACTGCTGGAAGTTGCCCGAGAAAATGAGCGGGGCCTGGTCCGCAGAATTCTTGACGAGTTGCCCATCGTAGGGCCCGATGCAATGCGGGATCTGCTGACCCATGAGCATGAGGATGTGGAAACGGCCGCGACGTTGCACGAGGCGGGGGTGGATATCAATCTCACCCTCATGCGAACCTACTGGGCCATTGGTCGCTTGATGGATACGACTTGGGCGCAAGAGACCGGAGACGACCTCATCATGATGGGTGCCGATCTCCGCAGCGCGTTGAACCAAGCCATCGCGGTTGGAGATACCAGGGCTCAAAGGTACTTAAGGAGCATGCACCGCTCGCTGGGTGTGCAAGAGTGATGGCGAACAACGAATAAGTTCATCCAGCGGCCGGATGCACACTCCGGCCGCGTGCCATTGAATCAGGCAAAAACCGTTGTCGCCTCGACGTTACCCAAACATTGCAGCATCTCGGTCTTGACTGCGTCGCTGATCGCGTTCTCCTCCACGAGCCGGTCTATCGTTTTCTTCGCGCTTGCGGGGTCATACTCGATCAAGCCCCTTGCCGCCGACATGTCGTTTCGCTCAGCAGCACGTTGCAGGGCGATCGTGACCTCCGCCCCGATGATTTGCAGCTCCCGACGTATCTTTCGTCGCGACACTGCCGCTTGGGTGACCGGCTGCCGCTCGGAAAATGTCAGCATGAGCGTGGTATGTATGTCGGCGCCGCATTCGATCAATCGGCCGGATGCACCATAATCGTTATGCTCTAACAGGCCCAATAATGCGGCCGAATCAGCTGCACCGAGCTGCATGAGCAACTTCACCGCGCTTTCGTCAGATTCTTGCGCAAAGTGAATAAGCGCCTCTGCCCCATCGGTGAAAACGGGAATTAACCGCGCTGCTGCAGGCATATCGTTTCGAGCAATCAGCCTCTTTAGCGCTCTGGTCACTACAGCACCTGGCTCCGTCCACTGCTCATTGCAAAGACTGGCCAGTTTGCTTGCCTCGACCAAATCTTCAGCGAGTTCCATCCGGCCCGCTGTTACCCAATCGATCAAGATTTCGGAGGCATCCAGGCCCGCCTTGATCATGTTCGCGAGGCCGGTTCTGCGGATCTGACGGTCCTCAATCGCGAGCGTGACGATCGGGTTGGCATTATGCTCGAGCAACAGGGCGATGTCCGTTACGTCTGCGCGCGTTAATGCGTCGAAGAGGCGTTCATCCCTCTGGGCGGGGGATAAACTGGCAAAGAGTTGTTGTCGCTCGATGATGGCTTGGTTGATCTGCTGTAGGCACGGCTGCTGGCCCATCCACCAAACGTCAGCGCCTGCAAGGATCAATAGCGCTATCGCACTACCCCGTTTATCTTCCGTGCGCTGTTCCTGTGGAATTTCCCTCTCGTCGTTCATGACCAGGGTTAGCATATGCTCCTCATACAGGTCGAGAAGCAAACCATCGGTGGGAATACCGGCCTGGACTGCTGTCTTGATCGCGCTAAGATGGTGTTGCCGTACGAGTGTTTTCAGCGGCTTCGGATTTAGCAAATTTGCATCCTTCAGCAGACGCAATGCCTGCTGATGGCCGTCTACGGCTAGCCAAATCCACTCTTCCTTGTACTGACCGTACCGCATTCTCTCCAGTGCCCGACAGGACACGAAATCCGCAGTCCTGAACGCCTGTCGAGTCAGCCCAGACAGGCCATCTTCGCGGTAACCCTTACGCGTATGACAGTGGTCCATCACAAAGTCCACTGCCGTAGCGTTATCACTTCGTGCGAGGCGCCGAAAGGCTGAATTGAATGACGCATCGCTATCGAGCAGCCAATTCAATGCTGTTTTATCCTTAGCCAACGCCACGAATGGCACCCATTCTGCGCCGTCGGCACCGAGCAAGTGAAGGACAGGTGCCGAGATCGGCTTCTGGGTTCCCGCTGCGAACCTAAGGGCGGCCTGAGCGTCTGCTCCCAGCGCTCTCAGGCATTGGATTGCGGCAGCCTGCTTCTGCCACGACAATTCTCCCATGGGGCCCACGGTCGTGCCGGAGCCATCGAGATACATGGGGTTTGCCGCGCGCAGATATTGGGCAATGTGCACCTGACCCATCGCGCGATTGCGAAAGCCTGTGAGCGAGGGCGGGAGCTGAAGGGCCCTCGCCAGGGCTTGCGACGCATCGGCACCCGCATCGCTCAGTCGTTTCGCGAGATCCACGTGATTATTTGCAGCGGCGTACATCAGTGCGACACTCAGCGTTTGACGGTCATACGAGGTCTTTTGGAGCAAGATATCGATGATCGGCAGATGGCCGTTAAGCGCGGCGCCCTGCAAGGCCGTGCCGAACTGACCGAGTGTGTCCACCTCGATCAATTTCCGGAAGATCTCCATATGACCTTGAGCGGCTGCGTAGACCAGCGCATGGGATACGGCTTCCCGATAATCGAAGGGGCTGGCATATTCCCTGACGTCCCTGGCGATGTCGGCCAGACCCCTGTCACGAACAGTCTCCAAATGGCTGTGAATCAACGCATTGACTATAGAGGCATGCCCATATTTCGCCGCCCAGAATAATCCCGAGCCATCGTCGTCAATCGCCCCGGCCTGGATCAGCGCCTCTACCCAACTCGGCTTATCGGGATGCCGGTCTATCGAGCGCATGAGCGGAGTATCTGCGCGGTAATCTCTGGCATTAACCAGCCTCTGAACGTCCTTTAATGTTAAGCCGTTAGCCTCACCACCTAGGCCCAGAAGAAACATTGCGATGCTGCCACTTCCGGATTCAATCGCGAGATGTAAAACATTCCTGAGATCTTCTTTGGACCGATATGTGCGGATATCGAGCGAGTGCTCATCCACATAGCTTTTGAATTTTTCTATGTCATTAGATTGGATAACCGCGGACAGCGCCTCGTCAGTATCCGCTCGTGCGGTGTTTATTTCGCCTAGCTGTGTCACTCCCTGGTTAGACGCGAGATGGGATCGGGACGGGGATTGCATGGGGAACATCACAGTTTTCCTTATCAGAAGGCCGCCAGACGGATGGATGTTGGCCTGCGGAGCCCAATAAGTACGTCCTCAAGCTCGCCCCTGACACCTCAGGTCACGGAGATCGGCTCGCATGAATTCGGAGCCGATCCTCAGGCCATGTGCGGCATCATTAATAAGAAACGAATGCGACTGTCGTTGGCGTAGGGCCATAAAAAATCGGACGCGCGGCAGCATCGTCGTATTGCTGCAGCATTACGCCTGCTATCGCTCATGGCCCTGTTAGTACTGGCTGCGCAGAACAGCCTCAGGCCAAATGATTTAACAGCGTTGTCAACGCTGCACCCGATGGGGATTCCACTTTGAGAAACTGGCTGAGGAAAGCGCCTCTTTGGCCTCCGGCAAACATCTCCAAGACGGTGCTGATATCGAGACCCGCGCTACGGAGGAATTGCAGCTTTTGATGTTTGAGGTCATCGCTCAGTGACTCGTCCCAGATGAGACGCCATAATGCCTCGGCGCCAGTCGCCATATCTTTGCGGATCAGGTTCCGGGCTGCTGAGCCGTCGCCATGCTCGACCGCCCGTAGTAGCGCTATAGGAGGCTCCGCGCCGGCAATTGCCAACGCCTTTTTGACCTCAGAATTGCGCGGCCCGAGCACACTATCATGCTCTGGACCAGAAAATGCCGACATCAACGCCATATGAACGTCGGCCCCCAAAGCAATCAACCTAGCCGCCGAATCAAAATCGCGCCGGGATAGTATATTAAGCAATACAGGTACAGGATTAATACCAAGCTGCATCAACGTTATGGCCGAACTTTCATCGTTTGCTTCGACAAAGTCAGCCAAAGCTTGTGAACCGTCGGTGAAGACATCAATGAAGACCTGGGCTGTGCGTAAATCCTTTTCCGCAATAAGCGTCTTTAATGCGGCCGTTGCCAGTGAGTCTGCCCCCTGAAGCGCGTGATGCTCAGACTTGCCTGGGCGGGTTGCCTCGATCAAACCGTTAGCGAGTTCCATAAGCCCCTGTTTTACGCAGTTGATCAGGGCTGCAGAGGGGACCATGCCAGCCTTGATCAATTTTTGGATGGCATTCTCGCGGCTTTGCGGCTCCAGCATATCCAGCGCAACGACAGGGTCTGCACCCCGCGCTAGCAATAGGGCGACCTCCGTCACGGACGCCCCCAGCAGCGCAATGTGCAAGTGCTCGTCCCGATCGTCCTTTGACAGACCGGCAATGGCGCTTTCAACCCTGCTGAGGGTCTCAAGTATGCGGTCATTGAGGTCCTTGGGTAGCGCCGATAGATCAGCACCAGCGAGCTTTAATAACGTAAACAAAGCTAAGCCGCGCCCACTCTCATCAAGGCCTGCGTCCAACGCCTCGGTGTACTCAGCCAGCAGCTCGTGCAGTAACTCGGTGATCGGGAAACCCGCCTTAATACACGTTCTTACTGCTCTGAGATCTTGGTCACGAACCAAAATATCCAGCGCTCCGGTATTCAAGAGGCTCGCATCTCTCAATATTTCAAGCGTTTGCCAATACCCCTCCTTGGCCAGTTTGTCCCAACCAAGTTGGAATTGTTGCTCATCTTCCGACCGACTCAGTACCCTTTTGACGAAAGAGTCGGCGACGGCGGCGAGTCGCATCCCCAGGGCATGCTCCTGGTCGGTTTGACCAGTATATCGGCGCCATTCGTCCAGCAGAAAATCTCTAGCCTCCACCTCGCCGGATTCCGCGAGCGCCGTGATCGCTTTCAATGGCAATACGTTTTTGCGGAACAATGCGTGCAATGAGGACGCGTCTTTATGCATCGCCGCCGCTTGCGTCGCTTCCGAAAGATTCGCGCCGAGCAAGGCCAGCATAGGTAAATCAATCGCGGACCGATACTTTATTGCGTAAGTCAGCACAGCGGGACCCAGTACACCGAGTACCTTCAAACCGCTTATGACGCAGCCGTCTATTTCGTCGTTGGTTCCGGGCGGCTGCAAGGCTACCGCCAGCGCCAGTGCAGCATCGGCACCTTTCGCGTGTAGGCACTTCACGGTATCCGCATGGCCCCTGCGGGCGGCGATTGTCAGCGCCGCGTGTAAATCCATGGGCGTGTAATTCGCCGCTCTAAGCAACCATTCGACGGCTGCTGCATGACCATCGCCCGCAGCGGTGGTTAACGCTTCGCGCAGATCCCAGCGCGTGTGGTGGTGCCTTTCCAACAACGTTTCCGCGACCGCAAAATGCCCGTTACGGATCGCCGCCTTCAGGCCGGTAGCGAGCTCGTCACGGGCATTGACCTTGAGCAATAACCGGACGATGTCCAGGTGGCCCGCCTCTGCGGCATATGCTAAAGCCTTGGGTAAGGCAGCGCTATATTCTGCGCCGTGGACATACGCGCGCACATTCGGCGCGCAAGGGCCCAGCTTCGCGTCGAGATAGTCATTCAGGTGGTTTCGTACCAGCGCCCGGACGATACCCGTGAGCCCGTTCTTGGCAGCGTGCAACAAGGCCGCTCCGTCGGCGTCGATCGCCCCTCGCATGATCAAAGCTCTTGCCCACACAGGATTACGGGATCGAAAGGAAGCCGCGTACAAGAGCGGAGTTTCGCCAGCATCATTCTTGCCATTGACCAGTGCCTGAACGGTGGAGGCAGGTAAGCCGACCTCGTCACGCGAGAAACCGGTGAGATACATCGCGATCTTCTCGCTGCCCGCAGCAACTGCACAGTGCAGGAAGTTCTCTCCCGTCTTGAACTTATGACCTTCGATGTTGATGGCATACAACGCTACGAGCTTTTTGAAGACTTCAATATCATTAGACTTGATCGCGTCCACCAAGTAGCGTTCCAGGGCGGAGCCGGTCTCTTTCACAATCGAGGGGATGGTGGCTATCGAGGCTGGAGGGTGGATCGGAGTAAGACTGGGGCCAAAAGTCAGCATCGGGAGTTCCATATTTTAGGTAGCGGGGTGAGAGCTCACGGCCGGCTGACCGTGACCTGATATCTGGCTGGCCCGTTGCGATTGGATGTCGCGATGATCGAATCACAACGGAAGGGGCTCCAGCGGAGCCTGGTCAATAGGCAGAGCCAAAATAAGTAACCCATCGATCCGCTTTGTTCCACGCTTTATGATATGAAGGTCACCTCAATCGGGACCCGCGATGCGACCAACTGCCTTCTGCGCTGCCGCCCTGCTGGGATTTGCGGCCATATTCACACCGGGTGCTCACGGCGAACCCCGCTTATTACACAGCGAGCCGTCCCAATTCGGCCAAGTCCTCGTCTTCGAAGAGAACGGCGAACGATGCCTGAATTTCAATACCATGGTCGACTTCGGACGGCAGACCTGCATGAGTCTCGACGACCCCGACGCGCTGGTGTTCAGCTACACGCGCATGATGATCAGCGCGCTGTATGTCCACCCGAGCCCGAAGAAAATTCTGATCGTGGGCTTGGGCGGCGCGACGCTACAGAAAACGCTGGCGCGACTGCTGCCCGACGCGGTGATCGACACCGTGGAAATCGACCCGGCCGTGGCAGAAGTCGCGCAGACGTATTTCGGCTATCAGCTCGGACCTCGGCAACGGCTGTTTATCGATGACGGCCGAGCATATATTGAAAAGGCGCAACGAGACGGTCAGCAGTACGACATGATCATGCTTGATGCATTCGACGTGGACTACGTTCCGCGTCACCTGATGACGCTGGAATTTCTGCAGACGGTTCGCGGGCTACTTGCCCCTCGCGGAATAGTCGTCGCGAATACGTTTACCAATAGCCAACTTTATGCCAACGAGTCCGCCACGTATGCAGCCGTATTCGGCCCTTTTTTCAACCTGAAGGAGAGCAATCGCGTCATCATCGCGGGCACGGATGCACTGCCCGACCTCGACAACGTCGCCGCCGTTGCGCGCTCGCTGCAGGCCCTGCTAAAAACATCGGGTGTCTATGAGCCGGAGGCGCTGGATCGCTTTGCGCCGCCCATGCCGGCACCGGCCGGTGCAGAGGTGCTGCGCGACGCAACGTTCACTGATGCTCAACCTGGAGAATGACGATGAAATTGGCATTACCCCTCATGCTGTCCGCGGCGCTATCCCTTCCTGCCCTGTCGGCGCCGGTCACCTACGACATCGACCCCTCGCACACCTACCCGAGCTTCGAGGCAGATCACATGGGCGGCCTGTCGACCTGGCGTGGCAAATTCAACAAGACTTCAGGTGTCATCGTGCTGGATCGCGAGGCTCGTAGCGGCACGATCGACATCACGGTGGACATCGATTCGATCGATTTTGGGCATGACGAAATGAACGCGCACGCCAAAGCACCCGACATCTTCGATGCGGCGAAGTATCCGACGGCCACATTTAAAGGACGCTTCACGGAGTTCGACGGTGACCGTCCCAAAACAGCGAAGGGCGACTTCACGCTGCGCGGCGTCACACGCCCGCTGGAGTTGGAGATCGACGACTTTAAATGCATCGACCATCCGATGGAAAAGCGCGAAGCGTGCGGGGCGGATGTGTCCGGCTCATTCAATCGCGGTGATTATGGGCTGAATTTCGCGCTGGACATGGGCTTCAAGCCCGAAGTCGAGCTTGAAATTCAAGTCGAGGCGCTGCGCCGGCCATAGCCGGCTGGCGCAGCCGTCCTGACCGTACCCCCGTGAGACGGGCTACACGTTCCCGTAGCTGAAAGGACGATCAGTGGATTTCTTCGCTGCTTCTAGCAATCGTTGCAAGCTGGCGCCGGAATGCCGTCGCGGGATCCAAGGCTGCGTCAAGGTACAGACGCATATCGCCGAGGTACTCCTGGAACGGCGGCGGATTCGGGTCCCAGGCGGCAAAGATCGCAGCCTTGTAATTGCATACCTGCGCCACTGTTGTCAGGCCCGCTGCGCATAGTACGCCCCATAAATATTATAAAGTCGGCGGGCTATGCTATGTCTCGGTGTAAACACTCGGCAAGTTAGTGTGTACGCGGATCTCGCGCCGTGCAGCGCGATGCAAAGCAGGGTCGGGAAAGTACTAGTACGAAAATACGATAAACTCCCTCACACTTCCTTTCTATACGCTGTACAAGCAAAGATTCTCATGGCTTTTCTGAAAAAAGAACCCATTCCCACGTTGCGCGCCGACGCGAACCTGACCGATCGCATCACCGATCTCCTCGTCGCGGAGATCACGGGCGGCCAGTATGCGGTGGGCGAAGTGCTGCCGCCGGAGCAGGTGATCGCTGACCGTCTCAACGTGTCGCGCACCGTGCTGCGCGAGGCGGTTTCGCGCCTGAAGGCCGAAGGCCTCGTGCAGAGCAAGCAAGGGGTGGGTCTGACCGTCATGATGACGACGCGTCCCTCGGTGCTGCGGATGGTCGCGGCCGAAGAGGGGGACACCGAACAGGTGCTGCGCATTGTCGAATTGCGCCGGGGTTTTGAAATCGAGGCGGCGACGCTGGCGGCTCAACGCCGCACCGATGAGGATCTGGCCGCGATGCGAGCCGCCCTGACCGCCATGGAGCAGGCGATCGCCGATGGCGATGTGGCCGCCGGGGTGGATGCCGATTTGGGCTTTCACCGTGCCGTCGCACTAGCCACGAAGAACGAGCACTATCTGAATTTTTTCGATTTCCTGGCCGGACTGCTGGCCGAGAATTTACGAGTTTCACGCTCCCGATCGGCGAAATTAGCCGGCCGGGCGAGCCAAGCGCAGCGCGAGCACGAGACGCTGTTCAAAGCCATCGAAGCGGGCGACCCCGAGGCCGCTCGCGATCATGCGCGCACCCACGTCGAACATACCGAGGCTCGCCTGCGTTCGACCCAGGCAGCCGAGTGGAATTAAGGCCATCCGAAGCGTGCCAGCGCGTTTCTCCTGAATATTAGTGCCGCGCTGCGGCGTATTAAGCCTTTGCAATCATCGCCCTTTCCTTCCGAGGATACCGTCATGCAAACCCCGTCCGCCGTACTCGACGTCCAACCCGATACCGTGCCCGAGTACTTGAACGCAGATCCCAAGTTATGGTGGGAAGTGCAGCAGTTCCTGCACTACGAGGCGGATCTGCTGGACAGTCGGTCGTTCGACACATGGCTGACGCTGCTGGACGAGGAGATCGTCTACCGCATGCCGCTGGCGCGTAACGTCCGCCGCGACGCCGTGGCCACCGAGTACACCCGGCCGGGCGAAACCGCATGGTTCGACGAAGGTATCGAGACCCTGCGTCAGCGCGTGGCGCAAATCAACACCGGCATTCACTGGGCGGAAGAACCTGCCTCGCGTATTTCGCATCTGGTGAGCAATGTTCGCATTATGAATGTGGACACAGAGGCCGAGGGCGGCGAACAGGTGTCGGTGCGATCGCGCTTTCTGGTTTATCAAAACCGTCTGCAAGGCGAAGTGTCGTTGTTCGTGGGCAAACGCCAGGATGTGCTGCGCCGCAGCGGCGCCGGCTGGAAGATCCTGTCTCGCGAAATCTTTCTCGACCAGAACGTGTTGCTGGCCAAAGCGTTGACCACGTTCTTCTGATCTGAATAAGTCCACAAGGGAACCACGATGTCCAGCATCCAGGTACATACCGCAATCATCGGCGCGGGCCACGCGGGCGTGGAATGTGCCTGTGCGTTGCGTAGCATGGGTATCACGGCGCCGATTGCCTTGATCAGCGACGAGTCTCACCCGCCGTACGAGCGTCCGCCCCTGTCCAAGGCGCTGCTGCACGGCGGCACGGACATCACGCGCATTATGCTGCGTAGTCCCGCCGTGTTCGAAAAGCTCGACTTGTTGCGTATCGAAGGCGATGCGGTGACGCAGCTCGACCCTGCGACCCAGACCCTACGTACGGCCTCTGGTCAGGCGATCGAATTCGAACATGCCGTGCTCGCGACGGGTGCCGTCGCGCGCGGCCTGCCGGGTCTCTCGGGTCCGGGCGTATTTTCGATTCGCAATGTCGGCGACAGCCTCGCGCTGCAAGCCGCGTTGGTGCCCGGCAGCCGCCTGCTGGTGGTGGGTGGCGGCTATCTGGGATTGGAAGCCGCCTCGACCGCCGCCAAGCTGGGCGTGGAAGTCGTCGTGCTGGAAGTGGCCGACAGCATCATGCCGGGCAAGGTTTCCGCGACCACCGCCGATCGCTTTACGCAAATGCACCGCGGCGCTGGCATCGAGCTGGTTCACGACATCGCGGTGAAATCATGGCGGTATGGTGACGGCCAATGGCACGCCAAGATGACCGATGGCCGTGTGTTCTCGGCTCCGACCGTGCTGATCGCGATTGGCGCCGCGGCCAACATCGCCGTTGCCGAGCAGGCCGGTCTGCACTGTAAAGGTGGCATTGTGGTCGACGAAAATTGCCGCAGCTCCGCACCCAATATTTACGCCATTGGCGACTGCGCGATTGCTGTGCGTCCCGAGCTGCAGCGCGCCATGCGTATCGAGAGCGTACAAAACGCCATGTCGCAAGCGCGTATCGCCGCGAGTGCGATCGCAGGCAAAGCAGCGGCGCCGACTCGCGCCCCGACCTTCTGGTCCGAGCAACAAGGCCGCCGGTTGCAAATGGCGGGCATCGTCGATCCCGATAAGCCCTGCGAGGATACCGTCGTCGAGACAGCTCGTGGCTGGGTGGTCGAACGCCATCAAGATGGCCGCCTCGTTGCCGTTGAAGCGGTGGACAGCCCGGCCGAATTCGTGCGTGCCGTCCAACGACTGAATGCGCCGCAAGCCGTCGCGGCCTGAATGGCTTAGTGAATTTTCTACCCTCGTTTTTGAGCAGGAAGCATCATGCCCGTAGCGATATTTGAATTGCCGGATGGCACCGAGCACACCGCCGACGTGCCGGAGGATTGGTCCCTGATGGAGGCAGCGCGTCGCGATGGTCTCGAAGGCATCGTCGCGGAATGCGGCGGCGGCGCCATCTGCGGGACCTGTCATGTGCATGTGGGCGAACAATGGTTCGATCAAATCGAGCCTGCCAGCCCGACCGAAGACGCCCTGCTGGAAGTCGTGCCCGAACGCTCGCCGACCAGCCGTCTGTCCTGTCAGGTCATCATGACGCCCGCGCTGGATGGCATACGGGTACGCGTGCCCGCAGAACAATTGTCGATGTAAGGCTCGGACTTGACGGGTCCGTATAGGGAGTCCACACATGGCTGATTGGAAAACCGTAAACCTTGTCGAGCTCGACACCGGCGACAAAGTGCGCATGGCCGATGGTGCCATCGCCGAGGTCGTCGAAAACCCCCAGGATGGCTTCTGGGTAATCGTGCGCTATCTCGAGCACCCCAGCGACCCGAGCGCCGTCAATGGCGAGGAAGTCCAAGTGTTCGCCACCGATATCGAGAGCGTGCAGGGCTGATCGCACTGCTCTCCCCTTCTTTTCCTCTGGAGTTGTTTTCATGACCAAGAAACCCTGCATCATTGTCAGCGCACCGGTCCCCGCGGATCTGCGCCAGTTGCTCGAAGCCTCCTGCGATACGGTGGATGTACCCATGGGCAAGAGCCCGCTGGAAGTTCTGCCGCAAGAACAATGGAGCCAGATCGACGGCATGGTCTGCACGGTGAAAACGCGCGTCGATGCCGCCCTGCTCGATGCCATGCCGGCGTTGAAAGTGGTGTCGAACTTCGCGGTCGGTTTCGACAACGTAGACATGAATGCGGCCAACGAGCGCAAGGTGCTGGTCTGCAACACCCCTGGTGTATTGGATGGCGCCGTGGCCGATCTGACCATTGGTCTGATGCTGTGCGTGGCGCGTAACCTCGTTGCCGGCGACGCGTTCGTGCGTTCGGGTGCCTGGACCAAGGGTGCCTTCCCCCTGGCCACGGACATTCGCGGCAAAACCCTGGGTCTGCTGGGCATGGGTCGCATTGGCCGTGTCGTGGCGCGCACCGCCCGTGCGTTCGACATGGACGTGATTTATCACAACCGCCGCCAGGACACCGAGGCCGAAGCCGAAGGAATCGCCCGCTATGTGTCGCGCGATGAGTTGTTTGCGCAATCGGACGTGCTGAGCGTGCACATTCCCCTGGCCCCCGAAACGCGCAAAAGCATCGGCGCGCGCGAGTTCGGCATGATGAAGAAGACCGCGATCTTCCTGAACACCGCACGCGGCGCCGTGGTGGATGAAGACGCGCTGATCGACGCACTCAAGAATGGCGTCATCGCGGGCGCGGGATTGGACGTGATGACGACCGAACCGCTGCCGGCCGACAGCCCGCTCACCCAGTTGCCAAACGTCGTACTGCAGGCGCATATCGGCAGCGCCACGGTGGAAACTCGCCGCGCGATGATCGACCTCGCGGTCCACAACCTGGTCAACGCCATGACTGGCAATCAGCCCAAGGCCATGGTCAACGCCGAGGCTTGGCCGCTAGCGCGGGAAGCGCAGCCGGCTTAACGCCGCGCCAAACGCGCTCCGCCGGGGGACGGAGCGCGCAGTGCATTGGATGACATCGGTACTTCCCCCAATGTATCTCAAAACTTTGTACTATTATCGTACTGATGTTCGGGCCACTCTCGGAATCGAGTTGCGCCCGCAGTACGGATGGCCCTCCAAGGCCCCCATTGCATCGTGTCGGGAACCCCATGTCTGTCTGTAGCATCGATACCCTGGTCCGCGCCGATGAAGGAATGGTTAGCCGTTCCATCTTCGTTGACGACGACATCTTCAAGCGCGAAATGGAGCAGATCTTTTCGCGTGCCTGGCTTTTTGTAGGACACGAGAGTCTGGTGCCCAAGCCGGACGATTATTTCGTCTCGCGCATGGGCAGCGAATCGGTGATCCTCACGCGCGATCGTCAGGGCCGCATTCAGGTGATGCTCAATAGCTGCGCGCATCGTGGCATGAAGCTGTGCCGCTATGACCATGGCAACAATCGCACGTTCACCTGCCCCTACCACGGCTGGAGCTTTTCGACCGACGGAAAGCTGGTCGAACGTCCTGGCGAACTGGTGGGTGTGCCAGGCCATGCGACGCATTACAAAGGCGAACTGGACAAGAAAGCCTGGGGCCTGAAAACGGTGGCGCAGGTATGCAATTACAAGGGTGCGATCTTTGCCACGTGGGACCCGAACGCGCCACCGTTCGAGGAATACCTCGGCGGTATGCGTCTGTACCTCGATGCCGCCTTGGATCATCGCGATGGCAGCCCCGGCGGCTCCGTCGTCATCGGCGGCGTGCAGAAATGGCGCGTGAACTGCAACTGGAAGTTCGCTCCCGAGAACTTCATCGGCGATCTCTATCACGATATCAGCCATCGGTCGGTCGATCTCGTGGGCATTGGGCCTAGCGGCGGTAAAGGGCGCCGTGACCCGTCGGTGACGCGTTCGGCCATCTGCTTTCCCGAACTCGGCCATGGTCTGCTAGGACGCTTGCCCTATTACGAAGAGCCTCCGTATGTGGCCACGTACGCGCGTTACCCCGAGGTCGAAGCCTATTACCGGGAAGTGCACGAAAAGCGCGTCCGTACCCTGGGCTCGCAAATGCGCGTGCAACTGAGCGTGGGCACGATTTTCCCCAATATGTCGTTCCATGGACGTCAGCCTCGCACGCTGGCGGTGTTCCATCCGATCAGCCCCACTGAGATGGAAATGTGGCGCATGTATCTGGTGGACGAAGACGCGCCCGAGGCCGTCAAGGACGCCGCGCGCCATTATTTCCTGCGCTATTCCGGCCCTGGCGGCATGACCGAGTCCGACGATATGGAAAACTGGACCGGGGCCACCGAAGCCTGCATGGGCACCGAATCGCGCAAACTGTATTTCAACTATCAAATGGGTGTGGGTCATGCCCGCCCCGTACCAGAATTGCAAGGTGGCGTGGAAAACGGTGAGTACACCGAAGAGAACGCGCGCGCCTATTACCGGCGCTGGGCTCAGTTCATGAATGGCTTGAGCTGGGATGCGCTGATGCCGCAGGGACGCTAATACCACTACCGGATAGATCCGTTTGAAACGGGGCGCATTGCGCCCCCGTTATACCTGGAGTCCACTCATGAAACGTCGTGCCTTTCTCGGGGCAGTCGGCGCGGGCCTGTGCGCGCTCGCCGTTCATTCCCCCGCCGCCTTCGCAGCCGATGCCGCTTGGCCGGATAAGCCTATCCGTCTCATCGTGCCGTACCCACCGGGCGGCGTGACCGATCTGGCTGGGCGTCTGGTCGGCGAAATCATTACCAAGAAGTTTGGCCAGCCGGTCGTGGTCGAAAACCGTCCCGGCGCCAATGGCCTGATCGGCAGCCAGGCCGTCGCGCGTGCGCCTGCCGATGGCTATACCCTGCTACTCAACGGTCTGGGGGGTATTGTCCTGCCGCCGGCGACGCTGAAAGGCTACCCCATCGACTATACGACCGCGCTCACGCCCATCGCGCAGATGGCGGAGTTCGTTAACGTATTAGTCGTCGGCGCGAATTCGGACATCCGCAGCGTCGACGACCTGCTCGCCCGCGCACGCGCCAATGGTGACAAGGGTTTGAGCTATGGCTCGAACGGAACCGGTGCATCGGCTCACATGACGACTGAGTTCTTCTGCATGCGCACCGATATCAAGTGCCTGCATGCCGCCTATAAAGGCAGTGGAGAGCTGTTGATCGACGTGGCCAACGGCAACCTGGACTTTTCATTCAGCAACCTGCCGCCTGTGGTGCCCCTGATCAAGAAAGGCGTCGTTCGGCCCATCGCCGTGACGAGCCCCTATCGTAGCCGCGAGCTGCCCGATGTCCCGACGTTGCAAGAGCTCGGCCTGCAAGATTTCGCGGTCACCAGCTGGCTGGGCGTTTATGGCCCCGCTGGCATGAACCCCGAGATCGTGCAGCGTCTGTCGCAAGCCATTGTGCAAGGTGTCAGCGAAGCCGGACCGATGAATACGCTCGTGAGCGCGGGCTTCGAACCCAAGCCGGCATCCATGGCGGATTTCGCCAAGCTTAACCGCGCCGAGCTCGAACGCTGGAGCAAGGTTGCGCGCGATGCCGGCGTCTCGCTGAACTTCGGATCATGACCGGTACCCCGACAAGCTCGCAAGCCGGGAGCGCCGCCGCGCAAAACGGGGCGCAATGGTTGCTGCGTTCGGCAGCGGCTTCCGGGTTGCGCGTGTGCTTCGCCAACCCCGGCACCACGGAGCTCCCCTTCGTGGCCGCCTTGGATGCCGTGCCCGAAGTCCGGCCCATTCTGAGCGTGTTCGAAGGCGTATGTTCAGGTGCCGCTGACGGCTATTTCCGTATCTCCGGCACGCCGGCAATGACCTTGACTCACCTCGGTCCCGGGTTTGCCAATGCCATTGCCAACCTGCACAACGCCAGACGCGCGCGCTCGCGCATCCTGAACGTGATCGGCGAGCATATGTCCTGGCACGTGCAGGCGGACCCGCCGTTGAACTCGGACATCGAATCGCTGGCGCGGCCCGTGTCCGCCGGCGTCTGGCGTGGCAACAGCATGGCCGGTCTGCAGGACGCGACACAAGCATCACTGCGTGAAGTCCTGACGCCGGGTGGCGGCATCGCTAGCCTGGTGCTGCCCATGGATATGCAGCAAGGCGATGCGCCGTTCGAGCCGTTGCGCGTACTCGCCGAGCCACGCGATGCGGGGTATGACGCCGCCGCCCTGGACACCCTGGCCTTCGCGATCCGCGAGGGCAAGCGAGTCCTGATGTTCCTGGGCGCCAGCGCCATGACGGAAACCGCGCTGACCCAGGCCGCGCGATTCACGACGCTGTCCAACGTCGAGCTGATTGGTGAGACTTTCCCGGCGCGCAGTGAACATGGCGGCGGGTTGCCTGCCATCAGGCGGTTTTCCTACCTCGCGGAACAGGGGCACCCGTACCTGCTGCAGTTCGATCGCGTAGCGCTGGTGGATGCCTTGCAGCCCGTGGCGTTCTTTGGCGCGGAGGGATACCCCAGCCGATTGGGCGATCCCGCGCGCATGATCGCCGTGTCGGAACCCAACCAAGGCGGCGCGCAAGCCTTGGAGCAGTTAGCCGACAGCCTGGGGCTCGCACCGGCTCGCTTACCCACACCCGAGCCGGTGATCGATGCAAATCTGGGGGAGTCGCTGACCGCAGAAACTGCGGCGCAGATTATCGCGGCCCACTTGCCCGAACACGCCATCGTATCCGTCGAAGGTGGCACGCTGGGCTTTCCCTTCAACGCCTTGGCTAGTCGCGCCGCGCGTCACAGCACGATCGTCATGACGGGCGGCGCGATCGGGCAAGGCTTGCCTGCGGCTTTCGGTGCCTCCGTCGCCGCCCCAGAGCGCAAAGTGGTGGCGCTGCAATCGGATGGCAGCGCTCTATATACGGCTCAGGCACTATGGTCGATGGCGCGCGAAGGGTCCAATGTAGTGGTCGTGATCGCGGCGAACCGGCGCTATCAGATCCTGCAAAACGAGATGAAGCGAACCGGCCATCATCTGCAGCGCTCGGATGTGCAATCGCTGTTGGACCTGTCTAATCCGGCCGTGGACTGGGTATCATTGTCACGCTCACTGGGTGTGCCTGCAGCGCAGGCAACGACAACCAGCGAGCTGCGTCGCCTTTACCTGGCAGCACTGGCTCAGCAAGCGCCTTTTTTGATCGAGGCTGTACTTCCCTGAATACCAGCGCGATCCGAGGCCATGCTGCCGGCAGGTTAGCCCCTGTCCGGCAGCCTCGTTTCTGAGCTGCCGTTTTCGTCAAACTTTCCCTGTTTTCTTGGTTACGACATCATGCATGAGAATTTTATTGGCGGCCGCTGGGTAGGCGGCGCCACGCATCGCGACAACATCAACCCTTCCGACTTGTCTGACGTGGTCGGTCAATACGCGCAAGCCGACGCCACGCAAACGGCCGAAGCCATCGCCGCCGCGCGCGACGCCGCCCACACTTGGGCGCATACCACCGGCCAACGCAAATTCGACGCGCTCGATGCGATTGGCAGCGAGATCCTCGCGCGTAAAGAAGAGCTCGCGACGCTGCTGGCGCGTGAAGAAGGTAAAACCCTGGCTGATGCTCGCGGCGAGGTGGATCGCGCGGCCGGGATTTTCAAGTTCTTCGCTGGCGAAGCCGTGCGCGTGCCGGGTCAACTACTTCCCGCCAACCGTGCGGGCATTGTTCCCGAGATCACCCGTGAACCGGTCGGCGTGGTCGGCATCATCGCACCGTGGAACTTCCCCATCGCCATCCCGGCGTGGAAAATCGCGCCCGCGCTGGCCTATGGCAATGCCGTGGTGTTCAAGCCCGCCGATCTCGTACCAGGCAGTGCCTGGGCGCTGGCTGAGATCATCAGCCGCGCCGGCCTGCCGGAAGGTACGTTCAACCTCGTGATGGGCCGTGGCTCTGTCGTCGGTCAGGCGATGCTGCAAGACCGCCGCGTCGATGCGATCAGCTTTACCGGGTCTGTCGGCACCGGCCGTCGCGTCGCCGAAGCCGCAATCGGCCGCCTGGCGAAAGTGCAGATGGAAATGGGCGGCAAGAACCCGCTGGTGATTCTGGACGACGCCGACCTGGACGTGGCCGTGGAATGCGCGGTCAACGGCGCCTACTTCCAAACCGGGCAGCGCTGCACCGCGTCGAGCCGTCTGATCGTTCAGCGCGGCATCTATCCGCGTTTCGTCGAAGCCGTCAAAAAGCGCCTGGAAGGCCTCAAGATCGGCCATGCCTTGCAAGCCGGCACCGATATCGGCCCTGTCGTGGACGCAGAACAGCTCGCGCAAAACGAACGCTATGTCCAAATCGGTAAAGAAGAAGGCGCGGTACTGGCCTATGGCGGCGATCGCGTGAAGGCCGACACGGAAGGCTTCTTCATGCGCCCCGCCTTGTTCGTCGATTGCGACAATGCTCAACGCATCTGCCGCGAGGAAATCTTTGGCCCGGTCGCCGCCGTCATTCCCGTGGCCACGTACGAAGAAGCCCTGGAAGTCGCCAACGATACCGAGTTCGGCCTGTCCTCAGGCATCTGCACGACCTCGCTCAAGCACGCCGCGCACTTCAAGCGTGAATCGCAAGCAGGCATGGTGATGATCAATTGCCCGACCGCGGGCGTTGACTATCACGCGCCGTTTGGCGGTCGCAAGGGCTCCAGCTATGGCCCGCGCGAGCAAGGCCAGTATGCGCTGGAGTTCTACACCACGGTCAAGACGACGTATACCGCCGCCTGATCGGCTTTAGCTCTTACCGCCGTACTCCACGACGATGTTTGCGGCCTGGGCGACCGTCGCCCAGCGCTGCAACTCGCTGGCGGTAAAGGCCTGGAACGCCTGGGCATCGCGCAGCTTGGGCTCCAGCCCCGCGGCAATGAGCTTGTTTTGTTGCTCCGGGGTCGACATCCCTTCCACGATATCGCGCGATAGCTGCGCGACGATAGCGGGATCGACTTTGGACGGCACGTACATGCCGAGCCAGCTCGTCACATCGAAGTCGGACATGCCTTGTTCCTGCATCGTCGGCACATCGGGCAGCTGACGCACGCGATAGGAACTCGTCACCGCCAGGGCCTTGAGTTTGCCCGCGCGTACCATCGCCAACGTGGGCGGCAGGTTCATGAAGCAGAGATCGAGGTCGCCCATGGAAGTACCCACCAAGGCCTCGCTTGCGCCTTTATACGGCACATGATCGAGCGGCAATTTCGCCTGAATAGCGAAGAGCTCCGAGGTCATTTGCGATGAGCTGCCGACACCATTACTGCCGTACAAGGCCTTATTGGGGCGGTTTTTCAAGTAGGCGATGAGCTCCTGCACGTTATTGGCGGGATGATCGGGACGCACGACGAGTACATTGACAAACTCCGCCACTTGCGCGACAGGCAGCAAGGCCTTTGGGATGTCGATTGGCAGACCACGCAACGTGACCGGCGGCAGCACGTTATGTCCCAAGCCGCCCGTCGTAATCGTGTAGCCGTCCGGGGTTGCTGCGGCGGCGGCCGTCATACCGATGACGCCGCCCGCACCCGGCTTGTTTTCAATGACGATGCTTTGCCCATAGCGCGCAGCGAGCAAGTCTCCGACCAGCCGCCCGGCGACGTCGGTCGCGCTACCCGGCGTGGAAGACACGATGATCTTTATCGCACGATTGGGATAGGGAGCGGCGGACTGGCTCCATGCCGGCCGTGCTACGGCCAGCGCCGCCGTGGATCCAAAGAGCTTTAGTGCACTGCGTCGTTTCATTGTTGTTCCCCTGTTTCACGTTGTAGGTGTATCTCGTTTGTATGATTAACCTACGAATAAGATATGCCCACAAATTCGACGCCAACACTGTGGGAAACCCTGAGGGGGACGGGCTGATCCGTGGCTTGGTCTTTCGCGAGACGAAAGCTGGTCTTCGCAATTGGTAAATACGGCGCGCGTGTCGGCTGGTGCGAGAATGCCCTACACAAAACAACTAGGAGACAACAGTGCGCACTTGGACCTCTCAAGTGCGGGCGGCTCTGCTCGCTTGCACACTATCACTGGTTGGTCACGCCGCGGCGGCACAGTTCCCCTCTGGCCTCGTCACCATCGTCGTGGGTTTTCCGCCTGGCACCTCCACGGATTCCGTTGCTCGAATTATTGGAGAAAAGCTCAGCGCAAAGTGGAAACAGCCCGTCATCGTCGAGAACAAACCCGGCGTAGGCGGCAGTCTGGCGCCCGCCCAAGTCAAGCGTGCTAAACCCGACGGACACACCTTGGTGTTGACGGCCACCGCGCCGATGAACATCAATCCTTTTGTGTATGCCGACCTCAATTACGACCCATTGACGGACTTCGAGTACATAGGCCAAACAACCTGGTTGCCATATCTATTGGTGACCAACAAGCAAAAAGGTCTCGACTCCTTTGATAAGCTCGTCAGTTACGCGAAAAACCATCCGGGCAGTCTCACCTTTGCCAGTATCGGTTTGGGCACGACAAGTCATCTGCTCATGGAAATGCTGATGAAAAAGACCGGCACGTCCATGGTTCACGTTCCCTATAAGGGCAGCAGTCAGGCCCAGACAGACGTCATCGGCGGCAATGTGGATCTGACGTTCGACACCCTCGTGTCCACGGCGCCGCATGTCAAAGAGGGGCGTTTAAATGCCATCGCGGTGAGTACCGATCAGCGCGCCAAACTCGCGCCTGAGATACCCACCATCCAAGAGTCGGGTGTCCCGGACTTTAATGCCGGTGCGTGGCTGGGATTTTTCGCGCCCAAAGGCACGCCGGCCGCGGTGCTGGACCAGATTCACGCGGACCTGAACCTCACGCTGGACGACCCCGCAGTCCGCGCGAAGCTCCAGGCATTAGGCTCCGAAGTCGTCACCAGTCCTTCGCGCGCGGCGTTTCAGAAAATGGTGGAAGACAACTACCAACTGTGGGGCGATACGGCCAAGGCCGTAGGCGTGGCAAAAAAGTAGGCCTCCTGGGAGTCGTTACTGATGAATGCTCTGACAATGAACGTGCGTAGTGTCGTATCCGAGGCAGAGTGGGACGCGCGCGTGAATCTCGCGGCGTGTTATCGCCTCATGCCGATGTTCGGCATGAGCGACTTGGTCTACAACCACATCACCGCCCGCGTGCCGGGTGGCGAGGATCGGCTGTTAATCAACCCCTACGGATACATGTACGAGGAGATTACGGCTTCCAGCCTGATCACGATCAATCTCGCGGGAGACGTACTGCTCAATCCCCACGAGCAATATACGATGAACTTGGCTGGCTATGTCATACACAGCGCCGTGCATGCCGCGCGCGCGGATGTGGAATGTGTGATCCACACCCATTCGCGCGCGGGCATGGCGGTCTCCGCATTGAAGTGCGGATTGCTACCCTTGACGCAGACAGCGATGCGCTTTGGCTCGATTGCTTACCACGAGTACGAGGGCCCCGCCATCGACACCGAGGAACGCGGCCGCTTGATCCACGATCTCGGCGACAGCGATGCGATGATCTTGCGCAATCACGGCTTGTTGGTGGCATGCTCGGATATTCCGCAGGCTTTCAACACCATGTATTGGTTGGAAATGGCCTGCCGCGCCCAGGTCGATGCGATGGCTTGCAATACCGATCTGCACTTCCCTAAGGAAGAAGTGATCAAAAAAACGGCTTACCTCTATCACCCGGAAACCAGGCGGCCATACGGCGTCATGGAATGGCCCGCGATGCTGCGCTTACTCGATCGACGCGATCGCTCGTATCGCGAGTGAGCTACCCCGGTGCGCGCTCCGGGGCCTATTGATGTGCCTATTCGATTGGTGCGCCTATTCTTTCGTCAACACATAGCTGTCCGCTAACGGCCCAGTGATCCGGGAGCCGTCTGTCGCCAAGCGAATCAGCCGATTCTCGGCGACGAAATACTGTACGGGCTCGCGCTGGCCGAGCGTGACGGTGTTGCCCGATGTGTTCCAACTGAATCGGCCCTGTTCTTCTGTCACGGAATTGCGTTTGCCAAGATACCGGGTAGCCGTCTGGTACGATCCGTCGTCCTCGAGCGTGACGACGGTGTCTATGCCTTCGCAGTCGGCGCAAGGCAGAACGCCCCGATAGGTTCCGGCCCAGTCCAGGGCGGTGCGTGCATTATGCTCGGCGTCAAAGGCGGCGCCGGTCTGCGGGACAGGTGCGCATGCGGACAATATAGCGGTCATGAGAACGACTGAACTAGCGCGATTTTTCATGGTCAGATTTGTTCCATCTATGGCGATCTTGCGCCCGCGTGAGGCGCATAGGGCGGAGTCTCTTGGTTGATGGATTTATGAATATCTTGGAAGAAAAAACCCCAAAAATAAGCCAAACCATCTGCAATTTCAGGGACCTGGGCGGCCATGCAACGGCTAGTGGCGCAACGGTCACACCGGGTCGCCTATTCCGCTCGAGCCAATTATCGAACCTGCCGACAGAGGCGTTACGAACGCTGCAAGACGTGGGTGTTCGCATCGTATACGACTTCCGTACTTGGCAAGAGAGAGAACAATCCCCAGACGCCCAAATAGACGGCGCACGCAATGTATGGCTGAACGTTTTGGGTGACGCCTCCGATTCGCTGGCGGCCACCCTGCAACTGATGCTGCAGGATCCTCGCAAAGCGGCGCAAGAGCTCACGCCCACCAGAATTCAAACGCTCTATCGGAGCATCTACGAGGATCTGGTCACCCTACCCAGTGCGTGCAAGGCTTACGCTGCATTCTTTTCTTTGCTGCTGCGGGATCCGGGCTCGCCCAAACTGTTTCATTGCACTGCCGGTAAGGACAGGACCGGCTGGGCGGCCGCGCTGTTCTTGTCCTTGTTGGGTGTGGGTTTTGACGACATCGTGGCGGATTACCTGACGAGCAATGATCAGCTGATATCTGGTTCTCAACCGATGATGCAGGCATTCGTGGCTGGAGGTGGGGACGGAGCTGTCGTGGAGAACCTGCTGCGGGTTCGTCGCGAATATCTCGATATCGCCTTTGATGCGCTTACGCGCAATCACGGCACGGTCGGGAACTACTTTTCTCAGGCGCTTGGTATTGGCAAGGCGGAGCAGGCGGCTCTAATTTCGGCGTATACGAGCGGGTAAGTGTGGGCGTAGCGGCCGCCGAGGGCCGGCTTGTGTGCGGCCCACAATGGCGGAGCATTTGCAGCGATCACGGCGAGCCGTATGCCGGCCGGCATGCGCCGCCTAACATCCCCTCCAAAAAAAACCGCAATATGCGTGGTATTCACACGGCATATTGCGGTCGTTCGGCCATCCTCCCTGGGATGGCAACACGGTAGAGATGGCTTACTGGCGTTCGAGCCCGGCTTGATCGACCAGCTTCTCGATCACGGGTTGTTCGTTCTTGATTTGCTGGGTCAATTCCTGCGCGGTGCCGGAGCGCGGCTCAATCCCCAGGGACAGCAATTTTTCGCGTACTTGCGGGTCTTCGAGGGTCGTGACCAGCGCCTTTTGCAGCGTCTCTAACACCTCGGGAGACGTCCCCGGAGGCGCCACAAAGCTAAACCACGCGCTCAGATCGAATGCCGGATAGCCCTGCTCGGCCATGGTTGGCAGATCGGGCAGCGTGGACAGGCGCGATTTGCTGGTGATGCCAAACACTTTGAGCTTGCCCGCCTCGACCTGCGGCATCCCGGTCGCCACCATGTCAAAGAACAAATCGACGTCGCCATTAATCACGGCGGGTAGCGCCATAGTGGCGCCTTTGTAAGGCACGTGCAGCACGTCGATGCCCGCTTCCTGCTTGAACAGCTCGCCGGCCAAATGCGACGAGGTTCCCGGACCGAACGTCGCGAACGTCAATTTGCCGGGACGCGCCTTGGCGTCTTGCACCACGTCAGCGGTGCTCTTGTAATCGTTCTTGTTGCTTGCCAGCAGGATCAGTGGACCGATCCCGACCATGCCGATGGGCGCGAAGCCATCGGGGTCGTAAGGCAGCGATTTGTAGAGATAGCGATTGGTCACCAGCGTCGAGTTGGTCGCCATCAGCAAGGTGTAGCCATCGGGTTTCGCGCGGCTGACGTAGCCCGCGCCAATGGTCGTGCCGGCGCCAGCCTTGTTCTCGACGATCATGGTCTGATCGAGCGCGCGGCCCATGCGTTCAGCAAGGATGCGCGTCAACACATCGGTGGCGCCACCAGCCGGAAATGGCGAGATGACGGTGATAGGCCGCTCGGGATAGGCCGCATGGGCCAGACCGGCGCATACGGACAAGGTTAGCGCGGCGGCGAAGGTATAGGCTCGTTTCAACATAATTTCCCCTGTGTCGGTCCTAGACGAAGCGTTTTGCTTGAAGTAAATTTCAAGGTACGAAATTTAATTTTGCTTTGCGAAATCTACTATAAAAACGAATGGCCCTCGATGCAAGTCCCCTCTGAACTCCCCCCTGCTGATCCGTCGAACACGTCCCCGGCGCTGAGCGGACCCGCGCGCCGTCGGCGCGGCGCGGGGCAAGGGCGCGCTGCGCCCGAATTCATCGAGGCGTTGGCTCGCGGTCTTGACGTGCTGCGCTGTTTTGGCAAGGACACCAGCACGCTCGGGAACCAGGATCTGGCCGGTCTCACCGGGCTGCCCAAGCCCACGATCAGCCGGATCACCTATACGTTGACGGAGCTGGGCTACCTGCGCTATCACCCGGAAAGCGGTAAGTATTCGCCAGGCTTTGCCGTGCTGGCGTTGGGGTTCGGCGTGCTGGCCGGGCTGGAAGTGCGTGCCATGGCCCGCGACTGCATGCAGCAGCTGGCGAAGGACACCGGAGGCGCGATCGCGCTGGGCACCTTCGATGGTGACGCGATGGTCTATGTCGAAGCGATACATGGGTCGTCTGACTTGTACTTACGCCTGCCGGTGGGTTACCGCGCGAGTTTCAATAGCGCCATGGGGCGGGCCTACCTGGCGCGGCTACCCGCTTCGAAGCGCGCAGAGCTGCTCAATCGCCTGGGCCAAGCCGCGCCCGCCGAGTCAGTGATTCAACAGGCCTGCGCGGATTTCGCGAGCACGGGATGCTGTTTCGCGCTGGGCAGCTGGCGCAGCGACATTAACGCCGTAGCCGTCCCGTTCGAGTCGGTGACCGGGGAAGGCACATTCGTCGTGAGCTGCGGCGGGCCGGCGTCGCTGCTGCCCCCCGATGTGCTGCGCGACCGCGTCGTGCCAGCGCTGCGAAAAGTCGCGCAGCAGCTTTCGGGGTATCGGCCGTAACTCCCATTGCACCGCAGCGCCCGCTGAAGCCCACTGTCGACCGGCGACCGCCGGACCCAGACGCCACTGCCGAGCGCGCACGGCAACCGTTATGCACGCCGGCACTCATTAACCACTGAAAAGGGCTGCCATCGCCAGCCCTGCTGCAGCGCGCAACGAAAATTCGTTGACAAGCCCCACGCTCCAGGACGACCATCACTTTGTCCAGACAAACTATCAAACATGACAAAGGAGGAGACATGGAGGTTACCAACGTGAGTCCCAAGCGCTATCGCTTCAGTTTCGGGCGGTATCTGGAAGAGTTCGAAGTCGGTGCCGTTTACGAGCATCGCCCGGGCCGCACGCTGACGGATGCCGACAACATTCAGTTCTCACTGCTGACGATGAACTTTCATCCCATGCACTGCGATGCGGCGTATGCCAGTCAAAGTGAATTCGGCAAGTTACTCGTCAATAGCGGACTGACTGTCGCCATCGTGCTCGGCATGACCGTGAATGACGTCAGCGGTAAAGCCATCGCCAACCTTGGTTGGAAAGAGATCAACCTGACCGCCCCCGTCTTCGCCGGCGATACCTTGTACGCTGAATCGGAAGTCCTGGAGCTGCGCGAATCCCGCAGCCGCCCAAATCAAGGCATCGTCACCACGCGCACGCGCGCGTTCAACCAGGACGGCGTCGAGGTAATGAACTTCGTCCGCTCGTGCCTCGTGCCCAAGCGTGGACACGGCGTAGGCGATCAATAGTCGCAGGTCTCTCCGTGCGGGCGCGGCCCGCGCGACATCGCAGTACTAGCCCAAGGAGGGTATTGCCATGTTTAACCAGTTGATCCGGCGTGGAGCGGCGTTGCTCGCACTTGCGATTTCTTGTCAGGCAGGGGCCGCCACCGAACTGGTGTTGACGTCCGAGGTAGCGGCGTCGCATTGGAAAACGCGATATATGAACGAATTCGCCGCCGACGTCGCCAAGCGCACCAACGGCGAAGTGCAGGTCAAGGTGTTCCCGGCCTCGCAGTTGTACAACGATCAGGACGGCCTCGCCGCCATTGGCACAGGCGCCGTGCACATGGTCTGGCCAGTGTCGGTGCGATTGGAAACACTGGATCCGGCGCTGGGCTATATCAACCTGCCGTTTGGCCTATCCGACGAGATGATGGCCAACGAATGTTTTGCCCAGGGGCTTACTGAGATGATGTCGGAACGCTTGAAGTCCCGGCAATTGCAGGTACTGGGACTGCTGCGCACGGCTGACTTGTTCTTTATCTTCCGCGACCGGGACGTGAAGTCGCTGGCGGATATGCGCGGTGCGAAGCTGCGCGTGACGGGCGGGCGCATTTTCCTGGACATGGTGCGCAGTTTTGATGCCAGCCCGGTCTCTCTGGCGGCATCGGAGATGAGTACCGCCCTGGCGCAGGGCGCGATCGACGGGGTGCTCAGCTCTCCGGCCGGTTGGTCCGAGATGATAGGCAAGACCGGCAAGTATGCCTTTCACGTGCCGGGTATGTCGCTCGCCACCTACGCCGTGGTGGCTGACCGCAACTGGATGGATGCGCTGACGGATCAGCAACGCCAGGCGATAGTCGACAGCATGAACGCCATCATCAAGCGCCAATGGGAGGAAGCGCGCGCGGCCGATGCCGAGGCCGTCAAGAAGATGGAGCAGCAAGGCTCCGTCTATCGCGTGGCCGATGATGCAGGCGCCGCGGAATGGAAAGCCCGCGCAGACGCCGCGAAGAAATCCTATACCGATAAGTACGGCGACGTGGTTAAGCAGGTCGAGTCGATTTCCCAGCGGTGTGGTGTCAAATGAGCGCCTTGATTCAATCCGCCCGTGACTGGGTCGATGCTCGTGAGTTGCCGCTGGACGAGCAGGACCTGCCGGATCTGGTCGAGGCAACGGCAAGCCTCAGCGCCGCATTGGCGCAAGAGACGGCGACGATGGACATGTCGCAGGTCGCTGTGCCGTTTGGCGAAGCATTGCGCCGACTCGCTCCCTTGCCGTTCGCCCACGCGGCAGCGCCCGAGCCGGATACCAGCATCGATAGCGAGGCCTTGGTCCGCGCCAGTCTGGCGGCTATCGAGCGAGTAGCACCCGGCAAGCTGGCGTGGGTCGATATCGATGCGGACACGGCCTTGACCGAGGCGAGGCAACGCGACGATGAGCGGCGACAAGGCAGGATACGCGGCCCCCTGCACGGCATGCCGGTAGGCATCAAGGACATGTTCGACCGCCAGGGCCACACAGCGGGCTGGGGATCGCCGCTGCGTCGGGGCAGCTCGCCGGCCAGCACGGACGCCACCATCGTGGCGCGCCTGCGCGCGGCGGGCGCTATCGTGCTGGGCACTCAGCATATGGCGGAACTCGCCATGTCGCCAACGGGCTGGAATGCGACCTATGGCCCGGGCCGCAATCCCTGGGACACCACGCGTGTGTCGGGCGGCAGTTCCAGTGGCGCGGCCATGTCGGTCGCCGCCGGTCACGTACCGTTGGCCATCGGTTCAGATACCGGCGGTTCGATCCGTCTGCCTGCGGCGTTGTGCGGACTGACGGGATTAAAGCCCACGCAACACCGCGTGAGCGTGGCGGGCGCCATGCCGCTGTCTCCCAGCCTGGATTGCATCGGGCCACTGGCGTGGTCGGCGGAACTCTGCGGGCATGCCTATCAGGCACTGGCGGGAGCCGATCCGTCAGACCCTTCATGCCTCAATGTACCGTCCACGCTGGGCGAGCCGACAGGCCAGCTCCGAGTCGTCGTTCCAAGCTGGCGCGACGACGACCCCATGTCGGCGCAGATGCGCCAGGCCCTGGACGAAGCCGTGCGGGCGTTGAAAGACGCAGGCGTGGAATGTCGAACGATTGCATCACCCTACCCCTTTTTGCAGCGCGCGGGTCAGCTTGCGTCGATCCTCCTCGCGGTCGAGGCGGCGGCCATGCACCAGCGTTGGTTGCGCGAACGCGCTGAGGACTACGGCCACCAAGTGCGCCGGCGTATCAGCCGAGGTCTGTTGCTATCCGGCGTGGACTATTGCGACGCACAGCGTCTGCGCGCGCCGTTCCTGCAACGTTACCTGCGCGAGATACAGGGTGATGCCGACGCGCTGCTGCTGCCTTGCACGCCGGATGTGGCCCCGCTCGTCGAAACCACGGTGGACGGCGATCAGGCCCGTCTGGAACGCGAGTTCTCGCAGTTGTCGACCTGGACACGAGGCATCAATTACCTCGGTCTGCCTGTACTGACGGTTCCCGTGGGTGAGGGCGCTGGCGGCTTACCGCTGGGGATGCAGTTGGTCGGCCTACCTTTGGGCGAAGACCGCGTACTGGCGCTAGGGCGTCTTTATCAGCAAACCACGACGTGGCACACGCGCCGCCCCGCTAGCTACGCACTATCCGGCCGCTGAGCCGAGGAGGAGACAAAATGAAAACGGTTTGGAACAAAGCCGCACCATGGCTCAGCGCCATAGTGATCGGTTGCAGCGGCGCCGCAGGCGCTGCCGAGATGATCATCACCAGCGAAATTCCGCTGGCGACCAATCCCAGCCCCTACATCCAGCAATTCATCGAGGAGGTAGGCAAACGCACCGACGGGGCCATACAGGGCAAGTATTTCCCCGCCTCGCAGCTCTATAACGACCGCGATGGCTTGGCGGCATTGGGGACGGGCGCGGTGCATATGGTGTGGCCGGTTTCCTCGCGGCTGGAGCAGTTCGATCCGCGCGTGGGGGTGGCCAGCCTGCCCTTTGCACTGACCACCGAGGAAATGACTAATCCGTGCTTTGCCAAGGGCTTCACGGAGATGATCTCGGGCTACCTCGAACCGCGCGGCATGCAGGTGCTGGGCTTTCTGCGCACCGCCGATCTGATTTTCCTGATGAAGAATCGCGACATCCAGAAGGTCGAGGATTTGAAGGGCCAGAAAGTGCGCGTGATCGGCGGGCAGATCATGTTGGATGCGATGAAATCAGTCCAGGCCAGCCCGGTTTCCATGTCGGCATCCGAAATGTCGGCGGCCCTGTCACAGGGAGCCATCGACGGCGCCATGACCTCGCCGGCCGGCTGGGCCGACGTGCTAGGCAGCACCGCCAAGTACGCCACGCTGCCTCCAGGGATGGGCCTGGCGACCTCGGCCATCACCGTAGACAAACTTTGGTTGGACAGCTTGCCCGAGGCACAGCGCAAAGCGATCGTGGATACCGTGGCGGATATTTCGGCCCGCCAATGGCAAGAGACCGTCGCTAAAGATCGCGAGCTGATCGATCAAATGGTCGCCAAGGGTGGGCACTACCGCGTAATGGCGCCGGAGGAGGTCGAAAAACTGAAGGCGCGTTTCGTCGCGGCGGGCGAAGGCTTTCGCAACAAACAGGCGGCTACCCTCGCGCAACTGGAAAAAGTCCGCAAGGAGTGCATCCATGATGGCAAGTGAACTGGAATCAGCGCGCTTGCCCCGCAGCTCAGCAAGGGAGCGTCCCGTGGCAGCCGTCGCGCCCGAATTCGGCAAACTGGGTTGGATATCACGGCTTGTGCTGGGTCTGGCCACCATCATGGCATTGGCCGCGACCTTCATCATGATTCTGGAGGGCTTTAGCCGCTACGCATTGGATGTCAGTTACTTCTGGGCCGAGGAATCGGTGCGGTTCCTGATGGTGTGGGCGTTTTTCCTGACGCTGGGCATCGCGGGGTTTCGCAACTATCACATCCGAACCGAATTGCTCGTACAGCGTCTGCCACGCCCGGTGCAGCGCGTGGTGTGGCTGGTGTCATGCGTGGCGGGCATGTTGTTCGCCTTTATCCTCGCCTATTCTTCGATCCCTCAGGTGCATCGCTTCTACACCATGGGCATGGTGTCTGAGTCGTCGCTCGAGCTGCCCATGTGGCTGCTGTTTTTGGCCATGCCGGTAGGTGGATTGGCGCTGTTCGCGTATTACGCCTGCGCAGCCTGGTACGCGTGGCGGTGGGGCGATCCGTTCGCGCCGCAGGCCGTGGACGAGAACCCCGATCCCAGTGTGGCCGAGGCCATCGCCCGACAGGAGCCACTGCTATGACCCTGGGACTCTCTGTTATTGGTTTGCTGGTCCTGCTGGCCCTGGGTGCGCATGTCGGAACAGCCATGGGCCTGATGTCCAGCGCCATGGTGATGTCCGTCAATGGCGTGCCGCTCACGGTGATCGCGCAAACGGCATTCAAGTCGATCAACAGCTATCCGCTCATGGCCATCCCGATGTTCGTGCTGATGGGCAATCTGATGATGCGCGGCAATATCGTGGCTGTGATGATCGAGCTGATCGGCAGTCTCGTGCGTTGCGTGCGCGGCGGATTGGCATTGACCGTGATGCTGGCCTGCGTGTTCTTCGCGGCCGTGTCGGGCTCCAGCGTGGGGTCGGCCGCAGCCATCGGCGCGGCCACGGTCGATGGCCTCAAACGCGAAAACTATCCGCCGCGATTCTCGGCTGCCCTGGTGGCCGTGGGCGGAACGCTGGGCTTGATGATACCGCCGTCGCTGGGATTCATTCTGATCGGGTCCATCGTGGGCCTTCCCGTGGACAAGCTGTTCATTGCAGGCATCCTGCCCGGCTTAATGGAAGCGGCCTTGTTGCTCATCACCACCGTGTGGCTGACCCGACGACATGGCTACGGCGCCACGACAGGTAAGCCGGATATCGCGGGATTCACGCGTCGGCTACCTAAAGCCGCCGGCGCGCTATCGATGCCGGTGCTCGTCTTGGGCAGTATTTACCTGGGTATCTTCACGCCGACGGAAGTCTCGGCGGTCGCTGCGGGCTACGCGGCGCTGCTATGCGTGGTGGTGTATCGCACCATGAACTGGAGCGCGGTATGGAAGGTTTCCCAGGAATCCGTACTGCAGTCCACCATGATTTTCATGGTGGTAATGGGCGGCAGTTTGATCGGCTTCATCCTGGCCCGCATGGGGGTGTCCGCGTCGCTGATCGGATTCATGGAACGCATGGACATGTCGGCCTGGCAGTTTCTGCTGTTGGCTAACGTGGTGCTGTTGGCGCTGGGCATGTTCCTCGATGGCGTTGCGATGATTGTGCTGACCGCCCCGCTGCTGTTCCCGATGGCCACGCATCTGGGCATCGATCCGGTGCACTTCGCCGTGATCATGGTGGCCAACGTCGAGATCGCCACCCTGACCCCGCCTATCGGGCTGAACCTGTTTGTGATGAGTGGGATCGCGCGTATCCCCGTCGAGCAGGTCGCGCGCGGCGTGCTGCCTTTCTATATGACGCGTTTGCTCTCGCTGGCGCTCATCACGTTTGTACCGGCGATATCGCTGGCGCTGCTGAACTGAAAACGAGGAGAGACGGAATGAAAGATCATGCAGACACCCCCGCCACGTTGGCTTTATCCGAAACGCTGGCCCAATTCGCCGCGAACTTCGATGCAGCAAGCATTCCGGTGACGGCGCGTGAACGCGGCCGGCTATTGATGTTGGATTCGATCGGCATCGCACTGGCCTCGCACGGTTACGAGTTTTCGCGGCGCGCGTTGGCGGCCATCGGCGAGCTCGACAGCGGCGGCGACAGCATCGTCATTGGATCCGGCAAACGCATGGACCCGCGCAATGCGGCGATTGCTAATGGCGTGCTGATACACGGCCTGGACTATGACGATACCCATGCCCGGGGCGTGATTCACGCCACGGCGTCGATTCTGCCGACCGTGCTGGCGCTGGCCGCGCGCGACGATCGCAGCGGCTCCGATATGGTGGCGGCCTATGTCCTGGGCATGGAGGCGGCCACGCGGCTGGGCGCGGTGGCCAAAGGTGGCTTTCACCAAGTGGGCTTTCACCCGACGGGATTGATCGGCACATTTGGATGCACGCTCGCAGCGGGCTGGCTGCTAGGGTTGAATGCGCGACAGATGGTCGACGCGCAAGGGATCGCCCTATCGCTGGCCGCCGGCAGTCTGGAATTCTTGAATGATGGCGCGTGGAACAAACGGCTGCATCCCGGTTGGGCCGCGAACGCCGGGATCACGGCCGCCACGTTCGGCAAACATGGCTATACCGGAACACGGCTGGCTTACGAGGGACGATTCGGCCTGTACGCCAGCCATCTTGGCGAGCGTGACTATGACCTGCAACTCGCCACCGCGCAACTGGGCACGTTATGGGAGGTCGAGCGCGTGTCGGTCAAACCGCTGCCCGCGTGCCACTTTACCCACGCCGCAATCGACGCGGCCGCGCGTTTGCATGCGCAGGGTGTGCGCGCCGATCAGATCCGGCGAATTACCGTGCTGGTGCCCGCCGAGGTCGTAAAAACCGTATGCGAACCGGAGGCGTCCAAGCGCAAACCCGCTAACAGTTATGAGGCGCAATTCAGCATCCCCTATCTCGTCAGCACCGCCTTGTGCAAGGGCAAGCTCACGCTGGACGACCTCGAAGAGGCCGCGCTAAGCGACCCGGCCGTACTGGCGCTGGCCGCGATCACTGATTATGAACACGATCCCGATAGCGACTTCCCCCTGCACTATGGCGGCGAAGTCATCGTGGAACTGACAGACGGCCGCAAGCTGCGCGAGCGCGAAGCCATCAATCGTGGCGCGGAAGACCGCCCCCTGACTGCTGCCGACATTCAGGCCAAGTTTCGCGATAACGCGCTGCGGCAGATCTCGGCCGAGCGCGCAGCGGCGATCGAACAAGCCGTGCTGGGCCTGGAACAAGGGACCGCGCGCGCCCTTGCCGACCAGTTGACCCAACACTGACGCACCCTGCTCTCACGGAGAACCCGCATGACCGCACATGATGACAGCCAGGAACGATTGATCCTGGATATGGTGGGCCGTTTCCTCGAACAAGAGGTGCGCCCGCATGTTTGGCAATTCGAACACGACGACATCTATCCCACCGAAATCGTCGAAAAGATGAAGGAGATGGGGCTCTTTGGCTGCCTCATCGCGCCCGAATATGGTGGGCTCGGGCTATCGACCGTGACCTATGCCAAGATCATCGAGCGCATTTCCGAAGAATGGATGTCGCTGTCGGGCATCTTGAATTCGCACATCATCATGGCCGCCGCCGTCCAACGTAACGGCACCGAGGCCCAGAAACGCGCCTATCTGCCCCGCTTTGCCACCGGGGAACTGCGCGGGGGCATTGGCCTGACCGAACCCGATTGTGGGACGGACCTGCAGGCGATACGCACGGTCGCCAGACGCGAAGGCGACGAGTACGTGATCAACGGCAGCAAGATGTGGATCACCAATGGCTACCATGGCAACTGCTTCGCGTTATTGGTCAAGACCGATCCGCAGGCCGAGCCGCGCCATAAAGGGATGAGCCTGTTCATCGCCGAGAAAGGTCCGGGATTCACCGTGAGCCGGCAGCTGGAGAAGCTCGGCTACAAAGGCATCGATTCCACGGAACTGGTTTTCGAGGACTACCGCGTGCCGGCGGATCGGCTCATCGGCGGCGTCGAGGGTCGCGGCCTGCAGATGATCTTGAATGGCCTGGAGCTGGGCCGCATCAATGTCGCGGCGCGCGGCGTGGGCGTGGCCCAGGCATCGTTGCGCGAGGCGGTCAAATACGCGCAGCAACGCAAGACCTTTGGCAAGCCCATCTGCGAACATCAGGCCATCCAGACCAAACTCGGTGACATGGCCACCCGCACGGAGGCCTCGCGCCTGCTCACGCTACGGGCGGCCGAAGCCTACGACCGTGGCGACCGCTGCGATATGGAAGCCGGCATGGCCAAGCTGTTCGCCACCGAAACCGCCGTGGAAAACAGCCTGGAGGCCATGCGCATCCATGGCGGCTATGGGTATTCAAAAGAATATCTCGTCGAGCGCTTCTATCGCGACGCCCCCCTGTTGGTGATTGGGGAAGGCACGAACGAGATGCAACGCATCATCATCGCCAAGCAACTGGTGCAAAGGAACCCCATATGACCTTGCCGCTGACTGGCTTGCGCATTATTTCCGTCGAACAGTATGGTGCGGGCCCCTTTGGGACACAGCATTTGGCCGACCTGGGCGCGGAGGTCATCAAAATAGAGAATCCGCGCGAAGGCGGAGACGTAGGCCGGGCGGTCGGGCCGCACTATTTCGGGCCCGGCGACAGCCACTTTTATCAAGCCTTTAACCGCAATAAGAAAAGCGTCACGCTGGATCTGAAGCAGCCCGAAGGTCAGCAGGTCCTGCACAGCTTGTGCGAACACGCCGATGCCGTGTTTAACAATCTGCGCGGCGATCTGCCCGGGCGCCTGGGGTTGACCTACGAAGCCCTGCGCGAAGTCCGGCCTGACATCGTGTGCGTGCACCTGTCGGCCTATGGCCGGGACGGTGAACGGGCAAGTTGGCCGGGCTACGATTACCTGATGCAGGCCGAAGCCGGCTATCTGTCACTGACTGGTGAGCCCGACGGTCCGCCCGCGCGCTTTGGCCTGTCGATCATTGACTTGATGACCGGCACCACCGCCGCGTTGGGGCTGGTGTCGGCCGTGCTCGGCGCGCGTCAGAGCGGCGTGGGCCGCGATGTCGACGTGAGCCTGTTTGACGTTGCGTTGCATAACCTCTGCTATGTGGCGACCTGGTATCTGAATGGCGGGCATCAAACCGGGCGCGCGCCCCGGTCGGGTCATCCGTCGCTCGTGCCCAGCCAGCTGTACCGCACCGCCGACAGCTGGATCTTCGTGATGTGCAATAAAGAAAAATTCTGGCCCCTGCTGGCCCAGGCGATGGGCCATCCGGAATGGGCCGAGGACCCCGACTACCACCGCTTTGCCGATCGTCTGCGCAACCGGGAAAAGCTCAATCAAGAACTGGAAGCCGTCTTTATGACCGATAGCACCGCGCGCTGGATGGAACGCTTTGCCGGGAAAGTGCCTGCCGCGCCGGTTTATGATGTGGCCCAGGCATTGGAAAATCCGTTCGTCCAAGCGCATGGTTGTCTGCTCGATGCCCACGATGCCGCAGGCCGCGCCGTTAAAGGTGTGGCCTCGCCCATCCGCTGTTCCGGAGCGTCACCGCTGGCGCGGGCGGCACCCGCCATGGGGGCCGATACCGACGAGCTGCTGGCGCAGGCGGGGTACAGCCCCGACCAGATCGCCAGTTTGAGGAAAACCGCAGTTCTATGACCTTGAAAATCGAAGCGCCCGGCGGCCGACCGCGCTATCTGCAGTTAGCGACGACGCTGGTCCATGAAATCCGCACGGGCCGCTATCCGGTGGGCAGCCTGCTGCCCACCGAGTTCGAGCTGTGCGATCAGTTCGGCGTGTCACGATTTACCGTGCGTGAAGCCGTCAAGCAGCTGGTACAGCTGGGCATGGTGACGCGCCAACCGGGGGTGGGCAGCCGGGTGCTGGCCAGCACGCCGGTCACGCAATATACACAGACCATGTCCGGCATCACGGACCTGCGGCAGTACGCTTATGAGACGACCCTGGAAATCGAGGGGCAGGAGCTTCTCGAAGTCGATGGCGAACTCGCGGATACGCTGGATGCCTCGGCCGGCGAAACCTGGTTGCATGTCTGGGGTCTGCGCTATACCGAGGCCCACGATGCTCCGATCTGCATGACCGACGCCTATATCGCGCCCGCGTTTCGCGCGGTCTCCGGACTGCGTGGCCGTATGACGCGTGCACTTTATGCAGTGTTGGAAGAGCAGTTCGATGTGCAGATTAAAACCGTGCATCAGGATATCCGCGCCGTGGTACTGGACAAGGCAACCGCGCGGCGGCTGGATGCCAAGCCAGGATCGGCCGGCTTGCGCCTGGAGCGCCGCTACGTCGACGCGCGCGACGCGCTGGTGGAATTGGCAATCAGCTTGCATCCGGCGGATCGCTTCAGCTATCGGGAGTCATTCCGACGCGACTGGCGGGTGTCCACGTGAAGGCCCCCGCCTCCGCGGTCCTTGGCATTACGCTGGCGGTCCAGGCGCTGGTGTCGGCCGCTGCGCTGGTCGTCCCCGTGCTGGCGCCAGTGCTGAGCGCATCGACCGGGGTTGGCGCCGAGATGGTGGGTTTGTATGTTGCGCTGGTCTATGTCGGCGCGATGGCGGGTAGTTTAACGGCGGGCAACTGGGTAGTACGGCTGGGCGCAATCCGGGCCAGCCAGTGCGGACTGGCCTTGTGTGCGGCGGGCCTATTGTGCAGCCTGTCCGGTCAGGTGGCGCTGCTGGCCGTGGGCGCGCTGTTGTTGGGTTTGGGGTACGGGCCCATCACGCCGGCCAGCTCACACCTGTTGATTCGAACGACGCCGCCCCACCGCATGTCGTTCGTATTTTCCGTCAAGCAAACCGGTGTGCCGCTGGGAGGCGTGCTGGCGGGTATGCTCGCGCCCAAGCTGGAGATCGCCGTGGGTTGGCGTGGCGCCTTACTGGTCACAGCTATCGCCTGCTTGGCCTGTGCGGCGCTGGCTCAACTGGTGCGCGCGGAGCTGGATGCCGACCGCCGGCCGGGGCGCAGCGCATTGCTGGGTGACCTGCGCGCGCCGCTTGCGCTGATTTTTTCGCGGCGGCCGTTGGCCCTGCTGGCGATTGTGTCCTTGTGCTTTTCCGCCGTGCAATGGTCGTATAGCGCGTATGTCGTGACCTATCTGCATGAAGATCTGGCCTACACGCTCGTGGCCGCCGGGATGATGTTGTCGCTGGGCCAGGTCGCCGGCGTGGCAGGACGTTTGTTTTGGGGATGGTGCTCCGACCGTTACCTTGGCCCGGTCAAGACGCTCACCGTGCTGGCCCTCTTGATGACGCTGGGCATGTTGGTGCTGGCATTGCTGCCCGGCAACGCTCCCACCGTGCTAGTTGCACTATCGCTGATGGTACTGGGCGCGGCGGCGGTCGGGTGGAATGGCGTGTACCTGGCGGAAATCGCGCGACAGGCACCGGTTGGCCGGGCCAGTCTTGCCACGGGCGGCGCGCTGACATGTACCTTTCTAGGCGTGGTGCTCGGCCCTCCTATATTTGGCGCGATGGCTACGCTAATGGGGAGCTACAGGGTTGCATTTATATTGATCGTCTTGCCAGCCCTGTTCGTCGGGCTGGCCTTGGCGACTCAGCGCCGGCATTTTGTCGCCGAAAAGCCTGCCGCCAAGGTATCGACGGCGTAGTAGTCCAGGCAAAGCCAGGCTTTCCCACCCGCAGCGGGCGATGGAAACGGTCCGCTTCAACGGGAAACTCCTCCTTGAACAGTCGTGGGCACGGTACTTGCTGTAGCGTTTCCAGCAATCGTGCTTCATAAAGTTCGAGGAAGAAACATAATGAACATCGCTACAGGAGTTCGCCGTAACGGCTACCGGGTTTTCTGCGACGTGGTTATGGCCACTGAGGGAAGTTTCGCTATACGGGTAGCGACTCGTCCCGAAGACGCCGGGCCAGTGGGAACCGAACGCGTCTGGCATCCGCCCCACGCCTCGTCCTATTTCGAACTCGACGAGGCTGAAAAGGCGGCCTATCGGATTCTGCGCCAGGTAAAGGCCGTCGGGCAGAACGGTGAGCCGGTTTACGGATGAGTAGCTTCGTAGGGCGCCGTCTCGCACCCAGGGCGCCCTCACTAACCACCCTGCTGCGCTACGCCGAGGCTAAGCAACGGGATTTTGGCTGCATCGGTAAAAAATACGCGCACCAAGTTGCAGATAGTTTCTCATCGTCGTACATTCCCGGCGATTGGTAAACTGACCCATCGCGACCGCGATGGGAATTTGGGTGCAATATGAAATGGTGGATATTGGCGGTGTTTGTCGTCTGTGCGCTGGCGGTCCATTTCCGCGGTCGCGTTCGACACCGGTTTTCGCGGCAAGCGCTGGATCATTCCACCTTCACCGCGCCGATCAATTGCTTTATGTACGCGTTTTCGCGCGTACCGAATAAGCCCTATCTGGATCTCGCGGACTTTCCCGAACTGAAGGTGCTGATCGACCGTTGGCAGGAAATCCGCGCCGAGGCCGAGCAGTTGTTCAGCGAGGGTCATATCCGCGCCTCCGACAAATATAACGACGCGGGCTTTAACTCGTTCTTCAAAAGCGGCTGGAAAAGGTTTTATTTGAAATGGTATGGCAGCGATCCCGCCTCGGCCGTCGCGCTGTGCCCGCTCACCACGCGCTTGGTGGCGGATCTGCCCAGCGTCAAGGCCGCCATGTTCGCGGCCTTACCTCCCGGTAGCCGTCTGCCCCGCCATCGCGACCCCTATGCCGGATCGTTGCGCTTTCACCTGGGGCTGATCACGCCGAATAGCCCGGACTGCTACATCGACGTCGACGGGCAGACTTACTACTGGCGCGATGGCGAAGCCGTGATGTTCGATGAGACGTTCATCCACTACGCCGAGAACCGTACCGATACCAACCGGATCATCCTGTTCGCGGACATCGAGCGGCCCATGCGTTACCGCTGGGCGCAAGCGGTCAATCATTTCCTTGGCACCTTGCTGCTGCGTGCCGCGGCCTCGCCAAACCAGGAAGGCGATCGTACCGGCGGCATTAACCGGATTTTCGGTACCGTTTACGCGGTGCGACGGTTTGGCAAACGCGTGAAAAAGCGCAGCAAACCCTTGTACTACGCAATGAAGTGGGCATTGGTGTTGGGAATATTGGCACTGATATTTCTCTGATGTGCGCAGCGGACGGCGACAATAAACTAAACAGGTAAGCCTGTAAGAAAGCCCGTCCGCCAGCAACGATACGGCGCATACGCACGGCGCCGTAGCCCTGGGCGAAGTACCTTCGTCCTATTTCACGGAAGGCTTCAAAAAGCGGCACGGTGGGTATGTTGTATTGGAGTCCCGCACGGCTTTACGCCCGCTTTTTCGGAGACTTTCAATGGAGCCCACCCGTTCAACGACGACGAATTCCGCTAGTCGCCAGCCTTTACTGCCGCAGCAGAACCATGCGCCAACTCGCCCCCTGGAAGGTCGGGCGCTAGGCTTAATCATTAACGGGACGATCGACGAATTCAGGGATTTTGTTGCACAGACATCGCCCGATATTCCAGGCCTGCGCTTCAATAGGCGAAACTGCCTACATGAGGCGCTGATATACGAACGGACAGACATTGCACTGTTTCTACTCGATCCCGCCAATGGTTGGGCGCAGAGTCTAGTCGACCACAAAGATGACTGGGAAATGACACCGCTGCACTATGCAGTGACGCGCCCCGAACACACCGGGTCCGAGTTGATCGATGCACTGCTGCACGCGACCAAGGACGACCTTTCCAAAATACTGGCAATGTGCGTCGTGCACGAAAAGCACGAATTATTTAGCGATCGATTAATCGCGGCCAAGGCAAATCCCTCCTACGCGTTGGCCCGGCTGTACAACAAACCCGTACTGCCAACGATGAACGGGCTCGGCGCGGTGTGCTTTCTCAGTCGCTACAACATTGACCACGCGCTGATGTTTAAGTATGCAGTAGCTAACCGTTTGTCCCGAACAATAAAGCTAATGACGCTTCTAGGCCATAACTGGTCAGAACGACTCACCCAAGCCGCCACGAAAGGGGACATGAACGCCCTGCGGTTGTTGATCAGTACTGACATCGACTACACACAAGTATTGACGAGGCTGATCCCAGCCTGCCATGGCCAACCCCATCCTGACACGCCCAGTAACCGGGCTGTCGATTGTCTTATCAACGCGCGAAAAGAAATGGCTAAGCCGCCGACGGGGGAAAAACAGGCGCTGTTGTGGTTCGCCAAGTGCAGCATGCCTGGGGCGCTGCAGGAATTGGCAAAACGCGAGCCTCTTGCTCCAATGCTGCGCCTGCGCGATATCGCGCAGTGCTCGGTTGAGACGATTAAAGCGCTCATATCAGTAAACGCGCTTCCCGATGACGCCCTGGAAACGCTGATTCGTGACGGGAATGTTGTCCAGGCCAGAAAACTGGTTGCAGCCGGCGCGCCCACGGCGGCGCTATTAGAAAAACTGCAAGCCGTGCATCCCTATGCGCATTTGAATTGGCCCAATGTCATCGCAGCCCGTTTGCTGATTCTCGCCGGAGTCGATCCCGAACGCCTCAACAAAGATTATCTCTTCGAATATCAGAGGCTGGCGCAGTCCGTGGGTAAGTCGGATCTCACCAGAGGGCAAGCATGGATTGCCGAATTCCCCTCAAACTTCAATGCTCCGGTAAAAAAACTCGACGTACTAGCCGCGCTTCTTAACGAGCCGACAAATACAAGCCACGCCTTAGCGCGCCTGAGGACTCTGATCGAATTGAATCGGCCCTTGGAGGCCGCTGCACTTCTTAAATGCGGCTTGAATGCCGGCCAAGCGCTCAAGGCAGCAGTGAGCGCAACGCCACCCGACTGGTCGATGGCAGAGAGCTTGATCGAGGCTGCTGCCGCCATTTGCTATACAGACGAGTTCACAGTCGCCTACCGACACGCCAACCTCGGCCGAGACGACGCCTTGGGTCGAAACACGCTTCAAAACCAGGTGCTGTTAGAGTTAACACTCGCGGACCAATGGGACCTGGTCCAGAAGATGGTGCCTCGACTCACCGACGGATCGTGGGCTGTCTTGGACTGCGTCCTCAGGGGCGACGCTGTGCGCGCGAAGCAGCTGGACAATGCCGGGGCAGACAGCTGTAGCGCATTCGTCCTCGCGCTAATGACGGCGCGCTACGAAGCCGCAGCGACACTCATGTCATGGGCCTCGCACAAGGCCAACGAAATGCAACAGCGGATATTGAGGTCCACACTCGATAGCGATCTCAAAGCACTGGTTCAAGACGCCTTTATGGTCAGCGGCATTCAAATTACCTCGATACTGAAGGACGTCATCAGTCGCGGAGACGAGATGACCGCGGCACAACTTCTGCGACAGCGTCCGGAGGCAGGGACATACATCTTAGAGGAGCTCACCCGGGGCTTACCAAACGATGGCAAGCGAGCAACGTTGCAATTCCTGCTGAAAGTGGGCCTGGACTATAAACCTATCGTCACTGAATTATCTCGGGACCGGAAAAACCCGCCCAACATCAGCAGATTGCAGACCCTGGCCGCGCTCGGACTCCCGCACGCGCTTGACGGCTTGAAACGAAAAATCGCCAAGCACTGATCAGTCTCTGCCCAGGCGAAGTGCATTCGTCCTATTCCACCGAACGCTGCAAGCGCCGCGTGGTGGGTATGTTGTATTGGAGTCCCGCAAGGCTTTACGCCGGCTTTTTCGGAGACTGCGAATGATACCCGCCCGATCTACAACAAAGAATTCTGCTGATTGCCAGCTTTTACTGGCGCTACGCAATGATGCGACAACGAACCCCCTGGCAACTCAGGCAGCCGACTTGATTGGCCGACGGGCGGCGAAACAATTTCGGAGTTTCGCGGCCGGGATATCGGCCGATCTCCCGGCCCTTCGTTTCAATCGGCAAGACAATTGCCTGCATAAGGCCATCGCATGCCGAAGCATGGACATCGTGTCCTTTCTGCTCGATCCCGTAAATGGCTGGGCGCAGCGTTTGGTCAATCATCGAGATATTGCGGGCAGAACGCCGCTGCGGTGTGCGGTAGAGACGCCGTGGGCACTCGGTCCTGAGTTGGTCGATGCCCTGCTCAATGCCGGGGCCGAAGATAATCTTTCTGAAATGCTGGCGCATTGCGTCATGCGCAAGGATCACGAACCGATCAGCAAACGATTGATCGCGGCCAACGCGCACCCATCCTACGCCATGGCCTGGCTCTACAACCAACCCATACATTGCCGCGAGCATGCGCACGAGGCGATGTCCTTTCTCAGAAGCCAGGGATTCGACAACGCACCGATATTTAAATACGCAATAGAGCACCGGCTGCATCGCGCAGTAGCGCTAATGACGCTTCTCGGCCATGACTGGTCCGGACAGTTTACGCGAGCAGCCTGGGAACGTGACGAAGGTACCGTGCAGTTCATGCTCCGGAGTGGGATGGACTACTCAGGGGTAATAACCAAACTGATAACAGACGGTTCTGTGCCAAATAATTCCGGCTCAAAGACCTTCATAACGCTGGCGTTCATTCACGTCGAGCGACGCAACCTGAAGCTTCCCCCCACGTGGGAAAAAGAAGCACTGTTCTGGTTCGACCGGCGCGGCATGTCCACGGCGGTGAGTAAATTGGGACAGTGGGCGCCATATCTCTCACTGAGCCTGCGCGAAATCGCGCGGTGTTCTGTCGCCACGATTGATGAGCTCCTAGAACAGCATGTGGTACCTAAGGACTCTCTGGAGGAGTTGATTCGTACCGGGCATCTAGTCCAGGCGAGAAGACTTGTGGCAGCCGGGGTACCCACCGCACCTACAATGGACAAGCTGCCGGCCGACGTTAACCCGAAAGCGAGGCGGTACAACGTCGCGGCAGCACGCTTACTGGTTCTCGCTGGCGCCGATCCTCAGCTACTTACGCGCCGCGTCGCGGATCCGGGGGCTTACCAGGAATATCGGCAGATCAGGGAGCGTGTGCGTCGGATGAAGCCATCAGACGTAGGTATATCGCTGGCCTTGTTCCCCTGGGAGAAACGGGCCGGTGCGGCCATATTCGACGAACTCGCCATGATACTGGACAAGCCGGAGAATGTGCCCGAGGCATTAGCGATGCTCAAAGCTTTGGTCGAGCTGGGAAGACCGCGGGCGGCCGCGACAATTATCAACTGCGGACTGAACGCCGCCGAAGCGCTTAAAGAGACCGTCAGCGTCACGGAACCAGACTGGACGTTGGCTGACAGCCTGGTTCGGGCGGCTAACGCCAATACCTATCCCGATGAGGTCAACAACCGGGGCCAAGGCGACGGCTTTGACCGATATGACGAGTTCGGCCGACACGCTTTTCAAAACAAGGTCTTGTTGGAGTTAACGCTGCAGGACAAATGGGACGTGGTCAGAAAATTCATACCGCGACTGACAGACGGATCGTGGGCAATCTTGGAGTGCGTGCTGAGGCAGGACGCTGAGCGCATGAAACGGTTGCACTATGCCGGGGCAGATATCATTGGCGCGTTCATCATCGCGATCAAAACCAAGCGATACGAAGCCGCCGCCAGAGTCATGGCATATGCGCCCTTTAGCCTGGATAACGCAAGACTGCGAGCATTGCATGCGCTGACGCTTCCTAATGACATCGCACTGGCTGAAGACGTCCTGATGCTGCGCGGCATCGATCTCACCTTGAGGCTGCAGGACGCAGTCCGACTGAAAGATGAAAAAACCGCAAAACATTTGTTGCAACAACATCCAGAAGCCGGGATAACCATCCTGGAGGTGCTGAGCCGTGGAGCATCCAGCCCCGCCGAGAGCGCGACGCTGCAGTTCCTGCTGGACGCCGGCTTAGACCCGAGCCCTCTGGTCGAGGAACTGGCTCGGGACCGGGAGGACATCGCGAACATGACCCGGTTGCGCAACTTGGATGCGCTCGGGCTGATGGCCGCGCGTAACGCGTTAAAGCAAAAAATATTCAAGCCCTGATACTGGCGCCGATATTTCGCTGACCGGGCGAATGGCATTCGTCCTATTCTTTCGAAGGCCCCAAACGTCGCGTGGTGGGCGTGTTGTATTGGAGCCCCGCAAGGCTTTACGCCCGCTTCTTTGGAAACTCGCAATGATCCCCCGCCGCTTTGTAAAGAAACCTGCTAATTTTCGGCCGGCACTGAAAGACCAGCAGGCTTCGCCCCCTAACAACCTGACCACTCAGAAAGCCCAGGAAAACCAGGCAGCCGACTTGATTGCCAAAGGGGCGACAGAACGATTCCAGCACTTCGCGGCAGGAGCATCGTCCAGTATTCCCGCACTTCGCTTCGATCACAAAGAAAACTGCCTGCATAAGGCGATCGCCGGCGGACACATGGCCATCGCGTGTTTTTTGCTCGATCCCACTAATGGCTGGGCAACGAGCTTAGTCAATCACAGAGATATTTATGGGAGAACTCCGCTTCGATATGCCGTGGAGGCGCCCTCGCGAATCAGTGTCGACTTGATCGATAATTTGTTAAGCGGCGGGGCCAAGGATGACCTGTCTGAAATGCTCGCGCATTGCGTCATGCAAGCAAGCCATGAGCGGATCAGTGAACGACTGATCGCGGCCGATGCAAAACCATCCTATGCCATGGCCCGGCTATACAACCTACCCATGCAGTCCCGCGCGCATGTGCACGAAGCGGTTACCTTTCTAGGCAGTCGGGGAATTGACAATGCATTGATGTTTCAATATGCGATCGCTCAGCGTATGCACCGGGCGGTAGAGTTGATGGCGCTCGTGGGCCACAACTGGTCCGAACAGCTGATGCTAGCAGCCGAGAGGCTGGATTCAAGCACCGTGCAGTTCTTGCTGCAAAGTGGCGTGGACTACGCAAGCGTACTGACGAAGCTGATCACGAACCAACCCGGGTGGTACGGACCTGATTCGGCTAGGACTTATGCCCTCGCTTCACTTAGCAAAGGTCGAGAAGATTCCAAATTGCCCCCAAGGTGGGAAAGAGAAGCGCTGTTTTGGTTCGACCAGCGCGGTATGTCTACGGCTGTACGGAAATTGCGTCAATGGAATCCTAGTACCCCGCTGAGCCTGCGCGATATCGCGCAGTGCTCTGTTCACACGATAAAAGAACTCCAGAAACTTGGCGTAGTGCCCGAACATGCGCTGGAAACCGTGGTCCATCACGGCAATCTGGCACTGGCACAAAAACTCGTGGCAGCCGGCGTACCTACCGCCGCACTACTGGAACGGCTGCAGAACGACTCCGATCCCGCACGCAGATTGAGCAACGCCAAAGCGGTGCGACTCCTGGTTCTCGCTGGAGCCGATCCCAACTTGCTTGACGATGACCAGCGCCAAGGCTTTCGGAAGCTAATCCAGAGGGTCAGTCAGTCGAGCGGCGACGACATCGTCAGACGGATGATTAACGCTGCGAATGAAAGCGCTGCCGATGAACTAAGCATGCTCATTCACGATCCGAAAAATACGGGTATGGCGGTGAGGGCTCTCAAGACTCTGGTCGACTTAGAGCGGCCACGTGTGGCCGCGATGCTTATTACATGCGGCCTGGACGCCGCCGACGCACTCATAGCGACAGTGAGTGTAGCGGAACCGGACTGGGGGCAGGCCAAGGGTTTGATTCAGGCAAGTGAAGCCATCAGATACCCAGACGAGTCTGAAACCGATCTACTTACCTACGATCCTGAAAGACACTCGCTTCAGAACCAAGTGTTGTTCGCGTTGACGCTGAAGGACCAATGGGATCTGGCCGCGAAATTCATACCCAACCTGACCTGCGGATCATGGGCGCTGCTGGAGTCCGCCCTCAGGCACGACGCCGAGCGCGCGAAACGGTTGCATGAAATCGGCGCGGATATCTGTCGTGCGTTTTTCATCGCGCTACAAACCAAACGATACGAAGCCGCCGCGCGGCTGATGTCATGGATGCCCTACAAAGTTTATGATGCACAGCTGCGGGCGTACAAGGCACTCACCGAGCCCTATGTCCGTGCACTGGCTCAAGATTGCCTGATGTTACGCGGTGCCAACATCACCGCGACGCTGCTGCTGACCGCCCACTTGGGGCTGGAGGAAGCAACAAGACGGCTACTGAGTCAGCATCCGGAGGCGGGCAAGAATGCCTTAATGGAATTGAGTGGTAACCCGCCTCGCCACGACGTCAGCGCGAAGTTGCAATTCCTGTTGAAAGCGGGCCTGGATCCGTATCCGGTGGTATTCGAACTAGCAACCAACCCCTTTAACGCCACCAATTTGACAAGGCTAAACAATCTTGCCGCACTCGGGCTCACGGCCGCGCGTGACGCGCTGCAAGGAAACATACTCAAACCCTGACGGGCGTCGCCCGTCCCCGCACGGATCGGTGCTGATTGTGCGTCTGTGGCAGCAGAAATGCCGCCTGCCGGTCGGCGCCACCACACGACGACGTGCTGAAAAAGAACGTGCCACCGCGCCGTCAATCTAGTTGACGTAGCAACTATCTCATCGATATGATCCGCTCCACGGACCACCATAGAAGCGGCGCGAGTCCTGCAGCCGCCGGGCCCTTTGCCCAGGAGCGATCGATGACGAGTCTGACCGGCGTTACCCCTGTTTTGCGTAAACTGCTTCAATGTGTGGTGGGCTTTGGACTGGCGGCCGGTATGGCGCCGGCTATGGCCCAGGCGCTAGGCGCCCAGGCCGATTTTCCGGCCAAGCCCGTAAAACTGATCGTCCCCGCCCCGCCCGGCGGTGCGGGGGACACCTCGGCGCGTGCGATTGCGCGACACATGTCGCAGACGCTGAATCAGCAAGTCATCGTCGAGAACAAGCCCGGCGCGGCGACGACCATCGGCTACAAGAATCTGGCGAATGCCGCGCCCGATGGCTACACCATCGGCCTGGTCCCGCTGGCGGGCGTGGCGATTGCCAGCGTGACCTATAAGGACCTGCCGGATATCGAACGCGATTTCTCGGCCGTGGCCGGCATGGCCGACGCACCGCATATGCTGGTCGTCCCGGCGTCGCTGGGCGTGAAGTCCGTCAAAGAACTGGTGGAACTGCTGAAAAGCCGTCCCGGCCACTATCACTACGCGTCGCAGGGAGCCGGATCGTTGTCCCATATCGAGTCAGCAGTGTTTCTGGACGGCGCTGGCGTGTCGGCATCGCATGTCCCCTACAAAGGCAGTTCCGAAGCGATACCCGGATTGATCACCGGTGAAACCAGCATGATGTTCGACAGCGTTTCGTCGGTGCTACCCCATGTTCGCGCCGGCAAGCTGGTGCCCCTGGCCACCGCGGCCAGCAACCGCGTGCCGCAGTTGCCCGACGTCCCCACCATGGCTGAGCTCGGCTATGACCTGAAGGCCGACAACGCTTTCGTGCTGCTGGCGCCGGCCAATACCCCGCCCGCGAACCTCAATGTGTTGACCGACGCCGTGCGTCAAGCTGTCGCCAACGACGAGGTGATCGCCACCTTGCAGAACAGCGGCATAGTGGCCCGCTTCACCTCCCCCGAAGAACTTCGCCCGCAACTCGCGAAAGAATTCGCCCTGTGGCCGAATCTCGCGAAAAAGCTGGGAACCGCATCCAACTAAGCCGATATTTACTTCAGGAATCAGCATGGCTTCATTTGACGGCTCGCAGTGGGCCTTTCCCTATACCTCGCAACGCATGCCGGTACTGGCTGAAAACGTCGCGTGCACGGAACAGCCCCTGGCCACCCAGGCAGCGCTGCAGGCCCTGGCTGCCGGCGGCAACGCGGTCGATGCGGCCGTGGCCGCTGGCATCGCGATGACAGTGGTCGCTCCGTGCATGAACGGTATCGGTGGGGATTTGTTCGCCATTATTTGGGATGGCGAACAACTGCACGGCCTGAATGCTTCCGGGCGCTCGCCGCAGGCTTGGACGCCGGAGTATTTTTCGAAATACGAACAGATGCCGTCGCGCGGCTGGGATTCGGTGACGGTGCCTGGCGCTGTCTCGGGCTGGGTGGCGCTATCCAAGCGATTTGGCAAGCTGCCATTCGCGGATCTGTTCAAAGCCGCGATCCGCTATGCGCGGGATGGCTATATCGTGACACCGATCGCCAGCCGGCAATGGGAAACCCAGATCGCCGATATCAAACACATCCCCGGATTCGTCGAGGCCTTTGCGCCCGGCGGCCATGCGCCCGCCCCGGGCCAGCGTTTCATTTGCCCCGGCCAGGCCGCTACCCTGGAGGAAATCGCCCGCAGCGAAGGCGAGTCGTTCTACCGTGGCGCTTTGGCGGACCGCATAGCGGCCTATGCCCAGGCAACAGGCGGCGCCCTCACCCGTGCCGATCTGGAAGCGCATGAGGTCGATTGGGTACAGCCGATCTCGCAGCGTTATCAGGACATCGAGCTACACGAAATCGGCCCCAACGGCCAAGGCATTGGCGCGCTGATGGCGCTGGGCATGCTCGACGCCTTCGGCGCACCGGGTCTGCCGGTCGATTCCACGGAGTACTTCCATGCGCAGATCGAAGCCATGAAGCTGGCGTTGGCGGACATGCATCGTTATGTCGCCGATCCCCGCTATATGAATGAAGTCGATGCCCAGGCGCTGTTGAATCCGGCGTATCTGGCCTCGCGGGCGCAAGAAATCGACCCGGCGCAAGCCCGCTATCCCGGTCCCGGGCTGCCATTAAAAGGCGGTACCACCTATCTGACCACGGCCGATGCCAGCGGCATGATGGTGTCCTTCATTCAGTCCAACTTCAAAGGCTTCGGCTCGGGACTGGTCGTGCCCGACACGGGTATCGCGCTGCATAATCGGGGCTGGGGCTTTAATCTGCTGCCTGGTCATCCTAACCAGGTCGGCCCGCGCAAGCGTCCGTTCCACACCATCATCCCCGGCTTCTTGATGCGCGATGGCAAGCCGCTGATGAGTTTTGGCGTGATGGGCGGATCCTTGCAGGCGCAAGGTCACATGCAGGTGACGGCGCGCATCGCGCACGGCCAAAACCCACAAGCCGTGATCGATGCGCCGCGCTGGCGCATTCTGGAAGACAACGTCACTGTGCTGGTGGAATGGAACTTCCCGAGCGATGTGGTTGCCGCCCTGCGCGAAAAGGGCCACAAAATCGAAGTGGCGCCCCGCTTCTCTGACGAGTTCGGCGGATCGCAGGCGATTGCCCGTTTGGTGGATGGCTACCTGGGCGCGTCGGACCACCGCAAGGACGGTCACGCCGGTGGCTGGTGATTGACGCCGGCGTACGATGAGCGGGCTCAGCCCCGCTGATCGTGCGCTTCTTGCAGCATCACCTCGGCCTGCTGAATCAGCGTTTGCAGGGCTTTGTCGAAGGTCTGCAACTGATTTCGGCTCAGGCAACTGGCAAGGCGCTCTTGCCGCGCCAGACTAAGCGGCATGCCGCGCTTGAACTTCTCCCGGCCTGCCGCGGTCAGGCGTACCAGAACGCGGCGCCCGTCGGTAGGGCTGACGCCGGTGGCCACGAGCTTCTTTTCGAGCAGCTCGGCCACCGCGCGGCTGACTTGGCTTTTGTCATATCGGCAAAAATCGGCGATGTCTTGTACCGATTGCGGCCCGCGTGTGGCGATGCACAGCACCACGCGCCACTGACGCACGGATAGGCCCAGGTCCGATTCCAGAATCACTTCGATGCCACGATTCAGCAGCTGACTCAGCGTCAGCACACGATAGGCCAGCAACTGGGTCGGATCGATCTCGGGGTCTTCCGGTTTCTTGGTGCGAGATGCCGCCATGGTGTCTCCAACATTGATTGACGGGGAAATGATACAGGGAATGGCTTGTGGCCTCGCGATGCGATCACGCCAAGCGCTGCACCATGGTTTTAATGACGGAGTGAATGATTGCCCTCAAGCAACGAGACTCGCCTGCCATCGTCGCCGCGAGGTCGGGCTGCGCCGCGATGAGGCGGGTATTCTCGGCTTGCGTTTCCGCGTAGAGGGCCTCGCTCTCGGGCAGCACCTTGCGCAGCAGGCTATCCATGATGCGTTGCGCGGTGCCTCGATTCAGATGCAAAGCCGCTCCGGCTTCCAACAATAATTTTCGGTCTACTTGTGCAAACTGCCGGACATCCAGCAGGGGCCATGCCAGCTGCGTCGTGTTGGGCCAGCCGGTCTTGTCGAATGCCGGCGTATCGTAGGCCGCGACGCTGAGCAGATCGTAAAACGGCGCCAGCTGCACCCCATCGTGCGAGACGAGAAAGCTCAGGTTCTTGAGATGGGCGTCGGCATTGCCGACCAGCACATTGAACACCAGCCATCCATAGAGCCGGGCGCGCGCGACGGCGGGGCTTCTGCATGCGGCGGCCAAAGCGGCGAGGTTCTCCATGCGCCCTTCGGAATACTTGAAGCTGCGATCCAAGCCCAGCAGTTGGCACGCGTCGATCGCATGTCGCCGGTGCCAGCCGTGTGCGTCGGCGACTCGATCGAATCGATCTATCAGATACACCGGCGACGGCACGTAGCGCCGGTGCACATCGGGCACGATGAGGCCGAGGCGACGGGCCAGGCGCATGACGAACCATTCGTTAATGACCGAATGCGCATAGTCTTCGTCGGGGTGGTCGGGCTTGAGGATATGCGTCGATGGCGTGGCACCCGCTGGTTCGTATAACGCGTCGTCACGCAGGACCACCGCCAGCTTGTGTTGTGCACCCGCGAGTGACATGCGTTTGACGGCGCCTTGGGTCAAGGGGACTTTCGGAAGATGGCGGATGCGGATGTGCAGGGCATCATCCGGTAGCGGGCGCAAGGGTACGGGTGCATCCAGCGTGCGCCCGGGCGGCAACAAGGTCAGCGATCCCGCGGATTCCGCCCCGTACCAGGCCAGCAGTCCAAATGCATCGGCCGCCTGCAGCCGCGCGTCCTGCGCGAGGAGGATGCGCTGGCCTTCCTCGGGTAGCAGGTTATCGAAGTACCACTGCACCGGGCGCACGGAGGCGCCATCGATGAGGGGGTCGAGCGACAGAGGCAGGTGCGGGCTTAAGGGGAAGTGACGCGGATCATCGAGCCATGCGCGGGCATAACGAAAAGACCAGAGGCCGTTGACTTCCTCCAGGGTACCGACCTCGTTCTGGTCGATCGAGGCGATCAGCGATCGCGCCGTCACGGTTGTTTCCCGGTGCTGATCGCGCGGGCCAGGTCGGTGGCCACGGAGTCGGGCACGTCCACGATGACACGCACGCCCAGGCCTTCGAGGACCTGGAAAAGCTTGCCCCATTGGACCGAGTCGCTGCCGCGCTCGACTTTGCCGAGAAAGTTTTCGCTGACGCCTATACTGCCGGCGGCGTCGTCCTGGCGGATTTTTTGCGCCTTGCGGGTGGCGCGGACGACGGCGCCGATGGCGGCGGCGTTGTGGATGGTAATTTGCATGGCGTCCTCACGTTTGTGAGGATTTTGCTTGATTGGGAGGAATATGGCAACAGAATCCTCGTGACCGTGAGGATTACGGAATCCGCTGGATCTATGTGCATATAATCCGCAGAATCATAAGGATTTTCCAATACAGAAAAGCAAAAGAAAACCGCCATCCCCGAAGGAAATGGCGGTTCTCATCATTCCATCGAAGGACGCCAAGCGCCCTCCATACCGCGTGGGATTAACGCAGCAGCGACAGAACGCCTTGCGGCACTTGGTTGGCTTGAGCCAGAACCGAGGTACCAGCTTGTTGCAGGATCTGAGCGCGCGTCATGTTGGAGACTTCGACTGCGTAGTCGGCGTCTTCGATACGCGAACGAGCTGCGGACAAGTTGTTGACGGTGTTGTTCAGGTTAGCGATCGTCGATTCGAAACGGTTCTGGATCGCGCCCAGGTGGCTGCGCAGATCGTCGACGGTTTGCAAAGCCTTGTCCAGCGCGGCGAGAGGATTAGCGGTACCAGCCAAGCCAGCCTCGACATCGGTGGCGTAGTCAGCTTTGGCGGCGGCCCACCCGTCAGCGTCGAAGTCGATGGTAACTTTGCCATATTCGGCTGCGTCCGCATCGAGTTCGATATCGGCAGCGTCGATTTTGTACATGTTGCCGTTGGCGTCGCGCAGCGCATAGTTTGCACCGTTGTTGTAGCTGTGCAGCGTCAGACCTTCGGGCACATCGCTACCGGCGCTCGTGTCAATCTCAACATCTTTGGTGACCACGCCACCGCTCGTGCCCGACGTTTCCTTGAGCTGAGTAATCGCGCCGCTCACGCCGCTGACGTTGAAGCCCTTCAACTCCAATGTCGTCGTGTCGATACGCTTGAGCTCGATATCAATCTTCTGATTGTCGTGCGCGCCGACTTGGATCGTCAGGGAGGTAGCATCGTCACCCAGAACGTACTTGCCGTTGAACTGCGTTTCCTTCGAAACGCGATCAATTTCGTCCATACGCTCTTGGATTTCGTTCTGGATCGAAGCCTGATCTTCGGCCGAGTTCGAACCGTTTTGAGCTTGCACCGTCAGTTCACGGATGCGTTGCAAGTTGCTGTTGATTTCGTTCAGCGAGCCTTCGGTCGTCTGAGCAATCGACACGCCGTCGTTTGCGTTACGAGCAGCTTGCGTCAGACCCTTGATGTTGGCGGTGAAGCGGTTTGCAATCGCTTGACCAGCAGCGTCGTCCTTGGCGCTGTTGATGCGCAGGCCCGACGACAGGCGCTCGATGGCGCTGCCCAAGGCCGAAGCCGAGCGGTTCAGGTTGGTCTGCGAGTTCAGCGCCAGAATGTTGGTATTGATAACGGCCATGGTGGGCTCCAGAAAAAATTTTGGACTACATCCGAAAGCCTCAATAATCAGGCTTCAAGGAGGTTATCGTCGGGAGCCTGGAAATGTTTAGGTCGGCAGTTAAACTTTTTTATGCGTTCAGCAAACCAACGAAAGTGCTGTCTCTTCTGGCATCGCCGTCCAATGCATCTCGTTCAACGCGGCCCGCAGGCGCAAAACGGCTTGCGTCTTTATTTGAGAGATGCGTCCTCGGCTCAGGTTCAAGACCTCGCTGATCTCGGCAAAGTTGAGATCTTGCTCATAGGCAAGATGCAGCACCAGCTTTTCTTTTTCCGGCAGGCTCGCAATGGCTTGAACCAGGCAATGCTTGAACTCACCGCTTAGCAACGCATCCAACGGCGTGGCGTCTTCGCTGACCAGGCTATCGAGCATGCCGCCATTCGCCGCGCTGGATTCGCCGCGATCCCCTGTCAGGTCCTCGTAATGCACAAGCTGGATACCTTGGGCGTCATCAAGCAGACTATGAAAGTCCTCGGTGCTGATACCCAAGTGTTCGGCTATCTCCTGATCGGTCGCGCTGCGCCCCAGTTCCTGTTCGAGTGACTGCATAGCCGATTCGATCTGGCGCGAACGCGCGCGCGCGCTGCGTGGCAGCCAGTCCTGCCGGCGCAGCTCATCGAGCATCGCCCCGTTGATGCGGGTAATCGCGTAGCTGGTGAACTGTGCGCCCCGCCCTTTCTGATATTTCTTCGCGGCATCGAGTAGCCCGATCATGCCAGACTGGATCAGATCGTCGAGCTCGACATTGGCGGGCAATTTCGCCGCCAACTTCAGGGCCAGCCGACGAACAAGAGGCGCGTGCTCTTGGATAAGAGCTTCGGTGGGCGATGTCATGCGTGGATGAGGCTCGTGTATACCGACGAGCATTATCCGGCGGGCGTCGGATCGGCTTCTGGCAGAGATAAGGCCTGTTTAGTCGGCAATTCGCGCGTTTACTGGCGTCCAGTCGAAAAACCGGGGCTAAATAATCTTGAGCCGGTGCCGTAAATAGGAGGTGGCGCCTGGCGCGATATGAATCTTTGAATTGGCAGGGTAATTGACTGCTTTCGCGTCGATCATGCTTGATACGCCCGCGAGAAAATTCCAACTGTTAGGAGAACTTCATGGCTATTTCATCGATCGGCGTGGGCTCGAATCTGCCTCTGGCGGAGCTGCTGGACAATTTGCGTACCAGCGAGGAGTCAAAACTGACCGCGATCACCACGCGGCAAAAGAACGTCGACGCCCGGATCTCCGCCTATGGCCAGCTCAAGAACGAACTCACTAACGTGAGCACCGCAGCCAAGGCATTGCTCGAGGACGCCTTTGACAGCATGAAGGCGACCGTCGTCGGTTCGGACTTCACGGCCACGGCCACGACCGGTGCCTTGGCCGGCGACTACCGCATCAAGGTCAACACGCTGGCCACGACGCAATCGCTGGCGATGACGGGTCAGGCCAGCCGTACGGAAGGCATAGGCTCCGGCGGCAAGATCAGCTTCACCATCAATGGGCAGACCAAGGAAATCGACCTTGCCACTACGGGCACGTCGTTGAACGACATTGTCGGGGCCATCAATGGGCAGGAAGATTTAGGTGTACGCGCTACGATCCTGAATAACGGCTCCGACGCGCCCTATCAGCTGATTCTTTCCACCACTAAGACGGGCACTGACGCCGCCGTGACAAGTATCTCGGTCAGCGGCAACACCGAACTCGACACGTTGATGAAGTTCGGTTCGGAAGACTCCACCGTCACGGAATCCGCAGCTAGCAACGCCTTGCTGGAAATCAACGGCGTTTCGATTTCTTCGCAAAGCAATACCGTAACCAACGTCCTCGACGGAGTAACGCTCACGCTAAAAGGAACCAGCGAAGCTGGCAATTCATTGAGCGTATCCGGCGACTCTCAGGGCGTGAAAGACGCGATCAAAACCTTCGTTGACCGCTATAACGAAGTGCTGAAGAAGGTCAAACAAGTCACCGCGTTCGACGTCGAGAACCAGACCATGAGCGCGCTCACCGGCGACTCGCTTGCCCGCAAGATCCAAACTCGCATGGGCGACATCCTGAACACCACATCCGGTTCCGGCGCCTTTAGCATGCTGTCACAGATCGGGATTCGTACCGATCCGATATCCGGGCAGCTGAAGATCGATGATGCCGTACTCAGCAAAGCGCTCACTGAAAAGCCCGTTGACGTTCAAGCCTTGTTCCGTGGTGACTCAGGGGTGGCAGCTAAGGCGATGGCGATCACCGAAGCGTTCACCGACGCCAAGGTGGGCCTGCTGGTGACGGCATCGGAGGGGGCATCCAAACAGCGCAAAGATCTGGATCGTCAATACACGAGCGCGCAAGCACGCATTGACGCGCAAGTCGAGATCTATCGCAAGCAATTCGCCGCCATGGACGCCATGGTGGCTCAGATGAACACGACAAGCTCGTATCTTACCCAACAACTATCTCTACTGGGATCACAAAAATCATGATGACGACACCGCTACGCGGCTCTCGCCGGCTAGCCCACTCGTATGCCACGGTAGGGTTGGAAACATCTGTACGTAGCGCCTCGCCCGTGAAATTGATCAGCATGCTGTTCGATGCTGCTCGCTCCTCCGTCACCAAGGCTCAGTTTCACCTCGAAGCGGGCCAAGTGCCCGAGCGCGGCGCAGCCATCTCAAAAGCGCTGGACATCATTCTGCACGGCTTGAAGGCAAGCGTGGATGAGTCGCAAGGCGAAGTCGCCAAGAGCCTTATCCTCAGCTATGACCTCATGGCCCATCACCTGTTGTTGGCGAATGTCCAAGCCAACGCGGAGCATCTCAATACCGTGCTCGCGATGCTGGATGATCTGTCTAGCGCCTGGAACGCGGCGACGGGCCAACTGCAGGCATAATCCCAGCATCGGGCACGCATCAAAGCGTCGACATAATCAATACGAAGGCCGACTATTAACAAGCAACAACCAAGTCAGGCCCACGAGACTCCCACCCAGACCCCTATGCCAACCACTTCCGCTTCCCTATCTGAAAGCTCCGTCATCGCGATCTATCAACAGATCGTCACCATCACGGGTGCGATGCGCATCGCAGCGCAAGACCAGGATTGGGACCATCTGATAGAACTGGGTCAAGCCTATTGCAGCACCGTGGAAACGTTGCGCGGCATCCCGGCCGCACAGCTCGCAAGTCTGCAAAACCGGGAGGACCGCGCGCAATTATTGCGGCAGATACTGAACAATGATGCCGCGGTGCGCGACCTGGCTATGCCCGGGCTGGCTCGACTGGGCCAAATGCTGGTGCAACTGAATAAGCAAAAGTGCATGCTGCGCGCTTACGGCACGCCCTCCGGAAGCATGTTGCAGTGAAGCTATCCGGCCTCAATACCTTGCTCGTGCAGCGTATTGAGTCCGCGCTCGGCATTCCCCTAGCCGCACATACGCAGCTGGCGAAGGCCGGGCGCGGGCGCGCGGTATCGCCCGCGGCGGCCGCGTCTACGGTACCTGCCACCGAATCCAGCACCGCGAAGCTCGGCTTTGCGCAAACAATCGCGGCCAAGCAGCCGGGGCAAGCCAACGCCCCCGCGCGCCATCTGGCC
>NZ_WSJB01000026.1 GCF_009763255.1 Bordetella sp. 02P26C-1 | reverse complement strand
CGTCAAGCTGTTGGCTCCGATCGCCATGGAAGAAGGTCTGCGTTTCGCCATCCGTGAAGGCGGTCGTACCGTCGGCGCCGGCGTCGTCGCTAAGATCATCGCTTAAGGCGACCACACCAAACCAGCGAAGGCGGCTGAGTCCGCTCTGACGCCTTCGCTTTTCGTTCTTTAGGAAACACCATGAAAAACCAGAAGATCCGCATCCGCTTGAAAGCCTTCGATTACAAGCTGATCGATCAATCTGCCGCCGAGATCGTCGACACCGCCAAGCGCACCGGCGCCGTGGTCCGAGGTCCGGTACCCCTGCCTACGCGTATCCGTCGTTATGACGTTCTGCGTTCGCCGCACGTGAACAAGACCTCGCGTGACCAGTTCGAAATCCGTACCCATCAGCGCCTGATGGACATCGTTGACCCGACCGACAAGACCGTCGACGCGCTGATGCGTCTGGATCTGCCGGCTGGCGTGGACGTGGAAATCGCTCTGCAGTAAGCCGTGCCCGCAAGGGACAATCGCCAGCCTTGACGGCCGGCGATCAAAAAAAGCCACATTCCTCAGAATGTGGCTTTTTTTATGCCGCTGAATCGCCACAAAACCGGCACCTCGTTACACACCCATCGCCGCTAAGCTATTGTCATAGCAGAAAAAACCGTGCTAAGATGCAAAGCTTGCCATTTTGTGGCAATAGCAACCCAGCCGTATGCATGTGCAGCAGTCCTCGCACGGCGGTACGCACACGGTTTTGGTTACTTGACCCTGTAGGGTGAAAGCCTTTACCTTTTGCCTGATTAGCCCCGACCAATCGCAGTCGGGAATGGAGAAAACAATGTCGAATTCGACGCCCACGCCCGCCGCACACCGGCTGGGTCTGGTGGGTCGCAAGGTCGGCATGACCCGCATTTTTACCGAGGAAGGTGAATCCATCCCGGTGACCGTGCTGGACGTGTCGAACAACCGCGTGACCCAGATCAAGTCCCTGGAAGCTGACGGCTACGCCGCAGTCCAAGTGGCTTACGGCACCCGTCGTGCCTCGCGTGTTACCCAGCCTCTCACTGGGCACTACGCGAAAGCCGGCGCCGAAGCCGGTAGCAACCTCAAAGAGTTCCGCCTGGATCCGGCCCGTCTGGCCGAATTCACCCCGGGCGCTGTCATCGCTGTGGAATCGGTTTTCGAAGCCGGTCAACAAGTCGACGTGACGGGCACCACCATCGGTAAGGGTTTCGCCGGTACGATCAAGCGCCACAACTTCGGTTCGCAGCGCGCATCGCACGGTAACTCCCGTTCGCACCGTGTGCCGGGCTCTATCGGTCAAGCACAAGATCCGGGCCGTATTTTCCCGGGTAAGCGCATGGCTGGCCACTTGGGTGCTGTTACTCGTACCGTTCAAAACCTCGACGTCGTGCGTGTTGACGCCGAACGCGGTCTGCTGTTGGTCAAGGGCGCTGTCCCGGGCCACGCTGGCGGCGATGTCGTCGTGCGTCCGGCCATCAAGGCGCCGGCCAAGAAGGGGGCGTAAGCAACATGGATCTCAAGCTCCTGAATGACCAAGGTGAGGCCGCAACGTTCAGCGCGCCCGACACCATCTTCGGTCGTGATTTCAACGAAGCCCTGGTTCACCAAGTCGTCGTGGCTTATCAAGCCAACGCACGTAGCGGTAACCGCGCTCAGAAAGACCGTGCTGAAGTCAAGCACACCACCAAGAAGCCCTGGCGTCAAAAGGGTACCGGCCGCGCTCGTGCTGGTATGACTTCGTCGCCGCTGTGGCGTGGGGGTGGTCGCACCTTCCCGAATTCGCCTGAAGAAAACTTCAGCCAAAAGGTCAACAAGAAGATGTATCGCGCGGGTATCCGTTCGATCCTCTCGCAGTTGGCTCGCGAAGACCGCATCGCCGTTGTCGAAACGTTCGGCCTCGAATCGCCCAAGACCAAGCTGGCTGTGTCCAAGCTCAAGACCCTGGGTCTGGATTCGGTTCTGATCATCACCGACAGCGTTGATGAAAATATTTACCTCGCTACGCGCAACCTGCCGCACGTTGCCGTCGTCGAGCCCCGTTATGCCGATCCGTTGTCGTTGATCCACTACAAGAAAGTGCTGATCACCAAGCCGGCCATCGCTCAACTCGAGGAGATGCTGGGATGAACGCCGAACGCTTGATGCAAGTCATTCTCGCGCCGGTGGTGACCGAAAAGGCCACCTTCGTCGCCGAAAAGAATCAGCAAGTCGCTTTCCGTGTCGTGGCTGATGCTACCAAGCCGGAAATCAAGGCTGCCGTCGAACTGCTGTTCAAGGTGCAGGTCGAGTCCGTGCAGGTCCTCAACCGTAAGGGCAAAGTCAAGCGCTTTGGCCGTTTCATGGGTCGCCGTCGCACTGAGCGCAAGGCCTATGTTGCGCTCAAGGAAGGCCAGGAAATCGACTTTGCGGAGGTGAAGTAAATGGCCCTCGTCAAAGTAAAACCGACTTCGGCAGGCCGCCGTGGCATGGTGAAGGTTGTCAGCCCGAACCTGCACAAAGGCGCCCCGCACGCTGCGCTGCTCGAAAAGAAGACCCGTGGTTCTGGCCGTAACAACAACGGTCACATCACGATCCGCCACCGTGGCGGCGGTCACAAGCAGCACTACCGTCTCGTCGACTTCCGTCGCAACAAAGATGGCATTCCGGCCAAGGTTGAACGCCTGGAATACGACCCCAACCGTACGGCGCACATCGCTTTGCTGTGCTACGCCGACGGCGAACGTCGCTACATCATTGCGCCGCGCGGTCTGGAAGTGGGTGCTACGCTGGTCTCGGGTATCGAAGCCCCGATCCGCGCTGGCAACACGCTGCCGATCCGCAACATCCCCGTGGGTACGACGATCCACTGCATCGAAATGATCCCTGGCAAGGGCGCCCAAATGGCGCGTTCGGCCGGTGCATCCGCGGTGCTGCTGGCTCGCGAAGGTACGTACGCTCAGGTGCGTCTGCGTTCGGGCGAAGTCCGTCGCGTTCACATCGAATGCCGTGCCACCATCGGTGAAGTCGGTAACGAAGAACACAGCCTGCGCCAAATCGGCAAGGCCGGTGCAATGCGTTGGCGCGGTGTGCGTCCGACGGTTCGTGGTGTCGCCATGAACCCGGTGGATCACCCGCACGGTGGCGGCGAAGGCCGTACCGGCGAAGCTCGCGAACCGGTCAGCCCGTGGGGCACGCCCTCGAAGGGTTTCAAGACCCGTCGCAACAAGCGGACGAACAATATGATCGTCCAACGGCGCAAGCGCAAGTAAGAGGCGAACACTATGTCACGTTCGATCAAGAAAGGCCCGTTTGTCGACGCCCACCTTATCTCCAAGGTGGACAAGGCTGTCGCGGGCAAAGACAAGAAGCCGATCAAGACCTGGTCGCGCCGTTCCACGATCCTGCCCGAGTTCATCGGTCTCACGATCGCTGTGCACAACGGTCGCCAGCACGTTCCCGTTTATATCAACGAGAACATGGTCGGTCACAAGCTCGGCGAGTTCGCGCTGACCCGTACGTTCAAGGGTCACGCTGCGGACAAGAAGGCGAAGAGGTAAGCGATGGAAACTACTGCCGTTATCCGTGGAGTTCACATCTCGGCCCAGAAGACCCGTTTGGTTGCGGACTTGATCCGCGGCAAATCGGTCGCCCAGGCCCTGAACATCCTGACCTTTTCCCCGAAAAAGGCCGCAGGCATCTTGAAAAAGGCTGTCGAGTCCGCTATCGCCAATGCTGAGCACAACGACGGCGCTGATATCGACGAACTGAAAGTCACCACGATTTTCGTCGACAAGGCGCAATCGATGAAGCGTTTTTCGGCTCGTGCTAAGGGCCGTGGCAACCGCATCGAGAAGCAGACCTGCCATATCACGGTCAAGGTCGGAGCCTAAGGAGTCACGATGGGTCAGAAAATTCACCCCACTGGGTTCCGTCTCGCGGTCACCCGTAATTGGTCCTCGCGTTGGTTCGCTGATGACAAAGCTTTCGGCGGCATGCTGGCCGAAGACATCCGCGTTCGCGAGTACCTGAAGAAGAAGCTCAAGAGCGCTTCGGTTGGTCGCGTCGTTATCGAGCGTCCCGCCAAGAACGCCCGCATCACCGTTTACTCGGCTCGTCCGGGCGTGGTGATCGGCAAGCGCGGCGAGGACATCGAAAGCCTGAAGGCCGATCTGCAGCGTTTGATGGGCGTGCCCGTGCACGTCAACATCGAGGAAATCCGCAAGCCGGAAACCGACGCTCAGCTGATCGCCGACTCGATTTCGCAGCAGCTGGAAAAGCGGATCATGTTCCGCCGCGCCATGAAGCGCGCCATGCAAAACGCGATGCGTCTGGGTGCCCAAGGCATCAAGATCATGAGCTCGGGCCGTCTGAACGGTATCGAAATCGCTCGCACCGAGTGGTATCGCGAAGGTCGCGTGCCGCTTCACACGCTGAAAGCCAATATCGACTACGGCACCTCGGAAGCCCACACCACCTACGGTGTGATCGGCATCAAGGTCTGGGTCTATAAGGGCGACATGCTGGCCAACGGCGAATTCCCGCCGGAAACCGCTGCCCCGCGTGAAGAAGAGCGTCGTCCGCGTCGCGCGCCGCGTGGCGATCGTCCGAGTGGCGATCGTGCCGGCCGTCCGGGTGGTCGTGGTCGTGGTCCCCGTAAGGCGGACGCGGCTCCGGCTCCTGAAGGAGAATAACCATGCTGCAACCCTCTCGCAGAAAGTATCGCAAAGAGCAAAAGGGCCGCAACACCGGTCTGGCTACGCGCGGCACCAACGTGTCGTTCGGCGAGTTCGGTCTGAAGGCCACCGGCCGTGGTCGTCTGACCGCTCGTCAGATCGAAGCCGCTCGTCGTGCTATCAACCGTCACATCAAGCGTGGCGGCCGTATCTGGATTCGCATTTTCCCGGATAAGCCGATCTCGCAAAAGCCTGCCGAAGTCCGGATGGGTAATGGTAAAGGTAACCCGGAGTACTGGGTCGCCGAGATCCAGCCCGGCAAGGTGCTCTACGAAATGGAAGGGGTCAGCGAAGAGCTGGCGCGCGAGGCGTTCCGCCTGGCCGCTGCGAAGCTGCCGATCTCGACCACGTTCGTCGCGCGTCATATCGGTGCTTAAGGAGTCAGTCACATGAAAGCTAGCGAACTCCGTTCGAAAGACGCCGCCGAGCTCGGTAAAGAGCTCGAGAGCCTGCTGAAGGCTCAATTCGGTCTGCGCATGCAGAAAGCCACGCAGCAGCTCGGCAATACCACCCAGCTGCGCAATGTCCGCCGTGACATCGCGCGCGTGCGCACCTTGCTGACCGAGAAGGCAGGGAAATAATATGAGCGAAACTCAAAACACCCAAGTGGCCAAGCGCCAGCGTACGCTGGTTGGCAAGGTCGTCAGCAACAAGATGGACAAGACTGTCGTTGTGCTCGTCGAGCGCCGCGTCAAGCATCCCATCTATGGCAAGATCGTCATGCGCTCCGCGAAGTACAAGGCGCACGATGAGTCGAACCAATACAACGAAGGCGACACCGTCGAAATCGCTGAAGGTCGTCCGATCTCGCGCTCGAAGTCCTGGAGCGTGGTTCGTCTGATCGAAGCGGTTCGCATCATCTGATGGTGAACCCGGCCGCCAGGCGATCGCAGGTTCGGGTCGCCTGATGGCAGAAAAGCGGCGAGGAGCAGTCCTTGCCGTTTTTCGTTGTAGAACGTGGGCAGTACAACGACGTCGACGCGTCCGGTCAGATGGCCGATTGCGGCGATGTTGCGGTGCTGCACACTTTTTGCACAAAAAGCTTGCATCCCGGTTGGGGGCAGGCTAGAATGACAAGCTTTCCCGAGTTGCCTATACCGGCCACAGCTACAGCCCATGTCTGCGGTAGGCTGATAAGGGTATCGGGGGAAAGTATCCGCAGGATTTCAACCCAGGGTCGCTGCATTGTTTTGAAGAGAGTCTTCGAAGCCTTCAGCGGACCTGACGGGACCAAAACTGGCTGGAAGCGCGGCATCCCCTGGTCGGGAAATCGTCATTCCAGTTAAGTTGGAACAGGAAAAATCATGATCCAAATGCAGACCACGCTGGACGTGGCCGACAACACCGGTGCGCGCGCTGTTATGTGCATCAAGGTGCTCGGTGGCTCCAAGCGCCGTTATGCCGGTATCGGCGACATCATCAAGGTGAGCGTCAAAGATGCGGCTCCGCGCGGGCGCGTCAAAAAAGGCGAAATTTACAACGCCGTGGTGGTTCGTACCGCCAAGGGTGTGCGCCGTAAAGACGGTTCGCTGATCCGCTTCGGTGGCAATGCCGCCGTGTTGCTCAATGCCAAGCTGGAGCCCATCGGCACCCGCATCTTCGGACCCGTTACGCGTGAACTGCGTACCGAGCGTTTCATGAAGATTGTGTCGCTGGCCCCGGAAGTGCTGTAAGGAGCCCACGATGAACAACATCCGTAAAGGCGACGAAGTTATCGTCCTGACCGGTCGCGACAAAAAGCGTCGTGGCACCGTGCTGGCTCGCGTTGACGCCGACCACGTACTGGTCGAAGGCGTGAACGTTGTCAAAAAGCACGTCAAGGCCAATCCGATGGCCAACAATCCTGGCGGTATCGTCGAAAAGACGTTGCCGATCCATATCTCTAACGTGGCGCTGTTCAACCCGGCCACCGGCAAGGGCGATCGCGTCGGCGTCAAAGTCGTCGACGGCCGCAAGGTCCGCGTGTTCCGTTCCAATGGTGCCGAAGTCGGCGCCAAGGCGTAAGGGGCGACAGACATGTCTCGTTTGCAAGAACTGTACAAGAGCAAAGTTGCTCCCGAGTTGACGGCTAAGTTCGGCTACAAGAGCCCGATGGAAGTGCCGCGCATCACCAAGATCACTCTCAACATGGGTGTCTCGGAAGCGGTTGCCGACAAGAAGGTCATCGAGCACGCTGTTGCTGACCTCACCAAGATTGCCGGCCAAAAGCCGGTCGTGACCAAGACGCGTAAAGCTATCGCTGGTTTCAAGATCCGCGAAAACTACCCGATTGGTTGCATGGTGACGCTGCGCGGTCAACGTATGTACGAATTCCTGGATCGCCTGGTGGCGGTTGCGTTGCCTCGTGTGCGCGACTTCCGCGGTATTTCCGGTCGTGCGTTCGACGGTCGCGGCAATTACAACGTCGGGGTGAAAGAGCAAATCATTTTCCCCGAAATCGAGTACGACAAGATCGACGCGCTGCGTGGGCTGAACATCAGCATCACCACCACCGCCAAGACCGACGATGAAGCCAAGGCACTGTTGACCGCCTTCAGCTTCCCGTTCCGCAACTAAGGGGCTGATGACGTGGCTAAACTTTCCCTCATCAATCGCGACATCAAGCGCGCCAAGCTGGCTGACAAGTTCGCCGCTCGCCGCGCTGAACTGAAAGCGATCATCGACGACCAGTCGAAGACCGACGAAGAACGTTACCAAGCTCGGCTGAAGCTGCAACAACTGCCGCGCAATGCCAACCCGACTCGCCAGCGTGCGCGCTGCGTCGTCACGGGTCGTCCGCGCGGCGTCTTCCGCAAGTTTGGGCTGACCCGCCACAAACTGCGTGAAATGGCGATGAAGGGTGAAATCCCCGGCATCACCAAGGCCAGCTGGTAGGAGAAAAAATATGAGCATGAGCGATCCCATCGCCGATATGCTGACTCGCATTCGCAATGCGCAGCAAGTTGACAAAGTTACGGTGAGCATGCCCTCCTCGAAGCTGAAGGCGGCTATTGCCGCTGTGCTGAAGGATGAAGGCTACATCGACGGCTTTGAAGTCAAAGGCACGCAGGCTAAGCCTGAGCTGGAAATCACCCTGAAGTACTACGCTGGCCGTCCGGTTATCGAGCGCATCGAACGCGTCTCGCGCCCTGGTCTGCGTATCTACAAGGGCCGCAGCAGCATTCCTCAAGTCATGAACGGCTTGGGCGTGGCTATCGTTTCGACCTCGCGCGGCGTCATGACCGACCGTAAGGCCCGTGCAAACGGCGTCGGCGGCGAAGTCCTGTGCTACGTGGCTTAAGGAGAAACACATGTCACGTATTGCTAAGTACCCGGTAGAACTGCCCAAGGGTGTTGAAGCCAACATCCTGGCAGATCAGATCACCGTCAAGGGTCCCCTGGGCACCCTGAGCCAAGAGCTGACCGGCCATGTCAAGGTTGCCGAAGAAAACGGCAAGCTGACTTTCGCCGCCGCTGACGATTCCCGTCACGCGAACGCGATGTCGGGCACCGTGCGCGCGCTGGTCGCCAACATGGTGACGGGCGTGAGCAAGGGCTTTGAGCGCAAGCTGACCCTGGTCGGCGTGGGCTACCGTGCCCAAGTTCAAGGCGATGCCATCAAGCTGCAGCTGGGCTTCTCGCACGATGTCGTGCATCCGCTGCCCGCTGGTGTCAAGGCCGAGTGCCCCACTCAGACGGAAATCGTCATCAAGGGCGCCAACAAGCAAGTCGTCGGTCAAGTGGCCGCTGAAATCCGCGCTTATCGCGAACCCGAACCCTACAAGGGCAAGGGCGTGCGTTACTCGGACGAACGCGTCGTCATTAAAGAAACCAAGAAGAAATAACGGCGCACGCAAGGACGAATCATGGACAAAAAAGTTTCCCGTTTGCGTCGTGCGGTTCCTACCCGCCGGAAAATTTCCGAGTTGCGCGTACATCGCCTCTCGATTTTCCGCTCGAACCTGCACATCTACGCCAACATTATTTCGCCCGAAGGCGATCGCGTGCTGGTCAGCGCTTCGACGCTGGAACCCGAAGTGCGTGCGCAACTGGCTGGTCAATCCGGTCAGGGCGGCAACACCGCCGCTGCCACGCTGGTGGGCAAGCGCGTAGCCGAAAAGGCCAAGGCTGCCGGTATTGAATTGGTCGCTTTCGATCGCTCGGGCTTTCGTTATCATGGCCGCGTGAAAGCGCTGGCCGATGCCGCGCGTGAAGCCGGTCTGAAGTTCTAAGCGAGGATTTGTCAAATGGCTAAAGTACAAGGCAAAGGCGCCGCGGAAAAAGAGAACGACGACGGCCTGCGCGAAAAAATGATCGCGGTTAACCGCGTCAGCAAGGTGGTCAAGGGTGGTCGCACCATGAGCTTCGCCGCGCTGACCGTGGTTGGCGATGGCGATGGCCGCATCGGCATGGGCAAGGGCAAGGCGCGTGAAGTGCCGGTGTCCGTCCAGAAAGCCATGGAACAGGCTCGTCGCGGTCTGTTCAAGGTTGCCCTGAAGAACGGCACGCTGCATCACACGGTTGTGGGCAAGCACGGTGCATCCACCGTTCTGATTTCGCCCGCAGCTGAAGGTACCGGCGTCATCGCCGGCGGCCCGATGCGCGCGATCTTCGAAGTGATGGGTGTGCGTAACGTTGTTGCCAAGAGCCTCGGCTCGAGCAACCCCTATAACTTGGTCCGTGCCACGCTCAACGGCTTGCGCGCTTCCATGACGCCGTCGGAAGTCGCTGCCAAGCGCGGCAAGACCGTCGAAGAGATCCTGGGGTAAATCATGTCTCAGAAACAGATCAAAGTTACCCTCGTGCGCTCGGTGATCGGTACCAAGCAATCCCACCGTGACACCGTTCGCGGTCTGGGCTTGCGCCGTCTCAACAGCAGCCGAGTTCTGGTGGACACGCCCGAGGTGCGCGGCATGATCCGTAAAGTGGATTATCTCGTGTCCGTCTCGGAAGCCTAAGGAATCACGATGTCGGATATTCAACTCAATACGCTGAAGCCCGCTGAGGGCGCTAAGCACGCCAAGCGCCGCGTTGGCCGTGGTATCGGTTCGGGTCTGGGTAAAACCGCCGGCCGTGGTCACAAAGGTCAAAAGTCGCGTTCGGGCGGTTTCCACAAGGTTGGCTTCGAAGGCGGCCAGATGCCGCTGCAGCGTCGTCTGCCCAAGCGTGGCTTTACGCCGCTGGGTCAGCACCTGTACGCCGAAGTTCGTTTGTCGGAGCTGCAGGCTCTGCCCATCGACGAAATCGATGTGCAAGCGCTGAAGGCTGCCGGTGTGGTTGGCCAACAGGTCCGCTACGCTAAGGTCATCAAGTCCGGCGAACTCTCGCGCAAGGTGACGCTCAAGGGCATCACCGCGACGGCTGGCGCTCGCGCCGCCATCGAAGCCGCGGGCGGCTCGTTAGCTTGATCGCGAGGTAATACGTGGCTAATGCACAGGCACTGGGAAAGACCGGACCGAAATACGGCGATTTAAAACGCCGTCTCGTGTTCCTGGTTTTGGCCCTGGTGGTTTACCGGTTGGGGACGCATATCCCCGTCCCGGGTATCAATCCGGATGCGCTGGCGGATCTTTTCCGCCAGAACGAGGGCGGTATCCTGGGCCTGTTCAACATGTTTTCGGGCGGCGCGTTGTCGCGCTTTTCGATCTTCGCCTTGGGGATCATGCCGTACATCTCTGCATCGATCATCATGCAGTTGATGTCCGTCGTGATGCCCTCGCTGGAAGCCCTGAAGAAAGAGGGCGAGGCCGGCCGTCGGAAGATCACCCAATACACTCGCTACGGCACGGTCGTGCTGGCGCTGGTGCAGGCGGTGGGTATTTCGGTGGCGTTGGAGTCGCAGCCAGGTCTGGTCATTGATCCTGGCATGCTGTTTCGCTTCACAACGGTCGTGACGTTGCTGACTGGCACCATGTTCGTCATGTGGCTGGGAGAGCAAATCACGGAGCGTGGCCTGGGTAACGGTATCTCGATCTTGATTTTCGCGGGTATTGTTGCCGGGTTGCCCTCGGCGCTGGCTGGATTGCTGGATTTGGTTCGTACCAATGCGATGTCGGTGGTTTCGGCCCTGTTCATCGTGGCCTTGGTAGTGTTGGTGACGGCTTTTGTGGTGTTCGTCGAACGCGGACAACGCAAGATCACGGTTAACTACGCCAAGCGTCAGGTAGGCAACAAGATCTACGGTGGTCAAAGCTCGCACTTGCCGTTGAAGCTGAACATGGCCGGGGTGATTCCGCCGATCTTTGCATCGTCGATCATTCTGTTCCCGGCCACGATTACCAGCTGGTTCTCGACGGGCGAAAACATGATGTGGTTGCGTGATCTGGCTGCGGCGCTCGCGCCTCGCCAACCGCTCTACATCACGTTGTACGCGACAGCGATCATTTTCTTCTGCTTTTTCTACACGGCATTGGTTTTCAACAGCCGCGAAACGGCAGATAACCTGAAGAAGAGCGGTGCGTTCGTTCCTGGCATTCGCCCGGGCGAGCAGACAGCGCGTTACATTGACAAGATTCTGATGCGCTTGACGCTGGTGGGTGCGCTGTACATCACCCTCGTGTGTCTGCTCCCAGAGTTCTTGGTGATGCGCTGGAATGTACCGTTTTATTTTGGTGGCACGTCCTTGTTGATTATCGTAGTGGTGACGATGGATTTCATGGCGCAGGTTCAGGCCTACATGATGTCTCACCAATATGAGTCGCTTCTCAAGAAAGCGAATTTCAAGGGCTCCTCAGGTTTGCCGATGCGGTAGCAAAGAGAATGTCTAAGGACGACGTCATCCAGATGCAAGGCGAGGTTGTCGAAAACCTCCCTAACGCGACTTTTCGCGTCAAGCTCGAAAACGGCCACGTGGTGTTAGGCCATATTTCCGGCAAGATGCGTATGCATTACATCCGGATTCTGCCGGGCGACAAGGTCACAGTGGAGCTCACGCCCTATGACCTGACGAGGGCAAGAATTGTTTTCCGCTCAAAATGAGCAGAATCGGATTACGGAAAATTAGGAGTCAACCATGAAAGTAATGGCATCGGTTAAGCGGATTTGCCGCAACTGCAAAGTTATCAAACGTCACGGCGTGGTGCGTGTCATCTGCACCGACCCGCGTCACAAGCAGCGTCAAGGCTAACCCTGGTTAGCGACACGCAACGGATTTATTCAAGGAACAGTCATGGCCCGTATTGCTGGCATTAACATTCCGCCGCAACAGCACGCCGAGATCGGCCTGACCGCCATTTTTGGCATCGGTCGTACCCGCGCCCGCAAGATCTGCGAAGCTGCAAATGTACCCCTTTCCAAAAAGGTCAAGGATCTGACCGACGCTGAATTGGAACGCATTCGTGAACACGTTGGTCTGTTCACGGTCGAAGGTGACCTGCGCCGCGAAGTGCAATTGTCGATCAAGCGTTTGATCGACCTCGGCACCTACCGTGGTATGCGTCACAAGCGCGGTTTGCCCGTGCGCGGCCAGCGCACTCGCACCAACGCTCGCACCCGTAAGGGACCGCGTCGTGCTGCTGCGTCCCTGAAGAAATAATCGAGGAATTAGATTATGGCGAAAGCTTCCACCAGCGGCGCTTCGCGCGTACGCAAAAAGGTTAAGAAGAACGTCTCGGACGGCATTGCGCACGTTCACGCGTCGTTTAACAACACCATCATCACCATCACCGATCGTCAGGGCAATGCCCTGTCGTGGGCGACTTCGGGTGGCGCGGGCTTCAAGGGCTCGCGTAAATCGACGCCGTTCGCCGCACAGGTGGCAGCCGAGACGGCAGGCCGCGTGGCGCTGGAATACGGCATCAAGACGCTCGAAGTGCGTATCAAGGGCCCCGGCCCGGGTCGCGAATCGTCCGTGCGTGCGCTGAATGCGCTGGGCATCAAGATCTCGAGCATCGCCGATATCACGCCCGTGCCGCATAACGGCTGCCGTCCGCCGAAGCGTCGTCGTATCTAAAGGGAATCCACATGGCTCGTTATATTGGACCCAAATGCAAGCTCTCGCGCCGCGAGGGTACTGATCTGTTCCTGAAGAGCGCCCGTCGCTCGCTGGATTCCAAGTGCAAGCTGGACTCCAAGCCTGGTCAACACGGCCGCACCTCCGGTGCCCGTACCTCTGACTACGGCCTGCAGCTGCGCGAAAAGCAAAAGCTCAAGCGCATGTACGGCGTGCTGGAAAAGCAGTTCCGCAAGTACTTCGCTGAAGCCGAGCGTCGCCGTGGCAACACCGGCGAAACGCTGATCCAGCTGTTGGAATCGCGTCTGGACAACGTCGTCTACCGCATGGGTTTTGGTTCGACCCGCGCTGAAGCACGTCAGCTCGTCAGCCACCGCGCTGTCGAACTGAACGGCCACACCGCCGACATCGCCTCGATGATCGTCAAGGCCGGCGACGTGATCAGCATCCGCGAAAAGGCCAAGAAGCAAGGCCGTATCCGCGAATCGCTGGATCTGGCTGCGAGCATCGGTCTGCCCCAATGGGTGGAAGTCGACGCCAACAAGATGACCGGTACCTTCAAGTCGGTGCCCGATCGCGCTGACGTCGCTCGCGACATCAACGAATCGATGGTCGTCGAACTGTACTCGCGTTAATCGCGACTGGCACGGTGAAGTTCGCCGTGCTTACAGTAAGATTGCAAGTCCCGCAGCAGCCCGCTTGTGCACATCCGTGCAAGCGGGCTTTGCGGTCGTTATGAACGGTGATTTTTGTCCCTGTTTTACTTTCCATCAGCCTTATCGGTGTAACGAGCCGAGGGTATTGAAAAGGAATACTGTTAATGTCCACTCAAGGTTTTCTGAAGCCGCGCTCCATTGAAGTCCAGCCGGTCGGCACGCATCACGCCAAGATCGTGATGGAGCCGTTCGAGCGTGGCTATGGTCATACGCTGGGTAACGCGTTGCGCCGCATTCTGCTGTCGTCGATGACGGGCTACGCCCCGACCGAAGTGCAAATGACGGGCGTGGTGCATGAGTACTCGACCATCCCGGGCGTGCGCGAAGATGTCGTTGACATCCTGTTGAACCTGAAAGGCGTGGTGTTCAAGCTGCACAACCGTGACGAAGTCACCCTGGTGCTGCGCAAGAACGGCGTGGGCGCCGTCGTCGCTGGCGACATCGAACTGCCGCACGACGTCGAGATCATCAACCCGGATCATCTGATCTGCAACCTGACCGACTCCGGTAAAGTGGAAATGCAGATCAAGGTCGAAAAGGGTCGTGGTTACGTGCCGGGTAACGTGCGCGCGCTGTCGGAAGACCGCAGCCACACCATCGGCCGGATCGTTCTGGACGCTTCGTTCAGCCCCGTGCGCCGTGTCAGCTATGCTGTCGAAAGCGCCCGTGTGGAACAGCGTACCGACCTGGACAAGCTGGTGCTGGACATCGAAACCAACGGCGTGATCTCGCCCGAGGAAGCTGTCCGTCAATCGGCCCGCATCCTGATGGATCAGATCTCCGTGTTCGCCGCTCTGGAAGGCGCTGGCGATTCGTACGAAGTCCCGGTTCGCGGCACGCCGCAAATCGATCCGGTCCTGCTGCGCCCGGTCGACGATCTGGAGCTGACGGTGCGTTCGGCCAACTGCTTGAAGGCCGAAAACATCTACTACATCGGCGACCTGATCCAGCGTACCGAAAACGAGTTGCTCAAGACCCCGAACCTGGGTCGCAAGTCGCTCAACGAAATCAAGGAAGTTCTGGCTGCACGTGGTCTGACTTTGGGCATGAAGCTCGAGAACTGGCCCCCGCTCGGTCTGGAACGTCCGTAATTCACTGTAGTACCGATTTCCACTGGACCGCGGCCGGGTGACCGGCCGATAGAAGATCCAGATAACCCGGCGGCGGTCACGTCGCCTCTTAGATTCAAAAGGAACTTATCATGCGTCACGGTAATGGTTTGCGTAAGCTCAATCGTACTAGCAGCCACCGTCTTGCCATGTTTCGCAACATGGCCGTTTCGTTGTTGACCCACGAAGCGATCAAGACCACGCTGCCCAAGGCGAAAGAACTGCGCCGCGTCGTAGAGCCCCTGATCACCCTGGGCAAGGAACCCACCCTCGCGAACAAGCGTCTGGCTTTTGCCCGTCTGCGTGATCGTGCTGCCGTGGTGAAGCTGTTCGCCGAAATCGGTCCCCGCTATGCGGCCCGTAACGGCGGCTACACCCGCATCCTGAAGATGGGTTTCCGTCAAGGCGACAACGCTCCCATGGCTTACATGGAACTGGTTGATCGTCCTGAAGTTCAGGAAACCGAGGCTGAAAACGCTGCCGAATAACCCGGTCAGTGAATAAGCGCAAAGGCGAGCCCTCGGGCTCGCCTTTGTTTTTGGTGCGCGGCTTGGCGCGCGCCGTCGCCACTCGCGAGTCGATGCTAGTCACGTGGGCGTCTTCGCAGGTACAACCGCCAATGACACTGAATCCGATATCACCGTGTCCTGCCGCGTCGGCGCGGTCCGCGAGCTGCAAGTAAGATACCCTCTGTTCATCCCTATGTTCTAGGGACGGCAGTTTGTAATCTGGAGACGCCCATGCTGCGTGACGACGATATCGTATTGGTGATCAGTAACGCCCCGGATCTGTTGCTGGCGAAACGCATCGCCCACGTGCTGGTCGAGGACGGCTTGGCCGCGTGCGTGAACTTGGGCGCACCAGTGCTGTCTGTTTATCGTTGGCAGGGCCAGATCGAGGGCGCCGACGAGATCCCGATGTGGATCAAAACGACCACGGGGCGTCAGGAGGCGGTCATCGAGGCGTTGGGTAAGCTGCACCCCTACGACGTGCCGGAAATCCTGGTGGTGCCGGTACTAGGCGGCCATGCCGCGTATCTGGATTGGGTGCGACAAGAGGCGGCGGGCAAGCCACTGGATAAAGAGGACAAGAGGGTCTGATGCATCGGTTGAACGTGGGTGGGCTTGCTTGTAGACGGTCAGGATGGGTTTGGCTCGTCCTGTTTGCGGCATGGAGCCTGTTGCTCGTATGCCGTCCTGCGCAGGCCCTGTCGGAAGAAGATTTTCTGCCGCCGGAGCAGGCCTTCGTCTTTAGCGCCGCCGTGGCTGCCCCGAACACGCTCGAACTGAAATACCGCATCGCTCCTGGCTATTACATGTATCGCGAGCGGTTCGAGATCGCCGCCGATCCGCCTCAGGCTGTAGCCCTGGGTGACCCCGTCTACCCGCCGGGCAAAGTGAAGTACGACCCGACGTTCGAAAAGGACATGGAGACCTACACGGGTGAAGTCACGGTATCCGTACCGCTGTCGGGAACGCAGGCCGTCGCGCTGGATATCACGAGTCAGGGATGCGCGGATGCGGGGCTTTGCTACCCGCCACAAACCCATCGTGTGTCCCTGGAGCCTGTGCCCGATGGTTATGTCGTCCAGGACGGTGCCTCGCAAACACGCTCGCCCGGCTGGTTGACGGCATCCACGGATCAAGCGGGGCGAACTGCCGGGCAATCGGATGCGCAGAGCGGCGCTTTACAACAAGGAGTCCAAACAGTCCCGGGTGCCAAGCGACCAGAATCCTCAAGCGGTCTGGGCGCACTGCTTTCGGCGGGAGATACCGGGTTGGCTGACGCCATCAGTGGGCTGGGATGGTTGAAGACGGCGGGTGTTTTCTTTTTGCTAGGCCTGTTGTTGGCATTGACGCCTTGCGTGCTGCCGATGATTCCCATCTTGTCGTCCATCGTGGTCGGAGGCTCGCGCGAAGCGCGGCCGACGCGCGCGCGTGGCCTCGGTTTGGCGGCGGCGTATGTGCTGGGGATGTCGGTGGTCTATACCGCGCTCGGCGTGGCCGCAGGCTTGAGCGGGGCGGGTTTGGCCGCGTGGTTGCAGACGCCTTGGCTGTTGACATTGTTCGCGGCGCTGTTGGTGGTGCTTGCCGTGGCAACGTTTGGCGCTTTTGATTTGCAGATGCCGGGCGGCATACAGAGCTGGCTAAGCGCGCGTTCGTCGCGGATTCCGGGCGGACGTATTACCGGTGCGCTCGCAATGGGCGCTATCTCGGCCTTGATCGTCGGCCCTTGCGTGGCCGCGCCACTGGCGGGGGCTCTGCTGTATATCTCGCAGACCGGTGATGTTTGGTTGGGCGCAGCGGCCTTGTTCGCCTTGGCCTGGGGGATGGGAGTGCCGCTATTGCTGGTCGGTGCCTCGTCGGGTGCGTTACTGCCCAAGGCTGGGCCTTGGATGGACGGAGTTCGCCGCTTGTTCGGCATGTTGTTGCTGGCCACTGCGTGGTGGATGCTGATGCCGATTACGCCCACTTGGTTGCAGATGGTGGGCTGGGCCTTGCTGGCGATGGTCGGTGCGGTGATGCTGCGGGCTTTCGATGCACTACCCGCAGGCTCGGGCGCGCCACGCATGTTTGGCAAAGGCATCGGCATTCTGCTGGCGCTGGCAGCGGCTGCATGGCTGGTCGGGGCAGTCAGCGGCGGACGGGATGTGCTGCAGCCGTTGTCGCATCTGGCGGCCCGGGCGAGCGAACCACAATCCATCGCAGCGGCGCAGCCCATCGCGTTCACGCGTGTGCGCAACAGTGCCGAGTTGGATGCGGTGTTGGCGCAAAGCACGCGTCCGGTGATGTTGGATTTCTATGCTGATTGGTGTGTCTCGTGCAAGGAAATGGAGCGCTTTACGTTCTCCAATCCCGAGGTGGCCAGTAAGCTCGCCCAGATGACGTTGTTGCAGGCCGACGTTACGCAGAACAACGCCGATGACCGTGAACTGCTAAAACGCTTTCGCCTGTTCGGGCCGCCGGGCATCGTGTTTTTTGAGCCGGGCGGCACAATCGTCGCGGATGCGCGGGTGGTGGGGTTTCAAGACGCGGCGCGGTTTGGAGCGGTGCTGGATAAGGTGCTGCAAGACAGATAAGCGCAGCACAGTGTGCCGGGCTCACCATGTGGGCCTGCTTACGGCCCGTCGTTAAGCGCTCCCGACGGTTGGGGTATCAGCAGTTCGACGTTCATTGCGAGCAGCGGACTGAAATACGCGTTCTAAACCGCGTCGACGCTAGCTTTTACGTGCCCGCGCGCCGGTCTGGATCGCGCGGGCACCTCATAACGCTGCCGCCGCAGGGCGGCTTATTGTGCTAACGCGCCTTTAACAGCTTCGCCGCCTCAATCGCGAAGTACGTCAGAATCCCATCGGCTCCGGCACGCTTAAAGCCCAGCAAGGCTTCCATCATGACTTTGTCGTGATCCAGCCAGCCGTTGGCGGAGGCCGCCTTGATCATGGCGTATTCGCCGCTGACTTGATAGGCGAAGGTCGGCACGCGGAAGGTGTCTTTCACGCGGCGCACGACATCCAGATAGGGCATGCCGGGCTTGACCATCACCATGTCGGCGCCTTCTTGCAGGTCGGCGGCGACTTCGCGCAGGGCCTCGTCGAGGTTGCCCGGGTCCATCTGGTAGGCCATTTTGTTGGACTTGCCCAGATTGCTGGCCGATCCCACGGCATCGCGGAAGGGACCATAAAAGGCGCTCGCATACTTGGCCGAGTAGGCCATGATGCGCGTGTGGATGTGCTGTTTGTCTTCCAAGGCCTGACGGATGGCGCCGATACGGCCATCCATCATGTCGCTGGGGGCGACGATATCGACGCCCGCATCGGCCTGCACCAAGGCCTGACGGATCAGCAGTTCGACGGTGGGCTCGTTGATGACGTAGCCGTCTTCGTCGATGACGCCATCCTGGCCGTGGCTGGTATAGGGGTCTAGCGCCACATCGGTCAGCACGCCGAGTTCGGGAAAGCGTTCTTTCAAGGCGCGCACGACGCGGGGAATCAGGCCGTCGGGATTGGTGGCCTCGATGCCGTCGGGCGTTTTCAGCGCGGGATCGATAGCGGGAAAGAGCGACAGCACTGGGATGCCGAGTTCGACGCATTCCGCGGCGACTTCGAGCAAGGTGTCTGGCGAATAACGCATCACGCCGGGCAGGGAAGGCACCGGTTGACGCAGACCCGTGCCTTCGGCGACGAACACCGGATAGATCAGGTCATCGACCGTGAGCGCGTTTTCACGCACCAGACGGCGCGTGAAGTCGTCGCGACGCAGGCGGCGAGGACGTGAGGTCGGGAATGCGGGCGTGATGATGTTCGGATTCATGGCACTACCTTCGGAGAGATCCAGTTCTCGACTTGTTGACCGGCTTCAACGAGGCCGATGCGTTCGGTGGCAGAGAACGGCACCGTGTTGAGCGCGCCGATATCGGCGAGCTCTTTGCGTACGGCGAATACCGCGCGTTGGCGCTGACCATACGGCAGTTTGTCGGCCTTGGTCAGCAGCGCCAGCACCGGGCGTCCGGTGGGCGCGATGAAGTCCGCCAGCCGGCGGTCCAGTTCGGTCACGCCTCGGCGGATATCGATGAGCAGCACAATGCCGGCCAAGGACGGCCGGTCGCGCAGATAGCCGCCCAGGATGTCCGACCATTTTTCTTTTTCTTTTTGCGCGACGGAGGCGTACCCATAGCCAGGCAAGTCAACGAGAAAGCCCAGGGGCGCATCGGGCGCGAGCGGATCGGGCAGGCCGAACAGGTTGATCAGGCGCGTGCGCCCGGGGGTTTTACTGGAAAACGCCAGCCGCCGCTGGTTGCACAGCACATTGATGGCGGACGATTTCCCGGCATTCGAACGGCCGACAAACGCGACCTCGGGTGCGCCCGGGGCGGGCAGCTGATCGAGGCGGGCTGCCGAGACATAAAAGGAGGCGCGATGGAGGAGGGACACTTGGCAAGTCCGTTTCGGTTGATGGTGAGCACCCCGGGCATGCTGTTTAAAGCACGTGTTCAACACGTCTGCATCACGCGCGGGGACGGGAGCGCAGCCTTGGCCGCGATCCCAGAAGACCCTATTGTATAATCCAGCGTTTGCAGCAGTGGTACCCCTGCGTTTGCCGGGTCTTTCCGCCTGTTAAAAAGCTCGAACTCCACGGCGGAGGCAGTTGGTTCGGCACAGCATGGGGCAGGATGAGACGTTAGTATTTTGACGTCTTGATCGCAGTCCGATCGTCGAGGTAATCAATGATGCGTGTGCTGTCCCGGATGTTGCTAGCTAGCGGGCTGATGCTCGGTGTATTTGTCGTCTGTCCAAGCGTAGCCGCGGAAAACGCGGCCGGGCCGGCCAAGCCGGACGCCACTAAAGGCGCTCAACTCTACGAACAAGGCGATGCCTCTCGCGGCATTATTGCCTGTGCTTCCTGTCACGGCGTAGGGGGCAATAGCTCCATTCCCGCCAACCCCAATCTCGCCGCGAATCCCCACGAATATATCGCCAAGCAGCTCGTTGATTTCAAGATCAAAGAGGGTGCGGAAAAGCCTTTGCGTAATGGCCCGGGTGGCAATCCCACGCCGATGACGCCCATGGCGCAGAACCTCACGCCCGAGGATATCCAGAACGTCGCGCTGTATCTGGCGCAACAGCCTTTGACGCAGCCGGCGACGGCAGGCTATGAAAACCTGGTCGAGCGCGGTCGTCAGATCTGGCGCGGTGGGCTGCCGGATCGCAACGTGCCCGCTTGCGCGGCCTGCCATTCGCCCAACGGCGCGGGCTTGCCCGGCCAATATCCGCGTTTGTCGGGTCAGTTCCCCAGCTACATCGAAGAGCAGTTGAAACTCTTCCGTAGCAATGACCGCGCCAACAGTCCCATCATGCACGAGATCGCGGACCGTATGTCGGATGCCGATATTAAGGCGGTATCGGACTACGCCGCAGGCCTGCGCTAAGCTACGCGTTGGCCTCGATCTGCGCGAGACGCGCGCAGCGTTATGGCGCGCTGGAATGATTTCCAGCGCCGCCGCTCTTGTAGGGGCCGGTTTGTAACGCGGCCCCTTTGTTCATGACTTCAAATACTCAACAGACGACTCGTTACCCATTAAGCAATCTGCCGCGCGATGTATTCGAGCTGATCGGCTCGATGCGCTTTGCGGTCAGCCTGTTGATGTTTATCTGTATCGCCAGCTTGATTGGCACGGTGCTGGCGCAGAACCGGCCGTCGAATACGTATATCGATCAGTTCGGCCCGTTCTGGTTCGAGGTGTTCGACAAGTTCTCGATCTGGCATGTGTATAACAGCTGGTGGTTTCTGGCCATCATGGGGTTTTTGGTCGTCTCGACCTCGGTGTGCCTGATCCGCAATACGCCCAAGATGCTGCGCGAGGCGCGCTCGTTTCGCGAGCATGTGCGCGCCAGCAGTTTGCGCGCGTTCCCGCATCGTGTGGAAATGCAGGATGCGGCACCCGTGCCGGAGGCGGCGCAGGCCGTTAAAGCCCTGCTCGTGCGTCAAGGCTATGCGGTGCGTGAGCGCGTCGATGGCGATGGCATCATGGTTGCAGCGAAGAAGGGCAGCGCCAATCGTTTGGGCTATATCTGCGCCCATGCGGCGATGGTCATTATCTGCATCGGTGGCTTGCTCGATAGCGAGCTGATGGTGCGATTGCAAGTACTGCTGGGCGGCAAGCACCCGATTGTGGAAAACATGTTGATCTCGCAGGTGCCGCCCACTGGCCGCCTGTCGATCTCGAATCCCAGCTTCCGCGGCAGCGTGCTCGTCCCCGAGGGCGGGCAGGCAAGCACGGCCATCGTGATGGTGGGCGATGGTGCGCTGGTGCAGCCGTTGCCGTTTGCGTTAAAGCTCAAGAAATTCCTGGTCGACTATTACTCCACCGGCATGCCGAGTCGATTCGCCAGCGAAGTGGAAGTCACCGATCCGGAAACCGGCAAGACATTCGACGCCACGATCGAGGTCAACGAACCGCTGCACTTCAAAGGCGTGACGGTCTATCAGTCGAGCTTTGACGATGGCGGCAGCACGGTCAGCCTGAAAGGCTATCCGTTGGTGGGTCACGGTAGCGCACCGTTTACGGTCGACGGCGAGGTGGGTAAGCCCGCCGAGATCACGGCACATGGCAGCGATGGCGCACCGCGCGATCTGCGGGTGGAGATCACGGCGCTGCGGCCCATTAACGTGGAGGATCTGCAAGGCGGCGCGCCTGGCGGCAATCCGATGAGCTTCGGCGACCATGTGGCATCCGTGGCCGGCAGCGCGGCGGGCAAGAAGAACGACCATCTGCGTAATGTCGGTCCGAGTATCGAGTACCGCCTGATCGACCAGGCCGGTCAGGCGCACGAATTCATGAACTATATGTTGCCCGTGGAGCTCGACGGTGCATCGGTGTTCCTGGCGGGCGTGCGCAATAACGCGGGCGAAAACTATCGCTATCTGCGTATCCCGGCCGATGCCGACGGGTCGCCGGCGGAGTTCATGCGGCTGCGCGCCGCACTGGCCGACCCCGAGCAACGCCGCGAGGCCGCGCGTCGCTTTGCCGAGCGTAACAGTCCGTCCAGCGCGGAACAGTCCTCGCTACAGACGGCCGCGGAACGCGCGCTGGATACGTTTTCCACCGGCGGCTTGCAGGCCATCGCGAATTTTCTGCAGACCAATACGCCGCCAGCGGAGCTGGAACGGGCGGCCGATGTGGTGATTCGTCTGTTGGGCGCATCGATGAACGAGCTGCGCGGGGTGGCGCGCGATCGGGCCGGCATGCCGGCGATCGCCGAGACGGGGCCCGAGGCCGAACAGGCGGCGCAATGGTCGCGGCTGGCGGTCGCGGCGCTGTCGGATCTGAACGTGTATCCCGCCCCGGTGTTTTTGAGTCTGAGCGATTTCAAGCACGTGCAGGCCAGTGTTTTCCAGGTCAGCCGCACGCCGGGCAAGACGGCGGTGTATATCGGCTGTCTGCTGCTCGTGCTGGGCGTGTTCTCGATGTTTTATATTCGTGATCGACGGGTATGGGCGTGGGTGAAACCCGCCGCTGGCGGCGCCGGCAGCGAGGTGTATGCGGCCATGACGTCGCAGAAGCGTACACTGGACTTCCAGCAGGAATTCGAGCGCTTTAAAGAGGCGTTGACGCGCCGGAACCGGCCATGAGGTGAGTATGTCCGTCAGTACAACCACGACGTCCCATAACGCGATGTGGCAGCCCCCGCTGTCAGCGACAGGCGATGCACGCGCCGAGCGTGGCAGGCCCGACTGGACCGATATCGTCTTTTTTCTGTTGTTGGCGATGGGGGCGGGGTTCGCGCTGAACCGGTATGGCCACGCCATGGATGGCTATGAAAAAGTCATCCTGGGTGGCACGGTCTTCGCGATGACGTGGCTAGGCTGGTTATGGCGGCCGCTGCGCCGTCTGATGATTGCGTGTGCGTTGGCCACGGGCTTGGCGCTATGGCTCTACCAGGCGGATCTGGCGCGCGCCGAGCAGGTGTTTTTTCTCAAGTATCTGTTCTCGTCGCAATCGGCGATTCTGTGGATGTGTGCCTTGTTCATCTTGGCGACGATCTGCTATTGGGCCGGTATTGTTAGTGCGACGGCGGCATGGCTCGGGACGGCGTTGACCTGGGGGGCGGTGTTCGCCGGGGTGACGGGATTGTTGGTGCGGTGGCGTGAAGGCCATTTGATGGGCCCCGATCTCGGGCATATCCCGGTCAGCAATCTGTACGAAGTCTTTGTGCTGTTCGCGTTGGTGACGGCGCTGTTTTATCTGTATTACGAACGCAAATATGCGACGCGCGCGCTGGGTGGATTCGTCCTGCTCGTGATTTCGTCGGCGATTGTGTTTCTGCTCTGGTATGCGTTTACGCGGGATGCGGGTCAGATCCAGCCGCTGGTGCCGGCACTGAAGAGCTGGTGGATGAAGCTGCATGTGCCGGCGAACTTTATTGGTTATGGCACGTTCTCGCTCGCGGCCATGGTGGGCTTTGCCTATCTGATCAAACAACATGGCACCACAACCTCGTGGGTGAAGCTCGCGCCTTTGTTCATCCTGGGGGTGCTGTTGTGTGCGGAGCCCATGGTGTTTCGTACCGATGGATTGTCGGCGACGTGGATGGTTTATTTTGGAGTGGGCGCGGTGGTGGTAGGTGCGATCTTGCTGGGGCGTCGGCGCATTGCGCAGGCATTGCCGTCGCTGGAGGTGCTCGACGACATCATGTATCGGGCCATCGCGGTGGGCTTTGCGTTCTTTACGGTGGCCACGATCCTGGGCGCGCTATGGGCGGCCGATGCGTGGGGCGCTTACTGGCAGTGGGATCCCAAAGAGACCTGGGCGCTGATCGTGTGGCTGAATTATGCGGCGTGGCTGCACATGCGGTTGATCAAGGGCCTGCGAGGGCATCTGGCGGCGTATTGGGCGCTGGTCGGGTTGCTGATCACGGGCTTTGCGTTTCTGGGTGTGAATATGTTCCTGTCGGGGCTGCATTCTTATGGCGAGCTTTGATGGCGGCAGTGTGATGTCACTATCCGCTTCTGTAGCAGCTGCGTGGTGCCACCATCCACCCTCTGGCTAGCCGTCCGCAGACTCGCGCTACCAAGCTTGATACGCGCATAAAAAACCCGGTGACATGCACGACATGCCACCGGGTTTTCGTTGCTCTGTGCGACGCGCGGATCAGGGCAGCATGGATTCGCCGCGCAGCAGGTCGTCCAGCGTTTCGCGTTGCCGCACGACGTAGTGCTTATCGCCGTCGACCATGACTTCGGCTGCGCGGGCACGCGTGTTGTAGTTGCTGGCCATGGTCATGGCGTAGGCACCCGCGGATTCCAGCGCCAGGACGTCACCGGCTTGCACCGACAAGCTACGATTGCGCGCCAGCCAGTCTGCGCTTTCGCACACGGGGCCGACGATATCGTATTGTTCCGCAACGCCTTTGCGCGGCACGACCGGCTGCACGCCATGATAGGCGTCGTACAGCGCCGGGCGCATCAAGTCATTCATCGCGGCATCCACGATGGCGAAATTGCGGGCCTCGGCGTGTTTGAGGTATTGCACCGTCGTGAGCAGGACACCGGCGTTACCCACCAGCGAACGGCCCGGCTCCAGGACCAGATGCAGATGGTCCAGGCCACGCGCCTGCAGGCGCTCGAATACCTGATCCAGCAGCGCCTTGGGCGAGGGCGGGACTTCGTCGGTATAACGGATGCCCAGGCCACCGCCCAGATCCAGATGCCGGATGGTGATGCCGTTTTGAGCCAGCTGATCGATCAGGTCCAGCAGCTTTTCCAACGCATCGAAATACGGGCTGATATCGGTCAGCTGCGAACCGATGTGGCAGTCTACGCCGACGATCTCTAGACCGGGCAGCGCGGCAGCGGTGCGATACGCGTCCAGGGCCGACTCGATGGCGATGCCGAACTTGTTTTCCTTTAGCCCTGTGGAGATGTAGGGGTGCGTTTGCGCATCGACATCGGGATTGACGCGCAGCGACACCCGAGCGCGGCGGCCCATGGCGTGGGCCACATCCGAGATACGTTGCAATTCGGCCTGTGATTCGACGTTAAAGCACTTCACGTCGGCTTCGAGTGCCGCGCGGATTTCCCAGACTTGCTTGCCCACACCGGAAAACACGATCTTGGCCGGGTCTCCGCCCACGGTGAGTACGCGGTGCAGTTCGCCGCCCGACACAATGTCAAAGCCCGCGCCCAGGCGCGCAAACTCTTTGAGCACGGCCAGGTTGGAATTGGCTTTCATGCCAAAGCAGACCAAAACCGGACGCTCTCCGATGGCATCGCGGTATCTCGCCCAGGCCTGGGCCAGTGCAGCGCGCGAGTACACGTAGAGCGGCGTACCCAGCTGCGTGGTCAAACGGTCGAGAGCGACATTCTCGGCGTGCAGTACGCCGTCTTTATAGTGAAAGTGCGGATGTCCGACTAAGGCGGACGGCTCGTTGAGGGAGTTCATGGATGCTGCGAAACAGAAGGGGATGGGGGCGGCTCGGATTGGGCGGACGCGTTCGGAGCCGGCTCCTGAGGGGGCAAGTATAGTGGGCCCTTATAGCCGCAGGCCGCGATCAGGCTGAACGTGGCAAGCGTGGCTACAATGCGTAAAACCATGCGGCGATGTGCCATGTGGACCTCGAAACTCCGTAATTCTTGCAGGCTCGATTATGACCGAAACCGAATTCCTTGCGTTGGTTGACCAAATACTCGACAGCATCGAAAGTCAGGCCGACGACTGGATGGCATCGCTGGATGTCGATGTCGAGGCCAGCCGCAGCGGTAATGTGCTGACGCTGGTTTTCGAAGATGGCACCCACGTTGTCGTCAACAGCCAGGCCCCGATGCAGGAAATCTGGGTCGCAGCGCGTAGCGGGGGCTTTCATTTCCGCCACGAGGGCGGGCGCTGGGTCAACACCCGCGGCGGCCCGGACTTAGCTGATACCTTGTCGCAAATCTGCTCCGAGGCCGCCGGCGTGCCGGTGACGGTACGGCTGTAACGACCAGGCGCCCGAGTGTCGGGCGCCTATCGTCTCATCAAAACGGAATTTGCTGCGTCCAGGGTGCTTGCTGACTCGCGCCCACATTCGGCGAAACTCGGATACTCTTGTCCGAGCCGCCCACCAGATCGTTCAGGAAGTCACCCAATTGATCGGTTTCGGCCGGCGCTGGCGCTGACAGGCCGAGGCGGGCGACCGCCTGACCCGGCGGGAATTCCGAGAAATAGTATTCGCCGCGATCGACTATCAGGCCCTCGGGACGGGGGCGCTGTTTCTGCTCGGGCACACCCTTGAGCGCGTGGCTCATGTATTCCACCCAGATTGGCATCGCAACGCCGCCACCGGTTTCCCGCGAACCCAGGGATTTGGGCTGATCGAAGCCCATCCATGCCGTGGCGACCAAGGACGGGGTGTAACCCGAGAACCAGGCATCCACCGATTCGTTGGTCGTGCCCGTTTTACCCGCGAGATCAGAGCGCTTGAGGATGGCGCGCGCACGCGCTGCCGTGCCGCTGGTGGCGACGCCGCGTAGCATGTCGTCCATCACAAAGGCGGTGCGCGGATCGATGGCGCGCGCGGCCTCGTCGCCCGCCACCACCGGCTTGGACTGCATCAGTACCTTGCCGCTGCTATCGGTCACACGGTCGATCAGATACGGGGCGACACGATAGCCGCCATTGGCGAAGACGGCGTAAGCGCCGGCCAGCTGCAAAGGCGTGACGGAACCCGCACCCAGGGCCAGGGGCAACACGGCGGGTTGGCGTGCCTTGTCAAAGCCAAAGCGCGTCAGATATTCCTGCGCGTATTGCGGGCCGATGGCCTGCAGAATACGAATCGACACCATGTTCTTGGATTTATACAAAGCCTGACGCATGGTCAGCATGGGCTCGTAGGTGTTGCCATAGTTTTTCGGGCTCCACGGCTTGGACCCGGTTTGCGCCGCGGTCAGCTGGAAGGGCTGATCCGAGATCTGCGTCGCCGGGGTGAGACCACGCTCCAGCGAAGCGGCATAGACAAAGGGCTTGATGTTCGAGCCTGGTTGGCGCCACGCCTGGGTCACGCGGTTGAACTTGCCGCGATAGAAATCGAAACCGCCCACCATGGCGCGGATGGCGCCGTCTTGCGGGGACAAGGCCACGAACGCCGCTTGCACGGCGGGCATGTTGATGACTTCCCAGCCGTCACCGAACTTGCGGATATGGACGACCGAGCCGCGCTTAAGGCGTTTGTCCTCGGCGGCTTTCGGATTCAGCGAGCGGGCCACCACGTTCAGGACTTTCTTGTCGGTGATGGAAATGACCTCGCTGGCGCTACGCATGACTTTTATTTCATTCGGCGTGGCCGAGAGCACCACGGCGGTCAGCAGATCGTCGCTATCCGTGTATTTCTCGAAGGCGGCATCGAGGAATTCGTCCAGCGCCTCCGGATTGTTCTCGATGCCTTCCGGCATATCCAACTGCGCCTCGGGGCCCGGGTAGACGGCGCGGCGCGTGTATTGCAATACGGCATCGCGCACGGCGTCGTAGGCGACTTCCTGGTCTTTGGACAGCACTGTGGTGTAGATGTTGATGCCGCGCGAGTACAGCTCGTCCTGGTAGATACCGTAGAGCAGCTGACGCGCCAGTTCGGCCACATACTCGCCATGAATCGCATAGCCGCCTGCCGGAGTCCCCTCGGCGGGCTTCATGACAATTTTCTGAGCCATGGCCTGTTCGTACTCGGCGTGGGTCAAATAGCCGAGCGACTGCATGCGCCCCAAGATGTAGTGCTGGCGGATCTCGGCGCGCTTGTAGTTCGCGATGGGGTTATAGCGCGATGGCGCTTTGGGAATACCTGCCAGCATGGCAGCTTCGGCGGCGGTGACCTCCGATAGCGGCTTGCCGAAATAGGTCCGCGACGCGGCGGCAAAGCCGTACGCGCGATGGCCCAGATAGATCTGATTCATATAGAGCTCAAGAATCTGATTCTTGGTGAGCTCGGATTCGATCTTGAAGGTCAGCAGCAGTTCGTAGAACTTGCGTGAATAGGTCTTTTCCGACGACAGGTAGAAGTTTCGCGCGACCTGCATCGTGATGGTGCTGGCGCCCTGCGACTTGGACATGCTGACCAAGTTGGTCAGGCCCGCGCGCGCCACGCCCATCCAGTCGATGCCGCCATGCTCGTAGAAGCGGTCGTCCTCGGCGGCGAGCACCGCCGATTTCATCACGTCCGGGATTTCGTCAAAACGCAGCACGTTGCGGCGTTCTTCGCCGAATTCGCCGATCAGTACGTTGTCGGCGGTGTAGACGCGCAAGGGCACACGTGGCCGGTAATCGGTCATGGCGTGCAGATCAGGCAGATTCGGCCAGGCCAGCGCCAACGCCATGCCCGCCAGGAGCAGGCCGCACAGTACGAGACCGCCACAGAAAATGCCCATCTTGACGAAAAACCGCAAGATGGAGGACCCGCTTTGTGACGGAGGAGACTTTTTGGAAGGGGTATGCGACTTGCTCATCGCGGCGATTTTACGGGTAAGAGCCTACCCGCTTGTTAGTCGATGCGCAGTTTCGGTAACAAATTCGTTCACTGTGGTAAGCGGGCAACCTCTGGCAATGGGATAATGCCGGGATGAACGTTCCCGCCAATATAGCATCTGCTCCCAGTACGGAGCCTGCCCAGACCCCTTGTACCGCCCAGGAGGCGGGGTGCTGCGTGAGCCTGCCGCATGATCTGCCGATTTTTTTGGTCGGCATGATGGGCGCGGGCAAAACCACTATCGGCCGAGGCATTGCCCGGGCGCTGGGACGTGAATTCATCGATCTGGATCATGAGCTGGAGGCGCGCTGTGGCGTGCGGGTGCCGGTGATTTTCGAAATCGAAGGCGAGGCGGGTTTTCGCCGGCGCGAGGCGACCTGTCTGGACGAGTGCACGCGCAAACCCGGCGTGGTGCTGGCCACGGGCGGGGGCGCTATCCTGGCGCCGGAAAATCGGCGCCTGCTGCGCGAGCGGGGCATCGTGATCTATCTGCGCGCCAGCCTGGACGAGCTGTTTCGTCGCACCAGCCGCGACCGTAACCGGCCGCTCTTGGCGAACCCGGACCCGCGCGGCACGCTGCGCGATCTGATGGTCAAGCGCACGCCGCTTTACGAAGAAGTGGCCGATCTGGTGATCGATACGGGCACGACGCCTGTACCGCACCTTGTGAAATCGATTTTGCCTTTGCTGCAAGCTTACGAGAAAACGATATGACGGTTGTAGATGTCGATACCCCGGGCGGACGTTATCCCATCCATATAGGATCTGGCCGGCTGGATGCGTTGGATCAGGCCATTCCCGCCGACGCGACCGCGATCGCGGTGGTGACGAACCCGACGGTGGCGGCGTTGTATGGCGACCGCGTCGAGGCGGCGCTGGCGCGCACGGGGCGTCGGGTGTTGCGTATTGAGCTGCCCGATGGCGAGGCGCACAAGGACTGGCAGACGCTGAATCAGATTTTCGATGCGCTGCTGACGCACCGCCTGGATCGTCGCGCCGTGCTGGTGGCGCTGGGCGGGGGCGTGATCGGCGATATGACCGGTTTCGCGGCCGCGGTGTATATGCGGGGTATCCGCTTCGTGCAGGTGCCCACCACGCTGCTGGCGCAGGTGGATTCGTCGGTAGGTGGCAAGACCGCAGTGAATCATCCGCTGGGCAAGAACATGATCGGCGCGTTCTATCAGCCGATCGCGGTGGAGATCGACACCGATGTGTTAAAGACGCTGCCCGCGCGCGAAGTGTCGGCGGGTCTGGCCGAAGTGATCAAGTATGGCTTGATCCTGGACGCGGATTTCTGGCGCTGGTGCGAGGACAACGCGGCCGCGTTGAGCGCGCTGGAGCCCGAGGCATTGACCTACGCGATTCGCCGTTCGTGCGAGCTCAAGGCCGAGGTGGTCGGCAAGGACGAGCGCGAATCGGGTTTGCGCGCGATTTTGAATCTGGGTCATACCTTTGGGCACGCGATCGAGTCCGGGCTGGGGTATGGGGAGTGGCTGCACGGCGAGGCTGTCGGTTGCGGCATGGTGCAGGCGGCCGAGCTGTCTGTCGAAGTGCTGGGTTTTGCGCAGGGCGATGTCGCGCGCGTGCGGGCGTTGGTCGAGGCAATAGGTTGCCCCGTCGTGGCGCCCGATCTGGGGGCGCAGCGCTGGCTGTCCTTGATGCAGGTCGATAAAAAGACTGAAGGCGGCGAGATCCGGTTTGTGCTCATGCCGCGTATTGGGGAGGCGGTCACCCGCTCCGCCCCGACAGAGGCCGTACACCGCGTCTTGGCGCGCACCACACAGTGATCCGCAGGGAGGATGCCTGAATGACCGAATTGGCTTGTTTTGCATCTCATCCCTCAGCAACCCGCGGGCGGCGGTATTCTGAACCGCCGCCGCAGAACCGATCCGAGTTCCAGCGCGACCGGGATCGGATTATTCATTGCACGGCGTTTCGACGCCTCGAATACAAAACCCAGGTCTTTGTTAACCACGAAGGCGATCTGTTTCGCACGCGTCTGACGCATAGTCTGGAGGTCGCGCAGATCGCGCGCACGCTGGCGCGCAGCCTGCGATTGTCCGAGGATCTGACCGAAGCCATTGCGCTGGCGCATGATCTGGGACACACGCCGTTCGGTCATGCGGGGCAGGACGAATTGAATGCTTGCATGCGCGAACTAGCGCCGCATGCAGGCGGCTTTGAGCACAATCTGCAAAGCCTGCGCGTGGTCGATGAGCTGGAAGAACGCTATGCCGAGTTCGCCGGGCTGAATCTCTGTTTTGAAACGCGCGAGGGCATTCTTAAGCATTGTTCGGTGGTGCATGCGCGTCAGTTGGGCGATGTGGGCGAACGCTTTTTGAATCGCACGCAGCCCTCGCTGGAGGCGCAGTTGGCGAATCTCGCCGACGAGATTGCCTATAACAATCACGATATCGATGATGGCTTGCGATCGGGCTTGATCACCATCGATCAACTGCAGGACGTGACCCTGTTCGCGCGTCATTATCATGAGGTGAGCCAACGGTATCCGCAGCTGGCTCAGCGTCGCGCCATTGCCGAGACCGTGCGTCGCATGATCAATACCTTGATCGTGGATCTGACTGAAACCACATTGGCGCGGCTGGCCGAGGTGGCGCCGCGCGATAGCGATGCGGTGCGCCAGGCGCCGCCGTTAGCGGGCTTTTCGGCGTCGGTGCGGCGCGAGGCCGATGAGTTGAAGAAGTTCTTGTTCGACAATCTCTATCGTCATTACCGCGTGATGCGGATGACGAACAAGGCACGCCGCATCGTACGCGAGCTGTTTCAGGCCTTCTTGGACGAGCCGCGCTTGCTGCCGCCGGATCATCGGCGCGATGAGCCCGAGCAGGCCCGGGCGATTTCCGACTATATCGCCGGTATGACGGATCGCTACGCGATCCGCGAACATCGCCGTCTGTTCGACATGAGCTAAGCCGCCGCGCTGGCATAGGGAACGGGCTTAGCTCGGGTATTTGAAACAGCAGATCCGTACTGTTGATACGGCAAGGGACGTGCTGTCGCTACGGCCGCGCTCGTATTGATCGCGCGGCGTAGCGTGTGTCATTGCGGAGTGTCTGCGTCGCGTGTGCGTTCGAGTACACGCGCGAGATAGTGACCGGTATGACTCTCAGGATTTGCCGCCACGTCTTCGGGCGTGCCGATGGCCACCACGCGGCCACCGCCATCGCCGCCCTCGGGCCCCATATCGATGAGCCAGTCGGCGGTTTTGATGACATCGAGATTGTGCTCGATGATAAGCACGGTATTGCCGCTATCGACGAGCTGATTCAGCACCTGCAGCAGCATTTCGATGTCACGGAAATGCAGGCCTGTGGTGGGCTCGTCCAGGATGTAGAGCGTGCGGCCGGTACTGCGGCGCGAGAGTTCCAACGATAGCTTGACGCGTTGCGCTTCGCCGCCCGAGAGCGTGGTCGCGCTTTGCCCCAGACGGATATACGACAGACCGACTTCCATCAAAGTCTGCAGTTTGCGCGCGATGGCGGGCACGGATTCGAAATACTCCAGTGCCTGCGCCACGGTCAGGTCCAGCACCTCGCTGATATTGCGGCCGCGATAGCGGATTTCCAGCGTCTCGCGGTTGTATCGTTTGCCGTGACAGACATCGCAAGGCACGTACATGTCGGGGAGAAAGTGCATTTCCACCTTGACCACGCCATCGCCTTGGCAAGCCTCGCAACGGCCGCCCTTGACGTTAAAGCTGAACCGTCCCGGGTCGTAACCGCGTGCACGTGCCTCGGGTACGCCCGCGAACAGTTCACGGATGGGAGTGAAGAGGCCGGTATAGGTCGCCGGGTTACTGCGCGGCGTGCGACCGATGGCGCTTTGGTCCACGCTGATGATCTTGTCGAAATGTTCTAGACCATTCAGGCTGACGTACGGCGCGGGTTCGCTTTGTGCGTTGTGCAGCTGACGCGAGACGGCGACAGCCAGCGTATCGTTGACCAACGTGGACTTGCCCGAGCCAGACACGCCGGTCACGCAAACGAGGCGGCCGGCGGGGATGCGCAGATCGACGTGCTTGAGGTTATTGCCGCTGGCGCCTTCCAGGACCAGCCAGGGCAGTTCGTCGTTGATGGGACGACGTTTGGGGATTTCGATGGCGCGCTTGCCGCTGAGGTACTGGCCGGTGAGCGAGGCGGGATCTTGCTGTACTTCTTCCGGGGTGCCTTGCGCTACGACCTCGCCACCGTGTTCGCCCGCGCCCGGGCCCATGTCCACGACCCAGTCGGCTAGACGGATCATGTCCTCGTCGTGTTCGACGACGATGACGCTATTGCCCAGGTCGCGCAGGTGCTGCAGGGTGCCAATGAGCCGGTCGTTATCGCGCTGATGCAGGCCGATGGAAGGCTCGTCCAGCACATACATGACCCCCGTCAGGCCGGACCCGATCTGACTGGCCAGTCGTATGCGCTGCGCCTCGCCGCCCGAGATAGTGTCGGCGCTGCGGTCCAGGGACAAATAATTCAGGCCGACGTTATTCAGAAAGCTCAGGCGTGCCTCGATTTCGCGTACGATGCGCTGTGCGATTTCCTGCTTGGCGCCGGTCAGCGTCAACGCCCGGAACCAGTCCAGGCAAAGCGACAAGGGCATGGCCTCGACTTCGTATATCGCCTGGCCACGGCGTTCGCCTTCGCGCACATCATTACCAATGAGGACGTGGCGAGCCTCGGGGCGCAGGCGCGAGCCGCCGCAATCGGGGCAGGTCTTGATATTGCGATATTTACCCAGCTCCTCGCGCACGGTGGGCGAATCGGTTTCGCGCCAACGACGTTCGAGATTGGGGATGATGCCCTCGAAGGGATGGCGCTTGACGGTGCTACGGCCTTTTTCGTTCAGATAGAGAAAGGCGATGTCTTCCTCGCCGGATCCGTACAGCACTTTCTCGCGAACGTCCTCGGGGAGTTCCTCGAATGGCGTTTCAATGTCGAACTCGTAATGCGCGGCCAGACTCGTTAACAGAGAATGGGTAAATGCGTTGCGGCGATCCCAGCCACGCACGGCACCGGCAGCCAGGCTCAGCTCCGGAAACGCGACCACGCGCTTGGGATCGAAAAAGCCCACTTGGCCGATGCCATCACAGGAGGGACACGCGCCCATGGGATTGTTAAAGCTAAACAAGCGTGGCTCGAGCTCGGGCAAGCTGTGGCTGCAGACCGGGCAGGCATAGCGGCTGGAGAACACTTGCTCGCGCCCGCTATCCATATCCAATGCCACGGTGCGGCCATCGGCCAGCTGCATCGCGGTCTCGAAGCTTTCGGCCAGGCGCTGTTTGCTTTCCGGGCGGATGCGCAGGCGGTCGATGACCACGTCGATGTCGTGCTTTTCGGTTTTCTTCAGCGGCGCCATGTGGCTGATTTCCTGCATCTGGCCGTCTACGCGCAGGCGAACGTACCCTTGCGCTTGCAGGCTCGCGCATTCGTCTTCAAAGCTGCCCTTGCGTGCGCGCGCAATGGGGGCGAGCACGGCCAGCTTGGTTTCGGCGGGCCAGGCCAAGACGGCATCGACCATTTGACTGACGCTTTGGGCCTGTAGCGGCAAACCATGCACCGGGCAGTAGGGGGTCCCGACGCGGGCGTAGAGCAGGCGCAGATAGTCGTGGATCTCGGTGATGGTGCCCACGGTCGAGCGCGGATTGTGGCCGGCGGCTTTCTGCTCGATGGAAATCGCGGGCGATAGGCCCTCGATCAGATCCACATCGGGCTTGTCCATCAACTGCAGAAACTGCCGGGCATAGGCAGAGAGACTTTCGACGTAGCGACGCTGGCCCTCGGCATACAGAGTGTCAAACGCCAGGGACGATTTGCCTGAGCCGGACAAACCGGTGACCACCACCAGTTTGTGGCGCGGCAGGTCCAGCGAGACGTTTTTGAGATTGTGGGTGCGAGCACCCCGGATGCGTATCGCGTTCATCAGGCAGATTCAGCAGTTTTGAAGGCCAACTTGGTACTATAGCGCGCTGAGCCTTTTTCCCCTGTTCCGAGGCATGCCGGCTGAACCTAAACTGAAGTTGACTCCATCCGAGCGTCGCGCGAGCGTGGCGTTGGCGGGGCTATTTGCCTGTCGGATGCTGGGCCTGTTTTTGCTGCTGCCGGTGTTCGCCATCGCGGCGCGTGGCCTGCCGGGGGGCGACGATCCCATGCGGGTGGGGTTGGCCTTGGGCATATACGGGCTGACACAGGCCTTTATGCAGATTCCGTTTGGCCTGGCGTCCGACCGTTATGGGCGGCGGCCGGTGGTGATCGCGGGGTTGTTGCTGTTTGTCGGCGGCAGTGTGGTGTGTGCGCTGGCCGATGATGTGTTTTGGATCACGATCGGGCGAGCCATACAGGGCGCAGGCGCGATATCAGCGGCAGTGACGGCATGGTTGGCCGATGCGACGCGCGATGAAGTGCGTACGCGCGCCATGGCCATGGTGGGTGCTTCGATCGGATTGTCGTTTGCGCTGTCATTGGTGCTCGCCCCGTTATTGGTGGGATGGTGGGGGCTGGCTGGGCTTTTCTGGACGATTGCTTGTCTGGGCGTGGCGAGTCTGGCGGTGGCCGCCTATATTGTGCCGGTAGTGCCGCGCACGGCGGCGCGCAGCATGAAGGAAGCGCGGCCGGGCGAGGTCTTAGCTCACAAAGACCTGCTGCGCTTGAATTTCGGTGTCTTTGTCCTGCACTGCATTCAGGTGGCGCTGTTTGTCGTTGTGCCTACCCTGTTGGCGCAGAGCGGCGGATTGAGCACCGAGTCATTGTGGAAAGTTTATCTGCCTATCATCCTGGTGTCGTTCGTGTTGATGGTGCCGGTGATCTTCGTGGCCGAGCGTCACCGCGCGCATCGCGGCGCTCTGCGTGGGGCAGTGGCGGGACTGGTGATGGTCTGTGCGCTGCTGCCGTTGGCCAGTCTGAGCTTTTACCCGCTAGCGGTTGTGATGACCGCTTTCTTTGTGATGTTCAACGTGCTGGAAGCGCTGCAACCCTCGCTGGTGTCGCGTGTGGCGCCGGCGCAGTACAAAGGGCTGGCGCTGGGCTTTTACAACACGGCGCAGGCGGCGGGGCTATTCTGTGGCGGCGCGCTGGGCGGGTGGCTGGCCAGCAGCATGAGCGCGAATGCGGTGTTCATCGGCGCGGCGCTGTTGTCAGCGGTGTGGTTGGCCGTGACGTGGGCGCTGAAGCCGCTGACCTGACACGAGCGTCGCGAGCGGGTCGGGGAACGGCGGCCGCGCTGCCGCTCGCGTCTCCCGCTCCCGTGTGTTTTGTTCCTTGAGCTCACAAAGACAGTGCGCATTGGATGGCGCTGCATGCCAGTGTGCGCGGCACCGTCATGTATTCTGGCGACGCCGGCGCTTTTCCTCGCGTGTGACGATTACGACAGCGATCAATACCATTGCGGCCAGGGCGAACCACGTAAGGGCATAGCCCAGATGGTTATTCGGAAAGCTGATTACCGTCAGTCCTCCCACCGGCGCGATGGCGGGATCGCGGTTATTGCCCGCGCTTTCGGCATCGGCATCGATAAAGTAGGGCGCTACTTCCCCCAGCCCGCGCTTGGCCGCAATAGCGGGCAGGTCGCGTGTGTACCAGCGGTCCGCGGCCGGATCGTTGTCGCGCAGGAACATGACGCTGGGTTCGCCCATGCGCAGCAATCCCGTGACCTTGACGGGGCCTGCGGGACCGGATGACGTGTCGGCGGTTTTGCGCCATTGCGGTAGCACGAAACCACGATTGACCAGGATGGTGCTGCCATCACGCAAGCGTAATGGGGTCATGACCCAGTAGCCGCCGCCCAGGTCGCTCACGGCTTGGACCAGGGTCTGACGATCGTATTGATACTCGCCCGTGACGGTGACATGCCGATATTCGGCATTGTCCGCCGTGAGGGCAGGCCATTGGGGTGCGAGCGGGGCGGGTGCGGCAGGCTGATGAACCCGCGACTCGATGCGCTCGATCAGATCCGTCTTCCAGGCCAGTCGCTGAACCTGCCACACGCCCAGCGCGCAGGTGGTGGCAAAAACGATAAATGCGATCAGTCCCAACAGGACTAACGTGAGGGTGCTGCGAGGGCGGGCAGGTGGGGTAGTCGTGTGGTGAGTAGCGGGGGTCATCAAGGCATCTTACGCATGTCATGGGGAGACATGGGCATCATATTCGAATCCAGGTGGTACATGATCCAGATCGAGCCGCTAAGCGTGATGACAACGAGGATGAGCGTAAAGAGAAAGGCCAGCATGTTCCAGCCGCTCTCGCCCTTGGTATCCAGATGCAGGAAAAACTCGACATGCACCACGATTTGCACGATGGCCAGGCCCATCAGCACCAGACCCGCTGTGCGCGACGTCTGGATCACGTCTCCCATCACGATCCAGAATGGAATGACAGTCAGAATCGCCGCCAGCACGAATCCGGTCAGATAGCTGCGCACCGTGCCGTGCACGACATACTCGTCTTCGTCGTGATGGTCGAGCTCGTGGGGGATAGCGCTTTGCGTGGGGTGAGGAGCATGCGAAGTCATGGCAGCACTCCCATGAGATAGACAAAGGTAAAGACACCGATCCAGATCAGATCCAGGAAATGCCAGAACATGGACAAGCAGATCAGCCGGCGCCGGTTCTCCGGGATGAGTCCATGTTTGTGTACCTGCACCATCATGGTGACGAGCCAAATCACGCCGAACGTCACATGCAGGCCGTGGGTGCCAACGAGGGTGAAAAACGCCGTCAGAAATGCGCTGCGCTGCGGCCCGGCGCCGATGGAGATCAAATGCCAGAACTCGTAGATTTCCAGCGATAAAAAGCCCAGGCCGAGAATCCCCGTGATGCCGAGCCAGGCTTGCATGACACCGGTGCGCCGGTTGCGCATTTCGAGCATGGCGAAGCCATACGTGATCGACGACAGCAACAACAAGGAGGTGTTGGCGGCGATCAGCGGCAAATCGAACAGATCGGCCCCGGACGGACCCGCTGCATAGTTGCGGCCCAGTACGCCATACGTGGCGAACAGGCACGCAAAGATCAAGCAGTCGCTCATCAGGTACATCCAGAACCCGAGCAGTGTGCCATTTTGCGGGTGGTATTCACCGCGCACGTAGAACATGGGCGCCTCGACGGGCGATCCGCGGTCGGGAACGGTGGGATTCAGAGTATCAGACATGTTGCTCCAGCAACCTTGTGCGCGTGGCTTCGGTGCGCTCGACCTCTTCGGCAGGCACGTAGTACTCACGGTTGTAGTTGAAGGTATGGAAGATGGCCACCGCGATCAACGTCACGAATGAAATGATCGCCAGGGGCCACATGTACCAAATCAGCGCAAAGCCCAGCACCACACTGAGTCCGGCCAGCACAATGCCTGCCCACGTATTGCGCGGCATATGTATCGGCAGGAATCCGTCGGTCGGCCGTTCATATCCATATTGCTTCATCTGCCACCAGGGGTCCTGGTCATGCACGCGTGGCGTGAAGGCAAAGTTGTACGGCGGTGGCGGCGAGGAGGTCGACCATTCGAGCGTGCGGCCATTCCAGGGGTCGCCCGTCACGTCACGCAGCGACTCGCGCCGACGGTAGCTCACCACCAGTTGAATCAAGAAACACGCGATGCCAATGGCAATCAGGAACGCGCCCACCGCGGCGATCTGAAACCAGATCTGCAACGACATGTCGTCAAAGTGATTCACGCGGCGCGTGACGCCCATCAGCCCCAAAACATAGACGGGGGCGAACGCCACCCAAAAGCCCACCAGCCAGAACCAGAACGAACACTTGCCCCAGAACGGATCGAGCTTATAGCCAAAGGCTTTAGGGAACCAATACGTGATGCCCGCCATCAGGCCAAACAACACACCGCCGATGATGACGTTATGGAAGTGCGCGATGAGAAACAAGCTGTTGTGCAGCACAAAGTCAGCCGGCGGCACGGCGAGCAGCACGCCTGTCATCCCACCGATCACAAACGTGACCATGAACCCTACGGTCCACAACATGGGCACTTCAAACCGGATACGCCCGCGATACATCGTGAAGAGCCAGTTAAAGACCTTGGCCCCGGTCGGAATCGAGATGATCATGGTCGTGATGCCAAAGAACGAGTTCACGCTCGCACCCGATCCCATCGTAAAGAAGTGGTGTAGCCATACGAGATACGACAACACCGTAATCACCACGGTGGCATAGACCATCGATGCGTAGCCGAACAGGCGCTTGCGGCAATAGGTGGCGACGACTTCAGAGAAAATACCGAAGGCCGGCAGTATCAGGATATATACCTCCGGATGTCCCCAGATCCAGATGAGATTTACATACATCATGGCGTTGCCGCCAAAATCCGCGGTGAAGAAGTTCGTGCCCAGATAACGGTCCATGGTCAACATGGCCAGCACCGCCGTCAACACCGGGAACGCCGCGACAATCAGCACGTTCGTGCACAAGGACGTCCAGGTGAAAATCGGCATGCGCATCAGCGTCATGCCGGGGGCGCGCATCTTGACGATTGTGACGAGCAGATTCACGCCCGATAGCAATGTCCCGACGCCCGCGATCTGTAGCGCCCATATGTAATAGTCCACGCCCACGTCGGGACTGCTGATGATGCCCGACAAAGGCGGATATGCAAGCCACCCGGTCCGCGCGAACTCTCCAATAAATAGCGACAGCATCACGAGGACCACGCCACCCGTGGTCATCCAAAAGCTGAAGTTATTGAGAAACGGAAACGCCACATCGCGCGCGCCGATCTGCAGGGGCACGATATAGTTCATCAGCCCTGTCACCAGCGGCATGGCGACAAAGAAAATCATGATCACGCCGTGCGCCGTGAAGATTTGATCGTAATGATGCGGTGGCAGATAGCCTGCCGAATCGCCAAACGCGATGGCTTGTTGGATACGCATCATGATGGCGTCCGCAAAGCCGCGCAGCAGCATGATGATGCCCAAGACCATGTACATGATCCCGATCTTTTTATGGTCGATACTGGTGAACCACTCGCGCCAGAGATATCCCCATTTGCCGAAATACGTGATGGCGCCCAGGACCGCTATGCCGCCGAGCGCCACGACAATAAAGGTGGCAATGAGGATAGGCTCGTGATAGGGAATGGCCTCCCAGGTCAGGCGTCCGAAGATCAGTTTGGTTAAGTCAGTTTGATCCGTCATCTCGATCTCAGGCTAAAGACCATCGGTTTCGCAATTCCCTGTCTATCCCACATGACTGGCCGCTATAACAGCAGCTCGTCCGGAGATGTGCACATGGCACCCACATACTTTCGTGGCGGGGTAGTCAGGCCCAGCCGTTCTCGGACGGTCGGGTCCAGTGTGGTCACGTTGTACAGGCCCAATCTGCCCAGCCCGCCCTGGGCGTCGATGGCCATGACATCGCGTATGCACATACGATTCGGCTCGACACAACGGTTGACGATGGCTTCAAACAAACCAGGCGCCGCACTGCTGAACCGCTGCACGGGATTGCGTTCGCTGGGCTGCTCAAGTTTCAAATAGACCTGACGGCTGAGCGTATCGTCAGCGGCGCGTACGTCGGACACCCATTTCTCGAAGCCGGCATCATCGACGCCATAAAAGCGAAAGCGCATGTCCGAGAACCCCTCGCCACTGTAGTTCGCGGAAAATCCCTCATACTCGCCCGGGCGGTTAATCACTGCATGCAAGGTCGTCTGCATGCCTGGCATGGCATAAATCATGCCAGCCATGGCGGGCACGAAAAATGTGTTCATAACGGAAGTTGCGGTGATCTTGAAGTGAATCGGACGATCTACCGGGGCGGCCATCTCGTTGACCGTGGCAATGCCTTGTTCGGGATAGATGAACAGCCATTTCCAATCCATGGCGACGACTTCGACGACCAAAGGTTTGGTGTCAGCGGCAATTGCGCGTTGCGAGTCGATGCGCGCCAGGGGGCGATACGGATCGAGCAGATGCGTGCTGACCCAAGTGATTGCGCCCAGTGCGATGATGATAAGTAGCGGAGCAGACCAGATTAGCAATTCCAGTACGGTGGAATGATGCCATTCCGGATCGTATTTGGCTGACGTGTTGGATTCGCGATAACGCCATGCGAACAGCAAGGTCAGCGTGATCACCGGCACGATGATCAGCAGCATCAGTACCGTCGAGATGATGATGAGATTGCGTTGTTGCAGCGCGATGTCGCCCGATGGCGATAGCAGCACGGCATCGCAGCCAGCCAATAAAAAGGGCGCCAGCACGCACAACAGCAATCCGCCCAGCCTGGAGAAAGACGGCATAGCCAAACCCCGAAACGTGACCGTGGAGGTAGGCCTAACACTACGCTGGAAGACGATAAAAATCTAGGGCCCACAGAAAAGCGCAGCCTTTACGCCGCAACAATTCCAGGTAGGCATAAAAAGTTTCAAATGGTAAAACTGCAACCTGAGATCTCATAAGAAACGGCGGGACGTCATGGTAGGGAAGCAAGAGACAGCGAGTGCGGTGCATCTACCCGTTCCGCCAATTCAGTTGCAGGTGCTGGGCCAATTTGAAGTCAAAGTGCAACGACAAGCCCGCACGCATCTGCTGACTTACGATAAGCCGCGTCTGTTGCTGGCGATGCTGGCGTTGGCGGGCGGCAATCCGATTGCACGCGGCAAGCTCGTCGAATTGCTCTGGCCAGAGCTTTCCGAGACGCAGGGCAAGGCGCGCATGCGGCATGCCCTGCACGTGCTGCGTCAGGCGCTCGCGCCTTGCGCCGACCTGCTGGTTGTCCACAGCGACCGGCTTGCCTTGCACATGCCTGGCGTGCAGGTCGATATTGCGCTTATGCTGGACGATGGGCCGGGCGCGATCGATGATGAACTGTGCCTGGCGCTATTCAGAGGCGAGTTGCTGGACGATTTACGGGCTCGCATCGTCGGTCCACTGGACGAATGGTTCGAGCCCTGGCGTCAGGCCTTGAGCGCGCGCATGGATCAGTGCCGCGCGCGGCTGGTGAGCGGTTGGCTGGCCAGCAACCAGTTGCGCGATGCCTTGCGTCATGCGCGGCATTGGGTGCAGGTGTGGCCGCGGGAAGAAAGTTGCTATCGCATCCTGATCGAAGTGCTGGTGCGTACTGGCCGCTACGAGGAGGCGCGCAAGGTATATGGCCAATGCCGCGCGACCTTGGCGGCCGATTTGGCCACGTCGCCGGACCCGGCGCTAGAGGCGCTGATTGCGAACCTGCCGCTATCGCATGCCTTGCATGCGGAGGTCGATAGTGACGGCACGCCACCCCGTTTCCGGCCGCTGGCCGTGCTGGCCATCGCATTGGACTGGCAATTCGAGGATGCGGGGCTACTGGCCGATAGCGATGCGCTGCAAAGACTGGATCGCGCCTGTGCCGCCATTCGACGCCGCGTGCAGCAGCATGGTGGATGGATGGCTCCCAGCGGCGCGAATCAGTTCATCGCCTATCTGGGGTACCCGGGTGTGTCGGCAGTGCCCGCAATGCGCGCCGCGGAGCTGGCACGGGCATTGCTGCGCCGGGAGCTGCCCGCCGGCATGAGGATGCGTATAGGCTTGCATGCCGACCTGGGTTTATGCAGCCCAGGTGGCATGCGCCCCGATAATGGTTATTTACTGGCGCAGACCGCGCTGGCTGTCTTGGCGCAGGCGCAGCCGGGCGAGGTAATCATCAGTGCGCAGGCGCAACGACGCTTGCCCGGCTATGACATCCATGACGTCCAGCGCGAGGGGGTATTGTGCCGGGTATTGGGGCAGCCGCGGCTGGAATCGGTATCGCGCATGGTCGGCCGCACGCGCGAGTTCACGGCCTTGGTTTCGGCATGGCGCAGCTGCCTGACAGACAGGCGCACGCTTACCCTGACCCTGTGCGGCGTGGCGGGCTACGGTAAATCCTTATTGGCCGCGGCGCTAGCAGCGCAGGCGGGACAGGCGCGGGCACGCGTGATCTGGTTGCGATGCTTCCAAGACCTGCAAGAACAGCCGCTACATCCGTTGCGCTTATGGTTGCTGGAGCATCTGCCCGAGGTAATGGACGAAGCGTCCGACGAGGATCTGGCCGCGGTGCTGAACTGGCCTGTGCATAACGCGCGTATTTTGCGTTCCTGGCTGCTGTGCGAGCCCGATATCGCGGGCGCGGCGCTGGCCGCGGACATTCCACGGTTGGCGAGCATGGCCATGATGAGTATCACGCGCGACCCGGGAGCGTTGTTGATCGTGCTGGACGACGCGCATTGGGCGGACTCCATTACACAGAGCTGGATGCGCGTGGCCGCCGATATGCAGCTGGCGTGTCCCATGATGGTCTTGGTGGTGCGTCGACCGGATGGCGCCGCCATCGCCGCGAACGCGCGCTTGGACCTTGCGCCTCTCGATGCCCGCGATGTGGCCAACCTGTTGAGCCATCATGCGCGCGCCACCAAGCTGGGCCGCGATCTGCATGAGGCGATTGGCCGCCAGGCGCACGGCAATCCTCGCCTGGCTGCGTTGATGCTAGATCAGGCTGCTGGCCAGGATGATATCGAGCGCCCGCCGGCCATGCGCGATATCGTCTGCGCGCAACTGTGGGATGTGGACGCCCAGGCGCGTCAGATTGCCTATCTCTGCGCGCTGTACGATGCACCGTTGCCCATTGAATTGGCAGCGCAGCTGGTGCACTATGATCGGAAAGTCGTGGCGGACATCGCGTCAGGCTTGCGCGCCGCCAGCATTCTGCTTCCCCATCTGGACGATGCGTTGGTGTGTCCTGTGCTGGTCAAACACGCAATTGAGAGCCTGATGGCGCCGGCGCAAGCGGCGCAATTGAGTCAGCGCATCGCGCAATATCTGTTGGAGCAAGACGAGCCGCAGATTCGCGTGGCGCCCTTTTTGGAACGCGCCGGCGACAGACGCGCACCACTGTGGTGGCGAGGCGCCGCCATGGATGCACTGCACACGGGGCAGTTGCACGAGGCCGGGGAGCTGGTGGCTCGCGCGTTGCGCACCAAGGATGCGATCGCGGACGAAACCGAGCGCGAGCAGTTCGTGTTCGAGTGCCAGTTGCTGCGCGGCGCGGTCGTGTCCGCGCTGTCCGGACCCGCGCACCCCGAAGCGATGTCATCCTATGGCATGGCCGCCGAGATGCGCCGCGCGGGCGATGTGCAAACCATGATCGTCGCCCTGTGGGCGCGCTGGACCACGGCGCAGAATACGGGCGCCCATACGCTGGCCTTGCGGCTGGCGCAGCAGCTGATGCAGACAGCGAAGTCCTTGCAGGATGCCAGTCTGCAGGGGTGGGCGGCGTATGCGATCGCGCAGCATTATTTGTGGCGTGGCCTGGGGGGGGAAGCGGAAACCTTGCTGTGCGAGGCGGGTCAGTTGTTGCGAGAGGTGCCGCTCACGGCGCCCTCGCCGTTCGGCATTCAGACTTCCGCGCTGGTGCCGGCCTCGTTGGCGATGGCGTACGGGTTGCAAGGCAAGTATGCGCCTGCTCTGAGCATGATCGAACGGGCGACAGCGGAGGCAATGCGCAGCAATGCCTGGGTGGCGGTATTGCTATGCCAGCTGGCGCAGGCGCGCATCCACTATCTGGCCGGTGATATGGAGCAAGCGGTTCAAGCGGGCGAGTACCTGATGGCGTGCACGGGCGGCCAAAGCCAATTGACGACATGGCACGCTATCGCGACGGGCTACGCCATGTTGGGACGTGTGTTGCGAGCTGCGGATGCGGCGGTGGCGCTTGAAGCCATGGAGGCCGCGCTGCCTCTTATCCGCAGCGGGATGCCCGTATCCGTTGACGGCCATCTATGTCTGCTGGCGCGCGCGTACATCGCGATGGGCGATCTCGACCGCGCGCGGGACCTGCTTGACGAGGCGCAGGCGCTGGGTGCGGCGCATGGATCCAGCAGCCTGCAGCCCGAGATCCTCTGCTTGCGCGGCGACAGCCTTGCCGCGCAGGGCGATGTGATTGGCGCGCAAGGGTGCTGGCAACAAGCGCGAATGGTCGCAGACGCCGTGGGCCTGGCGCCTTATGCGCATTGGGCCGATGAGCGACTCGCTCGCCAATACGGCAATAACGAGCGTGTCGCGTAATCAGAACCGCATGCCCAGCCGCAGCTGCGCCGAGCGCTCGTTATAGCGGTCAGCCAACCGTTGTCGCCATTCGGTACGCAGCACGAAGCCCTCGCGGGTTTCCAGCTCCATGCCGACGCGATATTCGGCGAACACGTCCGGCAAGCTACCGGATAAGCGGAAGCTGTCGCCCGAGCGATCGGCCTTTAGCCGCGCATCGGTCTTCCAGTCGTTATCCGGCATCCAGTTGAGCCCGACATTAACGAATGGCCGCATGGTGATCTGGGCGACCTCCAGGGTGCCGCCGAATTCCATTGACGGGCTGATCATGGTGCGTACGGCGCTCGCGCTGTCGAATGCCAGATCGAACGCACCGCCGCCTTTCTCGGAATAAGCCGGCACGCGCTGATAGATCACATCCACATCGAGGGCGGGTTTGAGGTAGTAGCTTTCCCGCTGATGGGTGTAGGCGACCTGCGCTCGAACGGAGGCGAAATGCGTGTTCCAGTCGGAATTCGGCCTTTGTACGCCAGAGACGGTCGAGATGGCCCGGTGGGTGTCGTAGCTGCCATAGCCCGCGCTGAGCGCGCCGGTGACCGTCCATGGCCCGTCGATCTTGCGCAGAAACGCCATGCCACTGACGCTATGGCCTGTCGTTTTGAGGATGCTGTCGTCGGTCTTGCTGCGCGCGTCTTCATACGACACGCCGCCGCCCACGACCCAGCCGCGCCCCAGCGGGTGCTGCGCGCCTAGCATGTACCGCACCGACTCATAACTGAAGCCCGTGTCGTGATGCTGATCGCCCCGGTCCAGCCAGTTGCCTTCGATGTCTCCCCAGATACATGCGCTGTCGAGCGGCTTTGCTTGCGCGCCGCCAGCCATCGGGCACGACAAGCTGCGATTCAGAAACATGCGGTGCGCCAGGGGCATGACGGTGACCGGAGCTTGTATCGCGTCGTTGGCGATCTGATCCAGCACGTCGGCGTAGGCCTCGGCGTCCGGGGCTTGCGCGATGGTGTCGAAAACCGGTGTGTACTTTGCAGCCTCTCGAGCGATAGGAGAGGGCGCGGCAGTGCCTGACGATACCGAGGTCGTGGATGCAGCCACCGTCGGGGTTCGCGAGGTGGCCTCTGGCGGGGCGACCCCCAATGAGACGGCCCGGGTCGCGGCCGCCGTGGGCGCGACGCGGGTGAGGGTGCTCAAAGAGCGTGAGCCTGTCGTACTGGACGCCGTTTGCGTGGCCGGCGCGCTTACCTGGGCGGGTGCGTCGCTCTGCGCCAACTGTTGTTCCAGGCCCTTCCAGCGACGGCCCAGGTACGAGCTGAGTTGCCCCTGGTCTTCCGAAAGGACGTCGTTATGGGCCGAGAAATCGGCCTTGATGCCCACGTGCAAGCGGTTGTCGCGCCATGCGGTGGGGTACTGGAACACGGCGTTATCCACCACTTGGAACGCCGGATCCACACGATAGGCCGATTGTGCGGACAGGACCTCGATGTCCCGCTGCATGGGTTGGTGATTCATCCCGTTGATCGCCAGCTTGCCGTTCAGATGGGCTTCGCCGGTGATGGCGAGCATGTCGGCGCGCGCCAGCGCGAAATCCACGCGCGGCGCATAAGTGCCGCTCACGCCTTGGCGCAGATTCCCGGACAGCGTGCTGGAGGCGAGGGCGTCGCCGGTGCCAATCGTGAGTACGCCATTATTGATTAAATCGCCCCCCGCCAGATCCAGCCGGCTGCCTGCCGCCAAGGATCCGCTGTTGGTCAATTTGCCAGGGCTCGACTGTTGCAACCATACCGACCCCCGTATATTGCCAGCGTTGGTGATTTCCGTGTCGCCGCCCGCCGTCCGGATCGCCATATCCGACAGCGCCCCGACGCGAGCCTGTTCGCCGATCCGAATCTGGTTACCCTTGCCGCCCGACAGGCGGATACCCGCGGCCTCGCCAGAGCCGCCTTGAGCCAGGCCTGTGCCGGATAAGGTCACTTGGATATTGCCGTTATTCTCCCCCACGCTTTGCGCGAAAACGCCGTGGGCGTTTTTGCCCGTGGCCTCGACCAGCCCGTTGATCTTTATCGTCACCGCGCCGCCGCTGCCCTTGCCATCCTGGCCGGCGCGGCCCGCGATGCCGTCGGCGATACCGCCGCCTCCGCCTACACTCTGTGCAAAGACGGCAGCCGAGTTGTCCCCTCGTGTGCGCACGCTACCCGCCACTTCGACCGTGACGCTGCCGCCATCACCAGTTCCGGCGTGCGTTTGCGTCAGGGAACCCTCTGCCGGCGCGGCCCACACC
>NZ_WSJB01000025.1 GCF_009763255.1 Bordetella sp. 02P26C-1 | reverse complement strand
GAAATATTAACACACTTTTTAAATTCGGTGCAACTAGATCTCTAATAATCATCGTCGCGGAATTTACTGCGTTATCACTTCGGCCCCACCGCCTGAACCCGTTAATTCGTGTTCGAGCAGCGAAGGAACGAGACTATACACGAATTTTGAGGCCTGTGGCAAATCGGACGAAAAACTTCAATATTTCTTCTGCTGGGTGCGTAAGACGCGGGATCGGCCGTTCATTGCTCGCAGCGCTACGCCAACACGGCGCCTTTAATCTCGCTGCGCCAGCTCTATGCTGTGTAGACATCAGCGCAATATGCGTACGTTCGCTATATATGTATATATAGATACGTATCTATCAGGGACGGCCGTTCCGCCACCGTTTACTATTCCAACTGCTTCCACGTTACCTGCTGAGTCCATGACAGAAGATATTCTCATCAACGTCACGCCTTTCGAAACGCGTGTTGCCCTGGTCGAACAAGGCGCAGTTCAGGAGCTCCATGTAGAGCGCAGTATCCAGCGGGGCCATGTCGGGAATATTTATCTTGGGCGGGTCGTCCGGGTGTTGCCGGGGATGCAGAGTGCCTTTGTTGACATTGGCCTGGAGCGCGCGGCGTTTATCCATATTGCGGATCTGAGAGAGAACCGTAGCGAGCGTAGCCAGGGGCTGACACCCACGCCAATCGAAAAGCTGCTTTTCGAAGGGCAGACCTTGATGGTGCAGGTGATCAAGGATCCGCTGGGCACCAAGGGGGCACGGCTTTCCACGCAAATCAGTATCGCCGGGCGCATGCTGGTGTATCTGCCGCATGATCCGCATATCGGCATTTCGCAGAAGATCGATTCCGAGGCAGAACGCAATCAGTTGCGCGAACGGCTGCAGGCGCTGATCCCCGAGGAAGAAAAAGGTGGGTTGATTGTGCGCACGCAGGCGGAGGGCGCAACCGATGCTGAGCTGAGCGCGGACCTGGACTATTTGCGCAAACTTTGGAGCTCGGTACAGGCGGCGGCGCGTACGCAGCCTGCCCCTGCCCTGCTACATCGGGACCTGACGCTGGAGCAGCGCGTACTGCGCGACATGGTGGGCCCGCAGACGAATCGTATTCTGGTGGATTCCCGCAGTACAACCTCGGCGCTGAAGGAATGGGCGCAGCTCTATACGCCTTCGGTGGCGGATCGGATTCAACACTATAGTGGAGAACGTCCGCTATTCGACATGGCAAATGTGGACACGGAGATCGCGCGGGCGCTGTCGCGGCGTGTGGATCTTAAGTCGGGTGGCTATCTGATCATCGACCAGACCGAGGCGCTAACGACGGTGGACGTGAATACGGGCGGCTTTGTCGGTGGTAGGAATTTCGACGACACGATCTTCAAAACCAATCTGGAGGCGGCACAGGCTATCGCGCGCCAATTGCGCCTGCGCAATCTGGGTGGGATTGTGATCCTGGACTTTATCGATATGGAAGACCAGGAGCACCGCGATACGGTGCTGGCCGAGCTGAAAAAAGCGCTCTCTCGTGACCGCACCCGGATGACGGTGAATGGCTTTACGCAGCTAGGCCTGGTGGAAATGACGCGTAAACGCACCCGGGATTCCTTAGCGCATCAACTATGCGAACCTTGCCCGACCTGTGAATCGCGCGGCCATGTGCGGACAGCGCGCACGGTGTGCTATGAAATTCTGCGGGAAATTTTGCGCGAGGCGCGTCAATTCAACCCGCGTGAGTTCCGCATACTGGCCTCACAGCAGGTGGTGGATCTGCTACTGGAGGAAGAGAGTCAGCACCTCGCGATGCTGGGTGATTTTGTCGGCAAGCCGGTTTCGCTGGAGGTGGAGACCGCTTACTCGCAGGAGCAATACGACATCATATTAGTTTGAATGTCGGAAGCGGCGCTGCTTTTCAATGTCTCTGAACGGAAAGGCAGCGAAGTCTGCGCGGGACAGGCGTAGGCGTCCACGCACGTCGCTGCAGACCCGGATGAAAAGCGCCCCCACACGTAAATAGGCCCCAAATAAAAAGCGCCAGCGAGTGGAAAGTCGCTGGCGCTTGATTCACCGCTCTTCAAAACGGCGTCAGTCTTCGCGGAACTGCATGTTATAGAGCGAGGCGTAAAGCCCGTTGATGGCAAGCAGTTCGGCGTGAGCACCCTGCTCTACGATGCGGCCTTCGTCGAGCACGATGATGCGGTCAGCGTTTTGCACCGTCGAGAGACGGTGGGCGATGACCAGGGTGCTGCGGCCCTTCATCAAGCGTTCGAGCGACGCTTGGACCTGGCGCTCGGACTCGTTATCCAGGGCGGAGGTGGCTTCGTCCAGGATGAGGATGGGCGCGTTCTTGATCAGGGCACGTGCAATGGCCAGTCGTTGGCGCTGGCCACCCGACAGGCGCGCGGCGTTTTCACCCACGGGGGTGTGGATACCTTGAGGCAGGCGCTCTACGAATTCGAGCAGATTGGCGGCTTCGAGGGCGTCGCGTATTTGTTGATCGCTCGCCTCGCCCAAAACACCGTAGCCCACGTTGGCCGCGATCGTGTCGTCAAACAGAACGACGTCCTGGCTGACCAAGGATAAGTGCGAACGCAGGCTGCGCAGCGTCAGATCATTGATCGGCACATCGTCGATGAGAATTGAGCCGGTGTCGGGAAGCACGAAGCGCGGCAGCATATTGGCGAGCGTCGTCTTGCCACTGCCCGAACGCCCGACTAAGGCGACGGTCTGGCCGGGCTCTATCCGGAATGACACATCGTGCAGGGTATCGCGCTGCGCATCGGGGAATCGGTGCGTGACGTCACGGAACTCCACCCGGCCACGGACTGGCTCGGGTAGAGTGCGTTTACCAGTATCAGCTTCGGGTTCCTGATCGATCAGGGTGAACACGCTCTCGGCGGAGACCAGCATTTTCTGCATTTTGCCGGCGAGGTTGGTCAAGCGTTTGATCGGATCGAAGATTTGGGCGAGTGCGGCCATGAAGGACGCAAAGCTGCCGACGGTCAGCGTGCCGTTATTGGCCTGGCTGAGGGCCACGGCGATGATCGCCCCCACGGAAATCGAGATGCAGACCTGGGTCAACGGCGTCATGGCGGCGTCCGCCGTGGCGGTGCGCATGGCAAAACGACGCAGGCGGGCATTAACGAAAGCGAAACGGCCGCGCTCGGCTTCGTAACCGTCGAACAGCTTGATGACGCGCTGACCGTTGATGCCCTCGCTCGCCACGCGAGTGAGCTCGGCGTTCATGTTGACGGTTTCGCGGTTGATGCGGCGCAGGCGACGGATAAAGACGCGGGCGATCAGGACCGAGACGGGCAGCATGACCAGAATGATCAGCGTGAGCATCCACGACATGTAGAGCAAGACGCAAATCAGCGCGATAACGACCAGCGTTTCGCGAACCAGCACCGTGATCACGTCGGTGGCATAGCCAGTGACGTTGCCCGCGTCGATGGTGAACCGGTTGAGCAACCTGCCGGTGTCGCCGCGTTTAAAGTCGGAGTCGGGCAGACCGAGCAAACGCTCGAACATGTCGCGCCGCATTCCCAACAGGACGTTGTTGGCCACCCAGGCCAGCAAGTAGTCGCTGAAGAAATTACAAACGCCTCTTAGAAAGATCAGACCGATTACGGCTAATGGAATGGCCCAGACGTAGTACGGACGGGTGCCGGTGAAGCCGTCGTCGAGCAGGGGCTTCATGATAATGGCCAGCGTGGGCTGCGTGGCGGCGGCGCCCGCCATGAGCAGAATGGCCAGCAACAGGCCTTTCCAGTAGGAGCCGACGCGGCTATAGACGCGTTTCCATAGCTCGGCCTTCACGGGATGTGATCCGGCAGGAGCGTGACGTGAAGCAGAATTCAAGGAGGACTCGCTTTAATACAATTATGCTTGGGATTGTACCGTTCACCCGCGTTGACCGAGGAACCGCAGTTTGTCCACATCTAACACCGCCTGCCTGTATGTCCGCCTGCCTAACTGGGTGGGTGACGTTTGTATGAGCTTGCCGAGCCTGGCGTTGGCGGGGTCCACGGGACTGCAGCTGGTGGTGTGCGCCCGGCCGTGGGCGCGCGATCTGTTGGCGGGCGTTCCGATGCAGGATTTCATTCCGATGCGGGGGAAATGGCGCGAAGATAGCCGGGCGGTGCGGGAGCACCGACGCAAGACGGGCATCAAGCAATGCTACGGGCTGACGCTGCCTGATTCGCTCTCGAGCGCTGCGGTTTTTCGGCTGGCGGGCGTGCCCACTGCGGGATACCGGGACGATGGGCGCAGCTTGTTGCTGCGATGGCCAGTGTCGAAGCCGACGCAGCGGCTGCATGCGGTGGAGTCGTGGTACTACCTGACCCGGCAAGCGCTGTCCGCGTGGGGGTTGCCTGCAGGGTCCGAGCATCCGCCCAAAACCTTGGATTTGCCTATCACGCAGGCGCATCAGGAAGCTGCCGACACCATGTTGCGGCAGGCAGGTTTAACGGACGCCCCATTTGTACTGATCGCGCCTACCGCCACGGGGTTACATAAGGGGCGGGTCAAAGTATGGCCACATTTCGACGCATTAACGCGGGGCTTGCAAGCGAGTGGGCATACCGTGGTAATGTGCCCTCCTCCGTCCGAGGTGGAGGAATCGCGGCGCAATGCTCCAACGGCTCAACTGTTGCCATCCGTGTCGCTTGGGGTGTTTGCCGCGCTGACCCGGCGCGCCGCTTTGGTGGTGTGCAATGATTCGGGAGTGTCGCATGTCGCAGCGGCCGCCGAGGCCCGCCAGTTGACGTTATTCGGCGTGACGAACCCGGAACGCACGGGGCCCTGGGCATCGCGCGCTATATGTATGGGCGCCGAAGGCGCTTGGCCTGCTGCCAACGAGGTGGAACAAGAAGTCCGCCGCCTGCTTTGACCCCGTCTGACGGGATTAATCCATGACTGTAACGAATTACCTGGCAAACCTGATCATTCCGCAAAATCTCTGCATTGCCCTTCTCGTGGTTGGTCTTGTGTTGGGGCTGTTTCGCCTACGCAAGACGGGCGCGGCGGTGGCGGCGGCAGGGATAATTTGGGTCGCGGCCTGGTCCCTGCCCGTCACCTCGCTGTGGCTGGGCGGATCGCTGGAGGCGCGATATCCGCATGTGGCGGCAGCTGAGCTGCCTACGGCTGACGCTATTGTGGTGTTAGGGGGTAATACCGCGAACGGGCGGGCAAACTGGTTTCTGCCGTACGACAAGGACACCGCCATCGTGCGTGTGGATACGGCACTGGACCTCTACCGCGCGGGTCGTGCGCCAAAAATTGTGCTTTCCGGTGGGGCGCTGGAGGGCGATGTCAGCGAAGCGCGCGGCATGGCCCATGTACTGAAGCAGCAAGGCGTGCCGGATACGGCGCTGCTGCTTGAAAACGCCAGCCGTACTACCTATGAGAACGCGACGCAGACTGAGGAAGAGCTCAAGGAACACGGGGTCAGGCAAGTGCTGTTGGTGACCTCCGCACTTCATATGCCGCGCGCCATGGCGGCGTTTTCCAAGCAAGGAATTCCGGCGATCCCGGCATCGACGCCTCCGCAGATCGTGTTGCCGGCGGATGGCTCCGTGTCGCCTTGGATGCCGCATATGCGTACGCTGGAAGCCAGCCGCAGCATCATCAAGGAATATGCCGGGCTGCTCGTGTATTGGCTGCGCGGTTGGGTGTGAGGATGGTCAGCGTTGTGGAATGCCGACCTGATTGCGGGGCTTGTTGTACCGCGCCATCGATTTCGAGCGCGATTCCGGGCATGCCTGGGGGTAAGCCGGCGGGCACGCCTTGTGTTCAACTGGATGAGGCCAAGCGGTGCCGGATATTCGGGCAACCCGACAGGCCGTCATGCTGTTCGGGGCTGCAGCCGTCGCTGGAAATGTGCGGCCAGAGTCGTGAAGAAGCGATGGTCTGGCTGACACGATTGGAACGGGAAACGGCGCCGGCTTAGCGCCTTGGTGAAGTCGGGGGTTAGTTCCGCGTCGCCAGTGTCACAGCCGATCTGCTAGTTTCCGCGCAAGGCTTGACCGTAGACCTCAAGCGTGGCGGCGGCAAAGCGCGCCAGCCCGAATTGCTCAACCGCGGTGCGGCGAGCGGCGGCGCCCATTTGTGCGACACGCGCCGGGTCCTGCAGCATCCAGCGCAGCCGCTCAGCGATCGCGGCCGTATCCCGCACGGGAACGATCCAGCCATCATGGCCGTCGGTCACATTTTCCGGTAAGCCGCCGGCGTTGCTGACCAACGCTGGCAGACCGAGGGACATGACTTCTCGACAGGCGTAGGAAAGCGCCTCGCGGTAAGAAAGCACAAACCCGACGTGGCAGCAGGCCAGTGCGTCGCGCACATCGTCCAACAACCCGGGGAAAACCACTTGGTCTTGCATGCCAGCGGCTTTTACGCGGGCGCGCTTGTCGTCGTTGGGCAGGTCGCCTGCGACCAGGATCCGGATACGGCTGCGTAGTGCTGGTGGTAAGGTGCCAGCCGCGCTGACGAGGTCGAGCCAGCCTTTGTCATAGTCGGTGCCGCCCGCACTGCCAAACAGCAGGCAATCTTGCCAGCCCGGCCCGAAATACTGGTCTTTCAAAGCACGAATGCGCTCGCTGGCAGACACGGATGAATCGGCTGAGGCATTCAACCGCCCACTCGCCTCATCGCCGGCTACAGCAAGTGGAGCGAAGTAATCCGTGTCGATACCATGCCGGATCGTCGTAATGGGCAACCGCTGGTAGGGTGATGCGAGAAGCATATCTCGGACATAGTCGCTAACCGCAATCACGTGATCCGTCGCGAGTGCCGCGCGCAAGCGGTGTCCCCAGGACTGCAGCGGGTGGTCGTTATGTTTGGTGAACACCACGCGTGGCCGATGGCGCAGCCCGATCAGGGCCAGCATCACCTGTTTGTGGTCAGCCGATCCATTGACGTGGATGATGTCGTAACGCTCTTGGGCGATCAAGCGACGCAAGGCCGCGCGTTCGCCGAACCAGGATGACGGGCGCGTGGAAAAGCGCATGCCGATGGCGCGCACGCCGGGTATGGCGCTGACGTAGCGAAAGAGTCTGCTGGTGTCCGGCGTGGCCACGCTGATGTCGTGGTCGCCGGCATAGGCGCGCGCCAAACTGGTGACGTAGGTGGCGTGACCGCCGCCGTTACGCGGGTGAAAATTGGTGTAGAGGATTTTCACGGAATCGGTTTACTCGGCCGCGTCAGACATGAAGCTGAGCTTGGCATAACGGAAGAAGCTGCCTGCGGCGGCGGTGACGGCCAGTACCAGCCCATGACGCCCGTCGAGAAAGCCTCGGCGGATCAGGTAGATACGGATAAAGGTCCAGAATCCATGACCAAGCGCCGAAAATATGGTTGCACGCTTGCCACGGGCGTACATCATGGCTGCCGCATCGGAAGAGTAACGATTCACCTTGTTGATGAGCGCGTCCAGATTGTCGTAGGGATAGTGCTCGAAATAGCCGTTCAGGCGCAAAACCTGCCCCTGAGGCACGACGCGTTCGTGAACAGCCGCATCAGTGAATCGCGCCGTGCCGTGTTTGAATAGTCGTAGCACGTGGTCCGGCCACCAGCCGCTATGCCGGATGAAACGGCCACAGAAATCCGACAATCGCGCGATCTCGTAGGCATCCGCCTGCGGATTCGTCAGGACTTCTTGTATTTCTCGCGCCAGATCGGGTGTCACGCGTTCATCGGCATCGATCGATAACACCCAGTCGCCGGTCGCGAGATCGAGCGCGCGGTTTTTCTGCGGGCCGAATCCGGGCCAGTCGTCGGTCACCAACACCGTGGCGCCGAAGTCGCGCGCCAGCGCCACGGTATTGTCGGTACTGCCGGAATCAACCACGATGAATTCATCGGCAAAGGCCACCGATTCCAGGCATCCCACAATGTGGCGGGCCTCGTTCTTGGTGATGATGATGACCGAGAGCTTCATGCGCGGTTCCTCATGCGTCTTTTCCACGCTTTCCACGCGTGGTAGCGCGGCCCGATCACGGGATGGCGCGACATCCAGATACGTCGGTTCAACCACGAGCCGCCCAAATTACGGACGGCGAAACGGTAAATATGCTCGGGGTCGGTGCCGGGCAAGTTCTGTCCCAGCGCATCGGTGGTGTAGAGGTATTTGAAACCGGCCTCGCGCGCGGCCTCGACGTAGTCGACGTCGAAATAACCTTGCGGCCAGCACAGATGGTCACTCACGCCGCCGAGCTCGCGCACCAGCGCGGCGCGAGAATCGGCCAGTTCTTTGGCGATGTGGGTGCGCTTGGCGGCCACATCGGGTCCGCATTCCTTGTCCCAGCGCGTATGGGTATGGGTATGTGAATGCACTTCGAAAGTGCCGGCCTCGATCATGGCGCGCACCTCGCTCCAACGCAACATGACTTCGTCGGTACGCCCCTCGGCGACGAGACGTTTGCTTTCATGATGGTCGGGTGAGCGCGGCACAGGCTTGCCCTGCCCTGCATGGGGACGCACTTCGCCCTCGCCTGCCCAGCCGGTAATCAGAAACAGGATGGCCTTCATGCCATAGCGCTGCAGGATCGGATGGGCGTAGGTCCAGTTGTTCAGATAACCATCATCGAAGGTGATCAAGACCGACTTTTCCGGCACGGAGCCGCCAGCCAAATACTGCGCCAACTGTTCGGTGCCCAAGGCGGTATATCCGGCGCGTGCGAGGCCGGCGATCTGCTGCTCGAACACCTCGGGCGTGACAGCGATCATGCCCCCGCAGGGGCTGACATGGTGGTACATCAATACCGGGATATTCGGTGCGTTGGACATGATGGTCGGTGGTGTGAGGAGCTGGCTGGATTGGTGACTCGGGCTCGATCAGCCGCGGCGCTCGGCCAGCCATTTGCGATAGATGGCCTCGGTGTTTTCAGCCAAGCGTGCCGGCGAGAATACGCCCTCTTCCCAAACCATGCGACGACCGGCTTCGCCCATCCGATGGCGCAAATCAGGATCGTCGATCAGGCGCTCCAAGGCGCCACGCAGGGCGCGCTCGTCGTGCAGGGGCACGAGGATGCCGGTTTCGCCATCGCGCATCATTTCGGACACGCCTCCGACGTCGGTGCCGATGACAGGTAAACCGGCGGCTTCGGCCTCGACGAAAACGGTACCGGAGGCCTCCTGCTCGGTCGCCAGCGCGAACAGATCGAATCCGGCCAGCAGATTCGGCACGTCGCGGCGCGTGCCCATCAGATGGATGCGCTGTTGCAGGCCTAGTTGTTGAATATAGGCCTGGGTGTTTTCAAACGTCGGCGAACCCGAACCGACAAAGACCATGTGCAGATTAGGGCGCGTGGCCATCAGCGGACGGATGGCATCGATCAGGTTTTTATGGCCCTTGGCGGCGCGCATGACCGCGACGCAGCCGACCACGATGTCGTCTTCGGACAGCCCAAGCTCGCCGCGCAAGGTCGAATGCTCAACAGGCGGAGGCAGAACCACTGGGGAATACAAGGTGGCGGTATGTTCAGCGGGCACGCCACGGCTGATCAAGTACCGTCGAACGTATTCGCTAACGGTGGTGACGCGATGCGGCAGCCAAGTGTATGACAGCAACGAGCCGACTTTGCTGGCCAAGTGGCGGGTACGGACAATGAGCGGCGTGCCGGCCAGGCGTCCTGCGGTGCCCGCGATCAAGGTGTCGATGCGGCTATGCGTGTTGACCACGTCGTAGCGGCCTTCCACAAGAATACGCCGGACCGTGACGACGCCTCTGAGGTATCGCACCAATCCGCCCATGGGCACGGTGTGCACCGTAAAGCCGGCTTCACGCAGGCGCGGAACCAGTTGCGCCTGCGGCTGGCACAGGGCTTCGACGTGATGGCCGCGTGCGCGCATGGCGTGCATCTCTTTGAAGATGCGATGTTCCTGGCCGCCGAAGGCGACAGCCGCTTCGGTATGAAGAATACGTAACGGTTCCATCAGTAAGTCACCTCTACCCCATCGGGGTTCGCCCAGGATGCCAGATTTTCCAGCAGCGTATCGGCCATGCGCACGCGCCAGTCTTCGCCCAGCCGCACGGTGCATTGGTAATGATCACGCGCGTAGACGATATCGACGGGTACGCCCGGAATGCCGTTTTCGGGTTCGGCGCGGAACGGATTAAGCAGTTGGTAAAGCCGCTTTGCGTCAGCCTGACCGTTGAGCTTGATGCGCAGCGCCTTGGCGCGCGCCTCGCGCGCGAGCTGCAAATCATAGAGCTGTTCGGCGACGATGCGCATGCCGCCGGAATAGTCGTCGTTGCTGACTTTACCCTGGACGATGATGAGCTGGTCTTCGCGCAGACGGGCGCGATGTTTTTCGTAGAGCTCGTTGAAGACGGATATCTCGAGCTGAGCGGTGCCGTCATCCAATACAGCAAACACCATTTTGCCGCGCCGGGTCATCATGGTGCGCACGCCGGCAAGCACGCCGCACATCCATTGCAGATCACGCTGCGGCTCGATGCGCGCCAGAGGCATCGGTACGATGCGGCGCACTTCGTCGCGCCAGTGATCGAAGAGGTGGCCGCTGAAGTAGTACCCGAGAGCGGCCTTTTCTTCTGTCAGCTTGGTGTGGAGGTTCCAGGGCGCGACCTTGCTGAGCTCGCCGGCCACCACCTCGCCGCTATCATCACCAAATAGCGAGGCCTGGTTGGCGCTGCGCGCGGCTTGCTCGGCGGCTTCCATGGCGGTGCCGACCGATGCCAGCATGGCGGCGCGGTTAGGCTCGATGGAATCAAACGCGCCGGCACGGATCAGTGCCTCGATCGTGCGACGGTTGACCGCGTGTTTGTTCACGCGGCGGCAGAAATCGAACAGGTTGGTGAACGGACCATCGGCTTCGCGTGAGCGCAGAATCTCCTCGACGGCGCCCTGGCCGGTGCCCTTGACGGCCCCCAAGCCGTAACGCATTGTGCGCGGCGGCTTGCCCTGGGCGGTGTATTCGTCCTCGACCGGCGCGAAACGGTAGCCCGAGGCATTGACGTCCGGCGGCAACACGACCACGCCATTGTCCTGCGCGTCGCGGCAGAACACCTGCACCTTGTCGGTGTCGTCCATGTCGGAGGACATGGTGGCGGCCAGGAACTCGGTCGGGTGATAGGCTTTGAGCCAGGCGGTTTGATAGGCGATCAGCGCATAGGCGGCCGAGTGCGATTTGTTAAAGCCGTAGCCCGCGAATTTTTCCATCAAGTCAAAGAGCTTGATGGCGAGATCGGGGTCGTGGCCTTTTTCTTTCGCACCCTTCTCAAAGAGCTCGCGGTGCTTGGCCATTTCCTCGGGCTTTTTCTTGCCCATGGCGCGACGCAGCAGGTCGGCGCCGCCAAGCGAGTAGCCCCCGATGATCTGCGAAATCAGCATCACCTGCTCTTGGTAGACGATGACGCCGTACGTGCTTTTGAGCGTGCCTTCCAGATCGGGGTGGAAATAGTCGACCGCGGCGCGGCCGTGCTTACGGTTGACGAAGTCGTCCACCATGCCGGATTCGAGCGGGCCGGGACGATACAAGGCCAGCATAGCGATGATGTCTTCGAAGTTGCTGGGCTTGAGCTTTTTCAGCAGCTCCTTCATGCCGCGCGATTCCAGCTGGAATACGGCGGTCGTGTTGGCGTCGCAGAGGATTTTGTAGGCGGCCGGATCGTCCAGCTCCAGCGCCATGATGTCGAAATCGCGCTTGGTGGGGTTGAATTGGCGCACGTAACGCACTGCCCAATCCAGAATGGTCAGGTTGCGCAAGCCTAGAAAGTCGAACTTGACCAGGCCGGCTGCCTCGACGTCGTCTTTGTCGAACTGGGAGACGGCACTGTTTTCTTGGCCCGGCTGGCAATACAGCGGGCAGAAGTCGGTGAGCTTGCCCGGGGCGATGAGAACGCCGCCCGCGTGCATGCCGATGTTGCGGGTCAGCCCCTCCAGCGGACGGGCCAGATCGACCAGCGCGCGGACTTCTTCTTCCTGCTCGTAGCGCTCCTTGAACGCCGGTTCGTCCTTCAAAGTACGGTCCAGCGACCACGGGTCAGCCGGGTTGAAGGGAATGAGCTTGGATAAACCGTCGCAGAACAGATAGGGCATGTCCAGCACCCGACCGGCATCGCGTACCACCGCCTTGGCGCCCAGCGTACCGAAGGTCGCGATCTGGCTCACCGCATCGCGACCGTATTTCATCTTTACGTAGTCGATGACGCGTTCGCGATTGTCCTGACAGAAGTCGATATCGAAGTCGGGCATCGAAACGCGTTCCGGGTTCAGGAAGCGCTCGAACAGCAAGTCGTAACGAATAGGATCGAGGTCGGTAATGCCCAGCGCGTAGGCCACCAGCGAGCCCGCGCCGGAACCCCGGCCGGGGCCTACCGGCACGCCGTTTTGCTTACCCCAGTTGATAAAGTCCTGAACGATCAGGAAGTAGCCGGGAAAGCCCATCTGGATGATGGTTTTGCATTCCCAACGCAGGCGTTCGTAGTATTGATCCCGCTTGGACGCGCGGACTTCCGGGTCGGGGAACAAAAACGCGAGACGCTTTTCCAAGCCCTCTTCGGAAAGTTGAACGAGATAATCGTCCAAGGAAACGCCGTCCGGCGTGGGGAAATTGGGCAAGCGCGGCTTGCCTAACACCAAGGTCAGATTGCAGCGCTTGGCGATTTCTACCGTGTTCTCGATCGCGGAAGGCACGTCGGCGAACCGGCGCGCCATTTCCTCTGAGCTAAGCAGGTATTGTTCTTTGGTGAACCGGCGCACCCGGCGCGGGTCCGCCAAAATTTCGCCTTGGGCGATACACACCCGCGCCTCGTGAGCCTGGAATTCAGTCGCATCGAGAAACTGCACGGGGTGCGTGGCGACGACCGGCAAGCCAGCCTCCGCCGCCAGGCGCATGGCAGCCTGCGTATAGGCTTCGTCGCCATCGGCGCCGCTGCGTTGCAGCTCGATATAAAACGAGCCTGGGAACATCTGTCCCCACTGCCGTGCCAGCGAAAGCGCTGTCACGGCATTGCCAGCGTCCAAAGCATGCCCGATATCGCCCGCGCGGCCGCCCGACAGCACGATCAGGCCCTCACGGCCATTGAGCCATTCGCGGCGGATCTCGGCGCGGCCACGTCCCTGATTCGTCAAAAACGACTGAGTCAGCAGTTCACAGAGGTTAAGGTAACCCTGGTGGTTGCGAACCAGCAGCAGCAGGCGAAACGGCTTGTCGGGATCCTCGTCATTCGTCAGCCAGACGTCGCAGCCCGCGATGGGCTTGACGCCCTTGCCGCGCGCGCCTTTGTAAAACTTGATCAGGCCAAAAATATTAGACAGATCCGTGAGTGCGACAGCGGGCTGACCAAACTGAGCAACACGCTTGATCAGGTCAGGGATACGCACAATGCCGTCCACCACCGAGAACTCGGAGTGGACGCGCAGATGAACAAAGGCAGGCTTGGGGATGACGGCTTCAGACATCCCAGAATTGTACCTAGTCGGGCAGGGTCGGGGCGGCAGCTGTGTAGCGGCCCTGGGCGATGTCTGCGAGGGCGGGAAGGGAAGACGCGATACGTTCGCGACGTGTTGCGATATCGTCGTGCGCGCTCAGTATGCCTAGCTCGCGCCTATCAGCCTATCAGCGCACCATCTGGATCCACGATTTGAGGTCGAACGGTTCTTCGGCTGGCTCAGCGCTCGTCGCGGTTGCGGCCGTCTCTTGCGCGCTCTTGGTCACGACGGTCGGCACAGGAGAGGCTTGTGAAGCAAGCGTTTGAGCCACGATGTCGGCCACGTCCTCAAGCACGTCTTCGATGCGAGCTTGGGCGATACCCTGTTCGATGGTGACTTCGTCGACGATCTCGTCCAGGCGACTTTCCACGGTGGTCCGCGCAGGGACAACCGTCTCGTCGGCAAAAATTTCCTCGACAGGTTCCTCGGGCTGGCTGGCCGCCTCGGCCTCTGCTTTCGCGTTTTCGGCTTGAATAACGCGCTCTTGAATGGTGTTTTCGCCGAAGATCGCTGGCGTCCAGGCTTGCACAACATTGCGCGCGTACTCGGCCATCTCCGACAGGGTCTCCCAGGACAGCGTGCAGGCCTTCAGCAGATCGGCGCGAAAGCCGTCTCCAAAAATTGCGCCGAAAGCGGCCAACAGCTCGGTGCTCGATTTTTTCAAGACCGGGAGAACGCTATAGTCGTCGTCATCAGCGCGGGCCTGCTCCTCGGCAATCTGCATGGGTGTCTTACCGTAGATGTCCTGCGCGTACTTGTCGGCCCCGGCGGCGACGAGTTCGGGCACGATAGGGCAGGTGCCGTTCATCACGGCGTAATGCAAGGCGGTGCGTCCTTCAGCATCCTTGGCATTCAAGTGCACACCGTGGCGGCACAGGTAACGTACTTGATCCTCCGCGAGTGGATTCTCCGCGCAATACATCAGTACGGACTTCTCATTTGCATCCCTAGCGTTAGGGTTGGCGCCCCTGCGCAGCAACGCGTCGGTCAGCTCGGGCTGCGAGGTAAGCGAGACAGACAGCAGCAACGGTGTGCGTTGTTTTGCGTCCGGTTGATCAATAAGTTCCTGCGGCACCATATTAATCAGCGCCACCCGAACCTCTTTACTGAGGGACATTTTGGTTACGCTGGTCAGATAGACTGGCAGTGTTCTGCCTTGTGTGTCCGTTGCGCAAAGTGCGTCTTTCTTAATCTGGTTATTTTTTAGCCAGCCTGCGATCAACTCGTTGTCTTCCTTGAAGATCGCATCAAATAGATCGGCGCCGGTCACGGCAGGATATGCCGCAGCCTGCGCGGCGGGATTCATTTTGGACTGCACGCCGGGATACGTTTCGGCCTGCAAGCCGAGAGGCATTTCGGCCTGCAAACCGGACATCTTCGGTCCATCCGGCTGCGGCAGCACGCGAGACAAATAATCGTGCGAAAAGGCGGGTTTGATAGAAACACCCATGAATTCTCCTGGTTGGTTGGGGTTGGTTGGGGTTGGTGGGTCGGTCGACACCGTGCAATGCATCCTGAGTGACATTCACCCCCCCGTAGTTCCAGGCAACTGGCGCCTTCCCGCCCGCCGTCGGCGCCAAACAGCCAGCTATGAGAAAATGTCCTATTTTCTATTTCTGGCTCGCTGGAGCTTTGCATCATGAAATGGCTGATCCCCGGAATCTGGCTGGCCGCCATCCTGTTCGCGCACTTCAGAGGCCGCGTACGCCTGCGCCTGTCGCGGCAATTGCTGGACCAGTCCGTGCTGCTCGCGCCGGTCAATGCGTTTATGGTGCTGTGCTCGCGGGTGCCGACCACACCCTATTTGCCTACGCGGGAAATCCCGGAACTGAAGGTGCTGGATGACAATTGGGAGGTCATCCGCGACGAAGCCCTGAAAATGGCGGAACTGCGCCGGATCAAGGCGGCGGAGAAGCACGATGACATCGGCTTCAACTCGTTTTTCAAATACGGCTGGAAGCGTTTTTATTTGAAATGGTATGACGCCCGGCATCCCTCGGCCGAAGAATTATGCCCGCGCACTGTCGCCATTCTGAAAAGCTTGCCCAAGGTCAAAGCAGCCATGTTTGCCGAGTTGCCACCGGGGGGCAAACTGAACAAACATCGAGATCCGTTTGCCGGTTCATTGCGCTATCACCTGGGATTGGCCACGCCCAACGACGACCGTTGCCACATCATTGTGGACGGCGAAACGTATAGCTGGCGCGATGGCGAAAGCGTGGTGTTTGACGAGACGTATGTGCATGAGGCGCATAACCAGTCGGAAGCCAATCGCATCATCTTGTTTTGCGATGTAGAGCGTCCGCTGAAATGGCGCTGGGCCGAGGCGTTCAACCGCTGGTTTGGCCGCGTCGTGATGTCTGCAGCGAGCTCGCCGAATGACGCGAAGGACCAGACAGGCGCCATCAATAAGCTGACCCACGCGCACTGGGCACTGGATCAAAAGCGCAAGCAGTTCAAGGCGTGGAATCGTACGGTATACAAGATCACCAAGATCGCGTTGATCGTCCTGGTGGTGGCGGCGTTTCTCGCGATGTGACCGGGTAAAAACAGGCGGCGAGGCCTTTGCTGTGGTCTATGCAGTTGTCATCGCCTCGCGCTTGGCCACGGCCAGCCGCTTAGCATTCGACGATATTGACCGCCAGCCCGCCACGCGCGGTTTCCTTGTATTTGGTTTTCATGTCGGCGCCGGTTTCGCGCATGGTCTTGATGACGGAATCCAGCGAAACGTAGTGCTGACCATTGCCTCGTAGTGCCATGCGCGCCGCGTTAACCGCTTTTACGGAAGCCATGGCGTTGCGCTCAATACAGGGAATCTGCACGAGGCCGCCGACCGGGTCGCAGGTCAGGCCCAGATTATGTTCCATGCCGATTTCGGCTGCGTTCTCGACTTGCTGCACGGTTCCGCCCAACACCGCGGCGAGCGCGCCGGCCGCCATGGAGCACGCCACGCCGACTTCGCCCTGGCAGCCAACCTCGGCGCCTGAAATCGAAGCGTTGTATTTATAAAGCAGCCCGATGGCCGCCGCAGTCAGCAGGAAGTCGCGAATACCGTGAATATTGGCGCCGGGCACGAAGCGGTCGTAGTAATGCATGACCGCCGGGATGATGCCGGCGGCGCCATTGGTGGGCGCGGTGACGACGCGACCGCCCGCTGCATTTTCTTCATTGACCGCCATGGCGTAGAGGTTGACCCAATCCATTACCGACAAAGGGTCAGCAAGCGTGCGTTCAGCGCGTAGCGTCAGGCTGCGGTAGAGTTCAGGCGCACGGCGGCGCACCCGAAGTGGCCCAGGTAGATCGCCATCGGCCTCGGGATGGTTAATGCCACAGCCGCGGCTCACGCAGTCCTGCATCACCTGCCAGATGCGATCGAGTTCGCGGTGTACCTCGGCCTCGGTGCGCCACACCAGCTCGTTACGCATCATCAACTGAGCGACCGTGCAGGATTCGGCCTCACACATCGCGAGCAGCTCGCGACTGGAACGGAAGGGAAAGGGAAGCTTATCGTGCGCCGCGATGACCTGGCTGTTAGGCGCACCGGCGGTGACGACGAATCCGCCGCCCACTGACAGATAGCGGGATTGCCGTAGCGACTGTCCATCGCGATCGAGGGCATGGAATATCATGCCATTCGGGTGCTCGGGCAAGGCCTCCCGGCGATAAAAGAGGATATGGTCCTTTTCGATAAACGGGACCGGATGCCGGCCCAGCACAGAGAGCGACTTGCTCGTGCGTACCGCTTGCAACATGCCCGCAATGGCTGAAGGATCCACCGTGTCTGGCGCCTGCCCCATCAGTCCCAGCATAACGCCTTTGTCGGTGCCGTGACCCTTACCCGTGGCCCCCAACGAGCCATAGAGCTCGGCACGAACCGTGGCGGTACGCGCCAGGAAACCGTCACGCTCGAGCCCCTGTGCAAAGAGCAATGCGGCGCGCATGGGCCCGACTGTATGGGAACTGGACGGCCCAATGCCGATTTTGAAAAGGTCAAACGTCGATACCGCCACGACACACCTCGAAGTAACAAGTTGCCTATCATACCCAGTGCGGCGGCGAAAGACACCCGCCAAATCCCGCGTCGTGCGATGATTCGGGTGACGTATCGGCCGGGAACACCCCGGCCCTCGGTTTCATGGAATTTTTAGGTTAATTATGTCGGGACTCATTGCCCTACTCGATTTCGCAGGCTATGTCGCTCTGTTGTTATGGGGCGTGCACATGGTGCAGTCGGGCGTGCAGCGCGCGTTTGGCGCGGCGCTGGGCGCGGCGCTAGGTCGAGCGTTAGGGACGCGGCTGCGTGCATTCACCACAGGCCTGGGCATCACGGCAGCCTTACAGAGCAGTACAGCGACCGGTCTGATGATCACGGGTTTCGCCGCTGGCGGTCTGGTCGGGTTGGCGCCTGCTTTGGCGGCCATGCTGGGCGCAAACGTCGGCACGACCCTGATCGTGCAGGTGCTTTCTTTCGACCTGACGCAGCTCGGACCGATATTGATTCTGGTTGGGGTGTGGATGTTCCGTCATTATCCGGCCGGACGCGCGCGAGATCTGGGGCGGGTGTTCATTGGGTTGGGGCTATTGCTGCTGTCTTTGCACCAGCTGGTTGAGCTGTTCTCGCCGCTGCAGGACGCACCGCTCTTCGGTCTGATCCTGGGCGCGTTGGCCAGTCAACCGGTGGCCGCCGTGTTGTTGACCGCAGCATTGACGTGGGCCGCACACTCTAGCGTGGCCATCGTGGTGCTGACCATGTCGCTTGCCGATAACCATCTGGTGACGCCCGCGATGGCATTGGCCATGGTGTTGGGCGCCAATCTGGGCACAGCGATTAATCCCATGATCGAAGGAGTCACGGGCGACGATCCTGCCTCGCGTCGCTTGCCCTTGGGTAATCTGCTCACCCGCATCCTAGGGGTGATTGTCGGGCTGCTGCTGCTGCCTTGGCTGCCGGACTGGATGCATGCGATGGGAGGCAATGACGCCCGACTGGTGGCGAATTTCCACACCGTCTTCAACCTTGCGATCGCGTTGGTGTTCTTGCCATTACTGACGCCATACGCGGCGTTGTTGACCCGTTGGCTGCCCAAACGCACGGATCCTAATGATCCCTCGCGACCGCAGTATCTGGACGAATCCGCCCATGATGTTCCCGCGGTTGCTCTGGGCAACGCCGCTCGCGAGGCATTACGTATGGCCGACATGCTGCAGACTCTATTGCTGTATGCGCGTGCCGGGTTCAAACGCGATAACCGCCATCGGATGGTGCAGGCCAGACAGCTCGACAACGCCGTGGACAAGATTGAAACCGCGATCACCACCTATCTCGCGCAACTAGACCGTGAGAACATGACCCGGGAAGACGCCCAGCGTATGGAGGACATCCTGGCCTTTGCCACAAATATTGGCCATGCCGCCGATATTACGCACCATGGCCTGCTCACGCACATCAACCGACTGCGCAAACAAGGATGGACGCTGTTGCCAGAGCAGCGAGAGCGGCTCGACGCGACCCTGGTGCAGCTGATCTCCAATCAACGTCAAACCGCGGCGCTGTTCATCAACGAAGACATCCCGCAGGCGCGTGAACTGGCAGGCGAGAAGTCGAGATTTCGCCGGATGGAAATCGAGGAGTCCGAGGCCCATCTGGAGAAGATCAAATCCGGCCAGATTGACGCCGCCGAGATCGGGTCGCTGTATCTGGACATTTTGCGCGACATGAAGAGCATCAACTCGCACCTGGTGGGCGCAGCGGCGTATCCGCTTCTGGCCCGGCACGGCGAGCTTCTGCCCAGCCGTTTGCGCGAAGCCAACGATTGAGTGGCGTCGGGTTCCCTAGGGGAAGCCCGACGATTGACCGCTCTACAGGTAGCGCTGGAACCACGCCAACATGCGCTGCCAGCCGTCGCGTGCATCGACCTCGCGGTACATGGGCCGATAGTCTGCCAGGAAGCCGTGGTCTGCCTGCGGGTAGATCACGATTTCCGAGGCGCGCGCGGCCTCGTTGCCCTGGGCCAGCTTGTCGCGCAGCGCGTCTAGCGTGTCCAGCGGGATGCTGGCATCTTGCCCGGCATACAGGCCCAACACCGGCGCATGCGTTTGCGCGGCGACATCCAACACTTGCTCTTTAATGAGCGGACCATGACCGGTAGCGACTTTGCCGTACCAGGCAACGCCTGCTTTGACCTTGGAGCTGTGCGCGGCATACATCCACGTCAGACGGCCACCCCAGCAGAAGCCGGTGACACCTACCCGCGTTGCATCGGCGCCTTGCTTCCCAGCCCACTCGATACAAGCGTCGAGGTCGGCGTAGACTTGATCGTCCGGGACTTTGGCGACGATTTCCGAGATCAGTTTCGGGATGTCTGTGTAGGTCGAAGGGTCGCCCTGGCGTTGGTAGAGCTCGGCCGCCACCGCGAAATAGCCTTCTTTGGCCAGGCGACGACAAATATCCTTGATGTGCTCGTGTACGCCGAAGATCTCCTGAATGACCAGTACGACCGGCGCATTCTTTTTCCTCTGCGGGGCCGCATAGTAGGCTGCGATCGTGCCGTCCTTGACAGGCAGATCGAACATGCCTTGTTCCAGGCCTGTGCTATCGGTGTGAATCGTGGTATCCCTGGGCTGGCCAGCCGCGGGCGCAAAACTCATGACGACACTCCTATGCTAATGACGCCGCCGACACGGCGGGCCTCAGCTAGAAATGTAGTTGACCACGGCGGCTAGCGCAATTTCCAGTCATGCCGGCGAACCCTTTAGCGAGGCCGGTGCCCGTCGCGATGTTCATGTGCGTGGTCGTGATCGTGGTCGCTGTGCTCGATCTGGTGGAGATGGCCATGGTCGTGATCATGGCCATGCCCGTGATCATGTCCGTGATGCATGAATGAAGTCACGCCATAGATAAGCACCACGCCAATCGCTACGAGGATCAGTTGAGGCCCTGCCTCGCGAAGCGACCCACGTTCGTGCATTTGCGGAATCAGGTCGGCGACCGAGATATAAAGAAAGCTGCTGGCGGCAACAACCAGTACGTACGGAATAATCGTCTGTGCTTGCTGCAAGACCGTGTAGCCAAGCACGCCACCGAGGGCGGTACACAGGCTGGTGAACAATATCAAGAGAAATGCCTTGCGGCGAGCGATGCCGGCATTGAGCAGCACCACGAAGTCGCCCAGCTTATGTGGAACCTCATGCACGATGATGGAGGTGGCGGTCAACACACCGAGGATCGGATCGGTGAGAAACGCCGCGGCCACCAGCACGCCGTCACACAGGTTATGCAGTGAGCTGCCGACCAGGATCAACACCCCACCCCGCCCCGCCTCATGGCGATCGTGACCATGATGATGGTGATGGCCATCCCCCTCGTGATGATGGCTATGGCGCAGCAGCGCAATTTTCTCCAGGACGAAAAAACCCAAAATGCCGGCGAGCAAAAGCGCAAACAGCGTATGCGCGTCGGCCTCGGAAGTCTCGAATGCCTCGGGCAGCAAATGCAGCAAGGCGACAGAGAGCAGCACGCCCACTGACAGGCTCACCATGTGATGGAGATACTTGCTGAATACGCGGTAGGCCAGCCAGCTGGCGATCAATACAGCGATCAGGCCGCCGGCGATGGTCGCCAGCAAGATCCAAACGAGCAACATGGGGAGGTAATGAGGAAGCGTAAAGTAATATTATATCATTACACTTTAACGCCTCCCACTACGCGTTAGTGCGCCTGTTCCCAGTTGGCGCCCACCCCGACTTCGGCCACCAGCGGCACGCGCAGCGTTGCTACACCACACATGAGCTCTGGCAAGCGCGCCCGAACGACATCAAGCTCGTCTTCCGGGGCCTCAAGTATCAATTCATCGTGAACCTGCATGATCATGCGGGTCGCGAGTTTTTCAGCACTGAGCCAGTCTTGCACGGCGACCATGGCCATCTTGATCAGGTCGGCCGCGGTTCCCTGCATGGGGGCGTTGATCGCCGCGCGCTCGGCACCCTGGCGGCGCGGTCCCGAGGCCGCGCGAATGTCCGGCAGTTGCAATCGACGACCGAACACGGTTTCGACATAGCCTTGCTGACGGGCCAATTGACGGGTGGTTTCCATGTATTGGGCAACCCCCGGGTAGCGAGCAAAGTAGCGATCGATATAGGCTTGCGCAGCGTCGCGGGTGATGCCAAGGTTGGACGCCAGCCCGAACACCCCCATGCCGTAGATCAGGCCAAAATTGATCGCCTTGGCCGCGCGGCGTTGCTCGGAGCTGACGTCGGCCAGCGCTACGCCAAAAATCTCGGATGCCGTGGCGCGGTGAATATCCTCGCCCGCCGCGAATGCCTGCTGCAGATTCGCGTCATCGGACACGTGGGCCATGATGCGCAATTCGATTTGTGAATAGTCCGCGGAGACAAGCAAGCCTTTTTCCGCGACGAACGCCTCACGCACGCGGCGCCCTGCCTCGGTGCGCACCGGGATGTTCTGCAAGTTGGGATCGGAGGATGCGAGTCGACCCGTGATGACGGCGGCTTGCGAATAATGGGTGTGCACGCGTCCGGTACGCGCGTTGATCATGCGCGGCAGCTTGTCGGTGTAGGTCGACTTCAGCTTGGAAATGCCGCGATATTCCAACAGCACCTGCGGCAAAGGATAGTCCTGAGCCAGTTTGGTGAGCACCTCTTCGTCAGTAGACGGCGCGCCGCTTGCGGTCTTACGCACGACCGGCAGCTGCATGCGGCCAAAAAGGATTTCGCCAAGTTGCTTGGGCGAATTCAGATTGAAGGGCTGACCGGCCAACTCGTAGGCGCGTTGCTCGAGGGTGAGCATTTCCTGGCCTAGGCGATGACTCTGACGGCCGAGCTCTTCGGCATCGACTTTGACGCCATTGCGTTCAATGATCATCAGCACGCGCGAGACCTCAATCTCTAGCTGATAGATACGCTCCAGCCCCGCATCAGCGGCCACGCGGGGACGCAAGGCGTTATGCAGCTGCAGGGTGAAATCGGCATCTTCGCAGGCGTAGTGGCCAGCCTTATCCACGGCGACCTCGTCAAAGCAGATTTGCTTGGCGCCTTTGCCGCAGAGTTCTTCGTAGGTGACGCCGCTGCGGCCGAGATAACGTTGCGCCAGATCCGCCATGCCCACGGTGCGGTGAGATTCCAGCACGTAGGCTTGCAGCATCGTGTCGTCTTGAATACCGGCAAGCGCAATGCCCTCGTTGGCGAACACGTGCGCATCGTATTTCGCGTGATGCAGCAACTTGGGCTTGGCGGGGTCTTCGAGCCAAGCGCGCAGGCGTTCGAGCACTTCGGCCTTGGGCAACTGTTGAGGATGATCCGGGCCACGGTGCGCCAGCGGGATATAGCAGGCCACGCCGGGTTCGACGGACATAGAGACACCAACGAGACTGGCCTGCATTTCATCGAGCGACGTCGTCTCGGTATCCAAGGCGACAAGGGGCGCCTCGGCGACCAGCGCCATCCATTCGTCAAAAGCCGGCCAGCCGGCAATGACTTGATAACGCAACTCAGCCGGGGCGGCTGGGGCCTCGGCGATGACGCGGGCGTCGCCTTCCGGGACGCGTTGCGTGTCGCCGGTGACTTCGCGTAGCCAGGTACGAAAGCCATAGGTTTCATATAGCGATTGCAACGTGGCGACATCGGGCTGTTTGGGCTCCAGATCCGTGAACGATGCAATATGGCCGGTGAGGTCACAGTCGCACTTGACGGTCAACAATTGACGCGTCAGCGGGAACATCGGAATCGCCTCGCGCAGATTGTTGCCCGCCACGCCCTTGATCGTGTCGGCCTGCGCGATCAGCGCGTCGATCGTACCGAATTCGGAAAGCCATTTAACGGCGGTTTTCGGGCCGACCTTGGTCACGCCGGGCACGTTGTCCACCGTATCGCCAATCAGCATCAGATAGTCCACGATGCGCTCGGGCGGGACGCCGAATTTGTTCTGTACACCGGCGACATCGAGCACTTCGCCGCTCATCGTGTTGACCAGCGTCACGTGCTCGTTGACCAGTTGCGCGAGGTCTTTGTCCCCGGTCGAAACGATGGTGTGGATTCCCTGCCCTGCGGCCTGGTGCGCGAGGGTGCCGATGACATCGTCGGCCTCGACGCCCTCGACGGCCAGCACGGGCCAGCCCAGGGCCCTGACCGCGCGATGGATGGGCTCGATTTGTGCTGCTAGGTCCTCGGGCATGGGCGGACGGTGCGACTTGTAGTCCGAATAAAGGTCGTCACGAAAGGTACCGCCCCGGGCATCAAAAATGCAGGCTGCGTAATCTGCCTTATGATCGGAGACGAGCTTGCGCAACATATTCACGACACCATAGAGCGCGCCCGTAGGTTCGCCTTGCGCATTGCGCAAATCGGGCATAGCGTGGAAAGCGCGGTACAGATAACTCGAACCGTCTACCAGTAATAAGGTTTTCTTCATGGTTAAAAAGGCAGTAATAGAGACGCCCGCCGGCAAGCAGATACCGGTGATTATGTCAGAGATACAGACGGCGGCCGAGCAACTGGCCGATCTGGGCCCCGCCGTCAGTCTCTTTGGCAGCGCGCGTACCAGTCGAGGTTCACCGCATTATGAAACGTGCGAAGCGATTGCACGCGCACTGGCGAAAGCCGGTTTTGCCGTGATCGCCGGTGGCGGCCCAGGCATCATGGAGGCCGCCAATAAAGGCGCGTACGAGGCCGGAGGTACCAGCGTGGGGCTGAACATCAGTCTGCCTCACGAGACCACCAACAATCAATATCAGACGATCAGCTTGGGTTTCGAGTACTTCTTCTCGCGCAAGGCCACGTTTTTCATGCACAGCTTCGCGTATGTCGCGTTGCCAGGCGGCTTTGGCACGATGGATGAGTTGTTCGAAGCGTTGACGCTCATCCAGACTGGCAAGGTGCCCCCTGCCCCCATCATCCTGGTCGGGCGCGAGTACTGGGCGGGCCTGGTCGACTGGCTCAGCGATCAAATGCTGGCCAACGGCATGATCGCCGCCCATGACTTGGAGCTCTTCGTCATCGAAGACGACCCTGAAATGGTGGTGCAACGCGTGGTGGAATTCCACGAAACCCAGCGTAGCGACGAACAGTACGCGCCTTCGCTGCCGGCATGACGCGATCCGCGCCATAAACGAAACTGGCCGACGCGGCGGGTGAGCCGCGTCGGCCAGTTGGCTTCAATCGCTTACGCGATCAATGTGGCTGAGATCAGGCCGCGTTTTCGCGCGCAGCGCGACGACGCTCGTGCTCTTGCAGGTGACGCTTGCGCAGACGGATCGACTTGGGCGTGATTTCGACCAACTCGTCGTCGTCGATGAATTCCACGGCGTATTCCAACGACATCTGAATCGGCGGAACCAGGCGCACGGCTTCGTCGGTGCCGGAAGCACGCACGTTGGTCAGCTGCTTGCCCTTGATCGGGTTGACGACCAGATCGTTGTCGCGGCTATGGATACCGATGATCATGCCTTCGTACAGCGCCTCGCCGGGGCTGACGAACATACGGCCACGGTCCTGCAGCTTCCACAGCGCGTAGGCCACGGCATCGCCGTTGTCCTGGCTGATCAGCACACCGTTGCGACGCTCGCCGATGCTGCCTTCGCGCATGGGGGCGTATTCGTGGAAGATATGGCTCATCAAGCCAGTACCGCGCGTCAGCGTCAGGAACTCGTTCTGGAAGCCGATCAGGCCGCGAGCGGGGATCAGGTATTCCAGACGCGTACGACCACGGCCATCGGGCTGCATGTCTTGCAGATCACCCTTGCGGCGGCCGAGTTCTTCCATGACGCCACCTTGGTGCGCGTCTTCGACGTCAATGGTCAGGGCTTCGAACGGCTCGCATTTCACGCCGTCGATTTCCTTGAACACCACGCGGGGACGCGACACAGCCAGCTCGTAGCCTTCGCGACGCATGGTTTCGAGCAGAATCGTCAGGTGCAGTTCGCCACGACCCGAGACTTCGAAGACGGTGTCGTCGCCGGTGTCACGCACGCGCAGGGCCACGTTGGACTTGAGCTCACGCTCCAGACGATCGCGCAGTTGACGGCTGGTGACGAATTTGCCTTCGCGGCCGGCCAAGGGCGAGGTGTTGACCATGAAGTTCATGGTCAGCGTGGGCTCGTCAATGCGCAGCATGGGGAACGGTTCGAGGCGGGACGGATCCATCACGGTGCAACCGATACCGATGTCTTCGATACCGTTGATCAGCACGATGTCGCCGGCTTCGGCTTCGGAGACCTGTTCACGCTCCAGACCTTTGAATTTAAGGACCTGGTTGATGCGGCCCTTGCCGGGCGTGCCTTCGGGACCGAACTGGAATGCAACATCCATGCCGGGACGGATGCGGCCACGGTTGATACGGCCCACGCCGATCTTACCCACGTAGCTGTTGTAGTCCAGCGAGATGATCTGCATCTGCAGCGGACCATCCGGATCGTCTTCACGTTGCGGGACGTGCTTGAGGATGGCGTCGAACAAGGGGCGCATGTCGCCCTCGCGCACGTCGGGGGTCAGGCCAGCGTAGCCGGACAGGCCCGAGGCGTACACCACCGGGAAGTCCAATTGCTCTTCGGTCGCACCCAGCTTGTCGAACAGATCGAACGTGGCATTGATGACGAAGTCAGGACGCGCACCCGGACGGTCGACCTTGTTGACCACGACGATGGGCTTCAAGCCCATGGCCAGTGCCTTGCGGGTCACGAAGATGGTCTGGGGCATCGGGCCTTCCACCGCGTCGACCAGCAGCAGCACGCCGTCGACCATGGACAGGACGCGTTCGACTTCACCGCCGAAGTCCGCGTGTCCCGGGGTGTCAACGATATTAATGTGCGTGCCTTCGTATTCGACAGCGCAGTTCTTGGCCAGAATGGTAATGCCGCGCTCTTTTTCCAGATCGTTCGAGTCCATGACCCGTTCGGTCACGGCCTGGTTTTCGCGGAAGGTGCCGGATTGGCGTAGCAGCTGGTCAACCAGGGTTGTCTTACCGTGGTCGACGTGAGCAATGATGGCGACGTTGCGCAGGGCGCGAGTCATAGGGGGTCCTTTAAAGTCGGTGTGGCGGGCAATAAGCCAGCCGGCAATTCATTTAGTGCGAGCAAAGCCTGCTTCGGGTCAGTCATGGCCTGCAGAGCTTCGAGTGAGACGGCGCGATCCAGCGAAAACGGCCCGACGTGCGTGCGCCTGAGCGCCGCCAGGTGGGCATAACACCCGAGTGCCCGGCCGATATCTTGCGCCAGGGTACGTATGTACGTGCCCTTGCTGCAGGCCACATCGATCTCGGCCCGGCTGCCTTCCAGCGATAACAGGTCGATGCGGTAAATCTTCACTTCACGCGGCGGACGTTCCAGCTCGATGCCCTGACGCGCGTATTCATAGAGTGGCTTGCCATCGCGCTTTAGCGCCGAGTACATCGGCGGAATTTGCTCGATGATGCCTTGGAACCGTGACAACACTTCTAGCAGTGCCGCCTCGTTGACCTTGACCTCGCCCTCGGCGCGCGCCGTGACGATGCCGGTCAAATCGCCCGAATCGGTTTCCTCGCCGAACTGCAGCGTGGCCCGGTAGGCTTTATCCGCATTGAGCATGGCACCGGAAATTTTGGTGGCACGCCCCATACAACAAACTAATAAACCGGTGGCGAACGGGTCCAGAGTCCCCGTGTGTCCCGCCTTGGCGGCATCCATGCTGCGCTTGGCGCGCTGCAGTGCGTGATTGCTGGACAAGCCCACGGGTTTGTCTAGCAACAGGACACCGTCGAGCGCAAGCCCGCGTCGTTTTGCCATCGTCGAATCCAGGAAAAAAAGGTGAGACGACAGCGATCAGCGCTGGTCTTCAGGCTCGTCGGGCTCATCGGCCACCGGTCCAGGCCGGTTGGCGCGATCGATCAAAGCCGACATTTCGATGCCGCGGGCGATCTGCTCATCGTGGAAAAAGCGCAGTCGCGGCACAGTGTGGATGTGCAGCAGCTTATAAAGAAGGGAATGCAGCCAGCCGGCTTTTTCGTTGAGTATGGCCGCGGCGGTTTCGGGCTCGGCGCCCATTACCGTGAAATAGACTTTCGCGTGCGCATAATCAGCCGACAGCTCCACTCCGGACAGCGTAATCAACCCAGCGCGAGAAACATCGATCTCGCGCTGGATGAGGCCGGCCAGATCCTTTTGGATCTGTTCGGCCAGCCGCAGATTGCGGCCGGGGATGGATTTAGACTTATGACGACTCATGTAAGGCTTATGGATGGCGCGGGCGCTTTACAGCGTACGCGCGATCTCCTTGATTTCGAAGACCTCGAGCTGGTCGCCCACTTCGAGATCATTGCTGCCGCGCAGAGTCAGACCGCAATCGAAGCCAGATTTGACTTCCTTGACGTCGTCCTTGAAGCGGCGCAGAGAATCGAGGTGACCAGTCCAGGTAACGACGTTGTTGCGCAGCAGGCGTACCTGCGAGTCGCGACGAACGATACCGTCGAGCACCATACAACCGGCGACCGTGCCGATACGCGAAATCGTGTAGACCTCGCGAACCTCGACCAGACCGATGACTTCCTCTTTTTTCTCGGGAGCCAACATGCCCGACATGGCTGCCTTCACCTCATCCACCGCGTCGTAGATGATGTTGTAGTAGCGCAGATCGATGCCGTTGTTCTCGGCGAGCTTCTTGGCGCTTTGTTCAGCGCGAACGTTAAAGCCGATGACCACCGCGTTCGAGGCAATCGCCAGGTTGACGTCGCTTTCCGAGATACCACCCACGGCGGCGTGCACGACTTGCACACGAACTTCGTCGGTGGACAGCTTGGTGAGCGAAGCCACCAGGGCTTCTTGCGAACCTTGCACGTCGGTCTTGACGATAAGCGGCAGCGTTTGCGTGCCTTCGCCCAGATTGTCGAACATGGATTCGAGCTTAGCGGCCTGTTGGCGTGCCAGCTTGACGTCACGGAACTTGCCTTGACGGAACAGGGCGATTTCACGCGCCTTGCGCTCGTCAGCCAGTGCGATCAATTCGTCACCAGCAGCGGGAACCTCGGTCAGACCTTGGATTTCTACCGGAATAGAGGGGCCGGCTTCCTGGATCTGCTTGCCGTTCTCGTCCACCATGGCGCGAACACGGCCGAAGCTTGCACCCGCCAGCACGACGTCGCCGCGCTTGAGCGTGCCGCTTTGCACCAGGATGGTCGCCACCGGACCACGACCCTTGTCGAGGCGGGCTTCGATGACCAGACCCTTGGCCGGCGCGTCCACCGGAGCGGTGAGCTCCAGGATTTCGGCTTGCAGCAGGACGTTTTCCAGCAGATCGTCGATACCGGCGCCAGTCTTGGCCGAAACCGGCACGAACGGCACGTCGCCACCGTATTCTTCGGGCACGACTTCCTCGGCCACGAGCTCTTGCTTCACGCGCTCGGGGTTGGCTTCGTGTTTGTCGATCTTGTTCACCGCGACGACCAGCGGAACACCGGCGGCCTTGGCGTGGTGAATCGCCTCGCGCGTTTGCGGCATGACGCCGTCATCGGCCGCGACGACCAGAATCACGATGTCGGTTGCCTTCGCACCGCGAGCACGCATGGCGGTAAACGCCTCGTGACCCGGGGTGTCGAGGAAGGTGACCATGCCACGTTCGGTTTTCACGTGATACGCACCGATATGCTGCGTGATGCCGCCGGCTTCGCCGGAGGCAACCTTGGCGCGACGGATGTAGTCCAGGAGCGAGGTCTTGCCGTGGTCGACGTGACCCATGACCGTGACCACGGGAGCACGCGGCAGCGCCTCGGCTTCGGTGGCGGTGGAGGTTTCGTCCAGGAAGGCTTCCGGATCGTCGAGCTTGGCGGCAATCGCGACGTGGCCCAGTTCTTCGACCACGATCATAGCCGTTTCCTGATCCAGCACCTGGTTGATGGTGACCATCTGGCCAAGCTTCATCAAATGCTTGATGACTTCCGCGGCCTTGACAGACATCTTGTGCGCCAGATCGGCCACGCTGATGGTCTCGGGAACGTGCACTTCGCGAGCGATGAACTCTTGCTGCACGGGCTCCTGGCGACGGTGGTCCTGTTGCTGATTGCGACCGCCCTTGCCCTTACCGCCCTTGCCACCGGCGCGCCAGCCGTCACGACTAGGTGCGGCGCTCTTGGCGTCAGCCGGCTTCTTGCGGGAGGCATCGTCGCTCCAGGACGAGGAGACCTCGGCGGTCTTGATCGTCTTCTTGGAGCCGGCGCCTGCTGCCGGTTTCGCGTCTTTTTTCGCGGCCGGGGAAGCAGCGGTTTTGCCGCTAGGCTTGTGCAGCGTACCAGTCAGCGGTGCCGGGGCCTCGGGCTCGGGCGCACGCAACACCTTGCGCGGACGATTCAGCATCTCGCGCAGAGCGGCAGCCTCGGCTTCGGCGGCGCGGCGCGCGGCGTCGCGCGAGGCGCTGTCGCCAGCGGATTGCGCCAGTGGCGGCGGTGCAGCGCGGCGATCGGCGCGCGTCATACGCGGCGCAGCGGCAGCGTTGGATTTCTGGGGAGCATTCGGCTGAGTCGACTTGGTGGACTCAGCGGGGGTTTTGGCAACGGTATCGATTTCAGCTTGCACAGCAGGTTCCGACGGGGCCGGTGTGGCCTCGCGCTCGGCAGCGGCTTGCCCGGTGGCAGATTCGGCCGAAGCGGCCGGGGTGTCTGCCGGCGCGGGAGCCGGTTCGGGTTGGGACTCAGGCTCGGCCTGGGCCACGGGGGGGGTCGTTTCGGATGCGGCGTCCGTCTTGGACTCAGCCGCCGCAGACCCTTCGGATTGCGATTCAACTGCAGGGGCTTCAGCGGCCGCAGCGGGTTCTTCCGCGGCGACAACCGGAGCTTCGACGGGAGCCGCATCCTGCACGGCCGGAGTCTCTTCAGGCTGCGCCTGGGAAACTTCCGCCGCCTCGGGGGATGCAGCCTGCTCGGCGCTGGCCGATTGGCTTTCCACCGGCGTCTGCGCGGCAGGCGTCGCTTGCGACGTTTCGACCGCGGGTTGCGCGGCTTGGGCAACGGGCGCCTCGGCAACCGGGGTAGCCGCAACTTCAGGCGCCGCGACTTGAGGCGCGTCGACCGATTGTGCTGCAGCCTGCTCCATGGCGAGTTCGGACGGATCCCGCTTGACGAACACGCGCTTCTTGCGAACTTCGACCTGGATGGTACGAGAACGGCCGGTGGCATCTGCCTGGCGGATCTCGGAAGTCTGGCGACGCGTCAAGGTGATCTTCTTGCCCTCAGTCGCGCCATGAGCGCGGCGCAGAGAGTCGAGCAGCTTCGCCTTGTCGCTGTCGGTGACCGCATCGTCGACCGAGTTGAGGCTAACACCGGCCGAACGCAGCTGCTCGAGCAGCACGTTGGCTGGCATTTTCAGCTCGGTGGCGAACTGGGCGACAGTATTACTCGACATTAGGCTATCTTCCCTCTATATGCAGCAGTTACAACAACGATGTGTTTTTCTCGTATCAACAGGTCGGACGTCAGAAAATTATTCCTCTTCGAACCAATGGGCGCGAGCCCGCATGATCAGGTCGCTGGCCTGTTGTTCATCGATGCCGGCGATCTCGGCAAGCTCGTCAGTGGCGAGCTCGGCCAGATCGTCACGCGTCAACACCTGGCGTTCGGCCAGCTTGGCCGCCAGTTCGGGTGTGACACCCTCGAGTTCGAGCAAATCTTGTGCCGTTTCCAAGCGCTCTTCCTGGGCAATTGCCTCGGTGAGCAGCGCGTTGCGGGCACGGGCGCGCAACTCGTTGATGGTGTCTTCGTCGAACGCTTCGATCTCGAGCAACTCGGGCAGCGGCACGTAGGCGATTTCCTCGATGCCAGTAAAGCCCTCGTCGATCAGGATGTCGGCGACTTCTTCGTCCACGTCCAGCTTGTCCATGAACGTCGCGCGCAGACCGGCACGCTCGGTTTCCTGACGGCTGAGGCTTTCCTCAGGCGTCATGATGTTGATCTGCCAACCGGTCAGCTCGGACGCCAGACGCACGTTCTGGCCCTTGGCGCCGATGGCCTTGGGCAGGTTCTCTTCGTCGACGACCACGTCCATGGCGTGCTTGTCCTCGTCGACCACGATGGATTCGACGTTGGCAGGCGCCAGGGCACCGATCACAAACTGTGCGGGGTCTTCTGACCATAGCACAATGTCGACTTGCTCGCCGCCCAGCTCGTTGCGCACGGCGGTCACGCGCGAGCCGCGCATACCGACACACGTACCGATCGGGTCGATACGCTTATCGTAGGCCACAACGGCGATCTTGGCGCGTACGCCGGGATCGCGGGCAGCCGCCTTGATTTCGAGCAGACCCTGCTCGATTTCGGGGACTTCATTTTCGAACAGCTGACGGATGAAATCCGGCGAGGTGCGCGACAGAATGACCTGCTGGCCCCGGGCGGCGTGATCGATCTTCAGCACGAAAGCGCGCAGACGGTCGCCCACCCGGAAGTTTTCCTTGGGGATCATTTCGGAACGGGGCAGACGGGCTTCGATCTTGCCCGTTTCGACGATGATGTCGCCCTTATCCATACGCTTGATCGTGCCGGAGATGATGGTCTCGCCACGCTCAAGGAAGTCGTTAAGCACTTGTTCGCGCTCGGCGTCACGGATCTTTTGCAGAATCGCCTGCTTGGCGGCCTGTGCGCCGATACGACCGAATTCGATAGGCTCGAGGGCTTCTTCGATGTACTCGCCGACTTCGATATTGGGCACGAGCTCGCGTGCATCCGAAAGCATTTCCTGCTTGTCGGGCTCTTGCAAGCCGGCTTCGTCGGGCACAACCAACCAACGACGGAAGCCCTCGTGGCTACCCGTTTCACGATCGATGGAGACGCGAATGTCGGCGTCTTCCTTGAAACGCTTTTTCATGGCCGAAGCCAGCGCGCTTTCGAGCGCTCCGAATACGACTTCGCGCGTGACGTTTTTCTCACGCGCCAAGGCATCGACCAACAGAAGAATTTCGCGACTCATCGCTTTTTGCCCTTGAAATCCAGAACGGGATCCAGCTTCGCACGCTCGATATCACCGAGCGTGAAATTCAAGACCTGAATATCGTTCTTTTTTGCTTCAAATTCGAGACCAAATACCGCCTGCTGTGCAGGCGCAGTCGCATCGCCCTCGCCGCCCTGCTCCGTCTCGGACAGAGTCAGCACGCCGGAAAATACTTTACGACCATCCAGCGCCTCGCGCAGCTTGATCTCGACACGTTCACCGACAAAGCGGCGGAACTCGGCCTCGGTGCGCAAAGGGCGATCGACGCCCGGCGAGCCGACTTCGAGTCGCTTGTAGTCGATGTTTTCGACCTCAAAGACGCGCGAGAGCTGCCGCGAGACCTGCTCGCAGTCTTCGATGCGCACGCCGTCAGGCCTGTCGATAGTGATGCGCAAGAGGCCCAGCGCAGCACGTTCGACGTCGACTAATTCGACGTCCATGCCGGCCAAAGCCTGTTGGGTCAATGCGTAAATATCTGCCATACACTCAAAAAAAATGGGCTGTAAACCCAGCCCACCGTATTGCCTGGCCCCCGGTTCAACTGCGCGAAACGCATTTCGCACCCGCCACCGGACCCAAGCCCAAAAGAAGCACACCCGGGTATAAACCCAAGCGACAGCGTACGCTGTGGCACACGGCAGGACACATCTTGCGATGCATGCGCGCCGTGAAAACCAACAATTTTACCAGATAACCGCGAAAATTTCCTGCTATGTCGCGGGTTTACGTCAAGAGCGCACTGACGACACTCTTGACATCTGGCAGAAACGCTTAGCGGTCGCCGCGCCCGCGGTTGCCGCCGAGAAAGCCCAGACGCGATTCGTGTGCGGACGCGCTCTTGGGCTGCCAGTCATCGCCGCGGCCACCCCGAGCACCCCGGTTTTTGTTGCCACCGTTGCCGCTCTGCGGCTTGCCACCATTGCGCGGCTGGCCGGAACGTGGGCCGGCTGAGTTTTTGCCGTTGGGGCGATTGGGGCCTTGACGCTGCGCGCCGCCCGCCTGCTCGCCACCAGGGCCTTTATTGCGACGCGGCGGCTTGCCGGGACGGGAAAAACCGTCTTCGCCGGACATTACAGCTGCGGGTGCCGCATAGCCGGTCGGCGCGCCGCCACCGAACTGCGCCGGCCCCTTGCCGCCACGACGACCGCCGCCGGGCTTGCCACCGTGTTTACCGGCAGGTTTGCCATTCGGCCTGCCGCCGCGCCCACCGTCTTTACCCAACGGATGACCGTTGGCATATCCGCCAGTGATCATCAGGCCGGTCCCAAACGGATCCGACGGCGACGAGGCGACCACGCCTGCGCTGCCGGGACGGCCACCCTGCAGTTTGCCACGGCGGCCGATACGAGCGCCATTCATGCCGTTACGCTCGAGTGTGCCGAAGCCTGGAGGCAGCGCGCTGTCGTGCGAACGCGGCTGACGGGGACGGCGTCCCCCTTCGGCGTCATCATCGTCACGCAGCAAGCCCAACTGCACCATGAGCGCCGTGACCAGATTGGGCTCCAGCTCCTCCCAGCGACCGCGGCGCAGATTGCGCGGCAGCACCATATCGCCGAAACGGGTACGGATCAGGCGGCTGACCGTCACGCCGACAGACTCAAACATGCGCCGAACTTCGCGGTTGCGCCCTTCTTGCAAGGTGACGCGATACCAGCGGTTGCTACCATCGCCACCCAGATAATCCAGCGAGCCAAAAGCCGCCATACCGTCGTCAAGCTGAATACCTTCAACCAAGGACTTGCGGGTGGCATCATCCATCTCACCCAGTACGCGCACGGCGTATTCGCGCTCGGTGCCATAGCGCGGGTGCATGATGCGGTTGGCCATGTCGCCCGAAGTGGTGAAGATCAGCAGACCTTCGGTATTGAGGTCCAGACGGCCGACCGACAACCATTTACCCGTCCGCAGCTTGGGCAAGCGCGCGAAGACGCTGGCACGTCCACCGGGGTCGTCGTGGCTGACGATTTCACCGGCCGGCTTGTGATACAGGATCACTCGCGGCGGCTTGCGGGTGTTGGGGCGGGCGATGGGCTTGCCGTTGACGCGCACCAAGTCCGTGGGCGAAACACGTTGACCGATATGCGCCGGTTCGCCATTGACGGACACGCGACCCGCAGTGATCAGCTCTTCCATTTCGCGGCGCGAGCCGATGCCTGCATCTGCCAACACCTTGTGCAGCTTCGGCATGGCAATGTCGCTTTGCAGGTATTTACCCAGGCGCTGCTCGATACGTTCGGCGTGCTCCAGGTAGGACAATGCCTGCTCGGCGTCACGCTCGCCCCCGCGTCCGTCGCCTTCGGCGCCAGGAACACCGGGCATCCCGTCGGCTGCGTCGCCACGGCGGCGGCGGAACGGCGTGCGCAACTTGCGACCACGGCCGCCTCGCGCGCCATTGGCATCCCCCTCCGCCGATTGGCCTGCGAGGCCCTGACCGTCCATACCGGAGGCGCCAAATTGCCCGGATGCCTCCGCTTGATCGAATGCCGGATTCTGACTGGCGGATGCGTCTTGAGGCGCGATATCCGAAGACACGTCGGCGGCACGGCCACGGCGGCGCGGCTGGCGTTCGCCGCGAGCCGACTCTGCGCGAGCGGGCGATCGCTGGCGCTCCTGACGGGCCCTGCCGGACGCGGGAGCTTGCTCGGCGGACTGGTCCGCATACGTCGCTTGGGGTTCCGAGATAGACGCCGGGTCTTGCGCCCCTGCTGACGGCGCGGCAGGTTCAGCCGACACACCCGATGCGCTGGAAGCGGCAGCCGGAGCTTGAACCTGTGCGACTGCAGCCGCTTGAACACCACCCGATTCCGCGCCACTCGCGTCGGAAGCAACCACCGCAGCGGCGGCCTTACGCGTACGAGTACGCTTGGGCGCCGGCTCAGTCACGGGCGTTTCGACACCATCTGAGACGGCCGGGCCGCTCTCGGCGTCGCCGGCGACATCCGCTTGCTTCTTCGCCGCGGACTTGGCACCAGCTTTCGCCGTGGCGGATTTGGTGGCGACCTTAGAGGTCGCACGCTTGGTGGCAGGCTTGGCAGAGGCCGGCTCAGCCGCGGCGACAGCCGGGGCGTCGCTCGCCACGACCACGCTCGACACGTCGCCGGTTTCTGCATCCGCGACCTTCTTCGCCGCTCGCTTTGTCGCTGACGACCGCGTGGAAGCCGCCTTCGTGGCGGGCGATTTCACCGCAGCCGTCTTCGCCGCGGTTTTGCTAGCCGCCGACTTCGTTGCGCGGGCTTTCGTTGCAGCGGCGGGCGCCTCGACAGTCGCGTCGTGAGCGAGGGATTCGTCTTGCATGGTTGTAGGCGTAGTATCGGTTGGCACAGACAGCTCCAGAATTCTTTATGCTTTGGCCGATCCGCTCTCGACGGACAGGTCCTTATTTTCGGTGAGTGGCGAACCCTCGGATTCCACGCTTTCTACGGCGGTATCGCGCTCTAGGGGTTCGGCTTCGGTATGGGTTTCGATATCGGCGAACGGTGTGGCGTTCGTCGCTAAGCTTGTGTTCTCGGCGGCCTCGACAGCCTCGGTAGCGGCAGGCTCGAGCGTGACTTCGGTGCCGCCCAGATCCAGGCCCTGCAACGCGGTGGCGGCCTGGGCACTATCCAACGGCGGGAGTTCGCCGAGGGAACGTAGACCCAGGTCATCCAAAAATTGGCGCGTTGTCGCGAATAAGGCGGGCCGCCCTGGGGCATCCCGATGTCCAATGACCTCGATCCAGCCGCGATCTTCCAATGTTTTGACAATCTGGGATGACACGGTGACGCCGCGTATATCTTCGATGTCGCCACGCGTCACGGGCTGTCGCCACGCCACGATGGCCAGTGTTTCCATCACCGCGCGTGAATATTTCGGCGGCCGTTCCGGGTTCAAACGCTCGAGATACCGCTGCATTCTCGCACGACTCTGAAACCGCCAGCCACTGGCCAGCTGAACGAGCTCCAACCCGCGATCGGCCCATTGTTCCTGCAAACCTTGCAATAACGCGTTTAACCGTTCGTTATTGAACTCGGGATCCTCACCGAAGAGCTTGCGCATCTCGGCCAACGGCATAGGCTGGCTCGCGCATAAGAGCGCGGTCTCCAGCACACATGTTGCCTCGTTATTGTCCATTGAGCTTCAGTACACCAAGATAAAAGGGCGAATTTGCGTCGCACCAAGAAAACGGCTATGATTTCGTTCTCTCAGACGCGGGGTGGAGCAGTCTGGCAGCTCGTCGGGCTCATAACCCGAAGGTCGTAGGTTCAAATCCTGCCCCCGCAACCAAATTTCTTAAAGGCCTGGCTTACCGCCGGGCCTTTTTGTTTTTTGGCATAGCCAGTAAATCCACGCACCAACGACACCAGGCGCGCACGCACAGTCGCCACGAAGGGCGCTTGCCGCGACGGCAACCGAAGAGATGTAGCGCTGACTAGCGTAGTGTTCACAACCTTCCTGTGGGCGTAGATAGCATCGCACCGCCCCGCGCCGACAAGGCCTCTGGGCTTCGCGCATTGCCACGCAACCGGTGCGCGGCACCGCGCTCGCGGCACATACGTAAAAAATGAACCTGAATCGTCTGGCCCCACAGCACGGGGCGGCTCAACCGCTACCCGGCGGGCACATCTACCAGGGGGACACCTGAGACTTGAACAGGCCAAGCCGTGACGTCTTCTTGTAGCGGACCTTGAACCGACGATCTTTAGATGTATGGGACGACAATCCGTCCGCATGACCGGCCGGCATCGCGGCCTGCCAACGTATCAGCACCAGCACGATCAGCACTGGGGTCCGTGGCAACGCCACCCACGGTTTTTAAGCCCGTTGCGAATCCCGCTCACGGCTGGCCTGAATTCTGGACACCGCGCATCGGTAGGATGGCCGGTGATTCATCGGCGGCTAAAAGAAGCCTGCCGAGCCAAAAACGACGTTGGTCTACATGAGGACAGTTCGGGTAATTATACTCACAATGCCCGCAGGGACAAACGATGATGCGCTTTTGTTGCGCCGAACTCATGCAGGCTGATTTAGTGCCTGCCTCAACGCGACCGAAATGGCGGCTGCGTCCCGGGTGCGCGCAATCGCGACCAACCAACAACGACGGTCGCCTGTCGGCCAATCGGTCAACGCCTCAAGCGGGTAGAGATCACGATGCACGCCGTGCACGGCATAGGGCAAATCCTCGCTGGCGAAGCGAATAATGCCTTTGATCCGCAGCAGGGATTCATGATGGGCTTCTTGCAGACAGGCCATGCCCGAGATGAAAGCCGACCGCGTAAGCGCTTGATTGAGTTCCAGCGTTACCTGTTGAACATCCGCGTGTCGAGGGCCCACGGCCGAGAGCGAACCGCTCAACCAGCGTTGCAGGGAGTCCCTGTCGGAGGTCCCGCGCAGTACAGGCTCCAGCAGTTCCCGAGCCAAGGGCGCATCTGGGCGCAGCACCGACAGTGCCGCGCCTGAATTGACGGATTTCACGGATTGCACCGCCGCGTTTAGATCGGAAGCAGACACCAGATCCGCTTTGGCGCACGCGATCACATCGGCTGCCGCAATCTGCTGCACCACCTCTGGCTGCGCCACCAACTGATGCACCACATGCTTCGCGTCCGCCACGACGATGGTGCCGCGATGGACATAGCGTTCGGCGATAAACGCGTCATGACGCAACGTAAACATAATCGGCGCGGGGGTAGCCAATCCCGTGGTTTCAATCACCACCCGGCGAAAGCGGGGGATCTGCTTACGCAAAGCCAGCATAAAGAGATCGCGCAACGTATTGACGAGGTCGCCGCTGACGCTGCAACAGATGCACCCCCCTTCCACCAACGCGATGCGGCCGTCCGCATGACGCAATAAATGATGATCCACGCCGATTTCGCCCAATTCATTGACGATCACGGCGGCATCGGTAAAGGCTGGCTCGCGCACCAGTTGATTCAGCAACGTTGTTTTGCCGCTGCCGAGAAAGCCGGTAAGCACCGTGACAGGAATGCGATGGTCGCGATTTGCGGGACCAGATCGAGATGGGCTGGCCGGCTTAGACGACACGGCGGTCGCAGACAAGGATTTCATCGGCCTATTATGAAGCCAAAACATGAGGGCAAAGTCGTCCACTACCCACCTGCCGTCGCGGCCCTGACGCGACACAAGGGTGTACAAACCGAGCCGGCCCGGCCTACAATGCCTGCCCATGAACATCCGCCAGGTCTCTTTGCGCACCATTTCCCGTGCGACCCACTTTGGGTGGGCGACTTGGCGTGTCCGTCGGCCGCGCGCCACTTGCGCCGGTCCAGCCGCGGCCTTCGCCGCACTTGGCTAGCCCGGCGACCCTCCCTCCCCTTTTTTGCGCACATCCTCGGTCGTCGGGCTTCTCCCGCGCGATTCGGTGCCTGCTCGGCGGCTGATTACAGCAGCCTTCGACCTTCCCCACGCTACTGACTTGCCCTTTCGGTTACAGGCCGGCGCACGAGCACACCAAATGGTCCGCCTTTTTTCTAAAGGGCCGGCCGACTAGGACTCGCATGGACATCACCAAGGATTTCATTAAGCTCAAACAGCCCTGCGCCGACGGCTATCGCTGGTATCTGCGGCACGCGCCGCCACATGGCACCTATCAACAAATCTTGGACGCACTGGTGGCCGACGGGCGCGGCAAGGACGCTTGCTGGCTGCTCGATCAGTTCGGCCCCACCGACGCCGTGTTGCGGCTCGACCATCTGGACGCGCACGATTTTGTCTTTGCCGGAGCCATCGAGGTGCGTGGCACGATCGAGGTGACCGGCAACCTGCGCGTGGGCCGCGGCATTCGTGCTGGAGGCGGCATCCGGGTGGAAGGCAGCTTGCAAGCGGGCGATGATGTGCATTGCGCTGGGGCGCTCACCTGCGGCGAGTCGTTAAATGTGACGGGCCGCGTGCACGCCGCATGGAACGTGCTGGTACAAGGCGATATCGATTGCGAAGAGCTCCGCGCAGGTTGGGATCTCGCATCGTCCGGCGCGGTAAGGCTACACGGCGGCGCTCAAGTCGGCCAGTCCATTAATGTGCAGTCGCTGCACAGCGAAAAAGGCATTCGGGCAGGCACCGACATCACCAGCCAGGGCGATATCCTCACGCGTCAGGGCATTGAGTGCAATGGCATCCTGGATTGCGGCGGGCACCTGTTCGCGGGCTGGGGCATCAAGGCAATGGAAGGAATGACCGCCGCGGGCGCTATCAGCGCTGGCGAAAGCCTGTACAGCGAAGCCGAGATTCGCGCGGGAGAGGGATATGGTGTTTATGCCGGCCTGAACGTGCCGGAACACGCGTGGGAGAGCAGCGCATGCGTGCAAGCCAGCCAGCGCCCCCAGGGTTTGCGCAGCGGACATTGGCTGAATGTCGCACATGCTCACGACGAGGGATGACGCCGTGAGAATCGATGTAGACCATATTGACGAACGGCTCGACGCCGAGCTTGATGCGCTATACCCCGCTTGCCTGCGTGACGCGGCAGTGGACGGAACGATCTTTCTGCCGAAGCTGGGCAATATCCCACTGCCCCGCTACCGACGCACAGCGAATAAAGAAACCTTTATCTATATAGAGGACCCCGAACGTCGATGGCTGGCGGGAACCACAAGTTTTAATCGCGTGGTCGGTTTAGATCGCCGGCTGGATCAACACGTGCGTTTGCCTCATTCACGCTATCGCGAAGCGTACCAGCGCATGGGGCTGGCTAAACGCATCTACCTCGAGGCGCTGGATGCAGGACTGTGCTTGCTCAGCAGTGCTCGCCAATCGCCTGGAGCCCTGCAACTGTGGCGCTCGTTGGGGCAGCATTACCCGTTGCACCATGTTCAGCTACAAGGAAAGCGCCTGATGGATTTGGGCAGGTCTATCGAACGGCGTCAATTTGAAGATCTGCACACCAGAATGTTGCTTTGCGGCGCGGGCTGGAGTGTGGAACGTTTGCTGTCGCTGACGTCCCACGCGCCCGCGCGTCGGCGTGAGGGTTCAGAGCGCCAGTTCGCCGCTGGCCTCGGGTTGAAACAGCAACGCTTCGATATGCAGAGTTGCCGGCGTGCCACTGGCATCCACCCAAGACACGGTCGCGCCCACACGATGGCCGAGCAAATGACCGCCCACCGGCGATAGCACGGAGATAAAGCCCTTCGGGGCATCGGCCTCGCTGGGGTAGCAGATCGTGATCTCGCGCTCGGCGCCATCCTGATCCCGCACGAGCAGGCGCGAGTTTACGGTCACCACATCGCTGGGAATATCGCTGGGCATCAGGAAGTCGCCCTCGTCAAAGCCTTCCAGCACAGCGTGCGGCAGTCCGTCGGGAGTAGGGAAACGCGCCGCGAGGCGCTCGATGCGGACACGGTCCAGTTCGGAAAAAATACGTTCAGTGTGAGATGCAGACATGTAATACTCCTAGTCAAACCATAAAAGGGGTGTGTGGTTTGGCCCGGCAGCACGCTCCAGAATGAGGGAGCTCTAGGTGGCCGCCGGGCTTAGGAGTCTGCGTCGGCGTCGGGGGCCGAAATGAACGGGCGCGCGCTCGCCGTGCGCCGAAAACCGGCGCGACGCAGAGAAGCGATAGCAGAGGCGAATCCTAAAGCCGCGTTCATATTGGGAATGGTACCCGATGCAGGGGCGAGACTAAAGCCCCAAATATCAGTACAGCGTTAACCTACGCAATGACGCCCGCCGTCATCGCACAAGCACTAACGAAAAAAAACCGAGCCGGAAAAGCAAAACGCCACCCAAAGGTGGCGAGGTTGCTGTGTCGGTACAAATTTCTAGCGTTGGTTGGCTCCCCGAGCTGGGCTCGAACCAGCGACCTGCGGATTAACAGTCCGTCGCTCTACCGACTGAGCTATCGGGGAACTGCTAGAGAAACGAGATTATGCACGAGTTTTTAGGCTTGTGCAAGTCCCGGCGCTAAAAATCCCTCGATTGCGTTTGTGCCGCAGTTTTTTTGACATTCTTAACGGCGCCCGTGCGATCTGACCCCACAACATAAATTTTTCTGCTATTATTTCGGTCTTTGGTGCTGCGCTCTAAGCGCACACCAGCAAAAGCGCGATAGCGCTGATGCACGCCGGCATAGCTCAGTTGGTAGAGCAGCGCATTCGTAATGCGAAGGTCGTAGGTTCGACTCCTATTGCCGGCACCAAGAGATTCTCGAAAAGCCTCGCTAGCCCACAGTTAGCGGGGCTTTTTGTTTGTGCCTCCTGATAGGGCGGCATTGGCCCGGCATCAGACATGCGGTCCGGCGAACCGTACAGAAATCAACATACCCCCTCCCCCGCCCCGCGCGTTCAACGATTCAATCGCATAACGCATTGCGGGTTTCCCCAGCTGCCCGACGTCCCTGCACTGGCGGAGATAGATGGATTCGCGGGGTATGAGATCAACACCTGGAACGCCCTGCTCGCCCCTAAAGGCACGCCGGCCGGCGTCATCAATACCCTGAGCGCCGCGCTGAACGCAGCGATGAAGTCCCCGACGCTGCGCCAACATTTTGACAAAGAAGGCGCAGTGCCCGCTCAGAGTACGCCCGCGGAATTGAGCGCATTCATCCAAGATGAACTGAAGAAGTGGGCGGGGGTCGTCGAGTCGGTGAACATCCGGGTGGATTGAAGCGACGCGCTGCCCCTGATCACGGAGGGGTTGTAGCGAGCCGAGGGCGTCAGCGAATCAACACCGCTCGGCGCGCCGATTACTCCGCATCCGGCTGTTTCTCCGGCGCCGCCAGATCGAACGCCGGTAAGGCGCGGCATACCGCATCAATGCGCAGCACGTTGGGCATGGCCGACAGATCGCAGTTTAGACGGCGGGCGTTAAAGACTTGCGGAACGAGACAGATGTCGGCCAGACCGGGCGCATCACCATGGCAGAACTCGCCGGTGGCTGCGGAGTTGGCCAGCATGGTTTCGACCGCACCCAGGCCCAGAGCCACCCAGTGGCGATACCAGGCATCGCGGCTTTCGTCGTCGATATTCAGTTCGCGCTTTAAGTATTTCAGCACGCGCAGGTTATTGAGCGGGTGCGTGTCGCAGGCGATGGTCTGTGCGATCGCTCGCACGCGGGCACGGCCGGCGGCATCCGCCGGTAGCAATGCCGGATCGGGATGCGTTTCGTCCAGGTATTCCACGATGGCCAGCGATTGACCGATAGAGACATCACCATCGACGAGCGTGGGCACGAGCGCCGTGGGGTTGACGCTGCGATAGGCTTCGGAAAACTGCTCGCCGCCGCTTTTAAGCAAATGCACACCCAGATACTCATAAGGAAGGCCCTTGAGATTCAAGGCAATGCGGACGCGATAGGCGGCGGAACTGCGGAAATAGCTATACAACTGCATGATGTCTCCTTCCATGCAATGACCGATGATCGATAACTAGCTGGCCGATGAGTCAGGGGCTGGCGCGACTTTACGCGAAAGACCTTTGGGTAGCGGGAAGGCGACGTTTTCCTCGAGCCCTGGCATGGTGCGAACCGAAACCGCGCCCAGCGCTTTCAGGCGCTGCACGACCTCTTGCACCAGCACTTCGGGGGCAGAAGCACCCGCCGAGATGCCAATGCGTTGGCGTCCCACCAGCCACGCCGGGTCGATGGAATCCGCACCGTCGACCAGATATGCGTCGATACCGATACGCTCGGCAACCTCGCGCAGGCGGTTGGAGTTGGAACTATTGGTGCTGCCCACCACGAGCATCAGATCGCATTGGGGGGCCAAAATCTTGACGGCGTCCTGGCGGTTTTGCGTGGCATAGCAGATGTCGCTTTTCTTTGGCTCGACAATCTGCGGAAAGCGCGCGCGCAAGGCCGCAGACACCGCAGCCGCATCGTCGACAGACAGCGTGGTCTGGGTGACGAAGGCGAGATTTGCCGGATCGGTCACCTGCAGCTCGGCCACGTCCTCGACGGTCTCGACCAGATACATGCCACCTTGCGCCTGGCCCAGCGTGCCTTCGACCTCGGGATGACCTTTGTGCCCGATCATGATGATTTCGCGGCCCGCGGCGCGCATGCGAGAGACCTCGATATGCACCTTGGTCACGAGCGGGCAAGTCGCATCGAATACCTGCAGACCGCGTGACTCGGCCTCTTGACGCACGGCCTTGGAAACGCCGTGCGCGGAGAACACCACGATCGCGCCGGACGGGGCCTCGTCGAGTTCGTCGATGAAGATCGCGCCTTTGTTGCGCAGGTCTTCGACGACGTAGCGGTTATGCACGATTTCGTGGCGGACATAAATGGGCGCGCCATGCAGCTCGAGCGCGCGCTCGACGATGTCGATGGCGCGGTCCACGCCCGCACAGAAGCCGCGCGGCTGCGCCAGGACGACTTCGGCTTCGGGGTGGGTGACGGCAACAGTCATTAAAGCACTCCGAGGATATTTACATCGACGCGCAGCGACGTACCCGCCAACGGATGATTGAAATCGAACAGGGCCCAGTCGGGTTCGAGCTGCTTGAGCACACCCGAATAGCGGCCGCCGTTGGGCGCGGCGAATTCGACCAGATCGCCAGGTTCGAAGGTGGCGTCGGCGCCGGCATGCTCAGCCAGCATGGTGCGCGTGATTTTTTGAATCAGATCGGGATTGCGATCGCCATAGGCCTGCGCCGGCTCCAGGGTGACGCTGAACTCGTCGCCTTCGGCATGTCCGAGCAGCGCCTGCTCAAGGCCGGGGGCCCACTGGCCACTGCCCATTTGCAGCGTGGCGGGCCGGCCGTCGAAGGTATCGGCGAAGATCGAGCCTTCGGCCGGGCCCGAGGCCAACACGATGCGGTAATGCAGCGTCAGGTAGGAGTCGGGACGGACGACGGGCGTGGCGGAAGAATCAGGCGTGGCGGTCAAAGCGGATCACCAATAAATGAACGTAGTCCCTGATTTTAGAACGACTTAGCGAATCGTTCTGGCGCACCGGTGCGGCGGGGTGTCACACCGTAGTTTTGCGGATGGATAAAAGTGTGCACCGTAGGACCCTGCGAAGGCCGGTCTCTGGCATCCTGCCCGTTGTTCGAATTCTGCCGTATCGCGATGAGCTTACCTGTAGATCTGCCTGTCCATGAACGCCCCCGGGAGCGACTGCTGCGCCACGGCCCGGGATCCCTGCGCGATGCCGAGTTGCTGGCCCTGGCGCTGCGTACCGGCACGCGCGGGCGCAGTGCGATTGATATGGGCAACCTGCTGATGCAGCATTATGGTGGCCTGCGCGGATTGTTTTCCGCCTCGCCCGACGAGCTGATGACGTTGTCAGGGCTGGGGGCGGCCAAGGCGTGTTCGCTGGCGGCGGTGCTCGAGCTGGCGCGGCGCGCGACCGAGGAACAGCTCACGCGTCAGCATGTCCTGTCGGAACCCTCGCACGTCAAACAGTATTTCCGCACCGCACTGGGGCATCGCACCGTGGAACACTGCATCGCGCTTTATCTGGATAACCAGCTTAATCTGATCGCCACGGGCGAGCTGGCGCGCGGAACGCTCAATCAGGCGTCGGTATACCCCCGGGAGGTCGTGCGCGAGGCGCTGCGACATCATGCCGCGGCGATCATACTGGCGCATAACCACCCGTCGGGCATAGCGCGGCCTAGCGACGCGGATTTGCGTTTCACCACCCATTTGCGGCAGGCGCTCGCATTGGTGGATGTGCGGCTCGTCGATCATTTGATTGTGGCGGGCCACCAGGTTGTGTCGATGGCGGAGCTGGGCATGATGTGAGGGTGAGCGCTGGCGCGCAGCAGACACCAGCCGGTATCATCAGTGCTTTGCTGTCATCTCTGCCTACACGCCTGATGAAACGTCTTTGGGATATTTCGCCGCCGGTCTCGGCCAGCTCTCCGGTTTTCCCCGGGGACACGCCGTATCGCCAGCAATGGAAATGGACCCTGACGCAGGAATGCCCGGTCAATGTCAGCGAGATTGCCATGTCGCCGCATATTGGCGCGCACGCCGATGCACCGCTGCATTACCAGAACGGCGCGCCGGCGATCGGACAGTTGTCCTTGGAACCTTTTTTGGGCCCCTGTCGCGTGATTCACGCGCTGGACTGCGGGCCATTGATCCTGCCCGAACACTTGGAACACGCGATGGACGATCTGCCGCCTCGCGTGCTGGTACGCACCGCGCGCAATGCCGCGGTGTCCTGGTGGACGGATGACTTTAGCGCCTATGCGCCGCATACCATCGAATGGCTGGCTGACCGCGGGGTGGTGTTGATCGGGCTGGATACGCCCAGCATTGACCCCGCCTCGAGCAAGACCCTGGACAGCCATCACGTCATTCTGCGCCGCGATTTGCGTGTGCTGGAAAATTTGCTGCTCGATGACGTGGAACCGGGCGATTACGAGTTGATCGCCCTGCCCCTGGCGCTGTCCGAGGCCGATGCCAGCCCGGTGCGCGCGATCTTGCGCGAGCTGGACTGATTGTTCCCCTTGTATCGCCGCTTGCGAGCGGCGGTCAGTATTGACAAGGCATGACTCGATGACCACGTCCGACAAACCCGAAGACATCGTTCGGCAAGAAAACGCACAGCTCGATTACACCCGCGATATGACCTACGGGGATTATCTGCATCTGGATGAGCTATTGGGTGCTCAGCACCCGATGTCGCCCGAACATAACGAGATGCTGTTTATCGTGCAGCATCAAACGAGCGAGCTGTGGATGAAGCTCATGCTGCATGAGCTGCGCGCGGCCATCACCAATGTGTCTCAGAATCAGCTGCCTCCGACGTTCAAGATGCTGGCCCGGGTGAGCAAAATCATGGAACAGCTGGTCCACGCCTGGGATGTGCTGGCGACGATGACGCCGCCCGAGTATTCCGCCCTGCGGCCGTATCTGGCGCGCTCCAGCGGTTTTCAAAGCTATCAGTACCGGCAAATTGAGTTTTTGCTGGGTAACAAGAACGCGGCAATGCTAAAGCCGCACGCGCACCGCGCCGACCTGCTCGGCGCGGTCCGGACTGCTTATGAAAGCCCGTCGCTGTATGACGAGTCCTTGCGCCTGTTGGCGCGCGAAGGGCTGATGATCCCCGAGAGCCATGTCGAGCGCGACTGGACGCAGCCCTATCAGGCGGATCCGGTGGTGGAAGCCGCCTGGCTGACGGTCTATCGCAATCCAGACCGATACTGGGACCTGTATCAGCTGGGCGAAAAGCTCACGGATTTGGAAGATGCATTCCGGCTGTGGCGTTTTCGACACGTCACGACGGTCGAGCGCGTGATTGGATTCAAGCGCGGCACGGGCGGCACGTCGGGTGTGGGCTATCTGCGCAAGATGCTGGATGTGGTGTTGTTCCCGGAGATCTGGGCGCTGCGTACAAACCTTTGAGTCCATGTTAGAATGCGGAGTTGCTTCCTGGATACGTGGCCTACGGCGTTTTGACCCGTCAGGCTGGCGACCCGCTAACCCCCCGGCAAGACCGGAAGAACCGGAAATACTCATGAAAGAAGGCATTCACCCCGAATACCGCGAAGTGGTGTTCTTGGACCTGCAAACGGGCAACAAGTTTGTCACGCGTTCGACGGTCAACACCCGCGAAACCATCGAGCTCGATGGCAAGACCTACCCGCTGTTCAAGTGCGACGTGACCTCCGAGTCGCATCCCTTCTACACGGGCGCGCAAACCCGTATCGTCGAAACCGGCCGCGTTGAGAAATTCCGCGCGCGTTTCGCCCGTACGGCTGGCACGGTCAAGTCCGCGTCGTAAACTTGCATCTTCCGAGATGCTGGAAAAAAAGCAGCCTTCGGGCTGTTTTTTTTTCCTTGACGCTCCCCTCCATCCCGTTTGAGGGCCCCGGGCCCTGGACTGCTCAGTATCATTAGCTACGTGTCTCCCATTTCGCGCTCTACTCCGGCCCGACTCACCGCCTCGGCGACTGCCAAGTTACCGCGGCTAGTCCTGCTGGGCTTGTCGCTGGCCTATATCCTCGCTGGCCTGTTCATGCGCGACCCTTGGAAGACCGAGGACGCGGTGGGATTGGCCACCATGATCACGGCGTTTCGGGAAGGCGGATCGACTTGGCTGCTGCCGCAGGTGGGGCAGCTTGCGTTCGCGCAGGAAGGGCCGCTGCTAACTTGGGCAGGAGCCGTTTGCATCGCACTGTTCGGCCCCTGGCTGGGTGAGATCACGGCGGGGCGGCTACCGAATTTATTGTGGTTCGGTATCACGACGGTCAGTGTTTGGTACGGTACCTATCTGGTTGGACGCCGCGCGGAGGCGCAGCCGCTGGCGCTGCCGTTTGGCGGAGAACCAGCACCGCGCGACTATGGCCGCATGCTGGCCGACGCGGCGCTGTTGTTGCTGCTGGCGACCGTCGGGATTCTGCAACGCACCCATGAGACGTCAGTGGTGCCGGCCATTATGGCGTGGCAAGCATTGGCGTTCTACGGCATGGCACGCACGCTGGATCGGCCGCTGTCGGGCGTGATCACGCTGGGCGTGGCGCTGGCGGCCGCGTTTTTGACCCGGGGGTGGGTCGGCGCCCTGCCGATTATGCTGGGTACGCTGGTCGCTTTTGCTCCCCGTAGTGCGTTGTGGGCGAGGCGCTATTGGCTGGCGGGGGCGATTGCCGTGGCAGCGGTGCTGATCCTGGCGTGGTGGATACCGGCGTCACACGGCAGCAGCTACTGGATCGACAATTGGAAGACTTGGAATCTGGCCTCGTTCAGCTGGCCTAGCTGGTCGGATATTGGCAGGACCGCAAGGGATCTGCCTTGGTATTTGTGGCCGACCTGGCCGTTGGCGTTGCTGGCGGTGTGGCGGTGGCGCGATTGGGTTTTCGCGCCACATATCTGGTTGGCTTTGGGGTTGGCGCTCTTTGCAGCGGGCGAGCTGGTGTTCCTGTCGGAGCCGACTGAGGCGGAATACATATTGCTGGTTGTGCCCTGCGCGATCCTGGGTGCGTTTTCGCTGCCGACGTTGCGGCGCGGTGTGGTGAACACGCTGGACTGGTTCGCCATCATGTGCTTTTCGCTGACGGTCGCCACCGCCTGGCTGGGATGGATCGCGCTGCACTTCGGGTGGCCGGCGCAGATCGCGCGCAATATCGCGCGCCAGACGACGGGCTACGAGCCTACGATTTCGTGGTTCGCGTTTGCCCTGGCGTTGATCGTGACCGCGGCCTGGACCGTTCTGGTGGCCTGGCGCTTGCGCTCGAAGCCGCTGGCGCTATGGCGCGGGACGGTGCTGTCGGCCAGCGGCCTGACAGCGACTTGGATTTTGCTGGTATTGCTGTGGCAGCCGGCTGTGGACTATGCGCGTAGCTATCGCGATGTGTCGGCAGAACTGAAAACGGCGCTCGACCAGCATCGCCGGCCGGGCGAGTGCGTACGCGGATTGAGCGTGGGTAGCGGGCAGCGTGCTTCGTTACTGATTTTCGATAATCTGACGCTGAGCTATGACTCGCGCTGCGCTTTGGTGTTACAGCAGACGACGCGCGAACGGCTGCGCGACGGCCAGGCCGCCTTTAGCGAAGGCGCGACGGAGTTGTGGCGCGGTGGGCGGCGCGCGGACCGTCATGAGATCTTCCGTCTGCTGCGTATCGACCAATCACGATGAACGCCGCGGCTCCCACGACTAAAGGCTTTGGCGCTTCGATGTCGGGTATCGCCCGGCAAGCTTGGCCCGTGCTGGTGAGCCAATGGGCGGGGATTGCCTTCGGCGTGCTGGACACGGCGATGACGGGACATGCCAGTGCGGCGGACCTGGCCGCGATGTCCCTGTCGATCTCGGTGTACATCACGGTGTTCGTGGGACTGATGGGCGTGGTCCATGCGTTGATCCCGATCCAGGCTCAGCATTTTGGCGCGGGGCGCTTTGATGAGGTGGGACGCGCCTGGGGTCAGGGTGTGTGGCTGGCGCTGGGACTGGCGCTCGCGGGCGCCGTGCTGATGATGTTTCCCGATATGTGGCTGTCGCTCTCGGGTGACGTTGCACCCGAAGTGCGTGCCCGCGTGGCGGATTATCTACGCGCGCTCGCGCTGGCCTTGCCAGCCGCGCTGGTGTTTCGCACCATTTATGCGTTGGGCACGGCGGTCTCGCGACCGAAGGTTGTGATGACCATCAATCTGGTGGCGGTCGGAATCAAGGCATTTTTGAACTGGGTACTGATTTACGGCAATCTGGGGCTGCCGGCCTTGGGTGCGGCGGGCGCGGGGCTGGCCACGGCAATTACGTTCTGGATCAGTCTGAGCGTGGGGCTATGGGTGATCACGCATGACCCCTACTTCCGACGTTTTCATCTGACATTAGGGCGTCCTACCTGGGCCGCTCAGAAGGAACTGCTACGGCTAGGCCTGCCCATGGGCGGCTCGTATCTGGTGGAAGTTTCGGCTTTTACTTTTATGGCGTTGCTGGTGGCTCGCGAGGGTACCTATGTCAGCGGCGGCCATCAGATCATGTCGAACCTGGCGGCGCTGTGCTACATGATGCCGATGGCGCTGGGCGTGGCGACGGCGGCCTTGGCCGCGCAATCGATCGGCGCGGGCGACTTGGTCCTGGCGCGACGCCACAGCTTGGCCGGCATGGCGCTAGGGCTGATCGGGGCGGTATTGACGGCCGCCGTGCTGCTGGTGGGCCAGCCTCTCATTCTGGCTGCCTATACGGACGATCCAGAAGTCGCAGCCGTGGCGAGTACGCTGCTGACGATCATCCCGCTGTTTCACTTGGCGGACTCCATGCAGTGTATTAACTCGTATGTGTTGCGCGCCTATAAAGTCGCGGTGGTGCCGCTGTTGCTGCAAGTGGTCGCGTTGGCTGGGCTAGGGTTGCTGGGTGGTTGGTGGCTGGGTTTTGGGCCTGGGCGCGGAATGCTTGATGGCTTGCGCACGCTGATCTTGCCCGGATCGCCGCAAGGCGCCGGCACGATGTGGCTGATGGCCATGCTGGGGCTGGCGTTTTCGGCTGTGCTGCTGCATGCGTGGTTCTGGAAAGTCGTGCGCAATTTCCGCGGCGCGTGACGGCCACGGATCACGCCTGATAAATCAGCAATCCCACGGTCACGAACAACATCGCGGCAAAGCATCCGCGTAAATGGCGGTCCGGCATGCGATACGCCAAGCGCACCCCAACGGGGACGAAAGCGAGGCTGCCGAGCGCCAGCGGGATGCCGACCCAGCCATTGGCCTGCCCTGCCCAGCTGTAGGTGATCAACGCGATGGTGGAGCCAGGTATGACCATGGTCAAGGCCAAGGCCTGTGCGGCGGTTTGCGACAGGCGAAAACCGGCCGTCAGGATCGGCACGCATAGCACCGCACCCCCCACTCCGAAAAATCCGCCGAATGTGCCGCACAACATCCCTAGCGCCGCTGACCGGCGAGGCGTGAGCGCCGGCGCGGCGCGTCTTGGCACCTCGTTCGCATGCAGCGGACGCGGGGGCCGCACCATGCGATAGACGTAAAACACGGCGACAAAGAACAGAAAAATGGCAAAACTCACGCGCAGCGTGCTGGACGCAATACCAAGCGCAAGCCGGGCGCCGAGCCACGTGAAGGCTACCGCCCCCAGCGCACCCGCAGCGGCCACACGCGGATCGATGGGGACTTTTTGATTGTATTTACGTACGGCCATGATGATGGTGGGCAGCACCATGATCAGAGCCGTGCCTTGCGCCAGCTGCTGGGGCATGTCCATGAGCAAAACCAACGCCGGAATCGCGATCAGACCCCCGCCTATGCCCAGTACACCGCCCAGGAACCCGATGAGTGCGCCGCTAGCGAGGCAGGCCGCGATGATCCACAGACTCATGTGAGAGTCCCGGCGAATGCGTACGAGAACGGCATGATGTTTTTAGCGCAGCTTTTCCATGGCCGAGTCGAGGCGATCGACGGCCCAAATTTCCAGACCCTCGATGGGCTGACGGGGGGCGTTGGCTTTCGGGATCAGGGCCACGCTAAAGCCCAGCTTGGCGGCCTCGCGCAGTCGTTCTTGTCCACGCGGCGCGGGCCGGATTTCACCTGCCAAACCGACTTCGCCAAAGGCGATCAACCCGCGCGGCAAGGGCCTGTCGCGCAAGGAAGACATAATCGCCAGCAGCACGGGAAGGTCGGCCGCCGGCTCCGTGATCCGCACGCCGCCCACGGCATTGACGAACACATCTTGATCGAACGTGGACACGCCAGCGTGACGATGCAGCACGGCGAGCAGCATGGCGAGACGGTTGCCTTCCAGACCGACTGTCAGTCGGCGCGGATTCGGGGCATGCGAGCTGTCTACCAGCGCCTGGATTTCGACCAGCAACGGGCGGGTGCCCTCTTGCGTGGCCATCACGCAGGAACCGGAGACCTGCTGTTCGTGTTGCGAGAGGAACAATGCCGATGGGTTGGCCACGCCACGCAGGCCACGGTCTGTCATGGCGAAAACGCCAAGCTCATTGACCGCGCCAAATCGGTTCTTGAAGGCACGCACCAGGCGAAACGAGGAATGCGTATCACCCTCGAAGTACAGCACGGTATCCACAATATGTTCGAGCACGCGTGGACCGGCGAGCGCGCCGTCCTTGGTGACGTGACCGATCATGACGATGGAGATGCCGGTTTGCTTGGCCAGGCGGGTAAGCTGCGCGGCGCATTCCCGGACCTGCGATACCGAGCCGGGTGCGGCCGTCAGTTCGCTGCTATAGAGCGTTTGAATAGAGTCGATGACCGCGACGGTGGGACGCTGCTCGGACACCGCCGCCTGGATGGATTCCAGACGAATTTCGGCCAACAAACTGACATTGCCGGTCGGAACGCCCAGACGACGCGCGCGCAGTGCGACTTGTTCGGCGGATTCTTCGCCGGTCACATAGAGCACGCGTGAATTGGCCGACATGGCAGCCAGGGCCTGCAGCAACAACGTGGATTTCCCGATGCCGGGATCGCCACCGATAAGGACCACGGCCCCCGCCACCAAGCCACCCCCCAAAACGCGGTCGAACTCATCCAGACCGGTGGGCTGACGCGGCGTTTCGCGGGGTTCGATATCGGCGAGGGTACGCACTGGCGTCGAAGCGGCCAGCGGCGCGTAACGATGCGAGGCCGCGGTGGGACTTGCGGACTCGACGGTTTCTTCGAGGGTATTCCAGGCAGCGCAATGCGGGCATTTGCCCTGCCATTTGGGAGTAGTGCCGCCGCATTCGGCGCAGACGTAGACGGTTCGAGGCTTGGCCATGTGGCAAGTTTACCCGCCTAAACGTGGCCCGTTGGAGCAGGCGCTACGTTTTTGACACTCGCGACTCAGCGTCCTGCCAAACTGCCCCCGCCATCGACGCCTAGCACCTGCCCCGTGACGAAGCCGGCTTCGTCGGACAGGAAAAAGGCGATCGCGGCGGCCACTTCATCCGGAGTGCCAATGCGCTTCATTGGAATGGACGCCAACGCGCGACGCTCGCCCTCGCTGCCCGCGGGTTGAGCAAGGCGGAATAGCTCGGTCTCGATGGGGCCGGGAGCGACGGCATTGACGGTGATACCGTACTCGGCCAACTCCAGCGCCCAGGTGCGCGTGCATCCGACCAGGGCGCTTTTGGCGGCCGAATAGCTGGTGCGCTCGTGCGCCCCATGGATGGTCCGACTGACGATATTGACGATGCGCCCGGTGCGGCGCGCCTTCATCGATTCCAGAAAGGCCTGCGTGACTTGCACGGCCACGCGTACATTGAGGTCCATGACGCTGTAGAGCGAAGCCAAATCGATTTCGCCCAGCGGCTGGGGCCGCACCATGCCGACATTATTCACAATGGCGTCGACGGGATATTTCTCGCGGATCTCACGCAGGACTTCTTCGGTGCGTCCGGCATCGGCCAGATCACAGGCATACAGATAGCCCGGGAAATCGACGTGTTCGGTGTTACGCGCGATTCCCACGACATGGCAGCCCTGGTCGGCAAGCCGCTGGGTCAGCGCCCAGCCGATGCCTTTCGTCGCGCCAGTGACCAGCACGCATTTGTCTTTCATGGAATTCCTCGCTAAATATCGAAATCAGGCGATACGCTCGACGGGCACGCGCGGGGCCACCGCGCACAATAGCTCGTATCCGATCGTGCCGCACGATTCGGCCACCTCGTCGACCGACGGCCCTTCGGCGCCCCACAGCGACACCGGGGTACCCACGCGTACGGACGGAACGCTGGTCAGATCGACCATCAACATGTCCATGGAGACGCGGCCGACCAGCGTGGTGCGCGTGCCGCCGACGACGACCGGCGTGCCTGTGCTGGCATGACGCGGATAACCGTCGGCATATCCGCAAGCGACCACACCGATGCGCATGGGCCGGTCAGCGCGGAACAAGGCGCCGTACCCCACGGCCGCACCCACGGGCACTTCCTGCACGCCGATGATCTCGGAACGCAGCGACATCGCCGGACGCAGGCCGAGTTGTTCCGCGCTTTCGCCAGCGATAGGCGAGGCGCCGTACAAGCAGATGCCCGGACGGACCCAGTGCGCCTGCGCGCCGCTAGTCAAAGCGATCTCCGGATAACGCAGCGTGGCCGCCGAATTGCAAACACTGACGGGCCCATTACCCAAACCGTCGGTCACATCGCGGAAAACCTGCATCGGCTCTGCCACGCCCTCGGGACCGTCGGCGCAGGCGAAATGGGTCATGGTGCCAATACTGCCGACGCTGCCTTGATCGCGCAACTGGTTGGCGCGCTGAAAGGCGCTTTGGAATGTATCCGGCGTAAAGCCGAGCCGGTTCATCCCCGTGTTCAGTTTGAGCATGATGTCGACGCGGCGTGCCAGACGCGCGCGCGCCAGCATGTCGAGCTGCTCGCGGGTATGCACGGTGACCGATAGATGATAGCGATCCACCCACTCCAGGTCGCCAGGCTCGAAAAACCCTTCGAGCAGCAAGATCGGCCCGCCCCAACCTGCCTCGCGACAGCGTACTGCCTCGGACAGATCCAGCATGGCCAGACCCTGGGCGGCAGAAAATCCCGCCACGGCGGCCTCGATCCCATGCCCGTAGGCATTCGCCTTGATGACGGCCCAAATCGATGGGGACTTCGCCGCCGCGGCTTGGGCTGACTGATCGAGATGACGTCGCACGACGGCCAGATTATGGCTGAGTGCGGAAACTGAAATAGTGGCTTTGATCGGGCGTGGCATTTGTAATTTCCTATGGCAGTTAGTCTACCTGATCTGCCTCGCAGCGGGTCGAGAGTGTGCGGCGGAATCACACAGAAATTATTAGCTACTTATCCGCCGGCTGGCCGCCGTGGGGCGGCCGGGATGCGCCCGACTAAAATAGGGACTCAGGGTTTCCACCAAGCTGGCCTTCAGGCCGTTGCAATTCAGAGGTATGGCAGTCGATCACTACGAAAATTTCCCCGTTGCCTCGGTACTGTTGCCGCGCCGGCTGCGCCGTCCGGTCACGGATATCTATCGGTTCGCGCGCGCGGCCGACGACATCGCCGACGAGGGCAACGCCAGCGACGCTGAACGGTTGGCGGCGTTGGCCGCTTTCCGCGCGGAGCTGCATCGCATCGGTGCTGAGCCGGGAGGCGAATGCCGCCCTGCGGACGTCCTCGCGCCTATCTTTGCGCCGCTCGCCCAGACGATTGCCCAATATCAGTTGCCCATCACGCCGTTCCTGGATCTGCTGTCGGCGTTCGAGCAGGATGTCTCTGTCAAACGGTACGACGACTACGCATCGCTGCTGGACTACTGCTCGCGCTCGGCCAATCCGGTCGGACGGCTGATGCTGCATTTATACGATGCGGCAACGCCCGACAATCTGGCGCAGTCCGACGCGATTTGCACGGGTCTGCAGTTGGCGAACTTCTGGCAAGATGTGCGGGTAGACTGGCGCAAGCAACGCATCTATCTGCCACGCGAGGACTTGCTGCATCATCACGTCACCGAGGACGACATCGCCACTTGTCGCTTGACCCCACAATGGCGCGATCTCATGGCCTTTCAAGTAGAACGCACCCGGGCACTGCTACACTCTGGCGCTCCACTGGCACGCCGGTTGCCGGGCCGTATCGGCCTGGAACTGCGCCTGATCGTGCAAGGGGGACTGCGCATTCTCGAGCGGATTGAGCGCTGTGGCTATGACGTGTTCATGAACCGGCCCGAATTGGGCTGGAAGGACTGGGCCGTCATGCTGTGGCGCATCCGATAACTCGACACCGCACGCGCTGACATACTGATGGGATACATGCCAAATTTATGACGCCTGACGACTATTGCCAGGAAAAAGCCGCCAAAAGCGGGTCGAGTTTTTATTACTCGTTCCTGTTCCTGCCGCCCGAACGCCGCCGCGCCATCACGGCGCTGTACGCGTTTTGCCGGGAAGTGGACGATGTGGTGGACGAGTGCACGGATGCGTCCGTGGCGCGCATCAAGCTCGCCTGGTGGAGAACACAGGTCGATCAGCTGTTTGCCGGTCATGCGGAGCATCCGGTGATGCAGGCGCTGCAGCCGCACTTGGCGTCGTGCGATATCTCGCGCGAACGCATGCTGGCGGTCATCGACGGCATGGAAATGGACCTGGACCAGACGCGTTACCTGGACTGGCCGGGGCTGCGTAAATACTGTTGGCATGCGGCCGGCGTGGTCGGCGAGCTGTCGGCGGGCGTTTTCGGCTATACCGATGCGCGCACGCTGGAATATGCGTCCAAGCTAGGCTTGGCGTTTCAGCTTACCAACATCATTCGTGACGTGGGCGACGATGCCAGGCGCGGGCGGATCTACTTGCCCGTCAATGAGCTGCAGCAGTTCGACGTGAAGGCCGCCGAGATACTGAACGGCACCTATTCGGACAGGTTCGCCGCGCTGATGAAGTTCCAGGCCGACCGGGCGCGACAGCTTTACAAAGAAGCCATGCAGAGTCTGCCCGAAACCGACCGCCGCGCGCAGCGACCGGGATTGTTGATGGCAGCCATCTATCACGCGCTGCTCGATGAAATCGAGCGCGATAACTGGCAGGTGCTGCATCAACGCATCTCGCTCACGCCCATTCGGAAATTCTGGCTGGCCTGGAAAACCTGGGTCGGTGGTGGCCGCGGCCTCGTGCGCCGCCTCTCGACATGAAAAAGGTCGCGATTATCGGCGCTGGCTGGGCAGGCCTTGCGGCCTGTGCGGCGTTGCGCGACGCGGGCGCGCAGGTCACCGTGTTTGAAGCGGGTCGCACGCCTGGGGGCCGGGCGCGTCGCGTGGTGCATCCCGATTTTGGCGGGCACCTGGATAATGGCCAACATATTTTGCTGGGCGCCTATCAGCAGACGCTCGCGTTGATGCGGCGCCTTGGGCGCAATCCGGCCACGCTGCTAATGCGGCGTTCCTTGCGACTGAGCAGTTTGGACGGTGCATTTAATCTGGCCGCGCCCGCCCTGCCCGCACCTTTTCACGCCTTGGCCGCGCTGGTAACGGCGCGTGGCCTTTCGTGGGAAAGCCGGCTTGCCGCGATACGGTTGATGCGCGGACTGCAAAAGCAAGGCTGGCGCCCCCCACGCGACTGGACCGTGTCGCGATTGTTATCGCACTATCAGCAACCGGCGCAGATCGTGCAGCGCCTGTGGGAACCGCTATGCTTGGCGGCACTGAACACGCCGCTGGACGAGGCCAGCGCGGGCCTCTTCGCGCGTATTTTGCAGGACAGCCTGACCGGCGACCGTCGCAATAGCGATTTACTGCTGCCCTGCGTGGATTTGTCGGCGTTGTGGCCGGATGCGGTCGCGCTGCATGCCACCATGCGTTATGGGGCCACGGTACGCCATCTGAAGCCCGGCGATTATTGGGTGGATGTCAATCGGGAACGGTTCGACGCGGCGGTGCTCGCGGTACCACCCTTCGTGGCCGCCCGCCTGCTGGAAGATGCCCTGCTCGATGCCGACTCGCCGGGTCTGCTGCATGCGCTGCAGGCGTTTGAGTATGTGCCGATCGCCACCTTGAACCTGCGCCTGGCCGCGCCATGGCCGCTGCCGGCGCCCATGATGCTGCTGCGCGAGGACAAGTCGCGCGGGCATTGGGGCCAATGGGTATTCGACCGATCGCGCCTGACCGGGCGTAGCCCTGAATCCGAGTTGGCCATCGTGACGAGTGCGGCGCGCGCGCTCTCGTCCGAGTCGCGCGAAACCATCATCGCGAACTTGACGCAACAAGTCACCGAGCAGGCCGCCCGGCACCCTTCCCGTCTGCCACCCATGCCGGCGGTGGTGGCCGCTGAGCTTTTCGTCGAGAAACGCGCCACCTTCGCCGCGGTGCCAGGGCTGAACCGCCCGCTTAACAGCACGCCATGGCCGACGCTAGCCCTGGCGGGCGACTGGACCGACACAGGCTATCCAGGAGTGCTGGAAGGCGCAGTGCGCAGTGGTCTGAAGGCAGCACAGGTACTGCTGGCCGGGAAATAGGCGCCGATACGGCCGTTTTAACGCAGCATGGAATTGGCGCTTGCTAATCCGAGGGCGGTTAACCCAAGCGATCCCAGCAAGCTCAATCCTGCATAGCCGATCGCGGGCACATAGTCGCCCCGTTCCAGCATGCCCACGGTTTCGGCCGAAAACGTCGAAAACGTGGTCAGCCCGCCCAGGAAACCTGTCACAGCCGCCAAGCGCACCCATTGTGGCCAATCCGGATGCGCCCATAACACCGCCAACGCGACCCCGATCAAATACCCACCGGCCAGATTCACCGCCAGCGTCCCCCACGGCCACCCGGCCGTATTGAGCCAGAGCCCGACCCACCAACGAGCGCAAGCACCCAACGCGGCGCCCAGCGCCACGGCAAGGACATTGATCGTAGTCAGCGTTTGCATAAAAATAACTTGAGACTCATTCTCATTTCACTGGTAGAATCCGCAGCCAATTCGCCATTTGCGTCATGGACCGACAAACACCCTCTCGCCGACGAGCCTACTGGCTGAAAACCCTGCACCAATGGCACTGGATTAGTTCCGCATTATGCCTGTTGGGGATGCTGCTGTTCGCCATCACCGGCCTGACGCTCAACAATGCCTCGTTAATCCCCGCAACGCCCGTAGTCACGAGTGGCGAGGCGCAGTTGCCCGATGCGTTGCTGACGGAGCTGCAATCCGCCAAGACCGCTGGCAAGCAAGCCCCCGTGCCGGGCAACGTCGCCCAATGGCTGCGCAGCGAAGCGCACGCCGATGCGACTGGCCGGTCACCCGAATGGTCGCCCGACGAACTCTACCTGTCCTTGCCCCGCCCTGGGGGCGACGGCTGGGTGTCGATATCGCTGGACGACGGCCTGGTGGAATACGAGTACACCGATCGCGGTTGGATCGCGTATTTGAACGACCTGCACAAGGGACGCCATACCGGCACGGCGTGGAGCTGGTTTCTGGACCTGTTCGCCGTGGCCGCGCTGGTGTTTTCGCTGACGGGACTGGTGCTGCTACAGATGCACGCGGGCCAGCGCGCGGCGACCTGGCCCATGGTGGGCCTGGGCGTGGTGATTCCCGTTGTGCTGGCGCTGGTATTTATCCATTGATGAAGCACGAGTCTGGAGACTTTATGCGTAAGCTGCTGTTGTCGGCGTTGCTGGCTGGCCTGATTGCCCGGACGGCGCAGGCCGCCGATCTCAATCTGAACGTGGAAATTCCGCGCTTGGACGTGGCGGAATATCACCGTCCCTATGTGGCGATCTGGCTGGAAACCGCCGATCAGAACGCCGTGGGCGATCTGGCCGTGTGGTACGACGTGGCCATGAAAAACAACGAAGGCGCGCAATGGTTGAAGGACATGCGCCAGTGGTGGCGTCGCAGCGGCCGCAATCAACAGTTCCCCGTGGACGGCGTAAGCGGCGCAACCCGCCCGGCCGGTAAACACGCGCTGTCCTTTTCGGGCAGCCAGAAGCCTTTGGCCGAACTCAAGCCCGGGCGCTATGCCTTGGTGGTCGAAGCCGCGCGTGAGGTTGGCGGCCGCGAACTGGTGCGAGTGCCATTCGACTGGCCGCCCACCAAAGCCGACTCCCTGACGGCCCAAGGCGAGCATGAGCTGGGCGCAATCGCAGTCACGTTTACCCCTTGATCCTGCCGTATGTCGGCACCCGTCTTTGAGCACCGCCATTTGTCCGCTGCCGACACCGTCCTCAAATCCCTGGTTATTGGAACTCCGATGAAATATGCCCTTCGTTTTGCCGCTGCGTTAGCGTTGAGCCTGCCTGCCGTGACTCACGCGCACGATGCGTGGCTGGTGCCCTCCTCCACGGTTCTGTCGGGCAACGACAGCTGGATCACGGTTGACGCCTCTGTCGGTAACGACAAGTTCTATTTCAACCACGCGCCGCTGCGCCTGGACAACTTGGTCATCGTCTCGCCTAGCGGCAAAACCGTGTCGCCAGAAAACGCCAACCGTGGCAAGCTGCGCAGCACGTTCGACCTGCAGCTGACCGAGCCCGGCACCTACCGCATCGCCGTCGTCAACGACGGCGTCTTCGCGCGCTGGAAAGAAGACGGTAAGCCCAAGCGTTATTTTGGCAAGGTCGAGAACATGGCCGCCGCCATCCCGGCGCAGGCGCAGGACCTGGAAGTCTCCGAGTCAATAGGTCGTGTCGAGACCTTCGCCACGGCTGGCAAGCCGACTACCCTGGCGGCGGCGGCTCGTGGCCTGGAACTGGTGCCGGTCACGCACCCGAACGATCTGTACGCAGACGAAACAGCAACCTTTCAGATGACAATTGACGGCAAGCCCGCGGCCGATCTTGAAGTCAATATCGTGCCCGGCGGCGGCCGTTACCGCGACCAGGTCGGTGAAATCGCGCTGAAAACTGACAAGGAAGGCAAGTTCGAAATCAAGTGGCCGCAGCCAGGGCTGTACTGGCTGGAGGCGGGTACCGAAGATCAGAACACCACCGTCAAGGATGCATCCAAGCGGCGTCTGTCGTATGTCGCCACGCTCGAAGTCCTGGCTCAATAAGCACGGCCCTTCGCAGCGCACGCATGAAGCATAAGGTGTCCTACGTCTCGGGTGGCTGGGGAGTCGGTTATGGCCCCCAGATCTTGACGGCGGCCATAGGGACTGTTGATCAGCGCCCTGCCCAGGCGTTGGGCTTGACGCCCGCCGCCTTGGCGGGCGCGACGATGGGCACGACTTGGTCGGCGCGTCTGGGGCTGCCGCCAGGCGTATCGCCTCTGGACGCCAAACGGGCGATCACAGAAGCCCTGGATCTCGTCGTCGCGCAGATGAGCACCTGGGACGAACGATCCGATTTGTCCCGATTCAATCAGGCTGAAGTCGGCTGGCACCCACTGCCCGAGCCTTGTTTTCACGTACTGACGCGGGCACTGCATTGGGCTGCCGAAACAGGCGGTGCCTATGACCCGACGGTAGGGCCTCTGGTGAATGCCTGGGGGTTTGGCCCGCCCCCGTATGCCAGCGAGCCGCCCGGACCGGAACTGTTGTCGGCGCTGCGTCAACGTTGTGGATGGCAGCACCTGCGGCTGGATCACGATCATCGGCGCGCCTGGCAAAAGGGGGGCGTGTATATCGATCTGTCGGCCATCGCCAAAGGCTATGGCGTGGATTTGGCGGCGCAGTCGCTGGCGCGGCTGGGCGTGCACGATTTCCTGATGGAGGTGGGCGGCGAATTGCGTTCGTCTGGCCGCCGGCCGGATGGTGCACCCTGGCGAGTCGCCGTGGAGTTTCCCGATGGCAGTGAGGACCACGCCATGGCGATTGCCCTGCAAGGACGCAGCATTGCCACGTCTGGCGATTATCGCCGCTATCGTGAAGACCAGATGGGGCGATACGCCCATACGGTGGATCCGCGCACGGGGCGGCCTATCGCCAACGGCTTGGCTTCCGTGACCGTTGTGCACGCGGCGTGCATGGACGCGGACGCCTTGAGCACGGCGTTGACGGTGATGGGCGAACAAGAAGGCATGGACTACGCCAAAAGCCGCGGACTGGCGGCCTTGTTCATTGTGCGTGACGGGCAGCAACTGCGAATGACGGCAAGTCCGGCGTTTGAAGCGCTGCTGGCGGCACAATAGCGGCCTCACACACAAGGCTATGTCGATGTCGCCTACCCACCGTTTGATCTGTGCGTGTTGCGTCATTGCGCTATGGCTGCTGTTATGCCTATGGGCATGGCATCAGGCTCGCAACCGTCACAGGAAAGCGGCGGAGGCGGCATCCGCTTTAACCGCGCCGGTCACCGGCGACACCATACTGATCGCGCACGCCAGTCAAACCGGACAAGCAGAATCACTTGCCCAGAAGACCGCACAAACGCTCAGCCTAGCGGGCGTTCCCACCCGGGTGGCCGGATTAGGGCAACTGAATCCGGCGGTATTACGCAGCTACCCACGGGTGTTGATCGTCGCTAGCACCTATGGCGAAGGCGATCCACCGGATAACGCCGCCGCCTTCGCCGATTCGATATCGGGCATGCCCACCATGGCGCTCGATGGATTGCAATATGCCTTGCTCGCGCTGGGCGACAGCACCTATCGCCATTTCTGCGGCTTTGGCAGACAGCTGGATGGCTGGTTGCGCAACTGGGGCGCGACCCCCCTATTCGACCGCGTCGATGTGGACCGCATCGATGCCGGCGCATTGCGGCATTGGGTGCATCAGTTAGGCCAGATGATCGGGCAACATGAATTGCCCGATTGGGAAACCCCGGCCTATCAGCCATGGCGGCTGACCGCCCGCACGCTGCTCAACCCGGGTAGCCAGGGCGAACCTTGCTTTCATCTGGAACTGACAGCGCTCGATCCCGACCACGCGCGATGGCAGCCTGGCGACATCGCCGAGATCGGGCCGCGCAAGACGCGAGGCGGCGACGTCCTGCCGCATCGGGAATACTCGATTGCCTCTGTCCCGAGCGATGGCGCCGTACACCTGCTGGTGAGGCTACGTCGCGACGCCAATGGCGGTTTAGGCGTGGGCAGCGGTTGGCTCACACAGATCGCTCAGATAGGTGACCTGATCGACCTGCGCCTGCGCAGTAACGAGAATTTCCGCCCTCCCCAGGATGCACGGGGAGCGCTATTCATCGGCAATGGCACCGGCATCGCGGGCCTGCGCGCGCTGCTCAAGGCGCGTATCGCGGCCGGGCATCATCGCAATTGGCTGATCTTTGGCGAGCGCAACGCGGGCACCGATGGCTTCTATCGCGAGGAACTTCAAGCCTGGCTCGCCTCGGGCCGGTTGCACCGGCTGGATCTCACGTTCTCGCGCGACGACCGTGAGCACCCCTATGTGCAACATCGGCTGCTGCAAGCGGCAGACAGCGTGCGGGAATGGGTCAATGACGGGGCCGACATCTATGTGTGCGGCAGCCTGAACGGCATGGCGCAGGATGTGGATCAGGCGTTACAGCACATCCTGGGTAGCGACGCGATGACAAGATTGCGTCAAGAGGGACGCTATCACCGCGACGTTTACTAATCGCTGCCATCGTCACGGCGGATTTGCCGCCGCGACGCGTTTTCGCAGCCTTACTGCAGTTTGATCTGGCCTTTTTCGATCACCACACCCCAGCGATCTTTCTCGGCTTGGATCTGCTCGGCGAATTCCTGCGGGGTATTGCCCAAGGGGAACGAACCGGTGTCGGCCAGCTTGCGCGCCGTTTCCGGATCACGCACCGCGCGAGCGAACGCATCAGCCAGCTTATCGCGCACATCGTCCGGGACGCCGGCCGGAGCGACCACGCCATACCAGGCGGTCACGTCGTAATCCTTGTAGCCTTGTTCGGCGAAGGTCGGCACGTCGGGCAGGCTGGGATTGCGCTCTTTGCCGGTGATGGCCAAGGCACGCAGGTGGCCGCTCTTCACGTAGGCTTGCGAGGACGGAAAGTTGTCGAAGATCACCGGCACCACGCCGCTGACGGTGTCCGTCAAGGCAGGCGACGAGCCGCGATACGCGATGCTGTTCATCTTGCCGCCGATCAGTTGCAGGAACCAGATCATGCCCAAGTCATTCACGCCGCCCGCGCCGGCATTCGCATAGCTCTCGGTATCGGGGTTGGCGCGCACGCGTTCCACGAATTCGGTCAGCGTCTTGGCCGGGTACGAAGGGTTGACGCTCAGGATGTTGGGGCTGGTCACCAGATTGCTGATGGGCGTGAAGTCCTTGACCGGATCATAGGCCAGCTTAGGGAACAGATGGGGCGCCGTGCCGTGGGTGCTGACGGTGGCCAGGCCCAGAGTGTAGCCATCAGGCTTGGCGCGAGCCGTCGCGGTCAGACCGATGGTGCCCGAGGCGCCGGTGCGGTTTTCGACAACGATTTGCTGGCCCAGAATCTCGCCGGCCTTGGCAGCGACGACGCGGCCCACCACGTCGGTGGGGCCACCGGCCGAGAACGGCACGATGAGCGTGATCGGACGATCTGGGAAATCGGCGAGCGCCGTAGTGGTGAACGCGAGCAGGCCTGCTGCCAATAGAGTTTTACGCATGAAATTGCTCCTTAGGATTGTGTTTTTTGACGGGTGCGTTTCAGGACGCGGCCCGGGCGGTTGCCTTCGGGCGCGACGGGATAAACCTGTGCACCATTGACCATGACGACGTCGATCCCGGACGACTCTTCGGTGGGAGCGTCCCAAGTGGCGCGATCAATGACCGTATCGGCATCAAAGACCACCACATCGGCCCAGGCCCCCTCGCGCAAGCATCCCCGGTCGGCCAGACCAAAAACGCGTGCAGGCAGCGCTGTCATCTTGGCCACGGCCTGCTCCAGCGTGACGATCTGCGCTTCTCGCACATAACGCCCCAGCACGCGTGGGAAGGTGCCCCACAGCCTGGGATGCGGCTGCGCGTCATTGGGCAGGCCATCGGAGCCCACCATGCAGCCATCGTGCTGAAAGATGCGCTGGACTTCGGCCTCGTCCATCGCAAAGTAAATGGCGCCTGCGGGCGACAAACGCCGGGCGGCCTCGGTTTTGTCGCATCCCCAGCGCTGAGCGATGTCGCGCAGGAATTCGCCACTGCACTCGGGATGTGGCGTGGACCAGGTGATGCGAATGTCATCGATGATCTCTGCCCGTTCGGGGATGAGGATGGTCGAGCTGCCCGGATACGGGTAGATGTCCAGCGCCACGTCCAGCCCTTCGGCGCGCGCTCGGTCCATATTCGCCAGGGTCATCGCGCTGCGCCCCCAGTTGCGCGGCAGCATGCATTTGTGATGCGACAGCACGCTGGCGCAGCGCGTCTCGCGCCCCACGCGCAACACCTCATCGACGGCGGCTTCGACCTCGTCGGCTTCATTGCGGATATGACTCGTATGCAAGGCTTGATGCCGGACGGCGACCCGCGCCAGCCCTGCCAGTTCGTCAAAGTCGGCGCACGCGCCCGGGTCGTAGGCCAAGCCCGTGCTAAAGCCCACCGCGCCGGCCGTCAGCGCCTGATCCAACAGCGTTTCCATCGCCGCCTGTTCGTCGGCCGTGGGCTTGCCACGCGGGTCGGCCATGGTGGCCAGGCGCAAGTTGGCATGCCCGACCAACGCGGCCACATTGATCATCGGCCGTTGGCTCTCGAGCGTCGCGAAATACGTCGCCATATCGGCGAACAACGGCGTTTCACCCAGCAGCGCCAACGCGGCGGCGGTATTGCCCGGGATGGGCGCGGGGGCGCCGCTCACGCCGCAATTGCCGACCACGACGGTCGTGATGCCTTGCGACGTTTTCCAGCGCAGGTCCGGTCGTTCGACGAACATCAGGTCATCATGACCGTGCACGTCGATAAAGCCGGGCGCGACGATTTTGCCGGTCGCATCGATCTCGCGACGCGCCGCCATGGTGGACAAATCGCCCACGGCGGACACGCGTTCGCCGGTGATACCGACGTCGCAGCGCCGACGCGCACCGCCACTTCCATCAATCACCCATCCGTTGGTGATCTTTATATCCAGCATGATGTTTCCCAGCCTCGCGCTTTGGCACCCGTACCAGACTTCGGCACGCTCAGCCCGTTGCGCCCATTGGTAAAAACGAGGAGTATCGCCTTACCCATCGAACTGGAAAAATCATTTAACTTTATCCATCAATCTGATTTCATGATCAATCGGCTTCCCAAGCACGTCACGCTCAAGCATCTGACGGCCTTTGTCGCGGTGGCGCAGGAAAAAAGCTTCACGCTCGCGGCCCGGCGGCTGTTTCAGACACAGTCATCCATTACCGGCCTCATTCGCCAGCTTGAGGACGCCCTGGGTACGCCGCTCTTTGCCCGAACCAGCCGGCATGTGGCGCTCACGCCTATCGGTCAGGAATTTCTGCCTCGGGTCATGCGATTGCTGGCGGACTTTGACGGCGCGATTGAAGACGTGGTGCGCTATGGCACGCTGGAACGTGGTCGCGTGGGGATCGCTGCTGCGCCCTCGGCCATCACCGAACTCATCGCCCCCGCGATGGCCTCGTTCGCGGAGCAACACCCTGGCATCCGCCTCTATCTACGCGATGACAACTCGGGGCGTATCCAACGCCTCATCGCCGCACAAGAGGTCGACTTTGGCCTGACCAGCCCCTGGGCCGATGCACCCAGCCTGATATTCGAGGGCCTGATCGAAGACCGCTTCGGCGTGCTGACGCGCGCCGACGATCCCACCATCAAGCGCGACAGTCGCGGCTATGTGAACTGGTCGAGCCTGGGAGGACGCAAGTTGGTGGGCGTGGTCGATGAAACGGGGATCATGGCGCTGTTGCGCGGGCGAGCGGACCTGCCGATCGCTGCGGGCGCGCCTTTTTACGAAGCCTCCAGCACCACGTCACAGGCCGCACTGGTGGAGGCCGGCCTGGGCGTGGCGCTGCTGCCAGCACTGGCGGCACAGCGGGTACAGAACGCCGCCTTGCGATTTTCGTTGCTGACCCGTCCGAAGCTGGTGCGCACCTTGTGCCTGATACGGCACCGCGATTATGCGTTGACACCGGCAGCGCAGGCGGTCATTGAAACGCTGCGCCAGCACGTCGCGCGGATGACGCTGCCTGATGGCTGTCGCGTCGTGGCGACCGACGGCGCATAGGGCAAGCGAGCCCCAAAAAAATGGCGATACCCTCATCAGGTATCGCCCTTCGTACACGGTTTCATCGCGATCAATCCCGCCGTCGTCGCTACACGACGCCGGCAGTGGAGCGATCGCGTCTGCCCGCTATTGCAAGGTCCGCGTAAACACGAACTTGCCGTCCTGCCAGTCCACCGGCACCACATCGCGGGGCCCAAATGCGCCTTGCAGCATCAGCTTGGCGACCGGGTTCTCGATCTGTTGCTGGATCGCCCGCTTGAGCGGACGCGCGCCAAACACCGGATCGAAGCCCGCGCGTGCCAACTCGGCCAGCGCAGCGTCGGTGACTTCCAGGCGCATGTCCTGATGCTCCAGACGATCGGCCAGACGCTTGAGCTGAATGCGTGCGATGGACTCGATGTGTTGCGCCTCCAGGCCATGGAAGACAACCACTTCGTCGATACGGTTAAGGAATTCGGGGCGGAACGACTGTTTGAGCTCATCCCACACGACTTCCTTGACCACTTCGTACGGCTGACCGGCCATGCTCTGGATATGCTGCGAACCGAGGTTGGAGGTCATGACGATTACCGTATTACGGAAATCGACCGTGCGTCCTTGACCATCGGTCAGGCGACCGTCGTCCAGCACCTGCAGCAGCACGTTGAACACATCGGGGTGCGCTTTCTCGACCTCGTCGAGCAGCACCACACTGTAAGGCTTGCGGCGCACGGCTTCGGTCAGATAACCGCCTTCCTCGTAGCCCACGTATCCCGGAGGCGCGCCGATCAGACGCGCGACCGAGTGCTTTTCCATGAACTCGCTCATGTCGATACGGATCAGATGCTCTTCCGAATCGAACAGGAAGTCCGCGAGCGCACGGGTGAGCTCGGTCTTGCCCACGCCCGTGGGCCCCAGGAACAGGAAGGAACCATACGGACGCGAAGGATCCGCCAGACCCGCACGCGAGCGGCGGATGGCATCGGATACCAGGCTGACCGCCTCATCCTGACCCACGACACGTTTGTGCAGATGGTCCTCCATCTGCAGGAGCTTGTCGCGTTCGCCCTGCATCATCTTGGACACAGGGATACCCGTCGCGCGCGAGACGACCTCTGCGATTTCCTCGGCGCCCACCTGGGTGCGCAACAGGCGCGGCTGATCGCTGGCAGGCTGCTGGCCTTGCTGCTCGGCGTGGTCGGCCGCGCTCAAGCGCGCCTCCAGTTCGGGCAGCTTGCCGTATTGCAGCTCGGCGAGCTTGTCGAATTGACCCTTGCGTTGCAGCTCGGCCATTTCGGCGCGCACACGGTCGATCTCTTCCTTGATGGCTTGCGTGCCTTGCACGGCGGCCTTCTCGGCTTTCCAGATTTCCTCGTAGTCGTTGTACTCGCGCTGCAGCTTTTCGAGCTCTTCCTCGATCACGGCCAGGCGGCGCTTGGAAGCGTCGTCGGTCTCTTTGCGCACGGCCTCGCGTTCGATCTTGAGCTGGATAATGCGCCGGTCGAGCCTGTCCATTACCTCGGGCTTGGAATCGATTTCCATACGGATACGGGCTGCGGCCTCGTCGATGAGGTCGATGGCCTTGTCCGGCAGGAAGCGATCGGTGATGTAGCGGTGCGACAGCTCGGCGGCCGCCACGATCGCCGGGTCGGTGATTTCCACGCCGTGGTGGATTTCATAGCGCTCTTGCAAACCGCGCAGGATCGCGATGGTCGATTCCACATCCGGCTCGTTGACCAGCACTTTTTGGAAGCGGCGCTCCAGCGCGGCGTCTTTCTCGATGTACTTGCGATACTCGTCGAGCGTGGTCGCGCCGATGCAGTGCAGCTCGCCGCGCGCAAGCGCCGGCTTGAGCATATTGCCCGCGTCCATCGCGCCCTCGGCCTTGCCGGCGCCCACCATGGTGTGCAGCTCGTCGATGAAGACGATGTTCTGGCCGTCGTCCTGCGCGAGCTCTTTCAGCACCGCTTTCAGGCGCTCTTCGAATTCGCCACGGAATTTTGCACCAGCGAGCAAGGCGGCCAGGTCCAAGGACAGCACGCGCTTGCCGCGCAACGATTCCGGGACTTCGTCATTGACGATACGCTGGGCCAGGCCTTCGACGATGGCGGTCTTACCCACGCCAGGCTCGCCGATCAACACGGGATTGTTCTTGGTGCGGCGTTGCAAGATCTGAATGGTGCGGCGGATCTCGTCGTCGCGGCCGATCACGGGATCGAGCTTGCCTTCACGCGCGCGCTCGGTCAGATCGAGCGTGTACTTGGTCAAGGCCTCGCGGTTGGACTCGCCCTCGGCGGCAGACACCGCCTCGCCGCCGCGCACGGCGTCGATCGCGGCTTCGAGTGCCTTTTTCTGCAGGCCCGCGTCGCGCAGGATGGTACCGGCCGGGCCCTTGTCATCGGCCAGGGCCAAGAGGAACAATTCACTGGCGATATAGGTATCGCCTCGACGGGCGGCTTCCTTGTCGGTGCGGGTCAGCACGGTCTGCAGATCGCGGCTGATCTGCACATTGTCATTACCCTGGACCTGCGGCAACGCCTTTAGCGCAGCGTCCAAGGCGGCCGGCACGCGGTTGACCGCGACGCCGGCGCGCGCCAGCAGGCTGCCTGCGCCGCTTTCCGCGTCGGACAACAAGGCCGAGAGCACGTGCACGGGCTCAATGTAGGGATGATCGTTACGAGCAGCCAGGCTCTGAGCGTCTGCCAAGGCATGCTGAAATTTGGTGGTTAATTTGTCGAATCGCATGATGTTTTCGTAAGGCTTGATTGGGAGCCTGACCGGAACACAAGCGGCTGGCTCGATGCATACCATGTGTGGACTGCAGGCGCGTTTTTCAAGGGTAAAACAGCAAATTTCCCAACGGCTTACAATAGCGTTCTGCCCGTCCGATTTTGTTGGGCGTTATCTATCTGGGGACACGTCCCTGCTTTCCAGTTATTCCTCCATGCAAAAACGCGTTGCCCTGACACCGGATTCGCCCGACTGCTCCACCTGTGGGCTTGGCCATATCTGCGTTCCTGTCGGCATGGCGCCTTCGGATGTGCAGCAACTGGAAGAGCTGGTACAGGAACGTGTGCGGCTGCCCAAGGGCACCACCCTCTATACCCAACAAGATACCCTTGATGCCGTCTACAGTGTGCGCTACGGCTGTCTGAAGACCCAGATCGAAGACGCCAGCGGGCACATGCAGATCACCGGCTTTCACCTGCCCGGGGAAATGGTCGGCCTGGACGGCATGTTGGAAGGCCACCACGTCAGTACGGCGACGGCTTTGGAGGATTCCGAGGTATGCGTGATCCGTTTGTCGCAAGTCGATCTGGTCGCGAACCAGTTGCCATCATTGCAACAGCAGATGCGACGCCTCATGAGCCGGGAACTGACGCGCTCTTTCCAATTCCTGGCTTCGATCGGCGGCATGCGCTCAGAACAACGCCTGGCCGGCTTTCTGCTCAATTTGTCGCAACGGTACTCGGCGCTGGGCTATTCGGCGTCCGAATTCGTCCTGCGCATGAGCCGCGAGGAAATCGGCAATTATCTGGGGTTGACGCTGGAGACGACGAGCCGGCTGTTCTCGAAATTCGCGCGCGAAAAGCTTATCGCGATCCGGCAGCGCGATCTGCAGCTCTTGGACATCCCCGCTCTGCAAACGCTGCTCGGACGCGAACACTGTTAAGGCCACGGCATGCCAACCCGGTTTTTTGGCGAGGCGTATGATGACCCGCGCCTCAGCGCGAGTGGCCGTTTGGTTATCGGCATTGCTGACCTCGGGTGCGGCCGCGCAAACGCCACTACCGCCACCGTACGACTATGAAGCCCCTGGGTCGGTGCCCCACCCAAGCTTGCCTAAAGCGCAACTGCTCACGCTCGAGAATCGTGGGCACGCGTATCGGATGCCGGTGTATGCGAACCACGACCTGGGGCGGGATTTACGCGACATTCGCCGTATCCTGTTGGTGCTGCCCGAAACGCGAGGCAGTGCCGGCCGACACTATCGGGACGTCGCCGCGCTATTGGCGATGAAGCCGGCGCGCAAGGCCGAGACCTTGATCGTGGCGCTGCAATTCCCGTCGCCCGTTGATGCCGCCTATGCAGGGTTGCCAGCCTGGCGCAAATCCAGCTGGGTAACCGGCGGCAGGAGTGTGCGCGCTGCGGGGCGTCCGTCGCCCCTGAGTGCGTTTGAAGTGCTGGACGATGTCGTCACCGGATTGGCCGACAACAAATCTTTGCCCGCCCTCACTGATATCGTGCTCGCCGCGCATGGCAGCGGGGCGCAGCTGCTGCAGCGCTATGCGGTGCTCAATGGCATCGATGGGTCGGTGCGCCGCAAGGGCGTGAACTTGCGCTATGTCGTGGCCAACGCCCCATCGTATTTGTATCTCACCAACGAACGGCCGCGTCGCGATGGCAAAGGGTATGCGCCCTACGAGCGCGGCATTTGCCCGAGCTACAACGAATTCCCCTATGGGCCCCAGCAACTGCCTCCCTACGCCCAACATAGTGTGGCGTCGGACCTTTATGTCAGGTATGCCGCGCGCGATGTGGTGATTTTGCTGGGCAGCGCGGACAACAATCCGGAAGATCGCCAGCTCGATCAACACTGCGCCGCCGAGGCTCAGGGCGCCACGCGGCTGGCGCGCGGGCTGGGCTATGCGCGCTACGACCGTGTGCTGGCGCAGCGCACGAACCACGCCGCGCCGCGTACGCCGCCGGCCTATCAGGTAATCGGGGTAGGACACGAGGCGGCAGCCATGTTCGCGTCGGAATGCGGCGCCGAGGAGCTGCTGGGGCACGGCGCGCAGGCCAGTTCCCACGCTGCGGTGTGCGAACCCGTTACGGCTGCGCGGTAACAGACTGACCACGCTCGCGCGTCAATGAAGTCAATATGCCGCCGTCAGGCTTGCGAAGGCTATTCCGTATCCGACTGCGTTTTCCCGTTGACCGATTTCTGACGTAATGGCTCCAGCAAAGGCGTGAGCCCGTTGTGGTCCAGCTCGTGCATCAGTTGCAGTAGCCGCCCAAGCTGCCCTGGCGGGAAACCCTTGCGGGCAAACCAGGCCAGATATGGGCCTGGCAAGTCCGCGATCAGCCGCCCTTGGTACTTGCCGAACGGCATCTCCAAGGTGACGAGTCGCTCAAGATCCTGCGGATTCATTACCTTGCCGCCATTCCAAGGGCCATTGGCCCCTCAGCACGTTTTGCAGCCACAGTGTGCAGGTGAGGGTTTTCGCATCGGTGACGCTGCCGTCGCGACACGCGGCGTACAGTTCATCGGGCCGCATGGCGCAGACTTCCAAAAATTCGTCTTGATCGAGCTGCGCCTTGCCGGCCACCAGGCCCCGTGCGAAATAGATGTGAATAATCTCGGTGGAATAGGCGATGGCCAGATGCAAGGCTCCCGCGCAGGCCCATTCACGCGCGGTGTACCCGGTTTCCTCGAGCAATTCGCGTTGCGCGCAGTGAAACGGGTCCTCGCCAGGATCGATTTTGCCCGCGGGGAACTCCGTCATCACGCGCTCGACCGGATAACGATACTGGCGCTCCATCAACACGCGCCCATCATCGAGTAACGGGATCACGACGACCGCGCCAGGATGCACCACGTATTCGCGCGTGGCCAGCCGGCCATCGGGAAGTCGCACCGTATCGCAACGCGCCTTGAGAAAGCTGCCCTCACACAGAGAACGGCTTTCCACCAAGGTTTCGGTCAAATGAGCGTCATCAGGAAGAGTCATCGCGGCAAAGTCCAGGATTGAAACAATGCCGCGAGCTTACCACCGAGGGTTCACTGCTGACGACGCTGTTGCAGCTCGGCCAGGCAAGTGGCGACCATGGTCTGCAGCTGGTTGCGGTCCACGGCCTCCCGATCGGCGTTATTGCGGCAACGCTGGTACAGCGCAATGCTTTCCTGCGTATCCCGCACTGCGGGCGCAGGAGGTGTGCCCGGTTGCTCAGTAATGCGTAACGTCGACGGCGGCGAATAGCTGCCGTCGCTTCCGGGAAAGCTGTATTGCTGTGTCTGCGCCGGCCGCTGTGCCTGCGCGAAGGCCGCCGCGCTGGTCAAGCACGCGGCGGCGGCGATCGCCCCCAGCATCGTGGTTTTCATCATTTTCATTCCTGAATAAACCCCCTCACACCACCGTCAGCGTGACATCGATATTGCCGCGCGTGGCGTTCGAATAAGGGCAGACAATGTGCGCGCGCTGCACCAGTTCTTCCGCCTGCTCGCGCGGCAGCCCCGGCAACGAGATTTTGAGTTCCACCTCAATACCAAAGCCCGTCGGAATCGCACCGATACCGACCTCGCCCTCGACAGAGACGTCTGCGGGGATGCTGAGCTTGTCGCGATTCGCTACAAATTTCATGGCGCCCAGAAAGCACGCCGAATAGCCGGCCGCGAAAAGCTGCTCCGGATTCGTACCGCCGCCCGCGCCGCCCATTTCGCGTGGCACCGCGAGTTTGACGTCCAAAACATTGTCAGAAGACACGGCGCGACCGTCACGACCGCCTGTGGCCTTAGCGCGAGCACGGTAAACGACTTTTTCGATAGACATGCTAGGCTCCCATAGATGGCAGATGAAACTCTGCGGTGACTTCAGCATACGGCGGGCCCGATACAAATACAAATCGCGGCCACGATTTTTGCGACTTTTTGAAAAGGCCCTTTTATGGATAACGAACTCGACGGTCGCTTGCTGGCCCTACGACAGACGGTCGCGCTGGCACTGGCGCTGTCGACGCGCGGGAATGCGCAGGCCACCGATCTGGCCCTGGATATTTTGTCGGACCTGCGCGCCAATTTGGACAACACCCCGGCCGACAGCCCGTTCGAGACGCCCGCTTGGGCAGTCGGCGCGCACGATGAATTGGATCAGATCACCCGACTGGTTCAAGCGTTCACGGGACAAAATACCGACGACTCGGCTGCCTGAAAGGCGGGGTATCGCTCGCCATCGCCGCGCGCGGCACGCCTTGGCCTTTGCGCAATCCAAGATGCCAGAGCTAGCCGGTGAAGGCGTCGTGTCGGCTCAAATGCCGGGTGGCCGTCAGATAAGCATCGCGCGACGGCGCCAGATGGTCGCGGCACAGCCGCACGAGTTCATCGCGCCGCCCTTCCTCCAGCGCCGTGATCATCGCCCAGTGCTCGTCGCGCGCTCGTTCCCGATAGTCCGGGTTGACCAGTGACCCAAAGCGAATGGCATGCGTCTGCCTGGCGTATTCCTGTATCGCGCGCAGCAGCACCCCGTTATGACAGAAGCCAAACAAGGTTTCGTGAAAGCGTAGATTGGTATGAAAAACGCCGCGCGGGTCACCATCGGCCACCGCCCGGTCATGCTGGCGCTGGATACTTTTCAACTGTTCCAGGTCTTCGGGCGCGAGCGGCAATGGCAACGTCCGCGCGGCCTCGGCCTCTAGCAGCTCGCGCAATTGATACAGTTCCTTGACCTCTTGGACCGAGAACGCCTTGACCTCGCAACCGATATGTTTGCGCCGTTCGACCAGGCCACGGCGGGCCAGCTCGGCTAAGACTTCGCGCGCCGCATGACGCTTGAGCGTGAAGCGCCTCATCAGATCGTCCTCGATCAGGCGTTCGCGCGGGTGCAGGCTGCCCAATACGATTTCTTCTTCCAGCACGCGCACAGCGGCCTCCGGGCCGGCGGGCGCAGCGTGTATAGGGGACGATGTATCTGTCATGACATCACAAAATCGGGGCGTAAACGCGAGCCGCGCTGTCTAGGAGCGCGGCAGCCGCCACTATATCAATATCCGCCCGCGACCAGGCAGCGATTGGCGTTCACCTGCGATGTTTTTTCGCTTGCCGGGCCTCGCGCCATGCAATCGCCACCCCGCTGGCGACGATGAGCGCTGCGCCCACGGTGTCAATCCAGTCCGGCGCCTCTCGCCAAACCAGCCAGCCGATCACCGACGCCCATAACAGCCCCATATAGTCAAAAGGCGCCACCACCGAAGCCGGGCCAATGCGAAAACCTTGCGTGATAAACGCCAGACCCAAGGTGCTAAAGAGCGCGATGCCGACAAAAAACGGCCAGTCCGACCACGTCAGCGGGGTCCAAAACGCCGGTACGGCCACCGCGCTGCACACCAACTGCCCCGCGACGATGTATAGCGTCGTGGTCAGCATGCTCTCGGTCGCACCGATGGCTCGCGCCGTCAGCATCATCACCGCATACATCGCCGCCGTGGCCAAAGGCAGCAACGCCGCCATCTGAAAACTGGCCGCCCCCGGGCGGACGATCACCAGCACCCCGGCAAATCCCACCGCGACCGCAAGCCAGCGGCGCGCATCGACCGTTTCCTTCAACACCAGTACCGACAACGCCGTCACGAACAGCGGCGCGGAAAACGCGATGGCAGTCGCCTCCGCCAATGGCAGGGCTTGCAGCCCCAAATAGAAAAACGTGGCGGAAACAACGTTGATCGCGCCGCGCACCAGATGCAGCCCCAGATGACTCGTGCGCACCGCGCGCCGTCCGCCCAGAGCGAGCACCATCGCCAATACGACCGGCAGTGCAATCGCGGCCCGTAGGAACAAAATCTGGATCGGACTGTAAAACTGTCCTATCCACTTCGCCAGCGCGTCGCTACAAGTAAGAAAAAACACGCCCGCGCACACGCAGGCAATGCCTGCCAGCGGCGAGGCGTGAGAGGAAGACGGAGAGGTGACCTGCATGGTGCGCTCGGTGATACGATCCACAAAAGAGCCTGGGATCAGTAGCCCACTATCCTATCTCATCTGTTGTATCTGCATTTTCCTTCGCATCATGGACACCTCATTGAATTCCGCCATCTCGATCGTCGAACGCACGCTGGCAGGCGAACTTGCCCGCCCGGAGGTGCACACGTTCTTCGATCGAGACACATTTACCGCCACGCACGTCGTGCGAGATCCGCGCAGCGACGCGTGCGCGGTGATCGACAGCGTGCTGGATTTCGACTACGCCAGCGGGCGCACCGAAGAAAAGTCGGCGGAAAAGCTGGCCCGTCATATCGAGACTGCAGCGTTACGCACCGAGTGGATACTGGAAACACACGCGCATGCCGACCACCTGTCCGCGGCGCCCTGGCTGCAAGCGCGTCTGGGCGGCAAACTGGCGATTGGCCAGCACATCACCGCAGTTCAAGCCGTGTTTGGCAAAATCTTTAACGCGGGAACGGCATTCGCGCGCGACGGCAGTCAGTTCGATCACCTGTTCGACGATGGGGAATGCTTTCAGATTGGCAGCCTCGAAGGCATCGCGCTGCACGTGCCGGGTCATACGCCGGCCTGCATGGCCTATGTCATCGGCGACACTGTGTTTACCGGCGACACCCTGTTCATGCCCGACTACGGGACCGCGCGCTGCGATTTTCCGGGCGGGGATGCGGCCACGCTGTATCGCTCGATAAAACGGCTATTGGCATTGCCCGAACAGACGCGAGTGTTTGTCTGCCACGACTACACCGCGCCACCGCGCGACGTGTACGCTTGGGAAACCACCATCGGGCAGCAACGCGCGAGCAATATCCACGTGCATGACGGTATCGACGAACCGACCTTCGTCGCCATGCGCGAAAAACGCGATGCCACATTATCCATGCCTAAGCTCATGCTGCCTTCCGTACAGGTCAATATGCAAGCTGGCCATTTGCCAGAGCCCGAGGACAACGGCGTGCGCTATCTGAAGGTGCCTTTGAACACGCTGTAATTCGGTACCTGTTTACTCGCCCACGGCTGCGGCGCACGGTCGTGCCGCGCCGAACCGGCGCCAGGGAAATCACCTAATCGAGTACCCAAGCCCTCCAGTAGTTGAACATTAAAATAGTTTCCACTACCCCGATCAATAGTCGATCATCGGTTTATCCGTAGTCACACCTAAGGAATTCCCATGCGTAGCCTATGCCTCGCGCTGCTCACCGCCGGCCTGCTGGCCAGCACCGCCGCCACCGCTCAGACCACGATGCGTATCGGTCTGCAGGACGACCCCGATGTGCTGGATCCCGTGCGCGCACGGACTTTCGTGGGCCGCATCGTCTTTGCATCGCTATGCGACAAGCTCGTCGACATCACGCCCGATCTCAAGTTCGTGCCGCAGCTGGCGGAATCCTGGCAGATCAGCGACGACGGAATGTCGGTGACGTTCAAGCTGCGCGAGAACGCGTTCTATCACGATGGCGCGCCGGTCGATGCCGCGTCGGTCAAAGCGAATCTGGATCGCGCGATGACCTTGCCGGAAAGCAACCGCAAGAGCGAGCTGATCTCGGTCGCGAGCGTGGAGGCGCCCGACGCCCGCACGGTAGTACTGCGTTTGAAAGAGCCCGACGCATCGTTGCTATCGCAACTCTCTGATCGCGCAGGCATGATGATGTCGCCCGCCTCGTTCGACAAAGACCCGGGCCGCAACCCGGTATGCTCGGGCCCTTACAAGTTCAAGAACCGCGTGCAGAATGATCGTATCGTGCTGGAACGATTCGACAAGCACTGGGACAAAGACAGCTATCACTTTGATCAAGTCGTCTTCACCCCGATGCCCGACACGACCGTGCGTCTGAACAACCTGCGCGCCGGCAGCCTGGACATCATCGAGCGCATTGCGCCAAGCGACGTGGCGGCCGTGAAGTCGGATGCGAAGCTTCGGCTCGCCCCGGTGACTGGTCTTGGCTTTCAAGCCATCTCGGTGAACCTCGCCAATGGTCCGCGCGCCGACACTCCCTTGGCCAAGGATAAACGCGTGCGTCAGGCGCTGGATCTGGCGATCGACCGCGATGTCATCAATCAAGTGGTGGGCGAAGGCATGTTCCAACCCGCCTATCAGCCCTTCCCGCCCGCGAGCTTTGCCTACGACAAGAGCGCGGAGCGCGCCGGTCGCGACCCGCAAAAGGCGCGCGAACTGCTCAAGCAGGCTGGCTATGACCGCGTGGCGTTCGAGCTCACCTATGGCAACAACACCACGATGCAGCAGGTCTTCGAACTGGTGCAGGCCATGGGCGCCGAGGCGGGTTTCGATATCTCGCTCAAACCTCTGGAATTCGCCTCGCTGCAATCGGCATTGCCCAAAGGCGATTTCCAGGTCGGTCAGACAGGCTGGTCGGGCCGCGTCGATCCGAGCGGCAACATTCATCAATACGTCACATGCAAAGGCAATCTGAACGACGGCCGTTATTGCGACGCCGAGATGGACAAATTGCTCAATGAGGCCCGTAGCACCGCCGACGAAGCAAAGCGCCGCGAGTTGTATGCGCAGGCGCTCAAGAAACTGCAGGACGAGGACTCTCACATTTATCTGTTCTACCTGCCGTGGATTTTCGGTACGCAGGCTAATGTGCAGGGCTTTGTGCCTTATCCCGACGGTCTGATCCGTCTCAAAGACGTGAAAGTCGCCAAGCAATGAGTATTGACTCCGGCTATCGCATGTTCACCACGCGGCCTGAAATTTTGGGCACGTTCGGCGTGGTGACTTCTACCCATTGGCTGGCCAGCAGCGCCGGCATGTCACTGTTGGAGCGTGGCGGCAATGCGTTCGATGCCGCCGTGGCGGCCGGCTTTGTGCTGCAGGTCGTGGAGCCGCATCTGGTCGGCCCGGCCGGCGAAGTCCCGGTGATTTTCCATTCGGCCCGCACCGGCCGCACCGAAGTGCTGTGTGGCCAAGGCACGGCGCCGGCGGGTGCGACCCTGGAACGGTATCAGTCGCTTGGCCTTAGCCTGATCCCGGGCAACGGCCTGTTGCCCGCGGTGATCCCAGCCGCATTCGATGCCTGGATGCTGCTATTGCGCGATCACGGCACCATGCGTGTACGCGATGTGCTGGAGCCCGCGATTTATTACGCGGATCATGGCCATGCGTTGATGCCGCGCATCGCCAATACCATCGCCGGACTGCGCGATTTCTTCACCGAGCATTGGCCCACGACGGCCGAAGTGTATCTGCCCGGTGACGCGGTCCCTCAAGCGCGCAAGCTGTTTCGCAACCCGCGACTGGCAGAGACATGGCGCCGGGTCCTGCGCGAAGCCGAAGCCGCGGGCGCCGACCGTGAACGGCAAATCGATGCCGCGCGCGATGCGTTTTATCGCGGCTTTGTCGCCGAAGCGATCGATCAGTATGCGCGGAACAATGAGGTCATGGACGAGAGCGGGCGAGCGCATCGCGGCGTGCTGACCGCCGACGATATGGCCGGGTGGTCCGCAACCTATGAGGCGCCAGCGACCTATGACTATCACGGTTATACGGTGGCTAAGGCCGGCGCTTGGAGCCAGGGCCCGGTGTTCCTGCAGACGCTCGCCTTGCTCAAGTCACTGAATCTGAAAAAGGAAGGCCCCAACAGCGCCGCGTTCATTCATCAAGTGACCGAGGCCATGAAGCTGGCTTTCGCGGACCGCGAGGCATACTACAGCGACCCGAGCTTTGTCGATGTACCGCTCGCGCAGCTGTTATCGGACTCGTATAACGACGAGCGTCGCATGCTCATTGGACGTTCGGCCTCGCACGAGCTGCGCCCCGGGCGTATTGCTGGCTACGAGGCGCAGGTCGATCGTGTGATGGACGTCTTGTCGCGTCTGTCGAAGGTCACGCCTGTCGGTTCGCCTTCGAACGAGCCCACGCTTGCCGATATGCGCGCCTCGGTCAAGCGCGGCGACACGACGCATGTGGACGTGATCGACCGTTGGGGCAACATGGTCTCGGCTACGCCTTCGGGTGGCTGGTTCCAATCATCGCCCGTGATCCCGGAGCTGGGTTTCCCGTTGAATACGCGCGGGCAGATGTTCTGGTTGGAGTCAGGCCTGCCCGGCACGCTCGCGCCCGGCAAACGCCCCCGCACCACGCTCACGCCCTCCCTGGCGCTGCGCGATGGCAAGCCGTATATGGTGTTCGGCACACCCGGTGGCGATCAGCAAGAGCAGTGGCAGCTATTGCTATTCCTGCGGCACGTGCATCATGGTCTGAATCTGCAGGAAGCGATTGATCAACCCATGTCGCATACGATGCACTTCCCTTCCTCGTTCTATCCTCGCGACAGAAAGCCGGGGCATCTTGCGGTGGAAACCTCGTTCGGGGCGGAAGTCATTTCCGACCTGCGAGCGCGCGGGCACGTCATCGAGGAAGCCCCCGAATGGTCAACCGGGCGTTTGACCGCGGCATCGCGCGATGAAGACGGTCTGCTGCACGCTGCCGCTACGCCGCGATTGATGCAGGCGTATGCGGTGGGAAGATAGAAGGCGGGGACATGGTGTCGACGCTGGCGTTGCAACCAGCAGGCGGCGATCGCTTGCGTTAATGCCCTCCCCCATGCGGCGGTAGGCGGTCAAGATGACACGAGGCGTCTGATGGCGTATCCGTCATCAACGCCGCCGCCTGCCTGGCCCAGCTCTAACCGACAACCGACGGCGGGATCAAGCTGCCTTCCATCACGATTACCGCTTGGCCGGCTACGCCCGCCCATATCCCGTCGCCGCGATGTTCGGCATGCGCCAGCAGCAAACTGGGGCGGCCCATGTCCACGCCTTGGCCCACGCGCAGCCGCAGCGCCCCGGGCGCTTGTAACGCGGCCCGTAATGCGGTAGCGGCCGCAGTGGCGCTACCCGTGGCGGGATCCTCAGTCATGCGCGCGGTAAACATCCTTGCCTGGATGTCCGTGGGACTATCGATGGCATCGGCCTGGGTATCCGTTGTATACGCGTAGATCGATTTTGCACCGTCCAGCGGCAGCAAACTCGCATATCCTGCTCCATCCGGACGCGCGCGCCGTAACGCCTCGCGGTCAGCTAATTGCACGACCAAGAAAGGCAAGCCGACCGACACCACCTGGGGCGCATGCTCGCTGACATCAATATCGGCCGTATCGAGCGACAGGGCCCGCGCCACCGCTTCGACGGGTACCTGCGCGCGTCGCGACAAAGGTTCGGGCGCCAGCAACTGCACACGCTCGACACCGTCGCCGCCCACGGCGACCGCCAGCCTGACCAAGCCCGCGGCCTCGTCGAATATCAACTGCTCAGGCAGTGGCTGTCCCTTTGCCGCCATCTCACGCGCCACGACCACCGCCGTCCCCACGTTCGGGTGGCCCGCGAACGGCACCTCGCGGTCCGGCGTGAAAATTCGCACCCATGCCGTATGTGCCGGGTCTTTAGGCGGCAGCACAAAGCTGGTCTCGGAAAAATTGAACTCGCGCGCGATGAGCTGCATCTGCTCCGTCGTCAAGCCTTCGGCGTCCAGGATCACCGCCAACGGATTGCCGCCGTAGGCATGTCGGGTGAAGACGTCGGCCGTCACATATCGGTAGCGCATGTCTGTTCCTGCCAGGCTGAGGAGACATTCACTTTATCGCATTGCTGATCGATCCACTATCGTGGCGACCCGCTCACCCCAACCGCACGTAATCCGGATAGCGCTGACAGATCTCGTCGATCTGACTCAGGGTGCCCGACAGATGCTCGCGCAGCGCGAGTTGAGCGCCTGCGACATCTTGCGCCGCAATCGCATCCAGAATCCGCTGATGGTCGCGCAGGATACGCTCGGCCTTGCCTTCCTCGGGCAAATGCAAACGACGCAGCCGATCCACATGACCACTATATCGCTGCTCCAATTCCCACAAGGCTTCAACACCCGCCGCGACATGCATGTCGAAATGAAAGCCCTGATCCGCCGCCATGAACGCCGGAAATCCCTCCTGACCGCAATTCGCGTGCTGCACATCGATATGCGCCTGCAAGCGCGCAATCAAATCCGGATCGCTGCGTTGCGCCAGCACGCGCACAATCTCAAGCTCCAGCGAGCGCCGTAAAAAATGCGCCTGTCGCGCCGCCGCGATATCGATACGGCTGACCGTCGTGGTGTGCTGCGGATAGATATCCACCAGCCCTTCGTCACGTAGCTGAATCAGCGCATCCCGAATCGGAGTCTGGCTCAACCCAAACGCCTCGGCCAGTTCACCCCGGGCCAACGGCGCGCCCGGTTTCAGGTCCATCGACACAATCAACGCGCGCAGCTTTTCGAACACCTGGGGCGCCGCGTGTCGGGAGCGATCCAGACGCAGATCGATGGGCAACGTTGACAATTGGGTCATAAAAATCGGGACGTAAAGTGGGCTGAGTGTAACCGGCGTCATTTCGTTGACGCACTAATATATTAGTGTTTTAATCCCTCGCACATCAAGGAGACCCTATTCATGACACGTTCATACGAAGACCTGCGCAGCGCCCGCTGGATGGCACATGATGATCTGCGCTCGTTCGGCCACCGCTCACGCATGATGCAGATGGGCTATGGCCCGCAAGACTGGGCCGGCCGGCCCATCATCGCCATCATCAACACCTGGTCCGATCTGAACCCCTGTCACAGCCACTTCAAGCAGCGCGTGGAAGACGTCAAGCGCGGCATCTTCCAAGCCGGTGGCTTCCCCGTCGAGCTGCCCGCGATCTCAGTGTCGGAATCCTTCGTCAAGCCGACCACCATGCTCTATCGCAACTTCCTCGCGATGGAAACCGAGGAACTGCTGCGTAGCCATCCCGTCGACGGCGCGGTGCTGATGGGCGGGTGCGATAAGTCCACCCCGGGTCTGTTGATGGGCGCCTTCAGCGCCAACCTGCCCTGCATCTACCTGCCCGCCGGCCCCATGCTGCGCGGCAATTGGAAAGGCAAGGTGCTGGGCTCCGGCTCCGACGCCTGGAAACTGTGGGACGAGCGCCGCGCGGGCAACATCACCAAGGCCGAATGGACCGAAGTCGAAGGCGGTATCGCGCGCAGCTACGGCACTTGCATGACCATGGGCACGGCCAGCACGATGACCGCGATCGCGGAATCCATCGGCATGACGCTGCCCGGCGCATCGTCCATCCCCGCTGCGGACGTGAACCACATGCGCATGTCGGCCGAATGCGGCCGCCGCGTTGTGGAAATGGTGTGGGCAGACCAGACGCCGCAGTCCATTCTGTCTGTGGCCTCGTTCAAGAACGCCATCAATGTGGCCATGGCCATGGGCTGCTCGACCAACGCGATCGTGCACTTGGTCGCGATGTCGCGCCGCGCGGGTTGCGCCGTGACGCTGGATGATTTCGACGCCGCAAGCCGCAAGGTGCCCGTCATCGCCAACATCCGTCCCAGCGGCGACAAGTATCTGATGGAAGACTTCTACTACGCGGGCGGCCTGCCGGGTCTGATGTCGCGTCTGGCGAAGGACCACCTCGATCTATCGGCCAAGACGGTCACGGGCCGCACCCTCGGTGAAAACATCGAAGGCGCCGCGGTCTACAACGATGACGTGATCCGCCCACTGGACAACGCCATCTACAACGAAGGCGCACTGGCCGTGTTGAAGGGCAACCTGGCTCCCGATGGCTGCGTGATCAAACCCAGCGCCTGCGCGCCGCAATACCTGCAGCACACCGGCCCCGCCCTGGTCTTTGACGACTATCCCAGCATGAAGGCCGCCGTCGATGACGAAAACCTCGATGTGACGCCCGACCATATCCTGATCCTGCGCAACGCCGGCCCGCAAGGCGGCCCCGGCATGCCGGAATGGGGCATGCTGCCCATCCCGACCAAGCTGGTCAAACAGGGCGTGCGCGACATGCTGCGCCTGTCCGACGCGCGCATGAGCGGCACCAGCTACGGCGCGTGCATTCTGCATGCCGCGCCCGAGGCCTACATCGGCGGCCCGCTGGCGTTGGTTCGCACCGGCGACCTCATCACCGTCGATGTGCCCAATCGGACCATCAACGTGAACATCAGCGACGAGGAAATGGCCGCTCGCCGCGCCGCCTGGACGCCCCCGCCCAAGCGCTATGAACGCGGCTACGGCTGGATGTATTCCAAGCACATCCTGCAGGCCAACGAAGGCTGCGACTTCGACTTCCTCGAAACGAGCTTCGGCGAGCCCGTGCCCGAACCCAGCATTTTCTAACCGTATTTCGCTAACAACAACGCAACCTGATTCGAGACATTCATGACCGCCTTATCCGACACCGCCCGCGCCCGCCTCTCGAAGGTGAGCACCGCTACGCTGTGCACCGCGCTGTTCAAGCGCGGCCTGCGCAACCAGTTCATCCAGGACGTGCGCCCGCTCAATCCCAGCCTGCCGAACATGGTGGGCCCGGCTTTCACGCTGCGCTATATTCCGGCGCGTGAAGACCTGAACACGATCAAGGTCTTCGAAGACCGCGGTCACCCGCAACGCGTGGCCGTGGAAACCTGCCCGGAAGGCCACGTGATGGTGATCGACAGCCGCAAGGACGCGCGCGCCGCGTCGGCCGGTTCGATTCTGGTGACGCGTCTGATGAAGCGTGGTGTCGCCGGCGTCGTAACCGACGGCGGTTTTCGCGATTCGCCTGAGATTGCCACGCTGAACATCCCCGCGTATCACAACCGTCCTTCGGCCCCGACGAACCTGACCTTGCACCAAGCCCTGGATATCAACGTGCCGATCGGCTGCGGCGATGTGGCCGTGTTCCCCGGCGATATCGTGGTGGGCGACGGCGAAGGCGTGGTCATCATTCCCGCGGATATCGTTGAAGAGATCGCTCAGGAAGCCCACGAGATGACCGCCTTCGAGGACTTCGTCACCAGCGAAGTCCAGGGTGGCCGCAGCATCCTGGGTCTGTACCCGCCCACCGATCCGCAAACGCGCGATCAATTCGCCGAATGGCGTAAGCAAAACGGCCGTTGATGTTAGGCCTGCTGCGCGGTGCGTCGCCGCGCAGCGTCCAACGGCGCGCGCATCGCTCGCGCGCCGCACACTATCCAATAAAAATCACGGAGACCACAATGCGTTCATCCCAACGCCGCCATCTGCTGGCGGCATTGCTTGCCGTCACGTTCAGCGCTTGTGGCCTGTCAGCGCAAGCCGCCGAGTGGCCGACTGAAAAGCCCATCACCTATGTGGTGCCCTTCACCGTAGGCGGCTCCACCGACGTCGTCGGCCGCACGCTCGCCCAAAAGCTCAGCGAGCGCCTCAAGCAAAACGTGGTCGTAGAAAACAAGCCCGGCGCGGCTGGCGGCATCGGCGCGACCTATGTAGCCAAAGCGCCCGCGGATGGCTACACCTTGTTTGGCGGGACGATCAGCACACACGCGATCAACGCCAGTCTGTACAAGAACCTGCGCTACGACCCGATCAACGATTTCGAACCGGTTTCGTTGATCGCGACCTTGCCCAACGTCCTGCTCGTCGATCCCAATCTCGGGGTCAATAACGTCGCCGAGCTGATTGAAGTCCTCAAGCGCGATCCGAGCAAGCGCACCTTTGCATCCTCGGGCCAGGGGACCTCGACCCATCTGGCCGGAGAGCTCTTCGCCGACACCATAGGCGTGCCTCTCACGCACGTGCCCTACAAGGGCACACCGCCCGCCATGGTCGATGTGTCATCGGGTGCGGTGACCTTCATGTTCGATCAAATGACGGCCGCCCTGCCGCTATTGCAAAACGGCAAACTCAAACTGATCGCCGTCACCACACCCAATCGCATCGCGCTCGCGCCCGATACGCCCACCATGGAAGAAGCCGGCGTAAAGGGATTCCAGATGGCATCCTGGCAGGCCGTGTACACACCCAAAGGCACGCCCAAGCCCATCGTTGACCGCCTTTCCCAAGAAATCGCGCAGATCCTGAAGGATCCGGATGTGCAAGAGAAGCTCGGTAAAACCATGGGCATGGAGCTGGTGGGCAGTACGCCCGAGCAGCTGCGCGACCTGATGGCCAGCGAGATTCCGCGCTGGGCCGAGGTGGTGAAAAAGTCAGGCGCCAGCGTCGATTAAGACAGCGTCTACGCGCTCACGGAGGGAAAGACCCGGGACAGGGTTTTGACCTCTTTGCTCGCCACCCAGCTCGCGGTCTCGCGGTCGAAATGCAAGAAGTGTTCCGTCGCCAAATGCGCTTTGAACGCGTCCTCGCTGTCGTAGACCTCGTACAAGAAGATGGATTCGGGCTTACCCGGCGTCGTGCAGACATCAAACTGCCGGCAGCCGGGTTCCCCCTCGACGGACAGGCGCGCATTCTCCTTTAGCGCAGATAAAAAGTCCTGCGCATGGCCAGGCTTTACTTCAAACTGCACCACCACTACGAACATAGTCATTCCTCCCGTTAGAAGTACACATACCTTGAACCAACGCCGCTCGGCAGCCGACAGATCCACGCCCAGCGGAAAACAGCTACCCCCTGCAGACTACAAGCCGCCCGGTACAAAAGGAAAGTACCGCACATCGCCTCTATGCGCGATGACCGCAGTAGCCTCGGGCACCTCTTGCCAAACGCCCGGGAGTTCGCTCAGCGGCTCGGATAGCAGCATATAACTATCGTCCCCCAACGCGGCGATACGCGGCTCGTCAGGATAGAGTTGTTTCAGATGCCGTACATCATCGTTGTGAAACAGCGTGCGGGAACTGCGTTCGCTGGAATATCGCACCGCGATCATGCGTTCTCCATCCTGGGCGCAGATGGTCATGTTCAGCGGAAACTCCACGCCATGACGCCGGCCCGCGTCCTCAACCGTTGCCGCCATTTTTTCAAACGCGGGCAAAGGGTCCTGATTCAAGCCAAACGTGAGGGCCAGCAGGAACATCACCTCCGAATCCGTGGAGCCCTCGAGCGACAAGAAATAACGCGGATCCACCTGCATCAATAGTTCGCGCCGCAACAGCGGATATTCCCGAATCAAGCCGTTGTGCACGAACAGCCAGTTCTCGTGCCGGAAGGGATGACAGTTCGTTTCCTGTGCGGGCGTATCGGTCGCCGCACGGATATGCGCCACAAACATCGAAGCACGAATCGCCCGTGCGGCCTCGCGCAGATTGCGATCGTTCCACGCGGGATGGATACTGCGATAGCGAAACGGCGCCTCGTCAGGATCGGGACCATACCAGCCGACGCCAAACCCATCGCCGTTGGTCGTCGTTGCTCCAAGACGGGAGTGCAGGCTTTGATCGATCAGCGAATGCTGGGCCTTGAAGATCACCGTATCCAACTGCATGGGGTTGCCTGAATAGGCCATCCAACGACACATAGGCTTAGCTCCTGCGAATCAGTAGGCGGGTTGTCGAAACGTGGCGACCACCCCGCGAAATAAGCAATTTAGTGTTCGAACGGGTGGCCCAAGTTCCTCGCCCATGCCCGGGGGCTTTCCCTTATTCGAGCAGCTGCGTGCATTTCGCTCCCCAATGGAGCCAGTCGCAGTAAGATCGCTAGCTTACCTTCCTTGCAGGAGCGACTCTTGAAAACACGCAAACTTGGTCACACCGATATCGAGGTCAGTTTGATCGGACTGGGCACCATGACCTGGGGCGAGCAGAACAGCGAAGCCGAGGCCCATGAACAGCTGGATTATGCCCTGTCTCGTGGCGTGAATCTGGTCGACACCGCCGAAATGTACCCCGTGCCGCCCAAAGCGGAAACGCAAGGACGCACCGAATCGTATATCGGCACGTGGCTTGCCAAGACCGGTCGCCGTCAAGAGATCGTCCTGGCCAGCAAGGTAGCGGGCCCCGCGCGCGATCCGAAGCGCCCCGGCCATATCCGCGATGGCAAGACCTTCCTGGATCGCAAGAACCTCACCGCCGCGCTGGACGCGAGCCTCAAGCGCCTGCAAACGGACTATCTGGATCTGTATCAGCTGCACTGGCCCGATCGCACCACGGCGACATTCGGGGCTGATTACAAATGGATCGATGATGACTACACCGTGCCCATCGAAGACACGCTGGAAGTCCTGCAAGACTTCGTGCGCGCGGGCAAAGTGCGTCACATCGGTGTGTCCAACGAAACGCCGTGGGGTGTCGCGCAGTTCCTGAAATATGCCGAGATCAAGGGCCTGCCGCGCATCGCGACGATCCAGAATCCCTACAGCCTGCTCAATCGCACCTACGAGGCTGGCTTGTCGGAATTCAGTCATCGTGAACAAGTCAGCTTGCTGGCCTATTCGCCGCTCGCCATGGGTGTGTTGTCCGGCAAGTATTTGAATGGCGCGCGGCCTGAAGGCGCCCGGCTCACACTGTTTACGCGCTTCGATCGCTATAGCAACCCGCAAGCGCAAGCCGCTACCAAGCAATACGTGCAGCTCGCGCGCGACCACGGTTTGTCGCCCACTCAGTTGGCGCTGGCTTGGGTCAATCAACAGCGCTTCGTTGCCAGTAACCTCATCGGCGCCACGACGCTTGCGCAATTGAAGGAAGACATCGACACCGTGGACGTGACGCTGTCGGATGAACTCGTGCAGGCCGTGAACGCCATCCACAAAAAGCATCCAAATCCGGCGCCCTGATCTGATTTGCCCGCATTCGGCTTCAACGGACGATCTCTGCGAGATCGTCCGCGATCAGGTCTTTAACCGATATCCCGTCTTGAAGATCCAACGCACCGCGATCAGACACACGACCAAGAACGCCAGCGTCATCCCCAGACTGATCGCGACACTGACATCCGAGACGCCATAGAAACTCCACCTGAACCCGCTGACCAGATACACCACCGGGTTAAACAAGGTCGCGGTTTGCCAGAATGGCGGCAACATCTCGATGGAATAAAACGTACCGCCCAAGAACGTCAGCGGCGTGATGATCATCAAGGGAATGATTTGCAGTTTCTCAAAGCCATCGGCCCACACGCCGATGATGAAGCCAAACAAACTGAACGTCACAGAAGTCAGCACCAGAAAGCCTATCATCCAGAACGGATGCAGGATCTCGAAATCCACGAACAAGCGCGCCACCGCCAGCGTGATCAGCCCGAGTATCACCGACTTGCTCGCCGCCGCGCCCACATACCCCGTGACGATCTCGATATAAGAGATAGGCGCCGAATGAATCTCATAGATCGTGCCGCTGAACCTGGGCATATAGATGCCGAACGACGCGTTTGCCACGCTTTGCGTGAGCAGCGACAGCATGATCATGCCCGGCACAATAAAGGCGCCATAGCTCACGCCCTCGATTTGCACCATGTGCGAGCCGATGGCCGAACCAAACACCACGAAGTACAAGGCCGTCGAGACGACAGGCGAGGCCACGCTTTGCATGAGCGTGCGACGGGCACGGGCCATTTCGAACAAATAGATGGCGCGAATCGCATAGAAATTCATATCAGGCACTCACCAGGCTAACGAAGATGTCTTCGAGTGAACTTTCTTTTGAGCGCAAATCGGTGAACTCGATCCCCGATTCGTCCAGTTGACGCAAGAGCCGGGCAATCTCGCCACCGCCCTCCTGGTTATCGTAGGTGTAGACGAGTTGATAACCGTCCTGGGCCAGTTGCAGACCATAGGGCAAGAGCAACGCGGGCACCTCGCTCAACGGCGTCTTTAGCGTCAAGGTCAGTTCGCGCTTGCCCAGTTTTTTCATAAGCGCTTCGGTTTCCTCGACCAGGATGATTTCGCCCTTGCGGATCACGCCCACGCGGTCGGCCATCTCCTGCGCTTCCTCGATATAGTGCGTGGTCAGGATGATGGTGACGCCACGGGCGCGCAACTGCCGCACCATATCCCACATGCCCCGGCGCAATTCCACATCCACACCGGCGGTAGGCTCATCGAGAAACAGGATGTCCGGCTCATGCGAGAGCGCCTTGGCGATCATCACGCGCCGCTTCATGCCGCCGGACAGCGCCATGATGCGGCTGTCCTTCTTTTCCCACAACGACAGGTCGCGCAGGATTTTTTCGATATAGGCGGGATTCGCGGGCTTGCCGAACAGGCCACGGCTAAAGGTCACCGTATTCCACACCGTCTCGAACGCATCCGTCGAAATCTCCTGCGGCACGAGCCCGATACGAGAACGCGCCTCGCGGAATTGCGTCACGATGTCATAGCCATCGGCGTGAACGCGGCCCTCGCCTGGATTCACGATGCCGCACAGAATGCTGATCAACGTCGTCTTGCCCGCGCCATTCGGCCCCAGCAAGGCAAATATTTCGCCCCGGCGTATTTCCAGATTAATGTGTTTCAGCGCCTGATGCCCGGAGGCATAAGTCTTGGACAGGTCTTGCACAGAGATGATCGGTGACACGCAAGCCTCAACGATTAAGCGATAGACCGGATCATTCTACGGGGTGGTGTTGAATCGTGCTGGCAACCCTGCCGACCGCCTAAAAAAAGAGGGATGCCCATGAGGCATCCCTAAATCACCCTACTACAGCTAACTACGACAAAAAAACCTTAAAGCCCGGCAGCCATCACGCCACGTGCAAGGCCGGCTCGTGATGATCGAACTGCGCCTCTTCCGTGGAGCCCGTCAACGCCGTCGTGGAAGACTTGCCGCCCTCGATGGTCTGCGTGACCGCATCGAAGTAGCCCGTACCCACTTCGCGCTGATGTTTGACCGCGGTAAATCCCAGGTCGGCCGCCGCGAATTCTTTCTGCTGCAGTTCCACGAAGGCGCTCATCTGACGACGGGCGTAGCCGTGGGCCAGCTCGAACATGCCGTAATTCAAGGCATGAAAGCCCGCCAGCGTGATGAACTGGAACTTGTAGCCCATGGCGCCCAATTCGCGCTGGAACTTCGCCACCGTGGCGTCGTCCAGATTCTTTTTCCAGTTAAACGAGGGCGAGCAGTTATAGGCCAGCAACTTGCCCGGGAACTCACGATGAATCGCTTCGGCAAAGCGGCGCGCATACTCCAGATTCGGCGTGGACGTTTCGCACCAGATCAGATCGGCATAGCGCGCATAGGCCAGGCCGCGCGATATGGCTTGCTCAATCCCGGCCCGCGTGCGGAAAAAGCCTTCCACCGTGCGTTCGCCCGTGATGAAGGGGCGATCATTTTCATCCACATCGCTGGTCACCAGATCAGCCGCATCGGCATCGGTGCGTGCGAGCAGCACGGTAGGCGTGCCCATGACGTCCGCGGCCAGACGCGCGGAGATCAGTTTAGACACCGCCTCCCGCGTGGGCACCAGCACCTTGCCGCCCATGTGGCCGCACTTTTTCACCGAGGCCAGCTGATCCTCGAAATGCACGCCCGCCGCGCCCGCGTCGATCATCGCCTTCATCAACTCGAACGCATTGAGCACGCCGCCAAAACCCGCCTCGGCATCGGCCACGATGGGCGCGAAGTAGTCGATATAGCCTTCGTCACCCGGTTGCTTGCCTTCCATCCATTGAATCTGATCGCAGCGCGACAACGCGTTGTTGATGCGTCGCACGACCTGGGGCACGGAGTTGATAGGATAAAGCGATTGGTCCGGATACATCTCCCCGGCCAGATTGGCGTCGCCCGCGACCTGCCAGCCCGACAGGTAAATGGCTTTCAAGCCGGCCTTGACCTGCTGCATCGCCTGATTGCCGGTCATCGCGCCCAAGGAATTCACGAACGGTTCGCTGTGCAGCAGCTCCCAAAAACGCGTGGCGCCGCGATGGGCCAGTGTATGTTCCACCTGCACCGAGCCGCGCAAACGCACCACATCCTCGGCGCGATAGCCACGCTCGATGCCCTGCCAACGAGGGTTTGCTGCCCAATCCTGCTGAAGTCGATTGATTTCGGTCTCGCGAGAGTTCATGACATGCTCCTGAATAGACATAACAACGTTGGGAAAGCCGGTGACCGAAGGCGCTGCGGCGTGTGCCGTTTGCCGTGTCTGGATGGCTTAAAGTCTAGAGTTATGCTGCAGAGCAAGGTCAATCAACGACCGTAGACATCAATAAATTATTTTCTTTCTAGTTCAATGACTTACGAGCCTAGTTTCGCATTATGGCGCGGTACTAGCACGCCGTGAAATAGACTCACGCTGCTTTGCAGCATCGTCTTCCATATGGCGAGAATCGAATTTCATCATTCAAAAAATACGCGCTGCGCCTCGGCCTACAATGCAGGCTTCAATGCTTGTTTTTCGATCGTGCCGATTATGTCTTTGACCAACGCGCCTTTGGGCCAACACGTTGCCTATCCCTCCCAATACGATGCGGGGCTACTCTTTCCCATCGCGCGAGCGCACAACCGGGCCGGGCTCGGATTGACGGGCGAGCTTCCGTTTCGCGGCGTCGACATCTGGAACGCGTATGAACTGTCCTGGCTCAATGCCAAGGGCAAGCCCGAAGTCGCCATGGCGACCTTCACGATTCCGGCCGACAGTCCCAACATCATCGAGTCGAAGTCGTTCAAGCTTTATCTGAACTCCTTCAACCAAACACGACTGGCGGGCGCCGACGAGCTGCGCAATCATCTGGTGCGCGATCTGTCCGCCGCTGCCGGGGGCAACGTCGGCGTGCACCTGATTCTGCCCGCCGATTTCGCGCGCCAGCGGATCGACGAGCTGGAGGGAGACGATATCGATGAGCTCGATGTCGAGGTCACCGCCTATATGCCAGACGCCAGCCTGCTGCGATGCCAGTCTGGCGACGTAGTAACGGAAACCTTGGCTTCGCGCCTCTTGAAATCGAACTGCCCGGTCACCGGCCAGCCCGATTGGGCGAGCGTGCAAATCCGGTATCGTGGCCGCCCCATCGACCGCGCGGCGCTGCTGCGCTATATCGTGTCGTTCCGAGACCATGCGGAATTCCACGAGCATTGCGTGGAACGCATCTACACCGACATCATGGCCGCCTGCCAGCCGGAACAGCTGACCGTATATGCGCGCTACACCCGTCGCGGCGGCCTGGACATCAACCCGTGGCGTAGCAATACCGACGCAACGATGCCGCTGGATATACGTACCGCGAGGCAATAAACATCGCCCGGCCGCGCTCAGGCCACCGCCAACGGGCGCGTCGTCTTGCGCGCCTGCACTGCGATCCACTGCGCGAGCACGGCCGCGAGCGCGAACGCTGCCCCCGCGCCGATCCAGGGACCGTGATTCATCCCGGCATCCAGCAAAATGCCAAAGCTCAACGGCCCTAACGCCGAGCCCACATCCATGCCGGAGTACACCAGGCCATAGACGGACCCCGTCGCCCCCTTGGGCGTCACGCGCCGCACCAGCATATCGCGCGAGGGCGCGGCAACGCCGGAGCAGAACCCAGCCAGGCCCACAACCAAAGCCGCCCAGCCCGGAGGCACCAAGCCCAACGCTAGCACCACCAGTGTGGCGCCAGCCATCAGCAAGGCCACGGTCACCGTGTATTCGGTACGTGGCGTGGCGGACACTAAAAAGCCCCCTGCCGCCATCCCCACTGCGGATGCGACCATATACCCGGACAACGCCGAGCTGGCGACGACACGCGACAGGTCATACAACTCTCCCAACAACGGGATCGTGTAGTTCTGCACCGCCGACAATGCAATCGAGGAAAATCCAAAAAACAGGAACGCGCCCCACAACGCGGGCCGGGAGAGCAAAGCCGTCAGCGTGGCCCACACACCCTCGGCCGGGGCGGGCGCGGCCGGCGTCTGCCGCGCGTCGGGTTCACGCTCGGATTCCGAAGGCACCGGCAATTTGCCACCGAGCAAATCACGGCCAATCAGCGTCAACAGCAACACCAGCGCCACTAAGCCCGCCGCACTGAACGCCGCCACTCGCCAGTTGCTCAGCAAGGTTATCGTGGTAATGAACACAGGTGTCAACGCCCAGCCCAGATTACCCGTGAGCCCATGCGTACTAAACGCATGCCCGAGCCGGGCGGGACTGATGCGATGATTCATGATCGAATAATCAGCCGGGTGGAAAACGGAGTTGCCTATGCCGCCGATCACGGCCGCCACGAACAACATCGCATATCCATTAGCCGCGCCAATCAACACGCCCGAGAGCACAAAGCATGCAAGCCCGAACCACAACACCGGCCGTGCCCCGATGCGATCCACGATGAACCCGGAGGACGCCTGTCCGAAACCAGAGACGACGTAGAACACCGACACCAGCAAGCCTAGGCGGGCAAAGTCCAGATTGAACGCCGCGCCCAAGGACACATACAACGAGGGCAACACCAGCTGAAAGAAATGCGACGACGCATGAACGATACCGATCAACAGAATCGTCAGCCAGTCGCGGCGACGCAACTCGGGGGAATCCATGGGTGCCGCGGGCGCGGCGGACTGCGTAGCTGTCAAAACTCATCTCCTCGCCGGGCGCGTTATGCGTCACGCCCTGACGTCAAGCACATCGTCGAGAATCGGATCGTCGCGGGCTGTTAGCGAAGGCGCCCTCGCCCGGTTTCTCGACCCCTCCCGGTGACCGCGACTACTGAGATTTCTCGCGTATCGCCGGCCAAGCGCGCTGCAGGTAATACAGCATGGACCACACGGTCAGCACCGCAGCGGCCAGGATCAAGATATTGCCCATCCAGCGGCTGGACAACCCTGCCAGCGGTTGATCGTAAAGCAGACAAGGAATCGCGACCATCTGAGCAGCCGTCTTGAATTTGCCCAAACGATGCACCGCGACGCTGGCGCTGGCGCCGATCTTCGCCATCCATTCACGCAGCGCCGAGATCGTGATTTCGCGGCCAATGATGATGAGCGAGATAAACGCATCGACGCGCCCCAGATCCAGCAATACGATCAACGCCGCGCACACCATGAGCTTGTCCGCCACGGGATCCAGAAAGGCGCCGAAGGCGGAGGTCTGGTTCCACCGACGCGCCAGCCAACCGTCAAACCAGTCGGTCAGCGCGGCCAGGATAAAGGCGCAAGCGGCCAGGGTGTCTCTCGTCGGCTCAGCCATCCAGCTGGCGGGGATATAGAAGAGCCCCACCACCAGCGGGATCATGGCGATGCGCAGCCACGTCAGGATAATCGGCACATTGATTGGCATAATGTCCGTATGCTACATCACCGGCGTGAAAAACTCTCGCCGGGGGCATCATCAAATAGCACAACGTGGGTTATGTCGGCCGTGCGCGGCCGAGCTGGCGGCGCCACATACGAGACGCCACCTAATCCCGCGACGCTCACACTTGCGGTCACCCCCGCAGCGCCTCGTAGATGCGTTCAGCCAGCTCGTGCGAGATCCCGTCGACCGACGCGAGGTCTTCGATACTGGCCGAAGCCACCCCGGAAAACCCGCCAAAGCGGGCGAGCAAACGTTGACGCCTGCGCGCGCCCACGCCTTCGATCTCCTCCAGACGCGAGACATTACGCGCCTTGGCGCGGCGAGCGCGCATGCCGGTGATCGCGAAACGGTGTGCTTCGTCGCGCACCTGCGCGATCAGCATCAAGGCAGCGGACTCTCCGCCCAGCGCCACCGGCGGACGGCCATCCGCGAAGACCAGCGTTTCCAGTCCTACCTTGCGCCCCTCGCCTTTGGCGACGCCCACCAGGGTCTGGATATCCAAACCCAGCTCGGCAAACACTTGCCGCGCGACCTCTACCTGGCCTTTGCCGCCATCGATCAATACCAACCCTGGCATCGGGGCCTCGCCATCGGCAACCTTGCCGAACCGGCGCGTGAGCACCTGGCGCATCGCCGCGTAATCATCGCCCGGCGTAATGCCCGCGATGTTGTACCGGCGGTAGAGCGACGGCTGCATGTCATGATGCAGATAGACCACGCACGAGGCCTGCGTGGCCTCGCCCGCGGTATGGCTGATATCGAAACATTCGATGCGCAATTCATCGAGCGCGGTCTCGTCGCTATCCAGATCCAACGCCTCGGCCAACGCCAGCGTGCGCGCGGCACGCGCGCCTGATTCAGTCAGCGCCCGCGCTAGCGCCATTTCCGCATTCTTGGTGGCCTGCTCCAGCCATGACCGACGCACGCCATGCGGGCGCGTCAGCACGCGAGCGGGACGAGCCTGGTTCTGCTCGGCCAATAGCGCCATCAGATCGCTATCGGGCAACGCATGCGAACAGACCAGCACAGGCGGCATCGGGCTATCGGTGTAGTGCTGCGCGATGAACGCCTCCAGCACCTGTGGTGCATCCTGACCATCGACATGCACCGGGAAAAACGGCTTGTCCCCCAGATGACGTCCGGCCCGCACCATGGCCAGATTCACGCAGACCTTGCCGCCCGCCGACGCGACGACGATCACATCGGTGTCCTCGCCACCCACGTCTTCCATGGTCTGCTGATGCAACACGCGCGCCAGCGATCCCATTTGATCGCGCAGCGCGGCGGCTTCTTCGAACCTCAGCTCCGTTGAGGCTTGCAGCATGCGCTGCTCGATCTCGCCCATGACTTCGCGCGCCTCGCCGTTCAAGAAGCGTGCCGCGCGGTTCACATCGCTTGCGTAGGCCTCTTTTGAAATCGCCTCCACACACGGAGCCGAACAGCGTCCGATCTGGTTCAGCAAGCACGGCCGCGAACGGTTGGCGAACACCGTATCCTCGCAACTGCGCAGGCGAAAAACCTTTTGCAGAATCTGAATCGTCTCGCGCACCGCCCACGCATTCGGGAAGGGGCCGAAAAACTGCCCACGCTTATTCGTCGAACCCCGGTAATACGCCACGCGCGGCCACTCGTGCCCGGAAAGCATCAAATAAGGATACGACTTGTCGTCGCGAAACAGGATGTTGTATCGCGGACGCAGGCTCTTGATCAGATTGTTTTCCAAGAGCAGCGCTTCGGCCTCTGACCGGGTCACCGTGACCTCGACGCGCGCAACCTTGGAAACCATCTGCGCGATGCGCGGGCTGGTCAGGTTCTTCTGAAAGTACGAGGAGACGCGCCTTTTCAGATCACGCGCCTTGCCTACATACATCACCACACCCTCGGCGTCTAAATGTCGATAGACGCCGGGCAGATGCGGCAGGTCAGCCAGAAACGATTTGAGATTGAAGTCGTCGGGCATTCTGATAACGGGTCTCGGCCTGCAGAGTGTTCCAGTCGGGCGCGGCGTAACGGGGCATCAATCGGCGAATCCGCGCGACCGATTCCGGCGCATGCGTCACATCCAGACGCGACAGCAAGTCGTCGGCCAGGTCCGGCCGGTTGCATACCAACACCATATCGCATCCGGCGCCCAGCGCGGCTTGCGCACGAGCCAGGATATCACCCGCGACGGTGGCGCCTTCCATGGTCAGGTCGTCCGAGAACACTACGCCATCGTAGCCGAGGCGCTGCCGCAGGATTTCCTGCACCCAGCGGCGCGAAAACCCGGCGGGCTGTTTATCCACCTTGGGATAAATCACGTGAGCCGGCATCACCGCAGGCAGCACGGCGTCACCCAGCCACGCGTAGGGCGCGGCGTCTTCCTCGAGAATGCGTTTGAGCGGGCGACGATCGACCGGAATTTCGTGATGCGAGTCGGCTTCGACGAAACCATGTCCCGGGAAATGCTTGCCGCACGCGGCCATGCCGGCTTGCGCCAGTCCCTGTGCGACTGCGCGGGCCAGCATCGTCACCACACGGGCATCCCGATGAAAAGCGCGCGTACCGATGACCTTCGATACGCCATAATCCAGATCCAGCACCGGGGTAAAACTCAGGTCGACGCCACAAGCGCGCAATTCCGCCGCCAGCACATAGCCCGCCTCGGTCGCCAGCCGCATGGCTTTGAGCGGATCACGATCCCAGACCACGCCCAAATCGCGCATGGCGGGCAGCACGGTAAAACCGTCCTCGCGGAAACGCTGTACGCGCCCGCCCTCGTGATCCACGGCAATCAGCAGGGGTTCCTGGCGCACGCGATGGATCTGCCGGGTCAACTCGCACAGCTGCTCGCGGCTTTCGAAATTACGGGTGAACAGAATCACACCGCCAACCAGCGGGTGTTTCAATCGCGCGCGCTCAGCGCGCGTGAGTGTTGTGCCCGCCACATCGACCATGACGGGGCCGCGGGGCAATGACGTTTTGATCTTTTCAGCCATACGGCTTTGTCCTATCTAATCGGGATAACGGTTGGTGCAAGCGTACCCAAAGCCCAAGTGCTCAGGCTTTGCGCTCGACGATGACATAGGCAGCCGCGAGGTTGGATTCATCCGTGATCGACACATGCGCCGCGCCAAAGCGCTCCGAATACCAAGGCAGCAGACTCGGCGCAATAACAAGGATCGGACGACCACCTGGCGCATTGAGCGTCTGCACGCGCGTCCAAGTCATTGGCATGCGCATGCCCAAGCCAATCGCCTTGGAAAACGCCTCCTTGGCGGCAAATCGCGTCGCCAGAAAACGGATGCCACGCGCGGGATCGCGAGCACGGCGAGCGCGAAACTTCAGCAGCTCCTCCGGACCCAGAATTTTCTCCGCGAATCGATCGCCATGACGGGCCAGCGCCCGCTCGATCCGGTCCACATGCAGCAAGTCCATGCCTATGCCCGCAATCGCACCCGGCGCGGGTGGCGGGGCGGACGGCGGCGAATCAGCGGGAGTCGGAGTCATCATTCAGCATCAACGCCGCGGGTTAGCTTGTACTGGGTTCAACGGCCGCGCACGGCTTGCACGCGCGCTTGCACCATCAGGGCTTTCATATCGCGCACGGCTTTATCCCAGCCATCGAACACGGCTTGCGCCACAATCGCATGGCCGATATTCAGCTCCGCGATGCCGTCAATGGCCGCGACGCGGGCGACATTGCCATAGTGCAGCCCGTGCCCGGCATTCACGCGCAAGCCATGACGTAGGCCTTCAGCCACGGCAGCGTCTACACGCTCGAGCTCGCGGTCGGCTTCTTCGCCCTCGGCCTCGGCGTAGGCGCCGGTATGCAATTCAATGACCGGCGCGCCGGCTTGAACGGCCGCCTGGATCTGCACCGGATCCGGATCGATAAACAAGGACACGCGGATACCAGCTTGCTGCAATTGCTGCACGGCATGGGTGACGGCCGGCAATGCGCCCGCCACATCCAAGCCGCCTTCTGTCGTCAACTCGGCGCGTTTTTCGGGCACGAGACAGACATCGCTAGGCCGCACCGCGCAGGCGATGTCCAGCATTTCCGGGGTGATGGCGCATTCCAGGTTCATCCGCGTGCGCAGCAGCGGCCGGATGGCGTGGACGTCGGCGTCCTGGATATGCCGGCGATCCTCGCGCAAATGCAGGGTAATCAAGTCAGCGCCTGCGTCTTCCGCGCGCAACGCCGCTTGTACCGGATCGGGATAAGCCGTGTGGCGTTGCTGACGCAGCGTCGCCACGTGATCAATGTTGACACCGAGTTCTATCATGATGCCTTTACGCATGAAACAAGAGGGGCGGCGACGGGCTCCCATCATCAGGAATCCGCCGGCTTCCATAAGTGTAGCCCTACTCGCCCGCGCAACGCGGTGGTTTAGCGAAAACAGGCAGTGCGGCGAATCGCCATGCGATGTCGTGTGCCGACTGCCCCACCCGATCAGTTGGTTTTCGCGTTCACCGGCTCGATGGAAGGCAAAGGCTCCGCCCCGGTCGGCACGGGCGTACCTGCCTGCGCGTCAGTCGCGGGGACCGTCTCATCCTCCCAGCCGCCACCCAGCGCCTTATACAGTGCCACGCGGTTATTCAGCGCGGCCAATCCGGCCTGCACCAGACTCAGCTGCGCGCTGTAGAAATCGACCTGTGCGGACTGCACTTGCAGATAGCTGTCGATCCCGTTCACATAGCGCAGATTAGACAGTTCCAACGTGCGCGCCGTCGATGCCTGCAACGAACGCAATGCGTCTAACTGCGCGCCAAAGGTCGCCTCGCCCGCCAGCGCGTCGGAGACTTCCTGAAAGGCCTGTTGAATCGTTTGCTCGTACTGCGCGACGGCAATGTTGTTGCGCGCCTTCGCCAGGTTCAGACCCTCGCGAATACTGCCGCCCGAGAAAATCGGCGTCGTGATGGACGGCGAGAAACTCCAGGCCCGCTGGCTGCCTTCAAACAAAGATCCAAGCGTCGGACTCGCGAAACCCAGCATGCCGGTCAGCGAGATCGAGGGGAAAAACGCCGCCCGAGCCGCGCCGATATTCGCATTGGCGGCACGGAGATTATTTTCCGCCGCCATGATGTCAGGCCGACGCTCAAGCAAATCCGAAGGCAGGCCGGCAGGAACCGTCGCCAACAGTTGATCCCGACCAAACTCCGCCGGCGGCGGCAGGTCGGTAGGCATGGGCACACCGATCAGCACCGTCAACGCATTGATGGACTGCGCGCGTAGCCGCGCCAACTGCGCCAGATCGGCGGAGGCCGAATCGAGCAGGCTCTTGGACTGGTTCAGCTCCATTTCCGAAGCCACGCCGCCCTCGAACCGACGTTTGACCAGATTGAACGATTCCTGACGCGATGCCAAAGTCTGGCGCGTCAGCTCGAGCTGGACTTCAGCGGCACGCAGATTGAAATACGACTGCGCGACCGCGCCAACCAGTGTGATGTGCACGCTACGCTGTGCCTGTTCGCTGGCCAGATACGACTGGTACGCCGCCTCGGAGAGATTACGCAAACGGCCAAACAAATCGATCTCGAACGAGGTCATCGCCAGGCCGCCCTGGAAACTATTCGAGACCGAAGGCGCTGCCTCGCCGCCGACGCGCATATTCGCCGGCATGCGCTGACGCGTCCCTTCGACGCCTGCGCCGATTGTGGGCCACTGCGCGCCACGCTGAATGCCGTACTGCGCACGCGCCTCTTCCACGCTCTCGACCGCCACGCGCAGGTCGCGGTTGTTCACCAGCGCCAGCTCGATCAAGGCCTGCAGGCGTGGATCGCGGAAAAATTCCCGCCATCCTATATCCGCTGCCGGCACGGTCGAGGCCGGAGCCACCGTCTGCGCCGACTGCCCGGAAAGCGAAATATCGCCCGTCGCTTTGTTGAATTGCACTTTGGGCTGCGCCGGCCAATCCAGCGGCACCGGCGATTCCGGACGATGATAGTCCGGCGCGAGCGAGCAGCCTGCCAAAAAGCTCGCCACCCATACAGAAAGCGCGGTTCGTTTAACCATCAGGGCTCTCATTGCTTGCCCTCCTCGCCTGCGCCGGTAGACGGCTTGGGCTCTTGTCTCGGCAGCGCCGACTGGGCAGCTTCACGTGCGCGCTTCTCGGCTTGTTCAGCCTCCCAGGCCTTAAGTTCGCTACCCAACAGGCGGGGCTTGGTTTTGAAAATACTGAGCATCACGACAAAGAACGTCGGCACGAAGATCACGGCAAACGGCGTCGCGGCCAACATCCCGCCCAGCACGCCTATGCCCACCGCCTTCTGGCTGGCCGCGCCTGCGCCGGTGGCCATCGCCAACGGCAGCACGCCCAGAATGAAAGCCAGCGACGTCATCAGAATCGGACGGAAACGCAGACGCGCGGCCTCAACCGTGGCCTCGTACAGGCCCATGCCCCGTGCGTACTGATCCTTGGCGAATTCCACGATCAGAATGGCGTTTTTCGCCGCCAAGCCGATCACGGTCACCATACCGACCTGGAAGTACACATCGTTGGACATTCCCAGCGCCGAGACCAAGCCTACCGCGCCCAACATCCCCAGCGGCACGACCAGCATGACCGACAAAGGAATCGCCCAGCTTTCGTACAAGGCGGCAAGCACGAGGAACACGACCAGCAACGCCAGCCCCAGCAGGATGGGCGCCTGATTGCCCGCCTGCCGTTCCTGGTAGGACAAACCGTTCCATTCGTAGCCAAAGCCCGGTGGCAACTCGCCCACCAGACGCTCCATCTCGGCCATGGCCTCACCGGTGGAATACCCCGGCGCGGCGTCGCCGCCCAAACGAACCGAGTCGTAGCTGTTGTAACGGATCACCTGCACCGGCCCTTGTGTCCAGCGATAGGTCACAAAGCTCGAGAGCGGCACCATCTGACCTTGGTTATTGGCCACGTTCATCTGCAAGATATCGTCGGCCTGCATGCGGTAATTCGGCTCCGCTTGCACCCAGATGTTCTGCATGCGTCCCATATTGGGGAACTTGTCGATGTAGCTCGAACCCACTGCCGTCGAAATCAAGGTCGCGACCGATTGGAAATCCACTCCCAGCGCGGCGGCCTTATCCCGGTCGACCTGCAAGTTCAGCTGCGGGCCGGGCTGCAGGCCGGTGATGCGCACCTGCGACAGGATCGGACTCTTGCTGGCCATTTCCATCAGCTGCGCGGTGGCCTGCGCCAGCGCCGCTGGCCCCATATTGCCGCGATCCTGCAGACGCAAGTCAAAGCCGGTCGCGTTACCCAAAGACGAGATCGCCGGGGGCACGACGGTGTACACCAGGGCGTCGGGGATGCCCATCAGCAACTTCTGGAATGCCGTGAATGCAATCGCGCCCGCGGAATCCTGGGCCGCCTTGCGCTCGTCAAACGGCTTGAGCGTCGTAAAGGCAATTGCCGCATTCAGACCGTTACCGTTAAAGCTATAGCCCTGTACGGTAATCACGTTATCGGTCGTGGGCAGGTTCATGAAGTAGTTTTCGACCTGCTCCAGCACCTCCACCGTACGGTTGGCGGTAGCACCCGTGGGCAGCTCGATGTTACTGACCACATAGCCCTGGTCTTCCTCGGGCAGGAACGACGAGGGCAGGCGCATATACAGCCAACCCAGCAGCACCACGAACAGGAAGAACACAAACATCATCCGGCCGCCGCGATGCAAAATGCGGGCGACCCAGCTCTGATAGCGATGCGTGGTCGAATCGAACTTGCGGTTAAACCAGCCGAAAAAGCCTTTTTTCTCTTCGTGATGTCCTTTCGGGATAGGCTTGAGCAGCGTGGCGCACAAGGCCGGTGTAAAGCTCAAAGCCAAGAACGCCGAGAAGAAAATCGACACGGCCATCGCCACCGAGAACTGGCGATAGATCACACCGACCGAGCCGCTCATGAATGCCAGCGGCAGGAACACCGCCACCAGCACCAGCGTGATCCCCACAATGGCGCTACTGATCTGCGGCATGGCTTTCTTGGTTGCCTCCTTGGGCGACAAGCCCTCGGTGGCCATGATCCGCTCGACGTTCTCAACCACCACGATCGCGTCATCGACCAGAATGCCGATGGCGAGCACCATGGCGAACATGGTCAGGACGTTGATCGAAAAGCCCAGCGCCAGCATCACCGCGAACGCCCCCATCATCGCCACCGGCACCACCAGCGCCGGAATCAGGGTATAGCGCACGTTCTGCAGGAACAGGAACATCACCAGGAACACCAGCACCATGGCTTCCACCAGGGTATGGATCACCTGCTCGATCGACACCTTCACATAGGGCGCGGTGTCATACGGGATTTCGTACGTGATATTGCCTGGGAAATACTTCGACAGGCTCTCCATCTGATCGCGCACGCCTTGCGCGGTCTGAAGCGCGTTGGCGTCCGGCGACAGCACGATCGCGAATGCCGCCGTGGGCTTGCCGTTCAGGCGCGCGCCGAACTGATAATTGTCGGCGCCCACTTCGATGCGGGCGACGTCCTTCAGACGCACCGAGGACCCATCGGGATTGGCGCGCAACACGATGTCGCCGAACGCCTCGACGGTGGAGAGCTGACCATTGACCACCACGGTCGCGGTGAAACGCTGGCTTGCCGGGTTCGGCGGCGCACCCAGGCTACCTGCCGAAATCAGCACGTTCTGCTGGCTGATCGCGTTATTCACCTGCGCGGCGGACAGGTTAAACCCGACCAGTTTGGCCGGATCGATCCAGACACGCATGGCGCGCTGCGCCGCGAACAACTGGAACTGCCCCACGCCAGGCACCCGCGAAACCGGGTTCTGAATATTGCGCGCGATGTAGTCGGCCAACGCCGTCTCGCCCAAGGAGCCGTCGGTCGACGACACCGTCACAATCATCAAAAAGCCCGCGCTGGTTTGCTGGTACTGGATGCCTTGCTGCGCCACTGCCGTGGGCAGCTGCGCGGTCACATTCGACACCCGGTTTTGCACATCGACCTGCGCGAGATCGGGATCCGTGCCGGGCGCAAAGGTCGCGGTGATCGTGGATTGACCGTTGGAGTCACTCACCGACTCGTAGTACAGCAGGCCCTTGGCGCCGTTAAGCTGATCTTCGATGATACTGGTGACGGATTCCGCGACCTCTTGGGCCGAAGCACCAGGATAGGTCGCCGTAATCGTGATCGCCGGAGGCGCCACGTCGGGGTATTGCGCGACCGGCATATTGGGAATCGCCAGCATCCCCGCCATGAGGATGAACAGGGCAACTACCCAGGCAAAGATTGGTCGTTCGATAAAAAATTGCGGCATTGTGGGCTAACCGGGAAAGTGCTCACGAAACAGGCACGCGGCGTCTCGCGCCGCGTGCCGTTTAGGATTTTTGATCCGTGGCGGGCTGTGCGGGCGGCGCACCGCCGTCGGATTTGCCTTGGGCGGGAGCCCCCGCCCCATCCTGCGGACCCTGTCCGGACGCCGGCGCCTTGCCCGCGCCGCCCGGATTCCAGGGGCGGGTCTGGGCAGGTGCACCCGGACGGATTTTCTGGAATCCCTCGACCACGACCACGTCGCCCGCTTTCAGGCCGCTGGTGACCAGCCACTGATCGCCAATCGCGCCACCGGTGGTGACGGCGACTTGATCGATCTTGTTGTCCTTGACCAGCATCAGGCTTTGCAGACCGTCAGCCGTGCGCTGCAATGCCTGCTGAGGCACAAGCAAGGCCTTTGGATCTACGCCCTGATCCAAGCGCACGCGCACATACATGCCGGGCAACAACAGATGGTCGGGATTCGGCACCTCGGCCCGCAGATTCACTTGTCCAGTCGTCGGATCAACGGTAATACCGGTAAACAGCAGCTTGCCGGGATGCTCATACTCGGAACCGTCTTCGAGGACTACACGCACGCGGGCGGCGTTATCACCGGCGCGTTCAATCGTGCCCTTGGCAAACGCCTGACGCAGCTTGGCCAGCTCGGCCGTGCTTTGCGTGAAATCCACATACACGGGATCGAGCTGCTGCACGACGGCCATCTGCGTGGCGGAGGTCGCCTCGACCAGCGCGCCCTCGGTCACCATCGCCTTGCCGATACGACCATCGATGGGCGAGGTCACATCGGTGTAGCCCAGATTGATGTCGGCCGCTGCCAGATTGGCTTGAGCCGCAGCCACCGACGCCTGCGCCTGGCGATAGGCCGCCACCGCGTTATCGTATTCTTGCTTGCTAACCGCGTTGGCCTTCACCAGCGGCGCATAACGGTCGGCCAGCGCCTTCGCACTATATAAGTCAGCCTGAGTCTGTTTGACCTGCGCGGCCGCCTGATCGCGCGCGGCGCGATACTGAGCAGGATCGATCTTGAACAGCAGCTGACCCGCCTTGACCTCGCCACCCTGCTCGAACTCGATCTTCTGCACGATGCCCGTGACGCGCGCGCGAATCTGTGCATCGCGCACCGCATCCACGCGACCCGGCAGATCCGAGACGATGGAAGCCGACTGAGGTTGAACCGTAACGACGCTGACTTGCGGCATACCAGGATTCATTTGAGGCTGCTCTTTGCAACCAGCCAGTGCCAACGCCAAAAGCGTAGCGACACCGAATCCCAAGACACGATGATGCGAAAAACGCATGAATTCCTCACGGTGTAGAGCCGCGCGCACCCAACCACGCAGCGGCGCCGAATGGCCTAGTCACATTCGGCAAGCCCGTTAATGTAACCCCATTTGGTAACCAAACCTAGTGACCCGGGGGATAAACAGGCGTCTAATTTGCGACAAAGTAGCGCATCGACGCACAAACGCCGAAGGCCATGAGTATGCGCCGGCGCACGCAGGCCGGCACCCTGATTATTTCGCCTGCCCGGCGGTAGTGGCCTGCGCCTTCTGCGGGGCGTCGCTACCCGCACGGAAGGGATACTGCTGAAAGATTTGCGCGACTTCTTCGGCTACATTCTGCAACGAATCAGCGGAGGCCGGATTGTCCACCATACCGGTGCTTATGCCTTCCCAGACGAGCTGTTTGCGCCGTGCATCGATCAGATCAATGTTGAGCGTGCCTTCGGTATATTGGAAGACATCATCGCCCCACCCATAACCGGGCCAGCCACCATAAAAGCCTGCGCGATATCCATAATACGGGCCCATGGCCATGGGCATCGGCATGCCGGGCGTGACTTCGGTTTTCTGCTGCAGCTTCGCGTTGAAGTTCACCAGCAGGTCCGGCGATTGCTCGTTGTACACGTAACCGCGCATTTCCATCTGACTGCGCGTGGCGGTCTTGAGCCGCTCGGTCAACAAGGTGGTATAGCCCGCCTTATCCGTACCCAGCGGCGACATAAAGCCGAAGCTGTGATACTGGGCGAAGTTCGCGCTGTGATCATAGTCACTGCGTATCGTCGGCCCGGTCGAACATGCGGACAAAAGTCCAAGGGCGGCCATCACAGGGGCGAGAGCAAGGCGTTTCATGACGATAGTCTCCGCAGAAGGACACGCCATCATGCCTTGAAGCGCGACAAAATGCAACAGACTCTCATTCGCGTTGATAGCCCAATACGGAATAAATGAACTTGTCCTAGCGGCCTCCTCGCCTTGGCGCCGCGCGGCGGTCTGCATTCCAATAGCAGAGGCGGGGCCACAGGCAAGGAACCCAGAATGAGACCCCGCCCTCAGCGGCTAGCCTAGAAGCAAAGCATCATCCGACAGCTTCTCCCCCCGCACGTGCTCAAACATGGCAAGCAAGTCAGCCACATCCATGCCCCGGCGTTCGTCGCCCGAGACATCCAGCACGACCTGCCCCTGATGCAGCATCACCGTACGATCGCCCACATCCAGCGCCTGCCGCATGCTGTGCGTCACCATCATGGTCGTGAGCTTGCTTTCCGCAACAATACGCGCGGTCAGTCGCAGCACGAAATCGGCCGTGCGCGGGTCGAGCGCGGCGGTGTGCTCGTCCAGCAGCAAGATTTGCGAAGGCTGCAAGGCTGCCATCAACAGACTGACCGCCTGCCGCTGTCCGCCGGAAAGCAGACCGATCCGGTCGGTCAGCCGGTTTTCCAGGCCGAGCCCCAACGTGGCGAGCCGCTCGCGAAACCCTTCGCGCATCGAGGCCTTTACCGCGCGCCCGAAGCCGCGACGCAAGCCGCGCGATTGCGCCAGCGCCATGTTTTCCTCGATGGTCAGGTCCTCGCAGGTCCCCGCCATCGGGTCCTGGAACACGCGCGCGACCCGGGTGGCGCGATCCCATACCGGCTTGCGGGTAACGTCCTCGCCGTTGATCTCGATGCGACCGGAGTCCACCGCGAGGTCGCCGGACACCGCATTCAGAAAAGTCGATTTGCCCGCGCCATTGGAGCCGATCACGGTCACGAACTGCCCACTGGGAATTTCCAGCGACAGCCCGCGCAAAGCCCGAGTCTCAATCGGTGTACCGGCGTTGAAAGTGATCTGCAAATTATCCGCTCGCAGCATGATCAAGCTCCTTTTTTGCCGATCAGGCGGCGTTTCAAGAGAGGAATCACCAGCGCGATCGTCACCAGCACGGCGGTGACCAGATTCAAATCCTGCGCCTGCAAACCAATAAAGTCACTATTCAAGGCCAGCGCGATAAAGAACCGATAAACGAGTGCACCAATGATGACGGCCAGCGTTGCCCACATCAGCTTGCGCGACGGCAAAATGCTCTCGCCGATGATGACCGCCGCCAGCCCGATCACGATGGTGCCTATGCCCATCGAAATATCGGAGCCACCCTGTGTCTGTGCAAAGAGCGCCCCCGCCAAACCCACCAGTGCATTGGACAAGGCCATCCCGCCCAGCACCATGGCACCTGTATTGACACCCTGCGCGCGCGCCATGCGGCCGTTAGAGCCGGTCGCGCGCATCGCCAGACCTGACTGCGTAGAGAAATACCAGTCGAGCAGCACCTTGATCACCACCACCACACCCAGCAGAATCAAGGGACGCGCCACATAGTCGCTCAGCCACTCGGGCTGCAGGATCGTGAAGACCGTCGGTTCCATGATGAGCGGCACGTTAGGCCGGCCCATGATGCGCAGATTCACCGAATACAACGCGATCATCATCAAGATACTGGCCAGCAGATCCATGATGCGCAGCTTGACGTTTAGCCATCCGGTAATCAGCCCCGCCACGGCCCCGGCGGCCGTCGCCGCCGCCGTCGCCAGGAACGGATCGACGCCCCCGGCAATCAAGGTGGCCGCCACCGCGCCGCCCAGCGGAAAACTACCGTCAACCGTCAAATCCGGAAAGCGCAACAACCGGAACGAAATAAAGACGCCCAGCGCCACGAGGCTGAAAATCAGGCCGATTTCCAGCGCGCCAAGCAAAGAGAATAAAGACATGAATGGAATCTATCCGGCCGTGCACACTGCACGGCCGGCATTTCTCGTAAAAAAACGCTCGGTGAGCAAAGCCAATCCGCCAGCCCGGTGCCGGCGGCTAGCGGCGATTTATTTTATGACTTCCGCCGCGGACTTGACCAATGCCTCGGGAAGGGTCACGCCCTGCTTGGCGGCCGAGCCCGGATTGACGTAGAGCTGGAGCTTCGAACTGGTTTCCGTCGGGATGTCGCCGGGCTTTTCACCCTTGAGCACGCGCACGACGATTTTGCCGGTCTGCACGCCCAGGTCACGGTAGTTAACGCCCAGCGCGGCGATAGCCCCCCGTTTCACGCTATCGGTATCCGAGGCGATCAACGGAATCTTGGCATCGTTACCGACTTTCACCAGCGATTCGTAGGCCGAGACCACGTTGTTATCCGTGTTGGTGTAGATGACATCTACTTTGCCGATCAGACTGCGCGCGGCGGAACCCACGTCTACCGTGCGCGGCGCGGCCGCTTCGACCAGCGTCATACCGGACTTCGGCAGTAGCTCTTGCAACTGTTTCACGACGACGACGGAGTTCGCCTCACCGGGGTTGTAAACCATACCGACTCGCTTGGCCTCGGGCACGATTTTCTTGATCAGCTCGATCTGTTTGTCCAGGGCGAGCAAGTCCGAAACCCCCGTCACGTTCGTGCCCGACGCTTCCATGGAGGGCACCAGCTGCGCGGCAACCGGGTCCGTCACGGCCGAGAACACCACGGGCACATTCTTGGTCGCAGCCACGACCGATTGCGCCGAGGGCGTGGCGATGGCCACGATCGCATCGGGGCGTTCGCCAACAAACTTGCGGGCGATCTGCGCGGCCGTGCCGGTGTTGCCCTGGGCGCTCTGATATTGCCACTTGAGGTTTTTGCCGGGCTCGTAGCCGGCCTGCTTCAGCGCGTCCAGCACGCCATCGCGCACGGCATCCAACGCCGGGTGCTCAACAATGGCTGTGACCGCGACGGATTTCTGCTGCGCCATCACGGGATAGGCCTGGCTTGCCAGCGCGAGCGCGACCGCTCCCAAGGTCAGAATTCGTTTTTTTCCGATCAGCATCGGATGACTCCTTACACCGTTTAACTGAGGGTGAGACTGTGGCGAAACATATGCCACACCTCCGATTCACCACCCCCGTGAAGGAGAAGTCTAACGTGTTGCGCGAATCCAGGTGCGCGGGTAATCCCTGACCTCCCTCTTATACCCGGTCACTGCTTCAGCGAAAACGGCAGGCCAACTTGCGGCCTGCCGCCTGTACTCGCATCAATCCAGCGTCACGCCAGAGTCTTTCACGACCTTACCCCAGCGGCCGATTTCACTATTGACGAACTCGCCGAACTGCTCGCCCGTCAGATTCGGTGTGACCGATCCGTTGTTCGCCCAGATCTCCTTGACCTTGGGCGCGTTCAGCGCTTTAGTCACTTCCGCGATCATCTTATCGACGATAGGTTTAGGCGTACCGGCCGGCGCCCATAACGCGTACCAGGTCGATACCTCATAATTGGGTACACCCGCTTCGGCGGCGGTGGGCACATTCGGGAATGAAGGCGAACGCTCTTTGGCAGCGACAGCCAATGGCTTGATGGTGCCCGAACGAATATGTCCGGCCGACGAGCCCAGGCCATCGAACGCCAGATCCACCTGTCCGCCGATCAAAGCCGACAACATTGGACCCGCGCCCTGATACGGCACATCCACGAGCTTGATTCCGTTTTGCAAGGCGAACAATTCGCCCGCCAAATGGTGCGTACTACCCTTGCCTGCCGTGCCGAAATTGATATCCCCAGGACGCGCGCGGGCGTACTCAATGAACTCCTGCAACGTATTGACGGGCAGCTTGTTCTTGTTGATCACCACGACCTGCGGCGGCTGCGCTAACAAAGCCACCGGCACAAAGTCCTTTTGTATGTCGTAGTTCAGATTCTTATACAGCGATGGCGCCACGGCGTGATGCGCGCCGCCCATGAAGAAGGTGTAGCCATCAGGCTTGGCCTTGGCCGCCACGCCAGCGCCCACCGTACCGCCCGCACCGCCTTTGTTGTCGACCACCACGCTTTGCCCCAACTGTGTGCCGAGTTGTTGCGCAAGCGGCCGTGCGAACGTATCCGTGCCGCCACCCGCGGGGAAAGGCACAATGAGGTTAATGGGATGTTCGGGCCAGTCAGCCATCGCAGCGGTCGTGGCGAGCGCCATGCTTGCGCCGAATATTGCGGCCGCACCAAATGCACGAATGGAATGCTTCATGTTGTCTCCTCGTATGAATCAACACCCATAGGCGTTGTTATTGGCTCTTATGAATGCATTACGGTTATCGCCGCCCAAGCTGCCGGGCGGTAGAACACATCAGAAAACGTGCGCCCCCTCCTCTTCAGGGTTGTCGGCTCGCGCATTCACGCACGCGGGCCGATCTGACTCAAGCAGTCTTGTACGTTTCACGCAAGACGTTCTTTTGTACCTTGCCCATCGTATTGCGCGGCAGCTGATCGACCACATGCAACTGCTTGGGCACCTTGAAGTTCGCGATGCGTGTCTTCAGTTCGGCCTGCATCGCGTCGGTATCGATGGTCGCGCCTTCCCGCGGCACGACCACCGCCACCACCGCTTCCCCAAAATCCGGATGCGCCACGCCGATCACGGCGGACTCCAGCACGCCCGGCATTTCGTCGATGATCAGCTCGATCTCCTTGGGATAGACGTTATAGCCACCCGAGATAATGAGGTCCTTGCTGCGTCCCACAATCGACAGATAATCCGCCGGCACCTGCGCACCGCCCGACTCGCCGCCAAACCGGCCCACGTCGCCCGTGCGGAACCAACCGTCGGTCGTGAACTCCTCTTTGGTCTTTTCCGGCATGCGCCAATACCCGGAAAACACATTCGGCCCGCGCACCTGCACATTGCCGATCTCGCCCACCGGCAGCACCTCATCGCGATCATCGACGACACGCACATGTACGCCCGGCAGCGCCTTGCCCACCGTACCGCCCAAGCGCTCGCCCGCGGCCGGATAGTAGGGGTTCGAGGTCAGCATCACCGTTTCGCTCATGCCATAGCGTTCCAGGATGGTGTGCCCGGTGCGCGCCTTGAACTCGTTAAACGTCTCCATCAAGAGCGGCGCCGACCCCGAAATAAACAAGCGCATACGCGCGCAGACATCGCGGTTAAAGCGCTCCTCGGCCAGCAAACGCACGTAATACGTGGGCACGCCCATCATGACCGTGCAACGCGGCAGGTAACGCAGCGCCTGCTCGACATCGAGCTTGGGCAGCCAGATCATGCGCGCGCCCGCCAGCAATGCACCGTGCGAGGCCACGAACAATCCATGCACATGGAAAATCGGCAGCATGTGCAGCAACACATCGTCCGGGCGCCAACCCCAGTAGGTATGCAGCACTTGCGCATTCGATGCGAGGTTGCCGTGCGAGAGCATCGCGCCCTTGCTGCGACCCGTCGTGCCAGACGTATAAAGAATGGCGGCCAGATCGTCCGCCTCGCGCAGTACCGTCTCGAACTCGCGCGGTTGCTGGGCCGCCGCCGAAAGCAGCGTGCCGGTACGATCCTCATCCAGCGTGAACACGTGCCGGGTGCCGGCTTCTTCGGCGACCTTGCTCACCCATTCCAGGTTCTTGCTCGAGCACACGACAACGGCCGGCTCGGCGTCCTTGAGAAAATACGCGATCTCGGCTTCGCGATACGCCGTATTCAACGGCAAATACACCAGTCCCGCGCGCAGCGTGGCGAGATATAGCAACAACGCCTCGGGCGACTTTTCGACCTGCACGGCAACACGCGAGCCTTCCGGCAAATTCAACGACGCCAACAAATTCGCCAGGCAGGCGCTGGCCTGCTCGACGTCTTCCCAGGTGTAGAGCAAATCGGGAGTCTCCAATGCGATTTGCTTACGATCCTCGGGGAACCCGCTACTCAACACGGTATACAGATTGGCGTTGCTCACCTTATTTATTCTCCAGTAAATGTCGGCGTCCGCCCCGCGAGGAAGGCACTTACCCCCTCCCGGTGATCGCGACTTTCGGCATAAGAAAAGAAATCTTGATAATCTGATTCGGTCAGCGGCAAGCCAGCGGCCATATGGCGCGATTGCCGCTTGTTGATACGCGCCGCCAACGGCGCGCCTCGCATGATGCGTTCGGCGCTTGCAAGTGTCTGGTCGGCAACCTCCGCATCGGGCACCACGCGCGTCAACAATCCCAACGACAAGGCCTCCGCCGCGTCAAACACGCGCCCTTCGAGCAGAATCGCCAGCGTGGTCGCGCGTCCGACCAACCCCAGCAGTCCGCGCATTTCGTCCGGCGCCATGGAAAAACCGAGTTTGTTAATCGGCACGCCGAAGCGCGCCGAAGCACCGGCAATGCGCAGATCGGCTTGACAGGCAATTTCCAACCCGCCGCCCACGCATACGCCTTCGATCTGCGCGACGACCGGATGCGGGCATTCGGCAACGGCATGCAGCGCGGGCGCCAGAATCTCCTGGTGATAGTGCCGCACCCCCGCCGTATCGCCCCGCAGCTCGGGAAACTCGCGGATATCCGCGCCGGCCGCGAAATTGCCATCCGCGCCACGGATAATCACGCAACGCACGCTCATATCCTGGGACAAGGCCTCGAACACTTGCTGCAACTGTCCCCACATCGACACCGTGATCGCATTTAAGCGGCCCGGGTTAGACAGCGTCACCCACGCCAGGCCGCCTTCCCTCTCAAGGCTCACGCAGGCTCCCTCGATGGCGCTGGATAACGTTGACTGGCTCATGACACCCTTTGCTATATCGGTAAACGGGTTCTACGCATTCACGAAGCGATCCGCGCAATGCCGCGACTGATGCGCGGTTTGCCTTGATGCAGTTGCTCGAGGTTTGCATCCAGGTCATCGAGGTCATACAGATAATTGACCATGATCCCGCACGACTGGCCCAATCCTTTGGGTGACGTATCCGCCGCCCAATTGATCCGTTCGATACGCGCCCCGTTGCCCAGATGAAAACGCGCGACGGGATCGAGGGGTTGATTGTTTTTCATGGTGGTCAGATAGCGCACCACCAGCTTCATCGCGGCCCGCTGCACGACCTCAGAAGACTTGCGCGTGGCGGCCTTGCTCAAGCGTTCAACCCAGCGCGCGCCATCAGGCGCACCCGAACGCGTGCGCCCCTTTTCGCGCACGATCTCCTCGACCTCGGCCGCGCTAAGACGAGACATCCAATCGACCAGACCCGGAATCGGCGACAAGGTCGCGAAATTGCGCAGTTTCGGCAGTTCATCGAGCAAACACTCGATGACCCGTTTAAGCAAAAAGTTGCCAAAACTGATCCCGCGCAATCCCGGCTGCGTATTGGAAATCGAATAGAAAATCGCCCACCGCGCTTTATCCAGATCCTGCTCCGGCGCATCGGTATCCAACACGGTCTGCACGTTGTCGGCCATTTTGGTGTCGAACGCCACTTCGACAAAGATCAGCGGTACATCCGGCATTTGCGGATGAAAATACGCATAGCAGCGGCGATCCGGCGCGACCCGATGGCGCAAGTCATCCCACGAACGGATCTCGTGCACGGCCTCGTAAATAATCAGCTTTTCCAATAGCGACGCAGGCGAATCCCAGGTCAACGGACGCAGCTCCAGCAAGCCAACATCGAACCAGGCCGACAACAGTCCTTCCAGATCCTTATCCAGCGCCTGCAGACCCGCGACTTGTTTGCGCCAGCGCAGCATGTCCGCGCGCAACGCCACCAGGAATCGCAGCCCGTCTGGCAGCGCATTGAGTCGCTTGAAAAACAGCACCGCGCCGTCGCCGCGCGGTTGTAGTTGTGCGTCGACTTGAGAAAGCGCCGTCAGCATCTCGCGCCGTCGCTTGCCATCGGCGGCGCAATAGACCGAGCACCAGTTGCGCGCCAGCTTGTTTGCCGCCACATCGGTCAGACGCGCGCGGAACATGGGCAGAATGTCGGATACACCCGGCAAGCGTTCACGATCCCATAAGCGCCCCAAACGCGCCATCAGCCCGGCACTCTCGGTGCCTGACTTATCATCCGCTCCCGTGTCAGAATCAGGCGACTGGGCGAGGCGCGCGAGCGCGCTGGAGTCTTGGGCTGTCATGGTTGATCTCCCGGTGTTCGTGTTCAGTCGTGGATGATGAAGAAACGGTGCGACGGCCGGAACCCGGTGCCGCCGGCTCTGCCTCCGACGCGCGCGCGAGCCGCCGCAGCGCGTCCATCTGGCGCATTAAATGCGCGCGGGCGAGGGCTTCGGCGGCGTCTGGGTCGCGCGCTTTCAGCGCGGCGAATATGGCCATATGCTCTGCGCAAGACGCCAGAATGCGCCCCGGCAAGGTCAAACTTTTATGCCGGGAAAGACTCAGGACCTGCCGCAGATTGCCCACCATGTCTGACAGCCAACGATTATTGGCCAGGGCTTGCAGGGCTTCGTGGATCCGCGCATTCGTCTCGTAATAAGCGTCCACCTCGCCCGCCCGCGCATGTTGTTGCAACTCGCGGTGTAGCGCCTCCAGGCCGGCTAGCTCCGCGTCCGTTGCCTTGACCGCCGCTTCATGGGCACAACGCCCTTCGAGCATCGCCATGAGCGGAAAAATGTCTTCCAGATCCTGTAGCGATAGCTCGTTGACGAAGCACCCGCGACGCGGCTCCAGGCGAACTAGGCCTTCGGTGGCCAGGACTTTCAAAGCCTCCCGCAAGGGCGTGCGCGAAATGCCCAGCACGCGGGTCAGTTGCACTTCGTCGATCCACGCGCCGCTGGCCAGCGCCCGCGACCTGATCATGCCGCGCAGCCGGTCCGCGACCTCTAGGTACAGCGCTTGACGGACGATCGGTGCAGTCATGGCGTGCCCGGAATGGGATCCTGTAATTCATAATTATAGGAATCCTCATCTTAGCCATCCCGAGCGCGACCGGATAGGGGGTACCCGGTTAGGGGTTACCCTAAAAGTGCAACATTCCGTCAACCGCGTGCCGGGTCAACGCACGTGCCCAGCGCCGGGCCGGCAGGCCATACTTGCTTTCCACCACCTCGGCACGCTCCAGCAACTGCGCCGGTGTGACCGCCAAGGGCGGGCCGCTGAATGCGAGCACGATCTGATTGCCCTCTTCGATCTCGGGCAGCAACACGATACGATCGTCGAACGCTCGGCGCAGATTTTCGATATTGGGCTCAAAGCTTTCGTGGCGGCCGAAGAGATTCACCGACAACACGCCGACCTCGCCCAACACACGACGGCAATGGCGGTAAAACGCCACCGAGTCGCGTACCGGCCCGCGCGCCTGCGCGTCATAGAGGTCCACCATCAGCACCGGGCAACGCCCGGCATTGAGGGGATCTGCCACCCAGGCACCCGCGTCCTCATGATGCACCGTCAAGCGCGAACTTGTCGGCAGTCGGAAAAACATCTGACAGACCGCCGTGACCTGCGAGTTCCACTCCACCACCGTCAATGGACTACGCGTGTGCTTCATGCAAAAACGCGTGATGGATGCGGCCCCGAGACCCAACTGGCCAATGGCCTCGTCTTTTGGCGGATCCAGGAACAACAGCCACGCCATCATCTGCGTCGTGTATTCCAGCACCAACTCGGCGGGCGCCTTGATGCGCATGGCACCCTGGATCCATTCGGTACCAAAATGCAGATAACGAATGCCGTCAGATTCGGAAAGTGTGGGCTGATCGGCAGCAGCGGGGCGGGAGGGGGGTGGCATCAGAGGAAAGTCAGTTAAGAATCGCGTGATTGTAGCCACGTCACACGCGCCAATTCGCCGCCCTCTGTGGAGTCCAATATGTGAGAGAACGCAACAGCACGTCAGGAGGAGTGGCAATATACGTTTCCGCGTCAGCCAGCTTGGCCGGTATGCCGACATAACGCCATTGCGAATCCACGAAATAGATAAGAGAGCCGAGATGAATGAACACCCTGTCCCCGTGCGTGCGCCCTTGAAAAAGGAGCCTTACCGACACGAGCAGCCCCGAGGCATGATTCCTGACTTGATCCACCATGGGGTGACCACGGATTGGCTCGAGCATGACAATTTATGGGTCCCCACGCCAAGCGGCTCCTTCTTCAAGCCCGTCGTTTTCTCCCCATCTGAAGGGCTCTACATCAATTTGATCCGCGTCGAGCGCAGCGGCGTCCTCTCGCGTCACCGGCACTCTGGCACTGTGCACGCCATTGTCTTGAAAGGGCGTTGGCAATATCTCGAACACGACTGGGTCGCCGAAGAAGGCAGCTTTGTATTTGAGCCCCCAGGAGAGACTCACACTCTGTACGTGCCGGATGGTGTTGACGAAATGGTCACGCTCTTTCACGTAAAGGCGGGCTACGTCTTCGTCGACGTCGATGGAAACGCATTGGGCTACGAAGACGTCTTTACGAAGATGGATAAAGCACGCGAGTACTACAGCTCAATCGGGTTAGGTGAAGACTACATCAATCGATTTATCCGTTAAACACGCGGATCGTGACTCTGTCGTGCCGTGCACCAATGATTAGACCAATGCGCGGGAAACAGGTACCAGGAGACACCATGGAATCTTTACAACAAAGCAATCGCGGGGGGATACCCTCTCTCAAGCGCAGACAGCTTTTGCAAGCGACCTTCGGATTGGCCGCTTTTGCGGCGTCCGGAATGGCGAGCAGCGATAGCCATTGGGCGCCAACAAAACCATTACGTCTCGTCGTGCCGTTCCCTCCAGGCGGCATCACCGATACTCAGGCCAGAAAAATCGCTCATAAGCTGAGCGAACAGTTAAACCAGGCAGTTATCGTGGAAAACCGTGCGGGCGCCAGCGGTTCGATCGGAACGGAGTACGCGTCGCGCTTGCCGAGTGATGGCCATACATTGATCTTGGGAACGCAAGGTACCATTTTCCTCAATCGCATCATTTATCCCGAACAAACGCAGGGAGTCGCCTCACTCCTTCCCGTGCATGGCGTATCACTCAATCCGATCACATTAGTCGCAAATCCAGACAGGCCGTACTCCACTCTAGCAGAGCTCATCGAGTTCGCCCGCCTGAATCCTGGGAAGGTCAACGTCGCGTCTCCCGGGGCTGGCACCGGCGCTTTCTTGTCCTTTATGCAGTTGCAATCCGAAGTGGGTATTAAGACCACCCCTGTCCATTACAAAGGCAGCGCTGCCGCAATCAACGATCTTGTGGGCGGGGTCGTGGATGTGATGCCGGATTACATGGTGGCGGTGGATCCCTTCGTACGGGAAGGACGTCTCCGTGCGCTGGCGGTCGGTTCAAATCAGCGGTTGGCCATCGCACCCAATGTTCCGACCATCAAGCAAACCGGCGTCGTAGACGACGTCTTGACGCCATGGACAGCATTGTTCGCACCGCCCGGGACGTCACCTGCCGCGGTGGCGCGTCTTTCTCGGGAAGTGGCCACGGCCCTGCGCGACCCGTCAATTCAGTCGATGCTGGTTCAGGGCGGCAGTGTACCGATGCAAGCATTTGGGACGGTCGAGCTAGCCAACTTCCTACAAAAGGAAGGGCCAATTTGGGAAGGTGTCGCCCGAGAAGTGGGTCTCAAACCCGCAGCGGCAGGTTGATACCGCCGGCCACGTCTGCAACACGACAGTGAGCGGCGTCCAACGCCGCGACCGCCGCCGCACAAAGATCACACGCGTTCGAACACCGCCGCAATGCCCTGACCGCCACCAATGCACATCGTCACCAGCGCGTAACGGCCTTGAACGCGCTGCAACTCGTACAAAGCCTTGATCGTGATGATCGTGCCCGTGGCGCCGATGGGGTGGCCCAGACTGATGCCGCTGCCGTTGGCGTTTACCTTGGCCGGGTCCAAGCCCAGCTCGCGTGACACCGCACACGCCTGGGCGGCGAAGGCCTCGTTGGCTTCGATCACGTCCAGTTGATCCACGGTCAGGCCGGCACGCTTTAGGGCTGCTTGCGTGGCCGGCACCGGTCCGATCCCCATGATGGAGGGCTCCACGCCGACATGGGCATAGGCCACCAATCGCGCCAGCGGCTTGACGCCACGTTCGCGCGCGACGCTGGCGTTCATCAGCACAACCGCCGCCGCGCCATCGTTCAGCCCGGAAGCATTGCCGGCGGTCACGGTGCCGTTTTCTTTCTTGAAGACGGTTTTCAGCGCCGCCAGCCCATCGGCCGTCACATCGCGGCGCACGTGTTCGTCCGTATCGAACACCACCTCGCCCTTACGGGTCTTGCGCACGATGGGCACAATCTGGTCCCGGAAGTGTCCCGCATCGATCGCCGCCGCGGCGCGCCGGTGCGACTCGACCGCCAGAGCGTCTTGGTCCTCGCGGCTGATACCGAACTTCGCGGCCACGTTCTCCGCCGTCACGCCCATGTGGATACGCTCGAACGGATCCGACAACGCACCGGTCATCATGTCCACGAGCTGCGCGTCCCCCATGCGGGCGCCCCAGCGCTGGGTCGGCGAAATATACGGGGCGCGGCTCATGCTTTCCACGCCCGCGCCTATCGCGATCTCCGCATCGCCCAGCATAATGGTCTGCGCGGCCGACACAATGGCCTGCAAGCCCGAACCGCATAAGCGGTTGACGTTAAACGCGGGCGTTTCCTTGCCGATACCGGCATTCATGGAGACCACGCGCGACAGGTACATATCGCGTGGTTCGGTATTGATGACATGTCCGACCGCGACATGGCCGACTTCGCCGCCGCCCACATTGGCGCGGGCCAGGGCTTCCTTGATAACGGTGGCCCCCAGCTCGGCCGGCGGCACGTCCTTTAACGCGCCCCCAAAATCTCCGATGGCGGTACGGGCGCCCGCGACTACGACGACTTCATTCATGTTGTTCCTCCAGTTTTGTATTCCATGCCGGGCGACGCGCGGCGCGTAGTCCGCGACCCGCGCCTATGCCCTGTGCGCTAGCGGCCCGCGGACTTCGCGGTGACGCCGCCCGCCATACCCATATCCGTGTTGGGTACATCGCGCACGATCACGCGCACATCTTGCTCGGAAATGTCGATGCTTTCATGCACTGCACGGCTTACCGCCGCAATCAGCGCGGCCTTTTTCTCTTCCGTGCGGCCAGAGATCAGCATCGCCATGACCAGCGCCGCATCCTTGCCAAGCTCGCCGGCCACGATCACATTTTCGGCCGGGATCTCGGTCAACATCACACGCACGCTCGGCAAGGGCGCGCCGATGCTATCGACCACCGCCTGCGACACCTTCGTCAACAACGCTTGCTTCTGCTGGGCCGAGCGGCCCTGCACGATTTGCACTTTCAAGATAGGCATACGACTTCCGCGTTTAGGTGAAAAACATCAGTCATCATAGCGAAAAAAGCGCGCGATCGATGCAGGTTAGCGCTGTGCAGCGATCGATCAAATCGCTCAGGCAGCGTGCCGGGAAATCGGCTCGGCAGGCTCTGTAGCGGCGCCCGCCTCGGGCGATGGCGTTGACGCCGCCGCGGGCGTCTCGGTACTGCCTTCCTGCAAGGCCGGGGTGACGAGATCGACCACTTTTTTCCGGGAAAGCATACCCAGAAACTCGTCATCCTCGCCCGTCACGGCAACCGGCTGATCGCTATGGACGAGTCGGGCCAGGACTTCGTCCAGCCCGGCAGTCGCGGGAATCGATGCCAAGTCCTCGACATAGGCGGACACGTCGCGCGCGCCAGCCTGCACGGCGCGCTGCGCCGCGGCTTCCGTCAGCACCCCCGCCAATCGCTTGCCGTCCAGAACAGGCGCATACTCGTAGTTCAATGCGTGCAGGCGGTCCAACGCATGCGCCGGGCGCGAGCGCATCGTCAGCGTCAAGCGAGTCGGGTTCACGGCATGCGCCGCGTTGAGCACCTTGGTGCGGTTCACATCCTGCAAAAACGCTTGAACGTAGTCATTCGACGGATTCAACAGGATATCTTCGGGCGTGCCCTCCTGCACCAGCTCGCCATCTTTCAAGATCGCGATCCGGTTGCCAAGTCGCAGCGCCTCATCCAGATCGTGCGTGATGAACACAATGGTTTTGTTCAGCTTGGCCTGCAACTGCAACAGATGATCCTGCATCTCCCGACGGATAAGCGGATCCAGCGCGGAAAACGCCTCGTCCATCAATAGAATCTCTGCATCCGTGGCCAGCGCTCGCGCCAATCCAACGCGCTGCTGCATCCCACCGGAGAGTTGATGCGGATACTGCGCCTCGAAACCATTGAGCCCCACCTGATCCAACCAGTGACGCGCGCGCTCCTCGCGTTGCGCTTTAGGCACGCCCTGCACGGTCAACCCATACGCCGCGTTTTCAAGCACCGTGCGATGCGGGAACAGCCCAAAGCGCTGGAACACCATGCTCATCTTTTTCTGACGGAAGGTCTCGAGTTCGCGCTTGCCCAGACTCACCACGTCCACGCCATCGACCAGAATCTGCCCGGCGCTGGGCTCGATCAGACGATTAAAGTGCCGGATCAAGGTCGATTTCCCCGAGCCCGACAAGCCCATGATGACGTAGATACTGCCCTCTTCAATCGACAGGCTGATGTCGCGCAAGCCTAGCGTGTGACCGCTCTTGGCGAGCAATTCTTCCTTGCTCATGCCGCCCTGCGCGGCCGACAGCCATTTTGCCGGATGCGGACCAAAGACTTTATAAATATTCTTGACTTCAATCTTGCTCATCGTTGGCCTCCTTGGCGGACGCGATGTCCGTAAGATTGCGTGATTCGGTCAAACAGCACCGCCAACACCACGATGCCCAGGCCGGCCAAGAGCCCTCGGCCGACTTCCAGACGATTGATACCTAACAGTACTTCATAACCGAGGCCGCGTGCGCCAATCATCGAAGCGATCACCACCATCGACAACGCCATCATCGTCGTCTGGTTAATGCCCGCCATGATGTTGGGCAGTGCCAGCGGCAGCTGCACGCCAAACAACTGCTGACGGGCATTCGCGCCAAAGGCGCGCGAGGCTTCCAGCACCTCGCGATCGACCAACCGTATGCCCAGATCCGTCAAACGAATCAGCGGCGGCACCGCGTAAATCACCGTCGCGATGATGGCCGGAATCTTGCCCAGCCCAAACAGCATCACGACCGGAATCAGATACACAAAACTCGGCATCGTCTGCATGACGTCCAACACCGGCAGCATGACCGCGCGCAGCCAGTTCACCCGCGCCATCAGAATACCGACCGGGATGCCGATAATCACCGACAGGCCCGCCGCCATGATCATGAGCGCCAAGGTCTGCATGCCAGCATCCCACAGACCCAACACACCGATCACACACAGCAGCGCCCCCATGGCGATGCTCAGCCCGATGCGCCGGCTCACGCCCCACGCAATCGCGATGGTAGCCAGCACGACCAGCCACCAAGGCGCGCCACGCAATACCTGTTCGAGCCAGACCAACGCGCTTAGAAACGGCTTGGATAACGCCTCCAAGGTATCGGCGTACTGCGTGACGAGATGATCGACAAACCCGTCGATCGCACCACGCACGGCGCGTGGTGGAATAATCTCTGGAAACATAAAAACCTCCTTACGGCATGCCGTAGAGCGATGCGGCCGAGAAACAAGCATTCAGCCGCATGACCCTAGTCACGCCCGACTGCGAACATCTACAGAACGTTCCGGGCATTCCGGCGCTATGCAAAGTGTGCTGCAGCGAAAAACGATTCAGGGAAAGCGCTGGGGCGATACCCGCAAATGAAGACGAATCGCCACGTACGGCGCTTTCGGCGCGGTGCCCGACAACGCTTTCCAACGCGGCCAGTGCGTGCCCGGCCGCATTCTTATCAATGCCGCTTACAGCGCGGCCTGCACCCGCTCTGCCACCTCGGCAGGCACCCACTTGGTCCACACATCCGCCTTATTCTTGAGGAACCATTGGGCCACATCGGCGGCGTCATCGCCGGACTCTTCCATGTGCGCCAGCGTCGCGTCCATCTCGGGCAACGGCACGGCCACCTTGGAGAAGAACTCGGTCAGCTTGGGCGCCTCTCGGGCGAACTTCGTGTTCACGCCGGTAAACACCGGGTTTTCCGGATAGGCGCTAGGCTTGGGATCCTTGCAATCCGGCGAAGTCAGGCACTTGTGCGTTTCGGCGTCATAGGCCGGCAGGTCCAGCTTGACCAGATCCATCGAGCCCACCAGCGGCGTGGGGTACCAGTAGTAAAACACCACGTTCTGTTTGCGCTTATACGCCGAGGTCAGCGCCGCTTTCTGCGCTGCACCCGTGCCGGGCGAATACAAGGTATACGTATCGTCCAGCCCTAACGCATGGAACAGGTTCGTGCTGGTGACCTCACAGCCCCAACCCGCCGGGCAGCCGTAAAAACGGCCTTTCGAGGGCTCTTCCGGATCTTTGAATTCGTCCTTGAACTTCGGCAGATCGGCCGCGGACTTCAGCTCCGGCAGGCGTTCGGCCGTATAGCGCGGGATAAACCAGGACTCGCCACCCAGATAGAGTTCGCCAACGCGTTTGACCTTACCGGTCTTCTCGGCCTTCTCCCACGGTTCGGCGACGCTATTGAGCCAGATCTCCGTGTTCACATCGAGATCACCGCGCTCGAGCGCGGCCAAAGCGGGCAGCGTTTCGGTGGGCAGCGTCTCGGTCTCGCAACCATAGCCTTTTTCCAGGATAAAACGCTCGACATCGACTAAGACGAGGTTGGACTCCCAGTTCATACCGCCGAACTTCACCGGCCGGTTCACCTCGCAAGTCGCATCGGCGGCCTGAGCCGAGCCCGCGAAAGCAAGAAACACCGCCGCGGCGGAGAGGGTTTTCACAACATTGAATTGCATGGCTTTTGCCTCCATAGGTTCAGGGACACCACGCCGGACAAAGCGCCCGTGGGTGCCGTGGAGCTAAGGGGGTTGTGCGGAAGACGGGCAGAACCGCCAATACAAACCGACACTAGCAGCAGGGTCGTGCGTCAAAGCGGACGTCGACCCCGTGGACAGCGAGCCCGTGCGTGAAAAATCTCACGCGCAGGCTGACAGAAATTGAGCACAACTAAATGAAGAAGACAGCATCTTAACGGATTTTCCCGAAACGCCCAAGCCCAGATCGACACATTTAGTCATAAATAGGATGAGATTTCGGCGCAACGCCGGCCTCGCCCAAGCGACAACGCCCCGGCATACCTATGCTGCATTGCAATAAGTCACAAACACACAAAGTTACGTTTTGACCGTAGTCATTACTGTACTGGCAGCAAAAAGCCCGCCTTTCAGGCGACCGGCTATCGGAAGAACAACCGAGCATCGGGCGCTTGAGGGCGGGCTGACGAGTTACGTCGTGGTTACGGTTTACTGGCCCGTGTACATGTACGCCCGCCGCCACGGATACGCCAGATCCGGCGGATTATCCAGTTCGTCCGCACGTCCAAATGCCGGGCTTGTGCCCAGCACCTGATGTAGCGCGATCCAGCCATGCTCGAAGGCCATCGCGCACCCGGCGAGGTACAGGCGATAGGCACGCAACGAGCGCTGCCCTTGCTCACCCTTGAGAACCTGCGCGGCCTCTTCCAGGCGCGCCTCCAAGGCATCACTCCAGGCCCACAAGGTGCGCGCGTAATGCGGACGCAGGTTTTCCACGTCCACGCCTTCCAGACCACCGTGGGTCATCGCCTCCATCACGCAGCTGATATGCGTCAGCTCGCCGCCGGGAAAGATATATTTTTCGATGAACTCGCCCATCCCGCTGCCCAGCTCGCTGTTATAGACGCCGGCCGCGGTGATCCCGTGGTTCATGATAAGCCCGCCGGGCTTGACCAGGCGACGCAGCTTGGCGAAATAGCCCGGCAATTGTGCGCGACCCACGTGCTCGAACATACCCACCGACGCCAGCTTGTCGAAAGGCTGCGACTCGTCGAGCTTGCGGTAATCGAGCAGCTCCATCCGCACACGGCCCGACAAGCCTTTTTCTTCGATGAGCTTGTTGACATAGGCGTGTTGATTGCGCGACAAGGTGATACCCGTAGCGTCCACACCGTAGTTTTCCGCGGCCCACAGCAGCAGCCCACCCCAGCCCGCGCCCACATCCAGGAAGCGCTCGCCGGGTTGCAGACGTAGCTTGCGGCAAATGTGGTCCAGTTTGGCTTCCTGCGCCTGCGCCAGCGTCATTTCGGGCGTCCGATAATACGCGCAGGAATAGACCCGGCGCGGGTCCAGCCACAATGCATAGAAATCGTCCGACAGATCGTAGTGAAACTCGATCTGCTTGGCATCACGCTCGATGGAGTGACGCCACACCGATGCGACTTTTCGTACTAGTTCGGTGAGCCATCCCCCTTTTGCCGCCTCGACGGGCGAGCCCGGCAATAACGCCGCCGCGGCGGCCATAACATCGCGCATATTGCCCTGTATGTCGATGCGACCTTCGACATAGTCCTGCCCCAACACACCAACCGACCCCTCGGCCAGATGCGCCAGCGCGGACTTTTCGCGCGCGACAAAGCGCACTTGAGCATCGTTCGGCCCGACGATAGCGCCATCGGGCATCTGCAACTGCACAGTCACGGGCAAGGCATTCAACTTGCGTTCAACTACGGACAGCAACGGATTCACAGCTTCTCCCCTGTGTAAACGAACCCAGCAACTCTAGCCGAAAACGATCGGAATCGGCCAGCCCTTGACGCGTGCTAGTATCCCTGACTCGCTTTCGGATTGGTCACGCCGCGCGGCCCCTGTATGCAGATCAGCGCGTGCCGTGCGATCCCCGCTCACTGGTCGCTCCTACTCGTTCATGCCATCGCAGTCCTTGTCGCGTCGCCTGCCAGGTTGGCTCATACTGATGGGCGTGCTCACGGCCATCGGCCCGTTTTCGGTGGACATGTATCTGCCCGGGTTTCCCGCCATCGCCGAGGGCCTGCAAGTCTCTCGTGGCGATGTCGAACGAACCCTCGCATCCTATCTGGTGGGCTTGGCGCTGGCGCAAGTGTTTTATGGCCCGCTGGCAGATCGCTATGGCCGCAAGCTGCCCATGCTCGGTGGCCTCGCGGTTTATACCGCCGCGTCCGTGGGCTGCGCGATGGCCGATAGCATTCACATGCTCACCCTTTGCCGCGTGCTGCAGGCGATGGGCAGCGCGGCCGGGATCGTCATTCCCCGTGCGGTGATCCGCGACCATTACGAAACCCAAGACGCCGCGCGCGCCTTGTCCATGCTGATGCTGATCATGGGCGTGGCGCCAATCCTGGCGCCGCTCGCCGGCGGCCAGTTGCTGGCTTTCATGGGCTGGCGCAGCTTGTTCTGGCTGATGGCGGCCGTATCACTCGCCATGCTGATCGCGGCACATTTCATCATGCATGAATCGCTTGCTCCCGCACGCGTGCAGCCATTGAGCGCGCGATCGATCGCGCGCAATTATCTGGCCTTATTACGGCACCGGCGATTCATGGCGCATAGCTTCGCGGGTGGCCTGGGATCGGCGGGCATGTTCGCCTACATCATTTGTTCGCCGCGCGTATTCATCGACCACTATGGTGTGGCGCCTCAGTACTATGGCTTTCTCTTTGGAGCCAACGCCGCCGGCCTGATTGTCGGCTCGCAGGTCAGCGCGCGCATGCTGCGCAACCGCAAGCCCGCAGAACTGCAACGCGCGGCTCAGTACGCGCTGGCAGGCACCGGTCTGATCGCTTTGGCGTGGACGCTGACCGGCGCCATGACTTTGCCTGTTCTCATGGTGTGTTTGATCGGGTATATGTTCAGCCAGGGCTTCGTCAACCCTAATTCGGCCGCCCTCGCCTTGGCCGAACAAGGCATGCGACTGGGTGCGGCGTCCGCGTTATTGGGAACATTGCAGATGAGCTGCGGCGCCCTCGCCGGCGCCGCGGTCAGCGTCTGGCAGACCGACGGGCCGTTGCCGCTGACCACGGTGCTCGCCTTCTGCGCCACGCTATCCTGGTTGTCGGGCCGCATTGCCCGGCGATAAGAGCCAACACCGGTGTAAACAGAGACAGGCGGGTGCTACAGCAGACCCACGCGCCTGTCACAGGGAAACGTCACAGCGGCTTTCCCGAGACACTCCGCGCCGGAACGCTTGCTTGTTTTCCCCTTTTCATACTAGAATGGCGAGCTTCGCAAGAAGTTTTTCCCGTGAGTAGCCTACTATGCTTTGTAGCTACCACTTTCGACCAGCACCCCGTGTATAGGTACAGCGGGCGGCGGGTAGCGGGTATAAGCACGGGCACCTAGCCCATCTACCTGACTTTCCTTCCCCAGCTTCGCCATACGCGGCCAGAACAGAGGTAAAACACCATGGCACGCGTATGCCAAGTAACTGGCAAAGGCCCGATGACGGGCAACAACGTTTCGCACGCGAACAACAAGACCAAGCGTCGCTTCCTGCCCAACCTGCAATCGCGCCGGTTCTGGGTTGAAAGCGAGAACCGCTGGGTTCGTCTGCGTGTTTCCGCCAAGGCTATCCGCATCATCGACAAGAACGGCATCGACGCCGTCCTGGCCGATCTGCGCGCTCGCGGCGAAGTGGCCTGATCCGGCCCATCACATTCTAGGAGCAAGACATGGCCAAAGGTATCCGCGAAAAGATCAAGCTCGAGTCGACTGCCGGCACGGGCCACTTTTACACGACCACCAAAAACAAGCGCAACATGCCTGAGAAGATGCTGATCAAGAAATTTGATCCCGTCGCTCGCAAGCATGTGGACTACAAGGAAACCAAGCTGAAGTAATTCAGCCGGTGGTCCGTAGTCACCGCGGCCTCGCTATTGCGAGGCCGTTTTTTTTTGCCTATTGCCGCTCTCTGCTCAGCGATGGGATTGTGACGATAACCGCGCGGGATCCAGCAACACCGAAACCCCTGACTGGGCCTGCGCAGCGCGGCGCGAACATTCGCGAAAGGTGCGCGCCGTACAGCCCGCGCAGATACCCGGATCCAGCCGTTCGTAGATGCTCGCGATGGCCGTCGCCTTGTCGGGAAAAATATGGTCTTCGCCCAACTCCTCGATAAAACCGGTACGCTGCCACATCTCCAGTACGGCCGGTCGCGGACGATGGAAATACAGATCGCCGCCCATTTCACGCCGCTTGCGCAGTTCGACCTCCCACACCATGGCGCCGGCGTGGTCGATGAAGTTCATGCTTTTCGCCATGACGAGCAAATGCTTCGGCGCATCCGGCTCGGCGCGCAGCGCCTGCAAACGATCCGCCACGTGCGCCACGGCGCCAAAATAGACAGACCCTTCCATACGCAGCAACTTCAATTGCGGACACTCGGGCAACTCGTCCGGATGCCCTTCCAACACCACAAAATGCCGATCCGGATCACTGGCGCGAAACCCCATGACGCGCATCGCGGGGTGCGACGTTCGATGCAGGTACGCCATCAGCGACAGCAAGGTGCCCAGCAAGATCGCGATTTCCATGCGTATCGTCACGGTCGCAATCAAGGTCGCCAGCGCGATATAAAACTCGTTGCGCTGCACCCGCAGCAACCGCCGCCATTGGGGCCACGCAAACAAATTCCAGGCCACTAACAACAGCAGACCCGCGATCGCGGCATACGGAATGCGCGCCAGTAGCGGCGCACTGACCATGACCAGCACCAACAACAACACCGCCGAAAACACCGATGCCAGGGGCGTGCGCGCCCCCGCTTCAAAATTCGGAATCGAACGATTCAACGAACCGCAAGACAGATAGGAAGAAAAAAATCCTCCCACGATATTCGACAGACCTTGACCCCGAAATTCACGATTTGCATCGATGATCTGCCCCGATCGCGCCGCCACGACTTTGGCAATCGAAATCGACTGCGCGAGCGCCACGATCGATAGCGCAAACGCGAGACCTAGCAGATCCGGCAACATGCTCCACTCGATGCGCGGCACATGAAAAGGCGGCATCGGCGACGGTAAAACTCCAAGCGTGCTGATTCCCTGCGCCGCATCAACGTAAACCCACGCGTTGAGCATCGCGGCCACCCCAGTACCCGCCACGAGTCCGATCAACATATGCGGCTTGCGCGGATCCCAGCGCCGCGCCCACAACGCCACCGCCATCGTCACGATCACCACCAGCACCGCACCCGCCTGCCATCGCGCCCAGCCGCCCAACACGCTACGCAGCACGCCAAAAGCACCGTGTGTATGAACATCGCGCAGCCCCACCGCATCTTTCAATGCGTGCACCGCGATCAACACCGCCGCACCACTGGTAAAGCCGAACAACGCGGAAGGCGAAATAAAGTTCGCCAGCGCCCCTAGACGCAGCGCGCCCACCAGCCACTGCAGCACGCCAACCAAGATCGTGACGGCCAACGCCATCTGGATATATTGAGGACTGCCCGCAAGCGCCAGCGGCGCCAACACCGCATATAAAGCCAGCGAATTCGCGTTCGTGGGCCCCGACATCACGTGACGGCTGGAGCCGAACAACGCTGCAATCACACAAGGCACAATAGCCGAATACAAACCATACTGGGGCGGCAAACCCGCGAGCGTGGCGAACGCCACCCCTTGCGGCAGCACCAGCAACGCGCCCAACAATCCCGCCAATACGTCGGCACGCAATGTGGCGGGCGTTACGTCCTGAACCCACGTGCCAAACAAGCGACTCGCGATCTTATTCACACCTGCCACATCCCTTCGATCAACTCGCATCGCCACCGCGCCGTGCGCGCATTGCCTGGCTCATATCCGACAGCGCCACATCGTCCAGCAAACGCGACGCCATGGGCAACAGCTCTTCGTCTTCACGGCGTAAATGCGCGGCGTATTCCGCGCAGAAGCATTCGGCATGAGCTTTATCGATTTGTGCGTGACGGCCGGCGCTGATCGCCTCCAACGCGGGATGTAAGCCGTCCCATAGCCGTTCCAGCCGGCGATGATCCTGCGTCAGGGCATCCACGATCTCGTGAATGCAGCGGGCATCGCTGCCCGACATGGACTCGATCAATGCAGGAAAAAGGTCTTCTTCTTCATCCCGATGATGCAACCGCGCCGCCGTATCGAAATAGCGCATCACGCTCGCCGCGGCCGTTTGGGCCACCTCGTCGGATCCGTGTTGCGCGACATGCGCGGCCAATCGCAGCAGCGTTTCGCACTGGCGCGTCATACGTTCGTGACAGGCTGACAGCAGCGCCAATGGCGTATCCAGCCCTGCGGCGGGTGACGAATATCCCGGTATATCGATAGCCATGATCGGCCCTATTGGTATTGGCCGACTCTTCATGACCTACCCGTCAGCGTAACGCGAGTCGACTGCTGAAAACTATCGTATCACGGCGCATCAAACGCACTGAAAACACGGCATAGAACGGCACCTATGTCACGAAAACAACATGTTTTAAGGGGTTTTCGCAAAGAAATGCGCGCACAGACCTGAAGTTCCGCTATCATCGGCCGCGAGATGTCCCGTGCCGGCCGTCGGTACCCGGCTATCTCGTGTTCTCAACATACGGATTTCGACCATGGCTACCAAAGCAAAAGCTCCCGCCAAGAAAGTCAGCAAGACTGCTGCCAAAGCCCCCGCCACCAAGGCTGCGGCCAAGAAAGCACCCGCAAAGAAGGCAACCGTCGCTAAGACCGCTGCAGTGAAGAAGACCCCCGTCGTCAAAGAAGCGCTGAACAAGTCTCAGTTGGTTGCTCACCTGGTTGCGCAATCGGGCGTCGAAGCCAAGGCGGTCAAGGCCGTTCTGGCAAGCCTGGAAGAAACCGTCCTGGGTTCCGTCAACAAGAAAGGCGCTGGCGAGTTCGCGCTGCCCGGCCTGATGAAAGTGACCGTGCAAAAGGTCCCCGCCAAGGCCAAGCGCTTCGGCAAAGACCCCTTCACCGGCGAAGAGCGCTGGTTCCCGGCCAAGCCCGCTTCGGTCAAGGTTAAGGTTCGCCCGCTGAAGAAACTGAAAGACGCTGCACAATAAACTGTCGCCGTTCTGACGCTACACCACAAGGCCCGTCTCGCAAGCGACGGGCCTTGCCGCTTTTGCGCGCGGGACAACGCGCGCTATTCTTTTTCTGACAGTTGGCCCACCGATGTCTGCTTCCACACCGAGAAAAACGCCCACGCCGGCACTGACCACGCCCATCGTCTTGCTCATGGCCACCGCGACGGGGCTGGTTGTGGCCAGCAATTACTACGCGCAGCCCTTGCTTCATACGATCAGCCAGCAATTCGGCTTGAGCGAGACCGCAGCCGGCGCCATCGTCATGACCGCGCAACTGGGCTATGCGCTAGGTCTGATGCTGCTGGTGCCGTTGGGCGACATGGTCGAACGGCGCTCGCTGATCGTGGTCATGACGCTGTTGAGCGCGTGCGGGTTGTTGATTTCGGGCTTTGCCAACAGCTTTCCCATGCTGCTGATCGGCACGGCATTGACGGCCATTTTGTCGGTTGTCGCACAGGTACTCGTTCCCTTTGCCGCGACGCTGGCCGCGCCAGAACAGCGCGGCAAAGCCGTGGGCACCGTCATGAGCGGCCTGCTGCTAGGCATATTGCTCGCTCGCACGGTCGCGGGCGGGTTGGGCAATCTGGGCAGCTGGCGGATCGTTTATTGGGTGGCGTTCGTGTTATTGGTGTTAACCACGGGCGCCTTATGGCGTGTTCTGCCGCGACATAAGCCGCAAAACCACCTCAGCTACACGGGCCTGCTCGCCTCGATTTTTCATCTCTACGCGCGCGAGCCTCAGTTCCGTGCGCGCTCGCTGCTGGGCGCGCTGACGTTCGCCGCGTTCAGCATGTTCTGGACACCGTTGACGTTTCTGCTGGCCTCGCCGCCCTATTCTTATTCCGACGGCACCATCGGCTTGTTCGGCCTCGCGGGCGCGGCGGGTGCCCTGGCGGCGAATCGCTTCGGACGGCTAAGCGATCAGGGCCATGGCAATCTGGCGACGCGACTCGGTCTGGCGCTAATGGCCGCCTCCTGGCTGCTGCTCGCGCTCGGCGCGCATTACCTCGCCGCGCTGATCATCGGCGTGGTCGTGCTCGACATGATGATTCAGGGCGTACACATCACCAATCAAACCAGCCTGTACCGCCTGCAGCCCGAGGCCCGAGGCCGTCTGACCGCCGGTTATATGACTTCGTATTTTCTCGGTGGCGCCGCCGGGTCGATGGCCGCATCCGCGCTTTATGCAGCGGCGGGCTGGCTGGCCGTGTGTGCCGGCGGCGCGCTCGTTTGCGTCATCGGCCTGGTGTACGCCCTTTGCTCACCATCGGCGCGCCTGCCCGAAAACCACCCCACCGCCCCCGAGCGCTAGGGACTCTTTATAATCAACGGTTTGACCGACGCTGTAGATCGCAGCGCGGCCCCTTTTCTTTCGAGATACGTGCACGAGCCCATGCAGGAACGTTACAGCCCCACCGCCGTCGAAGCCGCCGCCCAACAAGACTGGCAGGCGCGCGACGCTTACCGTGTCACCGAGCACGCCGTGAATGCCGATGGCTCCGAAAAGCCGAAGTTCTACGCGTGTTCCATGCTGCCTTACCCCAGCGGCAAACTGCACATGGGCCATGTCCGCAACTACACCATCAACGACATGATGGCGCGCCAGCTGCGCATGCGCGGCTATAACGTGCTGATGCCCATGGGCTGGGACGCCTTCGGCATGCCCGCCGAAAACGCCGCCATCAAGTCCAAGGTGCCGCCCGCGAAGTGGACCTACGACAACATCGCCTACATGAAAAAGCAGATGAAGGCGATGGGGCTGGCAATCGACTGGTCGCGCGAAATGTGCGCCTGCGATCCGAAATACTACAAGTGGAACCAATGGCTGTTCCTGAAGATGCTGGAAAAAGGCATCGCCTATCGCAAGACGCAGGTCGTGAACTGGGACCCGGTCGATCAGACCGTACTGGCCAACGAACAAGTCATCGACGGCCGCGGCTGGCGTTCGGGCGCGCTCGTCGAGAAACGCGAGATCCCCGGCTACTACCTGCGCATCACCGATTACGCCGAGGAACTGCTGGAACACGTCCGTGATGGTTTGCCCGGCTGGCCGGAACGCGTACGCCTCATGCAGGACAACTGGATCGGTAAATCCGAGGGCCTGCGCTTTGCCTTCCCGCACGAGATCAAGGGCGAAGACGGCAATCTCATCCAGGATGGCAAGCTCTACGTCTTCACCACGCGCGGCGACACCATCATGGGCGTGACCTTCTGCGCGGTCGCTCCCGAGCATCCCCTGGCCGCGCACGCCGCGAAGACCAATCCGGAGCTCGCCGCGTTCATCGAACAATGCAAGCTCGGCGGCACCACCGAAGCCGAGATCGCCACTCGCGAAAAAGCGGGCATGCCCACTGGCCTGTCCGTCACACACCCCCTGACCGGCGAACAAATCGCCATCTGGGTCGGTAACTACGTGTTGATGAGCTATGGCGACGGCGCCGTGATGGGCGTGCCCGCCCACGACGAACGCGACTTTGCATTCGCCCAGAAATACCAATTGCCGATCAAGCAGGTCGTCGCCGTCGAAGGCAAGACCTATTCGACCGACGCCTGGCAAGAATGGTACGCGGACAAGCAAAGCGGCCGCACCATCAATTCCGGCAAATACGACGGCCTGTCCTTCAAAGACGCCGTGGACGCCATCGCCGCCGATCTGTCGGCCAAGGGCCTGGGCGAAAAACAGACCACGTGGCGCCTGCGCGACTGGGGTATTTCTCGCCAACGTTACTGGGGCACCCCGATCCCCATCATCCACTGCGCCGATTGCGGCCCGGTGCCGGTGCCCGAGAAAGACCTGCCGGTCGTGCTGCCCGAAGACCTCATCCCGGATGGCAGCGGCAACCCGCTGGCCAAACACGAGGGCTTCCTGTCCTGCCACTGCCCCAGCTGCGGCAAGCCCGCGCGTCGCGAAACCGACACGATGGATACCTTCGTGGATTCCTCGTGGTATTTCATGCGCTACACGTCGCCGGACAACGATCAAGCCATGGTCGATGCCCGCAACGACTATTGGATGCCGATGGATCAATACATCGGCGGCATCGAACACGCAGTCCTGCACCTGTTGTACGCCCGCTTCTGGACGCGTGTCATGCGAGATCTGGGCCTGCTTAAATTCGACGAGCCGTTCACGAAGCTGCTCTGCCAGGGCATGGTGCTCAACCATATCTACTCGCGCAAGAACGCCAAGGGCGGCATCGAGTATTTCTGGCCCGAAGAAGTCGAGAACCAATACGACGCCAAGGGCGCGATCATCGGGGCGAAACTCAAGTCCGACGGTTCCGACGTCCAGTACGGCGGCGTGGGCACCATGTCCAAGTCGAAGAACAACGGCGTGGACCCACAGGCCCTGATCGACACGCTGGGCGCGGACACCGCGCGCTTGTTTGTCATGTTCGCCAGCCCCCCCGAGCAAACGCTCGAATGGTCGGATTCCGGCGTAGACGGCGCGAACCGCTTCCTGCGTCGCCTCTGGGCGCTCTGCCATGGGCAACGCGAAACCATCGCCCGCGCGCAGTCGCTCAAGATCGACTGGAGCGGCGCCCCCGCTCCCGTCAAGGATCTGCGCCGCGAAGTCTATGGCCTGCTCAAGCAAGCCGACTACGACTATCAACGCATCCAGTACAACACCGTGGTGTCCGCCAGCATGAAGATGCTGAACGCGATCGACGGCGCGGAGCTGCCCGACGGCGATCACGCCGACGCCGCCCGTGCCGAAGCGATCAGCATCCTGCTGCGCGTGCTATACCCGGTCGTCCCGCACATCACCTGGTTGCTGTGGCGCGATCTTGGTTACGCCGGCACTTTCGGTGACCTGCTGGACGCTCCATGGCCTACGGTGGACGAGGCCGCACTGGTCGCCGATGAAGTCGAACTCATGCTGCAGGTCAACGGCAAACTGCGCGGCTCCATCCGCGTCGCCGCCCAGGCCTCCAAGGCAGAGATCGAACAGATCGCCGCCGCGCAGGAGGAAGTCGCTCGCTTCCTGGAAGGCCGTCCGCCCAAGCGCGTGATCGTGGTTCCAGGCAAACTCGTCAACGTCGTCGGTTAAGAGGCCACGCATGCAAAACGCCGCATTCCGCCTGCACCATCTCCGCTCCCGCTGGTGGCTGCGCGCCACCGCCCTGGCGGCCGTCATGCTGCTGGCGGCTTGCGGCTTTGCCCTGCGTGGCGTCACGCCACTCCCGTTCAAGACGTTGTATGTCGGCGCGCCAGACAATACGCGCTTTGGTGCGGAGTTGCGGCGCGCTATCCGTGCCGCCTCGCCCGATACGCGCCTGGTCGACAAACCGACCGATGGCGAAGCCATTCTGCAGGTGATCGGCAATGAGCGTTCTCTGCGCGAAGTGTCGCTCACCGCGCAAGGACGCGTGGAGGAATACGAGCTGGGCATCGACTTTTCCTTCCGCCTGATCACCAACAAGGGTGCGACCATCCTGCCCGACACCACGCTGTCTGTGTACCGCGACATGCCCTATGACGATCAATTCGTCCAGGCCAAGGAAGTGCAAATGGAAACCCTCTACCAGTCCATGCAGCAATCGCTGGTGGGCCGCGTGGTCCGACGCATCACCGCCCCCGAAGTCAAAGCCAGCTACGAAGCCATTCAACGCGGCGAAGACAACCCCGACGCGCCCGTCTACGATCCCAACGTCGAGATCAAAGACGATCGGCCCGACAGCTGGCGCACGCCCGGTTCGCCCGGCACGGGCTCGTGGTGAGACATGGGGCAGTCGCTAGACGCTGACCGACTGATCGATCATCTGCAACGAGCCGGACAACACTTGGCACCGTTGTACACGGTGTCTGGCGATGAGCCCTTGCTGGTGGTCGAAGCTGGCGACGCCCTGCGTCACGCGGCGCGGCAAGCCGGCTACACCGAGCGCACATCCCTGGTAATGGATGCGCGCAGCGACTGGAGCGCGGTGTTCGCGGCCACCCAAAGCGTCTCGCTTTTTGGCGACAAACGTCTGCTTGAAATCAAACTTCCGACGGGAAAGCCCGGCAAGACTGGTGCCGAGACGCTCGGCAAACTCGCCACCCAAGCCGCCGCACAAGCAGACCCGGATACGCTGATCGTCGTCTCGCTGCCGCGGCTGGACAAGGCCACGCGCGAATCGAAATGGGTGCAGGCCCTGGCGCAAGGCGGCATCATGGTCGACATCGCCTCCATCGACCGCACGCGGCTGCCCGCGTGGATCGGCGCGCGTCTGGTCCGTCAGCAGCAGCGCACGGATTCCGCGACGCTGCAATGGATGGCCGACAAAGTCGAAGGCAACCTGTTAGCGGCACATCAGGAAATCCAAAAGCTCGCCCTGCTCTATCCCGAGGGGCAGCTCTCGGCCGAAGACGTCGAACGCGCCGTGCTCAATGTCGCCCGCTATGATGTATTCGGCTTGCGCGATGCCATGCTCGCGGGCGATGCGGCCCGTACCGTGCGCATGCTGGAAGGCTTACGCGCCGAAGGCGAAGCCTTGCCCCTAGTTCTGTGGGCAGTCGGCGACGAAATCCGCCTGCTTGCCCGCGTGGCCGAAGCCCGCGCCGCTGGTCAGGACAGCGGCGCGCTGATGCGGCGCCTGCGTATATTCGGCGCCCATGAAAAGCTCGCGCTGCAGGCCTTGGCGCGCGTTCCCGCCAACAGTTGGCCGATGGCCGTGCAGCATGCCCACGAGGTCGACCGATTGATCAAAGGCCTGCCCGTCGCCGGCCGCCTGTCGGATCCGTGGGAAGAAATGATCCGTCTGGCCTTACGCATTGCCGCTGGCGGCCGCGCCTGAGCCGCGCGGCACGATACACTTAGACTTTATGAAGGGCGCACCAGGCCCTTCCCCCGAATCATGTCAGACACCATCATGTCCCATACCGATATCGACGACGCCATGCTGGCCCTGGGCGAAAACGCCCGGCGCGCCTCCCGAGTCATGATGCAAGCCACGGGCACCGCCAAGAATCAGGCCCTGCTCGCCATGGCCGACGCCTTGCTGGAACACCGCGAGACCTTGCAGGCCGCCAATGCGCGCGACCTGGAGGCGGCACGCGCCAACGGTTTGGAACCGGCACTGCTCGACCGACTGACCCTATCCGATAAGGCCCTGGCGAAAATGGCCGAAGGCCTGCGCCAGATCGCCAATCTGCCAGACCCCATCGGTAGCACCACCGCCAGCACGCTACGCCCCAATGGCATGCGCGTCGCGCAGATGCGCGTCCCGCTCGGCGTCATCGGTATCATTTACGAATCGCGCCCTAACGTCACGATCGATGCGGCCGCGCTTTGCCTGAAGTCCGGCAACGCCACCATTTTGCGTGGCGGCAGCGAGGCATTCCATTCGAATGTCGCGTTGGGCAAAATCGTGCAAATCGGCCTGCAAGCGGCCGGCCTGCCCGCCGAGGCCGTCCAAGTCGTGGGCACGACCGATCGCGCCGCCGTCGGCAAGCTCATCACCATGACCGAGCATATCGACGTCATCGTGCCGCGAGGCGGCAAGGGTCTGATCGCCCGCCTGTCGCGCGAAGCGCGCGTCCCGCTGATCAAGCACCTGGACGGCAATTGCCACGTGTACATCCACGCCGACGCCGATCCGGAAAAAGCGCATACCATCGCCTTTAACGCCAAGACCTACCGCTACGGTATCTGCGGCGCGATGGAAACCCTGTTGGTCGATGCCAGCGTCGCCCCCACCATCCTGCCCAAGCTCGCCGACGCGCTCATCACCCATGGAGTAGAGTTGCGCGGCTGCGAGCGCACACGCGAACTCGTCCCCGCCGCGAAACCCGCCACCGAGGACGACTGGGCCGAAGAATATCTGGCGCCCATCCTGGCCATACGTATCGTGGACACCTACGACCAAGCCGTCGAGCACATCGCCCGCTGGGGCTCGGGCCATACCGATTCCATCGTCACCGAGAACTTCTCGGTGGCCCAACGGTTCCAGCGCGAAGTCGATTCCAGCTCGGTCTATGTGAATCTGCCGACCTGCTTCGCGGACGGATTCGAATATGGCCTGGGCGCTGAAATCGGCATCTCGACCAATCGCTTGCACGCACGCGGCCCCGTTGGCTTGGAAGGCCTCACCACCCTGAAATGGATCTTGACGGGCGAAGGCCAAACCCGCGGCTAAGCCCCGTTTGTCATCTGTTGTCAGTACGTTATCGCACTCTGGAACCCCATGCCGTCGCAAGTTCTCGCTTACGCATTTAGTCTCGTCACGCTGTGCTTTTTGGTCTGCTGTGTCTGTGGTGTGCTGCTCTTCTTTGTCTATACCGACAAGGTCAACGACACGCTGAAGCATCCCTTGCTCAAGCATGGCTCGTTCCGGCAGCTTCCTCTTGTCATTAAGACATCGATTCTGCAGGACTATTTTTTCCGGCTGGCATTTCCCGGCTTTCACTTCGGCGTATTCCGGTACGCCAACGAGCAGCTCAAACATATCGAGCCGCGCGACGTGCCGCTAGGCATCAAGATTCCTATCGTAGGATTCTGGGCCTCGTGCTGGGTAGGCTTGGTCGCCATGATCGCCGTATGGGTTATCCTGTTCATGTATCGTTGAGTCACCGCCAGGGCCGGCCGCCCCTGATCCTGACAATACCGCGCCATGACTAACACCACACTGACGATCAAGCACGACGAATCCAATGGCCGCTTCGAAGCTCGCGTGGACGGTTATGCCTGCGTATTGGAATACCAACTGCGCGATGGCACCATGATCATCCAGCACACGGGCGTACCGGGTGCAGTCGGTGGACGCGGCATCGCTGCGGCGCTCACGCGGCACGCGCTCGACACCGCTCGCGCTCGCCGCTGGCGCGTGCTGCCGCTATGCTCGTACGCCGTCACCTATATTGCACGACACACCGAATACCAGGATCTGGTCGCCTGAACCATGCCGGCGAATTGCCCTTGTGACAGCCTTCTACCTTATACGCAATGCTGCCAACGCTGGCATCAGGGACCGCAACGATTGCAAGCGCCCACCGCACAGGCCTTGATGCGATCCCGTTACAGCGCGTTCGTGCTGGATGACTTGTCTTATCTGCTGGACACTTGGCACCCGCAGACGCGTCCCGCGACCCTCGAACCGAATCCACCCGATATCAAATGGCTCGGTTTGCAGATTAAAAACCACATCGAACTGGACGCTGACCACGCAACCGTCGAGTTTGTTGCGCGCTACCGCCAGGCAGGCAAAGCTACGCGCCTGCATGAACACAGCCGCTTCGAACGGCTGGAAGGCCGCTGGTTTTATCTCGATGGCGAGTTTCAGTGAACAAGCGGCCGGGTGACGCGCCACACGGGCCCTGTCGGAACCAAACTTTTTGCTTCTTCTCTTCACTTTCAAGGACGACCCGATGTCTTTTTCTCTTCGCCTTAATTTCCTGACTGCTGCTGTGACGATAAGCCTTGCCGGCCCAGCCTTGGCTCAAGATGCCGCCACGGCCCAGAAACTTGCCGAATTCGGTGGTCAAATGCATGCTGTTGCCGTGGCCTGCGGCGACTATACGCCCAGCCAACTCAGCGAGATGAAGGCCGAACAGCAGCGCAGTATGGCGACCAGCGGCTTATCGGCTGCGGAATTCGAAACCGCATTTCAACAAGGCCTTCAGGCCACTCAAAAGAAGATCGCCAGCGGTACCGCACAACAGCGCACGCAGATGTGCGAGCAATTCAGCGCTGCGGGCAAACGCTAAATCGAATTGTCATGACGCCGCCTAGCCTGCACGAGTGAAGCGGCTCGAGCAACGCCCTCCGGGTTACCTCGCTGCTCCCGCCTGACGACGGGCCGCCAGCGGGGATAAAAATTCACTATGGATATAAGGGAAAACCCGTAGTAAACTGCTTTGTATGCAAACAAAGCCCCTCCCGACTCCGGACGCGACGCCGCCGTTGCCAAGCCAGCACGTCAATGCGCGCTTGGGTAGTCTGCTGGGTAGCGTCTATCGCCAGTGGCGTCGACAAATCGACCTCAGCTTTAAGCCGCTAGGCTTATCGGACGCGACCCGAATGCCGCTGCTCGAACTGTACGCCCGCGGCGAACCGCTGCGCCAGAAGGACCTCGCCGACGCGCTGTTTTTGGACACATCGTCCCTGGTCCGGGTACTGGCGTTTTTAAGGGAAGCCGGCTTTATTGACTGGACCACCGACCCCTCGGATCGCCGTAGCAAACGAATCGCCTTAACACCCCATGGCGTTGATATCGCGTCTCAGATTCTGGCGCGTAGTCTTGAGATCGAGCAGACCATACTGGCGGATCTGAGCGACGAACAGTTGTCCGTCACGCGCGGCAGCCTGCACAGTATTTCGCGGCGCTTCGATTCTCTTGGCGACTAAGTGTGCGAACAACGGGTTGCGCGATCTGGCCCTGAAGCTGTGCCTTGTGATCGGCATCTCTCCCCTTTCTTTCAGTACCGCCATTAAACTCAAATGAAGCGTCGCCTCTCTCCATTCCTGTGGCTAAGTTTCGCCATGATCGTGGGTGTCATGGGCACCGCCTTAATCAGCCCGTTGTACGCACTCTACCGAGAGACATGGCTGCTGCAGGCCAGCGATATTTCGCTGATCTATGTAATGTACATGGCTGGCGCGATGTGCGGCCTGTTATTTCTGGGCCGTTTGTCAGACCGCGTGGGATTCCGTCCGATGATGTCTGTCGGTTTGATTCTCATGTTCATCGGGACAGCCATCAGCCTCTACGCTTGGGACGTGGCCAGCTTATGCTTTGGTCGTATTATCGTAGGCGTGGCCTCGAGCATAGTCACCACCAGCGCCAACGCCGGCATGATGCGGCTCGCGCCGCCCGGGCAAACGCAGCGCGCCGCCGTGATGAGCGGCTTTCTACTCGCGGTCGGTTTCGGTCTGGGACCTCTTGTCGGCGGCATCATGGGTCAATGGGCACCGGCTCCCTTGCGCACGACCTATATCCCGACATTAGTGCTGGGTTTAGTCGCGATTGCGGGCATCCTCCGATTGCGGCTTCCGGACTCTGCGCAAGTCCACAAACGCTTACCTGTGGGTCTGCGCGACATACTGCCCAAGCTGACACTGCCGCAGCCCTCAGATATCAAAGCGTTCGCGTTGACGTCTTGCCTGCCCTTCCTGGCCTTTGGCGTATTCGGACTGTACGCGGCCATGTCGCCGTTGTTCCTGGACGAACTCGTTGCCTGGCATGGCCCCGTCGTCAGCGGCACGGCTATCGCATCGATACTGCTCGCGTCGGCCACTACGCAAATGCTATCCCGGCGACTGCGCGTCCATCTCTGCGGAATGCTGGGTCTGCTCAGCCTCGTCGTCAGCAATGCGCTGCTGATGACCAACCTGTGGGCATCCTCCGGCGTATTGTTCGCGCTCGGCGTACTTTTCACCGCCACCGGACACGGCTGGTGCATGCTGGCTGGCATGAGCATGATCAACCGCATCGCCACCGCCGAGAATCGCGCCGGACTGCTGGCCACCTATCTCGTCATCGGTTATATCGGCAGCATGGTTCCGATGATCGGGGTAGGCTGGATCGCGGACTATTGGGGGATGAATGTGGCGGTATGCGTGTTCTGCGTATTCGTTGTGACCACAGGTCTTATTACAGCCATAAGCTTTAAGTCGCATCCGAGGATGCGGCCCTTAAGCTAGACCGACGGTCTCATTGTTCTGGGGCTCGTTTCTCCTACGAGACAAGCCCCCTGCACCGAAGGGCCGATTTCGCGCTACCGGCTGAGCGGGAACCGGCAGGTGGGCGACGTGCCTACGCCGCCACCCTCCCTTCAACGGAGCTGAGCTTACGCCGCCTTCTCCATACGCGACGCGCCGGCGACGTCTGCCACACGAGCCGCTATACGCGCCTGGATCGCAGCCAAGCGCGCATCATTGCCGCTCAGAACGGTGAACCCGGGACGCACGGCGCGACGGCGCATCTGATCCTCAGGGCGCAGCGTGGCCACATCTACGTTTTCAAAGAAGTCACGGTTGCCACCATCGGCCCACGATTCTGAATACAGATTGTGCGCGCGCACCACATCGAATTGATCCAGTTCGAGATGGAAATACGTCACTCGCGACAGCTGGGTTTCCTGGACAATGCTGTGGCCATTTATCAACTGATTCGCCTTGACCAGCACATTGTCGATGAAGACGTGATGCCACGGCGACAGCACGATGTCACGGGCCGGGACCTGATCGGCCAGCGCGTGAACCTTGATGCGCACTGGCATAATGTCCTGACGATCGGCCTCGGTCAAACGCGGCGAACGCAACTGGTAATGGCGCCAGCCCACCCACTTCACTGTGCGCAGACCACTAGCGCCCAATACCACGTCACCCACCTTCAACTCCTCAATTGCCACGGGGCCTTGCGGAGTGTCAATTAATGTCCCAGCAGTAAAGCAGACCGGCAAGCCAGGCGTGCCACCTTCCTCACCGCTTTCCAGGGTAAAAGTCGTGCCCTCTTCGTACTGAGTGTTGGTAAACAGGACGTAACCGCCATCAGCATAAATAACGTAACCGTCTTCAAACAAGCCTTCGATGGTGGTCTGAATTTGACTGTCGTTAATGGTGGTGTCGATCGTTACCAGTTCACCCTGCTCAAATACGCCATCGCCGACTGATTCGATTGCCGTGCTTTGCGCAGCACTGGTGGCCAGCACCGTAAAGCTGCCATTTTCCATGCGCATCAGTGCGCTCGCAAAGCTGGTCTCATAAGTTGCCATGAATCTTTATCCATTCTGATTATTGAGAGAACTGTTTACAGCGCCGACATAGTAGCGAAGTGAAACGCGGAAGGTAGCGGCTTTTACAATGATTAACTAACGGTCCCCGGTAGGCAAACAAAAAGCCCGACGAGTCGTTTCGTCGGGCTTTTTATATGGAATTGGGAGGGGTTTTCTATGGCATGGAGATGCCGAGTCTTTGGGCGTGTCTAAGGCACCGCCGCAAAGACAAAACCCCACCGGAGATCTCCGATGGGGTTTTGAGGATAAGAGCCTGACGATGACCTACTTTCACAAACGAATGTTCACTATCATCGGC
>NZ_WSJB01000024.1 GCF_009763255.1 Bordetella sp. 02P26C-1 | reverse complement strand
TTCCAACTCGCGGTAGATCCGGTAGACGCGTTTGTGGTTGTATTTCAAACCCTTCACGTTGCGCAGATACAGGAAGCATAGGCCGAACCCCCAATTGCGCTGGTTGTGCGTCAACTTGATCAGCCAGTCAGCAATAGCTTCATTTTCGGCTGAACCCTTAGCCTGATAGCGGTAACAGGTCTGGCTCACGCCAAACGTGTCGCACGCCAGGCGCACAGTCATTGACCGTTCTCGAACCGCTCTTATGGCCATCTCACGTCGCTGAGATGGCCTCACCACTTTTTTTCGATAGCCTCTTTCAGAACGTCAGCCTTTAGCCGCTCCTCGGCGTACATTTTTTTGAGCCGAGCGTTTTCCGCCTCCAACTCTTTCATGCGCGCCATCAGCCCTGCGTCCATACCGCCATACTTGGCCCGCCACTTGTAGAAACTGGCGCTGCTCATTCCGTGTTCTCGGCAGAGTTCAGGCACGGGCGTTCCGGCCTCAGCCTGTTTCAGGATCGCGATGATTTGGCTATCGGTAAATCGTGAGGTCTTCATGCAAAATTTTCCAAGGTCCTGCTGTTAGAAAATTCTACCTTCCACGACGGTTAACTAGCGGGGGGATTACCCTTCCATTTGATTTTTAACCCGCCTTAAACACGGAATTTCTGACACCCCCTCGCCTCGTCACTCGGTGTGCGTCATTAAGCGTCTGCACGCGCAAGTTTATCGTCCGATTTCGTTGACTCGACAAAGCGGCTGCTACTGCGTTTTGCTGATAGATCTTTTATTCGATACGAAAAAATCTCGAGGTGTCCCTGTATGTCCTCGATGCAGGCTTCTAAACGTCCCCTTTCTACTTGTCTAACCTGCGCCGACGTTAGTTCCAGGTACACTTCGCACATGTCTGCACCATAGAGGTAGCCTGAGTCGTAGAGCACCTTTCCGCTCGCTGCCCTGATTCGATAAAGCAGTTGGTAGCCTATGAAATAGTGTCGAAGATTTGCGCTTAGTATGACCGTTGCGTATTCGGTGTTGGAGTCTATTATGGTGACTCGGCAGCGTAATGTCTCTTTCAGGTAGTCCCAATTGAAAGATTTGTCCAAGATTTGTTTTGTTGTCGGGCGGTTTTTTTGGATAATTTCAGCGGGCTGGCGATCGTGGGATATGTCTCTAATGACGCTGATTATGGTCGCCTTGCTTGGCGGAGTGTGACCATTCCCCCAGTCACCGACTAAAATGTGGCGATCATTAGATTTTATAAAGCGCCTAATATGCTTTCGTAAATGCGAGTGGTCATAGCCGTTTATGAAGATCAGTTGACGCTGCTGATTTTTCTCGGCAAGACGATAGGAAATTCCTCGGCTCTCGAGTTCTTTTAGGATTGATTTAGTATCGCGTGGCACACTTTCGTCAATGCATAATTTGTAGTACCTTTTCAGGTGCGGCCACTTGTATTGTGTAACGTCGGTCCGTGGGTTCCAGACGAAGGACACGGCATGATCGCTGCGCTGCATATGATTATGGATATTCAGCGCGGCGAATCCACCGCCTGACCCGCCCGCTAGAATTAACTTTTTACCTGTCCTTTCTATTATCTTATCGAGAAGTTTTGCTATCGCGGAAGTGATATTTCCATGGCGTTTATTCCAGAGATACCACGAAAGGTTCAAATGTGAAGATAAATTCAAACTGGGATCAGATATCGCAATTAGCCCAAGTCCTGCTTGTGCTGCCACGCTTCTGAAATGAAATACGGGGGGCGGAGTTTTGGTCCGATGTATGAGGCCGTGGAATCCGACCAGAATATATTCTGGATGCCGACTTAAAGATTCAACTTGGATGTGGTAGGGAGCTTCTTTATCGCCTATCTCGTGAAAGCCAGATGTGGCGAGCTTCTCGACAAATTCCAAAAAATCTTTTGACACGAGTTTCTGCAAGTCAGTTCCTATTTCTTTGAGGCGGGCGCAGAACGTATGGCGCTGGAGTACTTCTCGAGAGCCATCTTTGAATTATGCGCATTTTCGCCGCGTCACGCTACTATGGCACGCGTAGAATGCGGTTCACACAGGCGTCAAGCGGCCCTGTCGGCCCCCCGGCACCGCTTATGGCAGTCACCGCCTGCTCTGTTCACGGGTGCAAAATCGAAGTGTATGTTATCGCAAGACAACCCTGAGTACGTGGCGGCGGTGCTTCACGGGGGCACAGAGTGAGGTGAATGGGATAGACTTGCCCAATACCCATGAATCGCCTTATGCTTGCGCCCGGACCCTGTATATAAGAAGCCTATGAACGAAGAAGCATTGTCTTTTGAAACGGTATCGAGTCCTATTCACACTCGGAATTGGGCGAGCCAACATCTGCCCGAGGAAATTCGCAAGCGAATAGACCAGATAATATACAAACCCCCTGGTCGCAAGTTTGCGGAGGGTCTGGGGTTGAAGACCCCCAAACTCTACGGGCAAAATATAACTTTATATGAGACTTTCGAGTTAGTCCAAGGCCTGGGGCTTGAACGTTTTGTGGTTAAACCGGTGAGTGGAAAGAACAGTTGGTGTGTTCTACCGGTTTGTCGTGTCTCCGATCGTTCGTTTTACAACATTATAGAAAGATCGGAAAGGACCATTGAGGACTTGATTGCAAGCGCCTGGCACGACTACCGAAAGTATAAAATTGCAGCCGGGAGCAAAAAATTCAATCGTTGGATTGTCGAAGAGCTTCTTCTGTCAGACCCTGGCAGCATGGAGCCCATTGACGATTATAAATTTTACTGTTTTTTCGGCGAGTGTTTTCTGATTCTACATAAGCGAAACTTTTTTGAGGACGGAAAATGGTCCAGCCGGTATCGTTGGTACAACGATCAATGGGAGCCTGTTGACACCGGCAAGTATGTCGACAAAATCGATTCGGCGTTGCATCCTCCTGAGGGAGGGCGCAGCGTACTTGTTGAGACGGCCGTTGAGACCTCTTTGAAGATACCAGTTCCGTTCGTACGCTTGGATTTTTATTACTCGGACGGAAAGGTGTATTTTGGTGAGTTCACTCAATTCCCTGGCAACCCGGCAGGCTTCTCCGAAACCATAAGGCGTGAAATGGGCGACAGGTGGATGCGGGCCTCGAAGCGTCTCGAGCAGGCAATCGCCAGCGGGCTATGCGGACGTTTGAAACGCTATTTTCGTTGAAGCGTGCGGTGGAGGTTGAGCAATTGGTAATCCCCCCATTTTTAAACGTCTCGGAAGGTAGAAGCTATGCCGCGATGGCGAGTTTCTGCTTCGGGGTAATCCCGCCGAGCGCCATGTTGGGGCGTT
>NZ_WSJB01000023.1 GCF_009763255.1 Bordetella sp. 02P26C-1 | reverse complement strand
TGGTAATCCCCCCATTTTTAAACGTCTCGGAAGGTAGAAGCTATGCCGCGATGGCGAGTTTCTGCTTCGGGGTAATCCCGCCGAGCGCCATGTTGGGGCGTTCGTGATTGTATGACCATAGCCATTTTGTGGCGTAGTCTTGAACATCAGCGACGGTATCAAACATGTAGTGGGCTAGCCATTCGTACCGCACAGTTCGGTTATATCTTTCGATATAAGCGTTCTGCTGGGGCTTTCCGGGCTGGATAAATTGCAGCGTAATGCCTTGCTGTGCTGCCCAGTCCTTGAGTGCCTCACTGACATATTCTGGGCCGTTATCGCAACGAATCATCAAAGGTTTTCCGCGCCACTCGATAACCTGGTTTAACGCCCTGATAACCCGTAGCGATGGCAGTGAGAAGTCGACGTCGATGCACAGCCCCTCACGGTTGTAGTCGTCGATCACGTTAAACAACCGGATGCTGCGCCCATCGGCGAGCTGATCGTGCATGAAGTCCATCGACCAGATTTCGTTCAGTGTGGCGGGCACCGCAAGCGGTTCGGGCTGCTCGCGAACAAGGCGTTTACGGGGCTTGATTCTCAAGTTCAATTCCAACTCGCGGTAGATCCGGTAGACGCGTTTGTGGTTGTATTTCAAACCCTTCACGTTGCGCAGATACAGGAAGCATAGGCCGAACCCCCAATTGCGCTG
>NZ_WSJB01000022.1 GCF_009763255.1 Bordetella sp. 02P26C-1 | reverse complement strand
TGCTCTCGCGCCGGGCGTTTGGGTTCAGAAATTTTGAGAATTACCGCATGAGAGTCTTGGCTCAGTGCGGTTGGAACGGTGTGATTAACCGGGTCTGATGAATGCTCATCCCCCGTTTATGGGGTAGAGCCTGCAAAACGAGGCACGACATCGTCAGACGTCGTGCCTTGTTTTAACCGGGAATCTTGGTGGAGCGGAGGAGGATCGAACTCCCGACCTTCGCATTGCGAACGCGACGCTCTCCCAGCTGAGCTACCGCCCCGATAGACCGAAAATATATCACATTTCGCTGCGGCATTTGAAGCGTCATTCCAGATTCAGTGTCGCAATGACCGGCGCATGATCCGAGGGCTGCTCATTGCCGCGCGGCCCCTTATCAATCACGCATGCCGTGCATTGCTTGGTCAGTGGTTCAGACAGCAGAATGTGGTCAATCCGCAGCCCCGCATTGCGGCGGAAAGCGAACTGTCGGTAATCCCACCAGGAAAAAGACTTCTCCGGCTGCTCGAATTTGCGGAAGGAGTCGGTCAGCCCCAGATCGATCAACGCGCGAAATGCTGCTCGCTCGGGCTCGGACACCAGCACCTGTCCTTCCCATTTCTCAGGGTTATGGACATCCTCATCGGCAGGGGCGATGTTGTAATCGCCCAGCAATGCCAGCCGCGGATAGCTCTTGAGTTCCTCGGCTACCCAATCGCGTAAATGGCGGAACCATTCCAGTTTGTAGGGATACTTCTCGGAATCCAGCGACTGACCATTCGGGCAATAGGCGCAGATCACGCGTACATCGCCACCCGGGGCGGGCAGGGTGATCGCCAGCAGGCGCTGTTGCGGGTCGTCCATGGTCGGGATGTTGCGCACCATCGCCGAACCCGTCTCGCGCGAGATGATCGCGACGCCGTTATAGGTCTTCTGGCCTGCCCAGACGGCCTGATAACCCAGCTCGGTAAAAGCATCCAATGGAAATTTGTCATCCGTCAGCTTTAACTCTTGCAGACAGAGCGCATCGACCGGATTGGCCGACAACCAATCGAGAACTTGGGGCAGGCGAACCTTCAGAGAGTTGACGTTCCAGGTGGCTAACTTCATGTTTCTTGTAGATCGTTGATTTATGCGGGTTTCCGAGGCATGTCCCGCCGGAAATCCGCTCTAGCTACTCATCTGGCTACTCATTTAGGCCGAGGTAGGGTAGCGGGCAGGTAGCCCGATAATACCCCGTCACGCGGCCTTTCTCTGCTTGCCGCGCTCGATCAGCGCTCGAACGCTTGAGGCTGTAATCCGGGTAGCGTCTCCGATCTTGACCTGCTCGAGCTCGCCGCGCTTGATCAGACGGTAGATCATCGTGCGAGACAGGGCCAGAACGTCCTCGGCTTCCTTAAGTCGATAGAGCAGGGCGGTGTTGCCCGGCGGTGTGGCAGGCTGGGCCTGTGTCAGGTGCTTGCTCATGCAGCGCTCCTATTTGCTTCGTTCATCCAAAATCCGCGAGTCACTTCGATCAGGCGCTCGATTACGTCAGGGGTCATGTGGTCAATCCAAAATCCATCGGATAAGATGCCTCAATCACTGCTTCGAGGCACTGCAATGAATATGTGCACGCTTTGCTCAGAGTTGCGCGGTAGGCCATCCCACGAGAAGCCGCATGATTCTCTCAACCTTCACTCGTCGACCGCCGCTGGGGTGAGAAACGAAAGTGAGTTTTTTCGCCGGAATTACCGTTGCTCTAAATGCGGCACGAAAATGCGGCGAAGTATTGAAGACGGTGACTTCGTTGGCGAGTGGAAGGCCGCGAACTATTAGGATCATGCTGTTGGGGCGTCATGTGTCGGTGAGGCGCTCAGTATGAGCATTTAAAGCTAGCACACCATAGCTCAGAGAATGCCCGCGGCATTTCCTCCCATCGCGCCATGCGCAGTGCCTCGTAAGCGGCCGCGAACTCCAGCGCCAGCGGGTCCATATACAGCTTCTCGGATGCCTCTTCAGCCACAACGCGCGTGTTGCACTTGTCGCCGATCCAGACGGTGGCGCCCGCGTATGTGGGGTGGGTTTCTAGGATCTGGCTGCTCATTGGCTAACTCCTTATGGCTGTGTGATAGAGGGGTCTTGAACGATACCCACAGCCGACGAAAATCATCGGGGCTGAACGGCGAAGTGCTATTGCTCATTGCGAGTGATAAATTGCTGGTTGACACTTTTCCGGGAGCGCTGCTGGCTGCGAGGCGCCAGTTCACGCCTAGCCCACTTGGCGGCATCCGCTGTTGCTGAGAACCTAAGGGGAAAAGATTGGATGAACCGAAATCGATGCGCTCTATCGAGGCGCGTGAGCAGCGGTTAGCTCAGCTCGAAGAAGGCCATATCGCGCCACTGACGGACTTTGTGAAACGACTCAGGCAGCGTTGGGCAGTGAATACGTAGTTCCATATTTCGACCCGTTGGACGGAGGAATTGAGGCCGATTGCCTGTTCCGGTTAGAAGCGCCGGGGCGAAGGCCGTAGCGTCAGACTATGTCGATAGTCGCCACCTCATTTCCAGACGCGCGGACCATTTCAACCCCCCATCCGAGCCTCATGTATAGCCTGCCCATGCCTCCACTCATCCCATGGCGCCTCCATAACCCCATCAGGCTAGGCTCGTAGTGACACTACTGGTTCGGTGCAGTAGGATTCGTAGGGATTGGGGGAGGTCGAAGAAAGATGAAATTCATGCTCTCTGTCATACGAGCGAACACCTGGTGGGAGAACCTGTTCGCAATTGTAGTGATGGCATCCGCTGCGGTAGCATCCGCCGGCGTCGCCCTTTCTTTGCTGCAGTTAACTGGTTTGCTAAGCCCCGGTGTTGCGGGGTGGGTTCAGGCCATAGGCTCCATCGCAGCCATCTATTTTTCTGCGCAGATCGGCCGTAAGCAGGCAGAAACCGCTTTGACCATTCATTTTCGTGACGTAGAGTTCCAAAATAAGCAGTATGAAAGGGAGCTGGAGGACCGTCGACGAGATGAAGAGCGGGTGGCTACGGCCCGGTACCACGATGCCTTGGCCGAAGCATCTGTCCACAGGAGTGGCATCAAACGGCTAACTTTAAATCTTGTTGGGATGGTCAACTCAATCGAACAAGCGTTAAGGGCACATAAGGAAGCAAGAGCGAAACTTGTGGAGGCGCAAGAGGAACTCAATGAGGCGAGGCAGGGGGATACCAGCCTTGTGGGTCTGCGCGCCACCTCGGTGACTCAGCGCCAAGACGCGTTGGATAGGTCTGAGGCAGATATAGCGCAACGGGCGTGCGACTTGGAGGCTGGCGTGTCTCTACTGGCTCAATTGCCCAGATCCTCAATTCGTCAATGCAGTACTGCCCTAGCGGACAGAGTTGCATCCGCGATAAATCATTTGCAACGCGCCATTATCGAGCTCGAGCATTCTCGTGAACCACGTCGCACGGTAAGCTATTTGGTTGCTTGTATTCGTGAGCTTGAGGGCTATTCGGCGGACTTAGAGCGTCTCCTTGCTTGTGCCACAGATCATGGAGACCGCGACGATTAACTAACCGGACTGTTGGTTGATTGGCACAGCCCTGCCGACATAGGGCTGGCCTTACGGCGATTTTTTCACCTAAGATCATCCTGCGCGCTCCGGCCCCCACGGATTCGGGCATGGTGCGGCAAGTCGATCTGATTGTGTGGCTTATCCAATCACCTGTTCCGCAAAGCCCGCCCAAGCGCTTATGCTGGCTAGTACCCGAAGGGGTCAGGCGGCCTTACGGCGGAGGATTGTTTCGTACTGCTGCACCAGCGCTGCGAACTCCATCAGGTCACTTTCCATCTTCTCGATATAGTCGTCGTCGCGCTGGAATCCGCGTAGCCAGAGCTGCTTGCCGATGGGTTCCAGGGCAGGGCAGTACAGGCCGAGGTGCCACCACTTGCGGCCGGTGATCCATAAGCAGCCCTGCACTTGGTCCATGACCTCGCTCGGGTCGTTGTCGATATGGAAGGCGCGCAGCTTGTCGGGCGCGAGGAAGCATTTGTATTCACTGCCGCCGTCCTCGCCGATCAAGCCGTCCGCACTGGCGCCAAACAACCGGTCGTCTGTCAGGACGAATCCGGCGCGCTCGACCAGCAGCCCGGTCTGTTGCTCATGCTCCATCCGCGCTTCCGGCTCGAGCTCGTGACCACGGCGCATAGCCCAGTTCTGATAGCCTTCGTCCAGCGGCTGTCCTGCGATACGCTCCACAGCCAGTCGGAAGGCATAGTTCTTGGCCTCGTCGGAGAAGTCGCCTACAGGCTTTCCTGCCAAAGCCAGAGCAACCGCCTCAGCCTTGGGTGTGGCCTTGTAGCCAGCCTTGAGCATGGCTTCTTTCTCGCTCAGGCCCTCTTTCCGGCAGGCTACATACAGTGCCTGGCGCTCGTCCAGGGTGTTGACCTTCTTACGCGCCACGCTGAACATGCTGGCGGTTATCACGCCGGCCCTGGCTGCATGCCATTCGTCGCTTCCCTGCTCGCAGTTAACGATAAGCATCATTCGCCTCCATTCGTGTCGCGGCCAAAGCCGTCATCCTCAGCGGCCCCGGCCATCGCTGGTTCCTCATCGATCGTGCGGCCGTCATCTGGCGGCGCCTCGGTGCGTGTGGCTTCACCGCGCAGCACGGCGCCCCGCTGGGCGACCGCTGCTTTGAACGCGTTGTAGACGCCCATGTCCTTGGTGGCCTTGACCTCGGCCAAACCGTGTTTCCAGACCCTGGCCAGCGCGTCGGCGTCTTCGGCGGCTTCGACCAACTTGCGCAGGCGCGGCAGTAGATCGGGGTCGACGCGCACTTGTGCGGTCACGGCCAAGCCCTCGCCGTTATCCGTGTTCAAGTGGTGGATTGCCTCGGACAAGCGGTCATTCTTCGGCCAGTACTTGTAGGCACGCTTGACCACGGTTTTCTTTGCCATTTCGCCGTAATCGGTCTTCCAAGGCGAGGACTTTCCCGACTTCATCGACTGCGACCGGTTCATGATCCCGTCGATGTCTTCGCGGCTCATGGTGGTGGTCAGATAATCGCCGCTCGCGGTCTTGGCGACCACGTAGGCGCCCACGATCTCGCCACGGTCTTTGGAGAACGGATTGAAGACGTGAGTGGGCGGAGCGTCGAAGCCATTCAGAGCGAAGTTGTCATTGGCGCGCACCAAATCCGCCTGCGCCCACGTGATCGAGCCCGTGGCCACCGCCAAGTCGATCAGGCCCATGTAGCTGATATCAAGACAGATCCGACCATCGCGCGGCACGAGATACGCTTGGCGGCGCGCTGGGTTTAGGCTGATGCCGATGGCGGCCACGTTCGTGACCGCGTTGATGACCGACTGCCGGTTTGAAGTCGCAATCTTCAGTGCGAAGTCGTTCTGCTGCAACACCTGAATTGCGAATCCGGCTTCCTTCTCGAAGCTTATGGACTGGTCTGTCAACACCGCAGCGAACGTGTCGCGGGTGTTGTAGATGTCCTGGGTGATGACTGCTAGGTTGTTCACGATTGATCCTTCGCCGCATACGCGGTCGTGCCGCCATCTTTGGCGACGGTGGTGTTATCGAGAGTGGGGCCTACCACGCAGGCCAGGAGGACGCCGGCGGCGACGGCTACGATGCCGACGAGAAGGTCGCCGTGGGTGCGGAGGAAACGGGTCATGACACCCCCCCCTCGCGCTTCTCAAACTTCACCCAGCGCACCGTGCTGGGATGGGACGCCCATTCGGCTGTCGTCTCCACATAATGCTCCGACGCGGCGCGCACAAACTCGGCGAAGCGCTGGCCCACCACGCCATAGGGCTCGCCAGCTGCGACAGCCTTAACCGCCTGCTCGAACAGAGCCTCCGGCCGATAGCCCACGCTCGTTTGGTACAACACATTCGCAGCGGTGTCGCGTGAATCCGGGACGAAGCCGCCGGTAATCACTTCGTCCATGCCATCACGCAGGGCGAGGTGAAAATTCCAGGCGAGCGATTCGCGCACATCGGGCGCGCGTTTAGGAAGAGCTGCCATGTCGGGCTCCTTGTCGTTCTTGTTGGGGAATGGCGCGGGTGGCGCCTAGGGGATTGCCATCAAGGGCGAACCCTGACCGCTCGCATAAAGCAGCGTGGTATCGCAATGGAGATGCTCCCGGACTTGCACTTGCTACGGCGCTAGCCCGTAGCCGATCAAGGTCCGCGTTTGATGGCACCCGTCTTTCCGGGGTGTCAGAAGCTGCACCAGCGTTACCCGAGGAGTTCCGCCTTGCCACGTCCCGCAAATAACGGCTCGGGGCTACTGGCATCTGCTTCAAGGTCTCTGCCCCGAGAGAGCAACTGGGCAGGCGTAAGGCTGTTTCACGGGCTCTCTCACCATCATCAAGGCGGGCCGGGCTTGATCCCGGCTAACCCTCTGACGTTTACCGGCACATTTAGCGGCGCGCCGGGCGGGGCACTACTCCCGCGTCTATATGGATTAAGAGTCCATGCGTCGTGCTAGGTCGTGTTTGCGCACTGCGTGTCCATCCACGCCGCCGCCTTGATGATGGCCCCGACGCTCACCCGGCCGGGTTAGGTCGTTCGAAACGGCGCTCTAAAACCACCCGAGCAGCGCGCCCAGTGGGGCGAAAAAAACGCCTATCACCCGCGCCACTTCGAGGCCGCCCCAGTCTGCGAGGGCAAACCCTGTTTGGGTGATTTTTGCGATGTTGATGCACCAGCCAACGAGGCCCAGCATGCCGGCAGCAAATGCCAGTACATAGAAGATTTCGGTCATTGACCGCTTGGTGTTGAACATTTGTTCTCCTTGTCATCGGTCTGCACTCTCGGCGAAAGCGCAGGCGGATGATTCCGGGGCAGCGCGGCGCGAGATAACTCAGCGCCACCGCCACCCGACACTGCCAGTTGCGCGACTCCCGGCAGATCCGGCTCGCAATGGTCAGTGGGTCCGGGACTTCTCCCCGTGGTCATCAACACGAATACGCGCCTTTGGTCGATTCTTGGCGTCCTGTCGGATCGTGCACGCGTTCGCAGTACTGCTGCCCACGCGAGGGCATCTGCTGAGGGTGCGTTTTTCGGCGTCTTTTTGTCCAGGGCGTCCGCAATTCCCCTATCGCGTCGCATCCCTGCGGTCGCGGAACGGTTCGTACGTCGTCGTGTTAAAGAGCGTCGCCTCGGTGCGGTGTTGCTGAACGGTGAGGCGTTGGTATAATTACACCATATGGTGTAGTGCGTGTCTACACCATATGGTGATTTTTATGATGCTCGTTTTCCCTAGCGCGGCAACCTGACAACATAAAAGCGGCATCCGAAGACGTAAAAAAGCCACCTCGTAGGTGGCGTCGGGCAAAATAAACCCCCCCCGGCGGCGGGGGGTGGACTATACGGATGCTTCAGGCGAAAATCTCCCCTATGGAAGCAGACACCGTCACCATCGCATTTCGGGATAAATCTCGGGGGTATGAAATTTCCCCTGATCGGGTGCCGTTGACCTTCTTGACCGCGGTTTCCAAGGATGTTCAAGATTTCATAAAGGGGCCAGGCAAAGATATAGATATGGCGGAAGTCGAAGTCTGCATTCGTCATGGATCGCTGGCTATTCAATCAGGCCACGTGGTCTCGGCGTCCTTAGTCGCAGACATTCAGGCGTTGTCTCGTAGTACAGACCTTGCAAAAGTGAGTAAGAGACGGCGCGAGATAGTACGCAAGTGGCAAGAACGAGCACATCGTGTCAAAGGCTTCGTCGTGCGCATTGCTACGCCATGGACCGGCAACGATATCCTGGTCTCGGGCGAAACAAACTATCGCGAGGCAAGGTCTTCGCGCGTGGTTACTGTTGAGCGGTATATCAAGGGCGAGATTTTGGATTTGGGCGGAGTAACAGACTCCAATGCTCACATCAAGCTGCCGGACGGTCAAAAGCTGACCATAAAGACAGACCGGGAATTAATCAGATCAGAACCACGTAATCTCGTTTATCGCGAGGTTCATCTGAGAATCCGTGCCAAATTGGATCTAGACACGCAGAAACTGAGTGACCCCGAGCTAATTTCATTCGTTGATTACGAGCCAAAGTTTGATCCCAACAGGTTCGCTGAGGCAGTAAGGAAGGGCCGAGAGGCCTGGCGAGATGTGGGGGATCCGGCTGAATGGGTTAGGTCAATTCGGGGGGAGAATTGAGTGCAGGGCGTAATGCTTGATAGTAGCTTTCTGATAAGCCTCAGCACCGACGAGCGTCCAGAACATCTTGTTGCCAAGCGCTACTACATGGCGTTCATTGAGCGCGGAGTGCCGATGTTCTTATCCACTATCGCTGTTTGTGAGTACGAGGTTAGGCAGCGAGTGGACGACCTAGGTCTCGAGAATTTTTTGATTCTTCCTTTCAATATTGACGACGCGATCCAAGGTGCTTCGCTTTTCGGAAGGATGCACGCTGCCAGAACAGAGTCGGACGACCGAGTAGCGGTAAAAGACGACGCGAAACTCTTAGGGCAGTGCGTGCTCGCAGGTATTTCCCATTTTGCAACCTCCGATACTAAGTGCGTTAACAGGCTGAATAGTCTCCGGAAATCAGGTGCAGTGACAGGATTGCCGTTGGGGATCAACATTCGGGATGCCTTTAGCACCCTGTGGTTCAATGAGAACAACCAGGTTGGTTTCTTTGATCTGGATGAAGAGCAAAACTGAATGCCCGGGCAGCCTCCCTAGGGTGGCCTTCAATCAGCGTCTCGATAGGGTGGGTTAGATCAATCGTTAGCGGTCGATCAGTTCAGCCGGGCTCCAACTGACGCCGCGCGCAAGCAGAGTGCGCGGAATGAACTAGAAATCTTCGCTGCGCCAGACCTTCAGCACGCGCCCAAACACCTCAAGGTCCATCGTCTCATCAACGACCCAGTCCCTGTAGGCTGGGTTTTCAGAGATAGCCACAAGCCCCTTGCCGGGAACGCGCTGTAGGCGCTTGATAAATCCCTCGTTGCCCACTCTAAAGAAGTACACGGCGTCAAACTCGACCGACTTGACGCTCGAATCGACGATCAGTGGGTCGCCGGAATTGAACATCGGCCGCATGGAGTCGCCAAATCCTGTGACGATACATAGGCTGCTCGCCTGGCTGAAACCACGCAGATTCTTTTCGAGCCACTCTCTGCTCACCTTCCAGCTTTCAATTACTCCAGGTTGCTCCCGTAGCTCTACCCCTGCTGCCCCCCTCGTTCCTCCCGTGTCGTATCGAGCAATAGTAACCAGCGTCCTAGATTCGCCGGTCAGTTGCATAGGTCCCTCGGGTGCCTGACGAGGCTGGCTGCCGTGTTCCTGCATTTGTCTCGCCATGACAGGCGAATCGAGCTCGATGATCTCGCCGCGGGTTTCATGCCACTTTTGCTCCATAGCACGAGCCACTTTCTCTCCAAAAGATTTGCGGCCCGCGAGCATATCGGCGAGCTGCCTATCTGGCTTACCCGTCCATTTAGCGACTTGTGACTGCCCGAAACGCTCAATTAGATACTTGAGATTTTGCTTACGAACGTCGTTGGGTTTGGAATTATTCAACATCGTGGAATTACATCACTGTGTAACCATTTGGTGAATTCACTATTGCGTGTTGATCGGGTTCACCAAACGGTGTATTGTTTCGGTAATGGACAAGCTCAAACACTTTCTGAAGCCTATGACCATCGCGGAACGCCAGGACTTCGCCCGTCGGTGCGGCACCACTTGGCCATTTCTACGCAACATTTCATACGGGCAGCGAGTCCCTGGCGAGAAGCTCTGTGTAGCTATTGACCGCGAATCTCACGGTGCCGTTAGCCGTCGCGACTTGCGCGCGGATTGGGCCGACATCTGGCCCGAGCTGGCGGAGAAGGAGGCCTATCATGCGTAGCTCTAAACAGATCCTTCCTGGCTTGATGTCGTTGGGGCGCTGGTTTGCTTGGTTTCTGCTCGGTCCGGTGGCGCTGGTGGCGTCTCTGATTGCGTTGGTGGTGTTTTGGTGAGCGGGGGTAGCTTGGAGATGCGGGTCAATGCTGGGAGGACGCAGGCAAACACGGCCGTGCTAGCAGTGACCAACAGGATCAGCTGCGTGACAGGTCTTCGCAGAGGAGAGGGTAGCCAATCCGTGCACAACACGATCACTGCTAACGAAATGAAGAATATTTCGGCAGAAATGATCGCGGTCAAGACGAAACGACGCAGTTCCCGATATAGCGGTGGATCCTTCCTCGCAATACCCACCATCCAGACAAAGAATGCTCCCACGGATGTGAACACCACGCTCACTGCGAACTGCATGTCCATCTTGCTCCTCTTCCCGAAACTCGCCGCGGGCGAAAGTAGCCAGTTTACTGAGAGGAACCCTAGTGTCCAGGTTAGCACCCATAGCTCAATGCACCGTCGCGCCGACCGCCTCGGGCGTATCCCCCGCCCGACGGTCCCGCTCCGCACAGAGTTCCTGAAACAGATCCATCGCCGTCTTTTCGCAAGGCTCACCAAATTGCCTGCAGGCGATCGAGTGCGCCTTAGCCAAGAGCTTTTCAGTGTCAGTCATTCGTTCTTCTCCATATTGCCCCGTGGGGTAAATCATGAACACCGAACCAGTATCAGCTAACAGGCAGGAAAGCACCCGCAAGACTGGTGCACGAATTCACGGCGAGGTATTGCGCCGACTTGCAGACGTCACACAGGAGCATGCAGCCGATTGCATGGGCTTGGACGCAAGCACGCTGAGCCGCTTTAAAGATGGCCTGGATCGGTTTTGCATGTTGCTGGCCGCGTTGGGCCTGCAGCTAGCGCCGAGCGACGCGGTAGTGGTGGGCCGCGATGATCTGCATGCACTTAAGCGAATGGCATACAAGTACCTGCAGTCGGAAATCGAGGCAGAGGATCGAATCTGATGCGTTACCCGCTAACTCGATACACCCGCCAGCGTGCGCACCGTGAGATTGCCGCTGCTCCGGATGGTCATCTATTTGCGCCTCCCGTCGAGCCTACCGCCAACCAGCGCACGAAGAACAAGATGTGGGCAATGCTCGGCGACGTTGCTAGGCAAGTCCGATGGCCGGTTAACGGTGAGCTGGTCTACCTGAAAGACGAGGCCTGGAAGGACATTTTCACCGCGGCTCTCAGCAAAGAGCACAGGACTGCCCAGGGGTTGTATGGCGGCGAGGTTCTACTGGGCGAGCACACCAGCAACATGAGTCAGCGCAAGATGGGCGATCTGATCGAGCTGATGTATGCCTGGGGCGCTGAGAACAATGTCGTGTGGTCCGAGCCGATCGACGTGCCGGGGTGGGTCAAATGATGCGCCGCTCACCCCTTGTACGAAAAGCCGCCATCGTGGGCAGCAAGGTTGAACGCACGCTTGGCTTGGGCCACAGGGTAGCTGCCACTCTCGATTTCCTGCGGCCAATTGGCAAAAAGGAATCGAGCGTATTTCGCAGCCGCCAGCACCGCCTGAACGTTGCGACACTGGATTGTGTCCACTGTGGGCGCCAAGGTCGCTCTCAGGCCGCACATTTGAATCTGCTCGCTGCCGGTAAGGGCATGGGCCTGAAGGCTTCTGACGCGCTGATTGTGCCTTTGTGCTGCGATGAGCCTGGGCGCCGCGGCTGCCATCACGCGCTCGATCAAGGCGCTGTCTATGACAAGGCCACTTCTGCAGCACTGCAGATTGGATGGATCCAAGAAACCCGCGCCCAGCTGCGCGCTCTTCGTCAGTGGCCCGAGGCTGCTGAGGCGGACCTTGAGCGGCTGCTGTGCAATTACCTGCGGAGGCCTTCTTATGGCTAACGAATGGCTGCGCCTTTGGCATGACATGCCGAACGATCCGAAGTGGAGAACGGTTGCCCGCGTTTCCGCGCAACCCATCGCACTGGTTCAAGCGGTTTATATGCACTTGCTCGTGGACGCGTCACGCAGTGTCACGCGAGGTCACGTGACTGTCACGACGGAAGATTTGGCGAGCGCGTTGGATGTGACAGAAGACGCAATCGAAGCGATTTTGGCTGCGATGCAGGGTCGTGTGCTGGATGGTCAATACCTGAGTGGATGGGACAAGCGACAACCTAAGCGCGAAGATACAGGCAGCGAGAAAACCGGCGCGAAGTCTGCCGTTCAGAGGAAACGCGATCAGAGAGAACGAGAGCGCTCTGCTGCTCAATTGGATGAGTCACGGCAATGTCACGACGAGTCACGCGAAGTCACGCTAGATAAAGATAAAGAAGAAGATAAAGAAGAAAAGAATACCCCCCTAACCCCCCGCAAGAGGGGGAGCGCATTCGATGCATCGACGATCGATCTGCCTGATTGGCTGGATCAGGAGGACTGGCAATGCTGGGTGTCAGAGCGTAGGGCTCGCAAAAAACCGATCACGGAAGAGGGCGCTCGTCGACAACTGCAGCAGCTCGCCCAGTACCGGACGGAAGGCCATAGACCTGCCGACGTCATTGCCAACAGCATCGCTGGCGGCTACCAGGGCTTGTTTCCTCCGCGTACTCAACCTCGCGCTCGATCGCCTTCCAGGGCGCAGATGATGGCCGACTGGAACGCAGAGCTCGGGGAAGTACTGGCCGAAGGACGCCGCGCGACCGTAATCGACATGGGGACTATCGATGCAACTCACTGATTCCCAAACCACGGCTGGCGCCCTTGTCGTGTCCGAAATGCGGCGGATGTACGGCGCCAAGTTCGGCCAGCAATGGCAAGGTCTGACCCCTCGCGAGCTCAAGGATTCTTGGGACCGAACGCTGGCCGGCTTGACCGAGGCCGAAATCCGTACAGGGTTGCTTGCTTGCCTGTCGCGCGATTGGCCGCCGACACTGCCCGAGTTCCTGCGCCTCTGCCGTCCATGGTTGAATCCAGAGGTTGCATATCACGAGGCAGTCCAGGGTATTTCTTGCCGTCGTCGCGGCGAGATTGGGCACTGGTCGCACCCGGCGATTTACTGGGCGGCGGTGTCCACAGGCACGCATGATTTGTTGAACAGCACGTACAGCACGATTAAGGTTCGTTGGGAGCGCGAGTTCGCCAAAGAGCTGGAGAAAGGAACGTGGCCTTCAATTCCCGAGGTTCGAGAGGCTCTGCCAGGACCCGGCCAGACCATGTCGACGAAAGAGGAGGCAGCCGCCGCGCTCAAGCGCATGGGTGTAGCCGAGATCAAACCTCTCGCCCAAGGCAACAAGGCATGGGCAGAGAAGATCCTAGCCGAACATGAGCGCAAAGGCGGGCAGCGCTACAGCGCTTCTGTCTTAGCAATGGCCAAGCGTGCTTTGGGGATCGAGCTCAACGCGGGGGAGGCAGTATGACAGCCGCCCTATGCAGATGGGAAATGTTGGACCCGCTTAAGGTCCTCCTAAGCAAAGAAGCCGCCCAGCTCAAGCGCACCTGCACGGGGTGTTGCCATGCTGTCAGCCCCTTCGGCGAGCTGGTCATGCGGTGTCTGAAGGGCAAACCCTATGGGAAGAAATGCGCGAAGTACGAGGTGGACCGATGACGGAGACGGGCAGCCGCGGCCGTACGCCCGACGACCTCCTATGGAATTGGGCCCGATGGTGCTGGTCGGGTGAGACGGTCGGAAATATGGCGCGCTATGTCTCGTATGAGGACGACTACCGGCCGATCAACACTGATCACGCTCTGACGGTCCAGGCCCTGCACGAGGCGCTGCCGCACCACGAGCAGATGATCATCATTGCCGAGTACCCGCAGAAGAATGTGAGGTTTGGACATATCGAGACTGCGGCGGGGCGGTGCGCGGCGGCGCGCAGATGGATCGCCGCTGTCACTGGGGTAGCGCTGACTGAGCCTCAGTACAAGCTGTACCTAGGGTTTTTCAAGGAAATGGTGGGGAGGAAGTTGCTTTGAAGTACGCGAAGGAGGTCATTGACCTAATGGCCGCTTATCCTGGGCGGGCATTCCGACTCGGCGACTTGGTACGGCATGTTTCGTATGGCCGGCGGTTAACCCGGCAAGAAAAAACCCGCTTGGAACGTGGCGTACAGCGCGCGATGGCGGCGCTCCAAGAGGTTGGTAGTGTGGTCATTAGTGAACCGCTACCCGGCGGCCATGGGCGGGATTATCAATGGCATGTGATGGATCCGTCACATCATGCTGCCCCATCCGTCACGCAATCAGTCACAATAGCTGCGGGGTAGTGCGCCCGTTATTCGGAGGCCTAGAAGTCCGTGTGGCCCTATCGGGGCATGACGCCGCCAAGCCTGAGGCCGTATGCCCGAATACTCCGTATAAAATTCGCCCTAAGGACTGACATTCCTTAGGGCGTTTCTGCATCGTCACCTGTCCTCAGGCAGGTTTCGCTTTTTTTTTCTTTGCAGTGCCGTTTGCCTGCAATACGTCAGCGAACTCTTGCCACGTGAAAGTTTTGTAGTTCACCTTGCCCGATTTATTCCACCATTCGACAGATCCTTGGCTAAACACCAGTTTGCCAATGCCTTGGATGGTGATTGTGCTATCGGCGCGCTCAATTTCGACAGGCTTACCGAGCTGAAGCTTGATTTGCGGCACGTGAAGGCTCCTCCAGAAGTTACGGAACTTAACGGTATCACGATTTTGATACAGGTGAGGGTGTGAAATCTGGAGCGCTTTCGGGGCGCGCAGTGACCGGACAGGCGCTCGGCATGAATATTCCTGCTACGACATTTGCTTTAGCCGCTCAACCGAAGCAGGTTCTGCTGAGCAATACCACGGCGGTATATCCGGGGGCGGGCCTTCGGAGGGCTAGCGGGTACGCGCGCCTTGGCATAGCGTCGGGCCGTGACTCTCGTGCATCGTCAAAGCGTATCCTGGATGCCCTTGTGGATACCGGGTCAATTCAGGTGAACAGTCGGGCGATGACGCATAGGGTCGTACTAAGAGAACCTCCCGCAGTTCCTTTGTGACAGGTTGACTGCCAAAATGTCCACCGTTTGATTTCTGTCGCTGGCCAACTTTTTCACTGTAATATCTGTGGAATGTGAATTGCGAGCGGACTAATGGCGAAGTTTCAAATTTACAACGTGCAGGTCTTGCCCATTAAGGATGGGGTTAAAGAGATTGGCGTAGCCGGTTATAAAAGACTTTTCCGTTTGCTCGAGTCTTTCAACTTCAAGCATTTGAAGTCAGGGTCCGAGGGCAGCATCCATTTCAGATTGTCCAGTGACGTGTTTATTGGGCCGGACAAAATTAAAACTGCAGCAGGTGTAGTCTACGGAAATTTCGTTCGCTATCGAAAGACGGAAAAGGTAAGAGAACTTGCCTCAAAGAGAACGCTCTATAAGGCAGGCGCAAAAACCGCAGTCTCCGATGCCAACGAATTGGCTTTTGTATTTGACCCACAAAACCATTTGCTTGCAATTGAGGTGGGCGGGAGATTCCCACCCGCAGAGAAATTTTCGGACTGGCTCGCGAACATTCTGACGGGTTCGGCTGGAGATAATTGGCCTGATCACGAGTTGACGGTCAATGTGGTCTCAAATAGTGCGGCGTTGGACGAAGTGTTCAAGACCGCCAAGGCATATAAATATGCTGACATCGAACTTACGTTCTTGAACGGCAGCGACGTCGAAGATATTTTGGACTCGATGAGAGCAGATAGGGTCAGAAAGCTCGAGCTTAAGGCATCAGCCGGGAAATCGGGGACCATGCCTGACCTGCCACCGCTTGTGAAGAGTTTTCTCAAGTATGCCGCAGAAGGTTTAGGAACTGCGATCGTAAGCTTTTTTGTTGAAAGCAAAGCTGGCGATGAGACCAAATTGAGAAAGAAAAAATACGACTCGCGGCAGTCCCCTCTGACCTTTCAAGTTAACAGAACCTCCGCTGACCAGGATCCGACTGACTTTGCCGAGCGAGTGAAGAAGAAGATGCGCTCGGTGTCATCGATTGCTATCCACACGGAGAACCCTTGAGCAACGAGAAAAAAAAATGTTTCAGCGCCTCCTGAGGGTACCGATTCTTAAGACGGTACTTAGAATCGCGAACGCCTATTTCCTTCGAGGTGATTTTGCTTCGAACAAGCGTTTTTCGGGCTTTCGAGCTATCGTCCGGGCGTTGTGGGTGCAAGTCCTTATCTGCGTGACGTTATCGTGTATCGTGAATTGGGACTATTTGCGGGCTCGTTACGACGGAGGTGCCGCAACATTCGTCAAAGAGTCGTTTAGCGCGAAACCCGGCGAACTAATCTTAACAGTGTTGCCTAGTCTACTCGGGTTTGGAATTGGCGTTTATGCTCTCGTGTTCGCACTTACAGCGAAGCTCGTGAGTGAGTTAGGGGCGCGGATTGAAGATGAGAAAAAGCGCGGGAAGTTGAGCTTTGGTTCCGCTTTAGCCCTCAATGCCGACCTAGCATATCCATTACTAGTCTTAGCTCTGACTATTGGCCTTGGAGTCGTCCAACGAGCCATTCCTGATTCCGGGGCTCTTATGCTAGCTTCTTGGATGATGTTCTGGTATTCGCTGATCATGTTGATCGAAATCATCGGCGTGCTTTTTGGGCTTGGCGAGAACTCGCTCTTGGACAAGATGCTCGAGTGTGAGGATGAGTCCACGTAATTCTTTGTGGGCACCTGCTTCAATCAGAATAGCAACCCTTGCGCGACCCGCGTTGCGTTTGCCCCGAAGCTGTGTCCCACTTACTGGGGCATGTCCATCAACAAGTGACAGGAGGTGGGCCAATACGCGCGGGCCATTGGGCCTTGATGAAATGCAGCCTGGTAGCCGGAAGGTCCGCAGGCTTTTATTTGGTATTACTCGGATATGTGCTGGTATTTCACTGAGCCGGGGTCTATGCCAAATGTTCGGAGGCGCGCATCGATATTTTCAAGCTCCCCATGAGGCTCATCAACAATTAGCAACTCAAGCTTGTATGCCAGTTCACGCTTGGCCTGAAGGTCGCTAGAAATCGAGCCGTTGACAAGAGCCATACCTTTATCGCCGTTTAGCTTTGTATAGCTGATTTGAGTCTTCACGTTTTCCTCCGGTTTTGCGGGAGATCCGCATTTCAAACGTAGCACATTCAGCTTTATAGGCTGGATCGATCGCTGCGCGCTGGCGTGTCGATTGCCCAGATCGGCCCACATCGGACATCCAAACCGCCAGGTCGCCGGCCACACCGTGCGCCACTGCCCAGTCAAGCCGGTAAGTCGCCTAGAGTACTCTGGTGGCGTTCCAAATCGTTGCCCATATCGCTGGAGGCTAACTCATGTTGATAAGGGCGTGCCCGAATTATCGATGTGAATCTCGGGGAGGTCGGGAAAAGTTGTCTTCGTGTGGCCGGGACCGCCCTGCGACATAAAACGCCTCTTGTTCATCACCGTCTCAGGGTATGCGGAGACGGGGGCAATGCCCGCCAGACTATTTGAGCAGGTCTGAAGGCCCAACCCGGTCAACCTAAGCATTTGCGTTGCGCCGATTTTTCGAGTTTTCTCAAGCCAACCCATCTTAAGCCAGTAGCCGACCGCACTTGGACTCATGAGTGCAGTTAGCACGTCTCGGCGCATTTCTGAGCCATCTAGGTTGTCTGTGTTTCCTTGAGCCAGATGAAACGCTGCAAGTGTGCGCGCTCTTCCATCGGGGGTCAGGTGCTTCTCGTACTTCCCGGGCATGAAAAAAGTCGGCATTAATCGCTCCTGAGGCGAGTCGGTAACGAGAACAATTTAGCCTAATTGGATTACTTATGGCGCTAAACAACAAACAGCGCCGTTTCGTGGAAGAGTATCTCGTTGATCTCAACGCCACGCAAGCGGCGATAAGGGCGGGGTATTCCCCTAAGACTGCGGGGCAAATCGGGGACGAAAACCTTAAAAAACCTCAGATTGCTGCCGCCGTCCAAGAAGCCCAGGCTGAGCGCTCGAAGCGCACCGAAATCACCCAGGACATGGTGTTGCGTGAGCTGGCCAAGATCGGCTTCAGCGATATCCGCAAACTAGTCCGGTGGGGGAAAACCGAGCTACGGGTGGCTGGCGCCGAGGAAGACGGAGCGACGGAGGTGCATCACGGGCTGGCGCTGGTCAGCGTTGACGATATAGACGACGACACAGCCGCCGCGATTGCCGAGATCTCCGAAGGGCGGGAAGGATTGAAGGTGAAGCTCCACGACAAGAAGGGCGCGCTGGTCGATATCGGACGCCACCTTGGCATGTTCAAGGATCGCATTGAGCATTCTGGCCCGAATGGAGGCCCGATTCCGATAGCAGAAATGACAGATGAGCAACTCGCAGCTATCGCCGCAGGAGGCCGCGCGTGAATTGTTGATTCGTAGGCGGGCGCGATCCAGCATCTTGGATTATGCGAACGCCATCGATGTCCCTGGCAAACCCGTCGACGGAGAGGACCCGGACACGGAGTTTTTCCGACCCATCGAAACGACGATGGCGGACCATCACCGTCTGCTGCTGACTAAGCTGAAAGAAACCAGCGAGCGCCGGCATGGTCGCATGATGGTTTTCATGCCGCCTGGCTCTGCTAAGAGCACCTATGCATCGGTCGTCTTCCCATCCGCCTTCCTAGGCGAGAAGGGCAACCGGCGGTTGATCCTGGCGAGCTATGGGGACGACCTCGCCCGCAAGATGGGCCGCCGCACGCGAGCGATCGTTAAGCAGCCGCGGTACCGAGGGATCTGGGGAGCAGGCCTGACGAGCGAGTCCTCGGCCGCCCAAGAGTTCGCCCTATCAAACGGTAGCGAGTACATCGCCTGCGGCATCTTGGGTGGCGTTACCGGCAACCGGGCCCACGGAATCATCATCGACGACCCGATCAAGGGCCGTGAGCAAGCTAACTCTGAGACGATCCGCAAAAAGACGTGGGATGCGTATGAGGACGACTTAAAGACGCGGCTGATTCCCGGCGGCTGGATCGTGATCATCCAAACCCGCTGGCACGAGGACGACCTTTCGGGGCGGATCTTGCCTGACGGCTGGGCAGGCGAGAGCGGTCTGATCCGCTGCAAAGACGGCAATGACTGGGAGGTCTTGTGCCTGCAGGCGCGCTGTGAGGTCGATTGTGACCCGCTTGGACGAAAAAGGGGTGAATACCTCTGGCCCGAATGGTTCGATCTCCAGCATTGGGCGCAGTTCGAGAGCAACGCGCGCACGTGGTCGTCGCTGTACCAACAGCGGCCGACGCCGCTAGACGGCGACCTCTTCAGGCCCGATCAGATACAGGTAATCGACGCGCTCCCCGCTGCTCGCATTGACTGGGTGCGCGGGTGGGACTTCGCCAGTACCGAGGGTGACGGCGATTACACCGCCGGCGCTAGGCTCGGGCGACTGCCGACGGGCCAGTACGTGATTGGCGATATGGTGCGCGGCCAGTGGGGGCCCGATCGCCGCGATAAGGCACTCGTGAACACCGCAGGGCTGGATGGCCGACAGGTGCGCATCAGCATCCCGCAAGACCCTGGGCAGGCCGGCAAGACACAGGCGCTGTACCTGACCCGGCAACTGGCCGGGTACCGCGTCCATACCTCGCCTGAATCGGGGGACAAGGTGACGCGCGCCGAGCCGTTCGCCGCGCAGGTGAACGTGGGCAACGTGCTCATGGTGCGCGGAGCGTGGAACAGCGCCCTGGTGGAAGAGCTGCGCACGTTCCCGAACGGCACGTTCGATGACCAAGTGGACGCGCTATCGCGCGCCTTTAGCGAACTGATAACCCGACCCTCTATGAAGATCAGCGCCAGTGCGCTGAGTAAAGCATGAGCAAACACACTACCGAACAATCCCCGGCGCACATGCGAATTTCGATGATGGCGCTGGCGCTGGCGGCGCAATCGGCTGGTGTCGATCTCATGCGCAAGGCGGCGCGCCCCAAGCTGCTGCCTGGGGTGGTGCCAGAGAGTGTCGCCATGGCTCAAGACACCGCGCTGTTGCCGGTCTACGACTACGCGAACACCGCCGGTTCTGGTGTGGGCTTCATCGGCTACCCGGAACTGTCAGCCCTGGCGCAGCGCCCAGAGTATCGCAAGATGTCGGAGGTCATCGCCAAGGAAATGACCCGCAAGTGGATCGTGCTGGAGTCCACCGGCGACGATGACAAATCGGACAAGATCAACGCGATCGAAGCCGAAATGCGCCGGTTGCGCCTGCGCCGCGTGTTCCGCGAGGCAGCCGAGTTGGATGGCCAATTCGGACGCGCCCAGGTGTACATCGAGGTCAAGAAGTCAGATGGCACCCTGGCCAGCACCGACCCGGCAGAGCTACAGGCGCCGCTGATCCGCTCCCCCGCCAAGATCGGCAAGGGCGCTCTGGTCGGCTTCAAGGTGATCGAACCCGTCTGGACATCCCCGAACGACTACAACACCGACAACCCCATGTCGGCGCACTTCTACCGGCCAACGTCTTGGTTCGTGCTGGGCAAGCTGGTCAACCATAGCCGTCTGCTCAACTTCGTCGGCCGGCAGGTGCCTGACCTGCTGAAGCCGGCCTACAACTTTGGCGGACTGTCTCTCACACAGATGGCCCTGCCGTATGTGGAGAACTGGTTGCGCACGCGGCAGAGCGTGAGCGATCTGATTGCTGGCTTCTCGGTGCCGGTGCTGAAGACCAACCTGACCTCCATCCTGGGTGGCGACGACGGTAGCGATGTTTTTCAGCGCCTGGAATTGTTCAACCGGATGCGCAACAACCGGGGCGCCTGGGCGATCGACAACGACACCGAGGAATTTAATTTCGAGAACGTTCCGCTGTCCGGGCTGGATGCGCTGCAGGCGCAATCGCAGGAGCAGATGGCGTCCGTGTCGGGCATTCCGCTGGTCAAACTGCTGGGGATCACCCCGGCGGGCCTGAACGCCAACAGTGATGGCGAAATTCGCGTCTTCTACGACTACATCGAAAGCCTGCAAGAAGATGTGTTCCGCGACAACTTGCAGACGTGCCTCGAAGTCATCCAGCTCTCGCTCTACGGCGAAATCGACCCAGACATCAGCTTTTCCTTCGCGCCGCTGTACCAGCTTTCCGATCTGGAGCGCGCGCAGGTGCGCAAGACCGACGCCGACACGGACGCCGTGTATGTCGGTGCCAACGTTCTCTCGCCCGATGAGGTGCGCGGTCGGCTGGTCAACGACCCCGGCAACAACTATCACTCGCTAGAGGATAACTCTGATTGCGATGACGAGGACGAAGAGGACGATGACCTACTCGACCTGAGCGACGCACGATGACCGAGCCACGCAAGCGCCTGACTTCACCGTCTGGCAAGGACATCGTGCTGACCGCGGTTCGACCCAATGCGGGGGTAGCGGCCCTGTACACAAAGCGTTTGACCAAGATGGTAGATGGCATGCACCGGGCCGTTTTACGCAGTGTGCGGGCCATCTACGAGGCTCTGCCACCCGAATTGGCCCAGGATGAAAGCCCGGCAATGGCCTTGGCCAACGAAATGCGCCGACTCGCTCGGAAATGGCTCGGGCGTTTTGAAGAGGAAGGCCCAAAGCAAGCACGGCGATTCGCCCGCGAGGCGCAGCGCAGCACCGACGCTTCCATGGCCGCACGGCTGCGCGATCAAGGCTTCTCGGTGCAGTTCAAGGTGACCGCCGAAATGAACGACGCCTATCAGGCGGTCGTCGCGGAGAACGTCGGGCTGATCCGATCCATCGCGGAGCAACACCTTCAGCGCGTCCAAGGCTCGGTCATGCGATCGGTGTCCACCGGGCGCGACCTGGAGACGCTGGCGAAGGACATCGAGAAGCGGTACCGACTGACGCGCAAGCGAGCCGGGTTCATCGCCAGGGATCAGAACAACAAGGCTACCGCTGTCATCACGCGAGTTCGGCAGGAGGGACTGGGGATCACCCATGCCCGATGGCGGCACTCACGCGCGGGCAAACAGCCGCGCAAATCCCATCTGCAAGCGGATGGGGAGATTTATGAGGTGGCTCGCGGCATGTTCCTTGATGGGAAGTGGATACGACCCGGCGAGGAACCAAACTGCCGCTGCGTTTCGCAAAGCATCATTCCAGGGTTCGAGTGAACATGAAGCATAAAAGCCAGGAGGGGTTGGCGTTTGACCGCGCGAGTGTTCGCACGGTCGATCAGGACGGGCGGCTGCATGTCGCCATCACCAACATCAGCAAGGCCACTGTTAACCCGTACCGCGGCAGTGAAATCCCTGACTGGGAGCAGTTGGGCCTGCATCCTGATCGCATTTATCAACTGCTGCGCGACCCGAAAGAACTGGAGGCCGCCGCCTCAACATTCAACAACATTCCGCTGTTGAACCGACACGTTCCAGTTTCGGTGGATGAGCCGCAACACGATCTGGTTGTCGGCTCCACAGGTACGGATGCGGTATTTGAAGCGCCATATCTGAAGAATTCCCTCGTCGTTTGGGACGCCGTAGCGATTGCCGGCATCGACACCGCGCAGCAAAAGGAACTGTCCTGCGCCTATCGGTACCGGGCCGACATGACCCCCGGCGTCTATGAGGGCACCCCTTATGACGGGGTGATGCGTGACCTTCGCGGCAACCACGTCGCGTTGGTTGAGGTGGGGCGAGCGGGCCCCGATGTCGTCGTCAGCGACAGCAATCCATTCCACAACTCGGAGTATCCGAACATGAAACACAGCAAGACAGCCATTGCAGTCGCTGGCGCACTTCGGGCCTACCTTCGCCCGAAGCTTGCTCAGGACGCAAAGATTGGCGACCTAGGCCCTATCGTTCGCGGATTGACACCCAAGAACATCAGCATCGAGAAGCCGCGCTTGCTCCGTGCAGTGCAGTCCCGTATGCAAGGCAAGTTGGCCCAAGACGCCGATCTCGAAGACTTGGCCCAGGTGATCGACACCTTCTGCGATGAGAAGGAAGACACGACCCTGGCCGGTGACGATGAGGCCGACGTCGATCCCGCCGACCCTCAAAAAGAAGCCCTGGCCACGGACGACGAGTTGATGGGCAAGCTGCGCGAACTGATCGCCGCCAAGCTAGGTGAGGAAGAAGCTGAGCGCGTGATGACCGCGCTGGGCGAACCCACCTCGGCCAATGACTCCGACCCCGACCCGGACAACCCGAAGGACCCTGAAATGGTATCCAAGACCGCCATGGACGCAGCCCTCAAGAAGGCTGCCGACGAGGCAACCGTCGCCGCTGTGCAGCGCCTGCAGGCCATGCACACCGCCGAGAAGGAAGTTCGCTCCCTGGTTGGTGAAGTCGCCGCCATGGACTCGGCTGAGGCCGTGTACAAGTTCGCACTGGACTCTCGGGGCGTCGATCTGACCGGCGTTCACCCCTCGGCTTTCCGTTCGCTGGTCAAGATGCTGGTCAGCCAGGAAAGCACCCCCTCTAAACCCGCTGTTGCCATGGACTCCGCTGTCGTGAAGACCTACGACGCGAAGTACAACGCCAACCGCCTGATTCGGAGCTAAGAACATGGGATTCCAACAAATCGTTTACGACGAACCGGCAGCCGCTGTTGAAGGCGACTTCGCAAGCAGCAACCCGCGCTTCGTGGCCTTGGCTGGCCCCGAGGGTTTCGTCTCGGGCGGCAACGCCGGCGGCGGTACCTCTGGCTGCGTGGTGGGCCGTTTCGCCTGGGCGAACGCCGCGGGCGTGGTCACCAATGGCGGTACCGGCGCACCGACTGGCTTCGTTCACCGGGAACAGCAAGCCGTGATTACGGCGTGGCTGAATGAATCCACGATGGTCATCCCAGCCGGTCTGCCGGTCACGGTCTACTCGGGCGGTGACTTCTGGGCCAAGACGGAGACAGTCGCCACTGTTGGCCAGAAGGTGTTTGCGTCCAACACGACGGGCGCCATCAAGACCGGAGCGGCTGGCGCAACCGTCTCCGGCCACACCGAAACTCGCTGGGTCGTCTGCACGGCAGGGGCAGCCAACTCCCTCATCAAGATTTCCTCGAACACGCAGGGGTAATACATGCGTAACCAAGAACTTTCTCTGCTGGAGCGCGACTTCGGCATCGTCCTCAATGGCGTCGTCGACTTCGTTCCTGAAGAAGTCCGTCGCGGCGGTCTGGCCATGGACGCGGCTGGCCCACTCGTTACGGTCAGCAACTCGGGCATTCCCGCGTATCTGGCCAACTACGTTGACCCGGAGCTGGTGCGCGTGTTGGTCACGCCCATGAAGGCTGCCGAAATCATCGGTGAGTCGAAGAAGGGCGACTGGACGACTCTGACTACGACTTTCCCTGTGGTCGAGTCCACCGGCGAAGTCAGCGGCTACGGCGACTACAACACCAACGGTCGCTCGGGTGCCAACCTGAACTTCCCGCAACGCCAGTCCTACCACTACCAGACCATCACCGAATGGGGCGAGCGTGAGTTGGAAATGGCAGGTCTGGCCCGCGTGAACTGGGCCGGCGAACTGAATGTGGCTTCGGCCCTGGTACTCAACAAGTTCCAGAATGCCAGCTACTTCTTCGGCATCGCGGGCTTGCAGAACTATGGCCTCCTGAACGACCCGAACCTGAACGCGGCGATTTCGCCGGACGCCGCCGGCACCAGCAACGGCACGACCTGGGCAACCAAGGACGCCACGGCGATCTTCGGTGATGTGAAGAAGCTGTTCGGCAAGCTTCAGACTCAAATGGGCGGCAACGTGGACATGCAAAGCAAGATGACGCTGTGCATGTCGCCCACGACCGAGGTTCACCTGACGACGACGAACCAATACAACGTCAACGTCTACGACCTGCTGAAGAAGAACTTCCCGAACCTGCGCATCGAAACCGCTGTTCAGTACAGCACCGCCAGCGGCGAACTGGTGCAGTTGATCGCTGACGAGGTGGACGGCACCACGACCGCCTTCGCGGCCTTCACCGAGAAGCTGCGCGCTCACGCCATCGTGCGCGAAACCAGCAGCTTCAAGCAGAAGAAGTCGCAAGGCACCTGGGGCGCGATCATCCGTCGCCCTGCCGCCATCGCCCAACTTCTCGGCGTCTAACCGCGGGGCAATACCCACAACACGGCCCGCTTCGGCGGGTCGTTTCATTTCAGGATCAAAGAATGGCTACCGTTAACGTCGCTTGCAAACTGCCCCACGGCCTGATTATCGAACTGCCGGGACACCCAGCCGTGGAACTGGCTGGGGCTAACTCGCGCTCCGCTGTTGCCGGCTTCGGCATGACGAAGGTGGACAAGGAATTCTTCGACCGCTGGGCCAAGGCATATGCCGACTTCCCGCCGGTCAAGCGCGGTCTGATCTTCGCTCAGGAGCGTGAGGAATCCGCACGCAAAGAGGCCGCCGAGAAGGAAAAGGAAAAATCCGGTTTCGAGGGCATTGATCCCGAGAGGCCCGCGCCCGGCATCAAGGCCGAGAACTACGAAGGCAAGAGCAAATAAGCTATGGCTATCGTCACATTCTCACCGGTGGATTTTCGTGCGGCGTATCCGGGCTTCGCCACGCTCTCTGATGCGCAGTTGAACAACGCTTTCCTGCTCTCGACGCTGTACCTGCGCAACACGGACAGCAGCCCGGTTTCGGATGTGACGATTCGCGCAACGCTGCTCAATCTTCTGACCGCGCACATTGCCGCGCTTAACTACGGCGAGAACGGGGCGCCGCCCAAAGACCTCGCGGGTCGCGTCAGTTCGGCGAGCCAGGGATCGGTAAGCGTAACCCTGGATCCGCTGCCTTCAAGCCCTGGAATCGGCTGGTTTTACCAAACCCGGTACGGCGCTCAGTACTGGGAGGCAACCGCGCCTTACCGCGTGGCCCGGTACGTGCCCGGGCGACTGACTCGGAGCTACTGACATGGCATCGTTTACCGGAGGCCGTGCGCTCGAAGCAAAGCTCGAGGAAATTGCGCGGAAGGTCAGCAGCGCCGGGACGCTGCGGGTGGGATTTCTGGAGGGGGCCACCTATCCAGACGGAACGCCCGTGCCGTACATCGCCGCGCTCAACGAGTTTGGTGACCTGGCACACAACCAGCCGCCGCGGCCATTCTTCCGGAACATGATTGAGGAAAAGTCCCGCAGCTGGGGCGGCGCGTTCGGCAAGATCGCCAAGGCGAGCGACTACGACATGGACGCGACCCTTGGCCAGATGGGCGAGGGCATCAAAGGACAGTTGCAACAGTCGATCACTGATCTGACGACGCCAGCCCTGGCACCCAGCACTGTCCGGGCCAAGGGCTTTGACAAGCCGCTGATCGACACCGGCCACATGCAGAACAGCGTCGATTATGAGGTGAACCAATGAACCTTCTCGGAGCGGCTTTCCCGCTGGTGTCGTTGGTCAACAGGCCGGTCACGGCAACGGTCAAGTACAGCACTGGCTATCGGATGGGGCCGGGCGCTCGGCAGGTGCCGGAGTACGCCACGGTCGAGGGCGTCCGGGTGGATGTCCAGCCGCTTTCCAGTAGCGACCTGAAGCTGTTGGATGGCCTGAATATCCAGGGCGTCCAGCGGGCGATCTATATGTATGGCGACACCCAAGGCGTTGACCGACCTGCCTCAAAGGGTGGCGACCTCATCGTGATCGGCGCGGATACGTGGAAAGTGGTGGCCGTGCTGGAAACCTGGGCCAACTGGTGCAAGGTCGGCGTGACTAAGCAGATGGATACCCCATGACGATCAGCGTCACCGAAGATCAGATGATGGATGCCCTCGCAGCCTTTCTGCGCGGCATCACAGGCCTGTCGGAGGGGCATGTCGTGCGGGGGTTGGCCAACAGGGTGGCAACACCCAAGGGCGACCACATCGTTGTCACACCGATCCGGGCCGATCAACTTTCTACAGCGCGAACGACCTACAACGACCCCTGGCCAGCCAGTGCGGGCACGATGACCGTGCATCGTCCCGTTCGATGGTCGGCCCAGGTGGATTGCTATGGGGTCGCCGCGCACGATCACGCTGTCGCGGCCGCGATGATGCTGCGAACGGACTACGCCTGTCAGCAGTTTGCATCGCTGGCCGCGCAGCCGCTGGACGCCTCCGATCCGCTCATGACGCCGTTTCAAAGTGGGGAGCATGAGCATGTGGAGCGGTGGACTTTCAACGCCACGTTCCAGGCAAATATGGCCCTGACAGTGGCGCAACAGTTTGCCGACACCCTGGCGGTGGGCGTCATCAACGTAGATGTCGCCCATCCGCCCGCTGCTTAACCCCTCCCATCCCATTCCGGTTCCACAGCCTGCCACCCAGCGGGCTGGGAACGCTCATGGAGCAATGTAATGTCTATCCCTGCCTCGCAAATCGTATCGGTCATCCCCGGCGTCATCGGTGCCGGTGGCATGGCCTTGGATATGAACGGCCTGATCCTGACCGGCAATACCGCCGTTCCTGTCGGGACTGTTCAGAAATTCTCCACGCCTGAAGATGTGGCCGACTTCTTCGGAGCGACTTCGGACGAAGCCGCCTTGGCCAACGTCTACTTCAATGGCTTCAACAACTCGACCAAGCGCCCTGGCGCTCTGCTGTTCGCTCAATACCCGGATGCCGCGGTAAGTGGCTATCTGCGCGGCGGCTCGCTGCGATCGATGACCCTGACCCAGTTGAAGGTGCTGACCGGCACACTGACGGTTTCTGTGGATGGCGCTTCTGTCACCTCCAGCACGATCAAGCTGACCTCGGCAACCAGCTTTTCGGCTGCGGCAACCGCGATTCAATCTGCCTTCTCGGGCAACGCGCTGACGGTGACGTACGACGCCCAGCGCGCGGCCTTCGTGATCGCATCCAAGACCACCGGCGCGGCGAGCTTGGTTTCCTTCGCTACGGGCACGCTGGCGGCGCAGCTGCGCTTGACGCAAGACACTGGCGCTGTGGTCTCGGCTGGTGCGCCCGCCGCGACGCCTGCCGCCGCGATGAATGCCATCGAACGCATTACTCAGAACTGGGTTGCATTCACCACGCTGTTCCCGCTGGACACGGCTGGCCACATGGGATTCTCCGAGTGGGTCAACGCGAAGGGCGACCGCTACGTGTACGCCGGCTGGGACAACGACATTCAGGCCGAGGCCCAAGGCAGCACGACCACCTGGGGCGCACAACTGAAGGCGGGCAAGTACAGCGGCTCGGTGCCGTGCTACTACCCGAACGCGCAACTCTCAGCCTTCGTACTGGGCGCGATCGCCAGTATCGACTTCATGCGCCGCAATGGTCGTATCACCCTGGCTTTCAAGGGGCAGGATGGCTTTGTGCCGAACGTGACCGACGCAACTGTGGCCACGACCCTGAAGGACAACGGCTACAACTTCTACGGCGACTACGCGACCGCGAACGACCAGTTCCAGTTCTTCTACCCCGGCCAGATCAGCGGCAAGTGGCAGTGGATCGACACCTACGTCAACCAAGTCTGGTTGAACAACGCGCTGCAACTGGCGCTGGTGTCGTTGCTGACGAGCGTGAACAGCATTCCGTACAACACCGAGGGCCGCGCGCTGATCGACGCTTCCTGCTTAGATCCGATTCAGGATGCCGTGAACTTCGGCGCGATGCGGGCAGGCGTGCGGCTGTCGAACTCGCAGAAGTCGCAGATCAACTCGGCTGCCGGCCTGGACATCTCCAACGTTCTCCAGACTCAGGGCTATTACCTGCAAGTGCTTGATGCCACGCCGCAGGTACGCGCTGCGCGAGGCACCCCGCCCATGACCCTCTGGTACATGGATGGCGGTTCCGTCCACAACATCAACCTGGCCTCTATCGCCGTTCAGTAAGGAAAGACCATGGCAACTATCACTAGCGCCAACTCGGTACTCATGCTTGCCATCAGCAGCGTGTACCCGGCACCTCAGAAGATAGAGGGCTATGCGACTGACGACGCCTTTGCTTCGGACGCCGTGACCCCGGCAGTTGCTGTTATGGGCGTGGACGGTCGCCTGTCGGCGGGCTACACCCCGGTACCGACCGTGCAGACGATCACGCTGCAAGCCGACTCGCCTTCGCTCTTTCTGTTTGAAACGTGGGCGTCAGCTATGGAGGCCGCGAAGGAAGTCTTCTTCGCCAGCGGCACCCTGTACCTGCCGTCGATTGACCGTAAGTTCACGCTCATCAACGGCGTTCTCACGCAGCTCCAGCGTTTCCCCTCGGCTCGCAAGACTCTCGAGCCGATGGCCTACCAAATCACCTGGGAAAGCGTGATCCCCACGCCTGCACAATAAGATGGCCCGCAAAGAACAGACCATAACCATCACAGCCGAAGGCAGGGACAAGGGTAAAACCTTCGTGATTACTGAGCTTTCGGCCTACGACGCAGAGGATTGGGCGGGCCGCGCATTGTTCACGCTGATGAATTCGGGGGTGGAGATCCCCGATTCGATCGCGTCTGCCGGCCTAGCCGGTGTCGCGGCGGTCGGCCTGAAGACGCTGGCCAAAGTCCCCTACGAAGCGGCTAAACCGCTGCTCGATCGAATGATGGACTGCATCGAAATCCAGCCAAGCCCCAAGGTGCGTCGCGCCTTGGTGCCGGACGACATTGAGGAAGTAGCCACGCTGCTCACGCTGCGCAAAGCTGTCCTGAGCCTGCACCTGGATTTTTTTACAGCCGCCGCCGGATCGACTTCGGAGTAAGGCCACCCCTGTCGGGCGGTGGCGGCCTCATCCAGTGCGCCAATGTCCCGGCGAGCATCGCGGCAGTCCTCATTCGACATCCCGCGATGCTCTACGACCTGCAAACCCGCTATGGCGCAGAGGATTTGTACAACCTGTTGGAAGTGATGTCCGTGGACGCTCACAACCAACGGGTCCTTCATGAGAGAAAACCTTAAATGGCGACCGTCATAGACGCGCTGGTTGTCACCCTCGGACTAGACGCCAAGGCATTCAAACAGGATCAGCGCGAAGCGACTGCATCCCTGAAGCACACCGCGACCGACGCGGCTAAGGCGGCCAGGGATATCGAGGCGCGTGGCAGGCAAGCCACGGCTACCTTCGGCTCCTGGCGCAGGGAAGTGGTAGGGCTGCTCGCGCTGTTTACGGCGGGCGTCGGCATCCAACAGTTCACTAAGAACACGTTGGCCAGCGCCATTTCGCTCGGGCGTATGTCCTCCAACCTGGGCGTGGGCGTCGACCAACTGCAGGCGTGGCAACGCGCCGCAGAGCGGGCGGGCCTGTCGGTTGGTGGGATGAACGCCTTGCTGCACGACACGGCCAGCGCGGTCAACCAGCTTCGGCTTGGCCAAGGTCTGAACGAGCAAGCGCGGCAATTCCTGCTGGCTGGTGGCTCGGTGGAGGATTTGCGCGACGCCAACGCCTACCTGACCGCCCGCGCCAAGATCGTTCGGGAGTTCTACCAGCGCGACCCATCCAAGGCGCTGTACGTCGCGCAGCAACTTGGCATCACCGAGGAACAGTTCAACCTGCTCAAGCAAGGGCCGAGCGCGATTCAGGCGCTGGTGGAGGCGCAGAAGCAGCGTTTAGCCATCACCCGCGAGGACGCCGAACAAGCCACACGGCTTAACAACCTGTGGCTCGACCTGCGCGACACCTATACGGCGGTCGGCACGAAGGTCGTGATCGCGCTGATCCCGGTCTTCGAGCGGCTGATCGAGAAGGGCAAGCAACTCGGGGACAAGGTGTTGGCCAACCGCGACGCCATCGTGGCCTGGGTGGATCGGGCGGTCGATGCGATCGGAAAATTCGTGACCATGGCCGACAGGGCTGCCGACTCGGTTGGCGGCTGGCAGAACGTGCTGATCGCGCTGGCTGGCCTAAAAATCCTGTCCATGGTCGGGCCTTTGCTGTCCGTCGCTGGCGCTTTGGCGCAGATCGGCGCGGCACTGGTCACGCTCGGCGGCTCAGCCGCGTCGGCGGGCATCGCGGCGCTGGGCGCGGCGGGCGCGGCTGTGGTGGGCGGCGTGGCACTGGCCACCTACAGCAGCAGCCTCAACGATGGCGAGAGCGAGACAGTCGCCGCGCTGAATGGTGGGGCCAACCCGAAAGGGGCCGACATGGTTCGCGCCATGGAGGGCATGGGCTACAAGCGCGAACATGCTGTTGGCATCGTGGCCAACCTAGTGGCTGAAAGCTCGCTGAACCCGGCGGCTGTTGGCGACGGTGGCCGTGCCTACGGCCTGGCGCAATGGCACCCTGACCGGCAGGCGAATTTCAAGCGCGTGTTCGGGAAGGACATCAAAGGCTCAACAGTGGAGGAACAACTCAAGTTCATCGACTGGGAGCTGCGCAACACCGAGCGCAAAGCCCGCGAGAAGCTGCTCGCGGCCACCACGCCGCAACAGGCAGCCGATGCCTTCCGCGTCCACTACGAGCGGCCCGACCCGAAGAATGCCGCGCGCGATGGAGCGATCCGACGCGGGCAGGCTGGCGCATTGCACAGCGAGCTATACCGCGACGATCTGGATCGGACAGGCAATTACACCGACCGGCTCACACCGACCTCGGGAATGATCCCGATTGGCCCGCCCACCACGACCAACACGACCAACACAGAGACCAACATTACCGGCCCCATCACGATCAACACGCAGGCGACCGATGCCCAAGGCATCATGCGCGACCTGCAAGTGATGATGCCGGGACGCAACCTCAACGCTGCGCAGGCAAACTCAGGCTTGCGATAAACCATGCCCCTGATTCAGTTTCCTGACGTTCCGAAAGTGCCGGGCGTCTCATCGGTGCTGCGTAGCGCAACCCTCGCTGTTGCTGCGACCGACCCGGCGGCTGCACTCGCGGCCATCGTTGACCTTGTGCTTGGTGGGCAGACCTGGGGCATCTTCGACCGGAACGGCCAAGTCGCGCTCGAGTTCGATTCGTTCCTGGACATCCGGCACCAAAGCTTTGCGCGGATCGCCACCCATCCGGTGGAGGACGGCGGTTTCGTCAGCTACAACAAGGTGTCGCTGCCGAGTCGGAACGGGGTGCGTATTTCGCACTCGGGAACCAAGTCGTCTCGCGAGGCGCTGCTGACCGCTGTTGATGCGCTGGTCAAGAGTGTTGAGCTCTATTCCATTGTCACCCCGGAAGTGACGTACGCCTCGGTCAACCTGACAGGCTACGCCTACGAGCGCACGACGCACAACGGCGTCAGCCTGTTGGTAATTGACCTGCATTTTGAGGAAGTCCGTACCGTGGCCTCGGCTCTGTTCACGCAGACCGTAGACCCGAGTGGCGCGAGGGAGGTGAGTAACGGTCAGGTTCAGGCGTTCCCGATTCCAGACAGCACGATCACGACGCGGGAGTTGCTATGAGACAGATTCCTCTCAGCCTGGATCCGAACCAATCCCTCGGCGTGGTGCTAGGCGGCCAAAACTGCAAGATTCGCCTCGCCCAGCGATCCACTGGGCTTTACCTCGACCTCTTCGTAAACGACGCGCCGGTGGTGCAGAGCGTCCTGTGTCGGGATCGGGTCAAAATCGTCCGTGGCGAGCATTTGGGCTTCGTTGGTGAATTGGTATTCATCGACCGATTTGGACGCTTAGACCCCGATTACTCAGGTCTTACGGGGCGCTTCGCGTTGGTTTATATCGAGGCGCATGAGCTATGACCACCCTGGAGAAGCGACGCATCCAAACGACGATCACCCTGGGCGAAGGCCAGTTCGGGGAGGGCAAAGGCAGCGAGGTCGTGCTGAGCGGGTACCGGGCGACTGTCTTGGTGGAGCAGATTTCCACCGACAAGCAGGCGTCCCTTCAGATGGTCATTTACGGCCTGCCTTTGGACATGATGAACCGGCTGACCTGCATCGGTCCAGTGATGTCCCAGGTTCGATTCAACGGGATCACTGTCACCGCCGGTACCGACGGTGCCATCCTTGGCACTGTCTACCAGGGCACCATCACGCAGGCGTGGGCCGATCTGTCCGCAATGCCGGATTCCAAGCTGAACATCGTGGCCCAGGCCGCGTACATCGACGCGATCAAGCCGGTACCAGCGTCCAGCTTCAAGGGTGCGGTTGCGGTTGATCAGATCATGTCCGGCCTTGCCGCGCAGATGGGGCTGGCCTTCGAGAACAACGGCGTCTCGGTCAAGCTGTCCAACCCGTATTTCCCCGGCACTGCCTACGATCAGGTTCGCGCCTGCGCCAAAGCTGCCGGGATCAGCTTCATCATCGACCGCGGCGTATTGGCCATCTGGCCGATGAACAGCGCCCGCGCAGAAGGCCCGATCCGCGTGGCGCCGGACACCAACCTTGTTGGCTTCCCGGCATTCACGGCCAGCGGCATCGTCCTGACCACCTTCTTCGAGCCAAACATCGCGGTAGGCAAGCGCGTCGAAGTCGATTCAGCGCTGCAAGTCGCTGCCGGCGAGTGGATTGTCTACAACTGTTACCACTACCTTGAATCGGAGACCCCGGGTGGGAAGTGGTTCACCCAAATGATCTGTCAGCGACCTTATGGCAAATGAACAATTCGGCTATGCGGGGCATCAGCAGCCATTCAGCGGAGCCGACGACTTCACGGCGATGATGTTCGTGATCTGGCAGCAGTTGTCGCGGGTGGGGACATCCATGCCCGTTCGAGTGGAGGCTGTCACCAACAGTGGCGGTCTGTCGCCGGTCGGCTTCGTGGACATCCTGCCCCTGGTTCATCAGGTGGATGGGGAGGGCAATGCCACACCGCACGGCACGATCCACCACGTTCCGTACCTGCGCGTCCAAGGCGGCACCGACGCCGTAATCATTGACCCGAAGGTGGGCGACCTCGGCATCGCCGTTTTCGCCAGCCGCGACATTTCATCGGTCAAGGCCAACAAAGGGCCGTCGACCCCTGGATCGCGGCGGCTGTTCGACATGGCCGATGGCATGTACCTGGGCGGCATCCTGAACGGGACACCCGCGCAGTACGTGCGCTTCCACAGCGGCGGCATAGAAGTCCACTCGCCATCGAAGGTGAGCGTCACCGCACCCACCATCGAACTGGTGGCGGATAACAAGGTTCTGCTGTCCGCGCCCATGGTGGAGATTGATGGCCAGCTCTCGCAAGGCAACGGCCCGAACGGCGGCGACGCTTCGATGAACGGCCCGCTGCGAGTGACCGAGGATGTCATCGCCAAGGGTGTCAGCACGGCGCACCACGATCACGGCGGCATTCAACCCGGCAGTAGCGACACCAACCCACCGAACCCGATATGAGAACCCTTCTACTAGACCGCACCGCCTGGGACTTGGTTTTGGATTCGTCGGGCAACATCGCCCTAGCGACCGAGCCATACGCCTGCGCTCAAGATGTCGCCAGTGCCATCCGACTGTTCGCCGGGGAAATGTATTACGACACCGCCAAAGGCGTCCCATATTGGATGGAGATTCTGGGGCACAGACCTTCCTTGTCGCTCGCGGCGGCGCACATCGTCAAGGCAGCCGAGGCTGTCCCTGGTGTGCGCTCGGCTGTTTGCACCTTCACCGAGTTTACGGATCGCGCCCTGAAGGGCCGTGTCGTAATAACCCTGGATGACGGGACGACGCAAGTTGTCTCGTTCTGAGTCATGACCACACAGGTACCTGCAATCCAATGGACAAACACCGGGCTGGTTCTCCCGTCCGAGGCTGAAATTTTGGCCGGCGTACAGGCCGATCAGGACAGAGCTTTCGGCGGCGGACTGAATCACGACCTTGAGACGCCCCAGGGCCAGCTTGCGACCAGCGCGGCAGCCATCATCGCGGCCAAGAACAGCGAAATCGCCAACCTTGCGAATCAGGTTGATCCAGCCAACGCCGCCGGTCGAATGCAAGACGGCATTGGGCGCATCTACTTTATCGAGCGCAAGGCCGGCACCCCGACAGTGGTGATGGCCTCCTGCGGCGGGTTGGAGGGCACCGTGATCCCACTGGGCGCGCGCGCTCAGGACACGGATGGCAACCTGTACCTATGCACCCAGCCGGGCACGATCCCCGCGTCGGGCTGCATTGATCTGCCGTTCGCTTGCTCCGTGCATGGGCCAACGCCCTGCGCACCGGGCGCGTTGAACCAGATTTATCAGGCGCTTCCTGGCTGGGAGTCGATCACCAACGCCAACGCGGGCACCCCCGGCAGCGATGTTGAGTCGCGGGCAGACTTCGAAGTGCGCCGGCGCGAGTCGGTCGCCAAGAACGGGCAGAGTCTCGTCGGGTCGATCTACGCCAACATCATGAGCATTGACGGCGTGACCGATGCGTATGTGACCGAGAACCCGACTTCGGCCTCCGTCACGACCGGCGGCTATACGCTGCTGCCCAACTCGCTGTACGTGGCTGTTATTGGCGGGACTGCCGATGAGATTGCCCGCGCCATCTGGAAAAAGAAATCTCTGGGTTGCAACTACAACGGCACGACCAGCTACACCATTCAGGACATCGAGAACTACCAGCCCCCATACCCGGCGTACACCGTGAAATGGGTGACGCCATCGGCCCTGGCAGTCAAGTTCAATGTCCAGATCGCAAGCAACCCCATCATGCCTGCCGACATCATGCCGCGGGTGAAGCAAGCAATCATCAGCGCGTTCAACGGCGCCGACGGTGGTTCAAGGGTGCGGATCGGCTCGACCGTCTACGCGAGCCGGTTTTATGCGCCCATTTCCAACATCAGCGACGCGGTTTCGATCCTCTCGCTCACGCTGGGGTCGTCGACTCCGAGCGGTACCAGCCTGTTCATCCCCATCAACCGCCGCCCGGTCGTGTCCGAGGCTGACATCACGGTGACGATCGTATGAACGAGGTGACTCCAAACTACGGCGTCCCGATGAGGACGATCATCAGCCAGTACCGGAACAGTCCGACACTGGTGGCGCTCATCAACAGCCTGGACGAGAGCGTATGCCCTCGCGCCGACCTGGAGCAGTTCATCGAACTGGTCTGGGACGTGCAGACCGCGAACGACTTCGGGCTGGAGATTTGGGGTCGAATTGTCGGAATCGGCCGTTACCTGACAGTCCCGGGCGAGCAGGTGTACCTGGGTTTTGCAGAGGCATACACCTACGAGCTGGACGACCGAGGCACACAGCCGTTCGGCTTCGGCCCGTTCTATGACGGAATTGTGGTCACGCAAACTTTCCGGATGGACACCGAAGCCTACCGGATGCTGATCTTGGCCAAGGCTGCGGCGAACATCTCCGATGGCACAGCGCCCAGCCTAAACAACATTCTCCTGACGCTATTCGGCACCTATGGCCGCTGCTATGTGGCCGACTGGAGCCAGATGCGGATGGGCCTGGTGTTCGAGTTTCAGCTTGAGCCGTGGCAGAGGGCAATCATCAAACAGTCGGATCTGATCCCTAGGCCCGCAGGCGTCCTGATGTCCCTGGCCGAAGTCCCTGCGGACTCCACCTTTGGGTTTGCCGAAGCTGGCGTCACCAGCTCCCCTTTTAGCAATGGATCGTTTTTCCCTGGAGTAGTCGATGCTTCTCAGTAACCTACCGTCCGTGTCACCCACAGTTTTTGCAACTGGCGGCACCCGTAACACCATCCCCAACACGCCGCCCAGCACTGTTGGCCGCGCTTCGTTCCAACAGGGTTTCCCTGCCGCCACCATGACGCCGCTCGCGTCCGGCGGTGTGCCGCCCAGCGGGGCAGACTTCAACGGCATCCTGCACTTCCTAAGCGACGCAGTACGCTGGAACCAGGCAGGCGGAAGCTATCCATTCAACGCAGCCTTCGCCTCGGCCATCGGCGGCTATCCCAAGGGTGCGACGATCCTCTCGGCTGACGGCTATGGCCACTGGATGAGTACGGTCGATGGCAACGCTTCCAACCCAGATAACGGAGGCCCCGGCTGGGTCTATGTCGATCCCACCAACGCCAGTTTCGTTTCCCGGTCGGAGTTCAATGGCCCTGGCCGGCAATTGCTTGGTGTCTCGGGCTACCAGCGTCTCCCCGGTGGGTTGGTTCTTCAGTGGGGACGAGGCGTGACCTCCACTGATACCGATTACACCTACGTCTACTGGCCGATCGCTTGGCCAACCGCAGCGTTTCAGGTGGTGGTTGGGGAGCAAAACGCTATCGGCTGGCTGATGCCGCCCAAGCCGACGGTGTACGCCCCTGTGGATATCGATCTAGGCGTGGATCGTTTCCGCATCTACGGCTGCCGGATCAACGGCGCTGTGCAGATGATGGAGGCAGGTCTTGCGTTCCGCTGGATCGCCATTGGCCACTAAGATTGGAGCAGGCATGAGCACGATTCTTTACTCTCCCAGCACTGGCGCGTTCTACGACACTGCCTTTAATTCGCCCGCACAGATTCCCGGCGACGTAAAACAGATCAGCCACGAAACCCACGCGGAGCTAATTAACGCTCAGGGTGACGGTTATCAGATCGTGCCCGGAGAGGACGGGCTACCCACGCTGCAGGCCCCAAAGCCGCCAAGCGAGGCAGAGTTGCGCCGCCGCGCGCTGTTCGAGCGTGATGGATATTTGCGCACTGCCACGCTGCGCATGGAACCGTTGCAGGACGCCATTGACCTGGGCGAAGCCACCAAGGCTGAGAAAGACGCCATGGTCGAATGGAAGCGGTACCGACTGGCACTGAATCGCATCGAGCAGGTGGAGGGCTTCCCCACGGATTTTGAGTGGCCGCAACCTCCCCAGGCATAACCCAGTCGCTTTGCACGCCCGCAATCGCGGGCTTTTTTATTGGAGCCGCGATTCCGGCGCACTCGTCTATAGCGGTGTCCCCTGAGTCAGCACAGCAATTCTTCCACACGGACATACCCCGGCTCCTCCGCTGTCACGCCACTTTACGGTGGCGTTTTTTATTTTGGGGAACACATGACTGAACCTTCAAGCGTAGCGGCGTCTGTTGCGACCTATAGCGGTGTCGCAATAGCGGCCGCCATGCCTGGTGTCAACGGCGACGCACTGATTGGCGCGTTCGCGGGCGCCGTGGTCTTTGCGATCCACGCGAAAGACCTCTCCATCGGCAAACGCGTGGCATACCTGATCGTGTCGATCCTGGTGGGCTACTTGGCCGAGGACGAGGTGACCCGGTGGACGCACATTCAGAACTCGGCGCTGGCCGCTTTCGTCGCCTCGGCCTTCGTCGTCACCGCGGCGCTGTCTGGCATCGACTGGCTGCGCAAGTTAGACATCACGTCTTTCATCAAGAGGTGATCGTATGGAAATGGCTATCCCTGTACTCACCGTCGTCGCCCATCTTCTAGCGACCGGCCGGTTGATCTGCTATCGGCGCGGGTGCGCTCGATATCGACCGTTCATGTCCGTCCTGGCGTATCTGCTCATCGTCTTCAGTGGCGGGCAAGCGCTGGACATCATCTTCAATGCTGCCCCGGTTACGCCCTGGGATGCAGGCTTATCAGTGGTGATCGCTGCCTTGGTGTGGCGCTCGCGCGGCAATGTCTCGGCGCTGTTGAGAGGGAAATATGCGTGACTTCATCAACCGCCTGCTGAATATCCTGCCCGCATTGAGACGGCCCAAACCGCAAGAGGTGAAGGCGTCCGATCCTGTTGCGATAACGATGGGCTCGGAAGGGCTCGCGGTGCTCAAACACTATGAAGGATGCAAGCTGACCGCCTACAGGGACTCGGTAGGGGTCTGGACGATCGGCTACGGTCACACTGGGCCAGAGGTGCGTGCCGGCCTTGTCTGGACACAGCAGCAAGCCGAGGACGCGTTGCGCGACCGGCTGGCTCGGGAGTTTGTGCCCGGCGTTCTGAAGGTGATCAAGCGCAGCATGCGTCAGTGCGAGCTCGATGCGATGGTTGACCTTGCCTACAACATTGGCGTCGGGGCATTCCATGGCTCGACCCTGGTCCGCCTGGTCAATGCGGGCGACACCGTAGGCGCGGCGGATGAGTTCCTGCGCTGGGTGAATGCCGGCGGCAAGCCGCTGCTGGGCCTTCGTCGGAGACGCACTGCGGATAGGGCGTTGTTCCTTGGCGCGACTGCGCAGGAGGCGATCAAGACCGGGAGTGCCGTGACATGAGCTGGCTGCAAACTCTCATCAGCCGCGTCTGGCCCTATCTGGCCGCCATTGGCGCCGCATTCGCCGCGGCGCTGGCTATCCGACAATCAGGAAAGGCGGCGGGCAAGCAGGAGGCCCGTATCGATCAAATGGAGGCCGACAGTTCGGCCAGAGAGGAAGCACGTGAAGCAGCTGCTGAAATTGAGCGTCTGGATGATGTTGCTGTTCGTGATCGGGCTCGCGAGCGGATGCGCCGGGACCAAGCCCGGTAACTACTGCCAGATTGCGCAGCGGCCGTTTGAGTGGCGGTCTGATGAGGAAATTAACGCCACACCTATAAGGCCCCTGAGGTGGATCGAGACCGAGGCGGCGACGTGGAAAAAATTGTGCCCGCGGTAACGAACAACCAAGCACGCATGGCTGGCGTGCAAAGAGCCTTATGTTGCTTGCACCTGCTTAGCAATCCTGTTTTTTCAGCGGTGTGAACGCGCCAACCGAAATTGACTACGCGAAGCTGTATATGGCTGCGCTGGATTGGATAGAAGCGGCAAGGGGGGAGAACCTCAACGGGCGGCGTGAAAATTTTAATTTTCTGACGAAGGAAGGCGCGCGGACCTTCAAGATTCTATTTGTCACCGCAACGGCGCTCCTGTCATTTGCGCTAAAAAATTCTGCAGGGAGCGTAGACGTGATCAGGCTTGGTTCGATTGTTGTGGCTGCGCATTTATATCTGGTATGCGGGTACATGGTGCGCCGAGTTCTGGATGCCATTGCTGTGCCTGCGATCTATAACGAGCCTAAAAACCTGATGTATCGGGGACACTCCCGATGCGAACTGCAGATAGCAGAACTGGATGCTATCAAACGCCGGATTATCAAAGCAACGAAACTCAATCGGGAGCGAGCGAGGTTTGTTCGACGTGCGAGGGTTGCGGCAATGTGCAGCCCCTTAATATCGGGATGGCACCGCTTGTCGGCTATTGCCAAGGACTGACGTGGGCATAGCCTATTCGCCAAGCTCATCTTCCGGTTGGTTAAGAACAGGGATCCTTAGTGGTCGGCGGCTTAGACTTTTCAGATCCGCCGGCATCTTCTTGGTTCTTTGTGGCCATTACGCTTATCATGCCCCCATATATAGGCGCAACGTAACCTGGGCGGGCTTGGGAACCAAGTTCAGGTGGAGTGGTGGGCGGCAGGATAGACGGACTGTTTGCCAGTGCTGCAGCTCAGCTAAGCGGTTGGTGCGCAAGCCGCCGGCCGGTCGGTAGGTCTTGAGTTCTGCACGCTGGCTAGGCTAATCTATGTGGATGAAGACGACCAGCTCACCGACCTGATGGTGCACGCCTTTCGTTGGAATTATATTTGCTGTTCCTATAGGTTGCGGGCGTTATGAGCACAAGAGCTTCGTCAAGCAAGAAAATTGTGCGCCGCGAAGGCCTGTGTAAGCTGACAGGGCGTTATGGTAGGTATGTAAACGCACATATTTATCCGCGCGCATTGACCTTCATAGGAGAGGGTGGAGGTAAAGTTCTCGAAATGAGGGTGGGCGGTCGCGTAATTTCTAGGCCGCCGACTTGGTACGACAATCAGCTAGTAATCCGAGAGGGGGAGAATATCCTCGAGGAAATTGATACGAAGGGCATTGAATCGCTCCGAAGGAATATGCTCGTTTGGAGCGCGTTTTCAGTTGATATGCCTTTCGCGGGACACGAGTTACTGCCGTTGGGACCCGACTTCGGCTATCGGAGAATAGCGGTCGGGAGCGCAAATGAACTCCGCCTGTTTTTTATCAGTGTCGTATGGCGCGCGGCGGCTTCAGATCGCCCCGAGTTTGCAGATGTCAATTTGCCACCCTTTATAACTGAGGATCTGCGGTCTCGCGTTCTGGCATCCGATCCTGGGGAAGCGTTCGATTTTCCGATAATACTCGACCAGATCGTGAAGAGAGGCGTTCGACTAAATCGAACTCCCTTTGTTGAAGAACTTATGATTCCTACAGAAGCGGGGGAGATGGCTCCAGCTCCATGTGTTCGAATGTACTTCGACGGACTTGTGGCTAAATGCATATTAGGGAGGATGGACTCCCTCTGGTCTGCACCTAATCTTGTTTTGGGCGCCTGCCCTGAGACGTGGGTGGCTGCTCGCGAGTACGAGGGGTCGCGGACGGCCGAGGATGCCGACGAGGTGATGCTAGATAATTGGCGACGCGGTTACCGCACCCCTTAAAACCACACAAGATTGACTGCGATAGTGTCTACTCCGCGCGTGTGGCTATGTATTGTTCTGCCACGTATCGGTGCCATCAGTGTAGCCATTGGGATCCCGGCCCTGGCGCCCACGCGGCAAGTGGCCACCTTTCTTCGAATCCACCCGTTGTAACCACTCCCACCCTGACCGCGCCGAGTAGCTGCAGCTGCTGTAGGTCCCCTGTTGCCTTGCGCGCCCATTGCTCGATCATGAACTCTGCCGACGGCTCGTTCACATGGTCGCCAAGCTCCGGTGCAATGTCCGTGAGGTACAGGAGTGCGACTACCCGGTCCTCGAGTATGGAAGCCACGGCCCACTCGGCACCATCGTGGCTGTCTTGAAGGTATTCGGGGATAGGGTAAATCGCCATGGCGAAATGATAACCAGGATTTCACCTGCTGGCTTGGTGTAAGCGACTTTCACTTGGGGCGGGGGCGGATGCAGTATCGACGCACCCCCATTCAGCCGTGGGGGTGTTTCGAGCCGGGAGCAGAAACTCACGTCCTGATTGGGCGCCGGTATGGCCTAATTTTCAGTCGTCAGTACGGCGTAGCCGGATTTCCCAGCGTAGAACTGGAAGCGCATGTTGTGCGTCAACGCCCAATCTTGGGCCGTCTTTTCATAGTTTGGGCCAAAGATGGCGAGTAGCTGGTCGAGGCCCACGCGCGCGCTTCCACCATCCATATTCTCAGCGATCATGTCGAGTACGGTCGTGTCCATCGATGTCTCTCTGTGTGTAAGTGGTTGAGCTTGCAGCGGCGCTTGGTCAGATCATACGCACAAGAGGGATCACACAGCAATTGCCCTGACTGCCACCCAAAACCAGTGGCTATGCTTGCCATGCTTAGCCCGCTGCCGCTTGTAATAGATCCGGACGCGCCCGGCGTGGCCAGCCTCGATTTCCACCGCGTGCTCGCCATCCTCGGCTAGCTCGGGCGGGGGTAGGGTATGTGAGGCTTGGGCCACGAATTGGCCGGGCACGCGGGCGAGGATTCCATTGTATTCTTCCATGGATTCGGTCTACGACGCCGCCCGCAGCGGTGTCACGTTCCACTCCTTGCCTGAAGAGCAGCTTTCGAGGAATGCGGCCCAATGTTCCAGCGCCGACCGTCGCTCGGGGATATCGTCACGGACGTCATAGATTGCCTCCATCCCCTTGAGCTTGTGGTTCAGCGCGAGTTCCGATATCTCATTGCTGACGCCCAGGTTTCGCATGTGACCTTTCGCTGTGCTCCGGGTGTCGTGCGGGGTGAACCGGCGGACGTCCAGATCGCCTCGGGCGAATGCACGTTGGATCGCAGCCCATAAGGTCGTCGACCCGACGGGGGCGTCTCCGCCAAGGTTGCGCCGGCGGCGCTCCTGGCGCGCGGGCAGGACCCACTGCGACGTGCCGGCGAGCACCTTCAACTGCCGGAACCACTCAGCTACAGTTGGCGTCAAGGGCACAGTAAAGCCCCTACGCACCTTTACATTTTCCTCGGGCACCCACCATGTTCCGCGCTCCAGATCGACATGCTCCCATCGAGCCTTCGCCAGTTCGACAGAACGCACGCAGGTGGCAAACAGGATACGCAGGGCTAGCGCATTTTCGGTCCCCAAGTCCTCTACATTCGTCAGCACGGTCCGCAATTCCTGCTCAGTTAGCATCACCCGACGCTTGATCGGCGGACGCGGCCCCATGAGCGCGACCAGATCCACGCCGTCCGCAGGGTTAACGTTGACCAGACGAAGGCCGCATGCGTGCGCAAATAATTGCCGCGCCGTCGTCAACACCCGCTTGGTGATCGTCCAAGAACGCTTGGCACCAAGGAGCGCGTGCACCACATCTGACGCCGCTACGTCTTCGACGGGCAGGGCGCCCAGCTTCGGTATCACTATCTTATCCAAATCCCAGTTGCGGTACCGCACCGTGGCGGGGGCGAGGCCAGTCAGTTTCTTAAGCCTGAAATCCTCCGCCAGCTGGCGAACCGTCGTGATCTTCTGGTCTCGGGCCCGGGCGCGCTTTTTCTCCACTGCCGGATCTTGGCCTCGGTCGATGGCGGCGCGCAGTTCTCGCGCAGCCTTCCTTGCGGCGGCTAACGAGATATCTGGGTAATTTCCTATCGTCACCTCTTTCTGCGGACCACCTTTGCGGTAACGCAGCACCCACGTTGCCGTACCCGCGGCCGACAGGGTGAAGGTAAGGCCATCGCCGTCGCTGCGCGCGAGCTTTTCGCCGGCGCTTATCCAGCGGCGGAGCTGGAGGTCATCCAATAGATTCTTGCCACGCTTGGCCACACATCTCTCCCAAAATGAGTAGCTAGCCACTCTAGCTACTCATCTAGCTACTCATTTACCTGTCGCTTGCAAGGTACTACAAGAATCGCCAGGAAACAAAAAGCCCGCATTTACGCGGGCTAGCGGGCAGGTCTTGGATCGTAAGGAAACAGCAAAGCACCCCTATTAAGCTTGCAGGTGGCTAACTTCATTCGTGCATTCTTCTTTTATCCGCGAATTGGCGTGATGTCTGACGCAGTGGGTCGACGGGCGACTCGATGGCCAGACGCCGCTCCGTCATGGATACGGTGGACCAAGTGAAGAGGGGATGATACCCCGCAAGACAGAATCATTCTCGGTCTCAGGCCAGGAACCCCGCCTAAGCCAAAAAACGAAGTTAGCCAGCGTCCTTTGCGTCGTCGCAGAGTCGGGGAATTCCCTAGGCCTGCAAGGCGTCGCCCGGCCCCAAAACCAATCAGGTTAACGCTTTGCGGCAGGCTTCCAATAAAGGCAACGATGTCTGAGAAATATTGATATGGATTGAACGCTCTTCGCCTACCTAGAATACCTGGCGACTCGCTCCACGTCGGGTGGTAGGGCAATTCGGGTGGCCGTCAGGAGGTTCTTCTGCCGCGCCTCGACTAGAAAAAAGGAAAACAATGCTTTCGTACGCATTGCGACGGCTTCTGATGACTTTTCCGGTCATGCTGGTCGTTGCGCTATTTGTGTTCGGCTTGCTGGACTTGGCACCAGGTGACCCTGCTGCCTTGCTGGCGGGAGAAGATGCGACGCCAGAAGACATTCTGCGCATCCGAGCCACATTGGGCTTAGATCAACCGTTCATGCAACGCTTTGGCGTCTGGAGCTGGAACGTGCTGCACGGAGATTTGGGCGTCTCCTTGTTCACCGGTCAGCCGGTGCAACACATGATCAGCCAGCGGCTTGCGCCGACGTTCTCGCTGATGGTGATGACCTTGATCGTTTCCGTTGTCATCGCTATTCCGATCGGCGCCTTGGCGGCATGGAAGCACAACCGCCTGCAGGATCGCACCATCATGGTCCTGGCAGTGTTCAGTTTCTCCGTGCCTTCGTTTGCCGTGGGTTACTTGCTGGCCTGGTATTTCGGACTGCAGCTGCGATGGTTCCCTGTGCAGGGCTATGTTCCGCTATCGCAAGGATTCTGGGCCTCCATACACACTTTGGTCTTACCGGCGTTAGCGTTAGGTAGTGTTTATGTCGCTTTGATCACTCGAATCACGCGCGCCACGCTGTTGGAAACCTTGAGCCAAGACTATGTTCGCACCGCTCGTGCGAAAGGGGTGAACAATCGCGGGCTGCTCTTTCGCCATGCATTGAAGAATGCCGCCGTCCCCATCGTCACGGTTATCGGCAGTGGGGTGGCGTTATTGATCAGCGGCACGGTGGTGATCGAAACCGTGTTTTCTATCCCAGGGCTGGGGCGACTGGTGGTCGACGCTATTCTGCGGCGCGACTACCCGATCATCCAGGGCGTCATTTTGCTCTTCAGTTTTATGTACGTATTGGTCAACCTGCTGGTCGACCTGCTGTATCGCGCCTTCGATCCGAGGATCAAGTACTAATGAATACGTTAATCGGTTTCTTGAAGCGGCATCCGACCACAGCCGTTGGTGGTCTGCTGCTATTAGGGCTCTTTTTCATCGCGATTTTTGCGCCTTATCTGGCGACGGTAGATCCCACGGCGCTATCACCCATTCATCGCACCAGGGCGCCCAGTGCACAGTTCTGGTTCGGCACCGATTTGCTGGGGCGTGATGTGTACTCTCGCGTGATCTATGGCGCGCGCATATCGTTGTTCGTCGGATTCACGGTCGCGGCGCTATCAACTTTGATTGGTGTCGTCATTGGCTTGGCAGCGGGATTCGTACGGTGGGTCGATGCCGTGGTGATGCGGATCATGGACGGACTCATGTCCATCCCTACCATTCTGTTGGCGATTGCCTTGATCGCGCTCACCCGCGCGTCGTTGCAGAACGTGATCATCGCGATCACGATCGCGGAAGTCCCGCGTGTCGTACGGTTAGTGCGGGGATTGGTGCTGTCGTTGCGTGAGCAGCCTTACGTAGAGGCTGCGGTAGCCGCCGGAGCGAGCCGGCTGCGTATCGTGTCGCGCCATATCTTTCCGAACACCTTGGCGGCGTTGATGGTGCAGGCGACCTATATCTGCGGCGTGGCTATTTTGGCTGAAGCCAGTCTGTCGTTTATTGGCGCGGGCGTCCCGCCTTCGCTTCCTTCGTGGGGCAACATCATGGCTGAGGGCCGTGCGCTGTGGCAGATCAAGCCGCACTTGATCGCTTTCCCAGCGATATTCCTTTCAATCACGATCCTCGCTATCAACATGCTGGGCGACGGACTGCGTGACGCGGTCGATCCGCGCATGGCCAAAAGGATTTGACGATGGATGCACGTACCTCAAAAAACCGACGCGTCCTCGAAGTCGAGGGCTTGTCGGTCGCCTTCGGCTCTGGCGAAAACACCTTCCGCGCCGTTAAGTCGCTCGACTTGCACGTGGATCGTGGCGAAACCTTGGCTATCGTGGGCGAATCCGGCTCCGGAAAGTCGGTCACGTCCTTGGCAGTGATGCGCTTGGTGGAGTTTGGTGGCGGGCGCATCGAAAGCGGTCGCATAACGCTTCATCGTGCTTCGGGCGAGGCCGTGGATATCGTGGCTGCGTCGGAAGACAGTATGCGGGCCATGCGGGGCAATGATCTTGGCATGATTTTCCAGGAGCCCATGACCTCGTTGAATCCCGTGTTCACGGTAGGGGCGCAGATCATAGAAGCCATACGACTGCATCAGCCAGGCGATGTGGCGACGGCTCGTGCGCAAGCCATCCGGATTTTGGATCAGGTTCGAATCCCAGGTGCCAGCGCCATGTTGGGCCGCTATCCCCATGAGTTGTCTGGGGGCATGCGCCAACGCGTCATGATCGCCATGGCATTGTCATGCAAGCCCACCTTGTTGATCGCGGATGAACCCACTACCGCGCTGGACGTCACGATTCAGGCGCAGATCCTGCAGCTTATTCGTGAGTTGCAGCACGAAATGGACATGGGGGTCATTTTTATTACCCACGATATGGGCGTTGTCGCGGAAGTCGCCGACAGGGTGATGGTGATGCGCAAGGGGGATGTGGTCGAGAACAATGATGTCCATGGCTTGTTCAAGGCCCCAAAGCATCCTTATACGAAAGCGCTGATGGCTGCGGTGCCGCGTCTGGGCGCGATGCGAGGAACCACCTTGCCCGCGCGGTTTCCGCTGTTGTCGGATACCGAACAGAAAGAGCCGCCGCCTGCAGTGGCGGCCAAACCAGACGTCGTGCTAAGTGTGCGCGACCTCACGACTAGGTTCGACGTGCGGGGCGGGATGTTCGCACGCGTCAAGAAACGCGTTCATGCTGTGGAACAGGTGAGCTTCGATCTGCACGCGGGTGAGACGCTGGCATTGGTGGGTGAGTCAGGTTGCGGCAAAACATCCACCGGTCGGTCGTTATTGCGTTTGGCCAAAACCACGCGAGGCACGATTGTTTTTGAGGGCAGAGCAGTCAATCCCGACGATGCCGCTGGGCTGCGGCTGCTACGCCGACATATGCAGTTCGTATTCCAGGATCCTTTTGCGTCCTTGAATCCGCGCATGCGTGTGGGCGATTGCGTGAAAGAGCCGATGATCATCCAGGGCCTATACCATGGGGCCGAGGCAGACCGTCGCGCGGCCGAGCTGTTCGAGCGGGTGGGGCTGGATGCGTCGATGCTACGCCGCTGGCCGCACGAATTCTCGGGTGGCCAACGGCAGCGCATTTGTATCGCTCGCGCATTGTCGGTGAACCCTAAGGTATTGATTGCTGACGAATCCGTGTCCGCATTGGATGTCTCTATCCAGGCGCAGATTGTGAATCTGCTCATTGATCTGCAGCGCGACCTCGGGATCAGCCTGCTGTTTATCTCCCATGACATGGCTGTGGTGGAACGCATCAGCCATCGCGTTGCCGTCATGTATTTGGGCCAGATCGTCGAGATCGGCCCCCGTCAGGCCATATTCGAGAATCCTCAGCATGCGTATACCCGCAAGCTGATGCAGGCGGTGCCTATCGCCGATCCTGGCGCACGTCGCGGCGGCAGCCTGGAATTAACCGAGTTGCCGAGCCCGGTGCGTGCCGTGGGCGACGAGCCCGAGGTGCTGCCCCTTGTACAGGTCGGCGAAGGTCATTTTGTTGCGAGGCACCGTATTGGCGGTGCGTACTGAGCGTTTGTCCTTTTGTTCTGGAGATCGAAATGGATCGTAGAAGTTTCCTCTTGGCCTCTTCGGCCTCGGCGTTTGCGTGGGCAATGCCTGGTATGTCATTCGCACAATCGGGCAAGCCCATTTTCCGGTGGGTGCCGCAAGCGGACCTGACCTTGCTGGACCCGGTGTTCACGACGGCAGCAGTCACACAACAGCATGGCCAATTGGTCTTCGACACCTTGTATGGCCTGGACAACGACTACCAGCCCAGCCCGCAAATGGTGGCCAGTCACGTCAGCGAGAACGACGGTTTGCTATGGCGGCTTACGCTGCGTGACGGCTTGGTGTTTCACGATGGATCACCGGTTCGTGCGCAGGATGCCGTAGCCAGTATCCTGCGTTGGGCCAAGAAAGATCTGATGGGAAGGTCCTTGATGCAGTCGACGGAATCGTTGAAGGCGTTGGACGACAAGACGATCGAATTCAAGCTGAGCAAACCCTTTCCCCTCATTCTGAATGCGCTCGGACGTCAATCGGGCAATATGGCTTGCATCATGCCGGAGCGTTTGGCGCAAACGTCCGAAACGGCAGCCATCAAGGAGGTGGTGGGGAGCGGCCCCTTCAAGTTCGTGCCCGAAAAATGGATGTCTGGCTCGCGCGTGGTCTACGAAAAATTCGCTGGCTATGTACCACGCGAGGATGATCGCAAGCCGGAGTTCACAGCGGGGCCCAAGGTGGCACACGTGAACGAAGTCCATTGGCACATCATTCCTGATCGAGCCACGGCGATTGCCGCGCTGCAGGCGGGCGAAGTCGATGGTGTCGAGATGGTCGACAACGATTTTCTGCCCATTCTGACGGCGGACCCCAACATCCATCTGGTCAAGCGCAGTCTGCCCACCATTGGCGTCATGCGTCTGAACCACTTGCACGCGCCCTTCGACAATCCTGCGATTCGCCGAGCCGTACTCAGTGCGGTGAACCAAACCGAGTACATGACGGCCATGAACGGCGCTGATTTTCCAGAATACTGGAGCGACAAATGCGGCGTTTTTGTGCCGGGCTCGCCCATGGACAGCGATGCCGGCATGGAAAAGCTCACTGGCAAGCGGGATATCGCTGGCGCTCGCGACGCAATCAAGGCGGCCGGTTATAAGGGTGAAAAAGTCGTGCTGCTGGATCCGGTGGATTTCCCCACCTGGCATGCCGCGGCGCTGGTGACTGCCGATCTGTTCAAACGGCTGGGGTTCAACGTCGACGTGCAGACGATGGATTGGGGCACGGCTGTGCAGCGCCGCAATAACCAGGATCCCCCTGACGCGGGCGGTTGGAGCGTCGCCTTCACGGGCAACACAGGTCCGAATAACCTGGATCCTGCAGGTCATCTGGCGCTGCGCGGCAATGGCAAACAAGCCTGGTTCGGGTGGCCGACCAGCGAACGCATCGAAAAACTGCGGCTGGATTGGTTTAATGCGCCGGACTTGGAAACGCAAAAGCAGATATGCCGCGAGATTCAGTTGCAGGTGTTTGAGGACGTGCCCTACATCCCGCTAGGCGCGAGCTATCCCGTAAGCGCGTTGCGCAAGGAATGGAAAGACTTCCAGCCTCAGATGTCCTTGTTCTACACCGTGCGCAACAGCTAGGGACAAGGAGGTCCATATGCGTAGCAATACACCGAAAGTGGCTGTACTAGGCTTTCATCTGGAGGCCAACGCTTTTTCTCCGCTTTCGGTAGAAGAAGACTTTCGCGCCCAATGTTGGGAAGAGGGTGACGTGATTACCGAACTGGCACGCGGCGTGAGCCGTTTGCCGAGTGAAGTGACGGGATTCTATGCCCGAATGGATGAGCTCGGGCCATGGCGGCCTGCGCCGTTGATCGTGGTCGGCGCGCCGCCGGGAGGACCTGCCTCTGTGGAGGTATGGTCCACTTTCCTGGCCGAGGTTGAACGGCGCCTGCGGGCCGCCATGCCAGTGGACGCCGTGTATGTGGCCAATCATGGCGCCTCGTCGGCGGATGGCGTAGACGATACCGAAGGCGTTTTGGCACAACGTCTACGCGAGATGGTAGGGCCAGACGTGCCCATCGTTGCGACGCATGACCTTCACTGCAATGTGTCAGAGCAAACGGTAGAAGCGCTGGACGCGATGATCGCTTACCGAACCAATCCGCATGTCGATCAGCGTGAGCGTGCTGCTGACGCAGCCGACCTGATTCTCGAGATGTTGGACGGAACGCGCATGGAAACGGCCTACATACGGCTTCCGTTGACGCCTCCCTCGGTCACGTTGTCGACAGCCAGCGGTCCCTACGCCGATATGGTCACGATGGGTACGAGTTTGATCGACAAGCGCGGTGAGGGGCCCATCGCCAACGTTTCTGTTTGCGCTGGCTTCGTGTTTTCCGACCTGCCTAAATGCGGCGTCACTGTCACCGTTACGTCACGCGGGGACCTGCATGCCGCACGCCGGGCGGCGCTTCGTGTGGCACGTGCAGGTTGGTCAGACCGGTGGCGTTACGTGGCCAACACCATCGATGTTGAGCGCGCCGTGGCTCTGGCGCGCGAGGCGTCTGAGCCGCTGTTGTTCGCCGATGTCGCAGACAATCCCGGAGGCGGGGGCCGAGGCAACACCTCCTGGCTGTTGAAGGCCTTCGACGAGGCACGTATCCCCAATGTGGTCCTTGGGGTTTTCGTCGATCCGCTCCTGGTCGCCGAAGCGGGCGCGTTGGGCGTCGGCGCGGAGTTTGACGCGGTGTTCAACCGTGAGGAAAGTGCTTATTCGAGGCGCTATACGTCGCGCGCCCGAGTGTTGAAACTGACGGACGGCGAGGGCATGGGCAGGCGCGGCATCCTGCGAGGGCGGCGGTTTTCATTGGGGCCCACCTGTCTTTTGCAGTTGGTCGAATCAGGGATGCTTGTGGTGGTAGGCTCCCTGCGGCGTCAGCTTGCCGAGCCAGCGATCCTGGAGATGCATGGCATAGACATCGCGCAAGCGGGTCATGTGATCGTCAAAAGCCGTGGACACTATCGAGCCGGATTTGATGAGTTCTTCCCGAACGAACGCATCCATGACGTCGATAGTCCCGGATTAACGACGCCCAATTTGAAACAGGTCGCCTTCAAGCGTCTGCCGCGTCCAGTATGGCCATTGGATGATGACGCCGTCTGGCATGAGCCTGCGTGGGCAGCAGATGTGATGGCCTAGCGATTCGTATCGCTTTGGATAGCGGCCATCTGCCATGCAGGATGGTTATAGGCCGCCTCCATGTGTTCGCGCAGCAAATTCAAGAAGCGGACCACGCTCACGGGCAGATGGCGGTCAGCCATGGTTTGAATATGGCAATTGCGTTGGTGCAGGCTGGGGTTAGATAACGGAACGGCGACAAGCTCGCCCCGTTCCGTGAGTCCCCGGACCGTCAGGTCACTGGAAAAGCCAATCGCCCCGCCGTCCATACAGCTGGTGTGTATGCCTTCTTGGTTGTTGCAGGTGAGCGCCACATTAAGCTTGATATTCTCATGCATGCAGCAGAGTTCGACCATAAAGCGTATGGTGCTTCCCGGCCCCATCAGCGCCACGGGGTAGTCCTTTATGTCGCTCAGTGACAGGACTTTGTGCTGCGCCAGGGGGTGAGAAGGGGACATGATGGCGAAGACGGGCATTTTTCGGGCGTATTGGACCGTGACCCCTTGCGGGGGCGAAAGGTTATAGCTGACACCGATATCGTCTTCGCCCTCGCGCACACGGCGATTGACCTCCAATGATTGCAGGCAGGTCAGCTCAAAACGCAGGGAGGGTTCGATGGAGAGTGACCGGGCAATGACCCGAGGTAGTAGTTCGCGGCCGAATGCCTGGTTGGCGGAAATTCGGATGAGCTTCTGCCCGACTTTGTTAAGTTCACGGATTTCTGCCCGGGCACGTTCCGACTCCAGGGTTGCACGGCGCGCGTAGGCTTTGAGCAGTTGCCCTGCCTCTGTCAACACCATGCCGCGAGCATGGCGCTCGAACAACAGCGTCTGGTGTTCTTCTTCCAGTTTACGGATCATGCGGCTGACAGCGGAGGGCGCGACATGCAAGGTCTGCGCCGCCCGTGTCAGTGAACCAGTATCTACGACTTCCAAGAAATACTGTAAAGCGGTGTTTAGCATGAGCTCGGGGCCAACAGCAGGGGGCGATCAATTGGTCAGGGCCTAATACTACTTCGACTGCATCAACCGCCGGTCGCGAGCTTCATCGCATTGGCGCAGCATCGCTCCATCGGGAGGCTCTCAGCTCTGCATTCGCGTCCGCGAACTGAGCCGTGAGTGGGTCGGAATACAGCTGTCCGAATTGCTCCAAGGGTACCGTACGGGTGATGCTCCTGTTGCCGATCCAAACCGTCACACCCGCGTATGCCGAATCGTCGCGAGCACTCTGAGTTTGATGGGCATGTACGTCCTCCGGCTGTTCGGACGTCGAGGGCTCATTTTGGTGAGGGCCGTTAGCTGAGGTATTCAAGGTGGTCATGCTGTCTCCTGATAGCATGGGCGCTGCACGACGCGATTGCACCCAATGCCGCATTGAGTGGGAGGAAACCGGTAGTGGTTCCCTTTTGTTGCAATTTCCCAGGGTCAGTACCAAGCTTTTACCGGTCTTTCTATGCGTTCATCTATGGCACATGGTGGCATCGGGTCAAGGTGGCGGGGTTAAGACGAGTCCGAAATGTGGAATTCGTAGTTGTGTTAATTAGTAACATCCATATACTTTGCTACGGTTGTAGAACATAGTGCGTGTAGAGGCACGTTGTCTCTACTATTACTAGGATCTACATTGAAGACAGAAATCGGTATCGTGAAGTGGTTCAACAACGACAAAGGCTTTGGCTTTATCATGCCGGAGCAGGGCGGTAAGGATCTCTTCGCGCACTACAGCGAAATTCAGGGCAGCGGCCACAAGTCTCTCGAAGAAAACCAACGAGTGTCGTTTGTGGCTGGTCAGGGCGCCAAGGGCCCCTGCGCCACGCAAATCACCGTGCTGTAAAGAGTCTGCGCGCCCGTAACCGGGCGTCTGCAGCACCGCACGCGAGGTCGGTTCCTCTGAAACAGAGGGCCGGCCTTTTTGTTTTGACCCTCGATACGCTCATGCCAGCTTTGTGCCGCCTCAGCGGACTGGGCACATAGACCGAACGCTGGCGTCGGTGTTACCGGATGCGCAGCAAACGCAGGCCGTTGGCCACGACCAGCAGGCTCGCGCCCACATCCGCGAAGACGGCCATCCACAGCGTGGCGTGGCCGGTAATAGCCAAAGCCAGGAAGACGGCTTTGATACCTAGCGCCAGGCCGATGTTCTGCATCAGGACGCGGTGAGTCGCGCGCGACAGCCCCACGAACTGTGCGATTTTTCGCAGGTCGTCATCCATCAGCGCCACATCCGCCGTTTCAATGGCAGTGCCCGTGCCGGCGGCACCCATGGCGAAGCCGATATCGGCGCGCGCGAGCGCTGGCGCATCGTTGATGCCATCGCCCACCATGCCGACTTGATCACGATCGCTCAGTTTCTCTTCGACGGCACGTTGTTTGTCCTCGGGCAGGAGCTCCCCGTGGGCCTCGTCGATCCCCGCCTGTTCGGCGATGGCGCGTGCCGCGCGGTTGTTGTCGCCCGTCAGCATCAGCGTGCGTACGCCGAGGCGGTGCAGGTCGGTGATGGCTTCGCGGGTGCTGGCTTTCAGCGTATCGGCCACGGCAGCGACAGCGAGTATCCGTGCGCCATCGGTCAGCGCGATCGCGGTCTTGCCCTCGGCTTCATAGCCTTCGATCTGCGCCTTTAAAGCGGGCGTGTCTACGCCCAGCTCGCGCATCAAGCGCAGATTGCCTAGATGCAGCTGCTGTTCATCTACACGACCCCGTACGCCCCGGCCGGGCAGGGCGGCAAAGTCCTGAACCTCCGGCAGGCCGACATTTGCCCGTCCCGCAGTGTACGCTTGGGCGACGGCTTTGGAGACCGGGTGATCGGAGCGTGCGGCCAAAGCGGCTGCCAGGAGCGCGGCGGGAGCGTTCAACGCGTCATCCAAGGAGGAACCGCCGTCGGCAGCCAGCCCATCGGTAAAGTCGGTGCACACCGGTTTGCCGTGCGTCAATGTCCCCGTTTTATCGAGTGCCAGCCAGGTCAGCTTGCGCCCTTGTTCCAGGTAAATCCCGCCTTTAATCAGAATGCCGCGACGCGCAGCGGCCGTCAGTCCGCTGACTACGGTGACTGGTGTGGAGATCACCAAAGCGCAGGGGCACGCGATGATTAACAGTGCCAGCGCGCGGTAGATCGCATCCATCCATGACTGGCCCCATAGCAGGGGCGGCACGACGGCCACCAGCACCGCCACCAACACAACCACTGGCGTATATACCCGCGAGAAGCGGTCGATGAATCGTTGCGTGGGTGCCCGCGCGCCTTGCGCCTGTTCGACCGCATGGATAATCCGGGCCAGCGTGCTGTCCCCCGAAGCGGCAGTGACGCGGTAGTCGAAGGCGCCGGTCGTGTTGACCGTCCCTGCGTACACGACGTCACCAACCGTCTTGTCCACGGGCAGACTTTCCCCGGTGATCGCCGATTGATCGATCGCGGACGTGCCCTCGGCGATAACGCCATCGGCGGCGATGCGTTCCCCGGGGCGCACGCGGACCCAGTCCTCGATACGCAGCTCGGAAACCGGTACGGTCTTCCAGGATCCGTCGGGCTGACGTGTGGTCGCGGTCTGGGGCGTCAACGCCAGCAGGTCACGAACCGCGTTACGGGCGCGATCCAGGGCGCGCGCTTCGATCAGCTCGGCGATATTGAATAGCACCATGACCATGGCCGCCTCGGGCCACTGGCCAATCAGCACCGCGCCGGTCACGGCAATGCTCATCAGCGCGTTAATGTTCAGATTGCCATTGCGCAGGGCGATCCAGCCTTTACGGTAGGTGCCCAGACCGCAAGTCAAAATGGCGGCCACGGCGAGTACAGCCGAGATGGCGACGGGCAAACTGGCAAAATGCGCGGCTTCCGACAACGCGGCCAATACGCCGCCCACGGCTAGCAGAATGCCGGTACGCGACGAAGGTGCTTCCTGCGGAGCAGGGCCGTCGGCGTCCTTGTCGGATAGCACCTCGGGCGTCATGTCCAGCGATTTGATCGCCGCAACGACGGGGTCCAACGCGCCATCGTCGTGAACAACGGTCAGGATGCGCTGCATGAGGTTGAAGTGCACCTCATGAACCCCCGACAGTTTGTCCAGCTTCCTGCGGATCAAGGTTTCCTCGGTAGGGCAATCCATTTGCCCGATGCGCAGACGAGTCAGTTGCTGGCCGGGGCCGGCGCGCAGCGTGGCGTTTTCAGCCGAGGGGAAGGGTGTGCAGCATTCCTGTTCCGCATGTTCGTGGGCGTGACCATGGTGATGCCCGGCGCAGGCATGCCCGTCGGCGTGTTCATGGTGATGCCCCTCGCGGACATGCGCGTCCAATGCCTCGTGGTCATGATGCGAGTGATCGTGGCCATTCTGCTCGCCATGGGCGTGGTCGGTATGCGCGTGGCCATCGGTTTGATTACGCAGCAGAGTCATAGGACGGAATCCCGCGATGTGGTGACAATGCGCGCATTTCACACCCTAGAGTTACTATAGGGTCAACCCCCCTTGCCAGATTTCGCGGCATGCCGCGCAGCGATTCGAGGAGAACGCCATGAAAATCGGTGAATTAGCCAAAACCGCCGGCACGACCGTCGAAACCGTGCGCTATTACGAAAAAGAAGGCCTGCTGCCCGAGCCTGAGCGTACCCTCAGCAACTACCGCAGTTACGGCGCGGCGCATCTGGAGCGTCTGCGCTTGATTCGCAATTGCCGCGCACTGGATATGACGCATGAAGAAATCCGCACCATTCTGCAGTTGGCGGACGACCATCAAGCCGGCTGCGGACCCATCAATGAACTCTTCGAGGCGCATATTGCCCACGTAGAGGTTCGAATCAAAGAGCTGACTCAATTAAAGACGCAGCTCACGGAGCTACGTCGCCGCTGTTTGTCGGCACGGGCTGATACCGATGACTGTGGCATTCTGCATGGGCTATCGGAGATGGAGGTCAATGACCGGCCGACGCGGCATACCCATTTGGGCTGAGGTGGAACTGCGAGGTTTAGTGGGGCGCTCAAGTATGATGAGAATGTTTCTCGAATGACTTTTATGAGATTGGTTTGCCCATGACTGCTGTTTCCCCTTTGCATGCGTTGGCCTCGCGCCGCTCGATGAAGTTCCTGCGTGCGCCCGCGCCAAAGCAGGAAGAGCTGGACGAGATCCTGCAAGCCGCGATGAGCGCGCCGGACCATGGAAAGCTGCGTCCCTGGCGCTTTGTGTTGATCCGTGGCGAGGCTATCGGCCGCCTGGCCGATTTGGCGCTCGACGCGGTCAAGCGTAGCGGCGACCCGCGCATGACTCCCGAAAAAGAAAAATCGGTGCGTCAGTGGATGAGCGAGGTGCCGCTGTTCATTGGTCTGGCTCATCAGATTCATCACGACAACCCCAAGGTGCCGGAGCAGGAACAGCTGCTGGCCACGGGCGCGGCCGTCATGAACATCTTGAACGGTGTCCACGCACTCGGCTACGGCGCGTTCTGGAGCACCGGCATGGGGACGTACCTCGAAGAGGTGCAAGAAGCCTTGGGCTTTGATCCGCTGGAGTATCGTTTCTTGGGATATTTGGCGGTGGGTACGCCGGGATGCGCGATTCCGCCGGTGGAACGTCCCGATTTCCGGCAATTCGTCACGGAATGGACGGGCGAGTAATCGTTCAGGGGTATCGTGCGAGACCTGCAGTCAGGGTGTAAAGCCTGACTGCAGGCCAGCATCAAGCGGCGCCGGGCACCGGCGCCGGATGCGACTTAGCTCTGCGCCGTTTCTTCGAGTACACGACGCGCCTCTTCCGCAACACGTTCCGGGGCGGTGCCGCCGATGTGATTACGCGCGGCCACCGAGCCTTCCAGGGTCAGCACCTGATGCACGTCATCGCCGATGCTGTCGTGGTAGGCCTTGAGCTCAGCCGTCGACAAATCCGCCAGATCGCAACCGCGCTGTTCGCAATCGCGCACGGCGTGCGCCACGACCTCGTGAGCATCACGGAACGGCACGCCGCGTTTGACCAGATAGTCGGCCAGGTCCGTTGCCGTGGCAAAGCCTTGCAGCGCGGCTGCACGCATGTTGTCGGCCTTGACCTTGATTCCGGCCGCCATGTCGGCAAAGATCGTCAGCGTGTCGCGCAGCGTGTCCACCGTGTCGAACAGGCCTTCTTTGTCTTCCTGATTGTCCTTGTTGTAGGCCAAGGGCTGGCCCTTCATCAGGGTCAGCAGCGCCATCAGGTGACCATTGACGCGGCCGGTCTTGCCACGGGCAAGCTCGGGCACGTCCGGGTTTTTCTTCTGCGGCATGATCGAACTGCCGGTGCAGAAACGGTCGGCCAGATCGATAAAGCCCACGCGCGGGCTCATCCAGAGGACGAGTTCCTCGGACAGACGCGATACGTGCGTCATGATGAGCGCTCCAGCGGCGCAGAATTCAATGGCGAAGTCGCGGTCGGAAACGGCATCGAGCGAGTTACGGCATACGCCGTCAAAGCCCAGCGTACGGGCCACGCGTTCGCGATCGATGGGATACGAGGTGCCAGCCAACGCAGCCGCGCCCAGCGGCAGACGGTTAACGCGACGGCGGCAGTCGGCCAGCCGCTCGGCATCGCGGCCGAACATTTCAGCGTAGGCCAACAGGTGGTGACCGAAGGTCACGGGCTGCGCCACCTGCAAATGTGTAAAGCCGGGCATGATCGTCCCGGCGTTTTCCAGGGCGACCGTGGCCAGCGCATGGCGCAGTTGGCGCAGCAAGTCGATCAGGTGATCGATCTCGGCGCGCAGCCACAGGCGGATATCGGTGGCCACCTGATCGTTACGCGAGCGGCCCGTGTGCAGGCGCTTGCCAGCATCGCCCACCAGCTCGACCAGACGCTTTTCGATATTAAGGTGCACGTCTTCCAGATCGAGCAGCCATTGGAATTGGCCGGCATCGATTTCGGACAGGATCTGCGCCATGCCGCGCTGAATATCGGATAGATCCGAGGCAGCAATGATGCCTTGCGCGGCTAGCATGTCGGCGTGCGCCAGCGAGCCCTGGATGTCGTATCGCGCCAGGCGCTTATCAAAATCGACGGACGCGGTATAGCGTTTGACGAGATCGGAAACCGGCTCGGAGAACCGGGCGGACCAGGCTTGCGCCTTATTGGCGAACTGGTTTTGATCGGAGGTGGAGTTTTTTGCCATGATGGCCGGGATTATAGAGCCCCGCCAACTGGTGGCGATACCCCCTGGGCAGTGCGCACATCGTAGATAATTGGCCGGCAGGGCGACGAGTGGGGATCTTGCCCCGGCAATACGACGGAGTCAGAGCTTGTTTATGGACTGGAATCGCTTGGTGGAGCAGTTCGGGGATTACGTCCCCCATGCGCCGTGGGCACAAACGTTGGTCGGCATTGGGATACTGCTGCTGGTCGCGTTGATTGCCCAGTGGGTGGGCGCGCGCATTGTGCTGTTCTGCGCGCACCGGCTTTTGATTCTGACGGGTCGGAAAAACTGGGACCATGCGCTGCGGCGCCGGCGGGCATATCAGAACCTTTGGTATGCCGTTCCATTCGCCATCGTTTCCATGGGCGTGGGCTTGGTGCCGCATATGGACCGCGTCGTCAGCGTTGTGGGGCGCATCGCCCATGGCGCGGCGTGGATCTGCGTGTTCACCGCCGTGGCCGGCATGCTCAACGCGTTACAGGACGCGTATGCGGCCACGCCGCGCGCGCAAACGCGCTCGATCAAGGGTTATATCCAGATCGGCAAGCTGATGCTTGTTGTGATCTGCACGGTGTTGGTGCTTTCCATCCTACTGGATCGGTCACCCCTGTGGATGATCTCCGGTCTGGGCGCGGTGTCCGCGATTTTGTTGTTGGTGTTCAAGGACACACTGCTGTCCTTCGTGGCCAGTACGCAGCTCACCTCGAACGATATGCTGCGCATTGGCGACTGGATCGAGATGCCTCAGGCGAACGCGGACGGGTTTGTACGCGATATCGCGCTGCACACCGTGAAGGTACAGAACTGGGACAACACAGTCACCACGGTTCCCACATACAAACTGTTTTCCGAGAGTTATCGCAATTACCGTCAGATGTTTGAATCGGGGGGGCGGCGGATCAAGCGCACCTTGCGCGTGGATGCCTCGACTGTGCGGTTTCTGTCGGATGACGAGGCGAAACAGCTGATGCGGTTTCGGCTGCTGCACGATTATCTGACGGCCAAGACCACGGTGTTACAGCAGGCCAATAGCCAATTAGGCGAAGACATCGCGCAGGTGCCGGCCAATCGCCGCCGCTTGACCAATATCGGAACATTGCGGGCCTACGCCTTGGCGTATTTGAAGCAAAATCCAGAAATCCGTCAGGACATGTCCATGATGGTGCGGATGATGGAGCCGCAGTCAGATGGGATCCCTATCGAGGTGTACTGTTTCGCGGCATTGACGGCTTGGGTGGAATACGAGCGCATTCAAGGCGATGTGTTCGACCATCTGTTGGCTATCCTGCCAGAACTGGGGTTGCGTCTTTATCAGCAGCCGTCGGGTGCCGATGTGGGCGCGGTCGGACAGGGGCTGGCCGGCGCTTTGCAGCGTGAATTGGCACGCGAGCGGGCCGCCTATGGCGATTCTGTGCAAACCGAGGTCGGCTGGGACCCGTCTGGCGATACAGGCGTGCGATAATTTTTGTTTCGTCGTCAACCGCCTGGGAAGTCCCATTTTGGAATTGTCGTCTAGCCGTGCCGTCCGCGTCGGGATCGCGCAAATCAATGCTCACGTGGGCGATCTCGCCGGCAATGCCGCCCGCGTCCTCCAAGCCGCCCGCTCGGCACACGAGCAAGGCGCCGATATTCTGGTCACGCCTGAACTCGCATTGACGGGTTATCCGCCCGAGGACCTGCTATTGCGCCCGTCGTTTGTGCAACGGCAGCAAGCCGTGCTGGATCAGCTGCGCGCTGACTGTGCCGGGTTGACTGGCTTGCACCTCATTGTGGGGCATGTGCTGGCCGATGAAGGACATCTCTATAACGCGGCCAGCGTGATTTGCGACGGCCGTGTGGTGGGCGTGTATCGGAAACGAGAACTTCCGAATTACTCTGTGTTCGATGAGCGTCGCTATTTCGCCTCGGCCGACCAAGCGCTGGTATTTGAGGTCAAAGGCGTGAAGTTCGGGGTCAATATCTGCGAAGACATCTGGTTCGAGCACGCCCCGCGTGCGGCTGCGCAGGCCGGCGCGCAGGTGCTGCTGGTACCCAATGCTTCGCCTTTTAGTGTCGGCAAACAGGAAGAACGTCTGGCCGTGGCACGTCGTTGCGTGCAAAACACCGGCTGTGCCGTCGTGTATGCGAACCTCGTGGGCGGCCAGGATGAGTTGATTTTCGACGGAGCTTCGTTTGCGTTGAACGCGCAAGGCGAATGCGCCGCGCGACTGGCCGACTATGTCGAGGGTGTGAGCCTGATCGATGTCGACGGCGAGGGATCCGTGCATCCAGAGACCGCGCAAGCCGACGCGAGCCCCGTTTGTCTCGAAGAGCAGGTATGGAACGCGCTGGTGTTGGGCGTGCGCGATTATCTGGGGAAAAACGGTTTTCCGGGCGCACTTATCGGGCTGTCTGGCGGGATCGATTCGGCGGTGGTGTTGGCGGTCGCCGTCGACGCCTTGGGCGCCGAGAACGTGCGCACCGTGATGATGCCCTCGCGTTACACCGCCGGCATTTCCCAGACGGATGCCACCGACATGGCGCAGCGTCTGGGCGTGCGTCATGACGAAATCGCCATCGCGCCGGCTTTCGAGGCCTTCGAGGGCATGCTCGCGCCGCAATTCGAGGGCTTGCCGGTCGATGCGACCGAAGAAAACATCCAGGCGCGCGTGCGCGGCACGCTCTTGATGGCGCTGTCGAACAAAACCGGCTATCTGGTGCTGACCACGGGTAATAAATCCGAACTGGCGACCGGCTACTGCACGCTGTACGGTGACATGGCAGGCGGCTTCGCGGTGATCAAAGACGTGCCGAAGACGCTCGTCTACCGTCTGGCTGAATGGCGTAACCGCGAAACCGAGGTGATTCCGCGCCGTATCATCACGCGCCCGCCCTCGGCCGAACTGCGGCCTGATCAGACCGATCAGGACAGCTTGCCACCGTATGACGTCCTCGATGGCATTATGGAGCGCCATCTCGAACACAACGAATCGGCCGCGCAGATCGTCGCGGCGGGCTATGCGCAGCCGGCCGTCGAGCAAATTCTGCGGCTCATCCGAATCAATGAATATAAACGCCGGCAGGCGCCTCCGGGACCGCGCATCACCACGCGCGCGTTCGGTCGGGATTGGCGCTATCCTGTCACCAACGGGTACCGGGAAACGGTTTAGTCTTTTATCAGGGTCAGAATAACGTGAAACAAGTCACCGCCATCATCAAACCGTTCAAGCTGGACGAAGTCCGTGAGGCGCTCGCCGAGGTGGGCGTCAGTGGCCTGACGGTGACCGAAGTCAAGGGCTTCGGTCGTCAAAAAGGGCATACGGAGCTATATCGTGGCGCCGAGTATGTCGTGGATTTCCTGCCGAAGATTCGCGTCGAGGTGGTCTTGCCCGAGGATATGGTAGACCCGGCCATCGAGGCGATCATCAAGGCGGCGCGTACTGGCAAGATTGGCGATGGAAAGATTTTCGTCACGCCGGTTGAACAGGCGATCCGCATTCGTACGGGCGAAAACGGCGATCAGGCGCTTTAAGCGCGGTGCAGTCGGACCGGAATCATCCGACAGTTTGTGCATGACCACGCGCTTGAAACAGCTCCAGGCACTGGGCGCAGATCTCGCGCGTGATCGTTTGACGGGCGTGGTCCCGGCGTTCGACCATGCCGATACTGCGGCTGGGCTGGCCGACTTCATCGGGTAAACGGATTATCCGCAGGTCGGGACTGCTTAGCCAGTTGGAGCCATTTAATAATGGCAATAGTGTGACGCCGACCTCCTGCCGCACTAGTTCCACCAGCGTTTCGATCGCGTTCAGCTCCAGAAACTCCTCTGGGTGCATGCCTAATCTTCTCAATACCCGGTCGATCTGCCGGCCGGTTCTCTGCGTACGATCGAATCGTAAAAAGGGGTTGGCCGATAGTACGGCCGCCGCCGATTGCGCTTTCACAGCAGCCGGGGCGACGACGACCAGCGGCTCCTGATATAGCGGTGTCCATTGCATGCTCGCCACCTTGCGCGTGCCTTCTACGACAAACGCCGCGTCCAGGTCGCCGGCTTCCACCTTGCTAGCCAGTTCGCTTGCCTTGCCCGACAACACGCGCACATCCAGTGACGGATGCTGTCGCTTGAGTTGAGAAACGACCTTCGATAGCGTTCCCATGCAGGACACGATGGCGCCGATGGATACCGCACCGGCCAACTCCCCGGGCGAAGTACGCGGCCGTTTTAGCCGGTCGTAGAACTCGACCAGCTGCTTGATCTCGGGCAGCAGTTCACGGCCTGCCGCATTCAAAATAGCCAGCCGCCCGGTACGATCGAATAATTCCCGCCCCAAATCGGTTTCCAGTGCGCGCATCTGAAAGCTGATGGCGGCTTGCGTCAGCGCCATATGTTCGGCCGCCTCGGAAAACGAGCCGTGATGGGCGACCGCCAGAAAGCTGCGTAGGAATCGAATACTACTCATAAAAATATTTTTTACGAGAAATCAATTATTCAAATTGATTTAATTAAAGCACAATAGTAAGTTGATCGGCTGTACAGAATTTTCTTTTCTGTTTCTCTTGAGCGTAGAGCTTTCATGAAAAATTTCGATTGGCACAACCCTTATCCCTCGCACCGCATTCCGCAGTTTGCTCGCAATGTCGTGTCGACCTCGCATCCGCTGGCGGCTCAGGCTGGCCTGCGCATGCTGCTCAAGGGAGGCAATGCCATTGACGCCGCGATTGCCGCCGCCGCCACGATTACCCTGGTTGAGCCCGTATCCTGCGGGCTGGGCAGTGACTGCTTTGCCATCCTTTGGGATGGCAAGGAGCTGCACGGTTTGAACTCCTCGGGCGTCGCGCCTGCGGCGTGGAACGTGGAGTATTTCAAGGCCAAATACGGCACCGACGCTAATGGCCTGGCAAATCAGCCCAAGCGCGGCTGGGACGCCGTGACCGTGCCTGGCGTGGTCGCTGGCTGGGCAGCCCTGCATGAGAAATTCGGCAAGCTGCCGTTTGCGGACCTGTTCGAGCCCGCCATCGAAATCGCCGAGCGTGGCTACGCCGTGCCGCCCGTCGTGGCGCACAAGTGGGCCGCCGCGATTGACGACCTGCGCGATCAGCCGGGCTACGCCCAAACGTTCATGCCGAATGGCCGCGCGCCCAAGCCGGGCGAGCACTTCCGTATTCCCGAGGCCGCCTACACGCTGCGTCGCATCGCCGCTACCGGTGGCCGCGACTACTACGAAGGCGAGATCGCCGAGAAGATCGTCGCCTTCGCCAAGGAATGCGGCGGCGCGATGACCCTGGACGATCTGCGCAACTACAAACCGGATTGGGTCAAGCCGATCTCCAAATCCTACGGCGGCTATGAGCTGCACGAGATCCCGCCGAACGGGCAGGGCATTGCCGCGCTGATGGCGCTGGGCATCTGCTCGCACTTCGATCTGGCCAACATGAAGGTCGATTCGATCGAGTCGCAGCACGTGCAAATCGAAGCCATGAAGCTGGCGTTCTCGGACCTGTACCGTTACGTGTCCGATCCGCGCACCATGGACGTCACGCCCGAGCAGATGCTGTCGGACGCCTATCTGCAAAGCCGCGCCAAGCTCATCCGTCTGGATCGCGCCACGCAGTTCGAGGCTGGCCGTCCGCATGCTGGCGGCACGATCTATCTGACCGCGGCCGACGAAAACGGCATGATGATCTCGTTTATCCAATCGAACTACATGGGCTTTGGCTCTGGCGTGGTCGTGCCGGGTACCGGTATCAGCCTGCAAAACCGTGGCGTGGGCTTCTCGATGGATCCCAAGTCGCCCAACGTCGTTCAAGGCGGCAAGCGTCCGTTCCATACGATCATCCCGGGCTTCCTGACCCGTGGCGGCAAGCCGGTGATGAGCTTTGGCGTGATGGGTGGCGATATGCAGCCGCAAGGGCACCTGCAGACCGTTATCCGGATGCTCGACTACCATCAGCAACCGCAGGCGGCTTGCGATGCGCCGCGTTGGAAGGTCAACCGCGATTTCACGCTGGATATCGAGTCCACCATGAACCGCGCGACGGTCGACGGCCTGCAAGCCTTGGGCCACAAGCTGAAGTCGGTTGACGATCCCTATATGGATTTCGGCGCCGGTCAGTTTATCTGGCGCATGCACGAAAGCGACAACGAGCTGGGCTACGTCGCAGCCAGCGATCCGCGTCGCGATGGTCAAGCGGTTGGTTTCTAAGCCACAATAGGTTCACGACCCGGCCCGGTCTCTCACCGACACGGGTCGGGCGTCTATTACATCGACAAGGGAAAAAACATGAAGCGTCAGGCATTTAAGCTGGGTGTATGCGCTGCGGTCTTCGCCGCAGCCGCGGGTAGTGCGTTCGCGCAAGAGATCCGCATCGGGTTGCAAGAGGATCCCGATGTCCTCGATCCGCATCGTGCTCGTACTTATGTTGGCCGCATTGTCTTTACGTCGTTGTGCGACAAGCTGATCGACGTTAATGACAAGCTGGAATTCGTGCCGCAGTTGGCCGAGTCCTGGTCATGGAATGACGACAATACCGAATTGACGTTCAAGCTGCGCAAGGATGCCGTCTTTCACGACGGCACGCCGTTCGATGCCGCTGCCGCCAAGGCTAATATCGAGCGTGCCATGAAGCTGCCCGACAGCATGCGCAAGAGCGAGCTCACCTCGGTGCAGGAAGTCTCCGCGCCGGATGCCGAGACCCTGGTATTGAAATTGAAGTCGCCCGACGCGACACTGCTTGCGTCCTTGTCAGATCGGTCGGGGATGATGCTGTCGCCCAAGACGTTTACCGACGATACAGCCGCGGTCGGTCGCAAGCCCATCTGCTCGGGTCCTTATCAGTTTGTCCAGCGCGTGCAGAACGATCGCATCGTGCTGGAGAAGTTCGACAAGCACTACAACGCCGGCGATTATGCCTTCAAACGCGTGACGTTCTTGCCGATTCCTGATTCGACCGTACGCTTGTCGAATCTGCGTGCTGGCGGCCTCGATATTCTGGAGCGCATGAATCCTTCGGACGCGCAACAGGTCAAAAGCGATCCTTCGCTGCAGTTCGCTAACGTTTCCGGTCTGGGATACCAGCAGTTCTACTTCAATGTAGGCAATGGCAAGCGCGCCGAGACGAACCCGTTCAAGGATGCCCGCGTACGTCGCGCCTTTGAGCTTTCGTTGGATCGTAATGTGATCAACGAGGTGGTCGGCGGTGGGATTTTCGAACCGGCGAATCAGCCGTTCCCGCCCGCGAGCCCCTATCACAGTAATAAATTTCCCATCCCCGCACGCGATGTGGCTAAGGCAAAGGCCTTGCTGAAAGAGGCCGGCAAGGAAACGGTCAAGGCTGAACTGGCCTTTGGCAACAACACCACGACATCCGCCATCGCGGAGATGGTGCAAGCCATGGCTGCCGAGGCTGGCTTTCAACTGAGCCTGCGTCCGACGGAATATGCGGCGCTGTTGAGCGAAGCGCAGGGCGGCAACTTTGAACTGCTCATGCGTGGCTGGTCGGGCCGCGTCGACCCGGATGGCAATATCCATCAGTTCGTCACTTGCAAGGGCGGCCAGAACGACGGCCGTTATTGCAACCCCGAGGTCGACAAGCTGCTTAATGAAGCGCGCAAGGTGCCCGACGTCGAGAAGCGTCGCGAGATCTACGATCAGGCGCAGAAGATCATGCAGGACGAAACGCAGGCAGTGTATTTGTACTATCAGCCCTGGCCCTTCGTCTTGTCCAAGAAGGTGAAGGGGTTTCATCCCTCGCCTGACGGCATGATTCGCCTCAAAGGCGTGAGTTTCGCGCAGTAAGCGCGCCTCGCCGGTCGCCAGCCAAACAACGGGCCGTGACATAAGCACGGCCCGTGCCTCCTTTTGTCGTTAGGCGTGGCGTCGGCGTTTTACGGGTTGTTCTATGTTCAAAATCATCTTGCGCCGCGTGCTCGTGGCCATACCGACACTGATCCTCGTGTCGATGATTGTTTTCCTTTTGCAAAAGCTCTTGCCGGGCGATGCCGTGCTGACCATGGCCGGTGAGGAACGCGATCCCGCCGTTATTGAGTTTTTGCGAGAGAAATACAAACTCAATGCTTCCTGGCCTGTTCAGTATTGGGCCTGGGTGACCAACGTCCTGCAGGGCGACCTGGGAAGCTCCCTGCGTACCGATGTGCCCGTCACTCAACTGATCGCGCAAAAACTTCCGGTCACGTTGCAACTGGCCCTCATGGCGATGTTCTTTGCCATTATCGTCGGCGTGCCCATGGGCATCATCGCCGCTGTGCGCAAGGGCACATTGACCGAGATGGGCGCCAACGTGGCGGCACTCTCGGGGATGTCGATTCCAAATTTCTGGCTGGGCATTCTGCTCATCATGTTGGTGTCCGTGCAATGGCGCCTGCTGCCCGCATCGGGGTATGTGTCGCCGTTCGAGGATTTCTGGCTGTCGATGAAGACGATGCTGATGCCGGCCTTGGTGCTCTCGACCGCGATTGCCGCCTACTTGATGCGTCATACGCGTTCCGCGATGCTGGAAGCGCTCAACGCTGACTACGTGCGTACCGCACGTGCGAAGGGTGTATCGGCGCGCCGCGTTGTGTTGCGCCACGCACTACGCAATGCCTTGATGCCTATCGTGACCCTGGTCACCTTGTTGTTCGGCGAGCTGATGGCCGGGGCCGTGCTGACCGAGCAAGTTTTCACCATTCCAGGATTCGGCAAGCTGATTGTCGACGCGGTGTTTACCCGCGACTACGCGGTGGTGCAGGGGGTGGTCCTGTGCGTCGCGGTCGGGTTCATTGTGATGAATCTCCTGGCCGACATTCTGTACATCCTGGTTAATCCACGTCTGAGGCACGCATGACTGCTACGACTGCTACGGCTGTTAATGCCGCACCGCCCCGCAGCCGCAATCGCGCCTGGGGTAAATTCAAACGTAATCGCGTCGCTCTGTTTGGCGCAGCCATTGTGCTGGCGATGGTCATCGTGGCGATCTTTGCCCCGATGCTGGCGACCTACGATCCTTTTCAAACCAGCTTCATGGCCATACGCAAGGCCCCGTCGGCGGCGCATTGGCTAGGCACCGACGAGTTGGGTCGCGATATCTACAGCCGCATGCTGTATGGCGCGCGTGCCTCGCTCATGGCCGGTGTCGTGTCCGTTGCCATTGCGGTGCTCATTGGCGTGCCCTTGGGGTTGATATCCGGGTACTTCGGTGGGTGGATCGACAGCGTGATCTCCCGGTTCACCGAGGCGCTGCTGGCCATTCCGTTTTTGATTTTGGCCATCGCACTGGCTGCCTTTCTGGAGCCTAGCCTGACCAACGCCATGATTGCCATTGGCGTGTCTGCCGCGCCGAAATTCGTGCGCCTGGCGCGCGGGCAGGTGCTGGCCGTGAAAAGCGAGGATTATGTGCAAAGTTCGCGCGCATTAGGTGCATCGGATGCACGCATCATTCTGCGCCATATCCTGCCCAACATCATGCCACCGCTCATCGTACAGGCAACCATCACGATTGCCACCGCCATCATCGCCGAGGCCAGCTTGTCGTTCTTGGGCTTGGGTTTGCAGCCGCCAAATCCCTCGTGGGGCTCCATGCTCAATACGGGCAAGAACTTTATGGTGCAGGCTCCGTGGATGTCGATTTTCCCCGGGACGGCAATTTTCCTGGTGGTGCTGGGCTTTAACCTGCTGGGCGACGGTTTGCGCGATGCGCTCGATCCGCGGCAAGACAAATGAGCGCGATGACAAACATGGATGCAAAACGAGTCGTAGAGGTCAGCGGGCTGACCGTGCAATTCAAAACGCCGGACCGTGTGGTTCAAGCCGTGCGCGATGTGTCGTTTCACGTCGATCGCGGCGAGACGCTGGCCATTGTCGGCGAATCGGGCTCCGGTAAATCGGTGACGTCACTAGCTATCATGCGGCTGGTCGAATTTGGTGGCGGCCGCATCGTCAACGGCGATATGCGTTTGCGTCGCCGGGACGGCAGCGTGCTGGATCTGCGCCAGGCAGACGAACGCGTCCTGGAACGCGTGCGCGGCGCCGATGTCGCAATGATCTTCCAAGAGCCGATGACCTCGCTCAATCCCAGTTTCACCGCTGGCGCGCAAATCGCCGAAGCGTTGCAGCTGCATCAGGGCCTGGATGGCAATGCCTCCCGCGCCGAGGCGCTGCGCATGCTGGAACGTGTGCGTATTCCCGATGCGCGGTCGATTCTGGATCGCTATCCGCATCAGCTCTCGGGCGGTATGCGCCAGCGCGTGATGATCGCGATGGCGCTGTCGTGCAAGCCCCAGCTGCTGATCGCCGACGAACCCACCACCGCGCTGGATGTGACGATTCAGGCGCAGATCTTGCAGCTTATCCGTCAGCTGCAGGAAGAAATGGACATGGGGGTGATCTTCATCACGCACGATATGGGCGTGGTTGCAGAGGTCGCCGACCGGGTTCTTGTCATGTATCGCGGCGACAAGGTAGAAGAGGGTGGGGCGGATGAGATTTTCGCCTCGCCGAAGCACCCCTATACGCGCGCGCTGCTCTCGGCCGTACCACGGCTGGGTGCCATGAAGGGCACCGATGAACCGGCGCCCTTTCCCTTGTTGAAGGTCAGTGAAGCCCAGGCCGAGAACACAACGGCTCATCTTGACGATCCCATCATGCTACCCAGTACGGTGCGTCGTGATCAGGGGCCGGTGTTGCGCGTCAAGGATCTGATCACGCGCTTCGACATCACGGGTGGCATCCTGGGGCGTGTGCAGAAACGCGTGCATGCTGTTGAACGCGTGAGCTTCGACCTATATCCGGGCGAAACCTTGTCGCTGGTGGGGGAGTCTGGCTGCGGCAAAACCACGACCGGCCGTTCCTTATTGCAGCTGGTCAAGAGCCAAGGCGGTAGCATCGAATTCGATGGGCAGAACATCGGCAGCCTGCGCGGTGCCGCCATGCAGACGCTGCGCCGCCATATCCAGTTCATCTTCCAGGATCCGTTCGCGTCCCTGGACCCGCGTATGACCGTGGGTCATTCCATTATGGAACCGCTCTTGATTCACAACGTGGCGCGGGGCGCGCAAGCTCAGGAGCGTGTGCGTTGGCTGATGGATAAATGTGGCCTGCTGCCGGAAATGGTAGACCGTTATCCCCACGAGTTCTCCGGAGGGCAGCGTCAGCGCATCTCCATTGCGCGCGCCCTCGCACTGAATCCCAAAGTGATTGTGGCCGACGAATCTGTCTCCGCACTCGACGTGTCGATTCAGGCGCAGATCGTGAACTTGCTTCTCGATTTGCAACGTGAGCTGGGCATTGCATTGCTGTTCATCTCGCACGATATGGCTGTGGTGGAACGCATCAGCCATCGCGTGGCGGTGATGTACCTGGGCCAGATCGTTGAAATAGGCCCAAGACGTGCCATTTTCGAGAATCCGCAACACCCGTATACCCGCAAGTTGATGGACGCTGTACCCATCGCCGATCCCCAGCGCAGACATCGCGCCAGGTCGCTGCTCGTCGATGAAATCCCCAGTCCTGTGCGCAAGGTGGGCGACGATCCGGTCGTCGCACCGCTAGTGCAGGTGGGCGAGGGTCATTTCGTCGCGCGTCATCCGGTGGGGGTGTACGCGGGGTAGCAGTCAGCTGGCTCTAACTCGGCCTGAGTTACGTGGCTCAACGCCACGAGGTCACTGGTCCGTAGTGGGAAGTCACAAAAAGGGAGCCGCTTGTCGGCTCCTTTTTTCATGGAAATTCTAGATTGAAGTGAAATCTAAAATTTCCTTTAGTCCGATATTTGCGACAAATGAGTTCTATAACTTCAATCTGAAATTTATTAATTCATCATGCCCGCGTTCTAGACCTTCATAGGAATGCGACAGCATGACCACGACGACTGTTACGGCGAAATCTGCCGGCCAGGCCTCTCCGCGCCGTTCATTCACATTTCCCGCCCGGTTCCCATACAAGACTTTTCGCGCGGCAATACTGGCGTTGGCTATTCCGTGTTCAGCGTCCGCCTATGCGCAGAATAAGACGCTCGCGCTGCGCCCTGCGGCGCTCCAGGAACAGACGACTACTGATGGCTGGTTCTCTTATTCCTCTCTCGCCAACACCGTCAATCAAGCGGCCAAGATGTCCTCGTCTGCTTGGTCCACTGTCGCCGCGGACGCTATTCCATATGGCCTGGGTGTAGTGACAGGGGGCGCCGTGGCGTGGGGCAAGGACAAACTCGGTAGCCTGATCAGCACAGCCGTGCAAGCCGATCCAGTGACCGCCGGCGTCTCCGCGCTGGTCGCAATCGCCGCTACTGCCGCCGCCCGCCAGTTTGAGCAGGGTGTCTACATCACCGATCAGATCGCCGCTCTGCCCGAAACGGTCACCGAGACCGTAAGTCAGTACATGCCGACGGCTTTTAATACGGGCGTCACGCACGGATATAACGCCGGGACCGTCGGTCTTTTTCTGAACGACTTAAATAATTTGCGTCTCGCTCACCATGCTCAGGCTGACGTGATAGCGGCACAGCAGGCTGCTGCCGCAGCCCAGGCGAAGCTCTTGAAAGACGTCGATAACGCCAATCTGAGGGGCACAATCGCAGCCGCTTTCGGTATGCAATTACCAAAAAATTTAGACCATGCCGAGCTGCAAAAGCACGTCGCCGAGTTGAAGTCTAAGATCGAGGGGCTCGATGCCTCGCAATTGAACAAGGCGTTGGCGCAACTGCAGCGCATGCACCACACCTGTGGTTGGATAGTCAGAGAGACTGTGCGACAGGTGGTCGATGCGAAATCCGCCACCGCGACGGCTGCGAAGGGCTACCGCGCTGTCATGAAATCCGATGAGGTCCAGGAGGCGGTCTCGCGCCTGTGGGACACGGCGTCGGAATATTGGGAGGGCGGGGAGCCGCAGGCCGAGCCGAATGGGGTTGGGGATATTGCATTCGAGAACGCCTCGATTGGGTACGCCGCTACTGCTAACGCGCCGGCCAAGAGCTCGGTTGGGCAACAGGTCACACCTTGGGTGAATCAGAATCCCGCGCCATTAGCCACTATAAAAGAGGAATCTGCTGATGTGGCCACCGGTAGCTGGTCCAGCGTTGCCACTGAAGCGCTTCCATATGGTCTAGGTGTCGTGACGGGGGGCGCCGTGGCGTGGGGTAAAGACAAACTCGATAACCTTATCGGTGCGGTCGCGGAAGCGGCTCCTGTGGCCGCTGGCGTCACTGCCCTTGCCGCGATCACTGCCACTGCCGCGGCACGCCGTTTTGAGCAAGGCGTCTACATTACCGATCAAATCGCCGCGCTGCCCGAAAAGCTCACGGAGACAGTAAGCCAGTACATGCCGGCGGCGTTTACCACCGGTTTAACGCACGGGCAGAGCGTCGCGACGGTTACCCTTTTTCTGAATGACTTGAACAATCTGCGTGTTACACGCGATGCTCAGGGTGACTTGGCAGCCGCCCAGCAGGCCGCAGCGGCTGCTCAGGCGAAGCTATTAACCGATGTCGATAACCCGAAGTTAAGGCCCACTATCGGAGCAGCGGTCGGTATGCCCGTACCGAAAAATCTACATCCAGCCGAGCTGCAAGATTTAGTTGGGGAAATGAAATCCAAGATTGAGGGGCTTGGTCCGTCGGAATTGAACAGTGCATTGAGGAATCTCCAACGCTTGAACCACCCCACGGGTCGGATGGTCAGGGAGGCTGTGCATCAGCTGGCCGATGCGAAATCGGCCGCCACAGTGGCTGCGAAGACGTACCGCACTGTTATGAAATCCGATGATGTCCAGGGGGCGGTCTCAAATTTATGGGATTCGGCGCTTGAATATTGGGATGGCGGGGGCTCGCAGGGGGGCTCGAACGGAATGTTGGATATGGCTTCCGATAGAGCCTCTATCGCACAGCAGGCCGTTGCGCCGAGGACCCGACCTGAGCTGGTAAGCACCACGGATAATCAATTGGTTGTTTGGAATTCGACAGGTTCGCAGCCCGCCGACCCGGTGGTTTCCAAGCGTTTGGCTCTACCCGATGCGCCAAGTCAGCCAAGCGCTGACCCCGGCATGAATGACCGGGCTCTTGTCGTATGGCAACCATCGGTCCAGTCCGTCGTTGCTGATGAATCATCAGGCAACCAGCTCGTGCCGTGGACGCCCGTCGAGCAGCCGTCCGACCCGGTCGTCCCCGTGAGCGGGCAGTTGGCTCTACCTGCTCCTGCTCAACAGGCGGCGCCTACCGGCACCTCCGCCGGCGAGCCTGGCGCTAATAGCCGAGCGCTCGTCGTCGCGAACGCCGCCGACGGGACTGATCCACAACAGGAACTTGCGCGGGCCCCGGTGTTGTCGTTGGACGCGGAATCGAAGCCCGCTCTCCCAGCGGTATCGGCGCCTGCGCCGGAACCCGGGATGGATCCATCGTCTTCTGAAATCCCAGAGTCCGCTGGTAAGTCGGAAATCTTCGTCATGGACGTGGCAGAAGAAGAGGAGCAGGAGGACGATGCTACGGAAAACGATGCTGCGGAGGACGATGCTGCGGAGGATGACATTGAAGCGGACGTCGACACGGAGCAATCCGATGAGGCCGAGACCCCTTTAGAACAGGTCGCACCGCCAGTCGTAACCATGCCCCCACCACCGAGCGCACAGGATATGGCTATACGCCCCGAGGCTGGTGCCTACAACGGCAATGCCCGCGCAGCGAATACGATGTTCCAGATGAGCTTGAGCGATCGCCTGGGTAGCTACAATCCCAACGCCGCTGGTTCCCAGCGCGGCAATGCCTGGGTTCGCTATAGCGGTTCGCGCAGTCAGTCGCAAGACAGCACCGGCCAGCTGAAAACCACGGGCGATCAGAACACGGTCATGATGGGCGTTGACATGCTCAAACAATCCAACCACACCGGCAATCAGTTCACCGCCGGAGTGATGGGCGGGTATGGCCACTATGCCGGTGAAACACGTTCGAATCGTCTGAACAGCTCGGCCTCGGGCAAGGTGGACGGTCATGGCTTTGGCCTGTATGGCACCTTTCAGCAGAACACGGGCGCTGGCCAAGGCATCTACGCAGACAGCTGGCTGATGTGGAACCGCTTCGACAACCGTGCGAAAGGCGCGAACGCGCCCGCGCAAAAGTACGACGCGCAAGGCGTCACGGGGTCGGTGGAGGTGGGCTACAACGTCAAATTGGCGGAGCGGGCCAATGTGAAGTACTTGATCCAGCCGCGCACGCAAGCCATTTATCAGAACGTGCGTTCAAAGAACCTGCATCAAGCTGATGGAACCAACGTCAAATTCGAAAACAGCTCACGCGTGCAAACGACGGTCGCCGTGCGCGCTGCGGCGCAAATCCGCACGGGTCTGACGACCATGGTTACGCCGCATATCGAAGCCAGCTGGTTACACACGAGCAAGGGCTACGGCGTGAAAACGGACGAGGCCAAAGTGAATACGAATAGCGGTCGCAAGGTCGGTCAGCTGAAGCTAGGCGTGCAAGGCGAGGTTAACCGCAACGTGTCCTTAAACGCGGGCTTGTTTCATAGCCGAGGCAATGACCGTTATCGCGAGACGGGCGGCAACGTATCACTGACGTATCGCTATTGAGGAATCTGCGGAAGCTCGGTTTCTCTGATTCGCCCGTCAGTTTGATCGGTCAGGCGAGTTCCACGCCAAAGCGCCGCACTGCGTTGCATGATGACTGGGTGAGCTTACGGCCGACCTCGGGGTCTCGGCCGCTGCGATACCAGAGCAGCATGTTACCGTCATGCCGGGCGATGTTGGCCAGGACCGTGGTCTCAATATCCAGCGTGCGAGAGAGCTCGCCTTTCTTCACGCCTTCGCTGAAGATTTCAGTCAATACCTCTGTCATGACACCGTAGTACGCGCGAACCGATTGCCTGGCCGGCGTGTCGGTTTCGCGGAACTGCAGACTGGTGAGGATCAGTATGACGAGGTCGTCGGGATTCTTGGCCGCCCAGATCGCCTGCTGCTGTACGAACGCCACCAGCTTGTCTACCGCAGTGCCGGTGTGCGCACGCAGATAATCTTGCGTGCGCAAAATGGAGCGTTCGCGGATGCGATCCAACAAGTACACCAGCAAGGCTTCTTTTGTTTTGAAGTAGTAGTAGACCGCGCCCTTGGTGAATCCGGCCTCGTCGGCCACCTGCTCGAGGCTGGTTTCCGTATAGCCATAGCGCGCGAACAACATCAAGGCCGCACGTTCAATTTTCTCTACGCTTGCTTCTTTGTCTTGCTTTTTCTTTGCCATTGCTCAACCAGTTGAAAAAATACCTGGGCGACGCGCCCTCATCCCACCTCTGTAGCCGGGGGGGATACCGCGAGATCGCGCAGCGCAACGCCGGCACGTTTACGATCCCATAGTTCGGTGCGGCAAGCCTGTTCCTTGACGAGGGCACGCTGTAGTTTTCCCGTGACAGTGCGCGGCATGGCCGGGAGCTGACACAGATAGCGCGGCATCATGAAATGGGGCAGCTCACGCATCAAAAAGCGCAGGAGCTCGATGTGGTTCAGCGCGGCGCCAGCCCGAGGGACAACGCAGAGCAATATATCATCATCGCCTTCATAGCCCGACTCCACGCCAACGGCGGCCGCTTCTTTGATATCCGGGTGCAGCAGCGCCGCAGCCTCGATATCACCTGCCGAGATGTTTTCGGCACGCCGGCGGATACGCTCTTTGGCGCGGTCCACGAAGTACACATAGCCGTCCTCATCAACATAGCCACAATCGCCGGTGTGGAACCAAAGATTGCGCCATGCCGCGACCGTTTTATCCGGCATACCGAGATAGCCCTGCATGACGATCCAAGGCTGGCGCGGACGTATCGCGAATTCGCCTATCTGGCCGGCGGGCAAAGCCTGGTCACGCGGGTCGAGCACGGCGAACTCAAAATGTTCCGTATCGACTTTGCCGCATGAACCCACGCGCAGGGGTTCACGATAATCTGTCCAGCAGGGGATGCCGATCTCCGTCAGGCCCCAGACCTCCATTCCGCGTACTCCAAAGCGGGCCTCGAATTGAGCCGCTATGCGCTTTGGAAAGGGTGCGGTTCGGATGAGCCGCAGCTGGTGCTGCCGATCGCCCGGGCCCGGCGGCTGCGCATAGACCATTTCAAGCATGGGCCCATGGGCGGCCGTCACCGTGGCGCCATAATCGCGAATACGAGTGAGCCATTGCGAGGGATCGAAACCGCTATCGAGCACCACCTTGCCGCCAGCCACCATGGTGGCAAGTACCGACATGAATTTGCCGGCCATGTGGTACATCGGGTAGAAAGAAAAGAAGACATCATCCTGCGTGAGGTCCATCTTCCGCGCGGCGCTTGTCGCCAGCAGCGCAATCTGCGCATGGGGAATCATCACACCCTTAGCCGGGCCGCTGGTCCCGGAGGTGTAGATGATCGAGCCAATGTCGGAGGGAGCGGCTGCGATAGAGTCGTCGCATGATCCGGATGTCACATCGGCACATCGCAGTACCTCCAGCTTACCTGTGTCCAGCGATCGGCTCGCCACACTGTCGTCGAGCAGCACGATGGTGCGCAAATGCGTGAGCTGTTCGCTTGACTGCAGAATCACCTCCAGATACGGGGCCGTGGTAAGCAGTATCCTGGCCTCGCTCAGATTCGCCGCGTGCTCGAGGCTTTTGCCCTTATATCCCGTGTTGATCCCGACATCGACCGCGTTGAGCCGATTGGTCGCTAACCAGGCGTGGACCGCGTGTAATGAATTGGGCAGCATGCTTAGCACGCGATCGCCGGGTCGTACGCCCAATCCAAACAGGCGGCCGGCCAGGTCCGCCACACGCTGGCCCATCTCGGCATAGGTTTCGCACACGTCGCCGGCGAGTTCCAGAAAGGGCCGCGATGCGAATTGGGCTACGGCCTGGGCCAGGATCGCGGGCACGGTCCATTGGTCCATGGCAGGGTCGGAAAAGGGCGCGCAGCCGGCTTGATTGTCTCTATCCACCATCATTTATTCGTATGAAAGCTTTGGGGAAGCGATAGTGTACGGGCCTGTCGCCGCCCCGGGAATGCGCGCGTGCCCTCAATCCCCGCTTTTTTCTATGATCTCCGTGCGGTGAGCATTTAGCGCCGGGGGACCACGTCTGACCGTTGCGGGGGTGCGAGATAGTTTGACGGGGCTACCAATAAAGCGCATGTCCTCCTGGCCGGACACGGGGACGGTGGCGATCAATTCATTCGCGGCGACTTGGGGATGTGCCAGCACCTGATTGAAATCCAGAATAGGTGCGGCGAGGACACCGGCGCCTTGAAGTTGTTCTACGCTCTGCGCGACTGTAAGCGGGAGAAAATGCGGGCGCAGGACTTCTGCAATGGCCTCTTTGTTAGCCGCCTGGCCGTGTTTGTCTGTCCATCCAGGCGTGGTCGATAAATCCTCGATACCCAGTCCCTTGCAGATAAGCTGCAGTGGGTTATCCCGAAAAAATCCGATGACGGTCAACCAGCCATCGCTGGCTTGCGCGGTGAAATTCAAGGCGCGCTCGAACCAGCGTGTCTCGTAGTCGTAATTCAAAGCGGTAGCGGCCTCCAGGCTTTGCATGGCGATCAGCGCATTGAAAAGCGAGACGTTCACCTGCTGGCCTAGGCCCGAGCGCTGGCGTTCAAGGATGGCGAGCAGAATGCCTTGGGCCAACAACAAGCCCGAGGTGTAGTCCGCGATAGGAACGTTGATGAACGTGGGTGCGTTAGCCGCCGCGGTGGTCTTCCACGCGATGCCGCTGATGGATTGAATCAGAAAGTCTTGTCCCGCCATGCCCGATAGCGGGCCGCTCTCGCCGAATCCGCTGGCCCCGGCATAGATGATGCGCGGATTGATCTTCTGCACTTCCGCATAGCTAAAGCCCATCCGCTCGAGTACGCCGGGCCGGTAGTTGTGCATCAGCACGTCTGCCTCTTGCAACAGGCGCCGGAAGTGTTCCTGGTCGTCCGGGCTTTTCAGGTCCAGACAGATCGATCGCTTATTGCGATTCACGGCGCCGAAGTAGCTGCCCATCTTGCCGTGAGCGTTGGCGACCGTATCGCTGTGGCGTAGCGAATCGCCACGCCCCGGGCGTTCGATCTTCAGCACATCGGCGCCAAAGTCGCCAAGGATCTGACCGGCCAGCGGCCCCTGAAAGACCTCGCATAACTCGAGAACTTTCACGCCTTCTAATACCGAGGACATGGTCTTCTCCTTAGCGCTTGTAGACATCTTTAGCGATCATCAGGCGCTGAATCTGGTTGGTGCCTTCCCAGATCTGCGTCACCTTGGCATCGCGCAGCATGCGCTCGACGGGGTAGTCCTTCAGGAACCCATAGCCGCCGTGTAGTTGCACCGCATCTGTCGCCACGGACATCGCCGCATCCGTGCAAAGCACCTTGGCCATAGAGGCATATTTCTTGGCGTCGGGCAGTTGGTTGACGACCAGCGTGGCGGCATGCATCAGCATCGTTCGGCCAGCCTCGACCTTCATCGCCATGTCAGCGACCATGCCCTTGATCATCTGAAAATCCGCGATGGGACGGCCGAACTGCTCGCGCTGTTGGGTATAAGCGATCGCTTCGTCCAGCGCGCCTTGTGCGATGCCCAAGCCATGCGCTGCGTATTTCAGCCGCGATGCCAGCAGGCCTGCGCGAATGTAATCGCCGCCTTTTGCCGGATCGCCGATGACACGGTCCAAAGGGATTTCGCAGTTCTCGAGGATGACATCGGAAGTAGGGCTGCCGCGCAGGCCCATCTTGCGTTCCGGCGCGCCAAATGACACGCCAGCGTCGTCTTTGCTGACCAGGAAGATGCCAAATTTATCGGCCTCTGTTCGCGCGAAGATCAAGTACCAGTCCGCCCAGCCCCCGTTGGTGATGAAGCGCTTGGTACCGTTAAGCAACCATCCGGTCTCGGTGCGCTTCGCGCTCGTCACCACGCCCATCAGATCAGAGCCGCCTTTAGGTTCCGTCAATCCCCAGGCTGAACGGTGTTCACCGCGAACCACGGGAGGGATGATCATCTCTTTTTGCGCGTCGGTGCCGAACCGTTGCACGAGCATCATGATCCAGCAGGTCGAAATGGTAGTGGCGGTCGATGCGCACACCCGGGCGAGCTCTTCTACCGTGATGATCTGGGTAAAGACGTCGCCTTCTTGTCCGCCAAACGCCTCGCTAAAGGGCAGGCCGGGCAAGCCCAGATCAAGGCTGGCCTGATATGCCTCAAGGGGAGGGCGGGCTTCGTCGTCCACCTTGGCGGCGAAGGGGGCGACTTTCTCCTTTGCGAAACGGCGTACCTGTTCGCGAAAACTCGCGTATGTATCGTCATACTGGGAAATCAGCATGTGAGTCTCCTGTCCACGCGATTCGCGCGATTATTCCGTTGCTGTCATCTTGGGCGGCCAGGTGCGCGACGGTATGCGGTTGCGCTCCGATTCCGGGCTGGCCAATGCGATCTCCTCGGCAGTCAATCCGACGGCGGCAAGGATCTCATCCGACCGATCGGTGGTATCGGTGGCGGGCGGGGTAAAGGGTTCCGCGCCAAAACGCGGGATGACGGGCACGCTTAAAGCGTTGGAAGTCGCATGACGCGCCGTGATATGAGGTTGATTCCAGACTTCCTCCGGGCTGAACACCGGCATGATGCAGGCGTCTTTGCCGATGAACATCTCGGCCCATTCGTCACGCGTCTTCTCCCGGAACCGGGCCGTGAATCGCTCGCGTATTTCTGGCCACAGACGCATGTCCATGTGGTCGGGAGGTTCGGTGTCGAACAACACCTTCCATAAGTTGACAAAGAACTGGTGTTCGAGCGCGCCAACGGACACATACTTGCCGTCCGCGCATTCATAACATCGATAGTAGGGCGCGCCGCCCGCCAACAGACCCTGGCCGCGCTCGGGCAATATCGGGGTCTGCCATACCGGCCAATGCATGGCCATCAATGATAAACAGCCGTCAATCATGGCGGCGTCGACGTATTGACCCTTGCCCGTGCGGGTCCGATCGAACAGCGCAGCCACGATGCCCAAGGCCGCTATAAAGCTGCCGGCGGCGAAATCGGCCAGCAGATTCAATGGCACAGAGGGTGGCCCATCTGCCGGACCGATGGCGCCGAGCACACCGGTCAAAGCCAGATACGAGATATCGTGGCCCGCCTCCTGAGCCAGCGGGCCCTTTTGCCCGTAGCCAGTGACGGAGCAGTAGACCAGACGGGGATTCTCTTTACTAAGGGCTTCGTAGCCTGCGCCTAGCCTGTCGCATACACCCGGGCGGAAACTCTCGACGAACACGTCCGCGGTCTGGCACAAGCGCTGCAGCGCGCGCTGTCCGGCTTCGGACTTCAGATCCAATTTGATGAAGTGTTTGCCGCGCGAGAAGGTGGCGATGGGGTTGCCCGCACGGCCACCGCCGACGACGATGACTTCGGCGCCTAAATCGGCCAGCAACATCGTGCAATAAGGGCCGGGCGCGAGCCGCGACATATCGATGATACGCACGCCCTCGAGGGGCTTGCGGGGCGCGGCGTTGGTGGAGCCAGTGGAGGCGTGATTGACCATGATCAAACCTCCATATCCGTCAAGTGCTCGCGCAGGGCATGCGCGGCCAACAGAAAAAAGCCCTGGCCAAAGAGCGTCCACCCAAAGGGCACACCGGGACCGCCGGGCACCATAGCGACGCCTGGCACCTTGCCATTGGGTTCAACGCTGCCCGCGGCCACAATAAAGGCCTTGAGTGCGCGTTCCCGCAACGCGTCAGCCGAGTGGCCCTCGACGCGGATACCGAGCTCGACGGCGCGCTGCGCGGCATAGGCATACATCAGCGTGGCCGAGGCCTCGAGGTTAGACAAGGGGTCATCGAGTACGTGAAAGAAGTAGCCCGAGGCATCCTGCATCGACGACATCGCGCCGAGCACACGCGCGTAGGTCTCGCGTACAAAGCCGGCTTCGGGATGCTCGGGCGCCAGCGTCAGCAGCTCCGCGCAGCACGCCAACAGCCAGCCGTTGCCGCGCGCCCAGAATGTGGATTGGGGAAAATGATTGGGCTTCTCGCACCAGGCGTGACGGGCCAGATGGAATTCGGGATCCACTAGTCGCCGTACATGGACTCGGAACTGCTTGAACGCCTCGTCCACCGGGCCGGAGTCGTTGGTAAGTTTGCCGTAGTGCGCCATGAATGGGCACATCAAATACGTGAAATCGATCCACAGCTCGGGCCCTTCACCACGCGACCAGATGCCTCCCTCACTGGTACGGGGCGCATCAAGCAGCGCCTGATATTGACGCGCCGCGCTCGCGAGATAGCGCTCATCGCGACTGCGTTCGAATAACTGCAGCATCGGCGCGCCCACCGCCGCAGTTTCGCTCGCCAGGGGGGTGAAGGAACGAATATGTCCGCCGCTGGATGTGTGCCAGTCGCCATAGCTCAGGTTGCCGTCGGACTTCTGCGTCGCCACGGCGCGGTCTATCCAACGCTTGGCCAGCGGTCGGAATGCTTCCTGATCCCATATCAGTAAACCCGACAGTGCCGGCGCTTTCTGCCAACAATCACGCTCGTTGGGGTTGTCCCGAATAAAGCCGCTCACGCGCTGAACCAACTCCTCCAAACCCATATTGACTTCTCCTTTTCGGATACATACTATGTGGCCGGTATGTTATGGACCGTGTGGGTGGCTGTCAAGCGAACAGGCAGGCTTGTCTGACCTCAGCGGACGCAAGGCATCCCGACTCAAAAATCTCAAAGGAGCTTCGCATGAATGGTTCGGAAGCAATGGTTCGCACCCTGCTCAACCATGGCGTTTCAGTCTGTTTTGCCAATCCCGGCACTTCGGAAATGCACTTTGTCTCGGCGCTCGATCGCCTGCCGCAAATGCGCTGTGTGTTGGGCTTGTTCGAAGGCGTTGTCACCGGCGCGGCCGATGGTTACTACCGGATGACGCGTCGGCCTGCGGCGACGCTGTTGCACCTGGGATCCGGGCTGGGTAACGGCATCGCGAACTTGCACAATGCCAAACGCGCGCGTTCGGGCATCGTCAATATCATCGGCGAGCATGCTCAGGACCATATTGCCAATGATGCGCCGTTGACGTCGGATATTCAGGCGCTGGCGCGCCCGGTATCGCATTGGGTACGTACTTGCGCTTCGGCTGTCACGGCTCCAGCCGACACGGCAGAGGCCGTGCGCGTGGCCAGCGGCTCGCCGGGCCGTGTAGCGTCGTTGATCTTGCCTGCCAACGCGTCGTGGGAAGACAGTCCCGCGGGCGCTGTTGAAAGGACTCACGGTACGCGTCCGTCGCCATGCACCGCGAGCAGCGTGGTGGACGATGTCGCCAAGGCCCTGCGCGCCGCACAGGTGCGGCCGGATCAGATGGCTTTGCTATTGGGCGGGCGCGCCATGTTGGGTGAAGGCCCGCGTTTGGCCGCGCAGATCGCCGCGCGTGTCGGTTGCAAGCTCTATGCGGAAACCAAGAATGCCCGTTCATTACGCGGCGCGGGCCGCGTCAATATTCCCCAGATTCCTTATCCCTTGAATGGCGCTTTGGAGGCGCTGGATGACATTCGCTTGTTGGTCTTGGTCGATGCCGTAGCGCCCGTCGCCTTCTTCGGCTACCCGGGCAAGCCACGTTTTCTGACACACCCCGGGTGCCGGATCGAAACCCTGGTGTCCGCAGAGGAGGATGTCGAGAGCGCATTGCAAGCCTTGAGCGATGCCGTCGGCGGCAAGCCTGGCGAGTTGGTGTATGTGAGCGACGGTACGCAGCGGCTTGCCTGGGACGCACAGGCTCGACCCAATTCACAGGATATGGGAAGAGTACTCGCCGCGCTGTTACCCGAGAACGCGATTGTGGTCGACGAAGCCATCACCACTGGCAGGCAACTGCAGTCAGGCGCGGCGGCCGGTCGGCCGCATGATTGGCTCGAGATCACCGGGGGCGCGATTGGATATGGGTTGCCGTGCGCCACGGGTGCAGCGGTCGCATCGCCCGGGCGAAAAGTTGTGGCCATCATCGGGGATGGCAGCGCGATGTACACGTTGCAGTCGCTGTGGACGATGGCACGGGAAGGCTTGGACGTCACCGTTGTGATCTGCGCGAACCGCAAATATCAGATCTTGCAAGGTGAACTCGCCGCCATGGGGGGGCCACCGCCTGCGGCCAACGCCACGCGCATGTTGTCACTCGAGCAGCCGCATCTGGACTGGGTCAAGCTGGCCGAGGGGCAGGGCGTAAGTGGTAAGCGCGTGGACAACATGGACGCGTTTGCAAAAGCCCTGGCGGCCGGGCTGGCGAGTGGGGGGCCGAATTTGATCGAAGTTTTGCTCTGAGTCGTGTAGCGGCCTCGGCCGCGCATGCTCATTCCAAAGACACCGCATAGGAAACCAACAGGAGACAATCATCGTGCTGAATAAAAATTCCTTGCTTCACGTCAAACGCATGCTGGGCGCTATGGTCGGCGTCGCCGCGGCGTGGGCACCCTTGTCGGCGAGTCAGGCCGCGTACCCGGATAAGCCCATCACCGTCGTCGTCCCTTTTGCGCCGGGTGGCTCTACCGATCAGATCGGCCGCATTGTGGCCGAGCATCTGCAAAAGCGCTTCAAGACACCTGTCGTGGTCGAGAACAAACCGGGCGCAAATGGCACGGTCGGGAACGCTTACGTCGCGCGCACCAAGGCTGACGGCTACACGCTGCTGATCGGCGGCACCGATATCGCGGCCAGTCCTTACCTCTATAAGAATCTGCCCTTCGATCCGAAGGACTTCATTCCCATCGGATTGGTCGCTGAGTTTCCGTTCGTGATGCTAACCAATAAGAGCAAGGGCTTCACCACGGTGCAGCAATTCGTGGACTACGCGAAGAAGAATCCGGACAAGGTCAGTTTCTCTTCCGCCGGCCTGGGCAATTCGACACACCTGGCGGGCGAAACCTTCAAGAAGGCCGCCGGTCTTGACGGCATGGTGCATGTGCCGTACAACGGCAGCGCGCCGGCGTTGGCGGCTGTACTGGGCAACCAGGTAGACACGGTGTTTGATACCGCAATCACTGCCGTGCCCTTGGCCACAGGCGGGCAAGCGACAGCGCTTGCCGTCATCGCGCAACAGCGTCTTGCGCAACTGCCCGATGTCCCGACCATGACCGAACTTAACTACAACGAATATTCAAAACTGGTGCCTTGGTCTTGGAAGGGCGTATTCGCGCCGGCTGGTACGCCGCCCGAGGTCGTTGCTACGCTGCGCTCATCATTGGCCGATCTGGCGTCAGACCCTGCCTTCAAGCAACGTATCGAAAACGCCGCCTCTCTGCCCGTACCGCCGAAAACCCCAGAGCAATTGGAGCAGTTCCTCGCTGATCAACGCGCGGGCTGGAAACGCGTGATCGAGGAGGCGCAAGTTCAACCGCAGTAACCCCAAGGGAATGATGTAGTAAGCAATGCCTGGCTGTTCATACTAATAAAGTGAAGGAGACTCACCCATGAAACGCAGAACTTTGCTGAGCGTAGCGCTAGCCGCCTGCGCGCTTTTCCCGCTCGGCGCCATGAGCGCCGAGCCAACCTGGCCGTCCAAGCCTGTCAAACTCATCGTCGCGTATCCACCCGGAGGGGCCACCGATACCCAGGCTCGCATCGTCGCCAAGCGCCTGTCGGAGAAGTGGGGACAACCGGTCATTGTTGAAAACAAACCCGGCGGCAACACCGTCATCGCGACCGACCCGGTGGCCAAGGCAAATCCGGATGGTTATACATTGCTGCTGACGGCGATGCCTGTGCTTCTGAATCCCATTCTGATGGAGAAGCTGCCGTACGACGCGGACAAGGATCTGGTGCCGGTAACCACGCTGACATCGATTTCAAATATCCTCGTCGCGGCGCCTGATTTTGGGGTCAAGAACGTGCCCGAACTCATCGCCAAAGTGAAGGCGAATCCGGGCTCCGTGTCCTTCGCCTCTGCTGGAGTCGCCACCTCCACGCATTTGTCCGCCGAACAGTTTGCGAGCATGACGGGCACCAAGATGACGCACGTTCCGTACAAAGGCAGCAGCCCCGCGCATCAGGATCTGATTTCCGGACGTGTGCAAATCATGTTTGATAACGGCGCGCTACAGCTGGTGAAGGCAGGCCGCGTCGTGCCGCTGGGCGTCACGTCGGCCAAGCGCCTGCCATGGTTGCCCGACGTGCCCACGATCGCGGAGCAGGGGGTGCCGGGCTACGAGGCATCCGCCTGGTACGGCATCTTCGCGCCGGGCGGCACGGACCCCCAAATCGTTGATAAGCTCGCGAAGGATATCACTGAGGTGGTCCGCGCTCCCGACCTGCAGCCGCAGTGGGAGGCCATGGGCGCGATGGCCGGGGGCGGAACGCCGCAGGAATTCCGCGATTATTTGAAGAAAGAAAAGGCGCGATGGGAAAAGGTTATCCGGGAGCAGAACATTAAGTACTGAAGTTGATGGCTGCGCGGCGTGGCGCCCGCCCGCGCCTCACGCCGTCTGCGCGGCAGCCATCCGTATTAAATGATCCAACAGCAGCTTGGACGCACCGGACAGCGTCTCCTTGCTACGCACACACAGCTTCAACTGCCGTTGCGCCCAAGCATCCGTGAGCGGAATAATCGCCAGATCTTCGACCACGTGCATCGACAATGCCTTGGTAGGCAGAATCCCCAACCCCAACCCCGCTCGCACCATGGCAACCAAGGCATCATACGAGGTGACTTGAAAGCGCAAGCGCAAGCTGCGGTTCATCCCTGCAGCTTCGCGCGTGAACAGATAGTTGGCAGCGCTGCCACGATGCATGCCTACGTGGTCATAGTCCAACGTCTCGGCAAAGTCCACTTGATCGCGGCCTGCCAATGCATGTCCCCGTGGCACCACCACCGACATCACGTCGCGATGGTAGGGGAATAGGTCCAGTCCTTGCTCGTCATCTGATTGGGTGTAGACGCCGATGTCGGCCGCATTGTCGAGCACCGCGCGCGTGACGCCCGCACTGACGGATTCTTCCAGATCGATTTGCACATTGGGGTGCTGATCCATGAAGCGACGCAGTTCGGTGGGAAGGAACTGCGCAATGGACGACAGGTTGGCGGCAACGCGCACCCGGCCACGCAGGCCCACGGAATACTCCCGGATTTCGGCCGCCAAATCCTGGGTCTGGTGCAACAGGGCCCGGGCCCGTCGCGCTAACGCACGCGCGGCGCTAGTGGGCTCGACGCCGCGCGCGTGGCGTTGAAACAGCGTCACGTCCAGCGTACGTTCCAAATCTGCTAATCGTTTCGACAACGCCGAAGGCGCAATGTGTTCGCGCGCGGAGGCGCTGGCAATGCTGCCTTCTTCCAGGACGGCGAGAAACACTTGCAGCGAGTACAAATCCAGGCGGGTCGTCATGCTCTCAGTGCGCTTTCAAAACCATTCCGATTAAGGCGGATAGCTTACTTCATAGACAGCTTGGAAAAGAGCGTCGCTTTGCGCCCGACCGTCTGCGCGAACGGCGGCGTCACGCCGGAAGCCATAACGATGTCCTCTACAATGCTGCGTTATGCCGCACTCGCAATGAGGTGGCCCGCAGCAAAGAGTAGTATGGCCAGCAAGAAGAAATCGACCTCCAGTAAGAAACGTTCCAGCTCCTCCAGCAAGGCTGCGTCCTCCAGCCGTTTCGCCAAGTTTTTAGGGACTTTTTTCGTCTTCGTGGCGACCGGTTTTGGTATCGGCACCTATGGGCTTAATCCGCAGTGGCGAATGCCCGACATGGCGAGCCTGCCGGTCTGGGCGCAGGATGTCGCGCAACGCCTGCAGGGCCTTTTGCCGTCGTTTTCTGGTGTTGACGGCTACGCGCCGTCCGTACATGCCACCGGCGAGACGGTCCAGACCCAATTCTTCGCCTGCCCGCAATTTTTTCCCGGTCAAGCGCCGGTCGTTCCCGCCACGCAGAAGCTGCGCGAGCTCTGTTTTTCGGGATTTGCGGTTCTGCATAGCGGACAGACCAAGACGCCTGTCTTTGTGGCTGAGCGCTTGAACAGGCAATTGCTCGCGCAAGGGCAGGGCTTGCAGCGCACCGACAAATTCTATGCAGACGCCCGCCTGCCCGCGACAGAACGGGCCGAGCTCGCCGACTACAAAGGATCGGGCTATTCGCGGGGGCACATGGCGCCGGCGGCGGACATGTACAACGCCGACGCCATGGCGCAAAGTTTTTCGCTGGCCAATATGGTGCCTCAAGACCAGACGCATAATGCGGGTCCCTGGAGCAAGATAGAACAGGACACGCGTAAATTTGTCGAGCGTGCCACTGGTGATGTGTATATCTTTACCGGTCCTGTCTACGACGAGCGGCCCAAAACCATCGGTAGCGGCGTGGCCGTGCCCAGTCATTTGTTCAAGCTGGTGTATGACGAGGCGACCGGCAGGGCGTGGGTACACTGGCAGGCCAACCGCGCTGAGACAAAAGTTGGTGCGCCAATCAGCTACGAGGAATTCGTTAAACGCACGGGCTTACGTCTTTTGCCCGCTGCGCGCTGATCTCGACGGAATCGCTGAGCCAGTGGGTCGCTACATCTCAGCGGACTTAGTCCGATTATGCAGTGCATGGCGACTTCCTCCACATCATCCAAGCGCACGCGATCTAAAGTGCTCGCGATGATCTTGTACTCGCTACGGCCCCCTGTCTTGTCAAACATTGCGTTTCGGACTGCTCACGGGCCGGTATCTCAAGGTCATCGTCCACCCAGCCCCCGTCCAACCATCGTTGTTCGGATTCACCCCTATTCGAGGAATCATGCGATCATTAATTGCAATAGAGTTGACCCATGTCGCGGCAGGCTTAGGTATGAATGACGGCGGCGTTTACTTGACCCACCCATCGGGTAAGACGTCTTGGTGTGGGCTTACCGGCCATGGGTACGGTTGCGACTTTGCTCGCTGGAGCGTTGGCCCGGTAGGAGGGACACTGATAAATAACCGCCTCCGGACTTCTGACAAAAAGAAAGATTGATCCCGAAAAACTTTGGAGTCTCCCCAGTAGGTGAATCCATACGTATGACGGCGCCCAAACTGGGCGCCGTTGCTTTTCAGGTCGAAGCGTGCTGCTTACTTTCCACCCGTGTTTGGCATTTTTGGCTCGTTCGTGCCCGGCTCAGCGCGGTTTGGCACCTGGTTCTCGGTCGTCGGCAGGCCCGTCTGACTACCGGGGGTGCCGGTGCTCGTGCCAGTAGCGTGATTCGGCTGCGAGCCCAGGGTGCCTTGGCTGCCTTGCGACGGATTGGTGTTCACCGGAGGCGGAATTTGTCCGGGAGGCACCGGGGTGTTGGGCGGCACTGCCGTGCCATCATTCGGAGTGGTCGAGGGCGACGTACTCGACGGCACGCCGGTATCCGGAGTGCTTTGGGCGTAAGCACCTCCAGCCAAAGCGCCCATTACAGTCATCGCGGCAGTCCAGGTCAGCAGTTCACGTTTCATGTCAGTCTCCAGGTGATGAGATATGGACTTACCCTTCAGCAACTGGCGTGCCTGGACTAGGGGTTACTCCTAGCCCCTAGAATTGACTGGTAGCGTGAGTATGACGCTAAGCCCCGGCTGCGCGTCGGAGAAAACGATGGTGCCGCCATGCAGTTCCACAATGCTCAATACGCTGGTCAGGCCAAGGCCGTGGCCTTCCAGGGAGGGGTCCAATCGATAAAAATGCTTGCCTAGGTGCTCATACTGGTCAGCGGGGACGCCCGGCCCATCGTCGCTGATCACGACGCGCCCGGATTGCCCGGAACGGAATACTGCTACGCGGATTTCTCGAGACGCATACTTGACAGCGTTGTCCACGAGATTCGCCAAAGCGCTGGCCAGCAGATTGGCATCGCCGTGAACGTTGACCGGCTCCGAGTGAGTCAATGTCATAGATACGTTTTTGTCTTCGGCCAGCGTGGTGTACATCTCCACGACATCGCCCACAATCGTATGCAGCTCGCACGCCTTGAATGAACGCCGCTGAATGCCTGCTTGCATCTCCGAGATCTGCAAAAGCTTTTCCAACATCACGCTCAGGCGCTCGATCTCTTCGACCGCACGCTGATTGGCCTGCAGTACCTGCTGCGGCGAGGCCGAGGGTTGCTGTGCCGCGCGTAGTCCTCCCACAATGCGGGTCAGTGGCGTACGCAAGTTATGGGCGATCGTGTCGGAGATATGCCGGGCGCTTTTCATCAAGAGCTCTATACGATCCAGCATCGAATTGATATCGCGATTGAGCAGAGCGAATTCGTCATCGCTTTCCGCCGTCGAGACGCGCTTCGATAATTGCCCTGCCGCGATCTGCTGCGTTGTACGGCGGATGTGGCTGACCCGATAGGCCAATTCGCCGCGGAAGATGTACGTGCCGATAATGACCAGCAAAGCCGCCAGAACAAAGGCCGCCACGATGGCCTGCCAGATCATCGCGCTAATGTCACCCATCTCGCTCAGATCGTGCCCGACCACTAGTGTTTCGCCACCCGCTAGCGTTTGGATCTGCAGATGGCCGCGCGTCGGGATACCGTCTTGAAGCACTTCGCCTTCGAATACCCCGACATAGGAATCGTGCGCAGCAGGAGGGCGGTCCAGATTGCCGGCAATCTTGTTGCCTTTTTCGTCCAGCAAAAGGTATATCTCGCGACCCGAATCGATACGGTCAGCCAAGGTCAGCTCCAGCGCGGCGGCTAGTGCGGTGCGCCCGCCTTCCTCATAGGCAGCAGACAAACGTTTCGCCGAAGCCGTGATCTGACGGGTGTACTCGGTCCGTAATGCGCCAATCACCTCGTAGTAAAGAAAAGCGATCAGAATGAGTGTCGTCAGGATCGCCAATATCCCGTAGTTCAATGTCAGGCGAAACGAGATCGAGCGCCAATGATTCCTCAGGAACGGCATCATAAGATCGCGGCGGCACCGTCCGGCTCGGGCAGATCGGCAAGCGTGTATCCGGCGCCACGTACGGTATGAATCAAAGGCCTGACTGCTCCCGCATCGATCTTGCGACGCAGTCGGCTGACTTGGACGTCAATCACATTCGATTGTGGATCGAAGTTGTAGCCCCAGATGGTCTCCAGCAGCATCGTACGGGTCACGGTTCTGCCCGTGTTCAGCATCAGATAGACCAATAGACGAAACTCCTGCGGCTGCAGCGTAATCGGCGTGCCAGCACGCTGAACCTTCTGAGTGGCGACGTTGACCGCCAGATCCGCGATACGCAGCTCCTTGATCTCCTGATTCGGGCGCATGCGTCGCACAAGCGCGTCCATCCGGGCAACAAGCTCCGAGAAGGAAAAGGGTTTTACGAGATAATCGTCTCCGCCGGCGCGCAATCCATCCACCCGATCATCCACGGCCGAAAGCGCACTCAATACCAGCACAGGCGTGGTCTTGCCCAGCGCACGAATCGTCGACAGAATCGACAGGCCATCGACATGGTTCGGCAAAATCCTATCCAGTACGATGATGTCCCAGTGCTCCTTCATCGCGCTATCCAGGCCCGTCACGCCGTCTGAGCAAACGTTCACTGCGTGACCCAATTCAGTCAAACCATTCGCAAGATAACGCGCGTTCTCTTTGTCGTCTTCAATAATCAAACACTGCCACATACCGGTACCTAAGCAAGTTCAGCGCGAACAGGGACCTGGTCAATATAGCCGACGAAAAACCTCGCTCGCACCAGAACCGGGCATTCTTACGAAATGGTAAGACTGTCGTAATACAGCCTCCAAACGATATGGCTAACATGTTTTCGGCTATGGCCAAGCGTGAAGCCATTTAGATTTGAGGTGTCGAATTGAGCATTTATCTCAGTCCCGATCTGGACCCGAACCAGCCCATTTGCAGATTGATCAGCTTCTACGACTTGGTCGAGCTTACGACGTGTGGCAAGCTGTTTTTTGACGAGCAAAGTGATGCCATGCCGGACTCGGTCGCTTTGCCGCGAAAGGCCGGGCAGGGGCAATACCTTGACGCGGGCCAGCAGGGGCGCACCGAGCGGTGGGCATTGGAAAGCATGCTACGACCGTCCCAGCGTGCCCCCGTGCGATATCAGTCGTGGTCGATAGTGGGCGATGACGCTTTTCTGAACTTTCCCGTACACGAGGTCGAATCTTCGTCATCGGTCTACGTATTCGCCAGCATTCAACGACTGGTCGACTCGTTATTTGTCAGGGATGACGTCGATGTGATCGTCAGCCCTTATGGAGAAAAGGGCCTGCAAAGTGATGTCCCAGACCGCGGCTCGTCGACGATCAAAAGCCTGATGGTGGCGTTACGCACCGCCGTGACTGGCTCCGATTACCGGCAAATCGCCCTGGATCTGAGAATGTTCCTATCGGGTGTCGTCGTGCCCCCGACCGCGTCAGCACGGTTTGTCAAAGTCGTCTCGGATCTCGTGCAACGAATAACCGATGCGCCCGTGTCACGTTTGGCGCTGCGCTGATGGATGCCCCTTGGTGGGGTAGAGCCGAAATCGTCGAGCAAAACAAAAGGCCCACAATTGCTTGTGGGCCTTGATATTCTTGGTGGCGCATCCCTGATTCGAACAGGGGACCTGCGGATTATGATTCGCTCGCCTAGGCGATAGTTTAGAGGGTAAACCTAAGAAAATCAATGGTTTATCATCATTGTGCATTAACTAAATCACTGTAAATAGTGTCGCTTCAAAAAAGAAGTGCCACCATTTTTGCCACTACTGCAATCCTGTTCTATTGAGAATAAATAGGCCTAGGGGCTCATTCTTCACAATGGGATCGTGGCTCTAGAATTATCATGAATATTTTGCGCTCTCGTAGCTTGAGGAAGTATCAACCACTGAATCCGTCGAGCCTGGCGCTCGAAATCATAGCCAGTTGCTGTCCACCGTAGCAGTGATGGCAAAAGGTGCGCATCGCGTTGTTCAGAGCTGCGGCGCTGTGAGTGTCTATTCGTCGAGCAATGTCGTTTGCTTCGGCTTCGCTTTTACCTTCGCCCCTTGCGGCAAGGAATACGTAGGCCTGAACAGCTTTTTTTCCTCTAGACATGGAAAAAAAGATCAGAGCGATAATTACGATCACGGTGAGGATAGCAATTTCCATATCGATCTCCGTATTAGATGCCTAGTTCGGCCCGGCGCCGTAGTTTCTGAGGTTTTAACGAGCTGTATAAGTGCAGGCTTGGTCAAACAACTCGGTCATCTTATCCTCTTCTTCCTGACCGACGTTCATGAGTAACTCTTGGTTCTTATAGTCTCCCCAAGCATATTTTCTTCCCGAAAGGTATTGGTTGTGAGAATAAGTATTTTGCGCTTCGAGATCTGGATATGTTGAATAGCGTTTATCCCGACAATTGATCATCACCGTTTTTACGTTCGGATCCTTGATGAGTTCTCCCGATTCGTCAAATGGAGTAACGTCTGTTGACGACCAGAACACATCCAGCGGGATTAAGTGCAACTCAACGGTGTTTCTACTTTTTGTCACTACACCAGCACTCAGGTAAGCGCTGCCTGAGGTGGAGCCTGCCGACCAGAATATAAGTTTGCCGAGAACATCGTTCAGGTTAGTTTCTTTTGCGTGAACAATGCCGCCCTCAGTAGCAATGCTCATGACGATGAAAATTGCGGGAAGTATCTTCTTTGTGAGCATAATTGGTAATAGAAACTGAGAATATTTAGTGCGACAAACCATTTGCTGTTACATGAAGTGACAGCCTTGTATTTGTCATTACGTTTATATCACGTCCGATATATATATGGGTGCGTAAGCGCACTGGCACTCCTGAGGCTCCTTCATGCGGCATCCATCAAAACAGGCTCCGCCGCACGTCAGGAGCCTTTACGTTTTTCAAGTTGTTGAAGGCCAGACGCGGAGTGAGCGGGTCGCGTTGCCAATCTCTATAGGGCCGGTAATTAAACGACCGATTTATTACCGTCGCTGGCACGTCTAGAATGATGGTAATAAAGCCATTGAATCTTATTGTTTACCACGGCATAATTCTTTCCACGATTATTTACCAGGAAGCATCATGCCGCGCCACTTTTTGTACGCCCGCGTCTCGACCGTGGACCAGACCACCGACAACCAAGTGCTTGAGGCTGCGCAAGCTGGATTCCAGTTCGAGCCGCGTCGAGTCGTTGCCGAGACCATCTCGGGCCGTGTTCCGGCTGCAAAACGTCCTGGGTTCGCCAAATTGCTGGACCGCCTAGAGCCTGGGGACACCCTGGTTGTGACCAAGCTCGATAGGCTTGGCCGCGACACGAGCGACGTGGTAGACACTGTAAGCAAGCTTGACTCAATGGGTGTACATGTGCATTGCTTGGCGCTGGCCGGTGCTGACCTGACCAGTGCGGCGGGAAAGTTGCACATGACCATCCTGGCCGCCGTTGCCTCGTTTGAAAGGGACATCCTGATTGAACGTACTCATGCGGGGCTCGCGAGGGCGAAGGCTGATGGCAAGCGTCTAGGCCGCAAGGCTAGCCTGACCGACGTCCAAGTGACCGAGATACGCGCCAAGTTGGCCGCTGGCGCAACGGCCAGGGGTTTGGCGAAAGAATATAAGGTGAGCCACCCAACTATCCTAAAGGCGGTTTCCGACTGCTGACCTGGGGTTAGCGTCTGGCAGGGAACCGCCAGCTTGCTGGTGGGGCTGGCAAGCCCGGGGGTCGGGTCGGCCCGGCCAGGGGGGCAGAGCCCCCGCCGACTGGTAAAAAGAAAGATGAGGCTCGCGTCTATTGCGGATGCGGGCCGTTTTTCTTTATTCCTGAAATTTCAGGAATTCGACGGCTGCGCGGATGTGGAAAAAAATCGGCTGGATGAGCATTAACGTGAATGAATGCCCCTCTGATGCCCGCCGCCCCTCACCGCGGAGTTCTCGATTCCGGCGGGATTTTTGCTGCAGAGCATAAGTGCGGTAATGCCAAAATTGAGCAAGATCGGGCCGAAGGTCGGTTGTCCTTGCCGGTGTCCATGAGCATGATCGACGGTTTTGCGCAATCCGGAACAAATAAAGATGCTGCCAATCATAACGGCGAAAACGCCACTGATGGGCGCAATATGGGATTACGCCGATGCTGTTAACTCGGCTGACACATCGCTTATTGAGTCCATTTCGGCATGTCGTTGTAATTGTTTAGTCAGCGTCGATCAGTTTGCTGCGACCATAGAACCTGTACAAAGGTCGGGAAGGCACCAACACCGGTGGTGCGTCCCGCCGAACCTCGTACGCAGGCGTCGGCGGGGGTAACTCGCGGGCCTCGCCCACGTCCCGGCCTCCGGCGTTTTTGGGTGAAAGTAGGTCGAGCGGATCGACAATATCCGTGGCTTCATAACCGGCAAGCGGCAGTCCGAGGAATTCGAGCGTCAGGAAAGCCTCCCGCCCGTTGCGCTCCATTGGTTGGGGGTCAGCACAGTTCCAAGTGTCGGCCAGCTTGTCCAGCAAGACTTGATCCGGCTGCGGAAGTGGGAACCCTCGGCCAAATTGAAGCCATACGCTCAAACGTGCAGCGCCTGCAATCGGGTCCGGATGCATGATCGATGCGCCCAACTCGATGACTTTTTGATGATCGTCCGTGTTTAATTTGCGGCCTGCATCAAGTCCTCCGGTAATCGGGAACAGACGCATTAACCTGAGCGTGAACGCGTCCCTACTGATAGTGCGTTGTGCCGGGGTGGATGCTGGCATCGGTGCTGCTGTCAGTGCCTGTTCGGGCGTTGGCGAGACAGCCCGCGGGCGTCGGTAAATCGTTACCATGATTAAGCCTCCTCCTGGGGGGAGCCGCCGCCGAGTGCATCAATGAGTCCGTGCAATTCCATCGTTGCTGTCACTTCCGGCTTCCGAGCAACGATCATTCGGTACTCACCTCCGGAATCCAGCGCGATGAATACAGTGCCGACACCATCGATAATGTCGAGATAAATTGAGTGGATGTTAGCGACATTGATCCATTCGTCATGTTGGCTTTCGTCTCTCCAGGCACGAAGAAACGAGTTGTGCAGAGCGGCTTCAAAAGTTTCGGGCATTTTCATAATGATCTCCAGATAAATAGATAAAGACGTGACGAAAAATTAGGGGCGATGCTTGCGGCGTTGGTGCCGCTGATTGCGGCGCTTCATGCCGCCGCTGCCGAGGCCCTGAATGCCTCTAATACCAGCCATTGGGGATACGAGTTTTGATGCTTTATCACCGATCGCTGGATCGATCTTGCTGCCAAAATGAACCGCCCGAGCGCCGCCTTCGATTGCTGCCGCGCCCGCGATGATGGCGACGGTGCCAGCCGTTTCTCCGCTTGTTTGGGAGTTGGGTTTTTGCTGCTGTGACTTTTTGAGGTGCCTAACCATGTTGTCACCCTCCCGCGATGTGGTGATGGAAACTGACGTATCTGATTCGAGCGGGCCGGGGAGTTTTAGACCGGCGGCTTCGCCGCTGGTGCCTGCGGCACTGGTAGCCGGGTCGAGAGCTGCTCCCATCGGGGCTGCTGAAGCGGCGTTTTTCAGGGCTTTGCCGGTGAGCCTTTCAAAGCGTTTTAGGCCTGCTGACACGGTCTGAGAGAGCATGTCTTGCGTCTGCCCAGGCGTCACGTCCAAGCCAGCGGTCTGGACGGCCTGGGCATATTGGTCGAAGGTCGGGCCTTCCTTGGAGGGGTAGCGGTGATATGTTGGCGGGTCGGTCCAATTGAATCGACGGCGAAGCTCGGGTAGCGATGCGCCCACGACCTTGCCCGCAACCTTAGGCCCACCTTGCATTTGCACACGCACGCCAGTAACCGGGGCGCCTTTGCCTCCCTTGGCACGTACCCACTCAATTGATAAAGAGTGGTCGCGGGCGAGCATGCGAATGGCTTCAGGGTCGTTGATGCCTGCACGTTTCGCGAGGGTCAGCACGCGATTAACGAGCGTGCGCGTCAAGGCTTCGGGGCCAAGCGTTCCCGCTTGTACATCTCTATTGTGTTGCTCAGCGGCGCGCCGTTGCTCGCTCTTGGATTTAGTGCGCCAAAGGTTGGTTGAATTGCCTTCTTTGCGCGTAGGGTCGCGACCATAGTTTTCAGCGACGAACAAGACGTCTCCCCGCGCCATAGCGGCATCGACTTGGGCGGGTAAAGTCTTGTTCCCGTGTCGCCAACGTTCGGCTAAATGATGGTCTACGCCAGCATCGCGGAGTGCATCTGCACAGAGCGCAGCAACCACTTCGCGCATATCTTTTATGAACGTTGGCCGGGGTGGCAATCCCGCATCTTTGCGCTGGTTATAGCGCTGGAAATCAGGCAGCTTATTGCCCAAACGAAAGCCGCCTTTACCATCGGTCAGAACCTCGCGCAATGGATACGATGGGTGGACATGCCAGTTTCGATTTCCGTCATGCGGTTCGTGGGTGGCTGTGTAGATTGGTACGCCGAGACGGTCACGATATGCATCGGCAATGTCGCGCACCAACTTGTGCCGTTGCTCTTTCGTGAGTTCGTGTGGTAGCGATATTTCACCGTGACCCATGATGTGAGCATTGTTGTTTGCTCGTTTGGCTAATGACCGCTCACATGCCTGGGCCATAAGTAATGGGTCAAGCGCATTTGTTGGCGTGCCGTCTGGGGCACTGACGTACACGTAATCTAAGCGCGATATCTCAGTTTCTTTGCGCTTGAGCTCGTAGTCATAGTTGACTTTATTGATTGCTGATTTTGGCGATTTGCGCGACCCGGCACGATTACTAAAGTTTGTATATGCGTGGTACTTCGAGGATGACGGCGGCGCCATTGGGATACGCCCGCGATTCTTGTTCTGCCCACGACCGATCGCCCGCGTTTTTTGGTCTGCTTCGCGACCGGCGCGATTCGCCTCGGCACGAACCCGTGATGCCACATACGTTATAGCGAGAGACGCGCCATTGCGGGCTGAGTCGGATGGTCGGCTCATGACGACTACTCGTTAAACGGGAACCGTCTGCGGAGCAGATGGGGCGAAGCCCACCGCCCAGGCGGTGTTAAGCTGGTCCAGGGCGCAGCACCGGCAAACGTTCCTCATCGTCCAGATGAGGTCAAGTGCGCCGTCCCGGAGCCCGTCAATCGCCCGGGAGGCTCTCCACACCAGTTTCATTGCTGCACCTGCTCGGACGGATGCGCACCTTGGACGCTGCCGCGCAACTCGTTCAGGAAGCCCGCGAGCACATCGGCATCCTGCTCGCGCAGATGCGTCTCGCCAATGCGGTTTAGCAGGGCGCGCTTGACCCGCTCATCGTCGCGCAGCCAGCTAATTAACAGGCCGCCGAGCACGATTTTCTGGCGCGTGTCGGTAGCGCGCTGACGCGCCTGGGCGCGGGCCAGCATTTGACGCGCTGCTTCGATTTGTTCGGCGGGGGATTTGCGATTTGCCATCTGATTTTCTCCTTAGCCAATTGATGGATAGGAGTAAATCAACAAGTGATTAAAAACTGCAACGTGGCGACAACGGGCGACAGTAGACGACAGCTTTTTTTGCCGTGCTGGTAGCTGGGTTTAACGGGGATTCGAAAACGAGAATTTTGGCCGATGCCGTCGCTTCGGCGGCGGGCCTGTCGCGGGTTCGGGCTGAGTTTCGGTCGCTGGTGTAGCTGAGTCCAGAGGAGTTGGATTTAGTGGATATATATGTACCCACCAGCACGAACCAACCGGTAGGGGGATCAGTGCTTGGAACTGCTCCACGTTGTTAATGCTGATCTGCAAGTTTCCATTTGGTTGAGAAAAGCAAACAAGATGGGTCATTGGGAAGTCCTGATTCTCACGACCAACCATTACCCGTAGGTGGACTGGCGTGGACGCATGAGTGATGCGCAGCCAGGAACGATAGTCACCGCTAGCTGCTGCACTCCAAGCTGCTTGCACCTCCTCCGGGTACGCGCCCACCTCCATTGTCTGAGGATGCAATCGACGGAACCGCTGCCATTTGCCACCATCGCGCAGGCCCCACAAGTCAAATTGTCGGATTCCCCCAAAGCTTGCACCATGAGCGATCATCGTGCGGCAAGACCGAGGCGCTCTCGTTTGGGAGTACGTTCTTCAGCGCATAACTCACAGCCTCGCCAATGTTGGTCACGGCCTGGGAAACGATGGATTGTTGAGTGACAGCAAAGCCCCCAGGCTGGCGCAGCAAGCGACCATAGCGAGCGGCTACGTGGGCATATGCCGCCCGTAGGGCTGCGTCGAATGCGTTAGCGTCTGCGTCAGAAGCAAATGCCAGTATGAGATTGATATGCGGGGTTCCCGATTCGTGAGCCTCCACAGTTTTAGGCCCGATCGGCGTGAGTCCCAGCCGTTGGCACTTACGGCGAGTGATCGACAGTAGGGTACGTAGGAAATTATTGGCGCGTGCGGGCGATGGTCGGCCTAATGAAATCCAAGCCGGGTTGATATCACCGCCGACGTGACATGCATGAAACGCCTGCGGGCAAGTAATGAACCATCGACGGCAAACGTATCCAAGGTCACTTACGGCCCACGTAATCGAGCCGTGAGCGCGAGCATGAAACGATCCAATGCTGGCACGCTCACTCGCTGCGGCCTTAGCCATCATCGAGCGCTGAAAGATTCCAACACGGGCGTTACGCAGTACGTTAGCAATGTGGGTCTCATGATGACGCCAAGCATCTTTTCCAAGCGCTGTAACGCGCTCCTGCCCTTTCAGTCGGTGAATCATCAGTTCTTGCCCCACGCACTCGATTGAGCGTGTGTGGAACTTGATCAGCCGCCCCAGGCTGGGCAGTCGCGAATGAAGTTCAGGATGTGCATAATAGGCACGTCGCAACTGTGCCAGACTGCTGCGCATATGCAGTCCCAGAGCCGGAACATACTTGCACCATTGCAGTGTTTTAAATAGGCGCTCCTGAAAACCCTGGATGCCGCCCCGGCGTAGTGCAGTTATTGCGATCTGCTTAGCCCGCGACCACCATTCATAGGGCAGATGGTCGAGCGCGCCGACAGCGGCATCCAGATCGCCCAGCGCAGCTATATGTGCAGGCAGGATTTCGCGTAACTCGTTGGCAAACGAGCGGCGACCCGATAAGTTCGGTAACTGGAAACCCATGTTGTACTCTGCCCCAAGCGGAACCCCGAAAGGCCCGCGTCTGCTACAACGTGGGCCATTGTTTTTTGGGTTGGATTAGTGCTTGACGATGGTTCTGTCGAACCGCGCTTCAGGCGCGTGCGTGTTGAGCCAATTAGTAAAGGTGCCAACGCGGTAGAAATTACGCCCGCGAATCTGGATCGGTTCTGGAAATTCTTCTTTGTGAATCCAGTCATAGAGAGTTGCTCGATGGATCCCCAGCATATCTGCTACTTGCTGGAATTTGAGCAGTCCATCGCCGGTCAGGTTGACGGCGGGGATGGCGGTATTCATGGCTGTCACCTCACGCGGACGTAACTTGTGACGCGGCTTTGCGTGGGCGGCCGCGACCGCGTTTGGCCGGGTTCGGCACCTGCTGGGCCAGGCGCTGTGATTGGTGCTCAGCAATCCATTTCTTGAACTCTCCAACCAGCACGCGTGGGCGGGAGTGTGGCGGCTGGAAAAAGGGGGGCAGACTGTTTGAAGGAATCCGGCCTTGTCTGATCAGGAATGCTCGTTGGTTCAAATTGCCTACGGTCGTCCCGAGCTGATTTGCGAGCCAGTTAAGGTCCATCAGGTCATAATCGTCGAGTTCGCTGAGCTTCACAATAATTTCTCCAAAAAATAATAAGACGATTAATGGTCTCATCGAAAATATTATTTGTGAAGGCAGAATGGGTGAAATTTCTATTTATTTTTCAAAGCGGTAGAAGTCGATGTGTCGTTCTACCTTATTGAGGTGTCTGATAATGATTTAAATTGATTTTGAATCAATTAAATAATGCTTAGATAATAAAAACCGCCGGTTTGATGGCGGCGGTGTCTGTGTTAAGCAACGAGTCGGAGGTGTGGCGACCGCGGTGTAGGTGGAGTGGCCGCTACGGTTGCCGGCGGCTGCTCTGGGAGCCCCTCCAATGCTGCGATTGCAGCTTGTTTGCGTGCCTCCGCTGCAGGTGCTGACTCAGGTACGGGCGGCGGGGGCGCGGCGCCGGTAGCTTCATCGCGCTCGAAACGATCATGGATTGAGTCCGTTGCGATGTGTGTGTAGCGTTTCAAAGAAAGAATGCTTTTGTGCCCAGACACTCGCTGAATTTGAAACACTGACCAGCCGAGGTCGGCGAGGCGAGAGCATGCCTCGTGCCGTAGGTCGTGCCAATGGAGGTTCGAGATGCCGAGCGCTGCGCATGCAGTCTGCAGCAGCCGCCCAGCGCGGTCGGCAAGCAAGGGACCGAACACTTTTTCATCTTGAGCCTCGCCAATGCGCGCAATAGGGCGTCCGTGTTCGTCCGTACCATTCAGTTCCAAGAATATGCGGCGCAGGCCCGGGGACGCTGCGAGGCGGCTAGGTACCCGCTTATTTTTAGGACCACGCAACTGGCTAGGAATTATGATGTCGGCTTTATGGTCCGGTCTCCAAAGTATCCACGACCACTGCATCTCGAACATTTTCTCCCGGCGCATCGCGGATTCAACGGCAGCCAGGAAGGCAGCTTTGATATATAGAAGCGATGAATGTGGAGGTACAAATAATGGTGACTTCCCGGGTATGTTGATTTCGATATGTTTTTTGCTGCCGGTGTCTTGAGCAGCTAACTGTCCGTCATGCATTTGAGTGAAAACGTCCAATAGCGCATTTTCTTCCCCCGGTTCGAGCCGGCGGTCGCGATCTTCTGACTGCTGCAATTCTCGTGCTTGGCAAGCGGCTTTGACCGGATTATCAATTGCCCAGCCCCATCCTGTGGGGGCATCCGGCAGGCTTGCGGCGCGGGCGTGCCGGAGCAGTCCATGCAGGTGGTAAAGTTTGGTCCTGATGGTCTGTTCTGCGTAATCCTGTTCTCGTTGCTCGTCGATGAATTGTTCCAGGGTCAGTTGCGTAACATCGCGCAGCAACATATCAGCGAGCCGGTGTCCGAGCCAAAATGTTTTAAGCGTTTTGTCTTTTTTTAGACGTCGCTTGAGTACCGCTCGGGCGTCAATGCTGCGCGATGAGTCGTCGTCATTCGCGTACTCTTCCATCGCGGTCCACCAGAGCTTGAGAGCTTCGCCCAATGTGATGTTGGTGGGGAGCATGCGGCCGTTTAGTTTTACGAGCTTGAGCTGATCTTCTGTGGTTGCAGCCCACTCCTTGGCCTCTTTCATGGTGTCGAAAGTGCGCGTGATACGTAAGGGCTTTTGCCCTTTTCGTTGTTGCCGGATCTCTGCCTTTACAGTACCGGCCTTCATGTGTGTGAATGTAGCCATGTGGGAAATTCTCTCCTTCAATTTGCGAAAAGTGAAGGCGAAACGACCCATATTGGGAATTTTCTTGATTTTCCCGTTACCGCTGGTGGGGTGGCACCTGCCATCATTTTTGCCACCAAAACCCAAAATATTCACATCATTTATTGGCTAGGCCGGAAATGAAAAACGCCGCAAACCCTTGAATTTACTGGGTTTGCGGCGTTTGAATCTTTGGTGGCGCATCCCTGATTCGAACAGGGGACCTGCGGATTATGATTCCGTCGCTCTAACCGGCTGAGCTAATGCGCCTAAACATCAACAAGCAAGCTTGTCTTTGTTTTTTGCTAGGGTGCGTTCCCTGGCAAGAACAAAATTCTAGCACGGTTTTTTTTCGCAATGCAAGCGTCCGGCGAAAATTTTTTAGCAAATATCTCGCGCCAACCGGATTCCCGAAAATTGCCAGCGTGCCTCGGGTGGGAAGAAATTGCGATAGGTCGCCCGGATATGGCTGGCAGGCGTGGCAAACGAGCCCCCTCGCAATACATACTGATTGCACATGAACTTCCCGTTGTACTCACCCACAGCCCCAGGCGGAGGTGTAAACCCGGGATAAGCCTCATATGGGCTGCAAGTCCATTCCCACGCATCGCCATAAAGCTGGAGCAGGCGAGGGGCCGTGCTGGATGGGGCCCGTGCCGCTAATGCGCTCAGGTGTCTTTGTTCGAGCATATTTGCATGCGCGGCAAGACGGCAATCGTCACCGGCGACTGCTCTTAACTGCCGCGCCGCATGCTCCCATTCCGCTTCGCGTGGCAAACGGGCGCCGGCCCACCGGGCGTAGGCATCGGCCTCGAAATAACTCACATGCGTCACCGGCGCATCCGGGTCTAACGGCTGCAACCCGTGCAAGGTGAAAACCTGCCACGTATCGTCGTCGCGTTCCCAATACAGCGGCGCTTGCCAATGCTCCGCGCAGACGCGATCCCAGCCCAAGGACAGCCATAGGTCTGGGCGTTCATAGCCTCCATCTTGCATGAACGCCAGATACTCCCCCTGAGTCACCAACCGGTTTGCAAGGCTGAAAGGCTGCAAAAGGACCTCGTGAGCCGGCCCTTCGTTGTCAAAGGCAAAAACATCATGAGAGTCATGTCCCAACCGGGTACGGCCCCCATCGTAATCCAGCCAGTTGAGTGCGATGGTTGCTACGGCATTCGACCGCGCATCCGAGGCATAGGCGGGCTTGATCGGATTCATCGACAAGGCATGCTTGATATCGGTGAGGATCAACTCCTGATGCTGTTGTTCATGATTGAGTCCAAGCTCCACCAGCTCCTCGAACGCACTATCCGAACCCGCAAGCCGCCCGATAAGCGCCAGCATGGCGGCATCGACCGCCTCGCGATAACGCCAGATGTCCGCAAGCGGCGGGCGAGACAACAGTCCTCGCTGAGGCCGGGGATGTCGGGCTCCTACCGCGTTGTAGTAGGAGTTGAACAGCATCCGATACTGGGGATGAAAGGGTTGCCATCCCGTATCGAACCGGCTCAACACAAAGGTCTCAAAAAACCAGGTCGTATGAGCCAGATGCCACTTGACCGGGCTGCAGTCGGGCATGGATTGCAGCTGGCAATCCTCGTCGCTCAGCGGCGCGGCAAGCGCGTGCGTCTGTTGACGCACCTCGCGAAAGCGTTGGCCCAGCGTCTCGGAGCGGGCTTTCGTAGACGGGTGCGTGAGCAGACAGACAGGATCCATGTGTGGTGCGCTCCGTGAAGGATTCGTTTAATGGCGCGATTCGGGCGAGCGTGCGCTGTAGACGGAAAACCAACCGCGGCTATCCGTCCAATGCTGAATCTGCGTAAAGCCCGCGCTCATCAGCAGCTGGGTGAAATTCTCGGGCGTGTATTTGTAGGAGTTCTCTGTGTGAATCCGTTCGCCTCGACTGAATGAGCGCTGGCCGCCCGGCCAGTTCACGACCACATCTGCCTGCGCCTGCAGGAACATCTGTATGCGCGAATGTGCCTCATCGTAGACCGCCACATGCTTCCAATCCTGCACGTCAAAGTCACTGCCCAACTGCAGATTGACGTGCCGTAAGAGATTCAAATTGAATGCGGCAGTCAGGTGCAAGGCATCATCGTAGGCAGGTTCCAGAATGTCGCGCGACTTGACACGGTCTACCCCGATGAGCAAGCCTCCGCCCGGACATAATGAACACACTTGCGAGAGGAGGAGTTGCGCCTGAGCAGGATCCAGATTACCGATGCTCGAGCCCGGGTAAAAGAACAACCTGCCGCGCGAGGCGATATGCTCTGGCAGACTCAGCGCCTGTTGATGAAAGTCTTGACCGACAGGATGTATCCGGATCGAGGGATGCCGATGACGCAAGCGTTCCACGGCCGCCAACAAGAAATCAACCGAGATGTCGATCGGCACGTAGCTTTCAGGACGCAGCAGCGGAAAGAGTTTTTCCGCCTTATCGCAGTCGCCCGCGCCTAGATCGATCAAGGCCTGCACCTGCCCCACATGTCGGGCGATCTCATCAGCATGATCTTGCAGGATTTCCGCCTCGCATCGCGTGGGGTAGTATTCCGGTAACTGCGTGATCGCGGTGAAGAGGCTCGAACCTAGCGTGTCGTAAAGATACTTTGGCACGATATGCGCGGGTTGATCTAACAGCCCCGCTTGAAGTGCATCGTCGAGATCGGCGGGCCTGTCCTCTTTATCGGACGCCAGCGCGTGTGGAGGTATAAGGGATTCCACCGGGGTGGAGGCGAGCATGCTGCGGGGCTGAACCATGGGCGGTTTCCTTGCAGATTTGCGTGGCACGGATCCTATTGTGGGCATTAGTGCCTTTGTGTTGTCAAGCGCGAAGAGCGCGGCGCGCAGGATCTGTAGCCGTGGCGAGGCAGATGCAACCGCGTGAGTGCAGGCTGCGACAAGAATGCAAATTTTGTTAACCAGACGCAGCGAATCATTAGAAATCGCGCTTTCTCGCTGCTAGCCGGAAATAACGCTTTACCGGTGGTTGCCAACCAGAGAGGACAAGCCGACACGCACCGCGCAGAATACGCTCGTGCTTCCTGTCTGGGTCCCTGTATGTCCCTCATGATTGTTGCGCGTTTTGATAGTCTTCCCTCGGCAAAGAGCGCAGCGCACGCTCTGGTCGCGGAGGGAATCCCTGAAGAGTCCGTACGCCTGTTTCGTCGCGCGCGGCAAACCGCGCGACCCACGCCATTTCGTCAATGGTCGACCCGCTTTCGGCTGGCTTGGCGCGCGGCGCTCTTGGCTGCTTTTGGAACGCTGGTCGCTACTTTCGTCGCGTTGGTAGCGGGCGGCACGGACGTTACGTTGGTGTTTGCCGCCGTCATAGGCGCCTGTATGGGCGCGTCGATGGGCGCTTGGTGGGCCGGAAGATGGTTGGCGGCATGGCGCATGGCGTGGCTGCAACGCGTGCGCGAGTCGGGGCAGGGGGCGCTACTAGCGGTGCAGGTCAGCCATGCGCGCGAGGATGCGGTGCTCGCATTGCTGCGCGACGCTGGCGGATTTCAAATCGATCTTGAATATGGCGCGTGGTGCGACGGGCGGTGGGTAGAGCGCGGCCCTGGACGACGCGAGAAGCCGCATCCGCGTGCTGCGGCCCCGCGCATGACTCAATGGCAGCTTTAATTTCGCCCGATTATGATCAGCTATCTGGCGCAGTTCAACTGGCCTGAGGCGCCACGGCGTGGAACCCTCCTGACTGTACCTTATGCAACGCGGCTAACGCGGTAGTCACATCCTGCAGAGGCTTAAACGAATCTGCACTCGCCATCGCCCATCCCACCTGATATAGATTGTGCCGGAACACGCCTTTGAGGAGCTCACCGGGTTCCAGTTGCGGATACAACGCGGATAACAGCCTGACTTCACTGGGTGAAATGCGGCGCGCAATATGATGCGGGCGCAATTGCCCGGGATGGGTCAGCCCGGCGGCTTGCAGGAGTTCCGCCAAGGCATGCAGCGTGTTGCGATGAAAGTTGGCGACGCGTTTCGCTTTATCCGGCACCACCAAGGCACGCTGGCGGCGTGGATCCTGCGTGGCTACACCAGTGGGGCATTTGTCGGTGTGACAAGCTTGTGCCTGAACGCAGCCCACGGCAAACATAAAGCCGCGCCCAGCGTTGCACCAATCAGCGCCCATCGCCATGGCGCGCGCCATATCGAAGGCCGTGATGATCTTGCCGGCCGCCCCGATCCGAATACGGTCGCGCAGATTGACGCCGATCAGTGTGTTATGAACCAGGCGCAAGGCTTCCCGCAATGGCGTGCCCACGTGATCGACAAACTCTACCGGTGCCGCACCTGTGCCGCCCTCGGCGCCATCCACCACGATGAAATCGGGCGTGATGCCGGTTTCGAGCATGGCCTTGACCATCGCGAACCATTCCCACGGGTGGCCCATACAGAACTTGAATCCTACCGGCTTACCGCCCGATAGCCTGCGCAGGCGAGCCACGAAATGCATGAGTCCGATAGGCGAGTCGAAGGCGCTGTGACTGGATGGCGAGTTGCAGTCTTTGCCCGGCGCGACCCCGCGCGCCTCCGCGATTTCCAGCGTTACCTTGGCGCCGGGCAAGATCCCGCCATGGCCGGGTTTTGCCCCTTGAGACAACTTGATTTCGATCATCTTGACCTGCGGTGTGCAGGCGTTGCGCACGAAGGCTTCCTCGGAAAAGGCGCCGTTCTCATCGCGACATCCAAAATAGCCCGAGCCGATATTCCAAACCAATGACCCGCCGGGCTCACGATGGTAGCGACTAATGCCGCCTTCGCCTGTGTCGTGAGCGAAGTTGCCTTGGCGCGCTCCCTCATTAAGTGCGAGCACGGCGTTAGCCGACAGCGCGCCGAAACTCATGGCCGAGATGTTAAACGCGGACATCGAATACGGCTGTGTACATTCCGGGCCGCCAACGGTCACGCGGAAGTCCGGATCGGCGATTTGAGAGGGCACCAATGAATGATTGATCCATTCATAGCGGTCGCCGTAGACGTCTTCCTGCGTGCCAAACGGCCGCTTGTCGATATCCTGTTTCGCGCGTTGATAGACGATCGATCGCTGCGCGCGGGAAAAGGGTGCGGCATTGGTGTCGTCTTCGAGGAAATATTGACGGATCTCGGGCCGAATGAATTCGAACAGATAGCGCAGATTCCCGATGACCGGATAATTGCGTCGTATCGAGTGGCGCGTCTGGATCAGGTCATAGACGCCCAGGATGGACAGCGCGATCAGCGGCACCGCCGCCCATAGCCACCTGAGCGTCTCCACGCGCGCCAGGACCAGCGCGGCGATGGCGGCGATGATAATCAATGCAAACGCCGTGTATCGGCCAAAAATCCAACTCATGCAGGCGTCTCCGGGAAAATCGATGGTGGGCAAACCATAGCAGGGTTCTACGCCGACACGCCAGTCACCGCGCGTAGGTCGCTTGAATTCTTTCTCCGCTGGCCGGCACCAACGCCTACTGTAGACGCCAAGCCAAGGCCGAGAGCGTCACGACTAGCACCGGCAATGTCAGAACAATGCCGACCTTGAAGTAATAGCCCCACGTGATCCGCAGACCCTTGCGCGCCAAAATATGCAGCCACAGCAATGTGGCGAGGCTGCCTATCGGCGTTATTTTCGGCCCGAGGTCCGTGCCGATGACATTCGCGTAAATCATCGCGTCCCGGATGACCTCTGTCGTCGATGTGTCGGCGATCGCAAGCGCACCTACCAGCACCGCCGGCAGATTGTTCAGTATCGATGCCAGGATGGCCATCACCAGACCCGTGCCGAGCGACGCGGCCCAAAGCCCCGCCTGCGCAAACATCTCCAGCGCCTGCGTCAGATATGCAGTCAGACCCGCGTTACGCAGGCCATAGACCACCAAATACATTCCTAGCGAAAACACCACGATATGCCATGGCGCTTCCCGCATCACGCGGCGCGTACCAATGATGTGTTGCTGGCCGGCGACCAGCAACAATACCGCCGCGCCCGCTGCCGCAATCGCACTGACGGGGATTCCCATTGGCTCGAGAATAAAAAACCCTGCCAAGAGCAGAATCAGTACGGCCATCCCGACCCTGAACGTGATCGGATCGACAATCGCCGAGCTGGGCGGCGGCAGCTGGGTGGCATCGTAGCGCGCAGGAATTTGCCGCCGGAAATACCAGAAGAGAATCGCCAACGACGCCGCCACCGCCGCCATATTCACTGGCACCATGACAGAGGCGTAACGGCCAAAGCCTATGTCAAAGAAGTCCGCCGAGACGATGTTGACCAGGTTGGAGACGACCAGCGGTGTACTTGCCGTATCCGCGATGAATCCTGCCGCCATCACAAAGGCCAGAGTTGCGCCTACGCCGAATCCCAGCGCCAGTAGCATTTCCATAACGATAGGCGTCAGAATCAGGGCCGCCCCATCATTGGCGAACAAGGCTGACACCGCCGCACCGAGCAAGACAATCAACGCAAATAGCCAATGACCCCGTCCGCCGCCCCAGCGAGCGACATGCAACGCCGCCCATTTAAAGAATCCGGCGGCGTCCAGAATCAGGCTGGTGATGATGATGGCGATAAAGGTCGCCGTGGCGTTCCATACGATGTCCCAGACAGCGACGACATCGCTCGGCTGCACGACGCCGGTTACGAGCGCCACCAGCGCACCCGCCGAGGCGCTCCAGCCTATATTCAGGCCGCGCGGCTGCCAGATGACGAATATCAGGGTGACGATAAAAATCGCGGCGGGCAGCAGCATGATGTTCTGATTGTTCTTTAAGACAGATGTTGTTGACCTATCCATGCCACGAGCATCGAAACCGTGACTGCGGACAAGAGGGTCGAAATCAAGATTGCGCGCGACGCCGTGCGAGCGTCGCGCCCATACAGTTGCGCCAGCATGAATGGCCCCGTCCCGATGGGCAATGCGCACATCAGCACCGCGGTCCAGGCCCATAGCGGCGGAGCCGGGAATACAACGAACACAAACAAGGCCGTTGAAGCGGGATGGAGCAGCAGCTTGCCGACGACAAGCCGGCCGACCGCCTTATGATCGCCGCCCGGTTCTGCTTGGGCGAGGAACAAGCCGATCGTGACCAGCGCGCAAGGGCTGGCAGACCCGCCCAACAGCTCGACATAACGGTCAATGCCCACGGGCACGGATATGCCCGAAAGCGAGCAAGCCAATCCCGCCAGCGGTGAAATTAAAAGTGGATTACGCAGGAGGGCCTTGACCACCTTGCCCAGCGTAGACGCGAGACTACGGTTGCGATGCTGATCGAACTCGATCAGTGCGATTGACGCACTAAACAGCACACACGCCGTCATTAGCGTGCAAATAATCGCCGGCGCGAGGCTGGCGGGCCCCAGCAGCGCGAGACATAAAGGGATGCCCATATATCCGGCGTTCGCGTACGAAGCCGCCAGGCCTTGAATGCTCAAATCCGTTAACCGCACGCCACGACGACGCGACAGCACCGCGCCCGCGATAAAGGTAATCGCCATGCCGCTTGCTATCGACAACACGAAATACCCGGACATCAAACTTAGATCCGCCGTGGCCATGGCGCGAAACAGCAAAGCGGGCAGCGACAGATAAGCGACGTAGCGATTCAGCGCATCGGTCGCAGTCGGCCCCAGCACGCCCCAACGCGCGGCCAGCCAGCCCGTCAAAATGAGGGCGAATACTGGCAGTGCGGTAGAGACAACGGCGTCCATGACGGGGGGCAATAGGAGGGAGCGCACATTCTACTGCGGCTGTACGATTGCACGGCCGTCAGCTCACTGGCTGACGCTTTGTCATGGATTCTTAGTGGGAGATCTACATGTCTGCATCAATGCCCGTTCGTATCGTCTTGGGATCCTGGGAGCAACTGCGCGATGACGCGTATCCCGTGCGGCATGAGGTGTTTGTGGTTGAACAGAACGTGCCCGTGGAATTGGAGCTCGACGATGACGATCCTGTGTCCTTGCACGCGGTGGCATATGGGCCGGATGGCACGGCGGTGGCGACGGGACGATTATTGCCGGACGGGCATATCGGTCGCATGGCCGTGCGTGAGGCTGCGCGAGGCAAGGGTGTGGGAGGGCAGGTGCTTGAGGCACTGGTTGAGCGCGGCCAAGCCGCTGGACACGCCGTGTTAGCACTGAACGCCCAGGTACATGCGCGCGGGTTCTACGAAGCGCATGGTTTTTCGGCCGAAGGTGCCGAATTCATGGATGCTGGCATTCTTCATGTTGCCATGCTCCGAGGGACACGTAGATAGGCTATGACGGCTCTCGAGCGTGGTCAGCCATCGGTTCTAGTTCGCCCGGCCGCTTACAGCGACTCTACTCACCACTAATGGAAATAAATAAAAATGTAGTGAAATAAAAATAAAAAATCACTATATTTGAGAGATATTCAGGCATCAGTTTCCGGGCGGGGACTGCTATGGATGGCTTTGGTCTCGCCCGGCTTGGATCTTCCAACACGCCGCCCCTGCCGGGCATCGATACATAGAGGGCATCAAAATGGCTGACTATGCGGATTTCGTGGTGCGCATTAACAGCGCAGTAGAGCAAATCACGCCGCACTCCGGGTTTCAAGAGGATCGGGGTGCGGTATCGGAATTGCATTCTGTTGTAGTTGAGGCTTCGGACTCCATGGATCCAGTGTGGAGCGCGTCGCTGATGGCGTACGCGCGGGACCAACTGGACAACATCACGGCACTTGTCGATGCGAAATACATCACGCAGGCGGCGGAGAGGCTCGAGTTGACCCGCTCGATCGCCGCTACTCGAGCGTTCATTGATTCCGGGGGGGCTCCTGTCTGCTTCACTCAAGGTACCTGTATCGATACGTCAAGTGGACCGGTTCCAATTGAGCAACTAACAGCGGGCGCGCAAGTTATGACGCCCGGCGGCGCACGCGCCGTGAAATGGATAGGCAGGCGAAATCTCAAAGCGTTGCAGCGCCTGCCGGAAGACGCCAGACGAACGCATTACCCCGTTCACTTCGCTGCGGGCGCGCTCGGCGGCGGTTTGCCCACGCAAAGATTGTCGGTATCCCCCGGGCATCACCTCTATATCGATGGTGTTCTGATTCGGGCGGTCGATTTAATCAACGGCGTCAGCATCTTTCAAGACCCTGTCGTTGACAGCGTGCAGTATCTGCATATCGAACTAGAGACCTTCGATGTGATCCGCGCGCATGGCGTGTACTCAGAGTCGTGGGCGGATGGCGGCAACCGCAGCTTTTTCGACAATGCCGATGTGGTATGTCTGCGACCACAAGATCTAAAGCGCCGACGCGCGCCTCGTCCTGGTTTCGAGGTCGTGCGTCCGACAGGCAAGGGCAGTGAAAAATTGCGTGCGATCCAACGTCGGCTTGCTGAGTTGGCTGGGACGCTTGATACAGCGCTGCTCAGAGCGGCCAGTACGGAGTTGACCGAAACGCCGATTGGCTCGCCTGCCATGAACGGCGAAGCCGCCGCAGCTTGACAGCTGGTTGCACGGTCAGCCTTGCCACTGGCACGCCACTGCTAATGCCGCTGAACGCTGGTTAAACACTGTCGACGCCATGGCGTCGGCAATAAACGCTGGCATTCAGCGCAGTTAAAAATAAAAAACCCCGAAGCTCTAGAGCAATCGGGGTTTTTCGGCGCACCGCGAAGGCAAGTCGCAGTGTAGTAATTGGTGCCCAGGAGAGGACTCGAACCTCCACACCTTGCGGCACATGGACCTGAACCATGCGCGTCTACCAATTCCGCCACCTGGGCATTGAGTCTTACGCGTTTATTTCTAAATGCGTTTGAACATCAGAGGACGCGAATTATGCACGCTTTTTTTGAAGTGTGCAAATCGGATATCAATTTAATGTAAAAATTGTGGGCTGGTCTGGCCAAGTCGGACGAACCACGTATTCATAGGCGCCGGTTTCATGGGAATTTCTTTTTCAAAAGCACGCGACGCAGACGCGCGTGATGCAACGGCAGCCAGTGGTCGTGCAGCGGGTGGCGATGCGGCGAGCAGTAATGACGCTAGCCGCGCCGCCACGGGCAACGTCGTCGTGCGCAAGCGCGTTATGTGCGAGCGCTGTCAACGGCCCGCAACCCACTGTCTATGTAGCTTGATCCCTGCGCTCGATAGCCGCACACGAGTCGTGGTGTTGCAGCATCCCGATGAATCGCGTCATGCCTTGAATACGGCACGACTCGCCGTCTTGGGATTAAAAAACGCGCAGCTGCATGTCGGGACGGAATTTGATTCAGCGTTGTGGCAAGTTGAGGGCTATTGCCCGCGCCTGCTGTTTCCTGGGGAAGCGGCCACCGTGTTGACCCGCGACTCGGCCATCGAGTACGCCTGCGACCCAACATTGCTTGTCGTGCCCGACGGGACTTGGCGTCATGCGCGGCAGTTGCTGTCACATCATCCGGCATTGGCGGCTTTGCCGCGTGTGACCTTGCCGGTGGGCACGCTGACGCGCTACCGGATACGTCATGCAGAGGACGCGAGCGCGCTGTCAACAATAGAGGCCATTGCGCTGTCCCTCAACGCACTCGAATCCACACAAAATTTTGATGCGCTCCTCGCGCCATTTGACGCGTTGATTGCCGCGCAAATCGCCGCGATGGGGCAAGAGCGTTATCTAAAGCATCACGTATTGCGCGAAGGGAGCAGGGCGCGCATCCAACACGAGGAGTGATCAATGAATCGCGCGCGCCAGTGGGCAAGCATTTCGGGAGGATGAGGAATAAGCGGGGGTCCTGTAAATTCAAGATCGCAATCTTGATCGCCAAACACCCGCCAACAAAAACAACCCCCCGGGAACCACGAAGGCTGCCGGGGGAGTGCGACGATCAGATCGTCTGAATTCCGTGGTGCCCAGGAGAGGACTCGAACCTCCACACCTTGCGGCACATGGACCTGAACCATGCGCGTCTACCAATTCCGCCACCTGGGCACTGCGCAAAACTAAGTGGGTTTGTATGATACGCTTCAAACAAATAGAGACGTATCAGAAGCCCAACCAAATTAGTACTTTGAGATACTGCTTAGGTTTGCTACAGTGATCAGCCTCGGGCAGACCACAGAAGCAAAAGATTATATACAGGATTTTTAATTTTGGCAAAACGATCGAAGAAAGACTCCAATAACAATTACAACGGCAGATCGGGACCCGCTTTGCCCGAAACGCCACCTGATTTCGATCCGGATGTGCCCAGTCGCGAGGCCATCCTTGATGCGCTGCGCTCGGCGGGCGCGCCTTTGTCGCCGGCCGAGCTAGCCGAGGGCATGGGGGTGGTACGCCCCGAAACGATGGTGGGTTTCGAACGTCGCTTGAACGCCATGGAGCGTGACGGCCAGCTCTTGCCTAATCGCAAAGGCGTGCTACTGCTGGCAACCAAGCTGGACTTTGTTGCAGGAAAGGTACACGGCCATCGCGATGGCTTCGGATTTTTGTTGCGCGACGATGGCGGCCAGGATCTGTTCTTGTCGCCGCGCGAAATGCTCAAGGTTCTGCATGGCGATCGGGTGCTGGTCAAGCCATCTGGCGAATACCGCGGCAAACCCGAGGGCGTGATCGTCGAAGTGCTGGAACGGCGCACCAACAAACTCGTTGGTCGATTTTTGCAGGAACACGGTTTGTCCATCGTGGTGCCCGAGGACCAGCGCATCAAGCACGACATCTTGATCCCTCCCGGCGACACGAACGGCGCCCAGCATGGGCAGGTCGTATCGGTCGAGATCATGGAACAGCCGACGCGCCATACCCAGCCCATGGGTCGCGTGTATGAAGTGTTGGGTGAAATCGACGACCCCGGTATGGAAATCGAGATCGCCGTGCGCAAGTTCGACGTGCCGGTGGAATTCTCCGAGGCTGCCGCCAAGCAAGCCAGCCGCTTGCCCGATGTGGTGCGCAAGGCGGATCTGAAAGAGCGCTTTGATTTGCGCGATGTGCCGTTCATCACGATCGATGGCGAAGACGCGCGTGACTTTGACGACGCGGTTTATTGCGAGCCTGTCGAGTTGGGCACCGGTCAACGCAAGCGTCCGGGCTGGCGCTTGTTGGTCGCGATCGCGGACGTTAGTCACTATGTGACGCCAAATAGCGCCTTGGATGAGGACGCGCTGGAGCGTGGCACCAGCGTGTATTTCCCGCGTCGCGTGATACCCATGCTGCCGGAGTCGTTATCGAACGGCTTGTGTTCGCTGAATCCCCACGTGGACCGGCTGGTGTTGGTTTGCGACATGGTGATCCCCGCCAGTGGCGCGAAGGCCGGCACCATTACGGCCTATCAGTTCTACAACGCCGTCATCCACTCGCACGCGCGCACGACTTACACCCAGATCTGGGAAGCGCTGCAGCAGCCGACGGGCCCCGTCGCGAACAGCCTCGGCGACATCATGCCGAACGTGCGGTATCTGCATGAGCTATATCAGTTGCTCGTGCAGCAGCGTAAAAAACGTGGGGCCATTGATTTCGACACGGTCGAAACCAAGATACTGTGCAACGAACTCGGCCGCATCGAGCAGATCGTGGGCGTGGTGCGCAACGATGCTCACAAGCTGATCGAGGAATGCATGCTGGCCGCAAACACCTGCGCGGCAGACTTCATGACCCGCAGCAAGCATCCGGGTTTGTATCGCATCCACGAGGGCCCTACGCCAGAGCGCCTGACATCGCTGCGCGAATTCTTGCGCACGCTGGGTCTGTCGCTCGGCGGCGGCGATGATCCCACGGCTAAAGACTATGGCGAATTCCTCGATTCCGTACGGGGACGGCCAGATTTTCAATTGCTTCAAACGATGTGCCTGCGTTCCATGCAGCAGGCCATCTACAGTCCCGAGAATGTCGGCCACTTTGGTCTGGCGTATCCCGGCTATAGCCATTTCACTTCGCCGATTCGTCGCTATCCCGATTTGCTCACGCATCGCGTGATCAAGGCGTTGTTGGCTGGCGAGCGTTATGTCCCCGGCCTGGAAGACCAGCCGCTGGTGATCGGACGCACTCAGCGTGAACATGAGCATGCGACCTGGGAAAAATTGGGTCTGCTCCTGTCGGCCAGTGAGCGTCGCGCCGACGAAGCCTCTCGCGATGTCGAGGCCTGGCTCAAATGCTGGTTCGTCAAAGAGCGCGTGGGCGAGGACTTCAGCGGTACCGTGACTGGCGTGGCGAGCTTTGGCATTTTCGTCACGCTCGACACGCTGCACGTCGAGGGGCTGGTGCACGTGTCCGAATTGGGAGGGGAGTACTTCCAATTTAACGAGGCACTGCATGAGCTGCGTGGCGAACGCACGGGCATGCGCTATCGCTTGACCGATAAGGTGCAAGTGCAGGTCGCGCGTGTGGACCTGGAAGCGCGCCGCATCGAGTTCCGCCTGGTGCAGGGTACGAGTTTCGATGCGCTGCGCAAGGCAGCCGCACGTAACCCGGACGAACCGCGCAAGTTCAAGAAAGCCGCCGCACCCAAGCCAGCCGCGCTCAAGGGACAGACATCCAAGCAGCGTCGCGCCGAGGCAAAACGGGCGGCCAAGGTTGCTACCCCGGCGAAAAAACGGTCTCCTGCGAAAAAAACGTCCCCTCGCGGCCGCCGCTAAACGGGGTCTCGCCTCGCACGAGGGCGGCTGGCGCAGTAACATGACGTCTGAGCCGGCAGTCGGGTGAACCGCTGCCGGCCGGCGGGCGCCTGATGTCCGCCGGTTTCTATGCAAAATAAGGTGATTTTTCATGGCGTCAGCCCAAGTTCTGGCGGGATTCCACGCGGTCGTCGCGCGACTGCGGCATGCGCCGGATTCCATTAAAGATATTTACGTCGAGGCGTCGCGCCGCGATAAGCGGATGCAAGGCCTCATCGAGCAGGCCGAGCGGGCGGGTCGCAAAGTCCATCCCGTCACCATGGAACGCCTGGACGGGCTGGCGCGTGGCACCCGGCATCAAGGCGTGGTCGCTCTGGCCGAAGAACGCTTGCTGGCCGTCGATGTGGATGAGGTGCTGGACACCATCGAAGGGCCTGCGTTGTTGCTCGTGCTCGATGGCGTCACCGACCCGCATAACCTGGGCGCATGTCTGCGCACGGCCGATGCGGCAGGCGTGCATGCCGTCATTGCGCCACGCGATCGCGCGGTAGGGCTCAATAGCACCGTGCAGCGTGTCGCTTGCGGGGCTGCCGATACGGTTCCCTACATCACGGTCACCAATCTGGCGCGCACCCTGCGCAAGTTGAAAGAGCGCGATGTGTGGCTGGTGGGCACGGATGATCAGGCCACGGAAAGCATGCACGCCGTGGATGCGCGCCGCTCGATGGCGTGGGTCATGGGCGCGGAAGGCGAGGGCATGCGCCGCTTGACCCGCGAGACCTGCGACCAATTGGTGACGATTCCCATGCTGGGTTCGGTCGAAAGCCTGAACGTCAGTGTGGCGAGCGCCGTGTGTCTTTATGAATCGGTGCGCCAGCGTCAAGCCTGACCGCGACGCGCTTGCGTTTAGTGCCCCGGCTGCGGCGATACAGGTCGCCAATCCGGCACGCTAAACGACCTAATTACTTATTCAGTTGCCCATCATGCACAAGAACGGCTTCACAACTACGATCCTCCATTCCGACCGCCATCAAACCGTCGAGCACGGCGCGGTGCATAAGCCCATCCATACCTCTTCCGAGTTCGCCTATGCGGACGCTCGTGAGCTGGCTGCCGTGTTTCAAGGCAAGGCAGGCTACACCTATGGCCGTCAGGGCACGCCGACGACGGCCGCGCTCGAAGCCAAGATCACTCAGATGGAAGGCGGTGTCGCCAGCGTGAGCTTCGCGACGGGGATGGCATCGCTGGCGGCGGTGTTTACGACGCTGTTGCGCAAGGGCGATCATTTGTTGTCGAGCCAGTATGTGTTCGGCAATACCAACAGCCTGTTCTTGACGCTGATGGAGCTCGGCGTGGAAGTCACCTACGTCGATCCGACCGATATAGAACAGGTTCGCGCGGCCGTGCAGCCCAATACGCGCATGGTCTTTACGGAAACCATCGCCAACCCCGGCACGCAGATCGCCGATCTCGCCGGCATCGGGGAGCTGTGCCGCGAGCGCGGGCTGGTGTATGTGATTGATAATACCTTGACCTCGCCGTGGTTGTTCCAAGGGCGCTCGGTGGGAGCGTCGCTGGTGATGAATTCGCTATCGAAGTATGTGAGTGGCCATGGCGATGCGCTGGGCGGCGCGATCACCGATACCGGTCTGTATGACTGGGCCAGCTACCCCAACATCTACGATAGCTATCGCAAGGGCGCGTCCACGGGCTGGGGTCTATTGCAGATCAAGAAGAAGGGCCTGCGCGATATGGGCGGCACGTTGTCAGCGGATGCCGCGCACCGTATCGCCGTCGGTGCCGAGACCTTGGCTCTGCGCATGGCGGCGCATTGCAGCAACGCGCTGGCTCTGGCGAAGATGCTCGATGCGCACCCGGGCGTGACCAAGGTACATTACCCCGGTCTGCCCACTCACCCCCAACACACGCGTGCCGCGCAGCTGTTTAACAATCGGTTCGGCGGTCTGCTGGGCATAGAGCTGGCCGATGGCATCGACTGCTTTGATTTTCTGAATCGATTGCAGATCGTGCTGATGGCGACGCACCTGGGAGACACCCGTAGTCTGGCATTGCCGGCGGCGCACACCATCTATTACGAAATGGGCGCGGAGCGGCGTGCGCAAATGGGGATTGCAGATAGTCTGATCCGCGTTTCGGTGGGTATCGAAGATCAGGCCGATTTGTTGCACGATTTCGATCAAGCGTTGCAAGGATGTCGTAGCTAGGTTCTTGTCGCCATTGATCTATTGCGATTCGTGGCGACGCGCCTGCCGGATTGTTGCGGAAATCCATCGTTGCGCCATCGGGCTGTGATGGCCCAAGAGCTAATATCCACGCGGGTTACAGGCCGGATGTCCTCTTGACGGCGTCGCGACCCGGGGCCTAATATGTTCTGGCGTCGCTGATGTGCGCGTGCCTTTTTCGGTACGGGCGCCTCCGCGACGTAGCAATTTCGCCCTGACGTCTGGCGGGGGCGCCGATATGCGCGGCACCCCAGATGGCGTATCTTCCTCGTGGCTGGCGCCCGGCTGTTCTGGTGTTAGCGCGCATCCAACAGAACCAATACCTTGTGAGGGGTAATCCTGAATGAACAAAACCGAACTCATCGATCATATCGCCAGCAAGGCCGACATCTCCAAGGCTGCTGCCGGCCGTTCGCTGGATGCGCTGATCGGTGCCGTCAAGACCACGCTCAAGAAGGGTGGCACGGTGACGCTGGTAGGCTTTGGCACGTTCGCGGTGTCGGCGCGCGCAGCCCGTACGGGCCGCAACCCCCGTACCGGTGAGACGATCAAGATCAAAAAGGCCAAAGTGCCGAAGTTCCGTCCGGGCAAGGCCCTGAAGGACGCCGTCAACTGATTGATGGTTGCGTATATAACAAAAAAGGCACCTGGATAATCCGGTGCCTTTTTTATTGGCCTTTACGCTAGAAGCGTAACGCTTGATTCGGGGTTTTGGTGGGTGCTACAGGGGTCGAACCTGTGACCTACGCCTTGTAAGGGCGCCGCTCTACCAGCTGAGCTAAGCACCCCCGAATGCTGCGTGATGTTTTGCATCACGATCAACGAGGACGGCAGTATACCCGAGCAATTCAGATGAGGCAAATGCCGTTAGTCGTTGTTCGTGATGCATGACATTCACGCCGACATTACATGCCCGGCATCATGTTCGCGTTCATGTTGTGCAGCACCCAGAGCGAGCCCAGCACGATGATCGCGATCACGAACAAAGCAAAGATGAACGACTGCAGATTGTCGCGTTGCGACTTGGACGTGCCCATGTGCAGGAAGAACACGAGCTGTACGAAGAGCTGCGCTACGCACAGAATCATGATGCCCGGAACGATCCACTGCCGGGGTACGCCTTCGACCATCAGCAAGCCGAACGATCCCAAGGTCAGGATGAGCGACAGGATGAAGCCAACGATGTAGGACTTCACCGAACCGTGGTTGGCGTGGTCATGGTCGTGATCATGACCATGGCCTGCGATAGAGGTCGTGTGGTGCGACATCAGAGCGCTCCCAGGAGATAGACGAAGGTAAACACGCAGATCCAGACGATGTCCAGGAAGTGCCAGAACAGGCTCAGGCACGCCATGCGACGCTTGGTGACCGGATTCAGGCCGTAGCGGCGCACCATGTCGATCATGACGATGATCCAGATCAGACCGAAGGTGACGTGCAGACCGTGCGTGCCGACCAGCGTGAAGAACGCCGACAGGAACGCGCTGCGATCCGGGCCAGCGCCGATGTGGATGAAATGGAGGAACTCATAGATTTCCATTCCAATAAACCCGGCGCCAAACAGACCCGTTACAACCAGCCAGCCGATCAGCTTGCCCTTGTTGCCGGCGTACATGTTCAGCATGGCGATGCCGAACGTGAAGCTACTGATCAACAGCAGCATGGTCTCGACCAGCACGAAGGGCAGTTCGAACAGGTCTTTGGCGGTCGGACCGCCGGCCGTGGCATTGCCCAGAACAGCGTAAGTGGCGAACAGCACCGCGAAGATGAGCAAATCGCTCATCAGGTAGATCCAGAACCCCATTGTGGTTTTGGATCCGTCATCGTGATGCTCGTCATGGTGTCCGGCGTGTGCGCCCGACCCGTGGGTATGAACAGTTGCAGCGTGACTCATGGCTCAGACGGCCTTTTGAACATTGGCGAAATGGGCGGATTCGATGCGCTCGACTTCCTTGGCGGGTACGTAGTAGTCCACGTCACGGTCATAGGCACGTGCGATGAACGAACCGATCATGCCGACGAAACCGACGATGGCCAACCACCAGATGTGCCACACCAGACCGAAGCTCATCACCAGGCCGAAGAAACCGATGAAGACGCCGGCGCCAGTGTTACGCGGCATATGGATGTCTTCGTAGTGCGTCGGACGCTGGTAGGCCTTGCCGGTTTCCTTGTCTTCCCACCACTGATCCAGGTGATCGACCTTGGGCAGATGGGCGAAGTTGTAGAAGGGCGCGGGCGAGGAAATCGACCACTCCAGCGTACGGCCACCCCAGGGGTCGCCAGTGAGGTCCATGTTCTGCTTGCGATCGCGGATACTGACAAAGATCTGCAGCAACAGGAAGCCAATACCAGCCGCGATAAAGCAGGCGCCGATGAAGGCCACGATCAGGTACGGCTGCCACGTCGGATCTTCGATGTGGTTCAGACGACGCGTCATGCCCTTCAGACCCATGATGTACAGCGGCATGAAGGCCAGGTAGAAGCCGATCAGCCAGCACCAGAACGAGTACTTGCCCAGACGCTCGTTCAGCTTGAACCCGAACGCTTTCGGGAACCAGTAGGTCATGGCGGCGATACAACCGAACACCACACCACCGATGATCACGTTGTGGAAGTGAGCAATCAGGAACACCGAGTTGTGCAGCACGAACGACACACCGGGGATAGCCATCATCACGCCGGTCATGCCGCCGATCACGAAGGTCACCATGAAACCGATGGTCCACAGCACGGGCGTGGTCATTTCGACGCGGCCGCGATACATGGTGAACAACCAGTTAAACACCTTGGCGCCAGTCGGGATCGAGATGATCATCGTGGCAATACCGAAGAATGCGTTGACGTCAGCGCCCGCGCCCATGGTGAAGAAGTGGTGCAGCCAGACCAGGAACGACAGGATACCGATGGCGGACGTGGCGTACACCATGGACTTGTAGCCGAACAGCGGCTTCTTCGAGAAGGTGGCGATGATTTCCGAGAACGCGCCGAACACGGGCAGGATCAGGATGTAAACCTCCGGGTGACCCCAGATCCAGATCAGGTTCACGTACATCATGACGTTGCCGCCAAGATCGTTCGTGAAGAAGTGCATGCCCAGGTAGCGGTCAGCGGTCAGCAGCGCGAGCGTAGCGGCCAGCACGGGGAAGGCAGCGACGATCAGGATGTTGGTGACCAGCGCGGTCCACGTGAAGACGGGCATCTTCATCAGCGTCATGCCCGGCGTACGCATACGCAGGATGGTGACGATGAAGTTGATACCGCTTAACGTTGTGCCGACCCCGGATATCTGGAGTGCCCAGATGTAGTAGTCAACCCCTACGCCCGGACTGCCTTCCAGCCCGGACAGCGGCGGATAAGCCAGCCAGCCGGTCGCGGCGAATTCACCGACGAACAGCGACAGCATCATCAACACGACGCCCACACAGAACAGCCAGAAGCTCAGCGAGTTCAGGAACGGGTAGGCCACGTCGCGCGCACCGATTTGCAGGGGCACGACGATGTTCATCAGGCCCGTGATGAAGGGCATCGCCATGAAGAAGATCATGATGACGCCGTGGGCCGTAAAGACCTGGTCGTAGTGGTGCGGCGGCAGGAAACCGGCCGAATCCGCCACCGCGACGGCTTGTTGGCCACGCATCATGATGGCGTCGGCAAAGCCGCGCAGCAGCATGACCAGCGCAACGATGATGTACATCACGCCAATGCGCTTATGGTCCACAGAGGTGAACCATTCGGTCCACAGGTATTTCCACTTTCCGAAGTAGGTGAGGGTGCCTAGTAGTGCGATACCGCCCAAGACCACCGCGCAAAACGTTCCCAGAATAATGGGATCGTGAAACGGAAAGGACTCAAGAGAGAGTTTGCCTAACATCAGTTATTTCCTGCGATCAAATTCTTGGACGTGGGCGTGCAGCTTGCCGGATCCACGCCAGCAATCTTGCTCATCGTGCTGTGCATGATGTTGTCGAACATGCCTGCAGGAGCGCTGGAGTAGAAGGTAACGGGCACGTTCTCGCTGGGCTTACGCAAGGCTTCGTACGTTTGGGGCGTGAGCGGGTTGTTGGTCGCGCGCGCCTTTTCGATCCATTCCTGGAAGCCTTCGTTGGTCGTGGCAATCGCTTTGAAGCGCATGCCCGAGAAGCCCGCGCCGCTGTAGTTGGCCGAGATGCCGGCGTAGGTGCCAGCTTCGGTCGCGTTCAGGTGCAGCTTGGTTTCCATGCCGGCCATCGAGTAGATCATGCTGCCGAGCTGGGGAATAAAGAACGCGTTCATCATGTCGGAGGACGTGATGCGGAAGTTCACGGGCGTATCGACCGGGAATGCGATCTCGTTAATGGTGGCGATGTCGTGATCGGGGTAGATGAACAGCCACTTCCAGTCCATCGAGACGACGTCGATATTGATCGGCTTGACCTCCGACTGGAGGGGACGATACGGATCCAGCGCGTGCGTAGAGCGATACGTCAGCACGGCCAGAATGGCCACGATGATCAGCGGAATGGTCCAGACCACCAATTCGATGCGCGTCGAGTGCGACCAGCGCGGCATATAGACCGCTTTCGTATTGGTCGACCGGTATTTCCAGGCGAAATACAGCGTCATGAATATGACGGGGACCACGACGAGCAGCATAAGTGCCGTGGCAGTGATCAACAGGGTCTTTTCTTGGGCTCCGATGTCGCCTTTGGGCGCAAGCACTTCCAACGTGCAACCGCTGAGCAGCATAAGCGCACCAATACCGAGCGTTCGCCCGACTGTGGTGAAGTGGGGGTGTTTCACGTACAACCTTGTGGGGTTAACTGCCGAAACCGGCAAGAAATGCAGCCTGCGTGGTGTGACGACGCAGGTTGCGGTGAAGCCGCAATGCTAGTCTTTTGATGCAACACAAAGGTGCGACTAAAGGTCGCATCGCGGAAAAAGCGGCGGTATTGTAAACGCCTGTGACCCTTAGGGGCCAGCCGAATTCATTGCGGCAAACCGGGTGCGACAATTCGTCGCAGGGTAATCAAAGCATTCGCTTTGAAAGGAGCCGAATGTGATGGAAAACGTCAACATTCGTCTTCCAACGCGTTCCGTGGCTTCGTGCGTGTGTGTCCGGCACGTGGACGCGGTCTGTGGCTTCAGGGTTCCTAGCATACAGCACTCGCCGCGTGAACGACAGCTTCAATCGACCAACATATCGCGTTCCGGTCCCGGCTTTTTCGCGAGCTTGCGTTGAAGAGAACGCCGGTGCATGCCAAGCAGACGCGCAGCCGCCGACACATTGCCGCCGCTTTCGTGCAACGCCTGTTGAATGTGTTCCCATTCCAGACGATGCAAGGGCGTCATCGTTGTTTCGATCGCGGCCGATTCCGGCTTGGTCAGGCCGAGCGCGCGCAAAATCATGGGCGCGGTAGCAGGCTTGGGTAAATAATCATCGGCACCGCGTTTGATGGCTTCTACCGCGGTGGCCACGCTGGCGTATCCGGTGACCAGCAGAATCCGCATATCCGCGCGCAAGGCGCGCAGCGGACGGATGAGCGTGAGGCCGGAATCTTCGCCCAGGCGCAAATCCACCAGCGCAAACGAGGGCAGGGTCTCTTCGGCGACGCGCAGCGCTTCGGCGATGCTGGTGGCGATACGCGTTTCCAGGTTGTGGCGCGCAAGGCTGCGCTGCAGCGTACGCAGATAGAGTTCGTCGTCATCGATCAGCAGACCGACTTCTGAGGTGTTCATGCAGTAACTCCGGTGCCCCGTGTCGCCAGCGGCGTCAGGGGCAGGTGAAAGCGGATACGCGTGCCGCCGCCTTCGGCAGGGGTCATGGTCATTTCACCGCCGAGCTGTTCGACGGTGGCGTGAGACAACGCCAGTCCCACACCCAGACCGCCCGGCTTCTCGCTATTGAACAGACTGGTCGCGGGCAAAAGTGAATGATCGGGATCGAATCCATGACCATGATCGCGCACTTCGCCTTCCAGTGCGCCGTCGCGATATTCCAGATGCAGGTCCACGCGCGGGTTGCCGGCGGCTTCGCCGGCATCGGCGGCGTTATTCAGCAATGCCTGTATTAAATGAGAGATAGCGGGCTCGATGCGCAGCGTGCTGGGCAAGTCGCCCGTGCGATTCAGTTCGATGGTCGGGCGCACGAGACGCCACTGGCTGACCTCGCGCACCAGATCGACTTCGGTGGGTACTGCCAGATTGCGTATACGTTCACGGCAAAGCGCGAGCAATTGGCCGAGCAGCTCGGCATCGGCGCGCAATTCGTCGGTCTCGACCTCGGCCGCGATTTCGTCAGCCAACAGCGTCATCGTGGCCAACGGGGTATTGAGTTCATGCGCCATGGCTGCAGCGTGCGTGGCCAGGGCGACGATGCCTTCGTTGCGGGTAAAGCGTTCACGCAGCGCCGCCAGCTCGCGTTCGCGGCTGCGCAGATCAGCGGCCAGACGCGTCGAAAAAACCAGCACGACCATCGCCGAGATCAGGAAACTGGCGGCGATGCCCGAGACGATAAGGGAATAGGGGTTGTGGTAGCCCACCAGAGGCTGACCGAACAGTCCCGAGATCAAATACCCCGTCAGGCAAGCCATGGCGGCCGCCAGGGCCCAGCCGCGCGGCAGCGCCAGTGCAGCCAGTGCGATCAGGATCAGGAACATCAGCCCAAACGGGTTGTGGATGCCGCCGCTCCAGCCGAGCATCCAGGCCAGCACCGAGATGTCAACCAGCAGATGGGCGAATGCAATGCCGGGGCTGACCTCGGCGCGATTACGATGCACCCGAAGCGTGGCGTAGAGATTGAACGTCACCAACACGCCGATGCCCGCCCATAATGGACCTTGCGGCAGGCTCAGATCCAACAGGTAGCTGGCGACCAGCACGGTCGCCGCCTGGCCGGCAATGGCGAGCCATCGCAGCATGCAGAGCGAACGCAGGAAAGAATTAGCGGAACTACCAGGCATGACAGCAAACAGGGCAGGGAATTGGCGCACTAGCCAAGCCCCCGGGGCGCGGCACAAGCGACGACGATGCGCCTCGACGGCGCAGAACGAATGTTCCCCAAACTGCCGGCGGAACGCTCTCTATTGTATTGTGATTCCGCTGCCGGTGCTGCGCTGCAAGATGCTGGGGTGGCCGATGGGGCAGGCGCGCGCGCGGGCCCGCTAATCATGATGCCGCGGGTCATCGATGCACCGCTGGCTAGGAGATTGACAACATGACGGATACGAATCGTCCTAAAGTGACTATTACTTATTGCACGCAGTGCCAGTGGCTGCTGCGGGCCGCGTGGATGGCGCAGGAGCTGCTATCTACCTTCAGTACCGATCTCGGTGGCGTGACGCTAGTGCCCGGCACGGGAGGCGTATTTCGCATTTACTGTGACGAGCGACTGATATGGGACCGCCAAAACGATGGAGGGTTCCCCGATGCCAAGGCATTGAAGCAACGGGTGCGCGACAGAATCGATCCGGGCCGGGATATGGGTCATATTGACCGCAAACACAAGAAGGACGATAACGAGGAATCGTAAGCGTTAGCGTGGGCGTGCGCTGACACGGTAGATGTCCATATTCAGAAACAAATGCCCAAAAGTATGTGCGAATCATTCGCATTTGCTATATGATGACGGACTTGGAATTTGCCGGTATCGGCGTTTCCGGCGTGGTGCCGGTGGCGTAGTCGGCGCACACTCTGACGCTTTTTGGCTGATTCATGCCTCGTCTTCAACACGGTTGGTCTTCTGGTCCGCAGTCCTCCACAGCTTTACGCATAGGCGCCGGTCTCACGGTGCTGGCAGTGCATATGGCGGTTCTGGGAGCGATATTTTGGATGCCAGAGGAGACGAAACCGGAGTTGACCGAACCTGAGACCATTATGGTCAGCGTGATCGAGGCGCCTGTGCCCGAAATCGCCAAGGCCGAGCCCGCCGAAGAGCCACAGCCAGAACCGCAGACGGAGCCCGTACCGCCCGAGCCGGAGCCCGAGGTGGTGCCGCCGGATCCCGAACCCGAGCCCATCGTCGAGCCGGAACCTGAGCCCGAACCCGTCGTCGAGCCCGAGCCAGAACCCGTGGTCGAGCCTGAACCGGAGCCGGAACCCGAGCCGGTCATTCCGCCGCCGCCTGTGCCGGAGCCCGCACCTAAGCCCAAGCCAAAGCCTCAGCCCAAGCCGAAGCCAAAGGTCGAGAAACCGGTAGAAAAACCGAAACCGCCAAAGCCTGCCCCTGCGCCGAAACCCGCGCCGACCCCGCCCGTGGCGCCGCCCTCCGGCACGCCCGAGGGTGGCAAGGTGAACCAGGCGCCGGTTCAAGGTCCGCCGCCGGATCAACCTATCATGGTCTCCAGCGTGGAATACGTGGGTCGTCGGCCAATGCCGGAGTACCCCAGCATGTCGCGTCGTTTCCGTGAAGAGGGGCGGGTGATTATTCTGGTGGAGATCAATACCAGCGGCATCGTGCAAAAAGCCACAATCGATAAGAGCTCGGGTTTCCCCCGTCTCGATGAGTCCGCGTTGACGGCCGCGCGTAAAGCGCGGTTCAAACCCTTGATGCGCAATGGCGTGGCGTACCCCGCCAAGGCCAAATTACCGTTCGATTTCGTGATGAGGAACTGAGATGTCCAACGCTATGCAAAACGCCATTCTGGTGGCGCAGGCGAGCACCACGCCGGCAGCGCCTGCTGCCTCCAGTGCCGCGCCAGCGGCAGGCGGGGCGATTGATTCTGCCGTGTCTAATGCGGCTGCCGGCACGCAGCTGGCCAGCGACGCGCTGCAGCAGTCCGGGCCTGCGTTGTCGCAGGCAGGCAATACCCTGCAGTCAGCGGCTGCCGGGATGCAGGGCGCGGCGCCGGATATGGGTTTTATGCACTTTATCGCGCAAAGCGATTTTGTCGGCAAAGGCCTGTTTTTTATCCTGATCGTCATGTCGCTGGTGACCTGGTACCTGATCCTGGTCAAGTTCATCAGCAATGTGCGCATGCGCCGCCGCTCGTACGAATTTCTGAACAAGTTTTGGAATTCCAGCTCGTTGGAGCAGGTTGAAAATGAAATCGTCACGCACGGCGCGAACGATCCTTTCTCGCATTTGACCAGTCATGCCATGCATGCGCAAAAGCATCATGCGAAGTTTGGCGCCACCAAGCTGGAAGAATCCGGCGGCAACGGCGAATTCGTTACCCGCACCATGCGCAAGGTCATCGACGAGGAAACGGCGAAACTCGAGAACGGCTTGACCGTTCTGGCCTCGGTGGGCTCGACTGCGCCGTTCGTTGGGTTGTTCGGTACGGTGTGGGGCGTGTATCACGCACTGGTGGGTATTGGTCTGGCCGATGGCGTGACGATTAATCGTATCGCGGGCCCGGTGGGCGAAGCGCTGATCATGACCGGCCTGGGCCTGGCCGTGGCCATCCCAGCGGTGCTGGCCTATAACGCCTTTGTTCGTAATAACCGTGTGTTCCTCTCGCGCTTGGACGCTTTCGCGCACGACCTGTTTGCCTTTTTGAGCACGGGTCAGCAGGTAGAGTTGTCGGATGGTAAGGTGCGTGCGCTGCGTCGCCACGCCCAAAATGGGAACGGCCGGGGAGCGCAATAATGGCTTTTGGCAGCTTCGACAGCAAGGGTCCCGGCGGCCACACCGTGTCGGAAATCAACATGGTGCCGCTGATCGACGTCATGCTGGTGCTGCTGGTGATTTTCATCATCACGGCGCCTTTGATGGCGCATTCGGTGCGCATCAATATGCCGCAGGTCAGCTCGGAGCCGATTGAGCAGGAGCCCAAGAGCGTGGATCTGGCGATCGATGCGGCGGGCGCCTTGTTCTGGGACGATCAGCCGGTGGCCATTGACGATCTGCCCAATCGATTCCTGACCATGGCGCAGAACAAGCCGCAACCTGAGCTGCGCATTCGCGCCGATCTGAATACGCGGTATGAGGTGTTGGCGAAAGTGATGGCTGCCGCGCGGCGGTCTGGCCTGGCCAAGATCGGTTTCATTACGACGCCGGCACCGGATGGCGGTGCGCCTGCGGCTGCCGCGGGTCAGCCCTCAGCGGTGACGCCGCCTGCCGCTCAGCCGGCCGCGCCTGCCCCGGCACAGTAAGGCCGCGAGGACCGGCTCCTCTGCATCACTACGCCAGCTGTGGTGCGCCATGTGCGTCGCCAGAGCTGGCGTAGTGCTTTTGTAGTGAGGCGGTGCGATCTTTTGGTTTCTTCCCTTTTCCCCTTCGCGCTAGAATGCCGCCATGCGAGTACTTGTTATTGAAGACGACACCACCCTGGGCCATGCGCTTCAGGAGTTCCTGGCCGATCAGGGGTATGCGGTCGACTGGCTGACGGACGGGGATAAGGTCATCGGCGCGCTCGCCGGACAGGCCTATGACCTGCTGTTGCTGGATTTGAACTTGCCCGGACGCAGTGGTCTGGATGTATTGCGGCAATTGCGACAGGACGGCAATCAGGTGCCGGTGTTGATCGTGACGGCGCGCGATGGTCTGGAAGACCGCGTCGCCGGGCTGGACGCCGGCGCGGACGACTACGTCACCAAGCCTTTTGACCTGCCTGAACTGGCCGCGCGCGTGCGCGTTTTTGGCCGTCGTAGGGCGGGGCAGGTACAGCCACTGATCGAAGTCGGTCCCTTGAGCTTCGATACCGTCGGGCGCGAGGTGCGCGCCAATGGGCAGCGTCTGTCGCTGTCGGTGCGTGAACTGTCGGTGCTGGAAATGTTGATGGCCCGCGCCGGCCGTGTAGTGACGAAGCGCCAGATCGTAAATTCCTTATCGGCGTGGGATGCCGACTTCAGCGAGAACGCAGTGGAGGTCTATGTGTACCGTCTGCGTAAACGTCTTGAGGGCACGGGCGCCAGTATTCTGACAGTGCGTGGCTTCGGTTATATGCTGGAGACGCAGTCCGCGTGAACATCTCGCGTCGGCCCGAGCCTCATGGTGCGAAAGTGCCACCTCAGTCGTCGGCCTCGAGTTCATCTCCTGGCAGTGCGCCGGGCAACGAGCGTTGGGCGTTTCCACGAGGGTCACTGGCGCGCTACCTGGTAAAACGGCTGCTGCCGCCTATCCTTGTCCTCGTCGTTCTGGATCTGATCGCTACCTGGGTCATCAGTCATAAGCTGGATATGGCCGGGTGGATGCTGGAGGACTTCTTTTGGCTGATGGTCGGCGGACAAGCTGTGCTGGTCGCCGTCTTTGCCTTTGTGATCGTGCAGGGCGTGCGCTCCGGCCTGCGGTCGGTCAACCATCTGTCCGAAGAAATCCGTCAGCGTTCGATCGACGATATGCAGCCCTTGGAAGTCGCTGGCGTGCCGGCGGAGATCGAGCCGCTCGTGCGGCATACCAATGACCTCTTGTTGAGGCTGGACGCATCGCTTGCCGCGCAACGTCGATTCATCGGCCACGCGGCCCATCAACTGCGCACCCCGTTAAGCGGGCTGCGCATGGAATCCGAGCTCATGCTCTCACGGCCGCTGCCCGACGATGTTCGCGTGCGCGCGCAGCGCATCAAGGCGGTCAGCGATCGCATGATCCGATTGGGTCAGCAGTTGCTGGTGTTGGCGCGCGCCGACCCCAATGCGCGCCCTCAGGATAGTTTTGTCCGTATCGATCTCTGCGATTGGGTGAGGGCGAGCGGCGCGGAATGGATCCCTCATGCCCACGCCGAGCATTTCGCAATCGATCTGGTAGCGCCTGATCATCCGGTGTGGATCGATGGCGATCCGTTGCTGTTGGACGAGTTGCTGGGCAATCTGATCGACAATGCCGTGCGCTACGGCAACGATACGGGCCGCATCACGCTGACCGTGGGCGAGAATCCGCCGACCTTGGTCGTCGAGGACGATGGCCCGGGCATACCGCCCGAGGAACGCGAGCGGGTCTTCGAGGCCTTTTATCGTTCGCCGGGCAATGGCGCGGGCGGGTCCGGACTGGGCCTGGCGATCGTGCGCGAGATCGCCCACGCCCATGGCGCCTGGTGGAAGCTGACAAGCCGGCCCGAGTACGCGGGCACGCGTTTATCCGTGGTGTTTCCGGGGCCCCGCAAAGGGGCGCAGTTGACTCGGCAGGATCGTACATCCTGAGCGATTGGAGGTCCGATGAGTTCGACTGGGCAGGATCCCGCGGTGTCCACCGCGCATGCGTCGACTAAGCACGCCGCGCTGATGCTGGGTGCGCTTGGCGTGGTTTATGGTGATATCGGCACCAGTCCACTCTATACCCTGCGCGCGTGTCTGGCCGGCTTCGATCGGGTCGAGCCACATCATGTACTCGGTGTGCTGTCGATCTTGTTCTGGCTGCTCATGCTGGTCGTGTCGTTCAAGTATGTGATGCTGGTGCTGCGAGCCGATAACCGGGGCGAAGGCGGCACCTTGGCGCTATTGGAGCTGGCGGTGCGTGGACGGGCAGGGCGCGCGCGTTTGCTGCTCGTGGTCTTGGGTATTTTTGGTGCGGCGCTGTTCTACGGCGACAGCATCATCACGCCGGCCATATCGGTGTTATCCGCACTGGAGGGCATAGGCGTCGTGTCGCACAGGCTGGATCCGTGGGTCGTGCCGCTAGCGTTGCTTGTGTTGCTGGTTTTATTTTTGATACAGCACCAAGGTACAGGTGCGATGGGGCGGCTGTTCGGGCCGGTGATGGCGGTGTGGTTCGCGACGATGGCTGCGCTGGGTCTGAGGCAAATTGTGCATGCCCCGCAGGTATTGGAAGCGTTGAATCCCCTGATCGGCCTGCAGTTCATTGCAGAGTTCCCAGGACGCAGCTTTGTGCTGCTCGGTGCCGTGGTGCTGGCCTTGACCGGCGCCGAAGCCTTGTACGCGGATATGGGTCATTTTGGCAGGCAGGCAATCCGACGCGCCTGGTTCTCGATGGTGTTGCCGGCGTTGGGGCTTTGCTATTTTGGGCAGGGCGCATTGCTGCTGCAGGACCCGACGGCGATACGCAATCCCTTTTTTCTGATGGCGCCGCAGTGGGCGTTGGTGCCCTTGGTGATGCTGGCGACGGTAGCCACCGTCGTCGCGGCGCAGGCGGTGATTTCCGGGGCGTTCTCGGTAACGCGTCAGGCGATCCAACTCGGGTATTGGCCACGCATGCAGATTCTGCACACCTCTGCCGCAGAGAAGGGGCAGATCTATCTGCCGCAAGTGAACGCGTGGCTCCTGGTGTCGGTGTTGATTCTTGTGCTGGTGTTCCAGAGTTCTGAAAATCTCGCCGCAGCCTATGGCTTTGCCGTGACCGGGACGATGCTCACGACTACCCTGCTGGCGTTTACGGTGTTGCCGCGCGGCTCGACTGGCATGCGACGCGCGTTGTGGCTGAGCGCGCTTGGCGTTTTCCTGCTGGTGGATCTATTGCTCTTCAGCGCGAATGCGGCAAAGATTCACGAAGGCGGATGGCTACCCTTGATGGTGGGCATCGTGATGTTTTCCTTGATGATGACCTGGCGCCGCGGGCGACAGCTTTTAGCCTTGCGACACCAGCGCGATCAGGAAGCGCTACCCGCGTTTCTGGAGCAGTTGCAGCAGCATCCGCCGGCGCGTGTACCAGGGACGGCAGTCTTCTTGACGATGACGCCTGGCAGGGTGCCCGCCGCCTTGCTGCATAATCTGAAGCACAACAAGGTGCTGCACGAATACACGGTATTTCTCACGCTGGAAGTCGTGGACGTGCCCTACGTGTCGGATGAAGAGCGATTCCTGGTCGAGCCTGTGGGCATGGATAGCTGGCAGATCGCCGTGCACTATGGCTTTAAGGAAGACCCGAACGTGCCGCATGTGCTCAGACTGATCTCCGAGGCGTATCCGGAAATCGACCTGGAGCCGATGCGTACCTCGTATTTCTTATCGCGCCAGACGATTGTGGCCGCGCGTCAGCCGGCCATGGGGCGCTGGCGCATGGGTGTATTCTCGTTCATGGCACGTAATGCCATGCGCAGCACACTGTTCTTCAAGATCCCGCCCAATCGCGTGGTGGAAATGGGCATGCAGGTTGAGATCTGAAGCGAGTCTGCGGGTAAGAGACCAACGATCGCCCTGACGCTGTAAAACAAACGGCCGCTCACCCGAAGGTGGCGGCCGTTATGTCTGCGCTTGTGAGCTTGCGCGTTTACTTCTTGCCAGAGTCCTTCAACTGAGGCAGCGCCGTGCCCGACGAGGCGAGCAAGCCAGTCTGCACGTACGTGAAGAGCTTGGCGCGCGTGTCGGTAATGTCCAGGTTACGCATCGTCAGCTGGCCGATACGGTCGGCCGGCGTGAAGGGTGCGTTCTCGACTTTTTCCATCGACAGGCGCTCGGGCGCGTAGGTCAGGTTGGGCGATTCGGTGTTCAACAACGAATAGTCGTTGCCCCGGCGCAGTTCCAGCGTGACTTCGCCCGTGACCGCGCGCGCGACCCAACGCTGAGCGGTTTCGCGCAGCATGATGGCTTGCGGATCGAACCAGCGGCCTTGGTACAGCAGACGGCCCAGCTTGCGGCCGTTGTCGCGGTATTGCTCGATGGTGTCTTCGTTATGGATGCCCGTGACCAAGCGCTCGTAGGCGATGAACAGCAGCGCCATGCCCGGGGCTTCGTAGATGCCGCGGCTCTTGGCTTCGATGATGCGGTTCTCGATCTGGTCGCTCATGCCCAGGCCATGACGGCCGCCGATGCGGTTGGCTTCGAGCATCAGTTCGACCGGGTCGGCGTATTCGACGCCGTTGAGGGCGACCGGTTGGCCTTCCTCGAAGCGGATGGTGACTTCCTCGGCCTTGACCTCGACGTCATCGCGCCAGAATGCCACGCCCATGATGGGCTTGACGATGCGGATGCCGGAGTTCAGGTGTTCTAGGTCCTTGGCTTCGTGGGTCGCGCCCAGCAGGTTCGAATCGGTCGAGTAGGCTTTTTCGGCCGACATCTTGTAGTCGAAGCCCGCCTGACGCATGTACTCGGACATCTCGGAACGGCCGCCGAGTTCGTCGATGAAGCGCTGGTCGAGCCAGGGCTTGTAGATCTGCAGGTTGGGGTTGGTGAGCAAACCGTAGCGATAGAAGCGCTCGATGTCGTTGCCCTTGAACGTGCTGCCGTCGCCCCAGATGTTGACGTCGTCTTCTTTCATGGCGGCCACGAGCATGGTGCCCGTGACGGCGCGGCCGATAGGCGTGGTGTTGAAGTACGTCAGGCCGCCGGTCGAGACGTGGAAGGCGCCTGCCTGCAAGGCGGCGATGCCTTCGGCCACGAGCTGTGCGCGGCAGTCGATCAAACGGGCTTTTTCAGCGCCGTAGGCCAGGGCCTTGCGCGGGATCTCGTCGTAATCGGATTCGTCAGGTTGACCGAGGTTGGCAGTGTAGGCGTAGGGGATGACGCCATTGTTGCGCATCCACAGCAGGGCCGCGCTGGTATCCAGGCCGCCCGAAAAGGCGATGCCGACTTTCTGGCCGAGGGGCAGATTGGGAAGAATTGTGGTCATGGTGTGATCTAAAGCGCCTACGGGGACGTATAGGACGAAACAAAAGGGCGACGGAGAGGCAAGGCCAGAGGCCCACGAAGGGCCGGGCATCGCTGCCGAATCGGCCATTTTAGCGCGTTTGCATGCGCATCGCGGGCACCGTCATGCCATGCCCGCGCGCTGCGTCGATTAATCGATCTTGCCGAGCAGCAAGAATTCCATGAGGGCTTTTTGCACGTGGAGGCGGTTTTCGGCTTCGTCCCAGACCACGCTTTGCGGGCCGTCGATGACTTCGCCGGTGACTTCTTCGCCGCGATGGGCGGGCAGGCAGTGCATGAATACCGCGCTCGGATCGGCCACGGCCATCATTTCGGCATCGACGCACCAGTCGGCGAAGGCCGCGCGGCGGGCTTCGTTTTCGGCTTCGTAGCCCATGCTGGTCCAGACGTCCGTCGTCACAAGATGCGCGCCACGGCAGGCCTCGACCGGGTCGGAGAACTGGCGCAGCACCGTTTCCGGCGGATTGCCGATACGGTTGGCCTCCAGCTCGTAGCCGGGCGGGGTGGAGACGTGCAGCGTAAAGCCCAACATCTCGGCTGCTTGCAGCCAGGTGTAGGACATGTTGTTGGCGTCACCGATCCATGCCACCGTCTTGCCGGCGATGGACCCGCGATGCTCGATAAACGTGAAAATATCGGCCAGGATCTGGCAGGGGTGGTACTCGTTGGTCAGGCCGTTGATGACCGGCACGCGCGAATGCGCGGCGAAACGCTCGATTCGGGTCTGCTCGAACGTGCGGATCATGACGATGTCGACCATGCGCGAGATCACGCGCGCCGTGTCTTCGATCGGCTCGGAGCGGCCCAACTGCGAGTCATTTGAGGTAAGGTTGATGACCGAGCCGCCCATTTGATACATGCCGGCCTCGAACGACACGCGGGTACGCGTGCTGGCTTTTTCGAACACCATCGCGAGGGTGCGATCGTGTAGCGGCATATGAGGCTCGTAGCGTTTGAACTTGTCCTTGATCAGGCGAGCGCGATCGAGCACATAGGCGATTTCGCTAGGGGAAAAATCCCGAAACTGCAGGAAGTGCCGCAAGGGGCCGGTCTGGTGCGAAGGCAATGTCATGGTGCAAGAGGGCAAGGCCAAAACATCAATCATATACAATTCGCGGCGCGGGTCACATCTTTGTCGTTAGTCCCATCTGATGCTGCACACGGGGTCCGCGGTGAAAAATTCATGACAGATCGCGTCAAACAATTCGTTATTCATGGCGTCACAGAGAGTGGCGCCCGTTTCCGACCCAGTGATTGGGCCGAGCGCCTGGCCGGCGTCATGGCCCAGTTTCGGCCGCCTGGCACGACCGGCAGTCACCTGACCTACTCGCCTTATGTGCTGCCAACCTTGATCGATGGGGTGCGGGGTATCGTGGTCGATCAGCGGCTGCGCGAACTGGAGCCGCTGGCATATAAATTCGTCGTGGACTTCGCTCGCGACAACAATCTGAAAACCGAAGAGCGCGAGGTCTGAGTTCCAGACGGGGCTCCTCGTCATTTGTTGCCCTGGGTGAGGGGCGCAGCGCACCTGCACGCCCTTGGCGAATGCGAATTTTTTCCGTGATGCGATAGCTCTTGGCGAGCTATCGCATGTCGTGGCAATTATTCGACCGGCGTGACCAGTTTGCCGCTCTGGAAGAATGACGCCAGGTTTTCCAGCATCAGGTCTTCCATCGCCATGCGGGTCTCGTAGCTTGCGCTGCCGATATGCGGCAAGAGCACCGTGTTATCGCTGTCGATGAGTGCTTCGGGCACGTTGGGCTCGAACTCGAATACGTCCAAGGCGGCGCCGCCGAGCTTGCCGCTTTCGAGTGCAGCGATCATCGCTTGTTCATCAATCACAGGACCGCGCGCGATATTGACGATGATGCCCTTGGGGCCTAGCGCTTCGAGGACGTCTTTGTTGACCAAGTGGCGGGTCTCGGGGCCGCCGACCGTGGCGACGACGAGGAAATCCGCCCATGCGGCGAGGTCAACCAGCGATGCCTCATAGCCGTAGGGCACGTCGGTGCGCTCGCGACGGTTGTGATAGCGCACGTCCATGTTGAACCCTTTGCCGCGTTCGGCAATGGCTTGGCCGATACGGCCCAGACCGACAATGCCCAGTTTCTTGCCGCTGACGCGGATGCCCAGCGGAATCGAGCCATGCACCTGGCCCCAGCGGCCCGCGCGCACGAAACGGTCGCCCTGACTCATGCGGCGGGCGCCCGCGATCATCAGACCCCAGGCGAGATCGGCCACGCAATCGGTCAACACGTCCGGCGTGTTGCTGACCACCACGCCACGCGCTTGCGCGGCCTTCAGGTCGATGGTCTCGTAGCCAACGCCCCAGCTGCAGATCGCCTTGAGATCGGGTAGCGCATTGATTAGCTCAGCGTTTGCGCCCATGTTGGCGGAGGTCACCATGGCGGTGATGCCCCGACCGTGCTCGGCCAGCGCGGCCAAGGCCGCGCTGCGATCGCCGTAGCTCCAAAACTCAAACACGTCGTAATCTTTGGCCAACCGTTGGTTGGCAGAGGGGGAGCCGGACAGAGAGCCGACCTGAAGAATGCGTGGCTTGGTGGTCATGTCGTTGCGGTTAAGGGTCGAAAAAGTCAATGCTACTGGATTATTGGCGCATTACTGCAATTCAATGCCGCCGTCTTTGATTACCTTTTTCCAGCGGGCGACTTCTTCTTTTTGGAAGGCGGCGAACTCCTCGGGGGTGTTCGCGACCACCTCAAAGCCCAGGCCTTGGAGCGTCTTGGTCACGCCGGGTTCTTGCAGCGTTTCGCGCAATGCGCTGGACAATTTGTTCACGACAGGTTCGGGCGTGTCCTTGGGCACGGCAAATCCTTGCCAGGAATAGACCACCATGTCTTTAACGCCAGCTTCCCCGAGGGTGGGCACGTCGGGCAGTTCGGGCGAGCGTTTTTCGCCGGTGATGGCCAATGCTTTGAGCTTGCCGGCCTGCACGTGTTTCTGGACCGCGCCCAAATTCTGGAACGACACGTTGACCTGTCCGCCCATCAGGTCGGCAATCGCCGCGCCGCCGCCGCGATAGGGCACGTCTACGCCAGTGGTGCCGGTGCGTTGACGGAAGAGGATGGCGGAAAGGTGATCCGATGAGCCGGTGCCCGAGGAGGCGTAGGAAACCGCCCCGGGATTTTTCTTGGCGTATTCGACTAGTTCGGCAACCGTGTTGGGAGGAAAGGAAGGCGGAGCAACAAGGATGTTGGGGTTGCGCACGGCCTGCGTGAGATACGTGAAGTCTTTGCTGGGGTTGTACGACAGCTCTTTGTAGAGGGCCTCGTTGATCGCGAACGTGCCGATAGAGCCCACCATCATGGTGTAGCCATCGGGCGTGGAACGCGCCAACGCCTGCGCGCCGATGGCGCTATTGGCCCCGGGCTTGTTCTCGGCGACAAAGGTCTGCCCCAGCCGTTTCTGCATGCCCGGCAATACCGCGCGGGCGGTAATGTCGGAAGAGCCGCCCGGCACGAATGGCACGATGACGGTGACGGGCTTATTGGGATAGTCGTCCGCGTGAACGGTGGCGGTGCCGAGCAGGGTGACGCCAGCCGTGGCCAGCGCGAGGATGGTTTTTTTCATAGTGTCTCCGGGAGCGCGCGCATTGCGCATCTTGTTAAACAAACACGATCATTGAAGGTATGCTTGTCAACCAAGTATACTTTTTTGATCGGATAACGTGGGCGTTGCGCGGTAGGATTTTGGCAGTACATACCCTAGTGTGAGTCGATACTCGCAACCGAATAACAATACGTGGAGACAGTGGGATGAAGACCAATTTTGGACAGGCGGATGCCAATTCGGCTCGCGAGCCAAGGGATCATGCCGATGCGGGTGTGATCGATCCGAATCGACGTAAATGGTTAGCAGGCGCGGGTGCCGTGGCGGTGACTTTTCCGACATTCGCGCGCGCCTGGCAGCCCGCGCAAGCGTATCCCGATCCCGCAATTGAAATACTGGACCCGGCATTTGAGTCCTATCGTCTCTTTAACGCGGGCATCGAGCGTATCGCCACGGGCATGCGTTGGAATGAGGGCCCGGTATGGTTCGGTGATGGACGTTTCCTGTTGTGGAGCGATATTCCGAACGATCGCATCATGAAGTGGGAAGCCTCCACGGGTGCGGTCAGCGAATTCCGCAAGCCTTCTAACTTCGCGAATGGGAATACGCGGGATCGTCAGGGTCGTCTGGTGACTTGCGAGCATCTGACCCGTCGCGTCACGCGTACGGAATACGACGGCTCGATCACAGTATTGATGGACAGCTATGACGGCAAGCCGCTGAATTCGCCCAACGACGTGATTTGTCATTCCGATGGATCAATCTGGTTCACGGACCCGCCATTCGGGATTGGCGGCTACTACGAGGGCCGCAAGGCGACAGCAGAATTGCCGCATTCGGTGTATCGCATCGACGCGGAAACGGGCAAGGGCGAGGCGATTATCACGGACCTGAAAGGGCCCAATGGATTATGTTTTTCGCCCGATGAGTCGTTGTTGTATGTGGTCGAAGGCCGCGCCACGCCGAATCGTTTGATTCACGTGTATGACGTGCTCGAAGGTGGTAAAAATCTGGGCAATCGTCGCGTCTTCCTTGACGCTCAGGGCGGCACGATAGACGGCATGCGTTGTGACGTGGATGGCAATTTATGGTTGGGCTGGGGCATGGGCGAGGGTAAAGACGGCGTGATGGTGGTATCGCCGCAGGGCAAACGCATCGGTCATATCCATCTGCCCGAGCGCTGCGCCAATCTGTGTTTTGGCGGCGAGCATCGCAATCGTTTATTCATGGCATCGTCGCATTCGATATATGCCTTATACGTGAACACGCAAGGCGTGGCGGGTGGCTGAAAAAACAATGTCGACCAAGCGCAAACCCACGCAAACCGCCGCTGACGCGGCCACGAAGCCGACGCAGGCCGATGCGGTAGTAGGCGTCGCGGCGCTCGATCGTGGCCACCGCGTGCGTTTGGCCGACCAGCTCTACGGCAGGATCTTCGAACAGATTGTCGAGGGCCATTTGAATGTGGGTGACAAGCTGCCCTCGGAACATGAAATCTGCGACCGGTTTAGCGTTTCGCGGCCGGTGGTGCGCGAGGCATTGCTACGGCTGCGCGCCGATGGCTTGATCACGGCGCATCAAGGACTGGGCACCTTCGTCAGTCATCAGCCGGCGCCGCGCCTGAAAACTTTTAGCGATGTGGGCAATGTCAGCGCGTATTTGCGCGCGCAGGAGATCCGTGTGGCGTTGGAGGGCGATGCTGCGCGGCTGGCGGCCTTGCGACGTACCGATGACGAACTGCACCACATTGCCGAGGCGCATGAGGCGTTTTTAGAAGAACTGGAGCATGGGCATGTGTCCGCGAGTACGGATCTGGCGTTTCATGCCAGCATCGCCCAAGCGACAGGCAACGATTATTACTTGGGCGTGCTCGTATCGATACACGAATCCATCAGCGGGTTCATGCGGCTGACGCTGAATCTCACGCGCACGGGGTCGCGCCAGCGTGCGCAACGGGTGGCCGACGAGCACAGCGCCATCCTTGCCGCGATACGCGAGCAGGACGGCGAGCGCGCGCGCATCGCGATGCAGTTCCATTTGGGGCAAGCGCGTCATCGGCTGGTGGATCGGGAGCGGGATCAATAATCAAGGCCGTGCGTGCAATCGCAGGTCGGCGTTTTAGACGACATAGAGCGGACGATGCGTCCGGAGGAGAGGAGTGTGCAGGTTGATAGTCGTCAGGTGAAGCATGTGCCGGTCGAGCGCGTGCGATTACAGATTTACCGCGTGCTGACACAGTGGGGCATGCCCGAGGATTTGGCCGGGACCACGGCCGATCTCATGGCGGAAACGGATTTGCTGGGGATAGATTCGCACGGCATTTCGATGTTGCCTGCGTATGAAAACAAGCTGCGCGCAGGCACCTTGCAGATTGGTTCGCGACCGCGTGTGGTGCGCGATAGTCTGTGCACGGCGGTGCTCGATGGTATGGCGGGTTTAGGCTATCCCGTATCTGCCCAAGCCATGAATCTCGCGGTCGACAAGGCGCTCGAACATGGCGTAGGCGCGGTCTCGGTGCGAAATTCTCATCACTTTGGCGCAGCGGGCGTCTATGCGCGCATCGCGGTGCGGCGGGGTGTCGTGGGTCTGGTGACCAGTAGCGCAACGACGCTCATCATGGTGCCGACGCATGGCGCGGCGCCCATGCTTGGCACCAACCCGATTGCGTTTGCCGCACCCACGGCGCGCCACGAGCCTTTCGTGCTCGACATGGCCACCACGACCGTGGCGGCCAACAAAGTGAAGGTCTACGATTTTCATGGCAAGACCTTGCCCGAGGGCTGGGCGGTGGACGACAAGGGGCGCAGCGTCACCAACGCGGCCGAAGCCATGGGCTATATCTTCGAGCAGCGCGGCGGCGGTTTGACGCCGCTGGGTGGCACGCCGGCGATGAGTAGTCATAAAGGCTATGGCTTGGCCATGATGGCGCAGATTCTTGGCGGCACGCTCAGCGGCAGCGCCTTGGCCGCTAGCCAAATGGCTACCCGCAAGCCTGGGGACCCGGACGACATAGGCCATTTTTTCCTGGCGCTCAATCCCGAGGCGTTCCGTGATTCCGGTTCCTTCACCGAGGAGCTTGACGACGCTATCGATACGCTGCACAAGACGCCGCGAGCCGATCCCGCCAAACCCGTGCAGGTGGCTGGTGAGGTCGAGGCGCAAGAGCGCGCGCGGCGCGAGAACGAGGGGATTCCGATTCCACCGGCGCTGGAGGCCAAGCTGCGCGCGATCTGCGAACGCAGTGGCGTGGAGTATGTGCTGTCGGGCGATTGATCGCCCCGGCCCCGACAACAACGAGGGCGAATCCAGCTCTCGATAATTAAGGAGATGACATCATGAAAATGAATAAGAAAGCGTTCCACCCGAGCCGTCGTGCGGCAATTTCCGTCATGGGACGTGGGCTGGGCGCAGCCGCCCTGGCGCTGTCGATGACGGCGCTGGGTACGGGTGCGGCATTCGCGCAGGACTGGCCGAACAAGCCCGTGCGCCTCGTCGTGCCATTCCCGGCTGGCGGCAGCACCGACGCGGTCGGCCGCCTGTTGGCCGCGGAGCTGGCGAAAGACCTCGGTCAGAACGTTATCGTGGAGAACAAAGGTGGCGCCAACGGAAACATCGGCTCGGATGCCGTGGCGAAATCCGAAGGCGATGGCTATACCCTGCTGCTCTCCGGCGTAGGCTCGAACGCCATCAATTATTCGATCTACAAGTCCATGCCGTATAGCGACAAGGACTTCAAGCACGTGTCCTTGCTGGCTCGCGGGCCTAATGTCTTGGTGGCAAATCCCGAGTTTCCGGCCAAGACGTTCAAGGAATTTATCGAGCTGGCCAAAGCCGAACCGGGTAAATACACGCACGCCAGCTCGGGCAGTGGCTCATCGGGTCACCTGGCGATGGAAATGCTCAAGCAAGCCGCCGGCATCGACTTGATGCACGTGCCATACAAGGGAGGCGCCGCCGCGATTACCGACACGATTGGGGGCCGCGTTTCGGTGCTGTTTTTGAACCAGGACAACCTGCTGCCGCAGGTGCAATCCGGCAAGCTGCGCGCCCTGGCGGTGGCCAGCGAGAAGCGCAACCCCGCCTATCCGGATACGCCCACCATCGCGGAATCGGGTTACCCGGGTTTCGCGGCGGAGTCCTGGTTTGGACTGTCTGCCCCGGCTGGTACGCCTGACGCGGTGGTCGACCGCTTGAATAAGGCGACCGTCAAAGCCTTGTCGAACCCGGAACTGCGTAACAAGCTCGAAAGCGTGGGCTTTGTCATCGTCGCCAGCAATCCGCAGGAATTTTCTACCTTTGTCTCGAACGAGATCGATAAATGGGGCAAGGCGGCCAAAGAATCGGGCGCAACGCTCGATTAACGCCAAGTCCAACCGTTTCAAGGAATCAACATGACTTCACCCGTGCCTAATCGTTTTCGCCAGCAAATCCTGGCGCGCGAGCGGCTGATCGGTTTTTGGATGTGTATGTCTAACCACCTGACCGCAGAGTTGGCGGGCCTGGCGGGTTACGACTGGCTGTTGGTGGATGGGGAACATTCACCTAACGAAATCTCGCTGATGATGCAGCAGTTGCAAGCGCTGCAGGGTAGTAACAGCGCAGCGGTCGGGCGGCCGTCGTGGAACGATCCGGTCGAGATCAAGCGGATGCTGGACATCGGGTTTTACAACCTGCTCATCCCCTTCATCGAGTCCGGCGACGATGCGCGCCGTGCCGTGGCCGCTACGCGCTACCCGCCGCAAGGTATGCGCGGTGTGGCGGGCATGCAGCGTAGCAACCGCTACGGCACGGTGCCTGATTATCTGCACACCATTAACGACAATATCTGCGTGCTGCTGCAGATCGAAAGCCGCGCTGGTGTCGAGGCGGTGGACGATATTGCATCGGTGGAAGGGGTGGATGGCGTCTTTATCGGCCCTTCGGACCTGGCCGCTGGTCTGGGGCATATCGGTAATCCGGGGCATCCAGAGGTTCAGGAGGCAATTCGCCATCTGTACGAGCGCATCACCGCCCATGGCAAGGCTGTGGGTACCTTGGCGCCAGTGCCGGCGGACGCCCGCCGCTACCTGGACATGGGTATGCACTTCGTGGCCGTAGGCACCGATCTGGGTGTGTTCAAGCAAGCCACGTTCGCATTACGCGAATCGTTCGCGAAGTAAGCGAGGACGCTCCCGGCTCATGTGGGCCGGGGGCGATAGGTCCTGGGCTCTGAAAGCCGCAAAAAAACCTACGCAGCAATAACAAAAGGATGCCCAAAGGCATCCTTTTGTTTTGCCGTATTCATGCAGCCCTGCGGAGCAGGGACAGCAGAATGGCTTAAGCCAGCGCCTTGATGGCAGCGGCCAGGCGGCTCTTGTGGCGAGCAGCCTTGTTCTTGTGGATGATGTTCTTGTCAGCCACGCGGTCGATCACGCTGGTGGCTTTCTGGAACACCTCACTAGCCGCCGCCTTGTCGCCGGCTTCGATCGATTGGCGTACGCGCTTGATGGCGGTGCGCAGCATCGAGCGCAGGCTGGAGTTGTGCTTGTTACGCTCGACGGATTGACGAGCGCGCTTGCGGGCTTGGGCGGTATTGGCCATGTGTGAATAAATTAAGTGAATTCGGCAAAGTCCAACATTTTAGCAACTTTACCGGGGATTGCAAGAGGGTTCACTCGGTCTAGGGCGTTTGGCGGCGCGACGAGCACTTTCGCGCGCGCTCAATAGACGCCATTAAGACGTCGACACCGAAATCGTCGTCAACCAGCGAGTGTAACGCTGTATTGAGATCGGAAGTTGCTCGGCCATCGTTTGTAGCGTCCCCTCGACGTCGTCCAACGAATACTCGCCGAACACCGGCAGTCCGCCCGCCGAGGTGGTGACGCGCAGCGCGCCGAAGTAGTAGGGACGTAGGGCGTTGAGGACTTCGCTTAAGGTCGCGCCTTGGGCGATGATTCGTCCTTGCTCCCAGGCGGCACGATTCGCCAGCTCGCGGCTCGGTTCGCCCAGGCGCTCGCTGTCGAACCGTATGCCCATCCCTGGCTCTAGCACAGTGCGCATGCCAGAAAGCGTCTCCACGGCTATCGGTGCATTGTGGGCGACCACCAGCGTGCGAAACGTCTGCTTGCGCACCATGTACCGGGCGCCTCCCGAGCGAATCATGCCCTCGGGCGTAATCGTGAGGAAGGGGCGCGCTTCATCGACCGCCGACACGGCGACCGCGCCGCTTTGCAAGGTCAGCTGCCGCAAAGACTGGGTGAAATTCAAATCGACCGCACTGCGTGCATCCAGGAGCAGATGGCTGCCGTCAGACAGCGTGTAGCGACGGCGTTCGCCAAAACCGGTAGAGGCGTCCGACAGCAAATTGCGCAACGGATAGATTTCGTTGCCCGCATAGGCGGCTGCCCCCACGACGGAGCAAGCGGCCGCGGCAGCAAGGAAACGACGGCGACTTCTCTCGGGGCGAACCGCGTCCGCCACGGAGCCGAAGCCGTCGTGGATCTGTTCGAAACTGGAGCCGTCCACGCGCATAGCCAGGTTTTTCCAGGCTTGCAGATGCGCGGGATCGGCATCACGCCATGCACGGAATGCCGCGTAGTCCTGCTCTGTAGCCTGACCCGAGCGCAGCAAAGAGAGCCAATGATTAGCTTGGTTCGCCAGCATGGATGTACTGCTAAAGGGAGGAGGAAGTCCCATAAGCGATCCGTAACTGGGGTTTATTCGTAAAATTTTGAAGCAGTTTACTCGGATTATGTACCAGAGTATGAATCCAGTTAGAAATATTTATTTTTGCGGTGTGGCGCGGCGTCGGGCGAAGTCACGCGGCCGGAATCCGCAGACAAATAGGGCACCGAAATAGGCGATGCCACTGGCGCCCAGCACCATGGCGAGCCACATTGCCCGCTGACCGGGCGCGGCTTGCAGCGCGATCCAATTGAGATGTTGATCGGCGTACCACAGGACGAGCGCCAGGGCGGCCAGTGCGGGTATCAGCCGCAGACCAAAGGCCGTCCAGCCGCTGCCTGGGCGATACGTGCCGCGCCGCAGCAATCCGATCAGCAATGCCAGTGCGTTGATGGTGGCGCCCAGCCCGATCGCCAGCGCCAGGCCGGCGTGAGCCAACACTGGTACCAGCACCAGGTTGAGCAACTGCGTCACGATCAGCACCATGATCGCGATCTTGACCGGTGTGCGGATGTCTTGTTGCGCGTAAAAACCCGGCGCCAAGATTTTGACACTCAAAATGCCGATCAAACCGACCGAGTACGCCATGACCGCCAGCCGCGTCTGCGCGACGTCCTGCGCCTGGAAAGCGCCGTAATGAAAGAGCGTGGCGACCAAGCCGTCGGACAACATGGCCAAGCCCACGGCAGCCGGCAGGCCCAGCAAAATGGTCAGGCGCAAGCCCCAATCCAACAACGCCGAATAGTGGGCTTGGTCCTTTTGCGCATGCGCGGCCGACAGGCTCGGTAACAGTACCGTGCCTAATGCGACGCCGAGCAGGGCGGTGGGAAACTCCATCAGGCGATCCGCGAACGACAGCCAGGTCACGCTGCCCGGGGTCAACCAGGTCGCGATGTTGGTGTTGATCAACAGCGAAATCTGCGCGACGGAAACACCCAGCGTCGCAGGCCCCATCTGTTTCAGGATACGGCGCACGGTGGCATCGCGCCATGCATCACGCAGATTCGTGCGCAAACGGGGAGTTAATCCCAGACGGGCGAGCGCCGCCCACTGTACCGCCAGCTGTGCAATGCCACCTGCCATGACCCCGATCGCCAGCGCGTAAATAGGCACTTCTACGCGCGGGCTCAGCCACAGGCAGGCGCTGATCATCGACACATTCAACAGCACGGGCGTGAACGCCGGCACGGCGAATCGGCGCCACGTATTAAGCACCCCGGAGGCGAAAGCGACAAGCGACATGCAGACGATGTACGGGAACATCACCCGCGTCATCCACACAGCGGCGTCAAATTCGGCAGCGCGGCTGGCGTCGCGCATGCCGCTGGCCATGGCGGTGACCACCCACGGCGCGGCAAGTATGCCTATCAACGTGACAGTCATCAGCGTCAGCGTCAGTAGCAGAGCGACCCGATCCAGCAAGGTACGTACTTCGTCTTCGCTGCGTTCCGTGCGGGCGGCGCCCAGGATCGGCACGAATGCCTGGGCGAAGGCGCCTTCGGCAAACAGGCGGCGCAGCAAATTAGGGATGCGAAAAGCCACCCAGAAAGCGTCGGTTAACGGCCCCGCGCCAAAAGCGCGCGCTACCAGAATATCGCGTACCAGACCCGTGATGCGCGACAACAGCGTAAAGGAACTGACGGTGGCGGCGGAACGAAACAGACTCATGGCTTCAGACAAAAAAGGCCCCAAAGCAAGGTGCTAGGGGCCGGGTAAACCTCAGGCAGTGCGAACCCGGCACGCAGTGTGCAGCCGAGGCGCGCGCGACGAGTTTACTTGGGCGGCATACGGATGGCGCCGTCCAGGCGGATGGTTTCACCGTTGAGCATCTCGTTGGTGACAATGCTGTAGACGAGCTTGGCGTAGTCTTCCGGACGACCCAGGCGGGCGGGGAAGGGGATGCTGGCAGCCAGTGAGTCCTGCACTTCTTGCGGCATACCGAAGATCATCGGCGTGCCGAAGATGCCCGGGGCAATCGTCATGCAGCGGATGCCGGTCTTGGCCAAATCGCGCGCGATGGGCAGCGTCATGCCGGCAACACCCGCCTTGGACGCCGAATAGGCCGCTTGGCCGATCTGGCCGTCGAAAGCAGCCACGGAAGCGGTGTTGATCAGCACACCACGCTCGCCGGTGGGCTCGGGCGTATTGGCGCTCATGGCCGCTGCGGCCAAACGCATCATGTTGAAGCTGCCGATCAGATTGATCGAGATGACCTTCTGGAACAGATCGAGAGGATGCGCGCCGTTTTTACCGACGATCTTGGCGGCGGGCGCGACACCCGCGCAGTTCACCAGGCCAAACAGGGCGCCGAGTTCTTGCGCGGCGGCGACGGCACGCTGGCCGTCGGCTTCCTGCGTGACATCGCAGTGCACGTAGCGCTGACCCAGCTCTTTAGCCAAGGCCTCGCCCGGCTCGTCCTGCACGTCTGCGATCACGACTTTCGCGCCATTCTCGACCAACATGCGCACAGTGCCAGCGCCCAGGCCGGACGCCCCGCCAGTCACAATGAATACCTTATTTGCGATTTCCATACGGCTTCAGAAAGGGTAAAGGTTCAATAGAAGCGCCGTGGCGAACCACGGCGCAGGGTGCGGAGTGTCCGCGTCAGCCCGATCAGCTGGCCAATGCCGCGAACAAGCGTTGTTTGATTTCGTCGACGGCGCCCACGCCTTCGATTTTGCGATACTTCGGCGCGTTCTGGTCGCCGGATTCGGCCCACGAGGAGTAGTAGTCAACCAGCGGACGAGTCTGGTTCTGATAGATCTCCAGACGGTTGCGTACCGTGGCTTCGCTATCATCATCACGTTGCACCAGGGGTTCGCCCGTCACGTCGTCCACGCCCGCGACTTTCGGCGGGTTGAAACGCACGTGGTAGCTACGGCCGCTGGGCGGATGCACGCGGCGACCGCTGATGCGTTCGATGATGTCTTGTTCAGGCACCACGATCTCGACGACGTAGTCCAAGGCGACGCCCGCGCTTTTCAGGGCGTCGGCTTGCGGGATCGTGCGGGGGAAACCGTCGAACAGGTAGCCGTTGGCGCAGTCGGGCTGCTTCAGACGGTCTTGAACGAGGCCAATAATGATGTCGTCGGAGACCAGTCCACCTGCGTCCATCACCTTCTTGGCTTCCAGGCCGAGAGGCGTGCCAGCTTTAACGGCCGCGCGCAGCATATCGCCCGTGGAAATCTGCGGGATGGAAAACTGCTGGGTGACGAAGGCAGCTTGTGTGCCTTTGCCGGCGCCGGGCGGACCGAGCAGAATGAGACGCATGGAAGGAACTCCTGAATGGAAAAATGAAATATTTACGACTGGGGTCGATTATGCCGCAACCCAATGTTGTACGTGGATAGCCGAATCAGGGAAAACCCGCTATTGCGGGTGATCGGCGTACCACGCGCGCACGCGCTCCAAGTCGGCTGGTGTGTCCACGCCCGCCATGGGCGGTCGCGAGGTTCGGTGTACGACGATATTGCATCCATGCTCTAGCGCGCGCAGTTGCTCTAATGCCTCAAAGCGCTCGAGAGTGCCCTGGGGCAAACGCGGGAAGCGGCGCAGAAAACTGACGCGATAGGCGTAGAGTCCGATGTGATGCAATGCTGGCAAACCCGGCGCTAACAGGCGCTCGCCGCCTGCCAGCGCGTCGCGTGCCCAGGGAATCGGCGCACGCGAAAAGTACAGCGCGCGATCGTCCGACCCGCAGACGACTTTGACGACGTTCGGGTTAAACAGCGATTCGGCGTCGGCGAGCGGGCAAGCGCAAGTCGCGATGTCGGCTTCCGGGTGACGTTTTAGCAAATCCGCGACCGCATCGATCAGCTCGGGGTCGATCAGCGGCTCGTCTCCCTGGACGTTAACGACAATGCCGTCGTCGGGGAGGTCGAGTTTTCCGGCCGCCTCGGACAGGCGATCCGTGCCGGTAGGGTGGTCGGCCCGGGTCAGGACGCAAGACACGCCATGTTCGGTGGCGGCCGCATGGACGCGCTCATCGTCCGTCGCGATGGTCACGCTCGCGGCCCCTGAGGCGGCGGCCCGGCGCGCGACGCGCACGACCATGGGCAGGCCCGCAATATCGGCCAACGGCTTGTTGGGCAGGCGCGTTGACGCCATGCGGGCCGGGATTAAGGCAATAAAGCTCACAGTGCAGCCGTGTCGGGACGCGGCGTGTCCATAGAGCGCGCCTCGGATTCAAGCATAACGGGGATGCCGTCGCGTACGGGGTAAGCGAGGCGGTCGGCGCGGCAGGTCAGTTCGGCCTGCTCGCGGTTGTAGTCGAGGCGGCCCTTGCAAAGGGGGCACACGAGCGTATCTAGTAGGCGGGATTCCATGGCGTCATTCTAAAGCAGTTGATGGCCCGGCGGGCGCGAAAACGCGCAACATTTGTTCCGATCAGTGCGGTCTTGGCGTTGCATCAACGCGTCGTGGCACGCCCTCGTAGCGCCACGTCGATCTGGTCGAAAAGGTTCGGATCGGAGAACCGCGCCTGCACGGGGACTTCCCATAGGCGTGTGTCCGGCGCACGACGACACTTGATGCCGTCCTTGGCGGTGATGAATATGACTTCCCCTGGCACCGTGTCGAACGGCGACTGGCGGTAGTCAAAGTGATCGGGAAGCGCCAGACAAGGGTCGGGGTTGATACCGGCGGCTCGCAGTGTCGAGAAAAACCGTTCGGGATTGCCTATGCCCGCAGCCGCCGCAATGCGGCGGGTCTGCTGTGCGCCGGCGAAATCGGTAAGCGGACGCTCGACGCCTGTGGCGAGGTGACGCGCCATATCGGGTTGCAGCCACATATCGACATGGTGCGCGCCGCGCGACGTTGGATTCGTGTTCGGCCGCTCGTCATTGGCACGATTGGTGATGACATAGTGCACGTTGTCCAGTCGGGACGCCGGCTCGCGCAACGGCCCGGCTGGCAGCAGTCGCCCGTTGCCTACCCCACGTCCGTCCTGGACGACGATTTCGATATCGCGGGCCAAGGCGAGATGCTGCAATCCGTCATCGGAGACGATGACATTCGTGTGCGGATATGCCTTTAGCAATGCCTCCACGGCCAGCGCGCGACGCGGATGCACCGCGACGGGCACCTGGGCGGTGTGCGCGATCAGGGCGGGCTCGTCGCCGAATGCCGCGGGATCCAGCTCACCCACGCCTACGCGTGGCTCGGCGCCGACCTTCACGCCATATCCCCTGCTGATGACACCCGGGGTCCAGCCTCGCGTGCGCAGTGCTTGGACGGTCGCGATAACCACGGGTGTCTTGCCTGTGCCGCCTACAAAGATATTTCCGATCACGATCACCGGGACGGGTGCGCGGTAAACGGGTTTTTCGCCCGCCGCATACTGTGCGCGTCGTCGGGCAACGTGTCTGGCCGTCAACGCCGCCAGTGGGCGCATGAAGGTGGCGAACCAGCCATCGTGCTGCCACTGACGCTGTAACCACGACGTCAGGGCAGCGCCGCGAGAACGAGATTGCGAGTCAGGGCGCGTCACGAGTCCCGCCTATCGCGCATTTTGCGCGGCGAAATTCACGCGGGAAATACCGGCCAGACGCGCCGCTTCCATCACGTTGACCACGGATTGGTGCGCGGCCTGCGCGTCCGCGTTGATCAAGATTATCGGGGCGTCTTTACCAGCGGCGGCCATGGACAGGTTGTCGGCCAGGTCGGCCGTGCTGGGCGCATCGATGAGGGTGCCGTTGATCGCGTAACGCCCGTCGCGGCTGATATCGATCGTGATTGCCGGCGGCGTGTCGCGTTCGATGGCGGCCTCGGGCAAAGTCACCTCGAGCTGGGTGTAACGCGCGAACGATGTCGTGGCCGCCAAGAATATCAGTATCACCAGCAGCACATCGATCAACGGAATCAGGTTGATCTCCAATTCCTCGCGGTCGGCGCGTCGATGTCGAAAATTCATGACGAGGCTCGGGACGGTACCGTCGGGCGCGTCAGTCGCGCCACGCGCGCGGCCGCTTGTTCCATCTCGTTCAACAAATTATCGGCCCGGCTGCGCAAGTATCGATGCGCGATCATGGCGGGAATGGCAATCAGAATCCCAAAAGCGGTGTTGTACAACGCGATAGAGATGCCATGAGCCAGCTGCGCGGGGTCACCACCGGCCGGCGTGTAAGACGCAAAAATTTCGATCATGCCCACCACGGTGCCAAACAAGCCGAGCAGGGGAGCCACCACGGCGACGGTGCCCAGCGCCGGGATAAAGCGATTCAGATCGTGGGCGACCGCACGACCGACGTCTTCGACGGCGGCGCGCTGGACTTCGCGTGGTTGGTTGCGGTGACGCAGCACCTCGGCGAGCACGCGTCCCATCGGGGAATGCTGCTCCAGGCGGCTAAGCGCCTCGGGACCGTCTTGCGCATTGCGCTGCATCTCTAGCACCTGGTCAGGCAAACCGGGCGGCACGATGAGCCGCCGCCGCAACGACAGCAGGCGCTCGACGATTAACGCCAGACCCAGGACAGAGGTAATCAGCAGCGGCCAAATCGGCCAGCCGGCTTCACGGATGATGGACAGCAAAAGAGTGGCTCCGGACGTGGCGGCAATGCGAAGAGGGCGATTTTAGCGCGGGCCGTGAGTCGGGAGGGCGGGGTGGCCGCGCCGACCGTCTCCGCGCAAAGCTATCCACAGAATCTGTGGATAATTCTGTGTAAAACTATGCGGAAATGCCTGGAAATGCAGGGTTTGAGCTGGGTTGCTCTTTTTCTTGTCATTTTGTTGAAGCAAAATAGTTCTTAAAGATCAATGGCTTGCTACGTATTTATTGGCGTTGCGGGCCGTTCTGCACGGATTTGCGACTTGATGTATCATCGCGGCCCTTCGGCCGCGTCCTGTGGACAGCCAACTCTCCGGAAAGCCTTATGACAGCTGAGTTTCCCGTCAAAGATGACCTATTTACGCGGGATATCCTGACAGTCGCGCAGCTAAACCAATCAGTAAGCCAGTTGCTGGAGCGCAGCGTTCCGGCGCTGTGGGTGCGAGGCGAGGTTTCGAATTTCACGCAGGCCGCTTCCGGGCATTGGTATTTCACGCTGAAGGACAGCCGCGCCGCCGTTCGGGCCGTCATGTTCCGTAGCCGGGCCAGTTCGGTCGGGTTCGTTCCCCGGGCGGGGGATCAGGTAGAGATTCGTGCTCGCGTGTCTTTGTACGAGCCCAGGGGCGACTTTCAGCTACAGGCCGACGCGATGCGCCGTGCCGGGCTGGGCAATTTGTACGAGGCCTTCCTGCGGTTAAAGACGCAGCTCGCCTCGGAAGGCTTGTTCGACGAGGATGCGAAACGGCGACCGGTGGCGTTGCCGCGCGCCATTGGCGTGGTGACCTCGTTGCACGCGGCCGCCTTGCGGGATGTGTTGTCGGCGCTGGCGCGTCGCGCGCCGCAGGTTCCGGTGATTATTTATCCCGCGCCGGTTCAAGGCGCGGACGCCGCCGCCAAACTCGCCGCCCAGGTGCTTTTAGCGAATGAGCGCCAGGAAGTCGATACGCTGTTGCTCGTGCGCGGCGGTGGCAGCATCGAAGACCTGTGGAGTTTCAACGACGAGGCGCTGGCTCGGGTCGTCGCCGCCAGCGCGATCCCGGTCATCAGCGGCGTCGGGCACGAAACGGATTTCACCATCGCGGATTTTGTTGCCGATGTGCGCGCGCCCACGCCTACCGCCGCGGCAGAGTTAGCCTGTGTGCCGCGCGCGGATCTGCTTGCCCGACTCGACCAAACGGCGCGCCGGCTCGTGCGCGCCCAGGAGCGCCGTATCGAGCAAGCGGCTCAGCGGCTGGATCGAGCTGCCGCGCAGCTCGTTTCGCCCGCGCGGCGGCTCGCTCATCAGGCGGAGCGGCTCAATACACTGCGGCATCGTCTGCTTGCCGCTTGGCAAGGCCCCCACGGCCGGCGCACGGCGCGGGTCGGCATGCTGACGCAAAGACTGAACCACGCCGCGCCGGATACGGGCCGCGCGCAAGAACGCGTGGCGGCCCTGGCGCGGCGGCTGCACCAATCGCACGAACGTCAGCTCGCCACGCGTCAGGCGCGTCTTGCCGCAGTCAGTACCCATCTGCGCGCGGTCAACCCGCAGCACACCCTTGAACGTGGGTATGCCATCGTGCGCGACGCCGAAGGCAATATCGTGCGCGATGCCGCGCGACTGCATGACGGGCAAGCGCTGGCGCTGACCTTTGCCAAGGGCGGGGCGCGTGTGGAGGTGTTCGATACTGGTGATGCGAGCTGAATGGCTCGCGCGTGGCGGCAGTCTGCTGCGTTGAAAAAGGAGGGCATTTCAGCCCCCAAGACGCGTTCTTAAGACTGATTCTCCTTTCGCGTAACCCCGCATTGCGCTGGGTTACCGCCAAGTTGGCCTCAAAGTGCCGATACAATCACTGTCGCTTGATTGTGCAATCAACCTAGAAGGAACTCACATGGCATTTACGCTTCCCCCCCTGCCTTACGCGCAAGACGCTCTGGCTCCGCACATCTCGAAAGAAACCCTCGAGTTTCACTACGGCAAGCACCATCAGACCTACGTCACGAACCTGAACAACCTGGTCGCCGGCACCGAATTCGAAAACGCTTCGCTCGAAGAAATCATCAAGAAGTCTTCGGGTGGTGTGTTCAACAACGCCGCTCAAGTCTGGAACCACACGTTCTACTGGAACAGCCTGGCTCCCAACGCCGGCGGCGCACCCTCGGGCGCGCTGGCTGACGCCATCAACGCCAAGTGGGGCAGCTTCGACGCGTTCAAAGAAGCGTTCAACAAGTCCGCCGCCGGTAACTTCGGTTCGGGCTGGACCTGGCTGGTCAAGAAGACCGACGGTTCGCTGGACATCGTGAACACCAGCAACGCCGCCACGCCGCTGACCACCGAAGACAAGCCGCTGTTGACCTGTGACGTGTGGGAACACGCCTACTACATCGACTACCGTAACGCCCGTCCGAAGTACCTGGAAAACTTCTGGGCGCTGGTGAACTGGGACTTCGCTGCGAAGAACTTCGCCTAAGTCTCAGCGATACGCCTGATTCGTCAGGATAAATAAAGCTCAGCCGCGGCTGAGCTTTTTTGTTGGGTGGCGCGCTCGGCTGTCGAGCCGGGCGCAGGTCGTCAAGCCAGTCCCGTGCGTTCTTCCGGGTTCACCGTTCTTGGCTTGACACCGCTTTGCGCGAGCGTACGTTCCAATAGCTGCTCGTAAATCGGCTTGCCGCCGATCCATTGCGCGGTCAGATTCGCAGCCAGGCAGGTGGCGATCAGCGGCATGGTCAAACCATGCGAGCCCGTGAGCTCGAGCGTCAGCACCACGCCCACGATGGGCGCTCGGACGCAGGCGGTAAACAGGCCGCCCATCGCGGCAATGGCAAACGCCAAAGACGCATCAGGCGCCTGCGGAATCATGCTGTCGAGCACACCGCCAAAGGCCAAGCCGACGCAGGTGGCCAGCGCCAGAATCGGTGCAAAAATCCCGCCAGGGACGCCGCTGGAGTAGCTACCCACCATGGTGATAAAGCGCAGACATGCCAGGCCCAGCAACACCAGCACAGCGGGATTCGCATTCGTCAATTGTTTGATGACCAGATCGCCGCCCGTAACTGCTTGGGGAACTAACGTGAACAAGGCGCCGACGATCAGCCCGATCAACGCCGGATAGACATAGGGCACGCGTGCATGCATACGCGTTGCCAGCGTACCGGCCGCCAGCAGGCTTTTGTTCAAGCCCACGCCAACGAATCCGAGCACGCAGCCCAATGCGACGAAAGCAGGCAATTGAGAAAGCGTAGGCGTGATAGAAGGCATCGACAAATCCGGCGCCGTCCCGCCAATGACCTGCGTCATCACAGTCGAGAGCAGGGCAGCGGCAATCACCCCCATATAGGTGCGCAGCGTATAGGGAAATTGCTTGTGCGTTTCCTCGATCACGAACAGCACCGCCGCCAGGGGCGCATTGAACGCGCAAGCCAGACCTGCCGCGGCACCGGCCGCGAGCAGCCCGCGACGTTCGGGAATGCTGTTCTTGAAAAAGTCGTTGATGGCCGCGCCAAGCGACGCGCCGATATGAATAGTGGGGCCTTCTCGTCCTAGCACCAGCCCCGAGGATATCGAGATGACGCCGGCGACAAGTTTCACCGGCAATACGCGGCGCCAGTGCACCGTGCGCAATCCTTCCATCGCGCCCTCGATTTCCTGCACGCCGCTGCCGCCCGCCTCGGGCGCGACACGCTTGACGATAAAGGCGCAGACGACGGTGCAGACCATGGTGATCAGCGCGACGACGACCACTAGCGGTGCGCCGCTCAGGCGCTGGGCAATCCACTGCGGCCAGCTGATGAGGGTATCGATCAGCATGTGAAAATAGGACCCGACTATGCCGGTCAATAACCCCGTGGCGCACGCCAGCGCGATGAAACGGGCCTGCGCTCGCCCATCACCGGCATTGCCCAGCAGCTTCACCACGTCGTCAAGTGGTGGTGGCGAAGGGTCGCCTTTACTCGCCTCGCCGGACAAAGCTTCCTTTTTATTCACTGCAACCCCTTCTTTTCCTTCGGCTTATAGGCAGCCGAATGGAGATAACTTTATTGATCGGCGCATGGGCCGGGTGTCGTAAGAAGTGTATCAATATTCATACCATCGCCCTTGCCAACATGGCAGTCCATCGGGCAGCGGCACGTCCAGCCAATGGACTGTGTCTACGAGATGGACGCTAACAAGACGCGGCGCTGTCAGAGCCGGGCGCGTTGTCGTAAGATCGACGGCGATTCATCTATCACCCATTCTACGAGCTACCATCCATGACCGTTCACGCTTACATTTGTGATGCCATTCGTACCCCTTTCGGCCGTTATGGCGGTGCCCTGGCATCCGTCCGGGCCGATGATCTCGCGGCATTGCCGATCAAGGCGCTGATGGCGCGCAACCCCGGCGTGAATTGGGAAGAGATCACGGATGTGATCATGGGCTGCGCCAACCAGGCCGGCGAAGACAACCGCAACGTCGCACGCATGGCGGCGCTGCTGGCCGGCTTGCCGGTCGAAGTTCCCGGTGGCACGGTGAACCGTCTGTGCGGTTCGGGCCTGGACGCGGTGGGTACGGCGGCGCGCGCCATTCGCGCAGGCGAGGCGGGCTTGATGTTGGCCGGCGGCGTCGAAAGCATGAGTCGTGCGCCCTTTGTCATGGGCAAGGCTGACACGGCTTTCTCGCGTAATGCCGCGATCTACGACACCACGATCGGCTGGCGTTTCGTCAACAAGCTGATGAAAACGCAGTACGGCGTGGACTCCATGCCCGAGACCGCTGAAAACGTCGCCGACGACTTCAAGATCAGCCGCGAGGACCAGGACAAGTTCGCCCTGGCCAGCCAGTCGAAAACCGCCCGCGCGCAGCGAGAAGGTTATTTCGACGCGGAAATCACGCCCGTCACGATTCCGCAACGTAAGGGCGATCCCATCATCGTCGACAAAGACGAACACCCGCGTGAAACCAGCCTGGAAGCGCTGGCACGCTTGAAGGGCGTCGTGCGCGAGGGCGGTTCGGTGACCGCGGGCAACGCCTCGGGCGTGAATGATGGCGCGGCCGCGCTGCTGCTGGCTGACGAAGCCAGCGCCGCGCGCCATGGCTTGACGCCACGCGCACGCGTGGTGGGCATGGCGACTGCTGGCGTGGCACCGCGCATCATGGGTATGGGCCCGGCACCGGCCACGCGCAAGGTGTTGCAGCTCACCGGTTTGACCTTGGATCAGATGGACGTGATCGAGCTGAACGAAGCGTTCGCCGCTCAGGGTCTGGCGGTACTTCGCGATCTGGGTATTGCCGATGACGATGCGCGCGTGAATCCGAACGGCGGCGCGATCGCGCTGGGTCATCCCTTGGGCGCCAGTGGCGCTCGTCTGGCGACCACGGCCGTGAATCAGTTGCACCGCACCAATGGCCGCTACGCGCTTTGCACGATGTGCATCGGTGTGGGCCAGGGTATCGCGGTCATCCTCGAGCGCGTGTAAATCACCGCCAAGTCTGCGCCGATCGCACGGGTGCATCGGCGCTGCTTTGTTGCGCGGCCAGCCTGTACTGATTAGAGGCGGACTTCATAGAGGCGGACTTCATCGACGTGTTGCGACGAGTCCCGCTTATTCAGTCTGGGGCCAAGGTTCCTACGAGCGTGCTCGCCCTTTATTAACGGGGTAACCCGGCGATGCGTTGCCCGGCTTGCACGCCGCGCATGTCGAACCAGCCCTGGGCCATTTCCAGCGCATAGCGTACCGGCTTTGCCGAACAATGCGTGTCGTCCGTTTGGGGCGCCATGTCGTCGATATTCACGATGGTTCCGTCATCGGCGATAAATGCGATTGATAAGGGCAGGGGCGTGTTCCGCATCCAGAAACATTGGACCTCCGGCGCGTCGAAGACGAACAGCATGCCATCGTTATCGGGCAGAGCATCGCGGAACATGAGCCCGGTGCGTCGGGTGGATTCGGTATCGGCCACCTCCGCGCGAATCACGTGGATGCCTGCGGTCAGCTTGGCCACAGGCAGGCCGGTCTGGGCGCTTGTGGTCGTTTGCGCATGCGCGGGAGCGGCCCAGACAAGCATCAGGGCTGCCAGCGATTGGCACGCGCGTTGCAGCGCACGGCGACGGGAAAACATCCCAGTCATGAGACGGCAAAACGAAATCGGACGGATGGACCGCAGAGCAAGACGAGTCAACATAAGGCGTAGCAAGCAGCAAACAACAATAAGGCGGGGCATTATGCCCCGCCAGACTACCACGCCGCCTTTGAAACAGATTGACCTGAGGTCGGGATCAGTTATTGTCCGGCGCAATCACCCCACTGATTATGCCGAGGTGATGTTTAATGCTTGTTTGCCTTTCGGTCCCTGTATTATTTCGAAAGCCACTTTTTGGCCTTCTTTCAGGGTCTTGAATCCGTTCATCTGGATCGACGAAAAATGTGCGAAGAGGTCTTCTCCGCCATCATCGGGTGTAATAAAGCCAAAACCCTTTGCGTCGTTGAACCATTTGACGGTGCCAGTCGATTTGGGATTATCCCCTTGGACGGCGGTTGCGCTCGTATCAGACATGCGGACTGCCTCATTTGAATCGTATGTTTGACAGAAAGCATTCGGCCATGCCGGTTGCCCTCCGGCTTCCGGAGGGGCTAACAAGTACTAGGCCGTCTCCGAATGCCCTGATAATGCGCTGCTTTCGTTTCGCCCGTCAAGTGTGGAAATTACCCATCCGCACGTGTAATGTTGAGCTAACTGCGGCTTGCCGCTTATTGTTTCAAATCGATTCCGCCATATGAGTTCGACCCCCGATACACAGCATGATCTTGTCGTCGAGAAAGAGACCGCCCGCACGGCTCCGCCTCCCATGTACCAGGTCGTGCTGCTCAATGACGATTACACGCCCATGGAATTCGTGGTGAAGGTGCTGCAGAAATTCTTCCGCAAAAACCAGGAAGAGGCTACGCGCATCATGCTGCAGGTCCATCACGAAGGGCGTGGCGTTTGCGGTGTATACCCACGCGATATCGCGGCGACACGTATTTCGCAGGTGGCCCAATACGCCCGCCAACGTCAGCATCCGTTGCAATGCATTATGGAACCCGCCTGATGCGATCCTGTCAGCGGTAAAGAATTGTAGGAAATAGCCCCGTCATACCCGCCCCCCGTCCATGGGCAAGGCTTCCCAAGTTAGGTATAGTCCCGGCGCGTCCGACAGCTTTTGCGGCGCTCGGGGCGCGACGTGCGCACCGGCAACGGTGGATGAGGCGGTGCTATGGGTAAAAAGGGCAGCGTGATCGGCATCGCGGCAGTCGTCATTGCCGCCGCGATTGGGGCAGGGGTGTGGCTGGCGCGCAGTAATGATGCGGATGGCGGTTCGGCTGCGGTCCAGGCGCCTGCGTCTGCCCCGGCGATTGCTACGACCACCAAGGGCAACAGCGCTCCGTCTACGAGCGCCCCGGGTGGCAGCCAGTCCGATTCCAATCTCCCGGACACGGCGCTCGTCGGGCAGGCCGATCCGTTCGGCATGCTGGACTGCAAACCCCGCCAATTCCAGGACGCCATGGCGCTGGCGATCACCTTTACCCAGCCGGTGGACCGGAAAAGCGATCTAAGCCGCTATATCACCGTGCTCGACCAGGGTCCGGCGCCGACCGAAGAAGGCGACGATGACGAACACAGTAACGCCAACGCGCATTCCAGCTCCAAGGCTGGCGATGAGCGTGCTGGCACCACGGCTGCCACGGGCAAAGTCGTAGAAGGCGCCTGGAGCATTGGCGAGAACCCGCGCATTGTCTATTTCCCCTATGTGCAGCCGCAGCGATCGTACGCTTTGCGCATGCGCGCCGATCTGCCCGGTGCGGGTGGCGCGACTTTAGGCGGCGATCGTGAATGCCAAGTCCATACCGAGGCCATGCCGCCTTCGTTCTACTTTGCCAGTCGCGGGGTGGTGCTGCCGGCCGGGCAAAACGGCGGGCTGCCTATTGCCACCGTCAACATGCCCGAGGTGGATGTGCAGTTCTTGCGCGTGCCGCCCGAGCAATTACCGGCGTTTTACGACAACGTGCTGGGTCTGGTGGGGACGTCGGTTTCAGACGAAGAGAACGAGTGGCGCTATGCGGATAACCGCAGCCTGAAGGGGCTTGTCAGCACCTGGGACCTGGACCGGCTGCATAGTCTGGCTAAAAGCGTTTACCAAGGCCGCTTCCTCACCGACGACAAACCCAACCGCCGTCACGTGACATTCCTGCCCGTCGAGAAGATCGCGGAGTTGCAACAACCCGGTATTTACGTCGCGATCATGAGCGAGCCCGGCCGGTTTCGCTATGAATATCAAGTGTCCTATTTCTACATCAGCGACATGGGCTTGCATGTGCGACGCTATAGCGATCGCACCGAGGCTTATGTGATCTCGCTGAAATCCGGTCAGCCGGTGGGCGAGGTGCAGGTCGAGCTGGTCGATGGCGCCGGAAAGGTGCTGGCCAAGGCGGCGACCGACAAAAACGGCCATGTGCGATTCGATGGAGACGCCTCGCGGGCACGCGTGATTCGCGCCGTGAGAGGTGGCGAGCTGACGCTGCTGTCCTTGGGGGAGCCGGCCTTGGATCTGTCCGAGTTTGATATTGGCGGACATGTCGCGCGGCCTAACAATTTATTCGTCTATGCCGGCCGGAATCTTTATCGTCCCGGCGAGACGTTCCAGGTCTCCGTGCTGCCGCGTGACCTCGACGGCAAACCCATTGCCGCCGTGCCGTTGACAGCGGTGTTAAAGCGCCCTGACGGGCGTGTGGTACGCAGCGAGTTATGGCAGCCCGATGAAAAGGTCGCGCACTACGTGCAGCACGCCATCAGTTTGCCGGTCGATGCGCAGACGGGGAAATGGCTGCTGGAGCTGCGCGTCGATCCCGCCTCCAAGCTGCCTGACGCGAGCTGGTGGTTCCAGACCGAAGAGTTTTTGCCGGAACGCATGAAACTGCATCTGGACACGGACCAGGCGACCTTGGCGCCGGACGATGATTGGACCGTGGACGTACAGGGCGATTATCTCTATGGCGCGCCCGCGGCCGGCAATCGCCTCTTGGCGAGCTTCCAGGTCAAGCGCGAGCGATACCCATTGGCGCAGCAATGGCCGGGCTTCGTCTTCGGTGATGTGGCCGATGACACGCTGCGTCATTACGAAGAGCTGCCCGAAACCACACTGGACGATAAAGGCATGGCTCGGCTGATCGTGGATCCGCAGTCCGCCGGTGCCGCGAAATCGCCGGTGAGCGTGCGTTTGTCGGCGAGCCTGCTGGAATCTGGCGGCCGCCCCGTGGTGCGTTCGCTTGAGCGCACGATATGGCCGGCGGACAAGCTCATCGCGGTGCGTCCACTATTCAACAATGACGTCACACACGAGGGGGCGCCGGCCGGTTTCGAACTCGTTCGTGTGAATACGAAGGGCGAAGTCGTGCCTCTGCCTGAGGCGCAGTTGCGACTGTTCCGCGAGCGGCGCGATTATTACTGGCGTTATGACGATCAGCGCGGTTGGAATAGCGGCTATACGGAAACCGAGGATCTGGAGGATTCTCGTACCGTGGCACTGCCCGATCGCACGTCGCTGACGCTGCCGGTAGACTGGGGCCGCTATCGCTTGGAAGTCACCGACCCGGAAACCGGCCAAGTCATGCGCTATCGGTTTTATGCGGGCTGGGACGCCCAAGATGCGGATACCATGGGCAATCGTCCTGATCGCGTCCAAATGAAGCTGGAAGGCGCACCCGCGCGTCCCGGGGATACCGTCAAACTCACGGTCACCCCGCCTCACGATGGTCAGGCGCTGATTGCGGTCGAAGGCGATCGCATGCTGTGGTCCAAGTGGGTCGCGGTCAAGGCGACCGGTACGCAGATCGACATCCCGGTGGATGCCTCCTGGAAACGCCACGATCTCTATGTGTCCGCCGTGGTGTTCAGACCCGGCAGTGCCGGCGAGCGTATTACACCCGCACGCGCGGTGGGGTTGACCTATCTGCCCATTGCTAACGCCGACCGTCGCCTGGATGTCTCGCTGTCGGCTCCGGCCAAAGTCGAACCGGAAAAGCCGACGACGGTGCGGGTCAAAGTCGAGGGCGCGCGGGACCAGGCTGCCCATGTGACGTTGTCTGCGGTGGATGTTGGGATTCTCAACATCAACCAGTACGCGACACCGGACCCGATGGATTTCTTTTTCGGCAAGCATCGTTATGACGCGGAACTGCGTGATATGTATGGCAAGCTGATCGAGAAAATGGACGGCACGCAGGGCCGCTTGAAGTGGGGCGGTGATGCCGCGATGCGCGGCGACAGCCGCAGCCTGCCGAAAAAGGTCAAGCTGGTAGATCTTTTCTCTGGTCCGGTCGTGTTGAATGACAAAGGCGAGGGCGAGATCACGCTGAATCTGCCGGATTTCAACGGAACCCTGCGCTTGATGGCCGTGGCGTTTACCGACGCAAATTATGGTCACGCCGAGCAGGAGATGGTGGTGGCCGCACCCATCGTCGCCGAGTTGAACATGCCGCGCTTCATCTCGCCGGGCGACCGTGCGACGGTGGCAGTCGATGTGGCGAATCTCAGCGGCGCGACTCAGCAAGTCAAGCTCAATCTGGATGCGCTGGACCCGCTGTCTATCGCCGATGGAGGCACGCGCACGCTGACGCTGCGAGACAAGCAGCGCACGACCGTACGATTTACGGCGACGCCGACGGGGTCTTACGGCCCGGGACTGATGCGTCTGACCGTGGAGGGTCAGGGCGGACCGAAGCCGATTCACATCGAACGCGAGGCGATGCTGCAAGTCCAGCCCGCGTACGCGGCAGAACAGATAGTGCGACGCGTGCGCCTGGATGCGGGTGAGACGTTCGCACCCGGCGAGCAGGCGACGACAGGCTATTACCCGGATTCGGTCACGGCCAACATTACCCTGTCGAATCGACCGCCGATCAACGTATCGCGCTTGGTCCAAGACCTGTTGCGTTATCCCTATGGCTGCACGGAACAGACCATTAGCGCCGTGATACCGTGGGTGTTGCTCGACGAGCAGGATGTTAAACGGTTCGGTTTGACGGTGCCGGACAAACAACAGCGGGCGGACAAGATCTCCGCTGCGATTAGTCGTCTGGCGGGAATGCGTTCGTCGGCCGGGGCCTATTCGCTCTGGGGTAACGAAGGTTCGGCCAGGGATGTGTGGCTGACCGCCTATGCGGTGGGCTTTTTGCAGGATGCGCGCGAGCAGGGCTTCGAGGTGCCCGAGACGGCTTTCGCGCGGTCGCGCCAGTGGCTGCAAGAACAGCTGCAGCAAAGCTTGGGTGCTTTTGGCACATGGCCAGAAGTGTTGCGTCGCTCGCTGCAAAACGGCAATGTCGATAGCAGCTATCTCGAACTGATGCGCAACGATCATCGCCGTTTCGCCGGTTATGCGTCGGCCGCGTTGGTGCTTGCCCGCGATAAGCAGGCCTCCCTTGCGACGCTGCGTCAGCTGTTTGACCGTTATCAGGAACGTGCGTTGTCGCCGTTGCCGCTGATTCAGATGGCCGCCGCTTTTGAGCTGATGGGCGATACCGCACGCATGAACAAGGCCATGGAACTCGCCTATGCGCGGCCCTATGGCTATCCCATACGGGGGCGCTATCAGCAAAACGCGTGGTTAGGCGACTATGGTAGCCCGGTGCGGGACTATGCGCTGGGATACGCCATCGCCAGCCAATACGGCCTGGCACCGGCACAGCGCGAGTCCCTGCTGTCGCAGCTGGATGGACTGCTGCGCGGCCGCGCGTATTTCTCCACTCAGGAGCAGATGGCCTTGGTGCTGGCCGCGCGTGCCGCCGGCGGCGACGCCGACAAGCCGTGGAATGCCAATATCCAGATGGCCACGGGTGGACGCGCTGTAAGCAAGGCCTCGGATGAAACGATCGCTTTGTCGGCAGATGTGCTGCCGACTCTGCAAGTCACCAATACCGGTGCGGCGCCCCTGTTCATCGAGTACGACATGCAGGGCACGCGCACGGAAGCGCCCGCGCCGCGCGGTGATGCGATTAAGCTGCAGCGTCGCTGGTACACCCCTGACGGCAAACCCTGGGATGGTGGCGTATTGCGCACCGGCGATATGCTGGTGGTGAGATTGACGGCGGCGGCCAACCAAACCATTCCGGACGCGCTGATCGTGGATCGCGTACCGGCCGGGCTGGAGATCGAGAACCTGAATCTTTCGCAAAGCCCCGAGATGCGCGATTGGGAAATCGACGGAGTCAACGTCGCTGACGCCATGTCGAATCCGGCGATCAAGCACCGCGAGTTCCGTGATGACCGTTACGTGGCTGCCACGGCGTTGGGCGGCGAAGCCATCGAGATCTTTTATATGGCGCGCGTCGTCACGCCGGGGCGCTATGTGGTGCCATCGACGGTGGCGGAAGATATGTATCGGCCCGAACTGCGAGGCGTAGGCGAGCGATGGAGCCCGATCGAGGTTCGCGACCGCGTGGCAGCGCGATAAGGCAGGCCGCGCGCGCAGTCGCGGGGCGGTTGGGGCGCAGTGCCGACGCCCCACGTAGCGGTACGACTGCTATCCGGTGGGCGAGGGCGATGCTCATCGCAGTCGCGCTGTTGGCCGCGATCGGCGTCACCTTGGATCGCCTGTTTCCACCGCCCACGCCGGGTGTTGGGGGCGCGTCCGTCGTCGTCGCGGCTGATGGCACCCTGCTGCGCTCTTATCCCAGCCGTGATGGCGTCTGGCGGTATCCGGTCACGCCCGATCAGGTGTCGCCGCATTATTTAGAGACGCTGCTCGGTTATGAAGATCGCTGGTTTTATTGGCACCCGGGGATCAACCCGGTAGCATTGACCCGGGCGGCGTGGCAATGGTTGGTGCACGGACGTATCGTGTCTGGGGGCTCCACCATCACGATGCAAGTCGCCCGTTTGCTTGATCCTCAACTGGCCGGGCAGCCTTCTCGCAGCTTGGCGGCCAAATTGCGCCAGATGGCGCGCGCATTGCAATTGGAGCTGCACTACACCAAGGACGAAATTCTAGGCCTGTATCTCACGCATGCGCCCATGGGCGGCATCGTGGAAGGCGTCGAGATGGCGTCGCGGATGTGGCTGGGTAAATCCGCAATGGACCTAAGCCCCGCCGAAGCCGCCCTGTTGACCGCGCTGCCGCAATCGCCTTCGCGCTTGCGTCCCGACCGCCATCCGCAAGCCGCCGAGCTTGCCCGCAATAAAGTGCTGGATCGCATGGCGGCGCTGGGCGTCTGGAGCGCTGATGCCGTGGCCGACGCCAAAATCGAAAATGTACTTGCTCCCCCCTTGCGCGCGCGATGGCTGGCGCCGTTAGCCGCAGAGCGCTTGCAGAGCGAGCAACGCCGTCGCGGCCAGCGTGCCACGATTGTGTCTTCCACGCTGGACGCGGAGATCCAGACGGTCGCCGAGCAAATGCTGCTCGATCGCATCGACGCGTTGCCGGCGCGTGTATCGATGGCCATCCTGGTGATGGACAACGATAGCCTGGAGATCAAGGCATATGCCGGCTCGGCCGACTTCTCCGACGAAAGCCGGTATGCCCATGTCGATATGGTGCGCGCCGTCCGTTCGCCGGGATCGACGCTTAAGCCATTCCTGTACGCGCAGGCACTGGAGGACGGGCTGATCCATTCGGAGAGCATGCTGCTCGATGCGCCACTGTCGTTTGGTGGCTATGCCCCTGGCAATTTTCAGGCGGCGTTTTCGGGGCCGGTGAGCGTGTCGCAAGCGTTGCAGCGGTCTTTGAACGTCCCGGCGGTCGATCTGCTCGACCGCGTCGGGCCCGCGCGTTTCGCCGGCCGGCTCGCCACGGGCGGCATCCATTTGCGCATGCCGGCTGGCGCGACGCCAAATTTAAGCTTGATTTTGGGCGGGGGCGGCACCACATTAGAAGAGCTGGTCGGTGCTTATCGCGCTTTTGCCCGCGATGGTGTCGCGGGCGTGCCCCGGCTCACACCGGATCAACCTCGGGTGGAATGGCGCATGATGAGTCCGGGCGCGGCCTGGATTGTGCGCGATATTCTCGAAGGTGGCGGCCATCCGGACCGGCCGTTGGAGCAAACGGGCCGTCGTCTCGCGTGGAAAACTGGCACAAGTTTTGGTTTTCGTGATGCCTGGGCCGTTGGCGTGACGGACACCTGGACCATCGGTGTGTGGGTGGGCCGCCCGGACGGTACGCCCAATCCCGGATTTTTCGGCGCCAACGTCGCCGCGCCTTTGCTTCAAGATCTAGTAGCCGTATTGCCTGCAGGGCCTTTTTCAGCGCGCAACCGTCCATTTAGTGTAAAACGGGTGGTGACGTGCTGGCCGCACGGTTGGGAACAGGGCAGTCGCCAAGCCCAGGCCTGCGACCAGCCACGGGCGGCGTGGGCGCTGGACGAAACGGTTCCCCCAACGTTCGCCGGTTATGCCGATCCAGCAGGTGCGCTGTTGCGGGTGCAAGGGCTGGCCGATGGCGCAGTATTGCGACCCGTACCCGGCAGTCGCGCGGTCGCCCTCGAAGTCAGTGCCCGTGGCGCGAGAGGTCAGGTATGGTGGTTGCTAGATGGGCAAGTGCGGCAACAGGGCGAGGCAACGGAATGGATGAAACTATCTTTAGTGCACAATGGTCGGTATACATTGACGGTCATGGACGAACAGGGCCGACACGACCGCGTAGTGTTTGAAATCGCTGGTGTTACGCCCTGATCGGCATAGAATATGAAACGTGTTTTTCGATCGCTTCAATGCGTTATGGAGGAAGCGTGATTTCCCAAGAGCTCGAAGTCAGCCTGCATATGGCCTTCGTCGAGGCCCGCTCGGCCCGACATGAATTTATAACCGTCGAGCATCTGCTTTTGTCGCTGCTCGACAATGCTTCCGCCGTCGAAGTCCTGCGTGCCTGCTCGACCAATCTGGACGAGTTGCGCCGCAACCTGCGCCAATTCGTCACAGAAAATACGCCGGTGATTCCCAATGGCGCGGAAGTCGACACGCAACCCACGCTGGGTTTCCAACGGGTGATTCAGCGCGCGATCATGCATGTGTCCGCCGGCGGGACTGGCAAAAAGCCGGTCACGGGTGCCAACGTGCTGGTAGCCATTTTTGGCGAAAAGGATTCGCACGCGGTCTACTACCTGCAGCAGCAAGGCGTGACGCGTTTGGACGTCGTTAACTATCTCTCCCACGGCATCACCAAGCAACCGCAGGATGAGGCAGCCGCCGCAATGCCCAAAGAACCGACGAGTTCCGAAGAGTCTGGCGAATCACGTCAATCCCCGCTCGATCAGTATGCGACCGATCTGAACGCCGCTGCGCTCGCGGGTCGTATCGATCCGCTGATCGGTCGTGAGCATGAGGTCGAACGCGTCATCCAGGTGCTGTGCCGTCGCCGCAAGAACAACCCCTTGTTGGTGGGCGAAGCCGGTGTCGGTAAAACCGCGATCGCCGAGGGCCTGGCATGGCGCATTACGCGCGGCGAAGTGCCCGAGGTCTTGCAGACCGCGCAGGTCTACGCCTTGGATATGGGCGCGCTCTTGGCTGGCACGAAATATCGTGGGGATTTCGAACAACGTCTAAAAGGCGTGTTGAAGCAGATTCGCGGCAATCCCGACGCTATCCTGTTCATCGATGAAATCCACACGCTGATCGGCGCGGGTTCCGCGTCGGGCGGCACGCTGGACGCATCGAATCTGCTCAAGCCGGCGTTGTCGTCGGGCCAACTGAAATGCATCGGGGCGACGACCTACACCGAGTTCCGTGGCGTCTTCGAAAAAGACCATGCGCTTTCGCGTCGATTCCAAAAAATCGACGTGCCCGAACCGAGCGTGGAGCAGACCGTGCAGATTTTGCGCGGACTCAAGAGCCGTTTCGAAGAGCATCATAGCGTGCGTTATTCCGCAGCGGCACTGACCGCGGCGGCGGAGTTGTCGGCTCGCTATATCAATGACCGTCATCTTCCTGACAAGGCAATCGATGTGATCGATGAGGCGGGCGCCGCTCAGCGTCTGTTGCCGCGTTCCCGGCAGAAGAAGGTCATCGGCAAGGTCGACATCGAGAACATCGTCTCCAAGATTGCGCGTATTCCGCCGCAGTCGGTGTCCAACGACGACCGCAGCAAGCTCGCCACGCTGGAGCGTGACCTGAAGACTGTCGTGTTCGGGCAGGATAACGCGATCGAAGCGCTTGCCGCGTCGATCAAGATGGCGCGTTCCGGCTTGGGCAAGCCCGATCGCCCGATTGGCTCGTTCCTGTTCTCTGGTCCCACGGGCGTTGGCAAAACCGAAGTCGCGCGTCAGCTGGCATTCACCTTGGGTGTGGAGCTGCTGCGCTTCGACATGTCGGAGTATATGGAACGCCATGCCGTATCGCGCCTGATCGGCGCGCCGCCGGGATATGTGGGCTTTGACCAGGGTGGTTTGCTGACGGAGGCTATCACCAAGCAACCGCACTGCGTGCTCCTGCTCGACGAAATCGAGAAGGCGCACCCGGATGTCTTCAACATCCTGCTGCAAGTGATGGACCATGGCACGCTGACCGACAACAACGGCCGAAAAGCGGACTTCCGTAATGTCATCATCATCATGACGACGAACGCGGGCGCCGAGGCCTTGAGTCGTCCCTCGATCGGCTTTGCCAATAGCAAGGTCGTGGGCGATGAAATGGCCGAGATCCGGCGGATGTTCACGCCGGAATTCCGCAACCGGCTCGACGCCATTATTCCGTTCTCGGCGTTGTCGCGCGAAATCATTCTGCGCGTGGTGGACAAGTTCCTCATGCAGCTGGAGGATCAGTTGCACGAACGCCGTGTCGAGGTGGTGTTCACGGAAGCGCTCCGCGCGCATCTCGCCAAAGAAGGCTTCGATCCGCTCATGGGTGCGCGGCCGATGCAACGCCTCATCCAGGACACGATTCGCCGTGCTCTGGCCGATGAGTTGCTGTTCGGTAAGCTCGCCGATGGGGGCACCGTGACCGTCGATTTGGATGCGGAGGGCAAGGTTCAGCTGACCTTCGATACTCCGGGCAAATCGTCGGATAGTGGCGCCAAGGACCGTCAGGAAGTTGAGTTGGTCGATTGAGCATCCCGCCCGAGCCGTTAATTGCGTGTGAGCACTGCGGCGCGATCTTCCGACGACACATGCTGCAGCGTGGTGAGCGGGCGCTATGCGACCGCTGTGGCACCACGCTGTGGCGCTATTCCGGCATCACGTTGTCAGGCTGGCTGGCGCTCTGTCTGGCAGCGTTGATATGCTTCACCGTCGCTAACATTTATCCCGTCGTGAGTATGTCGGTCGGGGGGATGACCCGACAGGCATCGATGCTCGATGCGGTTGGGATGACGTGGGATCAGGGCTATTACGCCACCGCGTTGATGACCGGGTTGTCGGGATTCGGCGTGCCGCTCGTGCAGTTGCTGCTGCTGTTGTGGGTGCTGGGCCCGCTCACCTTTGGCCGCGCGCCACCAGGGTTCGCAGGTGTGGTTCGCGCCTACGGACTACTGCGTCCGTGGAGCATGGTGTCAGTCTTTCTATTGGGCGTGCTCGTCGCGGTGGTGAAGCTGGCGGGCATGGCATCCGTCAGTCCAGAGCCAGGCCTTTTCGCGTTTGGTGCGCTGACGGTTCTTATCACCATGCTTGACCGTCTGTCGCCGCATGCATTGTGGAGATTCGCGGAGCATTCCGCGATTGTTCCCGTGCATGTACCCAAACATGTGCCGGGACGGGCGTTAACCGGCTGCCATGTGTGCGGCCAGGTGCAGGCGGTGCGTCCCAACCGCGCAACGCCAGGCAATATCGAAGAAGAAATCGACGAACTGCTGGACGACACGCCCCACTGTGTACGTTGCGATGCGGTCCTGCATGAACGCAAGCCTGCTAGCCTGACACGGACTTGGGCGCTGCTGATCGCCGCCGCCGCGCTGTACGTGCCCGCCAATGTGTTGCCGATCATGAATATCCGCTCGGTGATCTTCGGTGATAGCGGGCATACGATTTTGGGCGGCGTCGTGGAGTTATGGCAGACCGGATCCTGGGACATCGCCGTGATCGTGTTTGTCGCGAGTATCGTGGTGCCCCTGACCAAGATGTTGGCGCTGGCCGTGCTGGCCACCAGTCTGCAAAGCGGCAGCCAGTTCACGCTGCGCCAACGTACTCGCATGTACGAGATGATTGAGTTCATCGGCCAGTGGTCGATGCTGGACGTCTTTGTCGTGATTCTGTTGGCCGCATTGGCACAATTCGAAGGTTTTCTGCAAATTTCCGCGGGGCCGGCGGCAGGCTCTTTCGGGATGGTCGTCATCCTCACCATGCTATCGGCCATGAGTTTCGATCCCCGCATCGCGTGGGATAAAGAGCTGAGCCGAGAATCTGGTAATGTCTCGCCCGAGCCGCAGGCCCGTCGCTTGCGACAACCTGCGCCAGACGAATCACGCGATGGGGGCTCTGTCGCAGTTTCGACGAACTCCGTGCAAGACTCCGCATAGCAAAGACCCTACGCGCTTACCCTCGAACATGGCCGAAGAAAACATTTCATCCCGCGACGACAGCATCAACGCCCCGGCGGTGGTACGAAAAAAGGAGCGCCGCATCAGCTGGATCTGGCTGGTGCCGGTGCTCGCGGCGGTCGTTGCGGCATCGCTCGTCTTACGCACGTGGCTCCTGCAAGGGCCAGAAGTCTCCATCGTCTTCGACACCGCTGAAGGCTTGGAGGTGAAAAAGACCCAGGTTCGCTATAAAGACGTGGTTGTTGGCCTGGTTGATGACATCCACTTCAATGAAGACCGTTCCAAGGTGATCGTGGACGTGCGGCTGTCGCGAGATGCGGCCGGATTAGCCGCGCCTGGGACAAACTTCTGGGTCGTGCGCCCGCGTCTGGGCCTGAACGGCGTGTCGGGTCTAGGGACCTTGTTATCCGGCGCCTATATCGATGTGGATGCGCCGGATGGCGCGGGAGCAGAGACCAAGGCCACCCAGTTCGAGTTTGTCGGCCTCGAGACTCCGCCAGCCGTCACGCACGATCGCGCGGGCAAGCGTTATATGCTCAAGGCGCATGACTTGGGCTCTTTGGACATCGGTTCGCCGGTTTATTATCGACGCATCAACGTGGGCCGCGTGATCAGCTACGCGCTCGATGAAAGTGGGGATGCGGTCAACGTCGAAGTTTTCGTTGACGCTCCCAATGATCGATTCGTGACGGAGGGCACGCGCTTCTGGAACGCCAGCGGCATTGACGTCCAGGTCGATACCAATGGCCTGAAAGTCCATACCCAGTCGCTGGTGTCCCTGGCGATCGGCGGCGTCGCATTTGCCCACGTGAACCCCGGCCTGACGCAGGAAGCCAAAGCGGGCGCTACATTCGAGCTGTATCGCAGCGAGAGCGACGCAAAGGCGAACCCCGATGGCGATCCGTTCCATATCCGTATGCGCTTTGATCAATCGATCCGTGGCTTGGCGGTAGGCGCGACGGTCGATTTCCAAGGTATTACGTTGGGCGAGGTCACGAAGATCAGTATCGACTTCGACAACGAGAACAAACGCTTCTTTGCGTTGGTGGACGCCGTGCTGTATCCGGAGCGCCTGGGCCCCGTGTACGACAGGATGCGGGCGCGTGCCGAGGCCGAGCGCGACAACACTGGCGGCCGTTTGATCGCCACGATGATCCGGTACGGCCTCAGGGCGCAACTGCGCACCTCGAACCTGCTGACAGGACAACTTTATATCGTTCTGGAGAACTTCCCCAAAGCCAAGCCGGTCGATTTGGAGCCCTCCGAGCCGGTGATGATCCCCACCGTGCAGGGCAACCTGGAACAGCTTCAGCAGCAGATCACCAATATCGTCGATAAGATCGACAAGATCCCGTTCGACCAGATTGGCAAAGACTTGCGCGAAACCTTATCCTCGACCTCGCGTCTCTTGAAGAACCTCGACAAGAGCGTGGCGCCGGAAGTCAGCAAGACGTTGCAAGCGGCGCGTAAATCGTTGGATAACATCAATGAACTACTGGCTCGAGACGGCTCGTTGCCGGCCAATGCCGATCTCGCGCTGACCGAGCTGGGACGCGCGGCGCGGTCGCTGCGCAGTCTGGCCGATTACCTGCAAGTCCATCCCGAAGCCCTGATTCGCGGCCGAGGGGATGACCCGATTCCGGGCCAACTCAGGAAATAAGCTATGAGTGTCGTGTCACGCAAACTGATTCTTCCCGCGCTGGCCATGGCGGTCTTGCTGACGGGCTGCGGGGGTTCACCCAACGCTCGGTATTACACCTTGCAGTCCAGTTCGCAAGCGATACCCGCAGCGCCCGCGCGTATCGAATACCAGATCGAAGTAGCGCCAGTCTCCGTGCCCGAACAAGCCGATCAGCCGCAGCTGATGCTGCGCGATGGGCCGGGCGAGGGCGAGCTAATGCCCATGTATTCAGATCGTTGGAGCGCGCCGCTGGGCAACGAGATCCGCAGCGCGCTGGCTGACACGCTCACCGCGAAACTGGGGGCGCTAGATGTGAACTCGCTCGCACCGGCGAGAGATGTGCCCGTATGGCGCGTCCAAGCCAACGTACAACGATTCGACATGATCGTGGGCGGCCCGGTTCGATTGGATGCGACTTGGCGCGTGCGCCCCATCAAGGTGAGCGGAGCCGCTCCCTTGTTATGCAGAACGGTGATCGAATTGCCGGCGCAGGGCAATGCCGTGGTGGGTTCTCTGGTCGAGGCACAGCAACAAGCCGTGGCGCTACTTGGGCAGACCATCGCCTCTGCAATCGAGAGTGGTGGGGCACGAGCGCTGCCAGCTTCCGCCGACGTCCGGCTCCTAGGCTGCGCGTGATCAACGCGGCTGAAGTGACGAGTACTGAGGGTTAACCCCTAAAAGTTAACCCTAGTTTCAATGTTGGTGCAACTTCCTTAGTATTCGCGGTGATTGATCGCGGCCATCCCGTTCGCGGTCGTGCGCCTGCCGAATAGGAATTGCCCCACCATGAGCACCACCACACTGGGCGTCAAAGTAGACAACGCGCTGCGCGACCGGCTAAAGGCGGCCGCTCAGAAACTCAATTGCACGCCGCACTGGCTGCACAAGCAGGCGCTACTGGCTTACCTCGAACGCATTGAGCGCGGCCAATTGCCTGCTGAGATCGTTCATCTCGCGGGCGATGAAGCCATTGCATCCGAATCCTCGGCATCTCCGTTCGTACCGCCGTTTTTTGAATTCGGCCAGGAAGTGCAGCCTCAATCGGTCCTGCGGGCGGCAATCACGGCGGCCTATCGCCGTCCCGAACCCGAGTGCGTGCCATTGTTGTTGGGGCAAGCTCGCATGCCGCATCGAGACAAGATCCAAGACCTGGCCACGCGGCTGGTGCAAGCCTTGCGGGACAAGCGGGGCGGTGGCGGCGTCGAAGCCCTGATCCAGGAGTTTTCGCTGTCCAGCCAAGAAGGCGTGGCGCTGATGTGTCTGGCCGAGGCGTTGTTGCGCATCCCGGACCGTGCCACGCGCGACGCATTGATCCGCGACAAAATTTCCCGTGGCGATTGGCGCGCACATTTGGGCGGATCACAATCCCTGTTTGTGAACGCCGCGACGTGGGGCCTGATGCTTACGGGCAAACTCGTGGCCGTCAATAGCGAACAGTCCTTATCCAAGGCATTGACCCGTCTGATTGGCAAAGGTGGCGAGCCCCTGGTGCGCAGGGGCGTCAACATGGCGATGCGCATGATGGGTGAGCAGTTCGTGTCGGGCCAAACGATCTCCGAGGCGCTCGCGAATAACCGGAAATTGGAGGCCAAGGGCTTTCGTTATTCCTACGATATGCTGGGCGAGGCGGCGACCACCAGCGAGGATGCCGAGCGGTATTACGCCTCTTACGAGCAGGCTATTCATGCGATTGGCAAGGCGGCTCAAGGTGCCGGAATCTACGAGGGCCCTGGCATTTCGATCAAGCTGTCGGCGCTGCATCCGACCTACTCGCGCGCGCAGCGCGAACGCGTCATGCAGGAATTGCTGCCTCGCGTCCGAGCATTGACTATCTTGGCCCGACAATACGACATTGGTCTGAATATCGATGCCGAGGAAGCCGATCGTCTCGAGATTTCGCTGGATCTGCTTGAGTCGCTTTGCGTGACGCCTGAACTCGATGGCTGGAATGGCATCGGTTTTGTCGTGCAGGCATATCAAAAACGCGCGCCCTTTGTTCTCGATTACATCGTTGATCTGGCCCGCCGAACGCAGCATCGCATCATGGTACGGCTGGTCAAAGGCGCCTATTGGGACACCGAGATCAAGCGCGCGCAGGTCGATGGCCTGGAAGGCTATCCGGTCTATACGCGCAAGGTCTACACCGATGTATCGTACCTCGCGTGTGCGCGCAAGCTGCTCGCCGCGCCGGATGCCGTATATCCGCAATTCGCGACCCACAATGCCTACACGCTCGCGGCCGTCTATCATTTGGCCGGGCAGAACTATTATCCGGGTCAATACGAATTCCAATGCTTGCACGGCATGGGCGAGCCCTTGTACGAAGAGGTCGTTGGTTCTGTTTCGCAGGGCAAGTTAAACCGTCCCTGTCGGATCTATGCGCCGGTTGGTACCCATGAAACCTTGTTGGCTTATCTGGTGCGCCGCCTGCTGGAAAATGGGGCGAATACCTCATTCGTGAATTTAATCGGCGATAAGAGCGTCTCCATCGAGACCTTGGTCGCCGATCCTGTCGATGTCGCGATGCGCATTGCGCCGCTGGGCGCGCCGCACGAACAGATCCCCTTGCCCAGAGAGCTATACGGTTCGCCGTTCAAGGGCGCGCGACTGAACTCTGCTGGTCTGGATCTGAGCAACGAGCACCGACTGGGCTCACTTGCCGCTGCGCTGCTCAATACCGCCGCCACGCCGTGGCGTGCCATGCCGATGCTGGGGGAAGCGGAGCGGCCGTGGGATCCGGCGCGAGCCATTGATGTGCGCAATCCCGCCGATCACCGCGATGTCGTCGGGCAATTGCTCGAAGCGCAGACCGACGACGTCGAGCACGCCATACGCGTGGCAAAGAACGCCGCCCCCATCTGGCAATCCACCCCGGTTGCCGAGCGCGCGCACTGCCTGCGCCGCGCGGCCCAGATGTTAGAAGAAGGCATGCAGCCGCTGTTGGGATTGATCGTGCGCGAAGCGGGCAAATCTTTGCCCAACGCCATCGCGGAGGTGCGCGAAGCGGTGGACTTTTTGCGCTATTACGCCGATCAAGCTGAGCGAGAATTCAACAACGACACTCACCGCCCATTGGGTACGGTGCTATGCATCAGTCCGTGGAACTTTCCGCTCGCGATATTCATGGGGCAAGTCGCCGCCGCGCTGGTCACTGGCAATAGCGTCATCGCCAAGCCCGCTGAACAGACATGCCTGATCGCCGCGCAAGCCATACAGATCCTGCGCAATGCCGGCGTGCCGGCCGGTGCCGCGCAGCTTGTGCCCGGGCGAGGTGAAACGGTGGGTGCGCAATTGGTCCGGGATGCGTCCATCGACGGTGTGATGTTCACGGGATCGACGGATGTGGCACGCTTGATCGCGCGCACGCTAGCGAGGCGCTTGGATCGCCATGGCCATAGCATTCCCTTGATCGCGGAAACGGGCGGTCAGAACGCCATGATCGTCGATTCCTCCGCCCTGGCCGAACAGGTCGTCGCGGACGTCCTGAACTCGGCTTACGACTCCGCCGGTCAGCGTTGTTCCGCTTTGCGCGTCCTTTGTTTGCAGGAGGACAATGCGGACCACATCCTGCATATGCTACGTGGCGCAATGCGCGAATTGCGCGTCGGGAAGCCTGATCACCTGGCCACCAATGTCGGCCCGGTCATCGATGTCGAAGCCCGCGACAACATCACGCTTCATATCGATGCAATGCGTGAAGCCGGTCACCGTGTTCATCAAGTGGATCTACGGCAAGAGTGTCTATACGGCACCTATGTTTCGCCCACGCTCATCGAAATTGACGACATCGGTGCTTTGACGCGCGAGGTGTTCGGGCCCGTGCTGCATGTCGTACGCTACCGGCGCGACGATCTGGATAAACTCATTGAACAGATCAATGCGACCGGCTATGGCCTCACTTTCGGTGTGCATAGCCGTATTGATGAAACCATACGCTATGTCACGGACCGCGTGCATGCGGGCAATATGTACGTCAACCGCAACATCGTCGGCGCGGTGGTCGGCGTGCAGCCATTTGGCGGCGAGGGTCTTTCCGGCACGGGGCCAAAAGCGGGCGGGCCGCTTTATCTGTACCGACTGCTTGCTATGCGCCCGCCCGGCTTGCCCCCCGGTGTCGAAGGCGCGACCGTCCCTGGCGTCCTGATCCTGCCCGGGCCTACCGGTGAGCAAAACACATACCTCCTCCGTCCACGTGGCGCGTTGCTCTGCGTGGCTGCCACGGCCGCCGGTGCACGCGCACAATATGAGGTCGCGAAGTCTACGGGTAATAAGCCCTTGTTTCTGGACGGCCCGGCAGTACGCGAATGGCGCGAGAGCGTCGGGGCCGACCTGACCGTTCTTGGTAACGAAGATATCGACACTGCGGTCTTTGACGGCGTGCTTTTCGAAGGCGATGGCGATGATCTGCGCGCGTGGAACGAACGCATTGCCTCGCGCGATGGCCCGATAGTGATCGTGCAGGGCCTCACACCCGATGCCATAGCAACCGGTGCCACGTATGCGCCCGAGTTACTGCTGGCGGAACGCTCGGTCAGCGTGAATACGGCGGCAGCCGGAGGTAACGCCAGTTTGATGACGATTGCTTAAGCGAGGGCGATAACTTTCGATTTGGGTAACCCTCATGACTGCGCCTTCCCCGGCCGGTCATCGCGGCCACCTGGGCAGGTGATCCCTATTCTCGCGAGCGCCGCTGCGCCTCCGGGCGCGTCAGACACGTCTTGTTCTCCCTCCTTTGCGTCTCGAAAACCTCGATTCGCGGTCAAGCTCGGCTTTGATAACAACCGCCATGCCGGGGCCTCCGTGCCCTGTTGGCGGCCCTACGAAGCCCGACAGCCGGCCGCTTTCCTTATGGTTGGAGAACGAAGTAATGAAAAGATCAAGCAAGGTAGGATGGCGTGGCCAACGGAATGCCCGGATGAGCTTTAGGCCGCGCGGGCGCCGCGGTGGTGCGGGGCGGATGGTGGGTAGCGTGTGCGCGGGTGTCTTGATGCACGCCGCCGCGATGGGACAGGCGCCCACACCCCCCCGAGAAAACGGAAAACCTATTTACACGCTGAACACAAAGCAAGACGGGCGATCAGGGCAGCCGATGATCGACTTCGGCAATTCGAGCGTGATCGTCGAGACACACCTGTCAGAGTCGGGTCGGCCGGCCATCGCTACGCCCGGTATGCGTACCGCGGATCATTTCTTGGTGACTGAAGTGCGTTTACGTGCCGATGCCGGGGGTCAGCTTATCAAGCGGGGCGACGCTCCGCTACTGATCTCCAGGCCACAACCGGATTTCAAGGGCAGTGTTGTCGTCGAAGAGGGCTCGTTTCGGATCCATGACCTTGATGGTCCACAGTGGAACGAGGCAAAACAATTCACCGTCAAAAGCGGAGCGACTCTGATCGGTCACACGCGCGATGCGCCTGACCTGTCGGTTAAACCTGGCCGTCACACGCATATCCAGATCGAACCGCGAGGCACGTTGGCACTTGGCACGCCGCGCTCTTATCCCCATTACCTGCCCAGCGTGTTCGTCGTGCCGGGAGATCTGATCAGCGAGGGAACTGTGCGTGTACGCCGCAAGGGCATTAGCGGCAACACGCTATACGTATTGCGCGATTACCGTGCCGGTGTAGACAGCGCGCTACATCTATCTGCCGTGATTAACCCCGTCTCGGATAACACGGGTGGCTCCATCGCGGATAGCGTCAAGGTCGAGGGAGACCTCGTCGGATCGGCCACTGTCTCCATACGCCTGGTGGGGGAGGGAGCGCCACTTCCCTATACCGGGTCGCCACTCAAACTTATCGAAGTGGCCGGTGCTTCGGATGCGAAACTTACCCTCGTCGGGGACACTTCGTTAGGCGGTTTTGACTACTTCCTGGTGCAGGGCAATGAGAGTTTTGTCGACAAGGACGCCGTAAAGAATTGGTACTTGGTCTCGCTGCCGAAGTCGGGTGGTGCTTCGTCCATACTCGAAGAAAAGAACGATGCCCACGTACTGGAACTAAAACCAGAAATTGAAGAGATAACCGAGTATCTCTCGGCCGGGACACCGATCTCAATCTCGCAGCCTTCCCCGCCGGGCAATGACATCAAACCGGCCCCGCTCAACACGACCATCGAGATCAGGCAGTTCGTCTCGCCCTCGTCGATCGACAAGAATACACCACCGAAGCACGGCGTCCCGCCAACACCATCGCCAACGCCTCCGCCTTCGCCGCCGGTCGAGTCGCCGGTGTCTTTTTCGAGTTCCGCACCGCTCCCCCCGCGCAATCCTACGACGTCCCCGACGTCCGCGGATTCCAATAGCCCTTCGCATTCATCGACGCCACAGGGAAAATCGCAAACTGTCGCGGCCGAGGAGGTGACGATCACGACGAGCGGCCAGAACAATGAGTCCGCGGCTAGCCGCACAATAGTACCAACGCGAACGCCATTGCTCCCGTGGGAAACAACGCCCGTAAAGTTGAAGTCAGAGGCGGTGGTCGCCAAAACGCAAAGCCCGTCACACGTGTCGCATTCGCAGCGTCCCTCATCGAATGCACCAAATGAGGCTCTGAGCATCCCTGTGTCGACGTCATCTACCGTTCCGGCTCAGCCGTCGTCAAGCGTGTCCCCATCGGGGTCGGACAGCCTATCCGTATCGAGGTCGCCTAGCGTATCCGCATCGACGTCACCCGGCGCCTCCGTAACGACATTACAAAGCCAGCCTGTATCGCCGTCACCGAACACGCGCGTCCCTCCATCGCCGAGCCTTATTCCTCCAGCGGATGGCGAAGAATCGCATGCTTCCAATGGTGATGCAGCATCGGAATCTCAATCGGCCGTGACCGCCGATGATCATCTCAACGATGATTCAGATCCAGATCCCGGGTCAGATCCCGGGGCGGGCTCAGATCCCGAAGCGGGTCCAAATTCTGACCCTGGGGCGAACCTCGAAGTAAAACCAGAGCCGAAACCCTTAACTGTTCCTGTGTCGGACGAGCAGACAGCGGGCACTTCGCCGAACGAAGAGCCGCTCGAGCAAAATACCGATGATGAGGATGACAGCCAAGGAGCCACTAGCACACAGCAGCACGAATCCGAAACTGAGACCATCCAGGAGGAACCCTCGCTCATCGAGCATCGCCTGCCAGAGCTCCTGCATGCGAGAACCGCGATTCGGCCCGCGATCGGCTCATACCTGGCGAACGCCCATGCGGCGAATACGATGTTTCAGTTGACGCATAGCGACCGGGGCAATAGCTATGTCATGAATGAGGGGATAGCAGATTCGCCTACAGCGTGGATTCACTACAACGGATCGAAGTTGCATCTGAATGCCGCTGCGGGGCAATTACGTACACGCGGCGACAAGAACGTGGTCATCATGGGTGTTGATCTGGTCAGCCATGTGAATCGCCTTGACGAAAAGGTGGCGCTGGGGGTCATGTGGGGATATGGTCACTTCACCGGCCATACTCGGGCTCGGATGGCGGCTAACACGAGCATCGGCAGGGTCGACGGCCATGGCGTCGGTATCTATGGCACATACGGGCAAAGCCGCGGATCACAAAACGGGCTGTACGCGGATAGCTGGTTCCTATGGAATCACTTTAAGAACCGTGTCAGTGGCCCAAACTTCGGCTCCGATAAATATGATTCAAAGGGCATCACAGCGGCCGTTGAGCTTGGCTATGACGCCCCCCTCGGACAAGTCGGCCATGGCCAGTTCGTTCTGCAGCCGCATGCTCAAGTGATTTACCAAAACGTTCGATCGCCGAGCGGGCATCATGCGCACGACACGCAGATTGCATTGCAAAATCATGCGCGTACGCAATCCCTGCTGGGCCTGCGCGCGGCCTTGCGCATTCCCACTGGTGTCAGCTCCACGCTAAACCCGTATATCGAAGCGAACTGGGTCCATGCCAGCCGGGGTTATGCCGCGCGCGTGGACGATAAAACCGTCCACGCTAACAGCGGCCGCAGCGTCGGCCAATTAAAGCTCGGTATTGATGGCGCCCTTAATCCGCGTCTTTCCCTGAGCGCCGCGTTCTTTCATCAGAAGGGCAGCGGGGGATATCACGAAACGGGTGGCAACCTGGCTGTGCAGTATCGATACTAGGCGCCAATAAAAAACCACCGATGCTTGCGCATCGGTGGCTTCCCCTTGGGGTAGTTTGCTCATTCCGCGATGAGACACCGCGGTGGCAGCCCCTTTCGTTTTTAGCTGTGGTACGCCGATTCGCCGTGCGTCGTGACGTCCAGACCTTCGCGTTCCTGATCTTCCGGTACACGCAGGCCGCAGAGCATGTTGGCAATCTTGTAGGCGATCCAGGCCACCACGCCAGACCAGACGATCGTGATCAACACGCCTTCAAGCTGCACCCACACTTGGCCCAGGATCAAACCCGTGCTGTCGAGGCCGGGGCCGCCGAGCGCTTGTGCATTGAACACACCGGTCAGCAGGGCACCCACAATACCGCCCACACCGTGCACGCCGAATACGTCGAGCGAATCGTCAGCACGCAGCATACGCTTGAGACCATTCACACCCCACACGCAGATGCAGCCTGCAGCGATACCGATGATGAAGGCGCCGACGGGGCCGACCAGACCAGCGGCCGGGGTGATACCCACCAGACCCGCCACTGCACCCGATGCGGCACCCAGCATCGACGGCTTACCCTTGACGGCCCATTCGGTGATCATCCACGCCAACACAGCACCGGCGGTTGCAATCATGGTGTTGAAGAAAGCCAGGGTTGCATCGCCGTTAGCAGCCAGTGCGGAACCCGCGTTAAAGCCGAACCAACCCACCCACAGCAAGGCAGCACCGATAAAGGTCATCGGCAGGTTGTGCGGTTGCATGGCTTCACGGCCCCAGCCGACACGCTTGCCCACAACATAAGCACCGACCAGACCGGCCACACCGGCGTTGATGTGCACGACGGTACCACCAGCGAAGTCCAGCGCGCCGCGAGCATTCAGGAAGCCAGGGGCGACATCGGACGCGAACCAGACCATATGGGCGATCGGCAGATACGCAAACGTGAACCAGATGGCAGTAAAGACCAACACCGCCGAGAAACGAACACGTTCAGCGAAGCTGCCCACGATCAGTGCGCAGGTGATCCCCGCGAAAGTCGCTTGGAACGAGGCAAACAGCAGTTCCGTGATCGATCCGGACATAGCGTATTCACCGTCGGCCGGGGTGAACATGCCAGAGAAGAACGTGCGGGAGAAACCGCCGAAAAATGCGTTGCCTTCCGTGAATGCGAGCGAGTAACCGTAGATGAACCACAGCACCAAGCCCAGGGCAAATGTGCAAAGCACCTGCATCAACACCGACAGCACGTTCTTACTGCGAACCATGCCGCCGTAGAACAGGGCCAGACCCGGCACTGCCATCATCAGGACCAACAGGGTAGAGACAAGTAGCCAGGAAATATCCGCTTTATCCATTATTCATGCTCCCATGCATGCATTTTGTCGTTGTGTGTTTACAGTGCGGCTTCGCCAGATTCGCCGGTCCGGATGCGGACGACCTGTTCCAGCGGTGCGGTAAAGATCTTGCCGTCGCCGATCTTGCCGGTGCGGGCGGCTTGCTCGATGACTTCGACGACCTGGTCAACCAGGTGATCGGGCACTGCGGCTTCAACGCGCAGCTTGGGCAAAAAATCGACGGCGTATTCAGCGCCGCGATACAGTTCGGTATGTCCTTTCTGGCGTCCGAAGCCTTTGACTTCGGTCACGGTCAGGCCCTGAACGCCAATGCCGGACAGCGCTACCCGGACTTCGTCGAGCTTGAACGGCTTGATAATGGCGATAATCAGTTTCATGGCAGTTCCTATGAGGGTTGCATTCACGCCTGATCACTTAAGCAATAGGTGTGCCAACTTTTAGGCATGCTGGGGAACTCGAGTTTTTCCCCGTAGCAATGGGTTTGCGGCGTCTGGCAGCGAACGTGCATTGAGGCTTCGGCCCCAATGTGGTGCAACGCACCGAAATCGATCTGCCCCAAAGTGGTGCAACGCACCAGCGCGGCGCTTCTGAAACTAAATATGTGCGAAAGGGCTGTCTTGTATCGAATTGATGCGACTCTTTCGTCGCGTCTCAGCATTCCGTCAAATACTATGAAACTACGGTTTACATGACGTGCCTGTTCAGTTCCTTAGGCGTCAGAGAGAATGACTACGCCCGGATGCAAAACGATAGGCGCTCGCGAGAGGGCCGTGTTGCTAGGCAACGGGCGCGTTTCTATTTCTCCTGTGCTTTGAGGCGGTGCCGTTTCGGCCCGCCCATTTTTTTGTTGGCTACCGGAGGCCACCACGATTCATTCGCCGCGGTGGCCATCATTCCACCTGGTATCGAAGCGCGAAGCGGGTCATAACGGCGAACATCCTGGAATCCCAGACGGGTCCGATGGCCATTGCCCTTGAGGTCTATATCCAGACCCGTTAAAATCGATCTCAACACGGCCCACCCCTCTGCGTCGAAAGATGTACGGGTGGGTTTTCTTTTGTGCCGACCATGTCTACGTACAACAAGCCCTACCTCACCTGCGAGCAGCAGCTGTCCCTACTGAAGGACTGTGGTTTGGACGTTACCGACGAGGCCGCAGCGCTAGCGTGCTTGCGCCGCATTGGCTACTACCGGCTGAGTGCGTATTGGTATCCGCTGCGCCAGACTGTGCTGTTGCAAACTGCTGGGTCGCCGAAGGTTGCCGTGCAGCGGGCTGACGCGTTCCGCCCAGGCAGTAGCTTCGAGCAGGTCCTGGCCCTTTATGTCTTCGATAAACGACTTCGCCTGCTAGTCCTTGATGCTATCGAGCGCATCGAGGTGGCCTTGCGAGTGGATGTGTCTTACCGTCTGGGTGAACGTGACCCCTTCGCACATATGAACCCTGCCATGCTGCATGGGAACTTCGCCAAGAAAGTACATCCGGCAACGGGTCGCACAGCCCATCAAAATTGGTTGGATAAGCACCAACAGATGGTGGCGCGCTCACGGGAGGATTTCGTCAGGCACTATAAGCAAAAGTACGGCGAGCCATTTCCCGTCTGGGTAAGCGTTGAACTATGGGACTTCGGCATGTTGGCCACCTTTTACCAAGGCATGCGGGTGGATGATCGAGATGCGATCGCCGAGCGCTACGGCTTACCCGACGGCCAGCTTTTGCAAAGCTGGCTCAGAGCATTGAATTTCGTGCGCAATGTTGCGGCTCACCACAGCCGTTTGTGGAACAAGAATCTGGTGGATCAGCCGAAGTTGCCGCGTGCGGGGGTGATGCCGGCCTTCGACCTCGTGATCGGCCAGCCGGCCGTCGCCTCACGCTTGTTCGTGATGCTGTGCATTTTGCTGCACCTGATGCGCGTCGTCAGCCCGAATTCGACGTGGCCTGCGCGGTTGCGGCGATTGCTCGATGACTTCCCGGCGGTGTCCGGCTTGTCGGTGGCTGATATGGGGTTTACTCCAGGTTGGGAAAATCACCCGCTTTGGCAGGAGCGGCCGGAGACGTCTTGCTTCCATGTTCCTTAATTGGCATCGTCAATGCACTTATGCTAGTTCTGATGGCGAGTGTTACCTCCGAAAAACGCAATCCCATCGAGCTCGTAACTGGCTGTCCATAAATGCCTTTTAATTCACATCGAGCTTCATCAGAAATCGCAGGCCGACGTTTTTTATTTGCGCGGTAACGGTCTACACTGTGCATATCGAGAATCACCATGCGAGGACGTATGAACCGCAATCAGTGGATTGAAGATCTACAGAAGAATGTGTCGGACTTAATTGCGCGCAGCCCGGCGGCCGATCTTGAACGCAACGTCAAGGCCGTGATGAGCCAGGCGTTCACGCGCATGGATTTGATTACGCGCGAGGAGTTCGACGTCCAGACCGATCTGCTGGCCCGTGCGCGCGAGCGCGTCGACCAGTTGGCTGCACAAGTGCAACTGCTGGAGACCCGCATCGTGGCGCTTGAAAGCAAGTCCGCGCAGGGGCAAAGTACAACATCGACGCAAGGCGCCGTACAGACGCCAAGTTCAACCCCCACTCCAGGCCCGACGCCTGAGCAGCTATAAGCCTGCTCCGATGTGCCCGGCACCTTGCTTGATGCCGGGCGCGCGGCAACTGGCGCGCTGTCAATTTATGGCTCTCCGCCACTTTCCATCGCCACGCGAGACGGGTCGAGGCTTATCGAAGCAAATCGAATTCCAGCTTGACAAACTTCGTTGGGAATTCGAGGCGCGCGAAGTAAATCAGCCAATGTGCGTCGCAGGCATAGCGGCGCACCTCCGCCACGCTCTCACCGACATTCAAATTCAGCGCGCGGGCGGACTGAATCCCCGCGCCCGCGATGGTGATTTTCTGACGTGCCTCGTGCAGTGTCAGGTCGGGGATACGGGCGATCACCGATGCAGCGGCAGAGTTTAAGAATTCGCCGCGATGCGCGCTGAATAGTTCATCGTCAATATAGACTTCACTAAAGCAGTAAGGCACGTTGTCCTTGACATGCAGGCGGCATAAATAGCGATACGCGGGAGCGTACGCCCCCTCGTAGTGCATCCCCAGGTCCGGCAACTGTTCGACCGCGTCCTCGCGGTCCACGATGCTTTCCGTGCCGAGCACATCGCTTAACGCTACGGTCTCTTCCCAGTTCGACGGGATCTGCAATTCCGTCACGCTGGGAATTTTCGCTTCGACAAAGGTGCCGATCCCGCGGCCGCGACGGATATAGCCCTCGTCCTCGAGAATGCCAATCGCGTTGCGCAGCGTCATGCGCGCCACGCGATACTGCGCCATGAGCTCTTCCAGCGAGGGTATCTGCGCGCCCGGCGCCCACACCCCCTGCGCGATATTGCGACGGAACTCCGAGGCCAGTTGCAGATAAATCGGTTGTTTACTGCGCGAGAGCACCTCGGAAGCGTGCATTTTGGACAGGGTAGGGAGGCTAGGGCGTCGTGGCATAGGCGCGTATTCTACGATCGTCGGTTTAAAGTCCGTCCAACAGTTCCTGAGCGGCGCGTCGAAGTTCGTGCTTTTGCACTTTGTTCGAGTTGGCGCTTTGAACCGTCGGGAACTCGTCTACGAACACCACGCGTACCGGTACCTTGAACTTTGCCATCGAGCTTGCACATGCGGCGATGATGGCTTGCTCGGTCACGTCGCCATCCTGCGCGCGGATGACGAATGCCACGGGCACCGTTTTGCCGGCCTGTTCCGCGCCCACGATCTGAACGGCTTGTACGCCTTCCAGACCGCGGATGAATGACTCGATCTCCATCGGGTTGACCAGAAAGCCGGCTAAGCGCAGGTGCTCGCCATCTCTACCTTGGAAGATGAAGCTGTGCTCGTCCAGCGTATAGCCCAGATCGCCCGTGCAGAAATATCCATCGGGGCGCACCGCTTTGAGCGTGGCTTCCGGATTGTCCAGGTATTCCGACATCAGGCTGGGCGCTTTGATTTCGATCTGCCCGATGGCGCCGTGTGGCAGAATTTTGCCTGTGTCCGGATCGACGGCACGCACCCGGCCATCTGGCGAGGCCAGTGTCCCACCCGCGATGCGACGATGCTGCCATTCCGCGTCTAATCGGTGTCCCGCGACCAGCGCCTGCAACTCGCTGGATCCGTATAACCCGGCGATAGGGACCCCCGCAGCGCGCGCCCGCTCAGGCAAATCATCCAGCGATGGGGCGAAGCTTGCAAACCCTACATAGCGCAGGCTGGGAAACGGATTTGTCTGGGAGGGTGCTTCTTTCAGCACCAGGTCCAGCCATTCGTTGTTGGCATGCGTGTGCGTCACGCCGTGCTCAATGATTTGCCGACAGGTGGTTTTCGCATCGAACACCGCCAATGACACCAGCGTGGCGCCCGGCACCAGGCCGCTTAACATGGTCGAAAAGCCAAATGCTCCGCAAAGCGGCGCGGCAATCAGCACCACGCTGTGCTCGTCAACGCCATAGGCACGCGCCGCGATGGCGCCGTGCATGGTCAAGCCTTTTTGACGATGCAGTACCAGCTTGGGCGCCGACGTGGTGCCAGACGTGGTGTAGACCAGCGCGCCATCGTCTTGCTCGCCGGGTTCGGCGATTTCGTCTGACACGCTCGCTGCGTCGCCATAGGCGATGAGGTCGGCGCCGGACACGACATGACGCAGCTGTTCATTGACCGACGCATCGCCCGCTACGACCAACACGCCGCGTAGCTGGCCAAGTATGGCCGGCTGCACGCGGTTCAAGATATCGATGAAGGGCAAGCCCTTGAACCCTGGCCAGCAGGCCAGCCATTTGCAGCGCCCGCGTTCCAACAGCTGGCCGACTTCGTGCTCTTTAAACCGCGTGTTGACCGCGATGACCGTCATGCCGAGCCGTGCGCAGGCCAAAAACGTCGTCAACCACTCGACGCAGTTCGGCATCCACAGGGCGAGCCGGTCGCCGCGACGCGCACCGCGTGATTGCAATAGCGCCGCCAGGCGATCCACCTCGGCCAGCAGGTTAGCGTAGTCGACTGCCCGGTCCTTATCCTGAAAGGCGATGCGCTGCGGCGCGCTGCGGGCATGCTGAGTCAGCAGCGAGTAAAAATCCATGTGCCGCTCCTTAGATCGTGGCGATAGGCGTCACCGGTGATCCCACCGCGCCCGGCAGGCGCAGCGGCGGAGCGGTCAACAAGAACCGGTTGCGCTTGGCTGCATGCAGTGCTTCTGCCAGGTCTTTCAGATACCACAACTCGGCCAGCGGCAGGCCCAGCTTAAATAAGCAATGGTGGTGCAGTGGCAGCAGCGATTTCTTGCCTTCGCGATCGCGCGCCGGATAGGCTTCTACGGCGTAGTTATCAGCGCAGATCGCGACAATGCCGCTATCGGTGATCCATTGCTGTAGCTGCTCATCCGCACCATCCAGCACACTGCAGGCGCCGTGCAGGACTTCGGAATCGGGCTCGCCAGCCATTTCCATGATGAGTTCGGCAAAGCCGGTACGCAGCACCAGCATGTCGCCGCGTTCGACGATCACACCGTCTTTTTCCATGACCGACATCAGTTCCCGATAGCCGATCAATTGACGGTTGCGGCCATAGTGGCGTGTGAAATCCACCAGCACGCCGCGGCCTTGCATTCCCTTTACCGCAAAATTTTCGATTCCCAGCTTTTGCGCGCCCATCGCGTGCGTGCCGCTGCCGCAGCAATCGCCATGATCCTCGCCATGCGGGGCGTCGAGAATATCCTTGCCTGCTGCATAACCGTTGTAATAGACCTTGCGAAGCGTACCGTTGCCATCGGCATCAAACTGCGCGCCGACATGGGCCAGTGCATCCCATTGCGTCGAATACTGCAACGACATCAACACCTGATCGTCGCTCAGCACGTCGATGGACGACGCATCCAGGTTTTCCATGGGGAAATTCATGTAGGGTACGCCATCGCGTTCGGTGCCCGACAGGCGCGGCGGTTTACGACGCGGGTTCAACGCCATGCCGCCCGGCAGATCCAACGGCAGCGACAGGCAGAATGCGCGTCCTTCGCGTACCTCGCTCACGCCTTTCAGGATCTGCTCGGGGCCCAGCAGGTTAACGCGCCCGAGTTGATCGTCCTCGCCAAAGTCGCCCCAAGTCGAACCTTCGGGTCGTTTCGTCCAACGCTTCATATCGTGTCTCTTTTTAATTGATGGAATGTTGAAGAGGCAGGGCTTGATGTCTGCCGTATTCGTCTAGGGAATGGTTTGTACGTTGAGTCAGGCCGCGCCGATGGACACACCACCGCAGACCAGATGGGTTTGCCCGGTCACAAAGCTGCATCGCTCGTCGAGGAAATACGCGATCGCGTGCGCAACTTCCTCAGGCCGGCCCATGCGGCCGACGGGGATGCCTGACAGCAGTGACTGGGTGCGGGCGTCGTCGGGATCGTTCACGCCAGCAAAGAATTCGGTGGCGATAGGCCCCGGCGCCACGGCGTTTACCGTCACGCCGTAGGGGGCGAGTTCGAGCGCCCAGGTGCGCGTCATGCCGATCAACCCGGCCTTGGTCATGCTGTAGACCGTGCGCCCCGGTTTGCCGAGCGCGGCGCGCGAGGAGATATTGATAATGCGCCCTTGGCGTGCCGTCTTCATCCCGGGCGCCAGATGTTTCGTGAAGCGAAGCGCGACTTCGACATTGAGCTGTACCGCGCGATAGAGGTCCTCGATCTGGACGTCTTCCAGATTGTCCGTGGGCACGAGGCCCACGTTGTTGACCAGCCCGTAAAAAGGCTGATGCACGGCTAGCGCGAGAAAGGCCTCGACCGCCTTGGAATCCGCCAAATCCACCGTATGGAATTCCATGTCGGCTGGCAGGTCCGCGGGCCGCGTCCGCGCGACACCCACCACCGAGTAGCCATCCTCATGCAGGCGCTGGCATATCGCCCGGCCGATTCCTTTGCTGGCACCCGTGACCAGCACGCGCTTTGTACTCAATGTCGTCTCCTTCGCGGTCAGATTCAGTTTGGGCTGCAGCGTAGCGCATCGTGTCCAGCCAGATCTATTAGTACAAACATCTATATATGTGACTGTTTAGGTGTGCAAAATTACGGTCGTCCAATGGACGGCGGCCGGGTGAGTGAATGCCGGTCAGGCCGTAAGCAAACTACAAGGAGACACGTATGAAAATGGCATCCCTATGTCGTCTGGCGTTCGCGGTGAGCGCGACGCTTGGTGCAACCGCAGTGGCGCAGGCTGCTGACTACCCTCAGAATCCCATTTCCCTGGTCGTGGGCTACGGTGCCGGCGGCGGCACCGACGTCTGCAATCGCGCGCTCGCCGTCGATGTGGGCAAACGCCTTGGTCAGACGGTCGTGGTGGAAAACCGCCCGGGGGCAGGCTCTTCGTTGTCGGTCAGCTATATCATCCGTCAGCGCCCCGACGGCTATAACATCGCGTCGCTGTCGACTGGCGGACTACTGAATCAGGTTCTCACACCCAGCACCAAATATGACGTCACCACCGACCTGACGCCTGTCGCCATGGTGGCCCAGTATCAGGTCGGTCTGCTGGTGCGCGCCGACTCGCCCTACAAATCGGTAGAGGAGCTATTGAAAGCGGCACAGAAAAAGGGCGAGTTGAGCTACAGCACGGCCGGCGTTGGTACGCCTCAACACCTGACGTCCGAGCGCCTGGCGCAGGAAACCAAAACGCGCTTGACGCATATTCCCTACAAGAGCGGCCCCGAGGCGATTACGGCATTGCTGCGTGGCGATGTGGATTTCATGGCCCAGACCGCGGAATGGGTGCCCTACGTACGTGACGGCCGTCTGCGCCTGTTGGCCGTCTACACCGATGAGCGGATGAAGGGGTTCGATGCGCCTACGCTAAAGGAACTCGGCTACGACCTCGTCGCACCCAGCTTGCTCGGTATTGCCGGGCCGAAGGGCATGGACCCCGCAGTGGTCAGTAAGCTTCAAGACGCCTTTGAACAAGCCACCAAGACCCCCGAATTCGCGAACTGCTCGGATCAGTTCGGTCTGAAAGTGGATTTCAAGGGCTCCAAGGAATTCGGCGACTATCTCAAGAACACGTTGACGACCTGGCGCCCCTTGCTCGAACAGTACGCGGCAAAGGAGTAATGAAGGATGAGTTCGACCCATTCCCTATCTTGGCTCGAATGGCCGTTCCTGGACCACACGCATCGCGAGCTGGCGATACGGCTGCGCGACTGGTGCGGCGAGCGTGAACTTCCCAGCGAAGACGTTTCCCCGGAGCAAGCTTGCCGGGAATGGGTCGCGGCGTTAGGCGCGGCGGGCTGGCTGCGCTATAGCGTGCCAGCCGGCCCAGACGGGGCCTATGGCGGCGCGTTGGACGAATTGGATTCGCGCAGCCTTTGCATTTTGCGCGAGACGCTGGCTGGCCACCATGCCTTGGCCGATTTCGCTTTCGCCATGCAGGGTCTGGGCAGTGGCGCAATCTCGCTCGCGGGCAGCGACGCGCAAAAGCGCGCCTACCTGCCGGCCGTGGCGCGGGGAGAAAAAATCGCCGCGTTCGCGCTGTCGGAGCCCGAGGCCGGATCGGATGTCGCCGCCTTGTCTTGCGCCGCGGTAAAGGAGGGCGACGAGTACGTTCTGAATGGTGAAAAAACCTGGATATCCAATGGAGGCATCGCGGATTTTTATTGCGTCTTTGTTCGCACCGACCCCGATGCTGGCGCACGGGGCGTTTCCGCTTTTATCGTGGACACCGATACGCCGGGCCTCGAAATCGCAGAGATGATCGACGTCATTTCCCCGCACCCCTTGGCGACGCTGCGCTTTACCAACTGCCGCGTGCCGGCCAACCAGATGCTAGGTGGGTTGAATCAAGGCTTCAAGCTCGCGATGCAGACCTTGGATGTGTTTCGCACCTCCGTCGCCGCCGCCGCCGTGGGCTTTGCCCGCAAGGCATTGGATGCCGCTTTGCATCACGCCGCATCCCGGCGCATGTTTGGCGGCACGCTCGCCGATATGCAGCTTACCCAGGCCGCCCTGGGCGACGCGGCGACTGATATCGACCAAAGCGCCTTATTGACCTATCGCGCCGCCTGGGTGCGTGACGTTCAAAAACGTCCCCCGACCATTGAAACCGCGATGGCAAAAATGGCTGCCACCGAAAGTGCCCAACGTGTGATCGATCGTATGCAGCAAATGTTTGGCGGGCTGGGGGTCAAGCGCAATCATCCGCTGGAACAACTCTATCGGGACATCCGGGCGTTGCGCATTTACGAGGGCGCCACAGAAGTGCAAAAGCTGATCATCAGCCGCGGGTTATTGAAATCGCTGTCGTAGGCCAACGGACCTGACCCGGATATCGCGCAACGGGCGGGTACGTTAATCGACCGTCGTGGAGCGTGACATTATGGTCACGCTTTGACCCATTGCGAGTGGAGTCTTTGTTCATACTATTGCCTCCTATCTATTTGGGGGCGATATGACGCTCGCAATTCTCGCCAGCCGAGCGCTGGCGGGTGCCGATGCGCCCGCCGTGCGAGTCGAGACTCACCTGGGCGTCGGCTTGCCTGCTTTTACCGTAGTCGGCCTGCCAGATACCGAGGTGCGTGAAAGTCGTGAGCGCGTGCGCGCGGCGATCGTCAATAGCGGCTTTGAGTTCCCCAACGGCCGCATTACCGTCAATCTGTCGCCGGCTGACTTGCCAAAAGCCTCGGCCCGTTTCGATTTACCCATTGCGCTGAGCGTGCTACTGGCATCGGGCCAGATCGCGATTGACGATGGCAAGGGCGAGGTCGTCCCGTTAGCTTTGCAGAACATGGTGTTCGCCGGCGAGCTTTCCTTGACAGGAGCCCTGGTGCCGGTGAGGGCGGCTTTAGTGCTGGCAATGGCCGTGTCACGAGAGCAGCCCGGCGCTACCATGATTCTGCCCTCGGCGAACGCCGCGGAGGCCGCATGGGTGCCCGATTTGAATGTGCTGGCGGCCAATACACTGGCGGAAGTCGCCGCGCACCTTATGGGTAATGCCCGACTACCGAAGGGCGAGCCTCGGGCATGGAATCAGATGGACGCTCCCCCGTGTCTGTCCGATGTGCGCGGACAACCCATGGCGCGGCGCGCGCTGGAGGTAGCCGCCGCAGGTGGGCACAGCATGTTAATGGTCGGGCCGCCCGGCGCGGGCAAGAGTATGCTCGCTCAACGTTTGCCCGGGTTGCTGCCCCCGCTCACGCGGGTGCAAGCGCTGGAATCGGCCGCGATATCTAGCCTGACCGGTCAGCCGGCCACGGCCTTGCATCGTCAGCCTCCGTTTCGCGCGCCGCACCATGGGGCTTCCGCCGTGGCGTTGATTGGGGGTGGCGCCGTTCCCCGTCCGGGGGAAATCAGTCTTGCCCATCATGGCGTGCTGTTTCTGGACGAATTGCCGGAATTCACTCGAAAATCGCTGGAATCATTACGCGAACCGCTCGAGACGGGCAGGGTAGCGATTGCGCGCGCCCGACATGCCGTCGAGTATCCGGCACGGTTTCAGCTCATCTCGGCCATGAACCCTTGTCCCTGCGGCTGGCGCGGTCACCCCAAACGCCCCTGTGCCTGTACGCCTGACCAAGTGGCGAGATATGTCAGCCGCTTGTCGGGGCCGTTGTTGGATCGGCTGGATTTGCTGATTGAGCTGCCGGCGACCGGGACAGATTGCCTGGAACTGCCGCCGGGAGAGCCGTCCGAGGCCGTGCGAGAGCGCGTCGCGCGTTGCCGGGCATTGCAGCAAGAGAGGCAAGGGGGCGTCAATGCCAGACTAGAAGGCGCCGCTATCGATGCGCACTGTGAACTGGAAACGGACGCACAGCAACTGCTGGTCAAGGCGATCCAGCGCCTGCACGGTTCGGCCCGGGTCACGCACCGTGTGCTACGGGTTGCGCGTACGGTGGCGGATCTCGATGCCCAGCCGCGCATCCAGGCTCGTCATGTGGCCGAGGCCCTTCAGTATCGATGTCGGCTCGGATGAGCGACCGGGGGACGGGCTATCCCGGTTGGTGATAAGACGAGCGAGGGATTGGGTCGGACAGCAGCGTCGCGCAGTGTCCATTACCCATCCTCTTGTACGAAGTGGCAACCGAATTAGACAACCGGACCAAAATCACCATATAATCAAAGGCTTTCCTGGTTGCGCCAGGGAAAAACCAGAAGTGAATCCAGGTCCGGCAAGTCTTGCCGTGGCGGTAGGGCGGTAGCTCTTCCGTGCGACAGGCACCTGTGTATTCATATTAAATCAACATATGTAGGAATCATCATGCCCAAGATGAAGACCAAGAAAAGCGCTTCCAAGCGCTTTCAGGTTCGCGGCAGCGGATCCATCAAGCGTGGCCAGGCTTTCAAGCGCCACATCCTGACCAAGAAGACCACCAAGAACAAGCGCCAGCTGCGCGGTTCGGCGGCGGTTCATGAAACCAACGTGGCCTCCGTCAAGGCCATGATGCCTTTCGCTTGATAACGGAGATCTAATATGCCTCGCGTAAAACGCGGCGTTACCGCCCGCGCTCGTCACAAAAAAGTCATTGCCGCCGCCAAGGGTTACCGTGGCCGCCGCGGTAATGTATTCCGCATCGCCAAACAGGCGGTCATGCGTGCTGGTCAATATGCTTACCGCGACCGCCGCAACAAAAAGCGCACCTTCCGCGCTCTGTGGATCACGCGTATCAACGCAGCTGTGCGTGAGCATGGCATGAGCTACAGCGTGTTCATCGCTGGTCTGAAGAAGGCTTCGATCGAACTCGACCGCAAGGTTCTGTCCGATTTGGCCGTGCGCGACAAGGCTGGCTTTGCCGCCATCGTGCAACAGGCCAAGGCAGCACTGGCTGCCTAACGTGCGCTGATCGCATCGCGCATTACCGCAAACGGGGCTTTTTGGCCCCGTTTGCGTTTTGTTCGGGGCCGTTCCTGGTAGAACACCCAAGACAGAATTCGTGTCGGGACGACCTTGTGGTTCGGCCCGACAGCTCCCTAGGCAGACTTCCCTAGGGGGTTGCTCCGGTCCGAGCCCCTGGTGGGGACGGGCCGGGCAGCAGCCCGACTGGTGCGGCGTGGGGGTACTTTTTATGGCACTGATTCCATGACTTTAATGGCTGAAGACCTGGTCACCCAGGCCAAAGAACGATTCGCCGAGGCCACCGACGCCGCGGCGCTGGAGAATGCGAAGGCACGCTTTCTGGGTAAAGACGGCGCATTGACCGCGATGCTCAAAGGCTTGGGCAAACTCGATCCCGAGCAAAAACGCGAGATGGGCGGGCGCATCAACCAGGCCAAACAGCAGATCGAGGTCTTGCTGAATCAACGCCGCGCCGAACTGGCTCAGGCCGAGCTCGATGCTCGTCTGGCTGCCGAAACAATTGACGTGACCTTGCCCGGCCGTGGCCGCGCGATGGGCGGTATTCACCCCGTTGCCCGCAGCTGGGAACGCGTCGAGGAAATCTTCCGCTCTATCGGTTTCGATGTGGCCGACGGCCCCGAGATCGAAAACGACTGGACCAATTTCACCGCGCTGAACAATCCGCTGGATCACCCGGCGCGCTCCATGCAGGATACGTTTTACGTCGATCTAAAAGATGGCGACGGCCTGCCGCTTTTGCTGCGTACTCACACCAGCCCCATGCAGGTGCGTTACGCCCGCATGAACAAGCCGCCCATCAAGGTCATCGCCCCGGGTCGCACTTACCGCGTCGATAGCGACGCGACGCACTCGCCGATGTTCCATCAGGTCGAAGGCTTGTGGATCGCCGAGGACATCTCCTTTGCCGATCTGAAGGGCGTCTACACTGATTTTCTGCGTCGCTTCTTTGAAAGCGACGATCTGGTCGTGCGATTCCGTCCGTCGTTCTTCCCGTTTACCGAGCCCTCGGCCGAGATCGACATGATGTTTACGTCGGGCCCCAACCGTGGCCGCTGGCTGGAGATTTCCGGTTCTGGTCAAGTGCATCCTCAAGTGGTGCGCAACTTCGGCCTCGACCCCGAGCGTTACATCGGCTTTGCGTTCGGCTCCGGCCTGGAGCGCCTGACGATGTTGCGCTATGGCGTGAACGATTTGCGCCAATTCTACGAAGGTGACCTGCGTTTCCTGCGCCAGTTCAACGAATAACCGACGGCTGATCATGCAATTTCCTGAATCCTGGCTTCGTGCCCTGGTCAATCCCACGATCACTACTGACGAACTGGCGCATCGGCTCACCATGGCCGGCCTCGAAGTCGAAGAAACCGCGCCCGCCGCACCGCCTTTCTCGGGCGTAGTCGTCGCGCATATCGTCGACATCGCGCCGCACCCCGACGCCGACAAGCTGCGTGTGTGTCAGGTCGATGATGGCTCGGGCGAGCCGCTGCAGATTGTCTGCGGCGCACCCAATGCCGCGAAAGGACTGACGATTCCCTTGGCTCGCGTGGGCGCCGAACTGCCTGGCGGCATCAAGATCGGCGTGGCCAAAATGCGCGGCGTCGCGTCCTCGGGCATGCTGTGCTCGGCGCGCGAATTGGGTCTGTCGCAAGACCACGCCGGCCTGCTTGAACTGTCGAACGAACTCAAACCCGGCACGCCCATCCGCGAGGCGCTGGATCTGGACGACACGCTGTTCACGCTCAAACTCACGCCTAACCGTGCCGATTGTCTGTCGATCCTGGGTGTGGCGCGCGAAGTCGCTGCGCTTACGGGCGCGCCTTTGTCGGTACCGACGGCCGTCGCCGTCCCGGTCGCATTGCAAGACCGTTTACCCGTAAAGGTCTCCGCGCCGGATCTTTGCGGCCGATTCGCGGGCCGCGTCATTCGTGGCGTCAATGCGCGCGCAGCGACACCCGAGTGGATGAAAACGCGACTGGAGCGGGCAGGGCAGCGCTCGATCTCCGCACTGGTCGATATCTCCAACTACGTGATGCTGGAACTCGGCCGTCCCTCCCACATTTTCGATCTGGATAAGATCGGTGGCGACGTCGAGGTCCGCTGGGCATGCGAAGGCGAGACCCTGGAGTTGCTCAATGGACAGACGGTAGAACTCAATCCCAAGGTTGGCGTCGTAGCAGCCGGCGATCAGGTGGAAAGCCTGGCCGGCATCATGGGCGGCGAAGCGACCGCCGTGACGCTGGACACGACCAACATCTACGTGGAAGCCGCGTTCTGGTGGCCCGAAGCCATCGCTGGCCGCGCCCGCCGCTACAAGTTCAGCTCCGAAGCCAGCCATCGCTTCGAGCGCGGCGTGGATTACGCGAGCATCCCCGAACACTTGGAATTCATCTCGCGCCTGATCCTGGATATCTGCGGCGGTCAGGCAGGCCCCATCGACGATCAAGTCGTCAATCTGCCCGAGCGCAAGCCGGTGCGCATGCGCCTGTCGCGCTGCCACCGCGTGCTGGGTGTCGCGGTGTCGCAAGCCGATGTCGCGCAGATCTTTACGAACCTGGGTTTGTCTTTCAAGTTGGACGGCGAGGACTTCATTGTCGATCCGCCTTCCTACCGTTTCGACCTCGAAATCGAGGAAGACCTGATCGAGGAAGTCGCCCGCATCTACGGTTTCGAGCGTCTGCCCGACGTGCCGCCGGTTGCGCGCGCGCAGATGTTCTCGCAACCTGAAGTGCGTCGTGGCCCGCATACGCTGCGCCGTCTCGCGGCCGCTCAGGATTACCAGGAAGTCGTCAACTACAGCTTTGTGGAAGCCGACTGGGAACGCGATTACGCCGGCAACGACAATCCGGTGCGTCTGCTCAACCCCATCGCCAGCCATCTGTCGGTGATGCGTTCGAGCCTGATCGCCGGCCTCGTGGCGAACATCCGCTACAACGCCAACCGCAAGCAATCGCGGGTGCGCGTCTTTGAACTGGGTCGCGTATTCCTGCGCGATGAGGCGCAACAAGATGGCCCGCTGTCAGTGGCCGGTGTGAATCAACCTCTGCGTCTGGCTGGGGCCGCCTGGGGCCCAGCCGTCGAAGAACAGTGGGGTGTGAGCACGCGTCAGGTCGATTTCTACGATGTCAAAATGGATGTCGAGGCGCTATTCGGCGCGCGCGCCAAACAGCTGCGATTCGTCGTGGCGCAGCATCCTGCGCTGCACCCGGGACGCAGCGCGCGCATCGATCTAGACGGCCGCGCTGTCGGCTGGATCGGCGAACTCCACCCGCGCTGGGCGCAGCAATCCGATCTGGCGCATGCACCCGTCGTGTTCGAGCTGGATGTCGAAGCCTTGTCCGAAGGTCAGCTCCCGAAGGTGCGCGAATTGTCCCGCCAGCCGGTCGTGGTACGCGACCTGGCGCTTTGGGTCGATCTGCAAGTTTCCGCGCAGGCGATGCTGGACACCGTGGCGGCCGCCATCGCCGCGGATGCTACATTGTCGGTTGTGCAAGACGTCAGCCTCTTTGACGTCTGGCGCGATAAGGCTCAAGACGGCAAGCCCGTCACGGAGAAGAGCCTGGCGTTCCGCTTCTGGCTGCAGGACACGGAAGTTACACTGGATGAAGCCCGCGTGGCCGATTGTCTGGCCCGAATTACGCAAGCTCTGGTTAGCGCCCATGGCGCGCGCCAGCGTACTTGATCATGGGGATAGCTATGCTCGCCGAGCCGCGTACCTTAACCAAAGCCGAGCTGGCCGAAATGTTGTTCGAGCGGGTCGGCTTGAATAAGCGCGAGGCCAAGGATATCGTCGATACGTTTTTCGAAGAAATCCGCGACGCCCTCGCTCGCGGCGAGGCGGTGAAGCTCTCGGGCTTCGGGAATTTCCAGGTGCGTAACAAGCCGCCGCGTCCTGGACGCAATCCGAAGACCGGCGAGACGATTCCCATTGCCGCAAGGCGGGTGGTCACGTTTCATGCCAGCCAGAAGCTCAAGAGCATCGTCGAGAACGTCGAGCCCAACGGCCTCGACGAGAGCGAGGAGTGATACGCTTTGTCGGCAATTGTCATCGGCACCCCGATCATCACGGCTTAAAATTTACCCATGACTCGTCCTGAACCTGCTGTGGCGCTTCCGCCCATTCCCGCCAAACGCTACTTCACCATCGGTGAAGTCAGCGACCTGTGTCTCGTCAAGCCTCATGTGCTGCGGTATTGGGAACAAGAGTTCACGCAGCTCAGTCCGGTAAAGCGTCGTGGTAACCGTCGCTATTATCAGCACCACGAAGTCTTGCTGATCCGTCGCATCCGGTCGCTGCTGTATGAGCAAGGCTTCACGATCAGCGGTGCTCGCAACCGCTTGGGCGACAACCGCGATATGCCGCACGATCAGGATGCGGCTGTCCGGTTGAGCGGCGCGGAACTACAGGCCTTGCGTAGCGAGCTTGGGAATATCTCAGCCATGTTGGGCGAGGTGTTAAAGCCGGTCGTTGACGTAGCAACTAACGACGCGACTCGCGGCTAACGCGGGTCGATTCGGCTCAGTCTGACTATGCGCCAAAAAATTTTCGTGTTTTTATAAAAAAAGGCCTGCAATTCTCTGCAGGCCTTTTTTTCTCTGCTATAATCTTTTTCTCTTCGGGGCGTAGCGCAGCCTGGTAGCGCACTTGCATGGGGTGCAAGGGGTCGCGAGTTCGAATCCCGCCGTCCCGACCAGCAATACCAAAAGGGCTTACAGAGTCTTCTCTGTAAGCCCTTTTTCTTTTGTGCCTCGGCTTCGCCATCAGGTGGCGAGATTGCGCAAAGGTTCCGTAGTTCCGTCTTATTTTTTTTGTAAGACGAAACTATTCTGGGACAGAGGACATCATTGCGGGGTGTTTTAACTCTCCTTGCTTGTCCATCGTCGTTCAGACTGATGGACATGCCTTCCTGAGGAACGCATCTCCCTTTCCTCTGTCTTGTTTCACCTGATATGAACGTCGATTTTTTGTCCCGTACCTGGGCCGCTGCCTTGGCGCGAGACGCGCATTCCGCCTCAGACCCATTCACCCCACAATCCACTAAAGTCCCCGGCAGCACGCAGGCTACCGAAGCCGACTCTTGCCCAGATCGTGTGGCGCGATTGTTGCGTGAGGCAAAAGGAGACCTTGAGACTGCCTTGATTGAAGCCGCGCTACTGGGCGATGTAGAGTGCGTGAGGGCGCTTGTCCTAGCTGGTGCGGATCTGAACGCGGCGCTTTGTGGACTCGCACAACGCGAAGCCGTTGAGCCGGCGGGTCTGCTTATCAAGGTGGGGGCAGATCCTTCTGTCGCGCTGCTGGACGAAGTGAGTCGCCAGCTCCACACTGCTGAGCCATACTCTCATACCATCAAGGTGCTAGTATTTCTTGGAGCTAATCTTTCTGTCGCGCTCACATCGGCAGTGGCCAGTGATGCCACCGTGCAGGCGCGCGCACTGCTGCTAATGGGAGCAGATGGCGAGGCCGTCATGATGTCTGTATTGCAGAATAATGACGCAGCGGGGGCACGATGTTTGATCGACGCGGGCATGGATGTCACGGCAGCGTTGCAACGGCTGGCACAGCAGGGTGATGTCGCCCGCGTGAAGCTGTTGATTGGTGCACAGGCCAAGGCAACTCAGGCATTCGTTGCGCTGGCTGCCAGCGGCAACGTCAAGGCCGCCAGCGTGTTGCATGCTGCCGGAGCAAACGCGACGCCAGCGTATCAGCGTTTGCTCGGTGCGCGTGACGTGCGTGCCGTGAAATGTTTGGTCGAATCCGGCGCAGATACGTCAACGGTACTATGTGATTGTCTGTCGGCACGGGATCATGCAGCTTTAGCGTTGCTGATCGCAGTGGGCGCGAACGCAAAGACGGAACTCATCGCTGCCGCAGGTAGTGCACGTTGGCTGGATATGATCCAGTTGATTGTAGCCGGGGCGGATACTGGCACCAGGATGACGGCCACGAAGGGCAGCGCGATTTCTCAAAATCTGGATCGAGCTACCTTTGAGGCGGTGGAGCTGCTGTCGCGTTTGGGCGACGCAGCGGACGAGGACGTCATTGCCAGCGTGTTCAAGGTGGCCGATCGCCTGGTGCGTTTGGGCCCCGACGCCTGCCGTCGGATGATGTTCAGAATCAGACAGCCGGCTCCAAACGATTTCTTTGAGCTCTTCACGTTGCGTCTGAGCTCGCGAAACTGGTGCAACGCCAAGACGTTGATTGAGAAACCGCGCGGAGACGAGTCGGCGGGCATGCTGTTGACCATGGCGGTGAAACAGAACGACCGTGCGGCGCTGGAGCTGATTCTGGCCGCCGGCGCGAGTCCAGAGGTGCATTTCCAGGCGGCGCTTAATCGTGATGATTTGACGCAGGCAGCAATGCTGCTTCGCGCTGGCATGGATAAGGTTCAGGCGTTTCGGATGCTGGTTCTCAATGGCAAATTTGAGCTCCTGGGACGCCTGGTAGACATGGGGCGCTTGGATGAAATCGAGGTGTTGTGCGAGATGCAGCCAGACGAACTGGCTGATGTCCTCAAGATACTGATCCCCCGGGGGGGCGATGGCAGCAGTCTGTTATGTATGGCGTATGTCCGTGGAGAAAAGGCGCTCTTTAGCGCACTGCTCGCCGCGGGTGCTGACCGTTCCCGCGCGTTGGTGTACGCCATTGATGCCGCGGAAATCTCAACGACTCGTGCGTTAATCGACGCTGGGGTCAACCTGCATACTGCATTGATGCATGCAATCAACACGGACAGTCCCTCCGCGGCGACGTTGATATTACTCGGAGCCGACCCGTCGATAGCCCTTATGCAGGCTGTGGAAACCGGGCAGACCAAACTTGGCGCGCTGCGCGGGGGTGCGCGGGTTCCCGATACACGCGGCACGGGTGCCGCAAAGCCTACTAGTACAACTGCCAGCGCGCCGGTTAGCAATGCGCCGACGCGTGCGGTGTTGGAGAGCCTCGCAAAAGACGAAGAAGGCGTCGCTGTTTTGGCCTCCCTGATCGCGGGAGGGGTCTATACCGTGGACGCGCTCATCGACGTGGCAAAAGACGGCGACGTGCGGCTAGCCCGGACCTTAATCCAAGCAGGCGCGGATTCGGTCATGGCGCTCATGGATGCGGTGATCACCCGCAACCGTCAGGCTGCTGCGGTGTTGATTGCTGCGGGGGCTGAGGCCCACTTGGTCTTGAATGCAACCGCCCATAGAAAGCGGCGCGCTGCTCAAGCCTTTATAACTGAGGCTCAGCGCGAGGCGGCCAGCGTATTGCGGCGGGCGCACCATTATCCCGTTGACGCGTGAATGGACGACCCGCGATCCGCCTTCATGTTAAGACGCTTGATACGCGGGCATGGCGCGCCGCCCTAAGTAAAAACCCTAGGATCGTGCTATCGTATAGGTCTGCGTCACCATTCTTCAACGACGTCGCTATGCCACGTATCAATGTAAAGCAGGGCGAACTCGCTCATTGGCTGCAGCTTATCGCCGCCGAGCGCGACACCGGTCTGGCCCCGGATGCCGTTCCGTCCAACGTCCGGGAAGGCCTGATCCTCCTGTCATGTGTGACCGAAAGCGAACAGGGCAGGCTGATGGTCACCGAAAAAGGCAGGCTCTCATTGCGTATGGCGGGGCCTGACGCAATTCATTTGTCTTAGTTCGCGGACAACGCCGTCTTTATTAGTTCCATGCCCCGATATGACCGCTGATTCGATTCAGGTGGGATTGTCGGGTATTGCTCTGTCTTTAGCACACACCCGTCGCTGACTTGCCAGTACATACCAGCGCAGCAGTGTTGCAAGCCATTAGGGAATCTCCCAGCAGGTTTCGTCACGATTCCTTATGGTTTGAGCGCGGTCATGACCAACTTAACCGGTAAGATGAACTTGCGTGACTAAGACGAGTCCAATTTTTGTATGCCTGGATCCCGCCGAAGTCGCGCGTGGATTCACGCGTTTGGATAACCGACTGGGAGGAAGCATGCAGCATCATGACCAGGAAGTCCTGATCGACGTATCCACGGCAGCCATGGATACCGGCGGATATGGAGTACTGCTGACGGTAACGGCTGAGGGAGGCACCGAAGTGGATGCCGCCTTTTCCTATTTGGGCGACTGCGCATCGTTGCATGAAGCACGAGACCGCGCAGAGATTTTTGCCCAAGATTGGCTAGAAGAAAATCTGGTTCGTTAATGTAGGCATTCGGCAGGGGGCGGCTAGCACGCATAAGTAGTAGTGACTTTGAGTCTGACAACGTTGACTTGTGTGCATCTGAGTTATCGTTGCTACTTTGTGATTTATTGCGCGCGCAGCACGCACCCCTGGCCCGATGGTCAATTCCTTATCCGCAGAGCTTTCCCGTACGATGTCCTCGCTGCGTCGTCATTTCGACGACGTGATTCTGCCTATGTGGACGGGCTCTGGTTTCAATTCAAGTCTGGGGCTGCCCTACGAGTCGCTCAGCGGCGATGTGCGTGAGCCGTTGCCGGTGCAACGGTATCGGGCGATGGCATGTGCCAGACAGCTCTATGTGTACGCCACCGCGCGAGGTGAGGACTATCACGCGCATGCGGCGAGACTCTTCGACGCACTCTTGCATTATTTCCGCGACGTCAAGCACGGCGGCTGGCGATATAGCGTCGATGCCGAAGGACGTCCCTTGGACGAGAGGCAAGACCTCTACACACACGCGTTCATCGTATTTGCCTGCGCTGCGTATTTTGACCGCTGTCACCGCGCCGACGCGCGGCAAGTCATGCTGCAGACCGCGCAGCAGATCGAGGGCCAATTTCGCACGGCCGATGGCACTTATCAAGCGGCGATGTCGGCGGATTGGACACAAGTCATGGCCGGCCCGGCGCAGAATCCCATCATGCACTTGACCGAGGCCTATCTGGCTGCTGCAAGGGTTGCCGAACCGGCTTGGTTTGCTCAGAAACTGCGCAGAACCGCGCAAGAGGTGGCGGATACCTTTCTGCATGCCTCGGCCTTATGCATTACCGAAGCTCCAACACGAGCCGTCGATAATGCTATCGAACCCGGCCATCAGTTCGAATGGTATGCGCTTCTTGCGAACGCACCCGAAGTCTTCGCCGACCTCGTGTTGCCGGTGACACTGCCGCGTGGATGCATTTGGGCACGCGAGCGGGGCGTGATGCCTAAGAGTTCGGGCGTATGCGCGGCCCTGCGCGAAGACGGAAGCATTAGCGACCCAACACAACGAATCTGGGCACAGGCGGAATATGCGCGCTATCTGGCCGTGCTGGGTGATTGGTCGGCGCTGTCCATACACTTGACCCAATTCCAACAGCGTTTCCTGCATGCCGGCGGCTGGCATGAATGCCTGGACTCTGAGGGGCAACTCGTCCGTGCCGATATGCCTGCCACGACGCCTTATCACTTGGCGACGTGCTATGCGGCGCTGCCCGAATCGCAATGACGCCCGGCTAATAATCGACGGAACCTGTCAATAATTGGGAGGATCGCTTACACTTTGCCAATTACGGTAAAGAGGTTGGTATGAGCATTATGTGTCCAGCGTGCCAGGCGATTATGCCGGGCCTGTCCGGAATCAAACCACATGCCGATCTGGGGCATCAGGGCTTTATCTATTCTTCACAGCGAGGGCGTGAAGGCTGTCGGGAAGACCGTTATCGTTGCCTGGCCTGTGAATCCAAATGGCTGCGGGAAACCGATAAATGGGGTACGGACCTGGGGTTTAAACTCGCGCCTTGATGCGCGTGTGCGATCGCTCTGCTGGCGGAAACCACCAATAGCGAACAATCAACGCAAGTAGCGCGCTAAAGGATAGCCAAGACGCCCAGTGCCAGAGGCCTGTTCCCAATAAAGCCGCAAGCAGTCCAAAAATGCTGAGCAACCCCAACGCGATGGGCCATCCCCACACAAACCAAAATCGACGATGCGTACTCATGTGGCGGACGACTGCGCGGCAGTGAGTTGATGACGGCGGATCAGTTCGGCGACGCGGGCGTTATTCGCCTTGCGACGCGCGATCCAGAGGTAAAGACCGCTGCCGAGCACGACGATTGTGATCAGATCGAGCAACGCCCACAGAATTTTTAGCGGCATGCCGCCATAGTCGCCAAAGTGCAGCGGGCGTGATATCTCCAGTGCGGTCAGATACCAAGGCATGCGCGCGACCGCACTGAGTTCGCCATTGACGCCATCGACCAGCACGGGGGTGTTGAGTTTGGATGTCAGCGGCGTGTTGCCTTTGAGCCAAACCACGTAATGATGCGGGCTGCCATAGAGATTACCGGGATAAGCGATGAAGGACACTTCGCGACCGGGCAGCGCGGTTAATGCCGTATCGGCAGCGCTTTGCACCGATGCGACTTCCGTAGGTACGCTGCGGCCTTGATAGGGGGCAAGAATACGCGGCAGTTCTGTCGACTGCCACAGGCGGAATAACGGCGTGGACAGTTCGTTGATGACCCCGGTAAGCCCGACCACGAACGCCCACACCAGCGTGACGATGCCGAGCAGATTATGCAGGTCCAGCCACTTTAATCGGGTGGATCGCGCAGCCCGGACGGTCCCGAATTCCAACTTCTTCATGAACGGACCGTACAGCACGACGCCCGATACGATCGCGATCACAAAGAGCAGGCCCATGAATCCCAGGAACAGCTCGCCCGCCAGACCCGCATATAAATCCACATGCAGCGCGAGCATGATCCCCATAAAGGAGAAACGATCCTCGGAATAGGGCGGGGCGTCATGCAGCACCTCGGCCGTGCGGGCATCGACGCGCACGGCATGGCCCTTTTCCACGGCGGTCCCGAGTTCGGGCACAAAGCCCACCCAAACCTGCGGCTCGTGGTCGTCCAGGTAGACGTAATCCACATATTCCTTGGGATACAGCGCCCTGGCGGCTGTGACGACCTTATCCAGACTGGCGCGTGGCGTGTCGGCAGGCAGCTCGGCAACGGGCTTGCCATCGTCGAACAGATCCTCAATCTCGTGATGGAAAATCAGCGGCAGGCCGGTCAAACAAATGACCAGCAAGAACACCGTGCAGACGAGGCTGGTCCATTTGTGGATGAGGTACCAGGTTTTGATCGTGGCGGCGGCCGGCATGCGCGTTATGGTTCGTAGAGACCCAAAAACGCAAAGATAGCACGAATAATACTTATTCTTATCAAGACTCCGTCAGGGGTTGGTAACGGAATGCACAGGAGCGCCGCCTAGTTCATCGCGCCGGAGGAGGTGCCTGCGGAATGGGGATCGCCAAGGCTTCGTTCCGCACCCCTGGTGGAAGATGATTCTCGCGGCTTGGCTGGCTATCAGCGGGGGCGACCGGGGGGCTCGCGGGTGCCACAGCGACCGGCGCAGCGGGATGAACTTGCGCCGATGGAGGCTGCGGCACCGTGCCGGCAAGCGGCACTTGGTTCCCAGCGGAGGGCGGAGCGACCTGCGACATACCGTTTTCTCCGCCTTCCATTGGTCGAACCTGGGTGGGGCTATTGTCGGCAGGTCGCATGTTGTTCAGGAAATCCGTCAGTTGATCGCCCGTGGGCAGATCCAGAGCCGCAACGGCCTGTCCGGGAGGGAATTCGGTGAAATAGTATTCGCCATCTGCCACCAGTAGTCCGTCTGGACGGGCGCGGCGGGGTTGCTCTGGCATGTTTTTCAGTACGGGCTTGGAATAATCCAGCCATGTCGACAATGCCAGACCGCTCCCGAACGCGTTGCTGCCTAGCGACTTCGGTTGGTCGAATCCCATCCACACCGCGGTCGCCAGTTCGGGCGTATAGCCGGCGAACCAGACGTCCACAGCGTCGTTGGTGGTGCCTGTCTTGCCGCCTAGATCGCTGCGTTTTAGCGTGCGCCCCGCGCGCGCGCCGGTGCCTTTGCTCGCCACTCCGCGCAACATATCGTCCATCACCCAGGCCGTGCGTGGGTCGATTGCGCGCGCGGTTTCATCGCCCGCGGTGACGGGTTGCGCCTGCATCAATACATTGCCCGCACGGTCGGTCACTTTGGAGATCAGGTAGGGCGGCACATGGTAGCCCCCGTTGGCGAAGACCGCATAGGCATCAGCGACCTGCAGCGGGGTGGCCCCGCCCGCGCCCAGTGCCAGTGGCAACACGGCCGGCCAGCGATTTTTCTCGAATCCAAATCGGGTCAGATAATCTTGCGCATACTGCGGCGTGATGGCCTGCAAGATACGGATAGACACCATGTTCTTGGATCGATACAGCGCTTGGCGCAGCGTCTGCATGGGCTGATAGTCGTTGCCATCGTTCTTGGGCGCCCAGGTACGCGAGCCGTTCGTCAGGACAAAGGGCTGATCGGAGATCTGCGTCGCTGGCGTCAGCCCCCGCTCCAGGGCAGCGGCATAGACGAACGGCTTGATCGTGGAGCCCGGCTGACGAAACGCCTGCGTGGCACGGTTGAACGATCCGCTATAGAAGTCAAACCCCCCGATCATGGCGCGGATGGCGCCGTCTTGGGGAGCGAGCGAGACCAGTGCGGCCTGCACCGTGGGGGTATTGAGGATTTCCCAATGATCACCCGTCTGATGCAGACGCACGATGGACCCACGCTGAATCCGCAGTTGCTCTTTGGCGCGCGGCGAAAGCGCGCGGGCGATGACGGCCAAGGATTTCTTGTCGGAAACCTTGACGATGTCTTTGGCGCTACGCGCAACGACCACCTCACTGGGGCTGGCGGACAGAACGACGCCGGTGAGCAAATCGGCCCGGTCGGGGTGCTCGTCCTGCACATTGTCGAGCACCTCTTCGAATGCTTGCACATCTTCTTCAATGCCGGGCGGCAGCTCGACTTGCCCCTCGGGCCCGGGATACGCCGCGCGACGCGTATAGTCCAGCACGCCCTCACGTACAGCTTGATAGGCGGCGCGCTGGGCTTTGGAATCTATGGTCGTGTAGACGTCGATGCCTCGGGTATAGGCGCCGTCTTGAAACAGATCGTAGATAATCTGTCGGGCCAATTCAGCGGGATATTCGCCACGCGCGTTGAGTTCGTTGTCCCCGGCGCCCTCACTGCCACGGATCTTCAGCGGTTGCTCGCGCGCTTGCTGCGCTTGCTCGGGCGTCAGATAGCCTAACGCCTGCATGCGGCCCAGGACATAGTGTTGCCGGGTCACCGCGCGGTCCAGGTTCGTAATCGGGTTCGAGCGCGAAGGCGCCTTGGGGATGCCGGCCAACAATGCGGCTTCCGCGGGCGTTACTTCGGCCAGCGGCTTGCCCAGGTAAGTGCGAGAAGCAGCCTCAAATCCGTACGAACGATGCCCCAGGTAGATCTGGTTCATGTAGAGCTCCAGGATCTGGTCCTTGGTGAGCTCTGATTCAATCTTGAAAGTCAGCAGCAGTTCATAGAACTTGCGCAAATACGTCTTTTCGGAAGACAGATAAAAATTGCGCGCCGCCTGCATGGTGATGGTGCTGGCGCCCTGCGATTTGGACATGTGCAGCAAATTGGTCACCATGGCGCGCGCCATACCCATCCAGTCGATGCCGCCATGCTCGTAAAAATCGTCGTCTTCGGCCGCCAAAAGCGCGTGCTTCATGACGTCAGGGATTTCGTTGAACGGCACGACATTACGGTGCTCTTGGCCGAATTCGCCGATCAACTCGCCGTCGGCCGTGTAGATGCGCAGCGGCACGCTAGGACGGTAATCCGTCATCGCGTGCAACGCGGGCAGGTTGGGCCACGTGAGGGCCACAGCCAGACCGATCAATACCGCGCCGCACACGCACAAACCCGCCAAACCCACGGCGATCTGGGCCACGATGCGTTGGCGGAAAAATTGCTTGATGCCACGCCGAGGCGTGGGCTTGGAATTCTCAGGGGTAGTCATTGCTGCTGATTCTAGGCCAGAAGCCTATAGACACGTCCTTGCTCAGTTTGGTTTCCGTAACCAAACGTGGCAGGGCGGTCAGGCCCCGCTGGCGCTCTGGCCTGGCTCAGCTATTGTATGTCCGTGGCTGCGTCCCCACTTTCTGCGTGAAGCACGCTTTCGGTGTCTGGCTTGAGGTGCATGCGCAAGAATGCCTCCATCGCCGCATAGAACTCGAATCTGTTCTCTTCGTTTTGGAAGCCGTGACCCTCGTTGTCTTTGATCAGATATTGCACTTCGACACCTCGCGCGTTTAGCGCTTGCACCACCTGATCGCTTTCGGCTTTGTTTACCCGAGGATCGTTCGCGCCCTGCGCGATCAGCAATGGGGTGCGGATACGGTCCACATGCAACGCCGGCGAGGTGGCCGCCAGACGTTCCCGATCACGTTCCGGGTGTCCGACCATAACGTGCATTTTGTCCAGCATCGGCTTCCAGTAGGGAGGAATCGTGTTCATGAAGGTGAACAGATTGGATACGCCTACGTAGTCCACGGCTGCGGCGTACAGATCGGGGGTGAATGTAATCCCCGCCAGCGTGGCGTAGCCGCCGTAGCTGCCACCATAAATACCGATGCGAGCGGGGTCGGCGATGCCTTGATCGATCAACCAGCGCACGCCATCGGTGATGTCATCCTGCATCGCCCGGCCCCATTGGCCGAAACTGGCTTCCCAGAATTTGCGGCCGTAGCCGGTGGACCCGCGAAAATTCATCTGCAGCACGCAGAGCCCACGGTTGGCGAGGAACTGGACTTCGGCGTCATAGCCCCAGTAGTCACGCTCCCACGGGCCGCCATGCGGATGGATGACACACGGCAGGTTGCGCGGCGTGCGGCCCGCCGGCAAGGTGAGGTAGCCGTGAATATCCAGGCCGTCGCGGCTGACATAACGTATTGGCGCAACGGGCGCCATATCCACCTCGCGGATGGCCGGATTGATGTCACCAAGTTTGTACAGCGCGCCCGTAGTCGCCTGGAATACATAGCGCGCGCCGGGTGTGCGGTCGTTATAGGTGGCGACGATATAAGTATCTTCTTCGCGGTTCTCGCTGATCAGAGCGATATGGTAGCCAGGCAATTTTTGTTCTAGCTGCCGGTACTGCGACTCGGTCTCGTGGTCGACAAAGTGACGATGTGGTTTATCGGTGTGGTAGCTAACGTGGGTGAGCTTGCGCTGCTTGGGCGAATATCCCACCCCACCTAAGTCGACCTCGTCGATGGCAAAGACGATGGTTTCTTCCTCAGGCTGCGCGGGATCGATGATGACCAGCGCAAGCTTGTCGCGCCCGCGGTTGCTAAGCGCATAGAGCTTGCGATTATCAGGGGTGAACAGGTGGGGTTGGATGCTGGTGCGGTAATCGGTAGTGATCAGAGGGGTGAACTCAGTGGCTTCATCTTCTCGATAAAGCAAAGTGGTATTCAAACCATCGCTGGAAACTCCGGCGCGAACCTTGCCCGCATGGTCTGTGACCCAGCCGATGACATCGCCGGGATTTTGTGCCACGAGGTCAGAGGCACCGGTGTGGACGTTCACGCGGTAGACATCAAAAACTTGCGGATCGCGATGATTATGTTGGATCAACACATGGTCAGGGTGATCGGGCAGATCATCTATGATCACTGCGCTGGCGCCGTCATACGGCGTGAGGTCCTGCACCGCGCCACTGCGCACGTTGACCGCGACTACATGAAAGTTTTCGTCGCCGCCGAAGTCCTTTTGATAAAGGACTATATCGTTGCCTTTCCAGAAAAAGAAGCTGATATCGCGCGCCGTCTCGCTGGTGAGCCGGCGAGCCTCGCCAACCGGTTTTGCGTTTTCCAGTGCCTGAACGAAGATGTTCATCCTCGCTGGCTGCCCATCCAGTGACACGGGCTGCATGTATCCCAGCGTCTTGCCGTCGTCGGCCAGCTGGAAGAAGTCGCGCTCGGGATTGCGGAAAAAATCCTGTAGCGGGTAGATTTTGGGGACAGGCGCGCTGCCCGCCTCGTAGAGCGCGGCATCATGACCAGGCTCGCCCGGTCGTGGGTCCACCGCCGCGTGTAGCGTAGCTACATTGGCGCAAACAAGGACAGCACCCATCCCGATCCGGGCCGCAATGCGCCGACCCATCCATGAAGCGCTGCCACGCCTGGGCGTGGATTTAACATACTGAGACGTGGTCATCGATGCTTATTCCGTGGGAACCGTCAGGCCGGTTCAGGGCCTGAGGTGTGTGACAAAGAATGCTTCCATTGCTTCGTAGAACTCGAACTTGTTCTCGTCGTTATGGAAACCATGGCCCTCGTTTTCTTTAACGAGATACTGCACTTCGACACCGCGATCTCGCAGCGCCTGCACGACCTGATCGCTCTCGGCTTTGTTGACACGGGGGTCTTGCGCGCCTTGCGCAATCAGCAAAGGTGTACGGATCCGATCCACATGCAGGGCGGGCGAGGTCGCCTCCAGGCGCTCGCGATCGCGTTCGGGGTGCCCGACCATATCGTGCATTTTGTCCAGCAGCGGCTTCCAGTAGGGGGGAATCGTATTCATGAAGGTGAACAGATTCGATACGCCCACGTAGTCCACGGCTGCGGCATATAGATCGGGCGTGAACGTAATCCCCGCCAGCGTGGCGTAACCACCGTAGCTGCCGCCATAAATGCCGATGCGAGCCGGGTCGGCAATGCCTTGCTCGATCAACCAGCGCACGCCATCGGTGATGTCGTCCTGCATCGCCAGGCCCCACTGGCCAAAGCTCGCTTCCCAGAATTTGCGGCCGTAGCCGGTGGAGCCGCGAAAATTCATCTGCAGCACGGCAAAACCGCGATTCGCCAGGAACTGCACCTCCGGGTTATAGCCCCAGCCGTCGCGCGCCCAAGGGCCGCCGTGCGGATTAACGATGCACGGCAGATTGCGGGGTTCGCGTCCCGCGGGCAGCGTGAGATAACCGTTAATCTCCAGCCCGTCTCGGCTGACATAACGCACCGGCTGCACCGGCGACATATCCGCCTCGGGAATCGCCGGATTGATCTCAGCGAGTTTATGCAGCGCGCCCGTAGTGGCCTGGAATACATAGCGCGCGCCGGGTGTACGGTCGTTGTAGGCAGCCACGATAAAGGTGTCTTCCTCGCGGTTCATGCCCTGGATGGCCACATCGTAGCCGGGCAGTTTCGCTTCCAGTTGCCGGTACAGCGCTTCCGTTTCGGCGTCGAAATAGTGGCGTTTTGGCTTATCGGTCTGGTAGCCCGCGACCGTCAGCACGCGGCGTTTATGTGAATACCCCACAGCGTCCAGGTCCACCTCGTCGGTGGCAAAGACCACGGTTTCCTCGTCAGGCCGCGCCGGGTCGATGGTCACCAGCGCGAGCTTGTCGCGACCGCGATTGCTCAGCGCATAGAGCTTGCGATCATCGAAGGTGAACAATGCCGGGCTCACGCTGGTGCGATAGTCGGTCGTGATCAAAGGCACAAAATCAGACGATTCCTCGTCGCGGTAGAGCAGGGTCGTCTCCAATCCGTCGCTGGTAATGGCCGCGCGGACCTTGCCTGCATGGTCGGTTTGCCAGCCCACGACATTGCCGGGATTCTCCGCGACCAATTCGGACGCACCGGTGTGGACATTGACGCGGTAGACATCGAACACCTGCGGATCGCGGTGGTTATGGCTGATCAACACGTGGTCCGGGTCATCGGGCAGGTCGTCCTCGATGCCAGCGCGCACATGATCAAACAAGGTCAGATCACGCACCACGCCCGTACGAGCGTTGACGGCCAGGACGTGGAAATTTTCATCGCCGCCAAAGTCCTTCTGATAGAGGACGATGTCGTTGCCTTTCCAGAAAAAATTGCTGATATCCCGCGCGGTCTCGCTGGTCAGCCGGCGTGCCTCGCCAATGGGCTCGGCATCGTTCAGCGCCTGCACGAAAATATTCATACGCGCGGGCTGGCCATCCAGCGACACGGGTTGCATGAATCCCAAGGTTTTGCCGTCGTCAGCCAGGCGGAAAAAACCGCGTTCGGGGTTGCGGAAAAAGTCTTGCAACGGATACTTTTTCGGCACGCGCGGGGCCGATTCGACTTGCGCGTTGAAGGTTTGCTTGCGGGTGTTCGACAATTCGGATCTCCTGGTCGCCTGGGCCTAAACGGGACTGATCGATCATGCCATAGCCGGGCACAGGCGTCGAACTGGCGGGGAATGGGGCGATTGCGGGATAATCGCAGCCACGATATGGGAGCGATCATGATGAGATTTGCAGTAGCCGCATTGGCGGTGGCGACCCTTGCCGCTTGCTCGACCGGGCTTTCTTCCGGGGGCAATACGCCAAGCGACAGTGTGACGGTGCAGTCGGACTACCGTTCGGTGTATCAGGCCGTGACCGAGCAGGCGGAGCGTTGTCTACGGGGTAAAGGGCAAGCCTATACGGTGCATGGCACGGTGGACGACGCGAGCCGCACAGCCTTGGTCCGCGTCGAGGCGCCGTTTACGGGCGACGATGTCGCGCGGATGAACATCAAGGGCGAGGGCGACCGTCAGACGCGAGTCGATATCGCGATGTGGGGGCGCGGTATCTGGAATGCGGGCGCGGTGCGTGCCATGCGCGCCGCAGCGATCTATCAGGTGCCGTCGTGCTCGACTTACATGCCGAGCGACCCTGTGCCCGAAGAACGCTCGAAACGTTAGGCGGGTGCTCTAGGAGGCGACAATTCACAGGCAGCGGCCCCGCGAGGCCGCGCCTGTCGTGGGGAACGTTCAATCCCCACCCGGGTGACTTTTCAACACCTTGAAGGAAGCCGAAGCCTTGGCTACCAATTCGCCCGCGGTGTTGCGAATTTCGCCCTCGCAGAACGCAATCGACGCACCGACGCGCAACGCCCGGGCCTCGATGATGAGATCACCTTCGCCGGGCGCGAGAAAACTGGTGGTCATATCGATGGTGGCCATGCCCAGGTCCGGCTGATGCCCACGCGCGGCCGCGCTCATCGTGAAATCCAGCACGCTCATCATGGTGCCGCCGTGCACGACGCCCCGGCTGTTGGTCAGTTCCGGGCGCATCGGCAGGCGGGTACGGGCATGACCAGGCGCTATGGTTTCGGGGATCAACCCCATCAGTTCCATCAGCGGGATCGTAAAGCCAAAATAATCAGTTTTCTGTGCAGTCATGGTTCTTCGTTACGGATTTACTCTGACATCGTCAGGTCATGTGCATGATATTCTGATTTGCATATCCGTTTGCTGACCGCTTTATCGCTTTTGTCATGTCTTCCCCTACGCGCAAGATCGTCCACGTCGACATGGATGCGTTTTACGCGTCGGTCGAGCAGCGCGACAATCCCTCGCTCAAGGGTTTGCCGGTCGTGGTCGCCTGGAACGGGCCGCGCTCGGTGGTCTGCGCGGCATCCTACGAGGCGCGCAAATTTGGCGTGCATTCCGCGATGTCGGTGGCGCGCGCGCAGCGGCTGTGCCCGAATGCGGTCTACGTGCCGCCCGACTTCAATCGTTATCGCGAAGTCTCCCGCCAGGTGCGGCAGATATTCGCGCGTCACACGGAGTTGGTGGAGCCTCTGTCGCTTGACGAAGCCTATCTGGACGTCACGGAAAATAAGCTGGGGTTCCCGTCTGCCACCGAGGTGGCGCAGGCCATCCGCCGGGAGATTTTCGAGCAAACGCGGCTGACCGCCTCAGCCGGTGTGGCGCCGAACAAGTTTCTCGCCAAGATCGCCTCCGATTGGAATAAGCCCAATGGGCAGTTCGTGATCAAGCCATCCCAGGTGCTGGCATTTTTGCAGCCATTGCCGGTGCGCAAGGTGCCTGGCGTCGGCAAGGTCATGCAGACGAAGCTGGAGTCGATCGGCGTGCAGACCGTGGGCGACCTGACGCGTTTCAGCGCCGCCGAGCTGGAGCATCATTTCGGGCGCTATGGCGTGCGGCTGTACGAATTATCGCAAGGGATCGATGAACGACCGGTGCAGCCGGATGCACCCCGGCAGCAGATATCGGCCGAAACGACGTTGATGGTCGACCAGCATCTGGATCAGATGGGCGAGGTGCTGGACCGGCTGGCCGATAAGGTATGGGCCGAAGGCGTGAAGAAGGGCGCGATCGGCCGTACCGTGGTGCTGAAACTGAAAACCGATGGCTTCCGCATCCTGACGCGCACCTTGACGCTGGCGCGCATGCCTGCGTCCGCGCGCGATCTTGCCATCGTGGCCCGGCAACTATGCAGCCGGGTGGATCTGCCCGCATCGACCCTTTATCGTCTGGCGGGCATAGGCATGAGCAACTTCGAAGACGTCGCCGAACAGGCCCGGCAAGCCAGTCTGGACCTGTTCGATGACGAGGTGATGGCGGGGTCGAGCTGATGCCGGTTGTGGCGACACGCATCGCGTCCGGCAGCCGCGATGCGTGGGGCGTGTCGGTATGACGGGGTTTAGCCGTTCAGGCGCTCTTTGACCTGTTTGGACACTTCGGCCATGTCGGCGCGGCCCGCCAAGGCAGGCTTGAGGATCGCCATGATCTTGCCCATCGCGGCGCCACCAGAGAGACCTTGCCCCGTCACATCGGCAATCGCGGCGGCAATCGCGGCGTCCACTTCCTCGGGCGCGGCGGCCTGGGGCAGGAACTCGCGCAGCACTTCCAGTTCGGCCATCTCCTGCGCGGCGGTTTCGAGGCGACCTGCCTGCTCAAATGCGGCGATCGATTCGCGGCGCTGCTTGACCTGTTTTTCGATGATGGCCGTGACCTCGGCATCGCTCAGTTCTTTGCGTTCGTCGACTTCTTTCTGCTTGACGGCGGCGACCAGGAATCGCAGTGTGGCCAGACGGGCGGTATCGCGCGCACGCATGGCGTCTTTGACGGCGTCGGACAGGCGGGTTTTGAGCGTAGAAGTGCTCATGCTGAAACCTTTGTATGAGTACAGGAACAAACCTTAAGTGTAAACCTTGCGGTTTTGACTCAGACGGTCTGGCCCAGGCATAAACCTTAGGTTATGGTTGCCCGATAGCTTGATATTTGTCGGTAAAGGGTTCCGGTTTCAGAATAGAGCTTTCGATCGCTGTGTAATAAGGGTAGGTCCATGAAAGTATGCGTGATTGGCGCCGGTGTGATTGGCGTGACGTCGGCCTATTTTTTGGCAAGGCAGGGTCATGATGTCGTGCTGGTCGACAGCCGCGCGCAGCCGGCCATGGTGTCCAGTTATGCCAATGGCGGGCAGCTGAGCTATAGCTATGTGGCGCCTCTGGCCGGCCCCGGTGTGCTGCCGAGCGTGCCGGGTTGGCTGCTGCGCGCGGATTCGCCGCTGCGTTTTCACCCGCGTCTGGACCCGCATCAATGGCGTTGGTGCCTGGAGTTCGCGCTGGCTTGCCGCGCGTCGGTAGCGCAGACTTCGACCGCACAGCTGCAGTCCCTGTCGTATTTGAGCCGGGACGTGCTGCACCGCTTGCTGGCGGATGAGCCTATCGAGTTCGGTCACGTGCTTAATGGCAAACTGATCGCTTATCGCAGTCCGGAACTGCTGGAAAAAGCCCGTCGCCTGGTGGCCTATCAGGCCGAGTTGGGTGCCGAGCAGCGCGTGCTGGACGCGAGTGAAACGCTCGCGTTGGAGCCGGCGCTGGCCGGGCTGGGCAGCAATCTGGCGGGGGCGGTCTACACACCCAGCGAAGAGGCGGGCGATTGCCGTCAATTTACGGATGGCCTGTTTCAGCGCCTGAAAGCCCTGGGCAACGTCGAGGTGCAGATGTCGAACCCGGTACGGCGTTTACGCCGTCAGGGGCGCAAGATTGTGGCCGTGGAGACCGCCAAAGGCGATATCAAGGTCGATGCCGTCGTGCTGGCAGCGGGTGTGGGTTCGCGTGAACTCATCAAGCCGCTGGGCGGGGATGTGCCCTTGTATCCGCTCAAAGGGTATAGCCTGAGCGTGCCGATGGCCGAGGGCGACGAGACCGCGCCTCAGATCAGCGTCACGGATTATGAGCGTCGTATCGTGTATGCGCGCATTGGCAAGATTCTGCGCATCGCGGCGATGGTGGACATTGGCAGCCCCAACGCCGATATCGACCCGGCGCGTATCTCGTTGCTGAAGCAACAAGTCAATGAAGCCTTCCCGCAGCTGGATTTGTCAAAAGCCGAGCCTTGGGCGGGCCTGCGTCCGGCCACGCCGACGGGCAAGCCGCTGATTGGTGAAAGTCGGGTCGCGGATAACCTGTGGCTGAATCTGGGGCAGGGGGCGCTGGGCTTTACGCTGGCCTGTGGTAGTGCGGCACTGTTGACGGCTCAGATGTCCGGGTTGCCGTTGCCGATCGACGCAACGCCGTTCAGGCCTTGATGCGGCCGTAGTGCCGCGAATCGCCGGGATGATGTGGGTCGTTTGAGCCGCGCGTACCTGTCCTCAATGAAAATCCCGGCTGCGCGCGGCCAATCCGCCGAGTAAGGACGAAAGATCCACAAGTCTTTGCGCGATGAGATGGCGGATGCCTTGCACGTTCTGCCACGTGCCATATACCCCTAACAGCGTAGCGCCCAGCAATTCGCGGCGTTGACGCTCCATCAGTTCGGCCCGTACCACCACGTTGATCGGGCCGGTCTCGTCTTCCAGTGTCACGAATACCGTGCCCTTCGCCGTTTGGGGGCGCTGGCGCGTGGTCACCAGCCCGCAGGCGCGTGCCAATCGGCGATCGGGATAGGTGTTGAGTACTGCCGCGGTCTCAAAGCGCAGGCTTTGCAGATGTTGGCGCAGCAACGCCAGCGGATGACCGCGCAGGCTTAAGCGCAGGCTGCGATAGTCATCGATGATGGATTGCCCGTCGGTGGGTTCGGGTAGTGCTGGCGTGTCGGGTTCGATGATGTCGGCGTGCCGCAGCAAATCGCGGCTGGTGATGCTGGCGCTGGCCTCCCAGCTGGCCAGCCGGCGCGGACCCACCAGCGTGTGCAGCGCGTCGCCATGCGCCAGGGCGTCCATTTCATGACGATTGAGGTTTGCCCGGCGCGCGAGGTCCTGAGCATGCGCGAATGGCTCCATAGCCCGCGCCTGGACGATACGCCGGGCGGCCGCCTCGGATAAGCCCTGTATTTGATTGAATCCTAAACGAACGGCGGGGCGAGGCATGGTCTGGCTGTCGCGCGATGCCGTGGGTTCCGATGTTGGAGCGATCCCCTCGGCAGGCGATCCAGGTAGAGCCGATTCCAACGTAGCTTCCCAATCGCTCACCATCACATCGACGGGCAACACTTGCACCCCATGCCGGCGCGCGTCTTGCACCAGTTGTGCCGGGGCATAAAACCCCATGGGTTGAGAGTTGAGCAATGCCGCCAGAAATGCCTCGGGCTCATGACATTTCAGCCATGCGCTGTCATAGGCCAGGAGGGCAAAGCTCGCGGCATGGCTTTCCGGAAACCCGTATTCGCCAAAGCCCTCGATCTGTCGGATGATCGAGGCGGCGAACTCCTCGGTATAGCCATTGCGCAGCAAGCCATTGATAAGCTTTTGATTGAACTTGTCGATGCCCCCTTTACGGCGCCATGCCGCCATGGAACGCCGCAGTTCGTCGGCTTCACCCGGTGTGAAATCGGCCGCCACCATGGCGATCTGCATCACTTGCTCTTGAAAAATAGGCACGCCCATCGTGCGCTTGAGCACTTCGCGCACGGCTTCGCTGGGATAGCTCTCGGCCTCGAGACTCTGGCGCCGTCGCAGATAGGGATGCACCATGCCCCCCTGAATGGGGCCCGGGCGCACGATGGCGACTTGAACGACCAGATCGTAGTATTCGCGTGGCCTGAGTCTGGGCAGCATGCTCATCTGCGCACGCGATTCGATCTGAAATACGCCCACGGTATCGGCCGCGCAGATCATGTCATAGGTAGCGGGGTCTTCCTTGGGGATATCAGGCAGCGTCCATGTCTGTCCGCGCCGCAGGCTCACCAGATCGAGCGCGCGACGCAGCACGGACAACATGCCCAAGGCCAGCACATCGACCTTCAGCAAACCCAGCGCATCCAGATCGTCCTTGTCCCATTGCACCACGCTGCGATCGGGCATGGCGGCGTTTTCAATGGGTACCAGCCGCGCCAGATTGTCCCGCGCGATCACAAAGCCGCCCGGATGCTGAGACAAATGGCGAGGAAAGTTGATCAGCGTTTCGGCCAGGATGGCCCAGTGCTTGGCCACCGTCGATTCCGGATCCAGGCCACAGCCGCCCAGCGTGCGCAGCAAGCCTTTTTTGCTATCCCACCATTGGTGTGCACGCGCGACAGCATCGATCACACCCGGGTCGATTCCTAGCGCGCGTCCGGTATCACGCAGTACGCTGCGCGGTCGATAGGAAATAACCACGCCGGTCAACGCCGCGCGGCGCCGACCGTATTTGCGGTAGATGTACTGGATCACCTCTTCGCGGCGCTGATGTTCGAAATCAACGTCGATGTCGGGCGGCTCGTTGCGTTCTTTGCTGATGAACCGTTCAAACAAGGTCTGGCTACGTTCCGGGTCCACCGCGGTGATGCCCAGGTAATAGCACACGGCGGAGTTCGCAGCCGAGCCGCGCCCCTGACACAAAATATGATGATCGCGGGCATACCGTACGATGTCGTAGACGGTCAGGAAATAGGGCTCATACTGCATCTCGGCGATCAAGGACAATTCTTTTTCGATCTGATCGCGGATGGCGATAGGGATACCGTTGGGGAACCGACGCTTGGCACCCGCATACACCTCTTTACGCAGATAGCTGGTGGGCGTTTCTCCCTCGGATACGATCTCGTTCGGATACTCGTAGCGCAGCGAGCGCAGCGTAAACGTGCAGCGCCGCGCGATGGCCACGGTTTCGGTCAGCATCTCGGCGGGATAAAGCGAGGCCAATCGCAGGCGGCTGCGCAGATGTTGTTCGGCATTGGCCTGCAGGGCATAGCCGCATTGTGCGACCGTGCGTTTAAGTCGTATCGCGGTCAGCGTATCGTGCAGAGGTTTGCGTGAACGCACATGCATATGCACATGACCCAGCGCTGTGACCGGCAAACCGGTGCGCTGGGATGCCTGCTGCACCGCCTGACGATGCAGATCGTCGCGGGCTTCATGCAGCAATGTCAGGCCAAGCCAGGCGCGGCCCGGAAAAACCTCAGCGAGCCATTGCGCATGCCGTGCGATGCGTTCGGCGGGCGTCCCATGCTCGGGCGCCAGGATGGCCAGGCAATCGGGCATATTGCGTAAATGCGCATACTCGGGTCCCGGCGCGGTGATATCGTCCAGCAGCAATCGATACGAGCCCTTTTCAGCGCGGGAGCGGCCCAGCGTGATGAGCTCCGACAGGTTGCCATAGCCCTCGCGCGTCTGCGCCAGCAAGACCAGCGACAGGGTGGGAGCATGCGGCGAGGTGCCGGTTTGCAGGCGCAGCGTGCTGCCAACGATCAGCGGGATCTCTTGTTTTTCGGCTTCTATCAATGCGCGCACGACGCCTGCCACGGAGCACTCGTCCGTGATCGCAATCGCCGAATAGCCCAATTGTGCGGCCTGAGTGACCAGCTCCTCGGGGTGCGAGGCGCCTTGCAAAAAGGAAAAATTCGACAGGCACTGCAGCTCCGCATACGCGGGCAGTCCATACGTGGCTTCAACCATAGCGCCCATGCAAAAACCAGCGCGCGTTCTCCGTATCGCGCTCGCGATAAATCCAGTATCTGGCACCCGCCTCGTCTTCGGCCACGAAATAGTCGCGCAGCGTCAGTGCCGCATCCCACCAGCCGCTTTCGATGCGTTCCGGACCCCGCACCAGACGCAAAGTCTGGCCGGCATACACGGGGCGATGATGACGCACCTGGAGCGCGAGTGCGGGCTCTAACAGCCAGAACGGTCGATCCATCAGATCAAAGCGGGGTTGGGACGCGGTGGGCAGAGCGGCCCAGGTATCGATGTGGCCAAGAGGATGGTTGCTAGCCCGGGACACGCCGCCCGCGCCGATTATCGAGCGGCCGGGCGGTACGGGGGTTCCTCGCGCCGACTTCGCGGATACCCGTTTCTGGCGCGAGGCCGTAGCCGGGGCATCCGCTTCTTGCGCAGGCCCCCATCGATTCGCTACCTCCGGCCGATGGTCGGCGACCGGGCGTGGCTGCAGTACGCGCTCGCGCCCCAGGCGCGCGCTCAACAAATCCAGCAGGCGCGCATGATCGGCCAGCGAACCGCCGGGTTCCGGAAACAGGCTGGTGCTGGCCTCGGGCTGTTCCACGGTTTCGTCGACCTGCAGGCATAGCGCGATCGCGGGGGCCTCGAGAGGCAGCCGGCCCAATCGTTCGCGCAGCAGGTTCAACAAGTGATGCGCCTGCCATGCCGGTTGAGCGAGCCGGATAAGCAAGGCGGTGGGCGGCCGGGCGTGGCGGCCGCGTTCATGTTCGATCGACAGCGTGATGTGCTGTACCGCCAGGCGTCGCGCCGTGAGCCAGCCGCAGAGCGGCTCGATCAGTCTTTGTGCCCAGGACAATATCGCCTCGGCATGTTCGATGTAGTCGGGCAGCTCCAGTCGTTGCTGAAAACGCGCGGGGGGCGTGATCCAGAGATGGCATTCGGGTACGGCGCCGTAGGCGGTATCCATGGCCTGCATCAGCTCGGGCCCGCAACGCCGCTGCAACCCCGCGCGCGGCAAACGGCGCAGCGCTCCTAACGTGCGGCATCCGATACTGTGCAGCCATTCCAGCCGCGCTGCGGCGGATGGCAAGAGCGCGCAAGGCAAGGCATCGAGCTGACGCGTGAGCGTCGCGATGCGCAGCGCGCGACGCGGCCCCCGGGCACGCGGCTGCCGTGCCAATAACCAGGCGCCTTGAGCCGTGGGCGCCATGCCGAGTCGGGCATGCAGATTCATGCCGCGCAACGTCTCGGCAACGCGCCGTTGCAACCGGCGCGGTCCGCCGAAATACGTCAAACTGGCATCCACCTTTAGCAGCAAGGTATCGGGTTCGGCCACGGCGATCTCGGGGGTGTATTGCAGCAAGGCGAGCGCGGCTTCCTGCAGCAGTTGCTCCTCCGCGACCGGATCACGCGCCAGCAACGGTACGTCTGGCGCAATCGCCGCCGCACCCGCGCGACGCATGCCCGCTTGGATCCCGGCCTGCGCGGCCGCCGGCGTCAGTGCGAGCACCCGCATCTGATCCAAGACCGCGAAAGCCATATCAAGAGACCAGTGAGGGCGCGTCGCGTCTAAGGGCAGGCTGTGTAGATGGGTGGCGATCCACAGAGGCATGATCAGAGGACTCGAAAACCAAAAGCAGCGGTTGCGCCACGGCGGGGCCACGCCGTTTCAGAATCTGCACGGATAAACCGCCCGGCGCGGGCGATAGCGCCAGGCGCAAAGGCGCGGGCGAGGCTTGTTGTGCCGCCGTGGCCGGCCGCATGACAAAGCACAAGGTCTCGGCCGCCTGCGCGGCCAGATGCAGGCGGCGCAGCGACTCCACCCGCACGCGTGGCAACCAGCACAGCAGCGCGCCGCAACTGCCATGTTTAAGGATCTGCTCGGCCGCCCAGAGCGCATCCATCGGCCGCTCGGGCGCCACCCACAACAGCTGGGAAGGATTCAAGCGCCATCCCTGCCAGCAGGCCACATGCGGCATATGCGGCGGCTGCACCAGGGCGATAGGATGATCCCGGTCTAATTGCGCCAAAGCAGGCTGCAGCAGACGGATTTCGCCTATTCCCGCATGCGGCAGGAGCAATTCGATCAACGCGCCCGCAGGCCACCCGCCACCGGGCAATTGGGCCGACAGGGCCGCATAGCCGGTAGCCACGCCACGGGTGGCGCTGCGCGCCAGTTGCGTGGCGCGCCAGAGGGAAGGGTGGATGTGCTCGGGCGCTAACATGGTAATTCCAAAAGACTGTGTAAATATACAGTATTTTGGAATTGCCGCAGGAGCAGAACCCTTCGAAAAAAGCGCGTTCGTCATTAATGCAGTAGGCTTGCTCTGAGCCCCGGCATTAACGGGGCTGTCACAGATCACCTATTGCTGGAGCATATTTATGAGCGAGCCCGAAGGCCTGGAGTTTCTGCCCGAGGCGGACACCGACATCAAGCTGTTGTTTGTCCTGTTGCATGGCGTGGGCGGGACACCTCAGCATCTGGTGCCCCTGGCAGAGGCCTTGCGAGCCGCGTTTCCCGCAGCGGCCATTCTGGTGCCAGCCGGCTTTGAGCCGTATGACAGTGCGCCTTCGGGACGTCAGTGGTTTTCGGCGCGCGGCATCGACGAGGACAATCGCCCCGCGCGTGTCGCTCAGGCAATGCCTGCATTGGTGGAATACGTGCGCGCGGCACAAGCTCGCTTCGGGTTGCTGCAGTCCGACACCGCGTTGGCGGGCTTTTCGCAAGGCGCCATCATGGCGTTGGAAGCCGTGCAGGCGCACGATGGCCTGGCCGGGCGCGTACTGGCCTTTTCGGGCCGTTATGCACGTCTGCCCAAGGTCGCACCGCACTACACGACGATTCATCTGTTGCATGGCGCCGATGATGCGGTAATGAACGTGAGCTACGCGCAAACTGCACAGGCTTGGTTAGATTCCCTGCATGGCGATTGCACCATCGATGTGGCCAGCAAGGTCGGCCACGAACTGCACCCGGCGCTGGTGCAACGCGCGATCGAGCGGCTGCAGACTTGCGTGCCCTTGCGCAGCTGGGAAGCCGCGCTAGGCTTGAATCAAACGCCGCCTTCGGGCGAAACGCTCCATTGAGCCACGGTAGCAACCTTCTGCCAGCCGACGCGCGACCTCAGCCCTCGAAATCCGCCCAGCAGTTCGGCGTTTCGTACAGGCGCACCCGGCTCAGGCGCAGCGAGGCACCGTAATGCCCGTGATAGTGGGGCGCCAGGCTGCGGTAGATCACCTGGGCCAGGTTCTCGGCTGTGGGGATGCAGTCCAGCACCACGGTCTTGTGTCCTGGCAAGGTCTCCAGGAAACCGCGCACGGTCTCATCGCCGCGATACACCAGAAAGGCATGATCCCAAACATCGACGATATGCTGTTTGGCGATGGATTTGATTTCGGAGAAATCCATCACCATGCCGTTATCCGATTCACCGGGCGCATCGACGACGTCGCCCGTTAATGTGATTTCCAGGACATAACGGTGCCCATGCAAATTGCGGCACTGACTGCGGTGATCGGGGATGCGATGCCCGGCATCGAATTCCAGCTTGCGCGTCACGGAAATCATCGCGTGCCTCGCAAGGGGTGGGACGTCATCATTACGGAATGCCTATGTATTTATGAGTCTGCAGGCTCAAGCGCCATTGCGGATGCTGCAGGCAGTACTGCACGGCTTGCTCGGTATGGGCGGCGCGCGCTGGTCCATCCATGGGCTGCAGGAAAAAGTGTTCGAAATCGAGATGCGCGAATCGTTCGGGCAGCGCGTTGGTCTGGGGATAGACGAGCTTAAGCTCGCTGCCGCGCTCGATCACTACAGGCGCGGTTCCTTTGGGGCTGACGCATATCCAATCGATACCCGGGGGCGGCTTGAGTGTGCCATTGGTCTCGATCGCAATGGTAAAACCATGCGCGTGCACGGCCTCGATCAAGGCTTCATCGAGCTGCAGCAACGGCTCGCCGCCGGTAAAGACGACGTAACGGTTAGCCGTGTCGGCCCCCCACGTTTGGGCGATGGTGTCCGCCAGCAAGTCGGCGGTGGCGAACTTGCCCCCGCCCATACCGTCGACCCCGACAAAATCGGTGTCGCAAAATGTGCAGGCGGCACTCGCGCGATCGGCCTCGCGACCAGACCAGAGGTTGCACCCGGCAAAACGGCAGAACACAGCTGCGCGCCCAGCGTGCGCGCCTTCGCCTTGCAGGGTCTTGAAGATTTCTTTGGCGGAATAAGTCATGGAAAATGCGTTGCGCCATGGGGCGTTGCGCCATTCGGCGTGCCCCGGCAGGGGTGTTCCTGACGGGAATCGACTATTTTACCGGGATGTAGCCCCGAATCGGTGCGCGCGGGGTGTTTTCACAGTGTCGCAGCCCGCATAAGGTATCCTGCTCCATGCAGTGACCAACAAGGCGCCGTCACGGCGCGGCAGCTATGTACCATATCCAAAATGACCTCTACCTGGACGAGCAGGAGGTCGAATTCAGCATGATACGGGCGCAAGGCGCGGGCGGCCAGAACGTCAACAAAGTGTCCAGCGCCGTGCATCTGCGCTTCGACGTGCACGCCTCCAGCTTGCCGGAGGCCATCAAGACTGCGCTATGCGAGGCGTCCGATCGCCGCGTGTCCAAGGACGGCATCATCGTCATCAAGGCGCAGACCTACCGCAGCCAGGATAAAAACCGCGCCGAGGCGCTGGAACGTCTGGCCGAACTGATCCGTTCCGTCTCTAAACCCGTCAAACCCAGACGGCCAACACGCCCCACGCGCGCGTCGCAGCGGCGCCGGGTCGAAGGTAAAGTTCAACGGGGCGACACGAAACGGCTGCGCGGTAAGGTAGTCGCCGACTAAGGTGTGCCGTCACGCCCGCCACGCAAACGTCAAATCACTATCGCCGACTGCCTCCCCGGCAGCGTTGAATTGCCGCTCATGCAACTCGCCGCGTCCGTCCGCATGTAGCGCCAGTACGGTAGATGCTCTGGTGCCATAGTCCGGGCTGACGATGAACGGACTGCTCAGCAAGCGTTCGCGCGCGAGCGGGATGCCGGTACATGGCAGTTCCGAGTCTATAGCAGGCGTACGGTCGGCCAGCATGGCATACAGGCCCGTCAGATCCGGCTGAACGGTGCCCCCAAGCAGGCGCACGAATGCCGAGCGGGTTCGACGCAGTTTGGGCCAAGGGGTGTCCAGTAAATGATTCGATACCGCGTAAACGCCCGGCGGCAGCTGGCGTGGAATGCCTTCGTGATTACTGTAGTAAGCCGCCTGCTCCGGGTCGCCCACAATCAGGTTAAAGCCGTTGTAGCGCGCGCCGCGTGCGTGTACGTCGGCCAGATACGCCATGGGATCCAGATCGCCGCGCAAAAACGTTTCGACCAGTGCGCCCCGGGACGGGGCGTCGACCAGCAAGCGACGCGGGTCCCGGACGTTGGTGAGAATCGCATAGCGCCCGAATTCGTTGACGCCCATCCACGTGCCGCCGCCGCGTAAATCGCGTCCAGCGTAAAGACGTGGCTGCCCTGGCCAAGCCCCGGCCGCCTGCGCGGGCCGCGCATGAAACTCGTCCCGGTTGGCGGCGATCAGTACCGGCACACCGGGTACATGACGAACAGCGAATACAGCTAAACACATAAGTGATCCAAATCATCTTGCCGCGAGTCGCTACTTACACCTCAGTACGCTCAGTGCCGGCCAAACGAAAAATAAACCGCATCTTACGCCGTCACTGACTGAAGGAGCGCACCCTCCACGCGTTGCAAAATAATTGAGATTTAGAGGAACTAAGTGAAATTATAAGTCACAAAATGGAGGTTGAATAGCGCATTTTCTTTAAAGGAGTTGGCATGCTGACTAATGTGGACCCGCGTGCGGTCCTAAGGAAATTCGGTCAAGGCATCGGTCTCACCGACCTCGCACTTGACGCCGAGGGCCACTGCTACCTCAGCTTTGATGAGATGGTGGTTGAAATCAGGCTTCACGAGGAAGCAGGGCGCTTTACCGCCTCTTCTCAGATCGCAACCCTACCGCCGAAAGCCGGGGAACTCCTGTTGACGCGTTATCACGCGTTGAACTACCTGGGCCTTGTCATGGGTAGCGGCGCGATCGGCGCAGATCCCTCCACCCTCGCGGTCCATTATCTGCAGCACATTCCCCTGCGCGGTCTCGATGAAACCATCTTCAGCAAAGCAATGACCATGATGGTCAACCGCGTCGAAAAACTGACCCACTGGCTCGCAACGGAACCCCCGGAAGCAGCGGTATCCAGCGAAAACGAACGCATGAACGCTTTCATGCTGTCTCTACACGCTTAATCAAGCTAGGAACATGCCATGACAATTACCGTGCAGGCCTTTTGGGACGCGGCCAGAGGGACGTCCGGAGACATCTTACTCACCAAGGACAAGAGCGGGCTCCAAAGTCAATACTCCGGCTTCCTAGGAAGGATCGTATCCTGGTTCCGCGGCATCGGTGCCGAAGAACATCGTGCCGTGAGGGACCATTTTGCCGCCGCGCTGAAACGCGAATACGGCGAGCAGGTGATGGACCATCCGCAAGTGCAAGCTATGTTGGGCGGTACGAACTCCGACGGTAAGCCGCTGGCTGCTCGCGTCGTTCGAGATGTAACGCAGTTCGCCGATACGGAACGCAAGAGTAGATATAAACAACAAAATCTGGCGCTAGCGGCTCTTGGGAAAGGCGGTGAGTCGATAGAAGTGAGCGCGCCGTACAAGGACCTTCGCGCCCTCAAACAGGCGGCAGCGAACTTCAATCGCTACATCGACGCCGCAGGAAAAAGTTCGCGACTTATCAACGCTATGGCGGACTTTGTCAATAAGCCTGACTCTGAACCATTAAAAACGCTCGCGGGCGCAGACGGTACGGCATATGTAAATTTCGTCGACGCGTTCAGGTCCGCCGGTGGTGGCGAGGATGTCGCCAAGGCTGCGTCTAGCGAGCGACTACAAGCCAACTGCGCCAAGTACGCGCCGAACGATTCACCCACTACGATTCGCGATGCCGCGCAGTTTGCATCGTCGCAGGTGCTTAGTGAACTCAAGCAGCACTGCGATCAGTTGCTCTCGGCGAAGCCCGCCGAACTCGCCAGCGTTGCGAAGAATACAATCGCGCACACCCGGGACCGACAGGACGGTATGTTCGAGGCGTATCGAATGCTGTCGAAGCCGGGAATACTTGAGGGCCTTCCCCAATCGGATGTTGCCCTGTTGCGCGGGCTCAAAATGGATCTGGAGACTCGTCTGTTACAGATGAGGAACCCCGATGGGCCCTATCAGCAGCTCATTGCTTTTGCGGCCATGGCTGTCCAGGACCCCTCGAGGTTCCGATCCAGGCTAAATCCGCTGGCAGGCGGCAACATCCCCATACGGTTGCCTCGCGCGGGTAATGAAAACAACAAGCTGCTGGTTATCTCTTCTTCTTATCCAGACCTCGATTCGATGAAAGTGGCGGCTGGAAAATTCAGCCGTTTTATCGATTTTGCAGGCAAAAAGGCGCCGCTTGTCGCCGATATGACCAACTATATAAACCGGCCGGATGCGGACTTATTAAGCCGCTTGCGCGAGAGCGAGCCATCGCTAGGCCGTTTCGTGCAGGCGTTCGACGACGGTCTTAGCGACCCGCGCTTCTCGCAGGCGGCGCTAAATGACACCGTCAGGACGAACTGCATCAAATTGCGCATAGACCCGATGGGCGCGGCGGTTGAGAACGCCCTGGTGGCCGCTACGGTGCAAATCCCGACCCGTTTCAAAATGCTTTGTGACGAACTGATCGCGGCCGATCCGCAAAATACGGGATTCGCGCAGGGCAAGAGCGCCGAAATCCTCAGCGTCGCCGCTGCGCAGATAGCAACGATAGAAAACGGCATCAAAGTGCTTTCGAATCCGCGTGTCTATCAAGCGTTGCCCGATAACCGACTGCCGGCGGTATCCAACGCGGACCGCGCGATCCTGGCAGAGCTGAAGGGCGGGCTAGAGGAACGGCTTGAGCAGATGAAAGACCCCGAAGGGCCGTTTCAGCAATTCATCGCCTTTGCGGCGATGGTCGCTCAGGACCCGGCGGGCTATTTGTCATCTCTCCCCGCTGCGACAGAGACCACTGAAATTTAGTGGAACAAAAATCTTTTCTGTAGTCACTCATTGCGTGAGAGAGACATTAATCCTAAGGACTAACCATGCTGACACTTGCGAACCCTAATGACATATTGACCAACTTTGGCAAGAGCATTGGTATTGCGGATATCGCCTTCGACGAGGACGGCCATTGCTGTCTAGGATTCGACGATCTGGTCGTGGACATCGCGATTAGTGAAGACAACGAACACCTCATTATTTCATCAAAGATCGCGACCGTACCTGTTGACGCGCCTGTATCCGTACTGACGGGATATCTTTCGCTGAACTACATCGCGCTGTCGATGGGCATTGGCGCTATCGGTCTGGACATCACCAAGCGCATCGTTCGATATGTCGATCGCATCTCAATGCATGATCTGGATGACGAGGCCTTTCTCGGCGAGATGACGCGATTCGTTAATCGGACCGAGAAGCTGGTGTCGTGGTTGTCGGCGGAGCATTTCGATAATGCCGCGTCTAGCGGTGCGGAAAAGATCACCGACTTTATTAAGTCTCTCTGATATTAACAATACAGTATAGGGAGTCATCGAAATGGCTATCAGTTTGGAAGCTTTCCGCAACGTCGCGACTAACGACACGAACGTTCTTCAAATCAAAAACAACAATACGACGGTCCAAAAACAAGGGACCTTGTCAGCGTTGTTTGGGAAAGTGGTCTCGTGGCTGACGGGCTCCGACCAGCTTGCTGAGCATAAGGCCGTCAAGCAAGAGTTTGTCAATGCCCTGCGGAATCATTATGGTGCAAGGGTGCTGGAAACCGATGGGATGCGCAAGCTGTTGGAGCAATTGATGGCCCCCGACGACAAACCGTTGACCGCGTACAGAGCGCGTAACATCATGGCCAGTGCCGACTTCCATGCCAAACCCCTTCATCATCAGAAGCCGCTGTCAGTGATCAGCAGCACTCTCAAGGGAGCGTCGTCGTATGAGCACATCGGCGAATTGTACGAAGCGGCAACTCAATTTGGCGGCCAGGTCGATTTTCGGAACAAGAAGGCGCTGGTGCTCGAAGCTATCGCACAACACGTGGCGAACCCTGATCCCAAGGGGTTAAGAGAATTGAGCGAAGCTGCAGGACCGCACTATGCGCGTTTTGCGGGTATTTTCGGACGCAACGACATAAAGGAAGACGTGCTCAAGTCTCTTCAGAACAAACTGCTAAAAACCGATGACGCCGTGAAAGCCGAGGAGCATATCGCGGCTGTTATGAAGGCATATGGCAGGGCTAAAACTGACGTCGTGAAGAATATGTCGAATCTCACTAGTGAATTGCTTCAAGCAGAGAATCGCGGCGACGTCGAACTAGTGAGTGAACGACTTATGAGAACAATGACCCAACAATGCCAGGATATATGGGAAGGGGAGAAGGCGCTGAAGGAGCTGATTAATACAAAGGGGCTGCCGCAGCGTGACGTGCAGGCGCTCAGGGATTTGAAGAGTGCGCTGGTAAATCGGCTGGACGAAATTAGCCACCCCGAAGGGCCTTTCCAACAACTTATCGCGTTCGCCGCGATGGCGGCTCAAGCCCCTGAAGAATTCTTGGTTCCGTTGCATAGCGAGGCCCCGAAACCCATCGTACGCGGCACTGTCAGCTTAGAGGCCGGGGGCGCGGATGGTGATAGGACGGTGCGTTCGGCGTATGAAGATATCGACGCGCTAAGGACGGCGGCGGCCAATTTTCGTGAAAAAATTGGCTTTAAGAATGGGAAGTTCGAGGCGTTGAGCGACCTGTTGCAGTATATCAACCAGCCTGACGAAAAGGGCCTTAAGCGGTTGCGTCAGGTCGGTGGGGAAAAATTGGTGCAGCTCGGCGAAGCCTTCAAAGCACATGAAAACGATGGACGAAGGGTCGAGGTAGCGCAAAAAACGCGGGTAAAGGAAAACGCAGTTGCCTACTTGAACGGCTTGCGAGAAAAACCGAGCGAGTCGCCGGCCACAGTCTGGAGCACCTTTGTCGGCTCGGTCCCTCAAACGTTTGTACAACATCAAATAACGATAGCGGAATTACTCCGTGCGCGTGACGTGAAGACCGTCGAAAACATAAGTCGCGAGTTAGTAGGCAGAATGCAAAACCAAATGATCCGCACGCAGTACGGTGTCGCAGCACTCGCGGATGCCTCTTTATACGAGGGTCTTTCGCTGGACGATAAAGTACAACTTCGAGGCTTGCATAGCGCAATGGAGGGGCGACTGGAAGCGATGGGTGATCCCGAGGGGTTCTATCAGCAGCTTTTCGCTTATGCCGCCACGATCTTGGAGAACCCCGAAGCATTTTTCGCCCAACTCCCGGCCGCGGCTCCTCGCGAGGCCGAGGCCGCGCCTCGTCCTAATTAAAGCCCCTGGACTCAGGCGAGCCGGTAATGCGCAGCCGTCTTCTCGAAATCAGCGAGCGTGGCTCGTTGCCACTCCGCACCGAGGCTAAGTTCCTCCCCAAGGATGCGCGCTACCTCCGGGGCAGCAAGTATCGCCGCCTCGCTATCGAGAAACAGCGCCCGATTACGCCGTGCCAGCACATCCTCGACGCTGTGGGCCAGTTCATGTCGTGCAGCGTACCGCACGTGCGCTTCTGTCAGGCAACTGGCTTTGACCAGCACATGATCCAAGCCGGGTAGGGCACGCAAGGTCTCCAGGTCCGTGCCGTAGTAACTATCTGGCGTGCCGTGCGCGATCGCGCTTTTGGCAGCGTCTTTGGGTGCGCCATGCAATGCCAGATCCGCCGTGCGGCAATGCGCCTGTGGCAGTAGCTGGTTCTGGATGGCCGTGTCGATCACGTCCTGAGCCATCTTGCGATAAGTGGTCCACTTGCCGCCGGTTACCGTAACCAGGCCATGTTGCGACACCAGAATCGTATGCTCGCGCGACAGCGATTTCGTGGACGCGGCGCCCGTTGCTTTCACGAGCGGGCGTAACCCCGCCCAGACGCTGGTCACATCGGCACGCGTCGGTCTGCGGCTGAGATAACGGCCAGCGGTTTTCAGAATAAAGTCGATTTCGGCGTCGCCCGCGCGTGGGTCCATCGGGAGGTCATCGCGCGGTGTGTCGGTGGTGCCGACGATGGTATGTCCATTCCATGGCACGACAAACAGCACGCGTCCGTCATCGGTCTTTGGAATCAGGATGGCCTTGTCGCCCGGCAGGAATTCGCGTGGCAAGGTCAGGTGCACGCCTTGACTCGGCGCCACCATGGTGGGTGCTTGCGCATCCTCCATGCGTCGTACGCTGTCGACCCATACCCCCGTGGCATTGACCACGCAGCGACCCCGCACGGGGATTTCGGCGCCGCTCAGCACGTCCTGCATGACCACGCCTTCGATCGCGTCTTTGCCATTGTGCATGGTGGTGCCGCGCAGCAGGCCCGTGACGCGCGCGTAGTTGATCGCCGTGCCACCCAGGTCGAACAAAGTGCGCATCAAGGCCACCGCCAGCCGCGCATCGTCGAACTGGCCGTCGTAGTACAAGATCCCGCCACGCAGATTGCGTCCGCCGACCGACGGTGCCACGGTGCTGGCCTCGGCCAGCGTTTCACGTTTAGACAGCCAGCGGCTGGGCGACAAGTTCAGCTTGCCGGCCAGCATGTCATACATCTTCAGACCCACGCCATAGAAGGGCTGATCGAACATGCCATAAGCCGGCACCACAAACCCCAGCGGCCATACCAGATGGGGGGCGTTGCGATTGAGCACACCACGCTCGTGCAGGGCCTCGCGCACCAGACTGATATTGCCTTGGGCCAGATAGCGCACACCACCATGGACGAGCTTGGTGGCTTTACTCGATGTGCCTTTCGCGAAATCCTCGCCCTCCACAAGCAGCGTACGATAGCCGCGAGCGGCCGCATCTACCGCCGTTCCCAAGCCGGTGGCACCGCCACCGATCACGATCACATCCCAGGTCGTGTTGTCGTTTAGCGTGTGGAGCAGCGCGCTGCGGGTTGGGATCGCTGAGGCGGTAGAAGTTGAGGTCATGGCAAGTGGGGTAAAAATCCCTCGACGTATCGGTGCAGAGTCGTTCCAGCCCGATTACGGTCGCGAGAAAGGGTTAAATTCCGCCGCGGATTGGTGCGCAGCTTGCGGTTCCAGCCTCGTGTCGTCAGCATCCGGCGTCACCGCGGGCTCGGCCACCACACATCGCACGCCTGCATCTTGCAAGGCTTGTGCCAGGGGCGCCGGCGGCTGGGCGTCGGTAAAAAAGCGGTTGATCTGCGAGATATGCGCGAGTTCCACCATCGCCTGGCGCTCGAATTTGCTGCTGTCGGCGGCCAGCCAGACCTCGCGCGATTGTTCGATGATGCAGCGCGCGACGCGCACCTCGCGGAAATCGTAATCGCGCAGGGTGCCGTCGGTCTCGATGCCGGAAATACCGATCAGTCCGATGTCGACTTTGAATTGGCGGATAAAGTCGATCGTCGCTTCCCCGACAATGCCGCGATCGCGCGAACGCACGACGCCACCGGCCAGGATCACCTCGCAATCAGGGTTGTCGGCCAAAATGTCCGCGACATGCAGATTATTGGTAATCACGCGCAGCCCTCGGTGGCGCATCAACGCACGCGCGATGGCTTCAGTGGTCGTACCAATATTGAGAATGAGAGAGCAGCCATCAGGAACCGCGTCGGCGACGGCTTGGGCAATGCGCTGCTTGGCTTCGGCATGCAGACCTTGGCGCTTGCGGTAGGCGATGTTCTCGATTGTCGAGGATTCGATCCGTACTCCGCCATGAAAACGCGATAGCAATCCTGCGTCGGCAAGCAAATTGACGTCGCGTCGCACGGTCTGCAACGTGACATCGAAGTGGCGAGCCAAGGACTCGATACTGGCCGATCCCTGGGATCGGACCATTTCCACAAGTGCGCTTTGACGAGGGTTCAGGATCATATTAGTAGTTTAAAACAACAAAAGCGAAAAAAGAACGGATAGCCGTAAGTTTGTTTGTTTTCGTTTTGACTAAAAATCGCAAAGAGACGTCACCAGAGCGTTGCGTGCCTGGTGGCGCGATGGCGACAGAGCTAGAAACCGAGAAGAAGGCCGTAGCGTAATACCGTGCGGGTTACGCCCGGGCAGATGGCATCTGCAACTTGCTTATAACGGCTGACGTCTGAACAACTGGGCCAGGGATTCGGCGTCCATGACAGCGATTTTGTTCGCTTCGGCGTACGCGCGTGCCGCTGGCGACAGTTCACCGAGCGTGACATAAACCGCCTCGGTGGCTCCTGCCGCGGTGCGCGCGGATTGCAAGCGTTGCAGAGGTTCGACCCCGGTATGGGCCGCCTTCCAACGACGAGCGGATAGCACGGCGCGCCCGGCGCCCGGCCGGGCGAGGTCAAAGTCCGCCGCGCCGCCTGTGATGGGTTGGACCTGACAGCCATCCGCTTTTAGCGCCGTTTGTAAACGAGTGGCGAATTCAGACCAGGACAGCGCGGCCAGCGTTTGCGTGGTCCGTTCAACGCGCGCGGCGGAGGGGCGATTGCGCTGTTTCCATGCCGCGATCGCGGCGATCACCAAAAAAGGCACCGCGCCGAAGAGGGGAAATAGCGCATACGCGGGGGGCGTTACCGCGATGCCAATGAACACCAGCGCGGCAGCCACCAACAGACTCGCCCACCAGCGCGAGCGCAGCAGGATGCCGAAAAGGGAATTCCGAGCCATCAACTTCATACGATCCGCCGGTACTTATAAAGGTTTGTGGCCGTCTGCCGGTTCCCCGGTTGCAGGTGCCGAGGTCGATACAGGCGCGGCGGCCGATACTGAAGCGGAAGGCGCCGCCGCCGCGGAGGTGGAAATCGATACTGGCGCCGGAGCAGGCGTCGGAGTCTCCGTCGTATCCGGAGAGGAAGCAGGAGCCGCAGTCTCAGTGGGTTCCGGTGACGGAGCAGGGGCCGGGGGAGGGGTATAAGGTTCTCCCGGGGCGCGCGCCATCCACGCGATGAGCGAAGCCCGCATGGCTTCTTCCACCGACATATCGATGGGCTGCACCCATTCGGCCGGCACAAAGACGGTGTATCCACCAATCATGTAACCCATGGGCAGGTACACGGCCACTCGTTCGCCTTGCATAAACCCCTCGGGTAGCCCTTCGGTATTGCGTCGCGTGATCAGGCCGACGAGTTCAAGCGGCTGGCCAGGAATACGCAGCACCACCACATGCTGCGTGTCCGATTTTGCATTGGGCGTAAAGTAATCGGCGAAGCTCTTGAGCGAGGAATAAATGCTTTTCACGACGGGAATATTCGTGAAAGGCATCTCCAGGAAGTAAAAGATACGTTGAACGCGCTCTTTAGAGACCAAGTATCCGATCAACAGAATACCGAGCACTCCCAGCGCCAGCCCCATGCCCGGAATATAAAACCCGCCAATGAACGGACCCAAGAACGCCAAGGCCGCGCGCTCCGTCCAGGCCAGGAAAATAAACAGCACATACAGCGTCAGGACAATCGGCAGGGCCGTGATCAGGCCGAGGAAAAAATACCGCGACAACCGTGCCATAAAGGGATACTTTTTGGGTTGCATACAGGGGTGAGGCCTCTAGTGACCCGCCACAGGCAGGGATAAGGTTTCCTTGATCTCTTCCATGACCACATAGCTGTGGGACTCGGCCGAGGCAGGCAGTCGCTTCAGAATATCGCCGAGCAGGCGGCGATATTCGTTCATCTCTGTCAGACGCGCCTTGACCAGATAATCGAACTCGCCCGACACCAGATGGCATTCCATCACCTCTGGTACATAAAGCAGCTCTTGTTTGACCTTGTCGAAAACATCGCCCGATTTGGCCGATAGCCTGATCTCGAGAAACACCAGCAGATTCAGGCCCAGCGCCGAGGGATTGACGCGCGCATGATAGCCGGTAATGACACCCTCGCGCTCTAACCGCTTGACGCGTTCCGAACACGGCGTGGCCGACAGGCTGATGCGCTCGGCAAGCTCCGTGATGGAAATACGGCCCTCGCGCTGCAGAATATCCAGGATTTTCAGGTCAATACGATCGAGCTCGCGCATTTCACTTTAGGTGGGCTTAATTCCCTACCTGCCTTAGCAAAAACACCAAAATGGTCGCTGGATTTTAGTGCTTTTCACTAGCGCTGCACGCCTAGACTATGCGTTTGTTTATATGACACCTGTTATATAGGGGAAAACATGCACGTCATCGTCTTGGGTAGTGGCGTCATTGGCACCACGACGGCGTATTACCTCGCCCAACAGGGCGCGACAGTCACCGTGATTGACCGTCAGCCGACCAGCGCCGGCGAAACCAGTTACGGCAATGCGGGCCAAGTGTCACCGGGCTACTCTACACCCTGGGCTGCGCCGGGCATTCCGTTCAAGGCACTGAAGTGGATGTTTCAGAAAGAGCACGCGCCCCTGGCGATCCGGCCCGATGGCACGCTATATCAATGGCGTTGGCTCGCTGCCATGCTGGCCAATTGCTCCGCCAGCCGCTACGCCGTTAACAAGGCGCGCATGTTGCGCCTGGCCGAATACAGCCGCGATTGCCTGAAGGCCCTGCGCGAGGACACCGGCATCGTGTACGAGGCGCGCACGCGCGGGACGCTGCAGCTTTTTCGCACGCGCGACCAATATGAAGCGGCCCAGCGCGATATCGAGGTGTTGGAGTCCTGCGGCGTTCCCTACGAGTTGCTCGACAGCGCAAGCCTGCACAGCGCCGAACCGGCCCTGGCCAATGTGGCGCATAAACTGACCGGTGGCTTGCGCCTGCCTAATGACGAAACCGGCGACTGCCGCCTGTTTACCGAACGACTTGCGCAACTGGCCGCCTCTCAGGGTGTGCGGTTCCGCTATGGGCAGGTTGTCTCTGGCCTCAACTTTGCGCACGGGCAGATCACTGGCGTGCGGGTCGGCGAGGAGGTGTTGACCGCTGACCGGTATGTGGCGGCCTTTGGCAGCTATACGCGCGACTTCCTTGCGCCACTGGGGCTGGATCTGCCCGTGTATCCGGTCAAGGGTTATTCGTTGACCATCCCGTTGACCAACGAGCAGGCCGGCCCGGTGTCCACCGTATTGGACGAAACCTACAAGGTCGCCGTCACACGATTCGATGATCGTATCCGCGTCGGCGGCATGGCCGAGCTGGCAGGGTTTGACTTGCGGCTGAATCCCGAGCGGCGCCGCACGCTGGAATTCGTGGTCAACGATCTGTATCCCGGCTCGGGTGATGTGGCGAGCGCCGAATTTTGGACCGGACTGCGGCCGATGACGCCGGACGGTACACCGATTATCGGCGCGACGCGTTATTCGAACCTTTATCTCAATACGGGGCATGGCACGCTTGGCTGGACCATGTCTTGCGGATCAGCCAAGCTGCTGGCCGATCTGATTACCGGGCAGGCTCCGGCGATACGGGCCGACGATCTGGCCATATCGCGATATGCCAAGACGCGTTCGCCCGCATCAGGCACCCGGCTAGGTGAAGGGCAGCGTACCTCCGGCCAGCCCGCATCGAGTTAATAGACGTATCCTCGTTATCCCTGATGTTGTGCCACAATCCCGCCATGATGCAGGCACACTCAGGGATCTCGTGACACATATCATCCATACCGCCGACTGGCAGATCGGGCGGCAATACGGCCAGTTTGATGGGGACGATGCGGCCATGCTGGCCGAGGCGCGCTACGAGGTCGTCGGCCGGATCGCGACGCTGGCGGCCGAGCGACGCGCGGATGCCGTGCTGGTCGCGGGCGATGTGTTCGACACGCAGGCCGTGTCGGATCGAAGTATCCGGCGTGTGTTCGATGCCATGTCCGCGTATGCGGGGCCATGGGTCATGATCGCGGGTAATCATGACGCAGCGCTGATCGATAGCGTGTGGTCGCGTGCCCACCAGCTTGGGTGCATCGGGCATAACGTTCATATCCCGATGTGTCCGGGGGTGATCGACCTGCCACAACAGAATCTCGCGGTGTTGGCCGCGCCCCTTACGCAGCGTCATACCTATGACGACACCACGGCGGTCTTTGATGGCATGGAAACGCCGCCGGGTCGCGTTCGCGTTGGCTTGGCGCATGGCAGCGTGACAGGTCGTCTGCCAGACAGTATTGACTCCGCCAACCCCATCGCCGCCGATCGCGCCAGCCGCGCGCAGCTGCAGTATCTGGCCTTGGGCGATTGGCATGGCACGCTGCAAATCGATGCCCGTATCTGGTACGCCGGCACGCCGGAGCCAGATCGATTCCGGTCCAACGATAACGGCAATGTGCTGGATGTGCGGATACACGGTGTCGGCGCCGCACCCGAAGTACAGATTGTGCCCGTGGGGCGCTATCGGTGGTCGCTGTGGAGCGAGGCGTTGACTTTGGACTCGGATGCCGAAGTGCTTGCGCACCGATTGCAAGAGATCGGCGCTCAGGACGTCCTGCGTTTGGAATTGAGCGGCCATTTGCCGCTGCACGCCTGGGATGCGCTGCAAGAAGCCATCGAGCGCGCCGCCGCGCGCAGTCGTGCGGTGCTGCTCGACAGCGAACAGCTGTCGTTGATGCCCGGCGAGGCGGATTTATCGGCGTTGGGCGCGAGCGGCTATGTCGCCGAGGTGGCGGCTCAGCTGCAAGCCCTACAGGAAGATCCCGTGCAGGCGCACACCGCGCGGCATGCGTTAAGACTGCTGGTGCAGTTCCAGCGCGAGCATTCGGAGGCCGCATGAGGCTGCACCGAATCGCTATCGAGGAATTCCGCAAGTTTCGCGAGCCTGTCGTTCTGGACGATCTGGCCGAAGGCCTGAACGTCATTGCGGGTCCCAATGAGGCGGGCAAAAGCACATTTGCCACCGCCATCCGCGCCGCCTTTCTTGAACGTTATAAGACCACCAAGGTTGCGGATCTGGCGCCGTGGGGGTCAAGCGGGGCGCGTCCTTCCGTGGAAATTGCATTCGCCCATGATGGGCGTGAGTATGTGCTGCGCAAGACGTTCCTGAGCCGGGCGCGCTGCGAATTGCTGATCGATGGTGGCGCCGAGCGTCACGAGGGAGAATCCGCCGAGAATGCGTTGGCGGGGCTGTTGGGATTTGAATTTTCCGCCAAAGGCAATAGTCGGCCCGAGCACGGCGGCATCCCCGGTTTACTCTGGATTTCGCAGGGCGAGGGGCAGAACTTGCTGGATCCCGTCGCTCACGCACAACTGCATGTCAGAGAAGCGCTCACCCGGTTGACCGGCGAGTTGAGCGCGGTCGATGGCGATTCACTTTTCGCGCGGGTCGAGGCCGAGAGGGGCGCGCTGCGCGATGGGCGCAGTGGTCGTCCCAAGGGCGCGTACAAGGACGCGGAAGACGCGTTGGCGCGGGCCGAGCAATTGGTGCTCACGCTCACGGCGGACAAGCAGGCGCTCGATGCCGATGTCGATCGTCTGGCCGCGCTGCGGCGCGATTATGACAAGGCCGAGCAAGAACAGCCTTGGCTGGCGCTGGAGCGACGGGCGTCAGAGGCCCGCGCGCGATTGGCGGAAATCGGCCGGGAACGCGAGGCGTTGGCCACATTGCAGCGCGAGTTAGCCCAGGCCAACGATACGTTGACCTTGTTGCGCGAGCAGGTCGAGCGCGATCAACGGGATGAGGCTGCCTTGAAGGCACTGTGCGTCGAGGCCGAAGCGGCGGCGGCCGCTCTGGCTCCGACCGCAGAGCGTCTGGAACGGGCGTTGCGCGAGCAAGAAGTCGCGGCTGAACAACTAGCTCGGGCCCAGGCGCGCGTGGTCGCTGCCCAGCAGGTCGCGCAACGTCAAGAGTGCGCGACGCAGATCGCCTTTCTAGATAAGCAATCGAACACTGCCCGCGAGGCCATCGCGCAAGCCGAACGCTTGACGGAGCAGGTACAAGCGCTACAGGCGCAGGCCACGCAGGTTCATATCGACGACAAAGTCGTGCGTGCGCTGCGAGCCGTCGAACAGCGTCTTGCGCAACTGCATATCCAACGTAACGCGGGTGCAACCCGGGTCGTTCATCGACTGGCGCCGGGTCAAGCATTGCAGCTGGCGGGGCAGGAACGCACGGGCGAGGGCGAGGTGCTGATTAGCGAACCCGCCGACATACCCATCCCAGGCGTGGGGACGCTGCGCATCGAGCCCGGCGGTAGTGATTTGCCGGGGATTCTGGCCGCGATCGAGGGCACGGAGATCGAACGCAACGCCTTGTTGGCACAAGCGGGCGTGGAATCGCTGGCGCAGGCGGAGGTGCGCGCGGCGGCTTACGAACAAGTGCTACGCGATCTGGACATGGCCCGCCGCGCATTGCGCGTCCAGGCGCCGGATGGTGTGCAAAGCCTGCGTGATGACTTGGAGCAGACCCAAGATCGACTGGCTCAGCAGCGCGCACGGTTGGTCAGTTTGCCCGAGGATCAGGCGGATCTGGATTTGCCTGAAGCCCAGCGTAAGCTGCAAGCCGCTCAGGCCGAAGCCGAACACCTCACGCGCGCCGTCACGGCCGCGCGCACAGCGCGCGATACGCAGCAAGCACAGGCGCAGCTTTTGCAGTCGCAATACGAGGCCCGCCAGGCGGACTTCGACGCGCCCGCACGCGCCGAACAGCGCGGCCAGCGCGGCGCGCGGCTGGTCCAGGCGCTCGCGACGCGCGACACCTTGGCGCATCGGTGCGAGGCGGCGCAGGCAGCATTGCAGGCCTTGCAGCCGGACTTGATCGAACAGGACGCCCGCCGCTTCGAGCAGTCTGCCCGATTGTTGCGCGACGAGCAGCAGCGGCGCCATGGGGAACTGCTGCAACTGCAGGGAAAACTCGAACAGGCGCAAGCACACGGAGTAGGGGAGCGGCTCGCGCAAGCACAGGCCGAGGCGCAACGCCTGACGCGCCGGCGCGATGAGTTCGCTGCGCGGGCGCAAGCGTTGGACTTGCTCTGGCAATTATTGAGAGAGCGCCGCGACGATGCGACACGCCGTTTATTGGAGCCGTTGTCGCAACGTTTGCGCCATTACGTAGGTCTCTTGTTCCCGGGTGCGCAGTGGCGGCTGGACGACAGCCTGCGGCCAGACGCGCTGGTACGCGCAGCACACGCCGACGCTGCTCAACCATTGGACGCATTGAGCTTTGGCACGCGCGAACAGTTGGGCGTACTGGCCCGATTCGCGTATGCCGATCTGCTGCAGCAAGCCGGGCGTCCGACCTTATTGGTGTTGGACGACACCTTGGTCCACGCGGACTCTGAACGGCGCGATCTGATGAAGCGAGCCCTGTACGACGTTGCGTCTCGCCACCAAGTGCTGCTCTTTACCTGCCATCGCGAGGCATGGCAAGACATGGGAGTAGCGATACGAGATGTTCCGTTGGTACGGACGGCGTGACGTTCGGTTACCTCTAAACTGGTCCGAAATTCCGCCGAAATCTCCACTTTGGCGCTCAAATTCAGCAAAATTCGCTTATGTCGTCATGCGCAGATTACTAGAATCTGATATTTTTCCGGGTGGATGCGCGGTCGTGCGGCGAAGGCGGCCTCGACACGTCTCAAGGTGTCTTGCCATGCCCGTCCGATCCTGTATCTTCGTACTGTCTCTCCGGCTACAAATCTGGTGCGCGATTGCGAACCGGGCTGCCGGATCTCCCGGAACACCATGTCGCTGATTCTGATTCTCGCGCTACCTTTCGCAGGCAGCCTGTGTGCCGCGCTGTTGCCTGCTAACGCACGCAACGCCGAAGCCTGGCTCGCCGGTGCCACGGCGTTAGCCTCATTCCTCTTGGTCGCCAGCCTGTACCCTCAGGTCGCCGATGGCGGCGTGGTGCGTATGGATATGGCGTGGGCGCCGGCCTTGGGATTGCAGTTCGCGTTGCGCATGGACGGCTATGCTTGGCTGTTCGCGTTGATCGTTTCGGGCATGGGCGCGTTGGTGGTGCTGTACGCCCGGTATTACATGTCGCCGGAAGACCCCGTCCCGCGGTTTTTCTCGTTTTTCCAGGCCTTCATGGCCGCCATGCTGGGCGTGGTGCTGTCGGGCAATCTGATCCAGCTCGTGCTCTTCTGGGAAATGACGAGCCTCGCTTCCTTTATGTTGATTGCTTATTGGCATCACCGTCAGGATGCGCGACGCGGGGCGAGGATGGCGCTGACGATCACCGGCGCGGGCGGTCTCTGTTTGCTGGCCGGGGTGCTGATCCTCGGGCATATCGTCGGCAGCTACGACATGGACAAGGTCCTCGCGGCGGGCGATGTGGTCCGCGCCAATCCTTGGTATCCCGCGGTCCTGATATTGGTGGCATTGGGCGCGCTGACCAAGAGCGCGCAGTTCCCATTTCAATTCTGGTTGCCCAACGCGATGGCCGCGCCAACGCCGGTGTCGGCGTATTTGCACTCGGCCACGATGGTCAAGGCCGGGGTATTTTTGCTCGCGCGATTTTGGCCAGTGCTGGCTGGTACGGACGAATGGTTCTGGATTGTCGGTGGCCTTGGTCTGTGTTCGCTTGTGCTGGGGGCTTATGCGGCGATCTTCCAGCAGGACATGAAAGGCGTGCTGGCGTATTCGACGATCAGTCACCTGGGTCTGATCACGCTGCTGTTGGGGATGAATAGCTCGCTCGGTCTCGTGGCGGCCATCTTTCATATGGTCAACCACGCGACGTTCAAGGCCTCGCTGTTCATGGCTGCGGGCATTGTCGATCACGAGACCGGCACACGGGATCTGGGGCGTTTGAGCGGTTTGCGCCGCGCGATGCCGATCACCGCGACGCTGGCGGTGGTGGCGGCCGCGGCGATGGCGGGCGTGCCCCTGCTCAATGGCTTCTTGTCCAAGGAAATGTTCTTTGCCGAAACCACATTCGTGAGCGGCGATCCGATGATTCAATACGGCCTGCCCGCGATGGCGGTGGTGGCCAGCGCCTTTAGCGTGGCGTATTCCTTGCGCTTTATCTTGCAGGTATTTTTTGGACCTCCGGCCGAAGACTTGCCGCGTGCGCCGCATGAGCCGCCGCTCTTCATGCTGGTGCCTAGCGGGTTGTTGGTGCTGCTGTGCCTGTTGGTGGGTATCATCCCCGGGCTGACTGTGGGCCCGTTCCTGCATACAGCTGCTTTCAGTATTTTGGGCGCGGATATGCCCGAGTACAGCCTGTCAGTCTGGCACGGCGTGAATCTGCCGTTGGTGATGAGCGTGGTGGCGATGGTGGCGGGGATACTGCTGTATCTGGCGCTGCGCGCGCGTCAGCGCAGGCATCCCGGGCGTGTTCCGTTTATCTACCATTTTGACGGCCGGCGCACGTTTGAATTCCTGATCGATTATTCGTCGGTCGTCGCCAGCTGGGTCCTCGATCGCGTGTCCTCACCGCGGATGCAGGTGCAGATGGTGCTGATCGTGCTCGGCGCGCTGTTCGTAGCGTGGCTGCCGTTACATGGCGGGGAATGGAATGATGCGCCTTCGGCATTGACGCCGATTGACCCGGCGTTTGTGTTGCTGTGGATTGTCGGCGCGATCTGCGCGGTTGGCGCTGCGTATCAGGCGAAATTCCACCGTCTGGCGGCCTTGATCTTGTCCGGTGGCGCCGGCCTGGTGACGTGTCTGACGTTCGTATGGTTTTCGGCGCCGGACCTGGCGCTGACGCAGCTCGCCGTGGAGGTCGTCACGGTCGTGTTGCTGTTGCTCGGCCTGCGCTGGTTGCCGCGCCGTATCGAAGGTGGCGACAAGGATGGCAGTCTGCGCGCGCGCTCGCGGCGGGTGCGAGATCTGGCGATTGCCGCTGTCTCGGGCACCGCGCTGGCGGCGTTGGCATATGCGATCCTGACTAGACCCCCCGGTGAAACGGTCGCATCATTCTTCGTGGAAAAAGCGCTGCCCGAAGGCGGCGGCACCAACGTTGTTAACGTCATTTTGGTGGATTTCCGGGGCTTTGACACGATGGGTGAGATCACGGTCGTGGGTATCGTGGCGCTGACGGTGTATGCCTTGCTGCGTCGATTCCGTCCGCCAGCCGAGAGCATTGCCTTGCCGCGTCAGCAACGTGACCAGGACGAAGCCGTCGCCTCGCCCGATGTTCACGCGCTGTTGCCCGATAACGCCTTGGCCTTGCCCGCGGTGTTGGTGCGGTTCCTGTTGCCGATCGCCGGGCTGATTTCGATTTACTTGTTATTGCGGGGGCATAACTCTCCGGGCGGCGGCTTTGTCGGCGGGCTGGTGATGGCGACCGCCGTGATCTTGCAGTACATGGTCGGTGGCGTGTATTGGGTCGAGTCGCGCAGCCGCCTCAACCCGCAGCACTGGATCGCGCTCGGGCTATTGTGTGCGGGGCTGACGGCCTTGTCGGCTTGGTTTTTCGCGCGTCCGTTCCTCTCTGCGATCGCGTGGGACATTCATTTACCCGTCGTGGGCCATGTGCACTTATCCAGTGTGCTGTTCTTCGATCTCGGGGTCTATATGTTGGTGGTTGGCGGCACGGTGCTCATCTTGCTCGCGCTGGCTCACCAATCCTTGCGCGCGCAACGTAAAGCGGCCGCCGAAGCACAGGCAGCCGCCGAATCCGGGAGTCCTGCTTAATGGAAGTCATCTACGCCATCGCCATCGGCGTGTTGGCCGGATCGGGCGTGTGGCTGATCCTGCGCCCACGCACGTTCCAGGTCATCATGGGCCTGACCTTGATGTCTTATGCCGTGAACCTTTTCATCTTTGGCATGGGCCGTCTGACCGTGGGACGCCCGCCTGTCATTGATCCCTCGGTGACGCCTGACCCGGCCGCGATGGCAGACCCCGTGCCACAGGCACTGGTGTTGACCGCCATTGTGATTGGTTTTGCCACCACCGCTTTGTTTCTTGTCGTATTGCTGGCTTCTCGCGGGTTGACTGGCACCGACCACGTTGATGGCAGGGAGTCGGAATCTTGATCGATTGGTTGCAACATGCGCCCATGTATCCCATCGCCATCCCGCTTATCGCGGGGGCGGCGATGTTGTTATTGGCGGATAAGCGTCGATGGACGCGCGCGGGCATTGCTTTAGTTTCAAATATCGCGCAACTCGCGGCAGCCATTTTGCTGCTCGCGTTGGCCGACGGTGCCTGGGGGGTATGGCCCAACGGAGTGGGGGTCTATCTGGCGGGCGACTGGGCCGCGCCATTTGGCATCGTGCTGGCGGTCGACCGTCTGTCGGCCATTATGCTGACGCTGACGGCGGTGCTGGGGCTTGCCTCGTTGATTTACTCGTTAGCCCGCTGGGATCGACTCGGGGTGCATTTTCACTCACTGTTTCAGTTCCTGTTGATGGGTCTGAACGGCGCGTTTTTGACGGGTGATCTGTTTAACCTGTTTGTGTTTTTCGAGGTACTGCTGGCCGCGTCTTACGGGCTGATACTGCACGGTTCGGGTGTGGCGCGAGTCAGTGCGGGACTGCAGTACATCGCCGTTAACCTCGTGGCGTCGTTCCTGTTGCTGATCAGTATCGCGCTCATTTACGGTGTGACGGGGACGTTGAATCTTGCTGATCTGGCTGTCCGGGCAGGCACGCTGACGGGCAGTGGCCGGCTGTTGTTCGAGGCCGGAGCGGCAGTGCTGGGTCTGGCTTTCCTGGTCAAGGCCGGCGCATGGCCGTTGAACTTCTGGCTGGTGCGCGGGTATAGCGCTGCGAGTGCGCCGGTAGCAGCGGTGTTTTCCGTCATGACCAAGGTGGGCATCTATGCGCTGTTGCGCATCGGCTCCTTGCTGCTGCCTACCGGGGCACCGGCGGCCTTTAGTCTGGACTGGATGTTTGCTGCGGGGTTGGCAACATTGATTTTTGGCTCGATCGGGTTGGTGGCGACGCAGCGTTTGGATCAGCAGGTCAGCTATTGCGTCATCATCTCGGCGGGCACGCTGCTGACCGCGCTGGGCATGCCGGGTGTGCGGTTGACGGGGCCGGCGCTCTTTTATCTGATCAGCTCCGTGCTGACGACCGGAGCGTTCTTCATGCTGGTGGAGCTGGTCGAACGTACTCAGACTTTTGGGGCGAATGTGTTGGCGGTGACGCTGGACTTGTTCGATCTGGATGATCCCGAGACCCCGAATCGCTCGGACGACGTGGTCGGTGTGGCGATTCCCGCGGCGATGGCGTTCCTGGGGCTGGCGTTTGTGTCTTGTTCCTTGCTTGTGACCGGGCTGCCGCCATTGTCTGGCTTTGTCGCGAAATTCTCCTTGTTATCGGCCGCGGTGGCCGAGGCCAATAGCTCGCCGCAACCGGCGGATGCCTGGATACTGGTGGCGGCTGTGCTCGCTGCCGGACTGGCCGGGATCGTGGCATTGGGTCGCACCGGTATCCGGATTTTCTGGGGCAGCGACGAGCGCACGACGCCGCGCCTGCGCGTTTTGGAAGCTGGGCCCGTGGCGTTGTTGATCCTGCTGTGCGTGGCGCTGGTCGCGGCGGCTAACCCGGTGTCGGACTATCTGGATGACGCGGCACGCTCGCTGGACGAGCCTTCGCTCTATATCGACGCCGTCATGTCGGCCCAGCCGGCGCGCGCAGTAGGAGGCCACTGATGCGACGTTGGTACAAGGTTCTGCTGCCGACCGTATTGTTCGTCCTATGGCTATTGCTCAACGAGTCCATGTCGGCCGGGCAAGTCGTGGTGGGCCTGGTGTTGGCACTCTGGCTGGGCTATGCCTCCAGCCGCCTCCGGCCCTTGCGCAGCCGGCCTCATAAGCTGTGGCTCTTGTTTGGTCTGGCGCGCCGGGTGGTGGTCGACATCATTCGCTCGAATTTCGAGGTCGCTCGGCTGATACTGGCGCGTCGGCGTCCGTATACGCCGGGTTATGTGCACATTCCGCTTGATTTACACGACCCGCATGGCCGCGCCCTGTTGGGCTGCATTTTGACCTACACCCCCGGGACGGTGTGGGTGGACGTCTCGAACAACGTTTTAACGCTGCATGTGCTGGATTTGGAAAATGAAGAATTCTGGATCGAGCTGGTCAAGACGCGGTACGAGCGCACGCTGATGGAGGTTTTCCAATGAACCAGGTTTTGTATTGGGCGGCGAGCTTTGCGCTGCTGTGCTTTGTGTTGGGAATGGCTTGCGCGACGGTGCGCCTGGTACGCGGGCCGACGGCACAGGATCGTGTGCTTGCGCTGGATGCCTTTTATGTCAATGGCATGTTGACCATGCTGGCTTTCGGCATACGTTCGGGCACCTCGGTGTACTTTGACGTCGCGTTGTTGATTGCCTTGTTCGGCTTTGTCGGGTCCACGGCCATGTCGAAATTCCTGCTGCGCGGGGAGGTGATCGAGCCATGATGCCGGAAATCCCGTTGTGGGCCGCCGTCCCCGCCAGCTTGCTGCTGGTATTTGGCGCGGCAATTTCGCTGATCGGATCATTCGGGCTGCTGCGGTTCGAGGACTTTAAATCGCGCATTCATGCGCCGACCTTGGGTAATACGCTCGGGGCGGCTTGTGTGCTGGTGGCCTCGATACTGGTGTTTTCCGCTAGCCAGCATCGGTTTGTGATCCACGAGATTCTGATTACCTTGCTGCTTTTCACGTCCTCGCCCGTCACCGCGATGCTGCTGATGCGCGCCGCCATCTATCGTCGTCGCCGGGAACAGGGCGAATTCGATCGGAACTGAGGAATCGTATCGGGGTGCTACGTCACCCCGGGTTCATTAACCGCCAGATGGGTTTGTAACATTTGGGTCGCGCCTGGGGTCCAGCCTTTCGCATAAGGTAAAACCCTGACTGGGCATGCCACCGCCCAGCATAGCTGAAGGAGCGGAATATGAACCTACGACGTATGCAAAACCGGTATTGCACGCTGGCATTCGCCGCGTTGAGCGCCTGCGCAGGCTTGGGAGCTGTTTCTGCGGTCAGCGCTGCCCAAACCAAAACGCCGGCCGATATCCAGGCACAGTACGAGCGCGATGTCCAGCGCTGCAACAACGGCCAAACGCATCAAAGTCGCGACGTATGCCTGCAAGAGGCTGGCGCCGCGCGGGACGAAGCCCGTCGCCAACGTCTGGATGACGGCCAAGCGGGCAATTATGGCAATAACGCCATGGATCGCTGCAACAAGCTGCCTCAAGCGCAGCGCGAAGATTGCATGATTCAGATGCAGCAACCTTCCCAAGTTAGTGGTAGCGTCGAAGGCGGCGGCGTGTTGCGCGAGACCGTCATCCAGGTCCCGCCGGGGACGCCGGGCGCGACCACCACACCGGGAACGGTGCCGGGCGCTGCGACGCCCGCTGCACCAATGACGCCTCCGGTGGCGCCGGTGGCACCCGCCGTCACGCCCGGCACGCCGGTCTCTCCCGTGACGCCTGCGCCGTCGTCAACCATGCCGGCGCCCGCGGCCCCCGTGCCAGTGCGTTGATAAAGTCGGCAAGCGCCTAGCGCGAGCCGTTCACGGGCTGTGAACGGCTCGGCGCAGGGGGCTCACCCGGGGCCGGATTTGGGTCATCTGGGACCAGCCCCAGCGTTAACCGAAAGACGCCGCAGTCGGGATCAGGCAAAATGTCGCCTGTTCCCGACTTTTTGTCATTCCATGTCCGACGTCATCGCCCTCATATTCGATTTCGACGATACGCTGGCGCCTGACAGCACCTCCGGCTTTTTGACCAGCATCGGGGTGGACACGGCGGCCTTCTGGAAGGATAAGGTCGAGCCCCTGCTGGCACACGAAGACTGGGACCCGGTTCCCGCATATCTACACGAGATGATTCAGCTCTCTCGTGGCGGCGAACATGGCCTGATCACGCAGCAACGGTTGCAGCAATGGGGCGCAACCCTTCCGCTACACGACGGGGTGGCAACGTTGTTCCAACGCCTGCGTGCCGCGGTCAATGCCGAGCATCCTCAGGTGCGCCTGGAGTTCTATCTGATTTCCAGCGGCATTGGCGATGTCGTGCGTTCCACGCCAATCGCCCACGAATTCACCGAGATCTGGGCATCCGAGTTCGTGTATGGCGACGATGGCGGCATCGCGTTTCCCCGGCGCCTCGTGAGCTTCACCGACAAGACCCGTTATCTCTTCCATATTCAAAAAGGCATCATCGGGCGCGAGTTTCGCAATAAGCCTTTCGAAGTCAATCGCAAGGTGCCCGAGGACAAACTGCGCGTCCCGTTCGATCAGATGATCTTCGTGGGCGATGGCTATACCGATATTCCTTGTTTTTCCCTCATCCGGCGTGCCGGTGGCTATGCGTTTGGTGTGTGGGACCCAAAGCATCGTGACAAACGCAGCCGCGCGTGGGGGTTCATCGAAGAAGGCCGGGTGTCGAATTTGAATCAGGCACGCTATGGAGAAGATGCCGAACTCTATCAATGGCTGGAAGAGGCCGTGACCAGTCTCGCCGCGCGCGTGGCGTTGAAATCGCGGGTGTATCGTGGTTGACGAACTGTTGACCAGCGTGCCCCCCGACACCTATTTCATGTCCCTGGCGCTAGAGCAGGCCGAAGCCGCGTGGCGGCTGGGCGAAGTCCCCGTGGGCGCGGTGGTCGTCGATGCGCAAGGTCAGGTGTTGGGCGCCGGATGCAATCGCACCATCATCGACAGCGATCCCACCGCCCACGCAGAAATCGTCGCACTGCGCGCGGCCGCCAAACATCTGGAAAATTATCGTCTTCCTGGAATCACGCTGTACGTGACGCTCGAGCCTTGTGTCATGTGCATCGGTGCGATGCTGCATGCGCGTCTGGCCCGTGTGGTCTACGGCGCCAGTGATCCCAAGACAGGCGCCTGTGGCAGCGTGCTCAATGTCGGCGCGCTGGCGCAGTTAAATCACCACACGACAGTCACCGGTGGCGTTCTGGCGGAACCTTGCGGCGATGTGCTGCGCAGGTTTTTCCGTGAGCGTCGTCAAAAGGAAACCATTAAATGAAAAAATCCACCCAAGCCGCGCACGGTCACGCGGGCCATGATTGCGCCGAGGGGTGCGACCACGAGCATCACCATCACCATGCGCGGCCAGCGGCCGGGGGCATTTATTTGATCTCGCCTTCGTCAGCGGTACGCGACCCGGCCACTGTCGCGCTGGCATGCGAACGGTTGGAACAGGAAGGCTTCAAGACCAAGGTCGACCGTGCCGCGCTCGCCGTGAACCAGCGATTCGCGGGGACCGAAAAGCAACGCCTCGCGGGCATCGAACGCGCATTGAAGCAGAAATACCCCATCGTCATGGCGACGCGCGGCGGCTATGGCTTAAGCCGCCTCTTGCCGCTGATTGACTGGCGCGCGGTGGCCGATAGCGGCAAGCGCTTTGTCGGCCTGAGCGACTTCACGGCATTCAATCTGGCGCTGTTGGCGCAAACCGGCGCGGTCAGCTATTCCGGTCCCACCGCGGTCGCCGACTTCGGCGGCAAAAAAGTCGATGACCTCACCGCCGCATTGTTCTGCGAACTGATGCGCGGCGAACTGGAGATCCTGAGCTTTGAAACCTCGGATGCGGATCCGGTGGATGCGCGCGGTGTGCTGTGGGGCGGCAATCTGGCGACGATGATGTCGCTGCTGGGCACGCCCTATATGCCCAAGATTCGTGGTGGGATTCTGTTCCTGGAAGACGTGGCCGAACATCCTTACCGTGTGGAGCGTATGCTGGCCCAGCTGTGGCAGGCCGGGATTTTGCAAAAGCAGAAGGCCATCGTGTTCGGCCATTTCACCGAATACCGGCTCGCCCCGCATGACGCCGGCTACGACATGCCCGCCGTGATCAAATGGTTGCGCAGCGTGGTGAAAGTGCCGGTCATAACCGGATTGCCGTATGGGCATATCCGTAGCAAGGCGACGCTACCCATCGGCAAGAAGGTTGGCATCGCGACCGAGGCTGGCATGGTGCACCTCGTGATTGACGAGCACGAGCATTAATGAAGTGAGCCTGGGCCTGTCTTGCGGGAGAGGGTCTGGCGGCTTTGCCGTGACCATTTTGGTGCGCGAGGGCAAGGCCGGGCATCCGCAGCTGTTATTCGGCGGTCGGGGTCGCTACCCAAGCAGGCTTTCTTTTTTCCAAGAAGGCCGCGACACCTTCCTTGCCATCCGCGCTGGCTCGTAGTTGAGCGAGCCGCCGCGCGGTGTCGGCGAGCAGCGCGGCATCTATCGGCTGCCCGGCGACCTCGTGAATCAAGCGCTTGGATTCACGCAATGCATTGGGAGATCCCAGCAGCACATTTTCCAGGATGCCGTTGATATGCGTGTCGAGATCCTCCACCTCGCACACATCGTGGATCAGACCCATGCGCAATGCTTGGGCAGCGTCGAAGACTTCGGCAGTCAAGAACCATCTGCTCGCCTCACGCGGCCCGATCGCGCGCAATACATACGGCGAAATCATCGAGGGAATCAGGCCTAGTCGCGTTTCCGTCAGCGCGAATCGGGTGTCGCGGCTCGCGATAGCCACGTCGCACGCAGTCGCCAACCCCAGGCCACCCGCCATGCAGGCGCCATGCAGGCGCGCGATGGTGGGTTTGGGGCAGGTATAGATCGTATGGAGCAGGGTGGCCAGACGCATCGCATCGGTTTGGTTTTGCGCTTCGCTGGCTTGGGCGCTGGCGCGCATGGCGGTCAGGTCGGCCCCTGCGCAAAAGACCTTGCCACGCCCGGCCAGCACGATAGCGCGCACGTTGTCATCGGCCGCTAATGTTGTGAACGTTTCCATCAACTCATCGATCAAGCGCGCGTCGAGGGCATTGCGCACGTCGGGACGAGACAGCCAGACCACGGCAGTTTGCGATCCATAACCGACTTCCAGGGTTTGCAGCATGCGGGGCTTCCTTTAGGTCTACAGGGCAAGATCATGATGCGGCGCTACGCCCGACAAGCAGGAGCGTCCGAAATTGGCGTTCCCGCGCAGACGCGGCCGACGATCACGGTGTTCATATATAGCAGGAAAACACCCGTCCACGCGGCTCGCGCACACCGTCTCTGCCAGTCGCGCCCGGTCTTGGTACACTATCCGGTTTAGCCCCGCGCTTCTCGCGGGCGATCCCTGCCTATACATCGCCGTGATATCTACCGCCAATCTCACTATCCAGTTCGGTCCCAAACCTCTATTCGAAAACGTCAGCGTCAAGTTTGGAGAGGGCAACCGCTATGGTTTGATCGGGGCCAACGGCTCGGGCAAATCGACCTTCATGAAAATCATCGGCGGCGACCTCGAAGCCTCCGCCGGGAATGTATCGCTCGAGCCCGGCGTGCGCCTGGGTAAGTTGCGTCAGGACCAATTTGCGTTCGAGGACTACCGCGTGCTGGACGTGGTCATGATGGGCCACACCGAAATGTGGGCCGCGATGACCGAGCGCGACGCGATCTACGCGAACCCCGAAGCCACCGAAGACGACTACATGCGCGCCGCCGAACTCGAGGCGAAATTCGCCGAGTACGACGGTTATACCGCTGAAGCCCGTGCTGGCGAACTGCTGCTGGGCCTGGAATTCGCCGTGGATCAGCACCAGCTGCCCATGCGCGAAATCGCGCCGGGTTGGAAACTGCGCGTGCTGCTGGCGCAGGCCCTGTTCTCGAACCCCGATGTGCTGTTGCTGGACGAACCGACGAACAACCTCGACATCAACACCATCCGCTGGCTGGAGACCGTGCTCAACGGTTATCAGAGCACGATGATCATCATCAGCCACGATCGACACTTCTTGAACGAGGTGTGTACCCACATGGCTGACCTGGACTACGGCGAGATCCGTATTTATCCGGGCAACTATGATGATTACATGCTGGCCTCCACGCAGGCCCGCGAGCGTCTGGTGGCCAATAACGCCAAGGCCAAGGAACGCGTGGCCGAATTGCAGGACTTTGTGCGCCGTTTTGCCGCGAACAAATCCAAGTCGCGTCAGGCAACGTCGCGTCTGAAGCAGATCGATCGCATCAAGGCCGAGCAAGTCGTGGTCAAGCCTTCCTCGCGCCAGAACCCTTTTATCCGCTTCGAGCAGAACAAGGTCATGCACCGTCTGGCCATGACGGCGGAGAAGTTGTCCAAGTCCTACGATGCGCCGGTCATTCGCGATTTCTCGGCCATGATCGATGCGGGCGAGAAGATCGCCATCATCGGGGCGAACGGTGTGGGTAAGACGACGCTGTTGCGCATGTTGGCGGGCGACCTGGCGCCGGATTCCGGCAGCCTGAAATGGTCGGACAATGCCGATATGGGCTACATGGCCCAGGACGTCTCCGATCAGTTCCAGCAGACCGACGTGAATCTGTTCGACTGGATGAGCAACTATCGTCAGCCGGGCGACGACGATCAATCGATTCGTTCCGTGTTGGGTCGCCTGCTGTTCTCGGCGGACGATCTGCCCAAGGCGCCGAAGGTGCTGTCGGGCGGCGAGAAAAACCGCATGACCTTCGGTCGCTTGATGCTGGGTCGGCACAACGTACTGCTGCTGGACGAACCGACCAACCACTTGGACATGGAATCGATCGAGTCGCTGCAGTTTGCGCTTGAAAAATACCAGGGCACGCTGATTTTCGTGTCGCACGACCGCGAATTCGTTTCGGGTCTGGCCACGCGCGTGCTCGAGGTGCTGCCAGGCGGCGAGGTGGTTGACTATCGCGGTGGGTATGAGGACTATCTGGCTTCGCGCGGCATTGAGGGCTAATAGTAGATAGCGCACAACGACCACACAGCGCGGTCACCCTGCGGGGTGGCCCGCCAGGCGCGCAGACAGGCGACCGGGGCAACCCAGTCGCCTGTTTTATTTTCCAGCGCACGTTTTATATCTCTAAAAGTTATGTTGGAATTATTAAATAATAGTTGGTGATTATAAAGAGCGTTGGTAGATTGGATTCTGTCCTGAATCCCATGCCTGATTGCGCGCTCTATCATGAAGCTGACCTTTGAAAACGTCCACAAGACTTTCGGTGCCCTGAACGTGGTGGACGGGTTTTCGAGCGAATTCGACACAGGCGAGCTGGTCGCGCTGGTAGGCCCCTCGGGTTGCGGGAAATCGACACTATTGCACATGGCCGCTGGCCTGGAGTTTCCGACACAGGGTCGCGTCCTCGCCGATGGTCAGCCGGTGAAGGGGCCTCATCCCAGCCGCACGCTGGTTTTCCAGGAACATGCGCTGTACCCATGGTTGACCTTACGCGATAACGTATCGCTGGCCCTGGAATTTCAGAACGTTCCCAAGGCGCAGGCGCGCGAGAAAGCCGTAGCTTGGCTGGCGCGCGTGGGTCTCGCGGGATTCGAAAACTATTTTCCGCAGCAGGTATCGGGTGGCATGCGCCAACGCGCCGCGCTGGCGCGTGCCTTCATTGCGCAGCCCCAGACGATGTTGATGGATGAACCCTTCGGCGCGCTGGACGCGCTGACCCGGCTCAGCCTGCAAGATGTCTTGCTGCAGCTAATCAAGCAGGAACGGCCGACCGTGCTGCTGGTGACGCACGATGTGGACGAGGCATTGTTCCTCGCCGACCGGATCGTCGTCTTTAGCGCTCGCCCGGCACGGGTGCTACGCGAGTTCAACCTGACGCACAGGCGCAAGTCTCACGATCTGTCAGATCTGGCGGCCGAAAAACGCGAGATTCTGAGCTTGTTGGGCATCAATGTGGCAACCCACACGGACCAAGACACCACTGAAGTGACGGGCCAGCCCTGAAATCGGGCCGTTACACCTGAATCCGAAGACCGTCGGTCGCGGTTGCGAAAGCATTCTCACCCGCAGCGTCGCGCGCCCGACACCGAACGCTATCACTCATATAAAACGAATCTAGGAGCCTTTCATGAAACTGAAGCAATGGCTGTCTTTGCCGCTCGCAGCGGCGCTTATCGCCGCGGCGCCGGCCATGGCCGCGGAGAAATTCCGCGTCGGTTATCTGCGCGTGATGGACGACGCGCAGGCCATCGTCGCGCAGGAAGGCGATTACTACAAGAATGCCGGCCTGGACACCGAGCTGATCGAATTCAAGTCGGGCACCGACCTGATCAAGGCTATCGTTGGCGGTCAGGCCGACATCGGCGTGCTTGGCTTTACCAACGCGGTGGCCTGGGCATCCAAGGGCGCGGACCTGAAAGTCGTGGGCGGCGCGCAGCAGGGCTATCACTCGCTCGTCGTGCGCGATGACTCGGGTATCAACTCGATCGCCGATCTGAAAGGCAAGGTGCTGGCCTCGCAGCAAGAGGGCAGCACGGCCGATGTGGTGCTCAAGGGCGTCGTGCTCAAGGAAGGCAACCTGCAGCCGTCGGATGTCAACATCATGGGCGTGAGCCCGGCCGTGGCGGTGCAGTCGCTGGTGGGCAAGCGTGCGGACGCCGCTTTCCTGTTTGAGCCGTACGATCGCATCGCTCAGCTGGTCTCGCCGGTTAAACAGATCTACGAGGTGGGTCAGTCCTGGCCGTTCCCCTGCATGGTGGTGATCACCTCCGGCGAAGTGCTGGAAAAGCGCAAGAATGATGTCTGGGCCGCCCTGGACGCACAAAAAGAGGCCATCGATCTGCTCAAGAACGATCCCGAGAAGGCCTCCAAGCTCATCGCCTCCTACTTCATCGCGGAACCGACGCTCAAGACCTTAAAGCATGGCGAGATGCCGCGCGAGCAAGTCATTACCGACGCCATCAAGACGCAGGTCTTCACCGCCAAGCTGACCGACAAAGACGCGGCGCGCATGCAGGAAATCGCCGACATCTTGCAAGCGCAAGGCTCGCTCAAGACGCGCGATGGTAAGCCATACGATGTTTCCGGCATCATTGATTTGTCCTGGCAAGAGGCGCGTCAACTTTGAGTAACTCAACGCGTGTTACAGGGATGCGCAAGCACCTCGCCGGTGTGCTTGGCGTGGTGTTCATCCTGTTGTTGTGGCAGACGGCAGCCTGGGTATTGCCAGACTTTCTTATGCCGGGCGTGCCGGCAGTTTTAGAACGCTTGTATAGCGAGATTGGCGAGACCTCGTTTCACCAGGCGCTATTCGGTACGCTGAGCCGGCTGGGCGCAGGGTATGGCCTTGCATTGCTGGCCGGTGTGGGATTTGGCCTGGTCGCGGCGGTGTTGACCTTCTTCCGAGAAGTGTTGCGCAGCGCGATCGTGATTCTGCAGTCGATTCCGTCGATCGCCTGGGTGCCGTTGTTTCTGATCCTGATGGGCTTTGGTAGTACGCCCATCATCGTGGTCGTTGCGCTCTCGGCGTTTTTCCCGGCAGCGCTGAGCGTCATGAACGCGACGGAATCGGTGCAGCGGGTGCATGTGTCGGCGGCGCGGGTGATGGGCGCCACGCGTTGGGGCTTGATCAAACGCGTTTATCTGCCGGCCGTCATGCCCGAACTCATCACCGGCGCGCAGCTGGCCTTTGGCAACGCGTGGCGTGCTTTGATTTCGGCGGAGATGTTGATCGGGTTTGGCAAAGGCCTTGGTCGCTCGCTCGCCTATTCGGGCGAGATCGCGGATATGACCGGGGTCATGGCGAATATTCTGGTCATCGCTATCCTGGCTGCGCTGATCGATCAACTGATTCTAGAGAATCTCAAGCATCGGTTATTGCGTTATCAATACGTGTGAGTCCCAGGCGAGCGGCGCGTGGTGCGTTGCTTGCCGCTAACCTTGCGTTCATGATTGCTATGTTCCCCCAGTCCTGGCTCGCCGTTCTACGCATTGCGCTATGTGTTGCGCTGTCTGCCGGCATGTCGGTCAACGCTGCGCCCGCAGCGCAGGACAGCGGCGCGCCGACTGGCGTTTTTGCGCAAGCGCAAGCGCGTGGTGAGCTCATTGTGGGAATCCCGTATTTGCCTCCCGAGCCCGGTGCAGGAGCCAAGATTCGGTCGCCCGAACGCCTCGACGAGGCCATGGCACGGCGGCTTGGACAGCAGTTGAATCTGCCGGTGAAGTTGGTGCAGGTTGATCCGACAGGCCGCGCCGCGGCGCTCGCCAGCGGACGCGTTGATCTCGTGCTTGCCGATCGGTTGGCCGCACCGCCGGCAAATGCCTTGGTTCATGAGCAGGTGTTAACCGCAGCGGTTCCGGGGACGGTGGCAGTCGCTACCGGTTATCGCGCGCGTCCCAAGGCAGTGATCCGCAGCGACACCACGCTGCGCCATTGGCGCGATGTTCAAGGCAAGACTGTTTGCATGTCCACGGCGGCGTTTCAGGCGCAGGCGCTGGCTCGACAATGGGGAGCGGAGGTACGCACCTACCGCGTGCCCTCGGACGCACTGGTGGCGGTGCGCGAAGGCGATTGCGACGTCGGCGTGATCGACGACGTAACCTGGCAGCCTTTGATGGAATTCCCCGAATGGAAGAAATTTTCTTCCACCTTGGCACCCGAAGGCGCGCATAGCGAACGCGTGTGGCTCTTAGCGGAAAACTCGGCTACCCAGGCATGGCTGGACTCTGCCATGCAGCAATGGCGTCGGGCCAAAGTGGTGCCGGCCATGATCGATCAATGGGCGCGCGATGTCGCGTTCGACGTTTATCTGGATCAAGAAGTCCCCGACTGCCACGGCGGTTAAAACGCGCGTAGGGCACGACAATGCGGCCAAGTGAGTGCAGCCGATGATGCCAGCGCGAGGCGATACACAGACACCAATTACCGCGCTCGCCTACAATCACGGCCATGAGCGACACATTGAGCGCCCCGTGCGCCTACGAAGAAGAGATCAAGAAAAGCCGCTTTGCAGCCTATGCGGCCCCCGTGGCGACTATCGAGGAAGCCATGGCGTTTTTCGCCCGGCATAGTGATCCCACGGCGACTCACAATTGCTGGGCTTATCGTATCGGCCAGCTGTATCGCTTCAATGACGATGGCGAGCCCGGCGGGACTGCGGGCAGGCCAATACTACAGGCCATTGAGGGCCAGGATCTGGATCGCGTGGCGGTCCTGGTGGTGCGTTGGTTTGGTGGGGTCAAGCTCGGCGCGGGCGGCTTGGTCCGCGCCTATGGCGGCTGCGCCGCTCAGTGTCTGCGTCTGGGCCCACGTATGCCCATTATCGAGACGAGGCAGGTAATATGCCGATGCGCGTATAGCGAGTTGCCCCTCCTCAAGTCGCGTATTCAGCAAGCTGGAGCGTCCGTCGAAGCCGAGACATTCGACGGGGACGGAGCATGTTTGCAGTTACGTGTACCGTGCGCGGCGTTGAAATCCCTTGAGCGCACGGTGGCGGATATCACGCGCGGCCGCTCACCCTGGGACGTGAGTTAGGGTGTTTGGCAGGAGCTTCAGCGGCGCATCTACCCCTGCCATCCGGACATCATTCTTGCGCTTACACTGCAGTGTGCCATCGGTCAGTATCGATACGTCGCAACGATATTTCCGCCGGTTTCCTTGAACCCGCGCTGACCGATCATATGGAACGCCCCGAGGTCCACCGACAAGTTGCGTGTGAGTTGACCTTGGACGCCGAGCTTTAACTGAGCGATATTGCGGCCGCTGTTCATCTGAGTCGTTGCGTCTTCCATACGCACCCGGTAGCCTTTGGTGGTGTGCCAAAAGCTCGCCTCGACGTGAGGGGTCACGGCGATCGCATATCCAGTATGGACTCGTGCGGCGGCACGAACGGCGATCAGGGTTTGCCAGCGCGAGTCATTGTCGATCTCTACGGGGGTGCCGTCTGTGCCGTGCGTCCCCGGCGCGCGCACGTTTTGATAAATCAATTGCGCACGGGGCTGCAGCATAAAGCTCACGTTGTTGCGCTCTGCCAGCTTGATCCGCCAGCCTAGCTCGGTCGAGGCGGTGAATCCTTTCGAATGATAGCGATCCGAGATCGCGTCGCCACCGCGCACCCGATTGTCGAACCGGTTCCACAGGACCCAATTGTCCAGATACAGTCCGTGATGGGACGCAGGATTATTGACGTAGGCTGCATATGCACCCACACCGTGACCGTCTACACGTCCCCGACTGGTGTATGCGACATCGCTTGAGCGCGTCAGACCGTAATAATGACCGTACCCACCGAATAAACCCGCCTTGAACTGGCCGCCCGGCGTGTTGCGCGTCATCAGATCAAACCCCATTAACACCGACTTTTTGTCGCCTTGGGTCGCCAACTTGCCGGAATCGTCTCGAAGACGCCCACGTGAGCCCGCATACATCGCCCACGCGCCGTTCGATTGCCCGCCCAAGCTGCCCACACGTGCGGCTTCAGAGCGGCCGAGCAACGTCATTTGGAACATGGTGTTCGCGGCCCAGGCGTTGGAAACATACGTCCCGGCCTGCGGGTAGACGACAACGGGCCGCGAAGCGACCGGCGGCTCATTGGCCAGCAACGACGCGTGGGTTGGCTCGGCCTCGTATTGCGCGGTTTGTTCGGTTTCTTCGCTTGGGGGGACTGGTTCGCTTTGCTCGGCAAGGTCTTTGGACGTATCCGGGTCCTCTTCGTTTTCAGACGGCTTCAGGTTTTCTGTGACATGAGGGTACGCCTGCTGATTGGGTTGGCCAGCCTGATCCGATGTCGTGCCTGCACCAGCATCCGGATCCGGCTCTGAGCCAGCCTCGGAGCCGTCCTCGGGCAGACTGCCATCGTCTTCCGAAGGACTTATGTCGTCGTGCCCCGGCGGCATGGATGGCGGGGACGGCGGGGATGGATTCTGCGAAGCATTCGGCGATGGCGCGTCCGATGGGCCAGCGGGACAAGTGTCATTGCCCTGATCAAGGAACTGGGACAGATGCCTGGATTCCGCAAGCCTGATATGGGTACTGGGTGACATTGAAGGGTCGGGCGCATTATCTTGGGCCTGCGCTTGCGACTCCAACGGTTCGATGCTCTGCGGTGCCCCGTCCGATTCGGCGGCGGATGGCGTATCCTGCGGCGTCGTGTCCTTGATTCCCCCGGTCGCCGGTGAATTTACGGAGGGTGCCAACGGACTGTCCCATAAGCCCCGGGCTCTGGACCAGGCGTCCGAGGCGCCTTGGGCGATATAACCGCCCATGGACGTTTCGGTTGCCACCACATAAGCCGTGGTCAAGGCCGCGCCATAAACGAGCCATCGCTCTTGATTACCATGCGCTGCTGCCAACGCACCCAGGCTTCCCAGTATCCGGCCATTCAAGGCGCCGGCCGCGCCTCCCGCGCCGTTATCGACAGAGTCCATGGCGTGAGTTTGCTGATCGTTGACCATGCTGGGTTCGACATAGGGCGGGGCTTGTGCCGGGAGTGGAGAGTTATCGGCAACACCGGCATCGTCAGCGTCGTCATCCGGGCCGTCGGCGCCACGGTTGGGTCCGAATGGGCCCGCGCCCGTCAGCGCCGGCCCGGGTCCAGCGTCATCGGGTCCGGAGGCAGAGGTTGTGACTTCAATGGTGGGGCGTTGGGCAGCGACCGTCGCACGTATTGACGCTTCGGCGTCGGGCGGCGAGGCGTCGGGGTCGAGTATGTTATTAGACGCGAGTATCCGGTCTATTCGCTCCTGCAGTTCTGCTCGGCGCTTTGCTTGGTAGGCCAACTGCTCCTGTGTCAAGGTCGGAGGTTGCGGCGGGGGGCTTAAGAGTTGGCCCAGCTTGGCAAACATGTGGTGCTCTCGCGCCATCGCGTACTTCACGTGTGCGTCGATTCTCTGTTCGTCATTCGTAGTATTCGGCAAGGCGGCCGGGGAGTAAGGCATGGCAAGGTGGCGTGTGCTACGCTCCGCCTCACGAATCAGCGCGTCAAATGTCTTCGGCAGCTGCCCGTGCGTTTTAGTGGTATGGGTGCTTGACGGTGTAGAGACCTGGTGAGGCCGAGCCGCGGGGGGAGTTTGCGGAGACACGTGCGCCGCATCGGCTGTATCGGGTTCCGATGGTGAGGACCCAGATGTGGAAGGCGTAGCGATGAGGCTTTGCAGCGTAGAGAAAAGTCCGTGGTCGTGCGCTATCGCGTTGAGCGCGGGATCATCAGCGGCTGGTTGCTGAACACTCAAGTAACGCGGCAGCGGCTGGGCATCGTCCCGCCTTTCCGCTACGTCCGACAATGAAGGCAAGCTTCGTCCCGCATGGCGTTGCCGCTTTGCCTCGGGAAGTGGATCGGACGTCAAGTTACCCCGGGGAGAGGGTGTTGTCTCGCCTTCTGGCTCAGGATCGAGGAGGCCCCAGTCTCTATTCAGGCCTCCGCGTACTTCACGCAAGCGCCAGTGCAGCGGTGCGGACGAGGTATGAGCCGCAGGAGAGTCAGCAGGCTTGGATAGCTGTTCGATTTCTTCCTCTTTTTCGGGATTCCCGCCCATTGCGTTCGGCGGGAACGAAAGAGGCGCAAGCGCGCTGATCAAGACGGATATTGTCAATGGCGCGCGACGGCCCGCGCCTCTGCGGTCGACCGTTCTCGCGCCACGTCGCGCGCAAGCGGTGTGAGTCTTATGGTGCATGTTTGCTCCTCGCATCCAGTGCCTGGTAAGTACCGGGGGAGAGGAGAGCGTTCCTGTAAAACAGGGTCGTTACGTCCGATTCGGCGAGGCAAACAAAATCCCCGCTACATCAAAGCACCTTAGTGCTCATGCAGCGGGGATCGATGCGACTCCAGACTGCCGTAACACTCAGCGCGTCACGGTCTCGCCGGGCTTACTGTGCCTCGGCGCCGCCATTGCCAGCGCCTTGCGCGGCGGCGATTTCCTGGTGAACCTTTTCCATATCCAGGCCTTTTACCTTTTCCATCAGCTCGGACAGCTGGCCAGCCGACAGCGCGCCCGGTTGGGAAAAGAGCAGCACTTGTTCGCGGAACACCATGATGGTGGGAATGGAACGAATGCCCAACGCGCCGGCCAGCTCCTGCTCGACGTCGGTGTTGACCTTGGCAAACGTCACATCCGGATGCTCGGCTGCGACTTGCTCGAACACGGGAGCGAAGCCCTTGCAGGGGCCGCACCAGGGTGCCCAAAAATCGATGATGACGGTGTTGTCGGCCTTGATCGATTCCTGGAACGTGGCTTGGGTGAGTTCGACGATATTGCTCATATCGGTATCCTTTACAGTAGGGTTTCAGGAAGCGACGCTACCTGTTTTCAGTGAGGCCAGTATTTCGTAAGAGCGCAAACGGTCTTCATGCCGATAAAAATCGGACACGATCATGACCTCGTCAGCCTGAGTACGCGCAATTAAGGTTTCCAGCCCCTGTTTGACGGTCTCCGGACCGCCGACGATGGACGCGGCCAGTTTTTGGTGCACAGCCTGCCGCTCCCATTCGTTCCACAGACCGTCCATGCTTTCGACGGGCGGCTGCAGGGGCAGGCGGTTGCCGCGTATCAACGATAGAAATTTCATTTGCTGGGTCGTCGCCAGCATGCGAGCCCGTTCGTCAGTATCGGCCGCGATAATCGGTACGCCTATCATGGCATACGGCCGCGACAACGTGGCCGAAGGCTTGAACAGGTGCCGGTACAGGCGCATGGCTTCCATGCCCTCCGGCGAGAAATGCCCTGCAAAAGAGAAGGGCAGGCCCAGCTCTGCCGCGAGGCGAGCGCTGAAATCGCTCGATCCCAGCAACCAGATTGGAATATCCAGCCCCGCGCCGGGGATCGCCCGAACGGCTTGCTCCGGGCGCGCGGGAGCAAGGAATGCGCGCAGCTCGGCCAATAATTCCGGGAAATCATAGCCGCTGCGCGGGCCACGGCCCAGCGCGCGCTGGGTGGCGCCGTCGCTGCCCGGTGCGCGTCCCAGACCGAGATCGATACGACCGGGGAACAGACTTTCCAGCGTGCCGAACTGTTCGGCAATAATTAACGGCGCATGGTTAGGCAGCATCACCCCGCCAGAACCCACGCGCAGCGTTTTGGTGTGCGCGGCGACTTGGCCTATCAGCACCGCCGTGGCGCTACTGGCAATGCCAGTGATGTTGTGGTGTTCCGCTAACCAGAACCGGTTATAGCCCCAACCCTCGACATGTTGGGCCAGATCCACCGTATTGCGAAACGCACCAGCGGCGTCGCCCCCTTGAACAATCGGGGCAAGATCCAGAACGGAAAACGGCACGCGGGCCAGTTCACTCATACAGCGGTCTCCGGAAAACACTGCGCTAAAAAGGAAGCGATCTACAAATAGATCGCCATAGCCCAAGTGTATAGGCGAAATCAAAAGGGGGCGCGAGCAACCGTGTCGTCGATCAGGTTGATAGTCGGAATCAATGGCGATGGGCGCGCAAGCGTCGTGCCCGCTGCGGTTCATGCACTTTGTCCATCGCCATAAGGCGAGGGCCGGGACGGATGCGGCGCCGTCGTCGCGGCCATCGCCCTGACGGCTTGCCTTAACCCATCGCGGGCTTGAGCAGATCCCCAAGCAGCGCGTACGCGAACCCGAAATAGATGAACATGCCGAGCAAATCCATGATGGATGTGATCAGCGGCGAAGACAGCGTCGCGGGGTCAGTGCCGATACGGCGCGCGATAAAGGGCAAGAGCGCCCCGATCACGCCGCCGACAGCCGTACACGTGAACATGGACAGGCCCACCACCAGCAACACATCCATCCCGACACCTTTGGAAAAGTACGCCAGCACTGCCTCGAGAATCGCGATGGACACGCCCAGCATCACCGTCACGGGCAGCTCACGCTTGATGACGAACCACACGTCGCGCCAGCGCAGTTTCAAGTCGCCCAGCGCCATGGCGCGTATCACCAGGGCGGCAGACTGGCTTCCGGTGTTCCCGCCCATGTCGATGATGGGGGCGATAAAAGCCGCAAGCACGATGACCTCCGAGAGTATCTCCTCTTGCGCCGCCACAAAGGTACTGGTGATGATGCCAAAGATCGTCAGGATCGCCAGCCAGAACACACGCACCTTGAACATTTGCTTGAAGGGCGACGCGATCATGTCCAGGTCTGGACCGCCTAGCGACGACGTGCCGCCAAAGCGCGCGAGCTGCGTGGCATCCTGTTCGCGTTCAATATCCATCGCATCGTCCACAGTGACGATACCGATCATCCTTTCGCCGCCGTTGATGACGGGCAATGCCAACAGGTCATAGTCGCGGATCATCTCCGCGGCCTGCTCGCGTGGCCATTCGGCACGGGCGAACACCGGCTCGGCGCGCATCGTTGCGCTGATCAGGGCTTTTTCGTCGGCCAGCACTAATTCGCGCAGCGACACGGTACCGCATAGGCGTTGCTCGCTGTCGACCACGTAGATGACGTAAATCGTCTCTTTATTCGGGGCAGTGGCGCGCACATGCGCGAGCGCTTCGGCCACGCTCATGTCTGGCGATACGTATACATAGTCCGAGTTGGTGACCGAGCCCACCGTGCCTTCGTGATAGGACGCCAGCTTGAGAATGTCGTCGCGTTCGACCTTTGCCAGCGCCGGCAGGAGTTTCTGCTTGGCTTCTTCGCTCAGGCGGTTAAATAGGTCGGCGCGATCATCCGATGGCATCTGCTCGAAGAGCTGCACGATCGAATCCCGGGGCATCGCGCGCAGCAGGACATCCTGGCGGTGATCTGGGAAATGCGAAAACAGCTCGGCGCGATCTTGCGCGGGCAGCTTCATCAGCAGTTCGACGATTTCCTCGTTGGGGAGCACGTCCAGCGCTTCGACCAGATCCGTGGGGTGAGTGTGCCGAATGGTATCGACCAGCGCCGTCGCGTCGAGAGACTGGGCCAGAGTCTTTAGGGTCATCAGCAGTTTTTCGCGGTTCATTTTTTCTTCTCCTTTTCTGTGATGATGCGCATGCAAACGCAGGGGCAAGTACGAGGGTTGTCCTGCGTGGCCAAGCGAGACGCGGCTTCAACGTCTGGGTGCCGTGATTGCGGACCTACCGTTGACCGGACGCAAAAAGGAAAAGTTCCCGAAATTCTAAGGGTTAACCCGAAATTTTTGAAAAGGTACAACCCACCACGCCCGCTTTCGAAGCGGTGAGCGATCATGGAGGGGGTGGGGGAAGAAAAACGCGGCGCGGAAGAGGGGCGTTATGACCCATGCGCTGAGGAAGACGAGGAAAGCCAATGGAGGCGAAGCGCGCTCAGAGCTACGGCGAGCCTCCATGGCGGAGGCTGGGAGGCGTCACGACATTGCGTCGCGGGCGCCCCAGCCCAGGAGCCGTTAACCCGGGAAAAACGCGTAACGGATGACGAAGAGCGCGGCCACCAGCCAGGTCGCCGCGTGAATCATGCGGAACTTGCCCGTGAAGGTCTTGAGCACCACGTAGCTGATAAAGCCGAACGCCAGGCCATTGGCGATCGAGTACGTAAACGGCATGACCAGCGTGGTCAGCGCGGCCGGCGTCGCCTCGGACACGTCGTCCCAATTAATGTCGATCAGTTCGCGCATCATCAGGCCCGCGACATACAGCAGGGCAGGCGCAGTCGCATAAGCCGGCACCGAGCCCGCCAGGGGCGAAATAAACAGAGCGGCAAGAAAGAGGACACCGACCACCAAGGCCGTCATGCCGGTACGGCCGCCAGCCTGCACGCCCGAGGCGCTTTCAACATACGCCGTGGTGCTGCTCGTACCCAACATCGAGCCAGCCACAATCGCCGTGCTGTCGGCGAAAAGCGCACGTCCCAGGCGGCTAGGGCGATTTTCCTGCACAAGTCCGGCGCGCTTGGCCACACCCATCAAGGTCCCCGTCGCATCGAACACCTCCACCAGGACAAACACCAGAATCACATGCACGAAACCCGTGTGCAGCGCGCCCACGATGTCCATTTGCATGAACGTCGGCGCCAAGGTCGGCGGGGGCGAAATAATGCCGTGGAAGGAATTGTGACCCGTCAGCATCGACAGCACGGTAACGGCGATGATGCCGATCAAAATCGCCCCACGCACGCGCAAAGCGTCCAGCACCGCGATAATGAAAAACCCGAGGATGGCGAAGAGCGGCGCGGGCTCGCGCAGGTCGCCCAGCGTCACCATCGTCGCTGGATGCGGCACCACGATTTTGGCCGAGGACAGTGCGATGATGGCCAGGAACAGGCCGATGCCGGCAGCGATCGCGCTACGTAATGAATGCGGAATCCCCTTGATCAGCCATGCGCGGATACCGGTCATCGTCAGCACAAGGAAGATCACGCCGGAGATAAATACCGCGCCCAGCGCCTGCTGCCATGTATACCCCATGGTCTGAACGACGGTGAACGCGAAGAACGCGTTTAACCCCATGCCGGGCGCCATGCCGATGGGCCAGTTCGCCACGAAGGCCATGATGAACGAACCCAGCGCCGCCGCCAGACACGTCGCGACGAAAACCGCATCGCGATCCATCCCGGTAGAGGACAGAATATTGGGGTTGACGAAGATGATGTACGACATCGTCAAGAACGTCGTCAGGCCAGCGACGATCTCGGTACGCGCATTCGTACCGTGTTCGCGCAGGTTGAATAGCTTCTCCAGCATGGCAGGGGTTCCCGGTTAAGGTTTTTGTAGGATCAACAATCCGACATTTTCGCACCAGATGTAAACTCGCGACCATGATCATTCTAGGTTTTGAAAGCTCGTGCGATGAAACGGGGGTTGCAGCCGTATGCACCGAGCGCGGACTGCTTTCGCACGCCCTGCATTCGCAAATCGCCATGCACCAGGAGTATGGGGGCGTGGTGCCCGAGCTCGCATCGCGGGACCACATACGGCGCGCCGTGCCATTGGCGCGCCAGGTGTTGGAAGAAGCCGGCCTGACCCTCGACGATATCGACGCGGTGGCCTATACGGCAGGGCCGGGCTTGGCTGGCGCTCTGCTGGTTGGTGCGAGCGTCGCCCAGGCTTTCGCGTGGTCGCGCGGACTGCCAGCGATTCCGGTTCATCACCTGGAGGGGCATTTGCTCTCTCCCTTGCTGGACACGCCGCGGCCGGAGTTCCCGTTCGTCGCGCTCCTGGTTTCGGGTGGGCATACCCAGCTCATGCGCGTCGATGGCGTGGGCCGCTACGAATTATTGGGCGAGACGCTCGACGACGCGGCGGGCGAGGCCTTCGATAAATCGGCCAAGCTGTTGGGTCTGGGATACCCCGGCGGCCCAGCGTTGTCTCGCATGGCCGAGCAAGGCGATGTGCGGCGGTTTACCTTGCCGCGCCCCATGCTGCATAGCGGAGATCTGGATTTCAGCTTTAGCGGCCTGAAAACCGCTGTGCTGACCAAGGTCAAGGAAGCCGAACGGGCAGGGCAGTCGCTCGACGATCAAACCCGCGCCGATTTGGCTGCCGCGACGCAAGCCGCGATCGTTGACGTGCTGGTCGCGAAGGCGATCAAGGCATTGCGCAGAACGGGGCTCAAGCGTCTGGTCGTGGCCGGTGGCGTGGGCGCCAATCAGCTGTTGCGTGCGCAGTTGGCCGATGCCTTGCGTCCGTTGCGGGGCAAGGCGTATTTCCCGCCATTGGCCTTATGCACCGACAATGGTGCGATGATTGCCTTCGCCGCTGCCGAGCGCGTCAAGGCGGGCCTGGTGGATCTGAAAACCGGTGTTCATGCGTTTACCGTGCGCCCACGCTGGGATCTGGCCGACGTCTGCGTGCCATCCTGACGGATCGCCACGGTGCTTATTTCTTTTTAGACCCGATCCGGCTTTCCGTGCCTGACATCAAGCGGCCAATGTTGGCGCGGTGACGATAGAACAGCAACACGGTAATCAGAACCAACGCAGCGCCTACGGGCGCCTGCGCATACCAGGCTACGCCTGAGCCGAACACGTAGTAGACCGGCGCAAAGAATGCCGCCACCAGGGCCGCGAGCGAAGAATAGCGGCTGAACACCGCGACGATGATCCAGGTGGCCGCCGTGGCCAATGCCAGCATCGGGTGCACCGCCAGCAGCACACCCAGCGCTGTCGCGACGCCCTTGCCCCCCTTAAAGCCTAAAAAGATCGGGTACAGGTGCCCCAGGAAAACGGCCAGGGCCACCAGCGCGTACACCGTCCACGACAGTCCCGGCGCGAGCGTTTGCGCCAGCCAGAGCGCAAACCAGCCCTTTGCCGCATCACCGATTAACGTCAATGCCGCCGCTGCCTTGTTGCCAGAGCGCAATACATTGGTCGCGCCCGGATTGCCCGAGCCGTACTTGCGGGGGTCCTGCAGTCCCATGACTTTGCTTACCACCACGGCGAACGGAATCGAACCGATCAGGTAGGCCAGGCCAATCAACGCGGCGCAGAGCAGGGTGGAAGGGGCAGTGTGCACCATGAGAGAGCATCCGTTGCATAGAGTGTCGTGGCTGCGGATTCTACCGCGCGCGGCGTCTGGACGCGTCCCGGGTTATCCATGGGGCGCGGGATTTCGGATCATCGGCGGTACAATCGACCGCGTTTTCCTTGCTGTGTTAATTCTGGGTGCCCAATGCGAATACTGGTGTCGAACGACGATGGCTACACTGCTCCAGGCCTCGAAGCGCTGGTAGAAGCCCTGCAAGGGCTGGGCGACATCACCGTCGTGGCCCCAGAAACGAATCATAGTGGGGCGTCGAACTCGTTGACTCTGAACCGGCCGCTGACGGTGAGAACCGCCGCGAACGGCTTTGTGTGCGTGAATGGCACGCCCTCCGACTGCGTCCACGTGGCGCTCACCGGCTTGATGGAATCCCGCCCCGACTTGGTCGTGTCTGGCATCAATAATGGTGCCAATATGGGCGACGACACGCTGTATTCCGGCACGGTGGCCGCGGCTGCCGAAGCTTACTTGTTTGGAATCCCCGCGATTGCGTTTTCCCTGGTCGAAAAGGGCTGGGAACATATCGATGCCGCCGCGCGTATCGCCCGGCAGGTCGTCGAACGCCAGATCGCGCAGCCCCTGGCTCCCCCGGTCTTGCTGAACGTCAATATCCCTTGTCTGCCCTATGAGCAGATCGATGGGTGGCAAGTGACACGCCTGGGTAAGCGTCATCCTTCCGAGCCGGTTGTACGCTCCACCACGCCCTATGGCGACACGGTGTATTGGATCGGGCCGGTGGGGCTGGCCGCGGACGCTTCGCCGGGCACGGACTTTCATGCCATCTCGCAGCGCAAAGTCTCGCTTACGCCGTTGCGTCTCGATTTGACGCAGCACAGCCAGCTGGATGAATTGCGCGAATGGGCGGATCCATTATGCGCAAACCCGTAAATCCCTTTGGGTCCGTGCCTGCGCCGGACCGCCGCCGAACCTCGGGCGGCGTGACGTCCGTCGCAGGCTTTACGCCCACCAATAGCAATACCCGCATTTCGCCCGCGGTCCTCACGCGGCCGGCGCCAACCAGCATGCCGGCTAACCCCGCCGCGAATCCAGGCTTGAGTTCGGATCGTCTGCGGCAGGCTATGGTGCAGCGGCTGCGCACGCAGGGCATCAGCGACGAGCGAGTACTGGACGCGATGGCGGCGGTGCCGCGCCATTTGTTTGTGGACGAGGCACTGGCAAGTCGCGCTTATGAAGATGCGGCCCTGCCTATTGGGCATTCGCAGACGATCTCGCAGCCCTGGGTCGTGGCCCGTATGATTGCCGCCGTGTGCGAAGACCGCACGCCTGCGCGCGTGCTCGAAGTCGGCGCGGGCTGCGGCTATCAGGCTGCCGTGTTAGCTCAACTCATCCGCGAAGTGCATGCCATCGAGCGTATCCGCGGTTTGTTCGAAATGGCGCGCACGAACCTGCGCGCCTTACGTCTGGCGACCCGAGTACGGCTCATCCATGGCGATGGCATGGTAGGCTTGCCGAGTTTGGCGCCGTTCGATGCTATCGTTGTGGCTGCCGCTGGGCTGGCGATTCCGCAAGCACTGCTGGCGCAGTTAGCACCCGGCGGACGCTTGATCGCGCCCGAGGGCGACACGCATCAGCGTCTGGTATTGATCGAGCGCACCGGCGCTTCCAGTTGGAAGCGCACCGAATTAGAAGCAGTACGGTTCGTGCCTTTGCGAGCCGGCATTCAAACTTGAGCGACAGGAGAATTACATGCTCAACGGGCAGTTGCCACTGACCACGTTTGCTATACCCCGGATGTCGTCGTCCCGACGCGTTTTGTTGGTGTCCGGTGTCCTGGGTCTGGCACTGATCACCGGTTGCTCGTCGACGCCCAACAGCCGCGCGCCGGTGGTGGATTTGTCCAAGCAGCCGCCGACCAGCGGTACGGCCGCTCCTGGCGGTACGTATGTCGTCAAGCCTGGGGATACGCTTTTTCAGATCGCACGTAACCATGGCGTGAGCATTCAGAACTTGCGCCAATGGAACAACATCAGTGACGCCAATCAGCTGAACGTGGGACAAGTGCTCCGGCTGGGACCCGGCGCCAGCACCGGCACCGTCGCCGGCGCGACCTCCGGCGCGTCGACATCGGGCCCGGCGGCCACGCCATCGCCTGTCGTGCCGCCCACTACGCCGTCCACGGGCTCCGCGACCGATACGACGCCTCCTGCTGGCGGCACGACCGCACCGACCGGCAACACCGCCACGACGCCCACGGCGACCATTCCGGCGCCCGCGACACCGTCCAAGCCGCGCGCTGCCGACGCCAATCTCATTAGCTGGGGTTGGCCGGCCAACGGCCCGATTATTCAGACGTTCACCACGGCGAACAAAGGTATCGATATCGGTGGGGCGCTGGGCGCTCCGGTCGTCGCCGCCGCCGATGGCAAAGTCATGTATAGCGGCAATGGCGTGCGTGGCCTGGGCAACCTGATCATCGTGAATCACGATAACGGCTTTATCACGGCCTACGCGCATAACCAGACCTTGCTCGTAAAAACCGGTGAAGCGGTCAAGCGCGGCACCAAGATCGCCGAGATCGGCCAAAGCGACACCACCTCGCCACGGCTGCATTTCGAGATCCGCCGCCAAGGTACGCCTGTAGACCCGCTGCAGTATCTGCCTGCGCGATGACACCGACGCTGGTCTTTGACCTGGAAACGCTCCCCGATGTCGATGGGCTGCGCAAGCTCAACGGCTGGGGCGCGGACGTGCCCGATGTCGAGGTCGCGGAACGCGCGTTTCAAGCGCGCCGCGAGGCCGTCGGACATGATTTTCTGCCGCTGCATCTTCAGCGCATTGCCGTCATCGGTTGCGTGTTTCGGGATGAAAAAGGCTTTCGGGTGAAAACCTTGGGGCAGCCTGGCGATTCGGAAGCCACGCTGATTCACCAGTTTTTCAAGATCATCGATCACTACACACCGCGTCTGGTCAGCTGGAATGGATCGGGTTTTGATCTGCCCGTGTTGCACTATCGCAGCCTGATTCATGGTGTCGCGGCGCCCCGATATTGGGATCTCGGTGACGAAGACCGCGACTTCAAATACAACAACTACATCAGCCGCTATCACAATCGACATATCGATCTGATGGATTTGCTGGCCAAGTACAACGGGCGGGCCAATGCACCCTTGGACGAATTGGCCAAGCTCTGCGGTTTCCCGGGCAAACTGGGGATGGACGGTAGCCAAGTCTGGCCCGCATGGCAGCAAGGGCGCGCGGACGAAATCCGCGCGTATTGCGAGACCGATGTCGTCAACACCTGGTTGGTGTATTGCCGGTTTCGCTTGCTGCGCGGCGAATTGGACGCTGTCTCCTACCAGGCCGAGGTGGATCTGGTTCGCGAGACCTTATCTGCGAGTGACGCCGCGCATTGGCGGGAATACATGACCGCCTGGGACGCCTGATCGGCACGCAATCGACTGAAATATTCGCGGCGGATTCGAAATCGGCGCGTAACGGGTCTGAGCCGACAATGGCTTCGCGTTCACCTCATTAAGGAGACCAATATGTCCCGAATCGCGATCCGTTCTTCTCTGGCTGCCCTGGGTTTCATCGTTGCCGCCGCCGGTGTATCCGGCACGGCGATAGCGGCCCCCGATCCGCAGCCGACCACGGCACAGGCCAAACACCATGATGGCAAGCAAGCTGGCCAACATCGCCATGGGCATCACGGCAAGCATCATCATGGTCACGCCATGCGTGATGCGGTCATGGTTCCGGGCGTGGGTCCCTTGTCCAAGCAGCAAGTCGAGTCGCTGAAGCTCGATGCCAAGCAGCAAGCGGCCTTCGATGAAGCTAAGCAAGCCCAAGGCGATCTGTTCAAATCGATGCGCGAGAGCCGTGGCCAACGCCACCAATTGCTGGACAACCAGATCAAGAGCGGCAAGCTCGACCCGCGCGCCCTGGTCGCCGAGCAAGACTCTCAAAAGGCCGAATTCCACAAGCAATCCGAAACGGTGCGTGGTAAGTGGTTGGCTGCTTGGGATACCCTGAATGCCGACCAGCAGAAGCAGGTAACCGAGTGGGTCAAGGCTCGCCAGGAAAAGATGCAGGAGCTCAAGGCCAAGAAGCAAGAGCGTCAGGCAAAACGTGAGGCCGCGCGTAGCGGTCAAGCGGAAAGCGCGAAGCAGACTGCTCCCGCCACCCCGGCTAACTAAGGCCAACGTCGCGATGCGCGGCAGGGTGCAAGGCCCCGCCGCCGTCGGATTCGATCAACCACGCGAGGCGCGAGCCCGCGTGGTTTTTCTTTGCGCCGCAGGCGTGCTTGCCCGATGCCCCAAGGCAGGGCGTGGTCACAAACTGCGCATTGTTTTCGTGCGCCCGCCGGTGCGCTGCTGCACTGCTGTGGTGCTTGAGAGGTACCTTGTCCCAAGGACCGACACCCCACGCGCATGGCTTAAAAGTTGGCACGGATACTGCTTTAAGAGGCATACATCAGGATGCAGCATTCGATGCGCATCCCGGCGATTAGAAAAACGGCATCGCGCCGTCATCCCTTTTAAATGCGCACAGGATTCGCACCATGAAACGCACGCTGCTTGCCTTGCCCTTTGTGTTATCGGCCAGTTTTGCCTCGATTTCCCATGCAGAATCTACGGACCTGGGAGCGGGTTTCTCGCTGAGCGGTAACGCCGCGATTGTCAGTGACTACCGCTTCCGGGGCTACTCGCAGACGAACTTCCGGCCCGCCGCACAACTGGGTTTTGATCTGAGCCACACCTCGGGCTTCTATCTGGGTAACTGGAACTCCAACGTGTCCGATTACGTGTTCCCAGACGGCAACCTGGAAATGGACTTTTATGGTGGCTGGACGGGCGCGTTGGGTGACAGCGGCCTGGACCTGGATGTCGGCGTCCTCTACTACTACTATCCGGGCTCGAAGTCGCCCAAGGGCCATGCGTACAACAACACCGATCTTTATATCGGCTTGAGCCACGGCGGCTATTCGTTGAAGTATTCCTACACGCCCAGCGATTTCTTCAGCACCCCGGATAGCAAGGGTACCTGGTATCTGGACGGCACGGCCGAGTTCGATCTGGGCAATGGCTGGGGCCTGGTCGCGCACGTCGGCTATCAAAAGCTGAAAAAGCAAGTGGACATGGACGGCAACGACATCGGCCATTATGTGGACTACAAGCTCGGCGTGACCAAGGATCTGAATGGCTGGGTCGTGGGTCTGGCCGCGGTGGGGGCATCGAAGGACAACTGGCTGCCCACCAAGAATGGTCACCCGTCGGGACGCCTGGGCGCCGTCGCCTCGCTGTCGCGCGAGTTTTAATCCGGGTTTAAGCGCGGGGCGCGTTTAACGGGGACGCGCCAGACAGGCTTTGGCTTCCTCTTTTACAATGCCCGGTTGCCCAAATCAGCCTGGATTGCACTAGAAATGGCCGAAGTACTGAATATCGAGTCCCTGGACCTCGAGGCCCGGGGAATCGCGCGCCGCGACGGCAAGGTGGTTTTCGTCGAAGGCGCCTTGCCCAATGAACGCGTCACCGCCGATACGGTGCGGCGTAAACCGTCTTATGAAATCGCCCGCGTGGCGGAAATTCTGCGCCCCTCGGCGTTGCGCGTTGCGCCGCGCTGCCCACATTTCGGAGTGTGCGGTGGCTGTGCCATGCAGCACCTGGAGCCCACCGCCCAAGTCGCGATCAAACAACGTGCGCTGGAAGACGGATTCTGGCATGTGGGTAAACTGCGGCCGCAGCGCATGTTGCCGCCGCTGCATGGCCCGACTTGGGGCTACCGTTATCGCGCGCGCCTGTCGGTGCGCGTGGTGCCTAAAAAGGGCGGGGTGCTCGTCGGGTTTCACGAGCGCAAGAGCAGCTACGTGGCCGATATCCGTGAATGCCACGTGTTGCCCAAGCATGTCAGCGATCTGCTGTTGCCCTTGCGCGCGATGATCGGTTCCATGTCCAAACCCGATCGTATGCCGCAGATCGAAGTGGCGTTGGGCGAGGGCGTGACGGCACTGGTGCTGCGCCATCTGGAGCCGCTAACGGATGGTGACATCGCGATCTTGCGTGCCTTTGCGGCAAAGCATCAGGTGCAATGGTGGCTGCAACCGAAAGGCCCGGACACGGTGCATGCGCTCGAGCGTGCCGATGAAGACGCACTGGCCTATACGATGCCGCAGTTCGGCTTGCGCATGCCATATCGGCCAACGGATTTCACACAGGTCAATCACGCCATCAATCGCGCCATGGTCGCGCGTGCTTTGATGCTGTTAGAGGTGCAGCCCACCGACCGTGTCGCGGATTTGTTCTGTGGCCTGGGCAACTTCACCTTGCCCTTGGCCACGCAGTGCCGCGAGGCAGTGGGCGTGGAGGGCAGCAAGGCCCTGACCGATCGTGCGCTCGATGCCGCCTCGCGTCACGGACTCGCGGAACGTACCAGCTTCGCAACGCTGAACCTCTTTGAGGTGGATGTCGAATGGCTGCGCGGGCTTGGTTATTTCGATCGGATGCTTATCGACCCGCCACGCGAGGGTGCGCAAGCCGTGGCACAGGCCCTGGCGTTGCTCACGCCAGAAGAGCGGCCACGCCGTATCGTGTATGTGTCGTGCAACCCGGCTACGCTTGCTCGCGATGCCGCGATCATGGCGCATGAAGGGGGCTACGTCCTCAAGAGCGCGGGCGTGATCAACATGTTCCCGCATACGGGTCACGTAGAATCGATCGCGGTGTTCGAATCGCTGCCCGCCGAGGAAGTATTGGCCGTGCAAGAGCAGACGCGATTGAGAAAGGCGAAAGAGGCCGCCGACGCCGCGGCTGCGGCCTGACAGCGTCGGTCGATTACGCAGGCCACATCACGCTGAGAGCTTTCCTGTGACGGGATCGTAGGCGTCCTTGTCCAGGGGCTCCAGCGGGAACATGGGCTTTACGCGTTTCTTGAAGTCGAACAGTGCCCAGTCCGAGCTCGTCACGCCCGGGCTGTCGCATTCGATCAGTGCCGAGGAAATCGGCACGAATACCGGTCGGCAATACATGCGCGATTTCACGAGGATGAACTTGGCTTGGGTGGGCTCCAGGCCCATGCTGCGAAACACGCCCAGGTCCCACGGTTCATGGGTGCGTTCGGTCAACACAAGCTGCGCGGCGCCGATATCCAGCACTGCACTGCGGCCCATGCAGGCCAACTGTCCCGTGTAGGTCGGCCCAGTAATCACGTACTCGCCATTGCTCACGGCGCGCACGGTGCCGCGTAATGTGACAGGCGGCGTATCGCGGCCGATCTCTGCAATAGGGCGCTTGTTACCTACCGGTAATTCCACCGTGGCGCCGACGCCCGCATCGGCCAAGATCTGCACGGCCTCGGGATCGCAATACAGTCCCGCCTGAATGCCTGTCAAACCTGCATCCAGGGCCGCCATCAGGACGTCCATCGTGTCGCAGGTGCCGCCGCTCATGCAATTGTCGCCATGGTCCAGCAGTAATACCGGCTTGTCGGCGATTTCAGCCAGGGCTTTTGCGCGTGCCAGCGATTGCGACAGTGGCTCGCTGTTGTAGAGGAACCCTTCGCGGTTGTCCCAGATCGAGCGGGCGATCTCCGCCGCCACATGGTCCGCGGCGGCCATGTCGCCGTCACCCACTACCACCACACTGACGCAAGGGTTCGGAATGTCGGCCAAACCAAAGCCCGCCAGAATGGACACGCCCAGAGTACCGGCCGCTTCGGCCTCGCGTGCGGCCCGCACGGCGTCGCGCATGGCGCCTTCGGCGGTGTTGCTGCGCAGGGTGTGCGACACCAGCGGCAGGCTGCGCCAGGCAAGCACGGGCTGGCATTTGCCGTCGATGCTATCGAACAGCAGGCGGCCTGCATGCTCGCCGGTTTCGTACATGTCGATATGGGGATAGGTTTTAAAGCTGATGATGACGTTGGCGTGATCGATCATTTTTTGCGTCACGTTCGCATGCAGATCCAGCGCGACCGCGATGGGTGCGTCGGGCGCGGCGGCCCGTACGCGTTCGAGTAAATCGCCTTCGCCATCGTCAGTCGTTTCGACGGCCATTGCGCCATGCAGATCTAGCAGAATGGCGTCGCAGCCTGGCGCCTCCGCAACAATGCGGCTGCAGATCTGTTGATAGGCCTGCGCGTCTACCCGTCCACTGGGGTAGGCCGTCGCCGATACCGGCGTGACGATTTCCGCGCCACGAGCCTCGGCCAGATCGATGAACGCGGACATCGCCGTGCGCTTGCCCTTGTTCTCTGCGTAGGCCTCGGCGCCATAGGTCGGGCCATCGTTACCGAAGGACGATAGCGGCGTGGGGACCGGCGAGAACGTGTTGGTCTCGTGGTTCATGCGGGCGATCAGGACTTTCATTTACGGCGTCTCGGTTCGGTGTGGCGGGGATTGCAATTCTGGCGCTGCGCAGTTAATCGGCCGGGATTGCGGCTGGGCGACGCACCGCGCCGCAGCAGCGCAGCATGGCGTGGAGCAACACGTTGCAGCCCGCTTCCAGGTGATCGGGTTGTGCGTCTTCGATTTCGTTATGACTGATGCCATCTTTGCAGGGCACAAAGATCATGGCCGTCGGCGTCACACGCGCCATGTATACGGCATCATGCCCCGCGCCGCTGATTACATCCAGGTGGTCCAGGCCCAGTGTGGTTGCGCCATCGCGGATCGCCTGGATCAGGCGTGGCTCGAACGGTTGTGGGGGGAAGTAGACAACTTCTTTCGACTGGATGTTTATCTTGCCGGGTTCGCTCAAGTCCTTTACGGTCTGCTCCAATGCGGCGGCCATGCTGTCTAGCGTCGCGTCATCGGCCGCGCGCAGGTCGACCGTCAGGCTGACTCGTCCAGGGATGACGTTGCGCGAATTGGGAAAGTTGTCGATGCATCCCACGGTGCCCCGACCATGAGGGGCATGATCGAGCGCAATACGGTTCACCGCGCGGATCACATCGGCCGCCACCAACAATGCATCGCGGCGTAGCTCCATTGGTGTCGGGCCTGCATGCGCCTCCTGGCCGGTGATGACGACGTCGTACCACCGTTGACCCAACGCGCCCGCGACCGCGCCGATGGTGATGTTTTTGGCCTCGAGAATAGGGCCTTGCTCGATGTGGGCCTCGAAATAGGCAGCGACATCGCGCCCGCCTATGGGTTCCGGGCCGCTGTAGCCGATGTCATTCAATGCCTGCCGCACCGATATGCCTTCACGGTCCGTGGCGTTTAAGGCATGGTCCAGCGTGAACGCGCCGGCATAGACGCCCGAGCCCATCATGACCGGAACGAACCGCGATCCCTCTTCGTTGGTCCATACGACCACTTCGATGGGGGCCTCCGTCTCGATGCCATGGTCATGCAGCGTACGCAACACCTCAATGCCAGAGAGCACGCCATAATTCCCGTCGAATTTCCCACCTGTGGGTTGCGTATCGATGTGACTGCCTGTCATGACCGGCGGCAGATCGTCGCGCAATCCAGCGCGCCGCATGAAGATATTGCCGATAGCGTCCACCCGCACGGTGCATCCCAGTTCACGCGCCCAGGTCGAGACGCGGTCGCGCGCCTGGCGATCCAGATCGGTCAATGCCAGCCGGCAAACGCCTCCTTTGTCGGTGGCGCCGATCTGCGCCAGTTCCATCAGCGATTCCCACAGACGATCGCCATTGACGCGCAAGGCGCTGACGGATTCCAAAGTTGCCATTTTCATGATGATTTCCTTGTGGCGTGCGGCGGTCTATACGCCCACGCCCAGATAACGATCCTTGATGGCGTCATCGGCGAGAAAGGCAGCGTTGGTGCCTTCGTAGACAATGGCGCCTTGTTCAATGATGAAGTGATGATCCGCCAGTTGTGTGCAGACTTCCAGGTTTTGTTCGACCAGCAAAATCGTGACGCCGGCCTGCTTGATCAGTTTGATCTGCGCCACGATTTCTTCGACGATCACGGGCGCTAAACCCTCGACCGGCTCGTCCAGCATCAGCACCCGGGGGTGGTTCATCAATGCCCGACCGATGGCCAGCATCTGTTGTTCGCCGCCCGATAATTGGCCGCCGCCATTGCGCCGACGTTCTTTCAGGCGCGGAAAGATGCGGTAGATATCTTCCAGTTGCCATGGAGATTGACGGCGTGCGCCGAGTTTTAGGTTCTCCTCGACCGTGAGCAGCTTGAAAATGCCGCGATGCTCCGGCACCAGGCAAACGCCCATGGCAGCAATTTTATGCGCGGGCTGGCCGGTTATGTCGCGGGACTGGAGGCGGATGCTGCCCGCCTTGGGTGCAATCACGCCAGCGATCGATTTGAGCGTGGTGGATTTACCCGCGCCGTTACGGCCCAACAGCGTGACCACCGAGCCCTCCGGTACATTGAGCGATACCCCTTGCAGAATATGGCTTTTGCCGTAATAGCTGTGAATATTGTCGACTTGCAAGCTCATGCCCGGCCCCCCGTGATCATGTTGCCCAGGTAAGCCGCACGCACACGCTCATCATTGCGGATATCGTTCGGGCGGCCTTCGACCAAGACCCGGCCTTGCTGCATCACCGTGATCGTGTCAGAGATGTCCATCACGATGTTCATGTTGTGTTCGATCAAAACTACCGTGTGATCGTCGCGCAGGCCCCGAATCAGGTGCTTCATCTCGTCCAGGTCGTCCACACCCATGCCGGAGGTGGGTTCGTCCAGGAAAATGGCGCGCGGCCGGGCGGCGAGGGCCATGCCGACCTCAAGTCGCCGTTGCTGACCGTGTGACAAGGCCCCGGCGGCGACACCTGCCAGACGCGTCAGTCCCATGCGTTCCATCGCGGTATCCACGACCTCGGCATGAGAGCGAGCACCGGTTGGTGCGTGCCAGCAATCGAAAGCGCCCGAACGATGCACCCCTTGGGCCGCTAACCGCAGGTTCTCGCGGACCGACAGATTGGTAAACAGACTGGTGACCTGGAAGGAGCGCGCGATACCCCGCTGGACGCGTTGGTGATCGGCTTCCTGAGTTACCTCCTGCCCGTCGAACAGGATGCTGCCCTCGCTGGCCATGAGCGTGCCGGTCAGGGTGTGAAACAGCGTGGTCTTGCCCGCACCATTTGGACCGATCACGGAATGAACGGTGCGGGGATAGACTTGCAGGTCCACACCATGCAACGCGACAAACTTGCCGAATCGCTTGATGATGCCGCGAGCTTGCAAGAGCGGTTGTTCCGACGTGGTGGCGGAGACGCTTTGAGCCATATTGCCATCATGCGTGGTCATGTGCGTTTCTCCTCGGTGGCAGGGGTCGTAGCCGGACTGCGCTTTAGTGCTAGCCACACGCGCTCGCCCAGGCCCCAGAGCCCTTTTTGCATAAACAGGCTGACCGCTATCAGCAGAAAGCCTAGGAGCATGAGCCAACGCGGCCATAGCGTCGACAGCCAATCCGCAAACAGGACGTAGAACGCGGCGCCCAGTACGGAGGCGAACAGATTGCCGGTGCCGCCAATGACCGTCATGACAAGGATCATCTCGCTGGTGTGGTACTCGATGCTCGATAGCGGTGCGATGCCCGTCATCATGGCCAGGAATGCACCGGCCAGCGCGGTGACCGCACCCGATATCGCGAACGCCGCCAGCTTGAACATGCGCACGTTGTAGCCCACCGCCGCCGCGCGCGCTTCGTTGTCGCGGATGGCCAGTAACGTGCGTCCGAATACTGAATTCGTGATGCGCAGCAATATCCAGAACACAATCAAAAAGCAGACTGCCACAAAGGTATAAAACTGCCAGGGCGTGGTTAGCGACAGCAGTTCCGTGCCGGCCACGGACACAGCGGGACGAGGTACGTCCAGCAATCCGTTATCGCCGCCGGTCACATCAGGCAGGCTATAGGCCAGGAAATAAAACATCTGCGCAAAGGCTAGCGTCAGCATGACGAAATACGTGCCACGCTGCCGGATCGCGAACCACCCGACAAAGGCCGCCGCCAATGCGCCCACCCCCACGGCGGCCAACAAGGCCAGCGGCATAGGCAGCGCGAACCGCGTCAACAGAATCCCGACGGTATAACTGCCCAGGCCAAAGAAAATGCCCTGGCCGAATGACAACAGGCCGGTAAAGCCGAGCAGCAGATTGCAGCCAAGCACCGCCAGCGCATATATCAGCACTTCGGTGGCGAGCGAGCCGGACTGCATGCACAGAGGCAGTATCAGCGCGACCAGCAAGGCCAGCACCAACTGCATATGGGATTTCAAATGGGTCATCAGCCTCTCCCTAGCAGACCGTGCGGGCGCAACAGCAACACCGCGGCCATGGCGATATAAATCATCAGGCGTGCGCCTTCCGGCCAAAGCGTACTCATGACACTTTGCACGATGCCAATCAGCAATCCGCCCACCAGCGCGCCTGAAAAACTGCCCATGCCGCCCACGACCACGATGACGAACGCAATGCCCAGCGCCTCAATCCCCATAAAAGGTTCCACGCCACGTATGGGCGCGGCGAGCACGCCCGCCAGCGCGGCGGTCGCCGCGCCCAGTGCGAACACCAGACTAAACACGCGAAACACATTGATGCCGAGCAAGGACACCATCTCGGTCGATTCACTACCGGCGCGTACCGCGCTGCCCAGACGTGTGCCCTCAAGTACATACCAAAGCAGCAAGGCGAACACAGCCGTAAAGCCGATCACGAACAAGCGATATTTAGGATAGATAAAACTGCCCCACATCACGACGCCTTGCAGCGAAGCGGGCGCGGCGACGTTATCGCCCAATGGCCCCCAAATGATGATCACGGCTTCCTGCAGCACAAGCGCCAGACCCACGGTGATGAGGATATGGAATTCATGCGGCTGCGCATATACGTGCCGCAGCACGAGCTTTTCCACCAACCAGGCGCATGCGCCCACGATCAGCGGTACGATCGCCAGGGCTATCCAGAAATTGACGCCCCATTGAATGGCCTGGAAACAGAAGTAAGCGCCCAGCAAGTAGAACGCGCCATGCGCGAAGTTCACAAAGCGCAAGAGACCGAAAATGATGGACAAGCCGACTGCCAGCAGGAAGTACAGCATGCCCACTCCGATCCCATTGATGATCTGAAGCAGATAAACGTTCATGCGGAATGTGCGTTGAGAGAGGAGTGTCCGAGGACAGGATGTGCCGCGCCCAGCAGGGCGCGGCGTGCGCACATCACATCTTGCAGCCGGTCTCGGCCGGTGGCAGGAAAGATTGTCCGGAATGAACAATGGTCGCGTAATCGTCCTTGTTCTTCATCTCGGATTTCTTCTTGCCTTTTAGCAGGTAGTAGTTCTTGAGCACCTGATGGTCTTCCTTGCGGATCTCTTCAGTGCCTGTCAAGCCTTCGTAGCGCATGCCCTCCATCTGCGCGATGACTTTCTGCGGCTCAGCACTGTTGGCCTTGGCAATGGCGTCCAGCATGATGCGCGTGCAGATATACGATCCCGCCAAGCTGTAGTTGGGAGTCATCTTCAGCTTGGACTGCGTCAGTTCGACCAGCTCTTTATTCAGCGGAGAATCGATTTCGTGCCAATATTGCGCGCCAAAATACACGCCCTCGCATAGATCCGCGCCCAGGGCTTCGAATTGCTCCAGGCCCGACGCCCAGGCGATCAGAATCGTGCAATTCTGCTTCATGCCAAAGCTTGCCGCTTGACGCAGCGTGTCGGACGATTGCGAGCCAAAGTTCAGAATCAGCAAGATGTCGGGCTTGGCCGCCATGGCGTTGGTCAAATAGCCGCTGAATTCTTTCTCGGTCAACGAGTGATAGCTATTGCCTACGTGCTCGATGCCTTTTTCCTTCATGATCGCCTTGGCCGCGCTGAGCAGGCCTTCGCCGAACACGTACTGCGGCGTGATGGTGTAGACGCGCTTGGCCTCGGGCTTCTCGGCCAGCAGCGGACGCAGGGTTTCCTCGACCGCGCCAAAGGTCGGCACCGACCAGCGGAAAGTGGCGCGGTTGCAGTCCTTGCCGGTGATTTCATCGGCGCCCGCAGTGGTGATGAACACGGCGTCCGCTTTCTCGGCTTCTTTACCCATGGCCAGGGCTTCGGACGACAGAATGCCGCCGGCCCAGAACTTGGCGCCTTTCTGCTGAGCAATTTCTTGAACCTTGCGTACCGCCGTGGCGGGCTTGCCCTCAGTGTCCAACACGGTATAGGCCAAGGGGCGATCGAGCACCTTGCCGTATTGTTCCAAGGCGAGCTTCATCCCCAGGTCGGCGAACTTACCGTTGGCGGCGAATGCGCCCGACATAGGCACCGGACACGCGAACTGGATGGGGCCGGAGGATTGCGCGAGCGCGGAACGAGCAGCCCACAAAGAACCCGGCACTGCACCTAATGCGGCCATCTTCAAGAGGTTACGGCGATTCAAGATTTTCTCCTTGGCCGCGGCGCGCGTGGGCAGCGGCATTTAGCGTTATATGCGCGTCACGCGCGCATTCCGTGTACGGCTAACTCTGACTCGCTGTGGAAGGACTATTTCCACTGGTGCTGCACCTACGCTCCTATTTATCATGATAAATAGGATTAATATCATCATCGTGGAGAGCGGCAATCAGTGTCAAGAATGCAGATATCAGGTTTAACCCTGGGTCAGCGAGCGGCACCGATGACGATGCGAACGAGGACGAAGACATAAGAGGGGATGAGGATCGTTATGGAATTTGACAGTCAGGGCACACCGCTGATGGCCGCCGCGAGCCAACCGAAGCGCAGCGATCTCGTGGCCGAAGAAATCAAGCGACTGATCACCGCCAAGAACCTTTTGCCCGGCGACAAGCTGCCTCGCGAAAGCGAACTGCAAAGCATGTTCGCCGTGAGCAAAAGCACCATTCGTGAAGCCCTGAAGTCGCTGGAAGTGCAGGGGTTGTTGAAAGTCAGTACCGGCCCGGGCGGCGGCGGCATGGTGGTCGAGGTGCCGCTGGATCGCACATTTCAGTTGATGCAGAACTACCTGTTCTTCAAGGAAGTGCGCATCGAGGACATTTATCAGGTGCGCAAGCTGCTGGAACCCGAGCTGGCGGCCAGCGCCGTGCCCCATCTGACCGATGCGCATTTCGCCGCGCTGGAACACAACATCCAATGCTGTGATCCCATGGCCGAGCATGTCGAAGACCCGTTGGCGCAGCGCCAAGAGGAAATGAACTTCCACGACATCTTCGCCGACGCATGTCCAAATTCATTCTTGCGCTTCAGCTGTGAAATGATCAATCAAATGATCCGACAGCTGACCGTCTTCGACAATGAGATGCCATTAGAGGAACAAGCCAGGTTTGGCGTTTCCAACACCCAATTCCATAAACAGATTCTGCAAGCGGCTCGCGCTCGCGATGCGCAGCGCGTGCGCGAATTGATGAGTGAACACATGCATGACTGCATGCGATCGGTCACGCGCATGCATGGCAAGCTCAAAGGCCGCCTGATCCTCGATTCGGAAATCTCGCGGCGTACCGTCGCACGCAACGCGCGCAGGGCAGGGCGCAGGAAAGCTGAGGCTTAATAAGCGTCGTCTATGGCGCTTTGCCCGTGTCTACGCTACCGCCCAACTCGTCAATAATCGGGCATTCCGGGCGGTTGTTCCCCTTGCAGTGATCGGCGAGATGCCGCAGCGTATCGGCCATTTGCTGCAGCTCGGCGGCTTTGCGCTCCAGGCCTTCAACGTGCTGCAACGCGATGCGCTTGACCTCGGCACTGGCGCGATCTCGGTCACGCCAGAGAGCAAGCAGCTCCTGCATCTGAGCGACGGAAAATCCCAGGTCGCGAGCGCGACGGATGAATCGCAAGGTATGCAGTTCTTTATCGCCATAACTGCGATAACCCGATGCATTGCGCGCGGCCGGCTCCAACAGGCCAATGCTCTCGTAATAGCGAATCATCTTGGCCGAAATGCCGGTCATCGCGGCGGCTTGTCCAATATTCATGCAATCACGCCTTCGCTAAATCCGCAGCCGTTTGATGCACGGCACGCGTTGAACCCCCAAATCCACGCAAGCGCAGCGCATTTCCCACCACGAACACGCTGGACATCGCCATGGCCGCGGCAGCGAACATGGGCGAAAGCGAAATCCCCCATGCCGGATATAGCGCACCCGCGGCCAACGGAATCAGCGCAACGTTATAAGCGAATGCCCAGAACAAGTTCTGCCGGATGTTGGCCAGCGTGGCGCGACTGATCGCCACGGCGTTGGCTACGGCGTCCAAATCGCCCGACATCAGCACCACGGAGGCGGCTTCGATGGCCACGTCCGTACCGGTACCGATGGCGATGCCCACATCGGCGGCCGCCAACGCCGGAGCATCGTTGATGCCATCGCCAACGAATGCGACGCGGCGTCCATCGCCACGCAACGCCTCGATGGCGGCGACCTTGCCATCTGGCAGGATTTCGGCATGCACGTCCTGGATGCCAAGCTGGCTTGCGACCCCGCGCGCGGTACGAGTGTTGTCGCCCGTGATCATCGCGGTTTGGATGCCCAGTGCATGCAGATCCCGTATCGCCTGCGCAGCCGTAGGTTTAATCGGATCGCTAACTGCCGCCACTGCGGCCAGCTGCCCATCCACAGCAACATAGATCGGCGTTTTACCGGATTCGGCCCATGCGGTGACATGCGAGGACAGCATGCTGCGTGACGACCTTGCGCCAAGTTGGCCAGCAGACGCGTCAGTCGTAGGCAATGAAGCGCCTGCGTCGCACACATGCCTCGCGGAAACGTCCTCCTCAAGCAATACACCTTGTTCATCAAGCAAGCGGCGGTTTCCCGCAATGACATGACGACCGTTGACGACGGCGCGTACACCCGCGCCGGTGATCGCGGTGAAGTCTTGCGCCTCGGGCAGTGCCAGACCACGTTGATTCGCAGCATCGACTATCGCATGCGCGATAGGATGCTCGGACCGTTGCTGTACCGACGCCAACCATGTCAGCACGTCGTCGTGGTCATACCCTTTGGCGACTTCCATGTCGGTCAGCGTGGGCTTGCCCAGGGTCAAAGTGCCCGTTTTATCGAAAGCGACCACATTCACGTCGCGCAGTCCCTGCAAGGCATCGCCTTGCCGGAACAGAATGCCGAGATCCGCCGCGCGTCCGGTGCCGACCATGATCGAGGTCGGCGTCGCCAGACCCATCGCACACGGGCAAGCAATAATGAGCACGGCCACCGCGTGCACCAATGCCACGGGCAGTGCGGGTGCCGGCGCCAGCCACATCCATAAAACGAACGTCACGCAGGCGGCCGCCATGACCGCTGGTACAAACCACGCAGTCACTTGATCGACCACGGCTTGAATGGGTAAGCGGGCGCCTTGCGCGGCTTGCACCATGGCAATGATGCGTGCCAGCATGGTGTCAGCGCCAGTCTGCGTCACCCGCAGGGTAAAACTGCCAGCGGTGTTCATCGTGCCGCCCGTCGCATGCATGCCGACAGTCTTCTCAACCGGGACGGGTTCGCCCGTCAGCATGGACTCATCGACATAAGAACTGCCTTCGATGATCTCGCCATCGATAGGGATCTTTTCCCCAGGGCGCACCACAACCATGTCGCCCACACGGACCTCTTCGATCGGCACATCGCGCAACTGCCCATCGCGGCGCACACGCGCGGTACGGGATTGCAGTGTCAGTAAGCGTTGGATCGCCGCGCCGGTGCGGCCCTTGGCGCGAGCCTCCAGCATCCGGCCTAGCAGGATCAACGTGACAATGACCGCCGCTGCCTCGTAATACACATGGCGCGCATTCCCCGGCAGCCAATGCGGCATAAACGTCGCGACCGTCGAATACGTCCACGCCGCGCCAGCGCCCAGCGCGACGAGTGAATTCATCTCCGGCGCGCGGCGCCACAGAGCCAGCAAGCCTTTGGTAAAGAAAATGCGCCCCGGCCACGCCAATACCGCCGTTGTCAGCACGAACTGGATGAACCAGCTGTTTTGTTGGCCGACCGACGCTTGCACCCAATGGTGCATGGCCGGGAAGAGGTGGGATCCCATTTCGAGCACAAACACTGGTAGCGTCAACACCAGCGCGATGATGAACGAGCGGCGCAGCGCGGCAGCTTCGGCTTCTTGTGCCTGCGCATGTCGCACTTCATGGTCGTCGTGAGCGACGATGGGCTCGGCCTCATAGCCCATGCGTGCGACCGCGGCGACCAGATCTGCAGGCTTCGTAGCAGCGGGGTCGTAGGCCACCAGCGCCTTTTCGGTGGCCAGATTGACGCTGGCCTGCTGCACGCCGGTTACGCCAGTCAGCGCCTTCTCAACGCGCTTGACGCAGGAGGCGCAACTCATGCCGGTGATGGCAAGCTCAGTTTGAGTCGTTGATGGATTCATAGCGGGTTCCGTCGGGGACTACACTTCGATTGCCCGAGTTTGATCCTTCCCACGTTGGTAAGGTCAAGTGCCATTGTAGGACTTGACCTTACCAATATGGGAAGGTTTATGCTGTTTCTGTTTCCAAATCGATTTTCGCCGCCCGTGTCGGCCCCAAACTCAGCGAGGTATGCAATGTCCATCGAATTCACCGTCCCGGATATGACCTGCGGCCACTGCGTCGCGACTATCACCAAAGCCGTGCAGGGCGTAGCACCCCAAGCCACCGTCACAACCGAGCTCAGCAGCCACCGGGTGACCGTGGAGGGCACCAACGATGCTGATACGGTGCGTCGCGCGATTGTTGATGCGGGTTATGAGGTCGCGGCGTGACTTGATAGATCGCATGCTGGCCGCCGAGTCGCCCGCATGCGCGATAATTTCTGCCTTATCGAATCTTACGTGACTATTGAGTTTAGCTATTGATTAAGTAAAATAATTAAATTAGACCGATCGATAGCCGTAGTTTAATATCTCTTCATGGTCGCAACTGACCTACCCACCAACTGGAGAGAATTTAATGCTGCAAAACCGCGAAGGCCAACGAGTCCCCAACGTCACTTTCCCCGTCCGCGAAGGCAACGAATGGAAGCAAGTGACAAGCGACGACATCTTCAAGAACAAGACCGTAGTCGTCTTCTCGCTGCCTGGCGCTTTCACGCCGACCTGCTCGTCGACGCACCTGCCGCGCTATAACGAACTGGCGCCCGCTTTCTTCGCTGAAGGCGTGGACAGCATCGTCTGCGTGTCGGTCAACGACACGTTCGTCATGAACGAATGGGCGAAGGATCAGGAGTCGTCCAACATCACGCTGCTGCCCGATGGCAACGGCGACTTCACCGAAGGCATGGGCATGTTGGTCGATAAGCGCAATCTGGGCTTCGGCAAGCGCAGCTGGCGCTACTCGATGCTGGTGAAAGACGGCGTGATCGAAAAGATGTTTATCGAGCCTGAGAAAGACGGTGACCCGTTTGAAGTCTCCGACGCCGACACCATGCTCGCCTACTTTGCACCGAAGTGCAAAAAGCCGGACCAAGTTGTTGTGTTCTCCAAGCCGGGATGTCCCTTCTGCGTTGAAGCCAAGGCGTTGCTGGCCGACAAGGGCTATGACGCGGTCGAGATTCCGTTGGATAACAAGGTCCGCGGCCGAGTCATCGGCGCGTTGACGGGTAAATCGACGGCCCCTCAGATCTTCATCAACGGCCAGTTGATTGGCGGCCTGGAAGACCTGAAGGCGCATGTTGGCGCCTAAGGCCTAACGCCACACCGCCGGAGCCAGGCTCCGGCCACCCCCTGTAAGCCTCACGCTCGCGCTTGTCGTCAAGACGGCTGCGCGGGCGTTTCTTTTTCGGCGCGCCTGATTGCTGCAGTGAAGGCGCCGGTCTAGTAGGAAACACCATGAAGACTTTGCATACCGACGTCGCCGTGATCGGCGCTGGCACCGCCGGCCTGGCGGCTTATCGTGCGGCACGCGCCGCCGGAAAACGTGCCTTGATGATCGAGGGCGGGCCCTTTGGCACCACCTGCGCTCGCGTGGGCTGCATGCCCTCGAAATTATTGATCGCCGCTGCCGAGGCCGCGCATAGCGCCGCGCACACCGCGCCGTTTGGCGTGCATGTAGACGGCACCATACGCGTAAACGGCCGAGAGGTCATGGACCGCGTTCGTCGCGAGCGTGATCGCTTCGTTGGTTTCGTACTGGAAGGCGTGGAGAATATCCCGGCAGAGGACAAGATCCCCGGCTACGCCAAGTTCGTCTCGGACACCGTATTGCGCGTGGATGACGCCTACGAGATACAGGCATCCAGCATTGTGATCGCCACCGGCTCGCGTCCGTCCGTGCCGCCGCCGTTCCTTGCGTTGGGAGACCGTTTAGTCGTCAATGACGATGTCTTTAACTGGGAGGATCTGCCCAAGAGCGTCGCGGTGTTTGGTCCCGGCGTCATCGGACTGGAGCTCGGTCAGGCCTTGGCGCGTCTGGGCGTCACGGTCCGCGTATTCGGTGTCAGTGGCAGCCTGGGCGGTTTGAGCGATCCCGCCGTGCGTCAACGCGCGCGCCGCACGTTCCAGGAAGAGTTCTATCTGGACCCGGACGCACGCGTCTTGTCCACGACCCGCGTCGGAGATCAGGTCGAAGTCCGCTATGTTGCCCTCGACAATACCGAACGCACGGAAGTCTTTGACTATGCGCTGGTCGCGACAGGCCGCCGCCCGAATGTCGATCAGCTGGGCTTGGAAAACACCAGCGTGGTTCGTGATGCGCGTGGCGTGCCGGAATTCGACCGCCATACGATGCAGTCGGGCGCGTCGTCGATCTTTATCGCGGGCGACGCCAACGCCGATGTGCCGTTGTTGCATGAGGCCGCCGACGAAGGCCGCATCGCAGGCCGCAATGCCGCGCTGTTTCCGCAAATCGAGCCCGGCCTGCGCCGCGCGCAGTTAGGCGTGGTGTTTTCCGATCCGCAAATCGCGTTGGTTGGCGCTTCGTACGCACGCTTGCCGAAAAACGGCTACGTGACCGGCGAGGTGGACTTTGGCGATCAAGGGCGCTCGCGTGTCATGCTGAAAAATAAGGGCATGCTGCACGTTTACGCCGAGATCGGTACAGGGCGGTTCCTTGGCGCCGAGATGATCGGACCGGCCGCCGAGCATATCGGCCATCTGCTTGCCTGGGCCGTGCAGCAGGACCTGACCATCGCGCAAATGCTCGATATGCCTTTCTATCACCCCGTGGTGGAAGAGGGCCTGCGCACCGCCTTGCGCGACGCCGCGGCGCAACTCGAGCGCCACGGCAGTCAGGCCGCGCTGCGCACGGCCGCCTGACGTTAATCGATCAAGCCGCGCGTTTCTGCGCGGTCTCGCCCGCGAGCGCGTCCAATACGGCGCGCTCGAATTGCATCTGCGTACGCGGATGCTCCAGCGTCGAACCGGTGACAATGAACACGTCCTCGACCCGGTCGCCCAGCGTCATGATCTTGGCCATCAAGACCCCGACTTTATGCCGCGCAAACACACGAGTGAGGGCATACAACAGCCCCGGACGGTCGGTGGCCGTCACCGACAGACGCCACGACTGGCTGCGTTCGTCCGGTTGCAATTCGGCTTGCGGCAATACCGGGAAAGCCTTGGACAGGCGAGACTGGCGGCGCATCGGCGCGACAGCATAGATCTCGTCCAGCGGCACGCCGTCTTGCAGTTGCTTGAGCCGCTGCGTTAGCTCGTGTTCCACCAGCGTTGCCTGCGCACGCAAATCGGACGCGCCTTCCGGCGGCAGCACGATAAAGCTGTCAAGCGCCCAGCCATGACGCGTGGTATGAATCCGCGCATCCTGAATGCCCAAAGATTTGGCATCGAAATACGCGCAGATCGCCACCACGAGGTCAATCACATCACGCGTATAAACCATGATCTGCAGACCTTCGTTGCGTTCAGTGGGGCGCGCACGCACGATGGGCTCCTCGGGCGTGACTTGATAGTAAAGATGACGCGTATGCCAGGCGATGTCGGAAGCATCGTGGCGCAGGAAGTACGCCACATCGAGCTGCTTCCAAAACGCTTCGCGCGCATCGTCACGCAAGCCTGCCAGACGGGTCAACCGTGCGGCTTCAGCCTTGCGCTCGGCAAGTACGGTATGCGTATCAACAAACGACCCGCCCAGAGCGGCCAGCGTCAGATGATACAGATCCTCCAGCAGCTTGCCTTTCCATGCATTCCAGACCTTGGGGCTGGTGCCGCGTATATCGGCCACGGTCAGCAAATACAGCGCGGTCAAATGACGCTCGTCGCCCACTTTCTGGGCAAATTCGGCAATGACGGCCGGGTCGGACAGATCGCGCTTTTGCGCTACCGCCGACATGAGCAGATGGTTGCGAACCAGGAATTCAACGAGCTTCGCGTCCTCCCGGTCCAGGCCATGATCGAGCGCGAACTTGCGTACTTCGCGCGCGCCCAACTCGGAATGATCACCGCCGCGGCCCTTGGCGATATCGTGAAACAGCGCGGCGACATACAGTAGCCAGTGCCGGTCCAGCTCCGCGACCAGCTGACTCGCCAACGGATATTCCTGGGCGTGTTCCGGCATCGTGAAACGACGCAGATTGCGCACCACCGCCAGCGTATGCTGATCCACCGTGTAAGCATGGAACAAGTCATGCTGCATCTGGCCCACGATGCGCCGGAATGCCGGCAAATAGCGCGGCAGAATATTCAGCATCGTCATCCGGCGCAGCTCATGAACGATGCCGCGCGGCTGCTGCAGGATTTGCAGAAACAGCTTGCGATTGACCGGATTGCGCCGGAATTGCGCGTCAATACGATGGCGGGAATGCCAGATCGCGCGCAACGTGCGCGGCGTCATCCCGGTCAGCTCGGGATGTTGCTGCATGGTCAAGAACGCGCGTAGCAATAAAGGCGGCTTCCGTTCGAAACCATCGTCGCGCACGATGTCCAGCCGATTGCGGACCTTGCGGAAATCTTCGTCGATTTCCGTGGCTTCTGTCTCCGGGCCGGGGAACAACCGTTCCTCGATGCTCGGAACCAGAATCGCATTGAGCTGCGTCACCAGACGGGCTGCCCAGTAATACCGCTGCATCAACAACTCGCTGCTGCGGCGCGTGGCGGTCGATTGAATGCCGTACACCTCGGCCAGCGCCGGTTGCAGATCGAACAGCACGCGATCCTCGCGACGTCGGCTCAGCAGATGCAGCTCAATACGCAGCCGCTTGAAAGCCTGCTCCGCACGACGCAAATCGCGGGCTTCAGAGGGTGTCAATAACCCGGCCTGCGCAACCTCGCGCCACGTACGGCCGAACCCTGCCGCGCGCGCCATCCACAGAATCACCTGCAAATCGCGCAGGCCGCCCGGCGATTCTTTGCAGTTCGGCTCCAGTGCATACGGCGTCTCGTGATAGCGAGCATGGCGCTGCTGCATTTCCACGCGCTTGGCGAGGAAAAATGCCGGCGCGTCCATCTGTTCGCGCATGGTCGTCTCGAACTGCTTCATTAGCGAGCGGCTGCCTGCGAGCCAGCGCGATTCCAACAGCGCGGTCTGCACGGTGATATCGGCTTCGGCCTCGCGCATGCAGTCATCCAGCGTGCGCACGCTATGGCCGGGCTCCAGGCCCAGATCCCAAAGCGCCGCCACGAGGGCCTGAATCGCCTCTGCTTCCGTGTCGGAGGGCGCCGCCGGCAACAAAATCAGCAGGTCGACATCCGAATGGGGATACAGCTCGCCGCGTCCATAACCCCCCACTGCCGCCAGTGTGGCGCCCGCCGGCAGGGGATAGAGCTTGAGCAAATCCCGCAGCGCCTGATCCACCAGCCTGCGCAAATCGTTGAGGAGAATATCGGGCCGCCGATGTTGGCGAAACTGCTCGATAGCGGCCCCGCGGGCGCGCTTGAGCTCCTCGCGCAGATCCGAGAGCGATGACAAAGTGGCGTTCATGGCGCGTTGGGCGTCAGTGTGGCGAGGGGGTTCAGGCGGCAGCCGGCAACACGAGGCGTTCGGCGACGAACTCAGGCGGCTGGCGCACACCGGGCGACAGCGTCAGCACTTCGTATCCCGTGTCGGTTACGAGCACGGCGTGCTCCCATTGCGCGGACAGGCTATGGTCGCGCGTCACCACCGTCCAGCCATCGGCCAGCTGACGGATTTCGCGGCGGCCGGCGTTGATCATCGGCTCGATGGTGAAAATCATGCCCGTTTGCAGACGCACGCCCGTACCGGGCTTGCCGTAATGCAACACTTGCGGGTCTTGGTGGAACTGACGGCCCACACCGTGGCCGCAGTATTCGCGCACCACTGAATAGCCGTTGGCCTCAGCGTGCTTTTGAATCGCATGACCGATATCGCCCAGGGTCGCGCCATTGCGCACTTGCTGGATGCCTTTCCACATGCATTCGAACGTCACTTCGGCCAACCGGCGCGACTGAATGCTGGGCTCACCCACGTGATACATGCGGCTCGTGTCGCCGAACCAGCCATCCTTGATGATGGTCACGTCGATATTGAGCGAATCGCCGTTCTTCAGAACCTTGTCGCCGGGAATGCCGTGGCAGATTTGATGATTGACGGACGTGCAAATAGCGCCAGGGAAGGGCGGATATCCCGGCGGCGCGTAGCCGATGGTGGCGGACTTTACGTGCAGAACGTCCGTCATGTATTCCAGACACAGCCGGTCCAGCTCTCCGGTTGTCACACCGGGTTTGACATAAGGAGTAATGAAATCAAGAATTTGCGCGGCGGCCTGACAAGCAGCACGCATCTTGTCGAGGTCGGCGGGGTCGGTAACGAGGGCCATGAATGAAGGATTCTCTTGGCTTGAGTAAGAAGACGGAAAGATAGTAGAATTATAGGCTTGCCTAAAAAACCGGGGCAATGTCGGTGGCGGCTTGGATCACAAACACGCGTCACATTGGCTTTGGCTCAGGCTTACTATGTATAAAGCATTGTAGGCCTTTCGCTAGTACGATCGTCTGGGTTTGCTCTTTGTAGTGGGGTTACCGTAGTGGGTGGCCCGCGGCAAGAGATCGATCGTCCGGTTCTAAGGTCAGACATTTCTGTGGCCATGGTGGTCACACGAAAAATCGCGCGTTACGTCACCCAGGGTGCTAGCCGTGCCATGCACGGGCCGGTACAGACGTAATGCAAGAAACAACCCTCGGAGAATGTTATGTCCCTCATGCGCGAAATGCTCGAAGCTGGCGTCCACTTTGGCCACCAGACCCGTTACTGGAATCCCAAGATGGCTCCGTACATCTTCGGTCACCGTAACAAGATTCACATCATCAACCTCGAACAAACCGTGGCGAAGTACCAAGAAGCCACCAAGTTCGTGAAGCAATTGGCTGCCCGTGGCGGCAACATCCTGTTCGTCGGCACCAAGCGCGCTGCCCGTGAACTGGTCGCAGCCGAAGCCGCCCGTTGCGGCATGCCCTTCGTTGACGCCCGCTGGTTGGGCGGCATGCTGACCAATTTCAAGACGGTCAAGACCTCGGTCAAGCGTCTGAAGGACATGGAAGCTGTCGTCGCCGAAGGCGGCGCTGAGCGCATGATCAAGAAAGAAGGCCTCCTGTTCCAACGCGAACTGGAAAAGCTGAACAAGTCGATCGGCGGCATCAAGGACATGAACGGTCTGCCCGACGCGCTGTTCGTGATCGACGTGGGTTACCACAAAATCGCCATCGCCGAAGCCCGCACCCTGGGTATCCCGGTGGTTGCCGTGGTTGATACCAACCACTCGCCCGACGGCGTGGACTACGTGATCCCCGGTAACGACGACTCGGCCAAGGCCATCGCGCTGTACGCCAAGGGCATCGCCGACGCCGTGCTGGAAGGCCGCGAGCAAAACCTGAACGGTCTGGTCGAAGAAGCCACCGAAGGTTCGGAAGAGTTCGTCGAAGTGCAGGACAACCAGGCCTAATGCCTGACCCGGCCCGGGCCCTGTCGCCGCATGGCGACGCGGCCGGGCCGACCCGTTCGAGACGGGCTCCCGTCTCTGGCCCGCTCAATGCGGGCGTCTTGTCGAATCAAATCATGTGTCCCGGTCAGTCGGGGCATATCTAAGCGAAATTGGAGCAATCATGGCTGAAATTACCGCCGCCCTCGTTAAGGAACTGCGCGAGAAAACCGACGCGCCCATGATGGAGTGCAAGAAGGCCCTGACCGAAGCCGAAGGCGATCTGGCTCGCGCCGAGGAAATCCTGCGCGTCAAGTTGGGTAACAAGGCCAGCAAGGCCGCTTCGCGCGTGACCGCCGAAGGCCTGATCGGTCTGTACATCTCGGACGACGCAAAGCAAGGCGCCGTTATCGAAGTCAACTGCGAAACCGACTTCGTCGCCAAGAACGACGACTTCGTTGCTTTCGTCAACGACCTGGCCAAGCTCGTCACCACCCAGAAGCCCGCCGATGTGGCCGCGCTGTCGGCGCTGCCGATGGGCGAAGGCACGGTCGAGACGACCCGTACCGCCCTGGTTGGCAAGATCGGTGAAAACGTGTCCGTGCGCCGCTTCCAGCGCATCGAAACGCCCAACTCGCTGGCCAGCTACGTGCACAGCGGCAAGATCGGCGTGCTGGTTGAATTCGCCGGCGCCGAAGAAGTCGGCAAGGACCTGGCCATGCACATCGCTGCGACCAAGCCCAAGGCCCTGAACGCTGACGGCGTTGCCGCCGAAGACATCGCCGCCGAGCGCTCGGTTGCCGAGCAAAAGGCCGCCGAATCGGGCAAGCCCGCCGAAATCGTCGCCAAGATGGTCGAAGGTTCGGTGCAGAAGTTCCTGAAGGAAGTCACGCTGATGTCTCAGCCCTTCGTCAAGAACGACAAGCAATCCGTTGAGCAAATGCTCAAGGAAAAAGGCGCCTCGATCAGCCAGTTCGCCCTGTTCGTCGTGGGTGAAGGCATCGAGAAAAAGACCACCGACTTCGCCGCTGAAGTCGCCGCCGCCGCCGCGGGTCAAGCTTAAGTTATCGTAGTACTCTGGGCCGGCTAGATTATTATCTAGTCCGGCCCTATTCTCGTCTTACATTTTCGTCGGATTGTTCCTCGGGGACATCACCTATGAGCAGCAGATCATACAAACGGGTTCTTCTCAAACTTTCCGGCGAGGCGCTGATGGGCGACGATGCCTTTGGCATCAATCGCGCGACCATCGTGCGCATGACCGATGAAATTGCAGAAGTAGCGGCGCTGGGCGTCGAGTTGGCCATCGTCATTGGCGGCGGCAACATTTTCCGTGGCGTGGCGCCGGGTGCTCAAGGAATGGACCGCGCGACCGCCGACTATATGGGCATGATGGCCACCATCATGAATGCCCTGGCGCTGCAGGATGCGCTAAAGAACAAAGGCGTGGATGCCCGCGTGCAGTCCGCCTTGAATATCGACCAGGTGGTCGAGCCTTACATCCGCCCCAAAGCCTTGCGTTACCTCGAAGAGGGCAAGGTCGTGATTTTCGCGGCGGGTACGGGTAACCCATTTTTCACCACCGATACGGCTGCCGCGCTGCGTGGCGCTGAAATCGGTGCGGAGATCGTGCTGAAGGCCACCAAGGTGGATGGCATCTACAGCGCCGATCCCAACAAAGATCCGACGGCTACGCGCTATACCCGCATCAGCTTCGACGAAGCCATCGTGCGTCGTCTCGAGGTGATGGATGCCACGGCATTCGCGCTCTGCCGCGATCAAAAAATGCCTCTGAAAGTGTTTTCGATCAATAAGTCCGGCGCACTCAAACGTGTTGTCATGGGCGAAGACGAAGGCACGTTGGTACACGTTTAACAAAGGATATTTCCATGAGCGTCGCAGAAATCCGCAAATCGGCCGAAACTCGCATGGCCAAGTCGCTGGACACGCTGAAAACCAACCTGTCCAAGATCCGGACCGGTCGTGCTCATACGGGTATTCTGGACCACGTCCAGGTCGAGTACTACGGCTCGCCCGTGCCCGTGAGCCAGGTGGCGAACGTCAACCTGGTCGACGCGCGTACGATCAGCGTTCAGCCCTACGAAAAGCCCATGCTTTCGGTCATCGAAAAGGCCATCCGCGAATCGGATCTGGGCTTGAATCCCATCTCCATGGGCGAGACCATCCGCGTTCCCATGCCCGCGCTGACCGAAGAGCGCCGCCGTGATCTGACCAAAGTGGTCAAGAGCGAAGGCGAGGACGCCAAAGTGGCCGTGCGCAACCTGCGTCGCGAAGCCAACGAAGCGTTGAAAAAGCTGGTCAAGGAAAAGGAGATTTCCGAGGACGACGAGCGCCGCGCTTCCGATGAAGTGCAAAAGCTCACCGACCGTCACGTGGCCGAAATCGACAAGATCGTGGCCACCAAAGAAGCGGAGATCATGACCGTATAATCGCGGTCAGGTATTGTTCGCGCGCGCGCCGCTTGCGCCGTACCGTTGCTGTCTCACCGGCGCGGTGTCGGTGTGGCGGCGCAATGTTTTTCAGCCAGCCTTTATGGCCGTTCCCGTTTCCACATGGTAACTAGCTCGACCCAGGCGATCCCCGCCACCCACGCAGTGCCGCAGCACGTGGCCATCATCATGGACGGCAACGGTCGTTGGGCAACGCGCAGGCTTTTGCCGCGTACAGCAGGGCACGCCAAGGGCGTGCAGGCCGTGCGTCGCGTTGTCGAGGCTTGCGGGCGGCGAGGGGTGCGTTACCTCACGTTGTTTGCCTTCAGCTCGGAAAATTGGCGCCGACCCGCCGAAGAGGTCGGCCTGTTGATGCGGCTTTTTGTGCAGGCGCTCGAACGCGAGGTGGACAAGCTCAACGAGCAGGGCGTGCGGTTACGCGTGGTGGGCGATCTGTCGCATTTCGAGCCCAGGCTCCAGACCTTGATCGCCGATGCCCAGGCTCGCACGGCGCATAACGATCGTCTGCATCTGACCGTGGCGGCCAATTATGGCGGCCGCTGGGATGTGCTGCAGGCCACGCGCGCCATGCTCGCGCAGCGTCCCGAATTGGCACAAGACCCGCAACGCATCGACGAAGCGGCTCTCAGCGCGCATTTGTCCATGGCGTGGGCGCCGGAGCCGGATCTGTTCATCCGCACGGGTGGTGAGCAACGCATTTCCAATTTTCTGATCTGGCAGCTTGCATATACCGAGCTGTATTTCACCGACTTGTACTGGCCCGATTTCGGGATGGAAGAGCTCGACGCCGCGTTCGAGTGGTATCGCACGCGCGAACGTCGTTTCGGGCGCACCAGCGCGCAACTGCGCGAAGAGGCGGCACGCTGAGCTTTACGGAGACTTTCTGATGCTCGTTCAACGCGTTATTACTGCCGTGGTGCTGCTCATCGTGCTTGCGATGACGCTGGCCTCGGATAACCCGTGGCCATTCACCGCTTTGCTCGCGTTGGGCGCGGCTTGCGCCTGCTGGGAATGGTTGCGTCTGACCGTGCGTCAGCCGCCCTCGGGCGCAGTTTGCGTCGGCGTGGCGGTGCTCGCGTTTGTGCTGATGCTGGGGTCTGCATGGATGTGGTTGCAAGACGGTGGCGCCTCATGGCGGGATATCGTCGTGCAAATCCTGACGCCTATCGTGGCGCTGGTGTGGGCGTTCGGCGCGACGGGCGCCGTGGTACAGGGTCGTTCCAGTGCGCCACCGGCCAGCGTGATGTGGTCGCTTTTCAGCGTGCCGGCGATCTTTACCGCGTGGTCGCTTCTGGCGTTGGGTTTCATGCAGCGTGGCTGGTGGTTCGTCGTGTCGTTGCTGGCTTTGGTGTGGATCGCGGACATCGCCGCCTACTTTGCCGGCCGGGCTTTCGGCAAGCGCAAACTGGCACCGAAGGTCAGCCCAGGCAAAACCATTGCCGGCGCGGTGGCGGGCGTGCTGGGCGCCGTGGTCTGGGTTTGGGGATCGAGCTTTTGGGCCGGCAGCTTTGGCGAGTCGCTGTTCGCGCGTTTGGGTCTGCCGCTGGGATTGCTTGCCGCCGCCTTGCTTGGCGCGATTTCTATTGTCGGGGATCTGTTCGAGTCCCTGTTGAAACGCCGTGCGGGACGCAAAGATTCGAGCAATCTGTTACCCGGCCACGGTGGTGTGTATGACCGCATTGACGCGATACTGCCCGTCGCACCGTTTGCCTTTTTGCTGTCTGGAGTGTTGTCTTGAGCCGTTTTCAACGTGTTGCGATCCTGGGAGCCACGGGATCTATCGGTGAAAGCACCCTCGATGTGATTGCCCGTCATCCAGACAGGCTGGGCGTGTATGCGCTGTCGGCGCATAGCCGCATGGAGCGGCTGGCCGAGCAGGCTGCCGCGAGCAACGCCGCCGTGGTGGTCGTTCCCGATACCGCGGCGCGACAGTGTTTTCTCGCTGCCTGGCCGACCGGCCGGGCTATGCCGGAGATTCGCGTCGGCGCGCAAGCCTTGGCCGATACCGCTGCCGATCCTGCGTGCGATACCGTGATGGCGGCGATCGTGGGCGCGGCTGGCTTGCCGGGCGCGCTGGCGGCCGCTCAGGCGGGAAAACGGGTGCTGTTGGCCAATAAAGAGGCGCTGGTAGCCGCCGGCGCGCTGTTCATGCAGGCCGTGCGCGACAACGGCGCTGAATTGTTGCCGATCGATAGCGAACACAACGCGATTTTTCAATGCATGCCCCGAGGCGACCGCGCTGGCGCGCCGACCGAACCCGCTCGAGGCGTGCGGAGGTTGTTGCTGACCGCGTCTGGTGGTCCTTTCCGCCGGCACGATCCGCAGGATCTGCACGACGTCACCCCCGATCAGGCCTGTAAGCATCCGAACTGGAGTATGGGCCGCAAGATCTCCGTCGATTCCGCGACCATGCTCAACAAGGGGCTGGAGGTCATCGAGGCGCACTGGCTGTTCGCCATGCCGGCCGAACGGATCGAGGTACTGATACACCCGCAAAGCGTCGTGCATTCCTTGGTGGAGTACGACGACGGGTCGGTATTGGCGCAGCTCGGTCAACCGGATATGCGTACGCCGATCGCCTATGGACTGGGTTTTCCCGACCGCTTAGCCAGCGGCGTGAGTCCGTTGGATCTGGCCAAAGCCGGCTGTCTCGAATTCGATAAACCGGATTTGAATCGGTTTCCGTGCCTGGCGCTGGCGTTCGACGCGTTGCGTAGCGGGCAGGGCGCTTGTATTGCGCTGAACGCGGCCAATGAAGTGGCGGTGGCGGCATTCCTCGCGGGCCGGCTGCGCTATACCTGGATTCCCCGGGTCATTGCCGCTGCGCTGGAATGGCAGCAGCAACGGTCTTCTGTTACGCTCGACTCTCTCGCCGATGTGCTGGCCCTGGATGCGGAAACGCGGGCCTATACCGGTAACCTCGGCCTGGCCTGACAGAAGAACCCGCTCACCCCACCATGCTTTTCACTCTGCTCGCCTTTGCCGTTGCCCTGGGCATCCTCATCACGTTTCATGAGCTAGGCCACTATTGGGTCGCGCGGCTGTGCGGCGTGCGGGTACTGCGCTTTTCCGTGGGGTTTGGCAAAGTACTGGCGCAACGCACCGATAAACATGGCACAGAGTGGGCGTTGTCGGCCATCCCCTTGGGCGGCTACGTCAAAATGCAGGATGACCCGCCAGCGGGCGCCACGCGCGCCGAGGCCGCACGGTCATTTAATACTCAGCCCGTAGGCCGTCGTATCGCCATTGTGGCGGCTGGCCCGTTATTTAATCTGATTCTGGCTGTCGCCCTTTATACCGGCCTTAACCTCGCGGGCACCGAAGAGCCGGTAGCGCTGATCGGGCCGCCAGCCGCCGAGACCCCCGCGCAACTGGCGGGATTTCGTGGCGGGGATCAAATTCTGGCAATCGATGATAGTCCCGTGGAGTCGTGGACCGATGCGCGCTGGCGGCTGACGGATGTGTTGTCCACCGGGGGACGCGTGAACGTTCAGGTGCGCACGGCCGATGGCAAGACCGTTGAACGCAGCTTGCAAGTGCCACCCAATCAGATGGACCCGCAACGCGGCGATCCGCTGGCCGAGGTTGGTCTGCGGCTGGCTCAGCCCAAGCCGGTCGTGCGCGCCGTCATCGAGGGAGGCGAGGGCGCCCGTGCCGGATTGATCGATGGCGACCGCATCATCCGTGCGGGCGAGCTTATCGATCCCGATTCGACGCAGCTGGTTCAGACGATCCGAGAGCACGCAGGCTCCTCTTTGCCCCTGACCGTGCTGCGCAATGGCGCCGAGGTCTCTCTGTCCGTGATTCCTCGGGCCGAGACGGTCGATGGCAAGGTTGTCGGACGTATCGGGGTGCAATTGGGCGGTACCGTTCCCATGGTGACTGTGCGTCATGGCCTGATCGGCAGCGTAACGGACGGCGTCGTGCGCACCTGGGATACGGCCTGGTTGTCGCTACGCATGCTGGGGCGCATGGTCATCGGCGAGGTTTCCTGGCGCAATATCACGGGGCCGGTCACCATCGCGGACTACGCCGGTCAGACCGCCAGAATGGGCTTTGCGGCTTATATCGCGTACCTCGCGCTCATTAGTATCAGTATCGGTGTTTTGAACTTGTTGCCTATTCCCATGTTGGATGGAGGGCATCTGCTGTACTATTTCGTCGAAATCGTTCGCGGCAGTCCGCCGCCTGAGCGTTGGATCGATATGGGACAACGCGCGGGTATCGGAATATTAGCCAGTCTGATGGGCTTAGCTTTATTTAACGACTTCGCTCGCCTGTTCACGTAACAGACGATCGAATAAAATCTCACGCCATTTGCTCGACCTAGGATAGCCAAGCACATGTTTTCTCGGATGTTTCATCACAAAAAAGGCTTGATGCCGGGCTTGCTTGCCGCGCTGCTCTTGCCGGCGATTGCACATGCCTTCGAGCCTTTTGTCGTACGGGATATCCGTGTCGAAGGCATTCAGCGTACGGACGCCGGCACGATTTTCGGCTATCTGCCGGTCAAGGTAGGTGAGCGATTCACCGAATCCGAGGCAACGGAAGCCGTGCGCCGACTCTATGGCACGGGTTTCTTTAGCGACGTCAAGATCGAAACGAGCAACGACGAAGTCGTCGTCGTCGTGCAAGAACGGCCGACCATCGCGTCCGTCACGTTCAACGGCATGCGCGAATTCGACTCCGCCGCCATCACGAAATCGCTGCTGCAGGTGGGTTTTGGCGAAGGGCGGATCTTCGATCAATCCATGCTGGAACGCGCCGAGTACGAGCTGAAAGAGCAATATCTGGGCAAGGGCAAGTACGGCGTCGAGGTCACCGCCACCGTTACCCCGTTGCCGCGCAACCGCGTGGGCGTGAGCTTTGACGTGTTCGAAGGCGATGTCGCCAAGATCCGTCAGATCAGCGTCGTGGGCAACAAGGCTTTCTCCGAAAGCGAGCTGCTCGATCTGTTTCAGCTGACCACGCCGGGGTGGTTGACGTGGTATACGGGCACAGACAAGTATTCGCGCGAAAAGCTCGAGGGCGATATTGAACGCCTGCGTTCGTTCTACCTGGATCAAGGCTACCTGGAATTCTCGGTCGAGCCGCCGCAGGTCACGATTTCGCCGGATCGCAAAGACATCTACATCACCGTCACCATCCACGAAGGCGAGCCTTACAAGGTACGCAATGTGAAGCTGGCGGGTAACTTGCTCGGCCTGGATTCGGAAATCCAGAAGCTGGTGCAGGTCAAAGAGGGCGAGACCTTCAACGCAGCCGAGGTTAACGATTCCGCCAAGGCCATTACCGACTACCTGGGCGAACTCGGTTACGCATTCGCGAACGTCAACCCGAACCCGACGCTGGATCGTGCAAACCACGAGGCCGATCTGACGTTCTACATCGACCCGAGCCGTCGCGTTTACGTACGTCGCATTCAGATCGGCGGCAATACTCGCACCCGCGACGAGGTGGTGCGTCGCGAGATGCGTCAGCAAGAAGCCGCCTGGTATGACTCGGGCGATCTGAAGATCTCGCGCGATCGTATCGACCGTCTGGGCTATTTCAACGAGGTCAACGTCTCGACCGATCCGGTGCCAGGTTCGCCCGACCAGGTCGACGTCAACGTCGACGTGAAAGAAAAACCCACTGGGATGATCAACCTGGGCGTGGGCTACGGTTCCACGGAAAAGGCGATCTTCTCGGCCGGGATCAGCGAAGACAACGTTTTCGGTAGCGGCACGAACCTGACCTTGCAGTTCAACACCAGCAAGACCAACCGTGCCGTGGTGTTGTCGCACACCGATCCGTACTTCACCAAGGATGGCATCAGCCGCACGACTTCGGCTTACTATCGCGTGGTCGAACCGTTCAACAATAACGACGGCGACTATCGTGTGAAATCGCTGGGTCTGGGGATGAACTTCGGCGTGCCGATCTCGGAATACGACCGGATCTTCCTGGGTGGTACGTACGAGCGCAACAGCATCGACCTGTACAACAATTCGCCGCAAGCCTACCGTGATTTCGTCAAGCAATATGGCGATACGACGAATGCGTTTATCCTGAATGCTGGCTGGTCGAAAGACACGCGTGACAGCGCACTGGCGCCGACCAAGGGTTCCTACACCCGCCTGAAGGCCGACGTTTCCGCCGGGGATCTGCAGTACTACATGCTGACGGCTCAGCAGCAGTACTACGTTCCGCTTGGCCGTGCCTACACCCTAGCCTTGAATGGCATGGTGGATTACGGCGCGTCCTATAGCAACAAAGACTTCCCGGTGATCAAGAACGTTTACGCCGGCGGTATCGGTACGGTGCGCGGCTATGACGGTGCATCATTGGGTCCGCGCGATACGCTGACGAACGACTATCTGGGCGGCGCCCGTCGTATTGTGGCGAATGCGCAGTTGTATCTGCCGTTCCCGGGTGCGTCCAAGGATCGTACTTTGCGGTGGTTCCTGTTCACCGACGCGGGCCAAGTCAGTCCGGGCAACGGGATGAAGTGCACGACGGGTGAACCCGGGCATGGTGTGCAAGATCCTTGCGGCTGGCGCTTCTCGGCCGGTATCGGCTTGTCGTGGCAGTCGCCGCTGGGTCCCTTGCAGCTTTCCTATGCTCGTCCGCTTAACTCCAAATCGGGCGACGACCTGCAAGCATTCCAGTTCCAGATTGGTACCGGGTTCTAATTCTGCAAAAGACCATCCGGTTACGCCTGTACACACCGGCAAGAGGCCGCAACACGGCCTCTTGTTGGATTAGTGGCACAATAACGGCTTTGCTTTACCTCATTCGAAGGTGAGATTTTCATGACGTCTGATTACGCACTCAACACCTCGAGCCCGGCGCGTGCAACACGCGTTGGCAAACTGCGCGGGTCGCTGGCCCTGGCGGGTGCGCTGTTCCTCGGTTCCGCCGTGACGCTGCCGGCCCATGCGCAAGGCACCAAGATCGGTTTCGTGAACACGGAGCGCATCCTGCGTGAGTCCGGCCCGGCCAAGACCGCGCAGAGCAAGATCGAGACAGAATTCAAGAAACGTGACGACGAGCTGCAACGCCTGAGCAACAGCCTGCGCACGCAAGTCGAAAAATTCGACAAGGACGCGCCTGTCCTTTCGGAGACCGACCGCGTCAACCGTCAGCGCGATCTGGCCCGTTTGGATACGGACCTGCAGCGCAAGCGCCGTGAATTCCAGGAAGACTTCAATCGTCGCCGCAACGAGGAATTCTCCGCGATCGTGACCAAGGCCAACCAGGCCATCAAGAACATCGCCGAGAAAGAAAACTATGACCTCATCGTGCAAGACGCCGTGACGGTCAATCCTCGCATTGACATCACCGACAAGGTGATCCAGGCCCTCGGTCGTTAAGCCGAGGTCGCATGCCTGTCCTGCTGGATACCGCCCGCGCCCCGGCCCTGGATGCGCTGCTGGCGTCGGTGAACACCCAAGGGCTTGATCTGCGGATTGAGTCCGGTAAGGCCGGGGATGTGCGAAGTCTGGATCTTGCCGAGGCTGCCGCTACCGGCGCAGCCTCGGCGGGCGTGCCTATGCCCCAAATTCGAGGCATAGGCACGTTGGCGTCTGCCGGTCCGGAAGAAATCACATTCCTGAGCAATCCGCGTTATCAAGCACAGCTTGCCGGTACGCGGGCGGCTGCCGTGATTGTCACGCCCGACGTGGCGCAAGCCATGGCGGCCAACGCCGAGATGCCCGCCGCTTTGCGCGTGGTGTGTGCGCACCCGTACCTGCTTTACGCTCGGCTGGCCCAATGGTTCGACGCCGCGCGTCGCCCAAAACTGCCCGCCAGCGTGCATGCGCTGGCCGTGGTCGCTGCCGACGCCGTGATCGAGGACGATGTGCGCATCGGTCCGCACTGCGTGGTCGAGGCTGGTGCACGGATCTCGCGCGGCACGACGCTCGGCCCGGGCTGCGTCATCGGCGCCGGCTCGACTGTCGGTCCCGATTGCATGCTGCACGCCCGTGTCACGCTCTACGACAATGTGCACATTGGCGCACGCGCCATCGTCCATAGCGGCGCCGTGCTGGGCGCTGACGGCTTCGGTTTTGCGCCCGATCCGACCTTGGGCAAGGGCGCCTGGGGCAAAATCGCGCAACTTGGCGGCGTGCGTGTGGGCGATGATGTCGAGATCGGCGCGAACACCACGATCGACCGTGGCGCGCTGGAAGACACGGTGATTGGCGATGGCGTGAAGCTGGACAACCAGATCATGATCGCTCACAACGTCCGTATCGGGGCACATACCGCGATCGCCGCGTGCGTGGGGATTGCCGGGTCCACCGTTATTGGCTCACGTTGCACGATCGCGGGCGCCGCCATGCTGTCGGGTCATCTGACGCTCGCGGACGATGTGCATGTTTCCGGTGGGACGGCGGTGACGTCGAGCATTACCCAGCCGGGGCGTTACACTGGCGTGTATCCGTATGCGGAGCATGGCCAGTGGCAGCGCAATGCCGCTGTGATACAACAGCTGTCGCAGCTGCGCCGCCGGCTGCGCGCACTCGAGAAAGACTGACACGCCCTCGCGTTCGACGAGGGCGGCGCAACTATCAAATACGCTAGGAATTTTTAGAAATGGAACTCGACATCAAGGCGATCATGGAGCGTTTGCCGCATCGCTATCCGATGCTGCTCATCGACCGCGTTCTGGAGATCGTGCCGGGCAAATCCATCGTCGCCATCAAGAACGTGTCGATCAATGAACCGTTCTTCGAGGGACATTTCCCGCATCATCCGGTCATGCCGGGTGTGCTCATCACCGAAGCCATGGCGCAGGCGGCCGCGCTGTTTTCGTTCACGGACGAGGACGGTGGCCTGAAGTGCGACAGCGCCAAGACGGCGTATTACCTGGTGGGTATCGACGAGGCCCGTTTCCGTCGACCCGTGGTGCCGGGTGACCAGCTCCGTCTGGAAGTGCAAGCCGAGCGGCTTAGCCGCGCGATCTGTAAATATTCCGGGCGCGCCTTAGTGGACGGCCAAGTCGTGGCCGAAGCCAAGCTGATGTGCGCAATCCGTAGCTTGGAAGCTTAAATGTCTGGAAATATCCATCCCACAGCCTTGGTCGACCCGGCCGCCAAGCTCGACAGCAGCGTGCGCGTCGGGCCGTATTCGGTTATCGGCCCAGATGTCACCATCGATGCCGGGACGGAGATCGGGCCGCATTGCGTGATCGATGGTGTCACCACGATCGGGCGCGAGAACCGGATTTACCGTTATTGCTCTGTCGGCGGCATGCCGCAGGACAAGAAGTACGCGGGTGAACCCACGCGTCTGGTGATCGGTGACCGCAACACGATCCGTGAATTCACGACCTTCAATACCGGCACGGTCCAAGACGGTGGCCTGACCACGATCGGCAACGATAACTGGATCATGGCCTACGTGCACGTGGCGCATGATTGCCACGTGGGCAACAACACCATTTTGGCGAATTCGGTGCAATTGGGTGGGCATGTGCACGTCGGCGACTGGGCGATTGTCGGTGGACTCACGGGCGTGCACCAGTTCAGCAAGATCGGCGCCCACAGCATGACCGGCGGCAACAGCTCGCTCATGCAGGATATGCCGCCGTTTGTGTTGGGCGCGGGCAACCCCTGCCGTCCGGTCGGCATCAATGTCGAAGGCCTCAAGCGCCGGGGCTTCAGCGCCTCGGTGATCAGCAGCCTGCGCGAGGCGTACAAGATCGTGTTTCGCCGTGGCTTCTCGTTGGATGAGGCGCGCGCCGAGCTGCGTGCCCGCCAGCAATCGCATCCGGATGCCGCCGAAGCGCTGCAGGTTCTGATCGACTTTTTCGACGCCTCTACCCGGGGCATCATCCGTCCATGACCATCACTGTCGGCATGGTCGCGGGCGAGCCCTCGGGCGACCTGCTGGCCAGCCGTGTCATCAATGGCTTGCGCGCCGCGCAGGCCGATCTGCGTTGTCAGGGGATTGGCGGGCCAGCCATGGACTCGGCCGGTTTCGAAGCCTGGCATCCTATGCACGCGCTGACGGTGTTCGGCTATGTAGACGCGTTAAAGCGTCTGCCGAGCTTGCTGCGCACGTATGGCGATGTGAAACGCCGCTGGCTGGCGACGCCGCCCTCGGTCTTCGTGGGCGTGGACGCGCCTGACTTCAATCTGAAGCTCGAATTACAGCTTCGACAAGCCGGTATTCCCACGGTGCACTTCGTGGGGCCCTCTATCTGGGCTTGGCGTTACGAACGCATCCACAAGATTCGCGAAGCGGTCTCGCATATGCTCGTGCTGTTTCCTTTCGAGGAAGAGCTATACCGCAAAGAGCGGATTCCCGTCACGTACGTGGGCCATCCGCTAGCCGATGCCATCCCCATGGAGCCGGACCGCGCAGCGGCACGTCACCGCCTTGGCTTAGATGACAACGCCCGGGTGTTGGCGATTCTGCCGGGCAGCCGGTCCTCGGAGATTCGCATCCTGGCGCCGCGTTTTTTACAAGCGGCTCAGCAGCTGCGGAAACGTGATCCTGCACTGGTTTGCGTGGTCCCCATGGTCAACGCGCAACGTCGGCAAGAGTTTGAGGCGATCTTGGCACAGTATCCCGTGCCGGGGCTGCGGTGCATTACGGCCGACGATGTGCCGGCGGCAGACCGGATGCCGGTTGCGTGGACCGCTTTGGAAGCCAGCGATGCGGTGTTGGTGGCGAGCGGGACGGCGACCCTGGAAGCCGCGCTGTTTAAGCGGCCGATGGTGATTTCCTACTATTTGTCGCCTTGGATGCGGCGTATCATGGCCTGGAAATCGGGTCAGCAGCGCCCGTATCTGCCCTGGGTGGGGCTTCCGAATGTCCTGTTGCGCGACTTTGCCGTGCCCGAGCTCTTGCAGGATGACGCCACGCCGGACAAACTGGCGGCTGCAACCTGGGAAGCCCTGACTGACGAGGCGCATGCGGCGCGAGTGCAGTCGCGATTTACCCAGATGCATCATGATTTAACGCGCGATACGGCCACACTGGCTGCTCGCGCCATCCTCGACGTGGCTCATGGACCAGCATAGCCTTTTCAGCGACATTACCCCGGATTTCACGGGCATCACGATGGCCGGCGTGGACGAGGCCGGTCGTGGCCCGTTGGCCGGTGCGGTCTACGCGGCGGCAGTGATTTTGGACCCGTCACGGCCCGTTTTGGGTCTGGCAGACTCGAAAGTACTGACCGCGGGTCGCCGGGAAGAGCTGGCTTTTGATATCCGTGAGCGCGCGCTGAGCTGGTGCGTGGCCAGCGCCACGGTCGAGGAAATCGACACGCTGAACATCCTGCGCGCCACCATGTTGGCCATGCAGCGCGCGGTCGAAGGACTAGCGCAGTTTCCGCAGGTTGCGATGGTCGATGGCAATCAAGCGCCGTCGCTGCGTTGCACCGTACAGACCGTGATAAAGGGCGACGCGCTTGTGCCCGCGATTTCAGCGGCCTCGATTTTGGCCAAAACCGCGCGCGATGCCGATTTGCTGCGCCTGCACGAACAGTTCCCACAGTATGGTTTCGACCAGCACAAGGGATATGGCACGGCTCTGCATTTGACTCGCCTACGCGAGCATGGCCCGTGTCTGGAGCACCGTCGCAGTTTCGCGCCCGTGCGCCAGTTGCTCGCGGCGGCCGTCTAGGAATCGTTCGCCGCCACGTCGAATCGCGGCCTCATCGTCTGAAGGCGCCTAATATTCGCCTTTGGCAGATTCGCGCAACGCCTTTGTTGCCGCCTTAGTGTCTATCGCCCAAACTTCTCGTCATGAAACACATCGCCTCCCGCGACAACCCTCAGTTCAAACAGTTGCAGCGGCTGGCGCAGCATGCCGGACGACGCGGAGAGCGCGCCATTCTCGAAGGCGTGCATTTGTGCCAGTCGTGGCTGTCGCTCGCTGGCGCGCCCGCCTTGGCGGTATTCGCTGAAGAACGCCTAGAGCGGCCGGAACTCGCGGACCTACTGCGAGGCCTGAGCGACACCATGGCTGCGCGCGACATTCTCATCGTCCCCACGACACTCCTCAAGCATCTGGAAACCGTAGAGACAGGCCAGGGCGTCATTTTTGTTGTCGATCCGCCAGTGCCCACGCTACCAGAGCGATTCGATGAATCAACGGTGTGGCTGGATCGTGTCCAGGACCCAGGCAATGTCGGCACAATTCTGCGAGTGTGCGCGGCTGCAGGCGTAGGCCGCGTGTTGCTTTCCACGGGATGCGCCGCGGCATGGTCGCCCAAGGTCTTGCGTGGCGGACAGGGCGCGCATTTCGCGTTGAAGGTTCACGAACATGTGGATCTGATCTCCTGCGTCGAGCGCTTGGACGTGCCTCTAGCAGTCACGACGCTGGATCAGGCCGAAGACCTGTATTCGACTGCCTTGCCTTCCGCCTGCGCCTGGGTGCTTGGCCATGAAGGGCAGGGTGTGAGCGCCGAATTGCAGGCGCGTGCGAAATTGCGCGTGCGGATCGACCATTCGCCCAAGGTCGAGTCTCTGAACGTCGGCATCGCGACCGCACTGTGTCTGTTCGAGCAGCGCCGTCAAAACGCGCTTCGCTAGCGCCGCGCTTCTCGCTACACAAGGGCCGGACCCGCTACCCAACGGCGGCGCCTATATCCCGGCCCTGGTGAATGCCGATCAGTTAGACCGGTCCAGGCCCACTTCCTGCAGCACCGTCGTCGCGATTTCCTCGATCGACTTGGTGGTCGTCGATAGCCAGGAGATTCCTTCGCGCCGCATCATGCGCTCCGCCTCGGCGACTTCGTAGCGGCATTGTTCCAGATTCGCATAACGGCTGTTCGGCCGACGTTCGTTGCGCACCTCGGCCAGACGCTCGGGCTGAATCGACAAGCCAAACAGCTTCGAGCGATGCGGCACCACGGTCGAGGGCAACGTGCCGCGTTCGAAATCATCCGGCGTCAGCGGAAAGTTCGCGGCTTTAATGGCGTACTGCATCGCCAAATACAGGCTGGTGGGGGTCTTTCCGCAACGCGACACGCCCACGAGAATCACATCCGCCTGATCCAACTGATTGATGAACTGCCCGTCGTCGTGTGCCAGGCTGAAGTTGATCGCGTCGATCCGGCGCCGATATTCCTCCGAGTTCGCCGCCATGTGCGAACGGCCAATCGAGTGGCTGGATTTGATCCCCAAGGCCTGTTCGATGTGCCCCACGAATGTCGCAAAAAGATCCAAAAAAACGCCGTTCGCGCGGCGCACGACGTCCATACTAGCCGGGTCGACCAATGTGCTGAAGACAATGGGCGGAAAGCCGGTCTCGCGCGCGTTGCGGTTGATGCGCGCGGCGACTTCCTCGGCTTTCTCCAACGTGTCGATAAACGGTAGCCGGATCGCCTTGAACCGCACTTGGTCAAACTGGGACAGGACCGAATTGCTGAACGTTTCGGCGGTGATACCCGTACTGTCGGAGACGATGTAGACAGTACGTTCGATAGGGGAGGAAGCCATATGTAAAATTTTCCAACCAAGGGGGAGGGTAGGAGTATCCGACCGAGTACAATTTGCCCCCAATCAGTCACCCCAAAGAGCGGTCTCAGGCTGGTTTGGTCAGTGCATCACGGTGTGTTGACCAAACTCGCTTTCTCTATTGTAAAAGGTGACTTAAATGTCGTATGTCGTTTCGTTCGAGCAGCTCCGCATGACGGACGTGGACTCGGTAGGAGGTAAGAACGCATCGTTAGGTGAAATGATCAGTCAGCTGTCCGGCGCGGGTGTCCGCGTCCCGGGCGGCTTTGCCACGACTGCAGAGGCCTTCCGTGATTTCCTGAAGGCTTCTGGCCTGGACGAGCGTATTGCTACGCGCCTGAGCACGTTGAATCCCGAAGACGTGCGTGAACTGGCCGTGGCTGGCGCCGAGATCCGCCAATGGATCATCGATGCGCCGTTTTCCGCCGAATTCGAGCAGCAAATCCGTACCGCTTTCGCCGCGCTGGACGCCGATGGCAAGGGTTCCTTCGCCGTGCGTTCGTCGGCCACCGCCGAAGACTTGCCGGATGCCTCGTTTGCCGGTCAGCAAGAAACCTTTTTGAACGTAGTCGGCATCGAGGATGTGCTGGACAAGATCCGTCACGTCTTCGCCTCGCTGTATAACGACCGCGCGATTTCCTATCGCGTGCACAAGGGCTACGCCCACGCGGAAGTCGCTCTGTCGGCTGGCGTGCAACGCATGGTGCGCTCGGACAAGGGCAGCGCCGGCGTGATGTTCACCATCGATACCGAATCCGGCTTCCAAGATGTGGTGTTTATCACCTCGTCCTACGGCTTGGGCGAAACCGTGGTGCAAGGCGCGGTCAACCCGGACGAGTTCTACGTCTTCAAGCCGTCGCTGGAATCCGGCCACTATCCCATCGTCAGCCGCCGTATCGGTTCGAAGCTGATCAAGATGGAATTTGACCCCGAGCGTACCGAAGGCCGCGCCGTGCGCACGGTGGACGTGCCCGTGTCCGAACGCAACCGCTACTCGCTGACGGACGACGAAGTCGCCGAGCTGGCCCGCTACGCCGTCATCATCGAAAAACACTACGGCCGTCCGATGGACGTCGAGTGGGGCCGCGATGGCATCGATGGCAAGATCTATATCCTGCAAGCGCGTCCGGAAACGGTGAAGTCGCAACAGGGCGCCAACGATGTGCAACAGCGCTATCGCCTCAAGGCCACGGGTCAAGTTCTGATCACCGGCCGCGCCATTGGTCAGAAAATCGGCTCGGGCCCCGTTCGCGTGGTCGGCGATATCTCGGAAATGGACCGCGTCCAGCCGGGCGACATCCTGGTCACCGACATGACGGACCCCAACTGGGAACCGGTCATGAAGCGTGCCTCGGCCATCGTCACCAACCGTGGCGGCCGTACTTGCCACGCTGCGATCATCGCACGCGAGCTGGGTATTCCGGCTGTCGTGGGCTGCGGCGATGCCACCAGCATCCTGAAAGAAGGCCAATCGGTCACGGTATCGTGCGCCGAAGGCGACGAAGGCCGCATCTATGACGGCTTGATCGAGACCGAGGTCGAGGAAGTCCGCCGTGGCGAAATGCCGCCAATCGATGTCAAGATCATGATGAACGTGGGTAACCCCCAGCTGGCGTTTGATTTCGCGCAGATTCCGAACTCGGGCGTGGGTCTGGCCCGCCTGGAATTCATCATCAACAATAACATCGGCATTCACCCCAAGGCCGTGCTCGACTATCCGAATGTCGACGCCGAGCTGAAGAAAGCGGTGGAATCGGCCGCTCGCGGCTACGCCAGCCCACGTGCGTTCTTCGTCGAAAAGCTCGCCGAGGGCATCGCCACCATTGGCGCTGCGTTCTGGCCGAAGTCCGTCATCGTGCGTATGTCGGACTTCAAGTCGAACGAGTATCGCAAGCTGGTGGGCGGTTCGCGTTACGAGCCCGAGGAAGAGAACCCCATGCTGGGCTTCCGTGGCGCGTCGCGCTACATCGCTGAAGACTTCGCGGAATGCTTCCGTATGGAATGCGAGGCCTTGAAGAAGGTCCGCGATGTCATGGGTCTGACCAACGTCGAGATCATGGTGCCGTTCGTTCGTACGGTCAGCCAAGCCAAGCGCGTGGTCGATCTGTTGGCCACCAATGGTCTGAAGCGCGGCGAAAACGGCTTGCGCCTGATCATGATGTGCGAAGTGCCGTCCAACGCGATTTTGGCGGAGCAGTTCCTCGAGCATTTCGATGGCTTCTCCATCGGTTCGAACGACATGACGCAGCTCACGCTGGGTCTGGACCGCGATTCGGGCATGGAGCTGCTGGCAGCCGACTTCGACGAGCGCGATGACGCGGTTAAATTCATGCTGCGTCGTGCGATCAAGGCTTGCCTGGCGGCGGACAAATACGTGGGTATCTGCGGCCAAGGTCCCAGCGACCATCCGGATTTTGCCCAATGGCTCAAGGACGAAGGCATTCTGTCCATGTCCTTGAACCCGGATACGGTGGTCGACACGTGGCAGCGTCTGGCGAAGTAATTCGCTAAGTGCAAGCGGCGGCGCGGGATGGGCCGCCGCTTGATCCTCGCGTAGAGAAGTCTACACGCCTGACTTGATCAGGCGTCGCAATACATAAGCCCGGCCTTTCTAGCGAAAGCCGGGCTTTGTCGTGACGGGACGCGCGGTATCGCGATGTGTGCAGGTATCGGCCGTGCGCGTCATCGACATCGAGCGGCGCGCAAGCCGGCGGCGAGGAATCATCACTGCGCGTATTTGTCAGCCAGCTCCCGGCAGTCGGCGAGGAAATTTTGCGCGGCGGGCGTGAGCGCTCGCGACTTCAAATGCATCACACAGATGGATCGATGGATCTCTGGCGAGCCCAGTTCGATCATCTTCAATCCGCTGAAATTCAGCAGCGGCGTCAACGAAGCCGGCAAGATGCCGATGCCCAGCTCGTTCATGATAAACCCGATCAATGTACTGGCCTGTTCGACTTCGAATGCCGGTTGAAAGGCCGTGCCGTGCTGGGCGTATTCGGCTTCGAGTATGTGACGGACGTTACTCGTCGTCGCCAGCGACACCAGCCGGTAGGGCCAGAGTCGGGACCACGTGACCCGATTGAACTGCGCCAGCTCGTGGTCCGCCCGGCAAATCAATACCAGCCGATCCCGAAACAATGCATGCTGCACCAGCTCATCGTCGTGGGGCTTCGCGGGCGCGATAGCGATGTCGACCTGGCCGGTTTTTAGCGCTTGGATAGAGGCCTCCGAGAGCGCGTCACGGGCTTGCAGCGCCACGTTCGGATATTTCTCCTGATAGCGGCGCAAGACTTCCGGGAAAAAGGTGGCCGCCAATGACGGCACGGCCGAGACACTGAGGTGACCCGTTTTACCCTGGGCCAACGCGCTGACGTCTTCTAGCGCGTCGTCCAGGTCGTGCAGCAGGCGCGTGGTGACTTTCAGCAGCTCTTGACCGATGGAGGTGAGCCGGACCGAGCGCGTGGTGCGATCGACCAGCGGCGCCTCCACGATCTCTTCCATCTTGCGGATCGCATTGCTCAATGCTGGCTGGGATAGATGAACGGCCTTGGCCGCCTCGCTGAAGTTCAGCGTGTCGGCCAGTGCGCGGAATATCTCCAGCTGACGCAGTGTCAGTCTTATCTTCACAATGAATAATTATATGGAATAAATAAATTGGACCAATGAGTTCATCGTACTTATAGTTTCCTCGACCGGCAAGACCAACGTGAGGAGATTCAGGATGCAAGTCATAGAGCAAAAAAATGCCGTACACGTCCAACCATCGGGCGCGGCGCTCGGTGCCGATGTGGCCGGGGTCGATCTCTCGCAAGATCTGAGCGAAACCGAGCAAGAAATCATCAAGCAGGCCTGGGCCGATAACCTCGTGCTGCGATTCCGTCGGCAGCCTAAACTCGAGGTCGAGGACTTGGTGCGCTTTTCCCGTTATTTCGGCGATCTGGATAAAGCGCCGCCGGCCAGTACGCAAATGGGCGAGGATTTCGCTTGGCAGCACCCAGAGATCACCGTGATTTCCAATGTGGTGGCCAACGGCAAGCCCATCGGCGACCTCGGCTCCTCCGAGGCAGTCTGGCATTCCGATATGACCTATAACCCCAAGCCGCCGAAGGGCAGCGCGTTATATGCCATCGAGATCCCGCCCGCCGGTGGCAATACGCAGTTCGCCAATATGTACCTGGCCTACGAGACGTTGCCGGACCGTCTGAAGAGCAGAATCGCTGACCTGCGTTGCGTGCATGACGCCAGCCGAAATAGCGCCGGTGGCTTACGCAAGGGCTATGTCGACAATACCGACCCGCGCGAGACCGTGGGGGCCACGCATCCAATGGTTCGGGTGCATCCCGTGACGGGTAAGAAATGTCTGTTCCTTGGCCGGCGTCGCAAGGCGTATATCGTCGGACTTGAGCTTGAAGACAGCGAAGCTTTGCTCAATGAACTCTGGCAGCACGCGTGCCAGGATTCATTTGTCTGGACCCAGGAATGGCAGCTCGGCGATCTGGTGCTGTGGGATAACCGCTGCACGATGCACCGTCGAGATGCTTTTGACCCCAACACGCGCCGTTTGCTTTACCGCACGCAAGTCACCGGAGAAGAGGTTTTGGCAGCCGCAGAAGCGTGAGTGAGAACCCTATGTCCATTCGCCAAGCGATCGTGCGGCAGGTTTCGTGTCCGCTCACCACGCCTTATAAGCTGTCGTCGGGGGATCTGACTTCGTTTGACCCCTTCATCCTTCGACTCATTGACGATGAGGGTCGCATAGGATGGGGGGAATGCCTGATCATCCCCGGCTATACCGACGAATCCATCGAAGAGTCATGGGCCGCGGCCAATGAAGCCGCGCGGGCCCTGGTGGCATCCCAGAATGCCGACGTGGCCGCCATCATCGCGAAAGCGCAGCCGAAATGCCCCGGCATCGCCAGTACGATCGATACTGCTACCGAGATGCTCAAGGATGACGGTATTTACCGTCATGTTGACGAAGTCGTCATGCCGCTACTCGCGCCTTGCCAGGGGCATGAGCCTGAGGAAATCCGCCACGAAGTGGATTCACTTTTGGCGCAGGGTTACCGCACCTTGAAGGTCAAGGTCGGATTCGATTGGCGCGAGGATTTGGCGCGCATCGAGCATATTCAGTCGTGCCTTAATGGCCGTGGCAGCATACGCCTGGACGCGAATCGCGGATTCAATGAAGCGGATGGCCGGGCATTCGCCAGCCGGCTGGCGCCCGCCGGCATCGAGCTATTCGAGCAGCCGTGCGGTTCAGATGATTGGCAGGCCAATGCTCGTGTGGCCGAAGTCTCCACGGTGCCTGTCATGCTCGACGAATCCATCTATGGCCTGCCGGATATCGAACGCGCCGCCGCGATCTCCAACGTGGGATTCGTGAAGTTAAAGCTCAAAAAGCTTGGCGGTGCGAAAACGCTGGAGCAGGGTTTACGCCGCATCACCGCGTTGGGCATGACACCGATACTCGGCGATGGTGTGTCGATGGATCTGGGCTGCTGGTTCGAGACGGTGATCGGCCATCGCTGTGTGCAGACGGTGGGCGAGATGAACGGCTTTCTAAAAACGCGGTTCAGCCTGTTCTGCAATCCGATGCCTTTTCGACAAGGCGCCGTGCATCTACCGGCCGGATACTGGCCGGAGGTGGACGAAGACCGCATCGCGAGTTGTACGTTGCGCGAGCAACGATATTCCCGCCATTCTTAAAAAACAGGGTAGAGAGGGGACAAAAGCATGAGAGCTGATGCAGAGGCTTTAACCTGTCAAACACGTCGGCGCCTGATGGCGCTGGGCGCATTGACGGCATTCGCATTCGGTACGCCTGGCGTGGCCGCGACGACGGAGAGCGGCGCGTATCCGTCACGGCCGATCACCATCGTAGTGGGCGGACCGCCAGCGGGTGGCACCGACTTTATTGCAAGACTGGTCGCGGATAACTTGGCACGCGATCTTAAGCAAAGCGTGGTCGTGGAAAACCGGGCTGGCGCTTCGGGCCTTATCGGCGCCAAGCATGTGCAAAAAGCAGCGCCCGATGGCTATACCTTTCTGATGGGTCAGGCCGCCACGCACGCCATTTTGCCGGCGCTACAATCGCAGCCCGCCTATGACGCGGTGAAGGACTTCACGCCCATCAGTCTGGTCGCTACCGCGCCAGAAGTCTTAGTGGTCGCCAGCGACTCGCCTCTTAAAAGCGTGGCCGACTATATCGACTATGCAAAGCAGCACCCCGGCAAGGTGAGCTATGGCACCCCAGGCGTCGGCCAGCCGCAGCATATCCTGGGTGAACGGTTCGCCAAGGCAACCAGTACGGATCTCCTCCACGTGCCCTATAACGGCAGCGGTCCTGCTTTGACCGATCTGGTGGGCGGGCGTTTGGTGAGTATGTTCGTCACGCCGGGCGCGGTGATGCCTTTCATTCGGGATGGCAGAGTGCGTGCCTTGGCCGTCAGCTCTAAAGAACGCTCGGCGCTCATGCCCGATGTGCCCACGTTAGCCGAATCAGGAGTGCAGAACGCAGATCAAACGGGCTGGTTCGCACTGTTCGCGCCTGCCGGACTCGCGGACGACCGCAGGCTCGCGATGGAAAAGGCGGTGATGAAGGTCCTCGCCAATCCGGAAGTCAAACAGAAACTGACCGGTGCGTATGTCGAGCCTGGGACGATCAGCCCCGCCGATTTCGCCGCGTTTCACCAAGGCGAGGTCTCGGCGTTCAGCGATATCGTCGGGGGCTTGAAGCTCCAGCTCAATAATTAGATCAACAGACAGGAGACCACACGTGAGATTTCGTTTTCTGATCTGCGCACTTGCCGGTGGGTTTGCATTGGCGGCCGGGCACATCACCGCGCAGGCTTCTACCGATTATCCGAATAAACCCATCAGAATGATTGTTGCCTATCCGCCTGGTGGAGGCACCGACGCCCTGGCACGTTTGGTCGGCGCCGAACTGAGTAAGTCACTGGGTCAAAGCGTGATTGTGGTGAATCGGGCCGGTGCGTCCGGCGCGATCGGTACGCAAGCCGCCGCGCGCGCCGAGCCGGATGGCTACACCCTATTGATGGCGACCTCGAACGTCACCATCACACCGGCCATTGATGCCAAATCCCTGTTTCAGGTGTCTGACTTCCAGCCGGTTACCTTGTTGACCGAGTCCCCTTTTGCGCTCGTGGCGTCCAAGTCATTGCCGGTGAAATCGGTATCCGAGCTGATCGCCCATACCAAGCAGCATCCGAAGTCGATCAACTACGCCTCGACCGGCGTGGGTTCCCCCCAGCACCTGACCACGGAATCGTTCAAGCAACGCGAGGGGCTGGACTGGTTGCACGTGCCTTACCAAGGCGGAGGCCCGGCGCTGACAGCACTGGTGGAAGGACAGGTGCAGGTAATGTTCAGCAATGCACTGCCCGTCGTGCCGTTCGTGGAGTCAGGCCGGTTGGTGGCGCTGGCGCAGACTACCAAGGAAAGGCTGCCCGTGCTGCCTAACGTGCCTACGATGGAGGAGGCGGGGGTTAAAGACTTCGTAGTGGCGTTCTGGTCGGGCGTACTGGCGCCTAAAGGTACCCCGGACGCCGTTATTAACAAGCTCAACACTGCGCTACTTGAAGTCATACGCACGCCTGCCGTCCGTGACAAACTCGTCTCGCAGGGTACGATCGTCAATCCCGTCAGCGGAGAAGCCTTCGCCGAGTACATTAAGCAAGACGCGGCATACTGGAAGAAAATCGCCGATGCCGCGCCGACTCAATAACAACGTTGTTTGATCATCAACCTAGGGAGTTTGCAGATGAAATTGGTGCGTTATGGCGAAAGGGGAGAGGAGAAGCCCGGCATCATTGCCGAGGACGGATCCTTGCGAGATTTGTCCGGTGCATTGGCGGACATCACGCCAGATACGCTCAGCATCGAAGGCATCGATCGATTGCGCCAGCTTGACGCGACCACGTTGCCCGAGGTCAAACAACCCGTGCGATTTGGCGTACCGCTAAACGGCATCTCGAAGATCATCGCGGTTGGGCTGAACTATTCTGATCACGCGAAAGAAGCGGGGATGCCGATTCCTGTAGAGCCGATCCTGTTCACCAAAGCAATCACCAGCCTCAACGGCCCGGACGATGACGTGATTATTCCGAAGGCGTCCACCAAGGTCGATTGGGAGGTGGAGCTTGGCATCGTCATCGGCAAGCGCGCGAAGTCCGTCTCCGAGGCGCAGGCGATGGAACACGTCGCCGGCTACTGCCTGGTCAATGACGTGTCCGAACGCGAACTGCAATTGGAGCGCGGTGGCGGCCAGTGGGACAAGGGCAAGGGCCTGGACACGTTCTGCCCGGTCGGACCGTGGCTCGTGACGGCCGACGAGGTTGCCGATGTGCAGGCGTTGGATCTCTGGCTGGATGTAAACGGCGTGCGTCGTCAGACGGGCAACACGGCGACGATGATTTTCGGGGTGAAGTATCTGGTGCACTACATCAGCCAATATGTGACCCTGATGCCGGGCGATCTCATCATCACCGGTACGCCACCCGGCGTCGGCATGGGCATGAAACCGGCCGTGTTTCTGCAGCACGGCGACATGATGGAGCTCGGTATCGAGGGCCTGGGCGTGCAGCGGCAGAAGGTCGTGCGCGCGGCATAGCGGTCAAGCGCCGCGCAAGATCGCTAGGCGGTACGCGCGGCGCTTCGACTCGTGACTTTCAGGAAACGGCGCACCAGGTTGCCCGCCGTGGGCGTGGGCCCCAGACCTTGCACCAGTGCCGGGATATCCAGCCCCTCTTTCTTGTAATCCTCGGCATAGCGCTCGAGGTGGTCACGCATGAACTCGCAGCCGAATTCCGGGTGGAACTGCGCCGAATAAATAAATGGCGCCAAGCGCACCAATTGATGCGGATCCATGTCCGAACGAGCCAGTGCCACGGCACCAGGAGGCAGTTGCGTGACGCTCTGCGCATGCAGCAGTTGGGCGGGGAACCGCTCGGGCATACCCGTCATCAACGGATCGCCTACGGCAGCCGGCAAACATTCGACGATTTGCGTTCCCAGTTCCCGCCCGAGCGGGTTGTAGTCCACGCTGCCACCCAGCGCGTCGGCGAGCAGTTGATGACCATAACAAATGCCGAACATGGGCAGCCCAAAGGCAGCGGCCTCGCGGATCCAGTCCGCCGTGCGTTCGCTCCATGGTTCCCGATCCGTCACCATGGCGGGAGACCCGGTGATCAGCGCGGCGCGATAGGAGGAAGCTGGCTGCATCGTTTCCCCGTGATAGACCTTTATCACCTGGACCTCTTGCGGCAATAGGCCTGCGGCATGGCGCAACATTTCGGCGTAGTCGCCGTGCGAGCCGCGCAGCACTTTGTCGGGGTTGCCGGTATGAATAATGAGGACAGGTAGGTCGCGGGTGGCTTCGATGTTGCTCATGGCGGTATTCAGGTCAGTCAGGCACGAAAGTCGCGCGCATCAAGCGCTGATAGTAAATCGCCTTCGAACAGAAATCCGTACAATCGACTAGAACGCAGGGATAAATGCCCCTGATTCGCCCTGCGTTGCAGTCGACCGCCTGCGGGTTCGCAGCGGATTAGCGGGGCATTTACCAAAAGGCGCTGTCATGATGTGGATTTGGTTCGGGCTCGCGATAGCCGCGTTGATCGGCGAGCTGGCTAGCGGGACATTCTATCTGTTGCTGGTGGCTTTAGGGCTCGCCGCGGGCGGCGTGGCGGCCTGGATGGATGTCGGATTGCAGTGGCAGTTGATCGTATGCGCGGCAGTCGGCCTGGTCGGTTTGGGTATATTGCGCGCCACGCGCGTATTGAAAAAGCGCGAAGTCGATGACAGGCGCAATGCTGATGTGCATTTGGACATCGGCCAGACGGTCAATGTGGAAAGTTGGTCCGACGCCAGGCAAGCTCGCGTCTGGTATCGCGGCGCGCATTGGCAGGCCGAACTGGCTGCCGATCAGAGTCCTGAGCCGGGCCTCTACCAGATCTCTGCGATTCGCGGCACGCGACTGATTCTGAGTCGAAAGGTGTGACCATGGCGCGCGCGGTTTGCCAGTGCGGTACAGTGCAGGCATAGGCACCGGTCAGGCGTTACGCGCTTGAGCGGCTTTCATCATTCCCAGCAGGAACACCCTCTATGATGTTTGAAACTTCCACCCTAGTGCTCATCGTTCTGGTCGTCCTGGCGCTGCTGATCATCGTCAAGGCAATCGCTATCGTGCCCCAGCAACACGCCTGGGTCGTGGAACGCCTGGGCAAATTCGATCGCGTGCTCTCGCCCGGCGCCGGTTTTGTGATCCCGTTTATCGAGCGTGTGGCGTACAAGCACTCGCTCAAGGAGATCCCGCTCGATGTGCCCAGCCAGGTTTGCATCACGCGGGATAACACGCAACTTCAAGTTGATGGCGTGCTCTATTTTCAGGTGACCGACCCGATGCGCGCGTCGTACGGATCATCGAACTATATTTCCGCGATCACGCAGCTGGCACAGACCACGCTGCGGTCGGTCATCGGCAAAATGGAATTGGACCGCACGTTCGAAGAACGCGACTTCATCAACGCCACGATCGTCGCGTCGTTGGACGAGGCGGCGTTGAACTGGGGCGTGAAGGTACTGCGCTATGAGATCAAGGACCTGACGCCGCCGAACGAGATTCTGCGCGCCATGCAGGCCCAGATCACCGCCGAACGGGAAAAGCGTGCGCTGATCGCCGCCTCCGAAGGCCGCCGTCAGGAGCAGATCAACATCGCCACGGGCGAACGGGAGGCTGCTATCGCCCGATCCGAGGGCGAGAAACAGGCCCAGATCAACCAGGCGCAAGGCGAGGCGGCAGCGGTGCTGGCCATCGCCGAAGCCACCGCCAAGGCGATCACGCAGGTCGGCGATGCGGTACGCCAGCCTGGCGGCATGGAAGCCGTGAACTTAAAGGTCGCCGAGCGCTACGTCGATGCGTTCAGCAATGTGGCCAAGGAAGGCAATACCTTGATTCTGCCGTCGAATCTGGCCGACGTGGGCGGATTGATCGCCACCGCCATGACGATTGTCAAAAACGATAAATCGGTTTAATCCGAGGCGGATTTCCGGTAAATCCCCTCGGACTCGCGACTTGGGACCTGCGGGTTAAGCAGGGCCCAAGTACGGGCGATTAATGTGGTGGGCAAGCCACTTGCTCACCCATCGATGCGCCGGAAGTCAGGTCAATCGTCGCGACGCGAGTTGCGCGTGTCGTGCTTCATCATGCGTTCTTTTTCGCGTGCCCAGTCTTTTTCACGGGCCGTGTCGCGTTTGTCGTACAGTTTTTTACCTCGGCCCAGCGCGAAGTCGAGTTTGATTCGGCCGTTCTTGTAGTGCAGGTTCAAAGGGACGAGGGTATAGCCGCGCTGTTCGACCTTGCCGATCAGCTTGCTGATTTCCTCGGCCTTGAGCAGCAACTTACGGGTGCGCATGGCGTCGGGGTGTATGTGCGTCGACGCGGTGGGCAGGGGGCTGACGTGCATGCCAAGCAGGTAGAGCTCGCCGTCGCGCACGATCACGTAGCTCTCTTTGAGCTGCACGCGACCGTCACGAATGGCTTTGACCTCCCAGCCTTGCAGGACGAGCCCGGCCTCGAAGCGGTCTTCGATGAAGTAGTCGTGGGTTGCCTTGCGGTTGTCGATAATGCTCATAGAGGCTGTTGGGGCAGAATTCCGGCGAAAAAAGCGGCGGTAGCGGCGCTACCGTTAAAATCCAACCATTCTAGCGATTTGCGATAGCCGATGCATAAAGTACAGCGATCTGTCCTGGTTCCTTATAGCGCGCCCCAGATGTTCGAGTTGGTGGCCGACGTCGATAAGTATCCGGAATTCATGCCCTGGTGTGGCGGAACCGAGGTCCACTCGCGTGACGAACATGGGATGGAAGCCTCCGTGATCATCAGTTTCGCGGGGCTGCGCCAGAAGTTCACCACGCGCAATACTCACGAATATCCGAAGCGGATACAGCTGGAATTGGTCGATGGGCCGTTTTCCATGCTGGTGGGGAATTGGGAATTCCAGGCTCTGGCCGAGGACGCCTGCAAGGTGCTGTTCACCTTGGAGTATGCGTTTTCGAATCGCGCCCTGGAGATGGTGGTTGGGCCCGTGTTCAACCGAATCGCCACGAGTTTTATCGATTCGTTCACCAAACGCGCGCAGGCGATTTATGGCGAGTGAGCCTGATACCGTGCGTGTGCTGGTGTGTTATCCCACGCCGGATTCCGCGTGGGCGCGCGAGGTCACGCTGCCGGCTGGGGCGACCGTGCGGCAAGCGATGATAGAAAGCGGGTTTGCTCAGGCGTTTCCCACCTTGGATCCATGGAAACTGGGCGTCGGCATCTTCGGCAAGCAATGCCAGGCCGACACGCCATTGAGCGACGGCGACCGCGTCGAGGTCTATCGCGAACTGACGTTTGACCCTATGGTGTCGCGTCGTCGCCGAGCTGAGCATCGTCGCGCGCTGGCCGCTGCGCGCACCGGGCGGGAACGACCGGCTGGGTTGCTATAGCGGCGGGCTCGTTGGCGCGCGCCGACGCCCTGCCGAACCAAGCGCAGCGCCGCTAATCGGCGACCCCATCCTCACGCGCCTGCAATAAAAATATTCCGTAATTACGGCGTAAGATATTCCCACCGGTTTACGTTTACGTTAACGTCATAAACATCGACGCGAACGGGGTGGCTGTTCACAAGGCGGCATCCGGGTTCGACGGTTCGAAAAACGGGAGACAACGCTGTGGATCTGGAGCTGACTGACGAGCAACGTGCCTTTGCGCAAGCCGCGCGGGACTATGCCCAGGGGGAGCTCGCCCCAAATGCCGCGCGCTGGGATGCGCAAGCCATATTTCCGCGCGAGGCGTTCGCACGTGCCGGTGAACTGGGTTTTTGCGCGATCTATGCCTCGCCGGACATAGGCGGGCTGGGGCTGCCGCGGCTGGATGCCACGCTCGTGTTCGAGGAAATGGCCGCCGTGGACCCATCGACCACGGCCTTTCTCACGATACATAACATGGCGACCTGGATGGTCGGGCAGTGGGGGCAAGCTGAGATACGGGAGAGCTGGGGTCCACTCTTGGCGTCCGGGGAGAAGCTGGCTTCGTACTGTTTGACCGAGCCCAATGCCGGCTCGGATGCCGGCTCGCTCACCACGAGCGCGCGGCGCGATGGCGACCATTATGTGTTGAATGGCGCAAAGGCCTTTATCTCCGGCGGCGGTGAAACCGATCTGTTGGTCGTGATGGCGCGCACGGGCGGCGATGGCCCAGGCGGCGTCAGTGCCTTTGCGGTTCCGGCCGACACGCCGGGCATTTCCTACGGCCGTAAGGAAGAGAAGATGGGCTGGAATAGCCAGTCCACTCGGCCCATTACCTTCGAAGATGTGCGCGTGCCAGGGAACCATCTGCTAGGCGAGGAAGGCGAAGGCTTCAAAATCGCCATGAAGGGCCTGGATGGCGGTCGCATCAACATTGGTACCTGCTCGGTAGGCGCGGCCCAAGGCGCCCTGGATGCGGCCCGGCAATATATGACCGAGCGCCGGCAATTCGGGCGCACGCTCTCGGAATTTCAAGCCTTGCAGTTCAAGCTCGCCGATATGGCCACGCATCTGGTGGCCGCGCGTCAAATGGTGCGTTTGGCCGCGTGCAAGCTCGACGCGGGCGCGCCGGACGCGGGCACCTATTGCGCGATGGCCAAGCGTTTTGCCACGGACATGGGGTTCCAGATTTGTCTGGACGCACAACAGATCCACGGCGGCTACGGGTATTTGCGCGACTATCCGCTGGAGCGCCTGGTGCGAGATACTCGGGTGCATCAGATTTTGGAGGGGACCAACGAGATCATGCGTGTGATCGTGGCCCGACAATTGTTAGAAAAAGGAGCAGATGTTCGATGACCGCGCCCGTGTTGTTTGAAGAAAAACCTTGCGCTAATGGCACCCGGGTGGCGTTTGCCACGCTGAATTCGCCGCAGACCTTGAATGGCGTGTCGCTCGACATGGTGGATTTGCTCGCGGAACGCTTGTCTGCCTGGGCACAGGACGATGAGGTGGCGATAGTGGTGTTGCAGGGCGCGGGCGGCAAGGCGTTTAGCGCCGGCGGCGACTTGCACGGGCTCTATCACAGTATGAAGGAGCATGCGGGGCAGGGCGCGTGGGCCAATCCGTTGGCGCGGGCGTTTTTCGAGCGAGAGTACCGGCTCGATTATCAGATTCATACCTACCCGAAGCCGATTCTCTGCTGGGGCCATGGCATCGTCATGGGCGGTGGCGTGGGCCTCATGATGGGCGCGAGCCACCGCGTTGTGAGCGAAACCACGCGCCTGGCCATGCCCGAGATTTCGATCGGGCTGTTCCCGGATGTGGGCGGCACCTGGATGTTGAATCACATGCAAGGGCGGCTCGGGCTATTTCTGGCGCTGACGGGTGCGCAATTGAATGCATCGGATGCGCTGTTCGCGGGCGTCGCTGACTACCGGTTGCTGTCCGCGGATTGGCCCGTCTTTATCGAGGACTTGCTGCAAACGCCTTGGACGACAGCGCCTGACGAGAACGGGCAGGCCGCGACAGTTGTGAACGAAGCGCTGCTGCGTCGCCTGCTGCTGGCGCATGCGCCCGACGACGAGCTCGCACCCGGGCCCCTGCGCCAGCATGCGGCGCGGGTAGATGCGCTGTGCCGTGGCGAAGATCTGGCACGGATCTATCAAGATATCGCCGAGCTGAAATCAGATCCGGATCCCTGGCTCGCGCGCGCAGCCAATACCATGCTGGCGGGCGCTCCCGGGACGGCGCGTCTGGCGTTCACGCTGCTGCAAAAGACGCGATTGGATTCGCTGGCCGAGGTGTTCCGCACGGAATACATCGCCGCGCTGGTCTGCGCCGCCGAAGGCGATTTCTGCGAAGGCATTCGCGCGCTGCTGATCGATAAGGACAAGCAGCCCCACTGGAAACCCGCCACGCTCGAAGAGGCCTCGCCGGACTGGGTAGAACGCTTTTTCGTGCCGCCCTGGCCGGCTGGCGAGGCGCACCCGCTCGCCGACCTGGGTCGCCAACAGTAATCCGCATTTCCCAAAACAACGAGGAGACACCGACATGAGCCGTATCGCGTTTATTGGTCTGGGCAACATGGGCGCGCCGATGGCGCACAATTTACTCAAGGCTGGGCACGATCTGGCCGTGTACGACCTCGTGCCTGGGGCAGTCAACACGCTGGCCGACGCGGGAGCGCGGCCCGCCCCCTCGGCCGACGACGCGGCACAGGGCGCGGACGTCGTCATCACGATGCTGCCCGCCAGCAAGCATGTCGAGGCGCTTTACCTCGAATCCAACCTGCTGGCGTCCATCGATGGGGCGGCGCTGGTGATCGACTGCAGCACCATCGCTCCGGATTCCGCGCGCAAAGTCGCCGCAGCGGCGCGCGCGCGCGGGTTGACCATGGTGGATGCGCCGGTGTCGGGTGGCACGGCCGGCGCCGCGGCTGGCACGCTGACGTTTATCGTTGGCGGCGAGGCGGCGGCCTTCGAGCGCGCCAAGCCGATTTTGGAAGCCATGGGGAAAAACATCTTTCACGCCGGCCCGGCGGGCGCGGGGCAGGTGGCCAAGATCTGCAACAACATGCTGTTAGGCATTCTGATGGCCGGCACGTCCGAGGCATTGGCCCTGGGCGTGGCCAACGGGCTCGACCCCAAGGTCCTGTCGGACATCATCTCGAAAAGCTCCGGCCGCAACTGGGCGACCGAGCTGTACAACCCCTGGCCCGGCGTCATGGATAACACGCCGGCCGCCAAGGGCTATGCCGGCGGCTTTGGCGTGGATTTGATGCTGAAAGATCTGGGCTTGGCCGCCGAAGCGGCACTGTCAACGCGCAGTTCCATCCCGCTGGGGGAACTGGCGCGCAATCTTTATTCCCTGCACAGTGGCGACGGCAATGGCAAGTTGGACTTTTCCAGCATCGTCAATCTGTACACGCACAAGACCCAGGGATGATTTAGCGCTTATGGCCGCCGTCCGCCAAGTCATAGGGCAGGGGAGCCACGCTCAGCTTTGCCCCATCGGCGGCGCCCACCCGCAGATCACCCCCGTCCAGCGCCGCCAGCGCGATCTCGAATAGAGCCCCACCGCGTGCCGCGTTGACGACCCGGCCGCGCGGCTCGTCGGGGTGCTGGGCGTCGTAGATGTCCGTGCCGGGCGCGGGTGCTTGCGTCGAGGAATCGAGCTGGCCATACGCGGTGCGGCGTTTGACGGTTCCGCGATAGTGACTGCGCGCCACCACTTCCTGGCCGGGATAGCAGCCTTTGGTAAAGTTCACGCCCTCGATGAGGTCCAGGTTCAGGGTCTGCGGAATGAACAGATCCTGCGTCGCGGCACATACCCAGGGCAGGCCGGCAGCCAGATCGCCGGCTTGCCATGCGTCGGCATCGCCTGGCCGGCATAGGCTCGCCAGAGCCGCGGCCTGCTGCAGTTGTTCATCGGTCGCGATCCACCACCAACGCGGGCCTGTCACAGACGGTGCCGCGATCCAGGTGCCCGTGGGCAGCTCCGCACGTTGCCAAGGTGAGGTGGGCAGCGCACCGCCGGCAGCGGCTTCCAGGCTCGCTTCCTTACCCGCCATGGTCCAGACGCCCGCGACATGCAGGGGCGTGAGCGTGAGTTTTGCCTTGGCCCGGAGCACAAACATCGACAGGCGTTTGACCAAGGCTTCTGACAAGTCGCGACGCACCAGCGCGTATAACCGAGGATCAGTGGGCTTTGCCTCGTCGGCCTGGGTGGCTTGCGCCAGCCACATGACCATCGTCGCCAACAGGCGTCCTTTAGCCGTGCAATATCCCGCAAGGCGAGCCGCGTCCGGAGACAAACCCGTTACATCCTGGGTCAGTTGCCCGTGCAGGAAAGCCAACGCGTCGTCGCCCGACGCGGCGATGACGGCATAGTCCGACAACGGGGCGATGGTGTGCGAACCTTCGGTGTTCGGCGAAATCGAATCAAAAAAAGCAGACATGGTTTCCGATAGCAATGTAGTGCTGCGCCGCATCGGCGCCGGGATAGGTCCATGATACCCCTCCCGCACCCCTTCACGCACCGATGCCCCCACTGCGGCCAAGGCTGCCTGATCAAATGTCCGCGATCCTTTAAACTGCGCATCCTATGAAAAAGCTTTCTTATTACTTGCTGGCGGCGGCGCTTATCGTCCTGGTGCTGGTCGGGGCCGCGGCCGGTGGCGCGTGGTACTGGATGAACCGCGCCATTGCCTTGCCCGCCGAGCGGGTCGAGTTCATTGTGGCGCCCGGCAGCACGCCGCGCGCGATGGCGCGTGCCATGACCGAGGCCGGTATTCCCATCTGGGAGGAAGGCTTCGCGTGGCTGGCGCGCCTGACCGAGCAGGACAAGCGGATCAAGGCAGGAGGCTACGAAGCCCGCCAAGGCGATACGCCGCGCCAGCTGCTCGATCGCCTCGCCCGGGGCGAGATGGTGCAGCGGCAAATCACCCTGTTGGAAGGCTGGACCTATCGCCAGATGCGCGAGGCGCTGCGCGCGAATCCCGATATCAAGCAGACGCTGGGCGACATGAGCGACGAGGCCTTGTTGGAAAAGCTGGGCGCCACACACAAATCGCCAGAGGGGCTGTTCTTTCCGGATACTTATGTCTTCACACCGGGCACGACCGACTTTGACCTGTTGCGCCGTGCCTACCAGCATGGACAGGAGGTGCTGCAAAGCGTCTGGGCGCAGCGCCAGCCTGACTTGCCGCTCAAGTCGCCCTACGAAGCGCTGATCTTGGCCTCGATCGTGGAAAAGGAAACCGGGCATGGCCCGGAGCGCAACCGTGTCTCGGGGGTATTCGTCAATCGCCTCAAGCTTGGCATGATGCTGCAAACGGACCCCACGGTGATTTACGGCATGGGCGATCGCTATCAGGGCCGCATCCGCAAGGCGGACTTGCAGGCCGATACGCCATGGAATACCTACACACGCACCGGACTGCCGCCTACACCGATCGCCGCCGCGGGACGCGCGGCGCTCCTGGCGGCGGTGCAGCCAGAGCAGCATAACTATCTTTATTTTGTTTCGCGCGGCAACGGCACGAGCGAGTTTTCGGCTAACCTGACCGATCACAACCGTAACGTAGCACGCTATATCCTGGGCAAGACGCAATGACCGCACGTGGCCGTTTTATCACTCTGGAAGGCGTCGATGGCGCGGGCAAGAGCACGCATACCGACTGGATCGCCGACAAGCTCCGCTCACAGGGGCATCGCGTGGTCACCACACGCGAGCCGGGCGGCACGCCGCTGGGCGAGACCCTGCGGGGCCTGGTGCTCACCGAACCCATGACCTTGGAAACCGAGACGCTATTGATGTTCGCCGCCCGTTGCGAGCATGTGGCCCAGGTGATCGAACCCGCGCTCGCCGCCGGGGAATGGGTGGTCTGCGATCGCTACACCGACGCGACCTACGCCTATCAGGGCGGCGGGCGCCAGTTGGGTGTGGAACGCGTGGCTGTGCTGGAGCAATGGATGCAGCCGTCTTTACAGCCGGATTTGACCTTGCTTTTCGACGTGCCGCTTGAAATTGCACGTGCACGTTTGGCCGATGCGCGAGAACCCGACCGTTTTGAGCGCGAAGGCGCGGCTTTTTTTGAGCGCACTCGCGCCGCCTATCATGCGCGGGTCCAAGCGCAACCCCAGCGCGTGCGCGTGGTGGACTCCAGCCGCAGCATCGATGAGATCCGCGTACAGCTGGAAAACGAACTGCGGTCGCTCGCGGCCGTGCAGCCGGCATGAGTACCGCGCAGTTCCTTCCCTGGCAGCATCAAACCGCGCAAGACTGGTTGGCCCAGCGAGATCGCTTCGCTCATGCCTGGCTGATCCATGGCATGCCCGGAATAGGCAAACTGGAATTCGCTTCCGCCGCGGCCGCCAGCCTGCTTTGCGAATCGCCTGTTGATCAACTCGCCTGCGGACATTGCCCGGCTTGTACCTGGGTGGCCAGTGGCAATCACCCGGATTTGCGCCGCGTGCGCCCGGAGGCCGTGGCCGCTCAGGAAGGTGTGGCTTCCGCTGAAGATGACAACGCCGCGGCGGGCGAGGGCGGCAGCGCGAAACGCGCGCCCTCCAAGGAAATCCGGATCGATCAGATCCGAGCGCTGGAATCCTGGTTCAACACCGCCACTCATCGCGGCGGCTGGCGCGTCGCTCTTGTGTATCCCGGCGAGGCGCTGAACGTGATATCCGCCAACGCACTGCTGAAAGTGCTGGAAGAACCGCCACCCAATACGGTTTTTCTGCTCGTCGCCGATGCGCCCGATCGATTACTGCCGACCCTGGTGTCACGCTGTCGCAGACTGCCGTTGCCCGCGCCTGGCCCGGCGCAGTCGCTGCAATGGCTGCAAGAGCAGGGGGTTTCCGCCGCCCCGGACTGGTTAGCTGCGGCCGGTGGCGCGCCGCTTGCGGCACTACGGTTGGCTCAGAGCGGGGGCCAGGCCTGCCCGCCCTGGCTGGCGTCGCTACTTGAACCTCTGACGCGGGGCCAGGCGCCCGATATCGGTACACTGGCAGAAGGGCTCGAGAAAACCGCGCCAGCCGAGTGGATCGATACGCTGCAGCGCCTCTACACCGATCTAATGTTGGCAGCCGCGGGCGCGCCCGTGAGGTATTTTCCGTCGCTGGCACGCACGGTCGGGCAGGTCGCCTCGCGAGCCAACAGCGTACGCCTCGCGGAAGGTGCGCGCTGGCTGACGCAGCAGCGCAGGCTGGCTACGCATCCGCTCAGTCCCAAATTATTTGCCCACGCCACCCTGCAGCGCGTGGCGCATTCCTGTCTAGGTTGAAGTGTTTGTATGTACGTTGATTCGCATTGCCATCTGAATTTCCCCGACCTCGCCGCCGAGCTGCCCGACATTTTGCAGCGGATGCAGCAGAATCAGGTCACCCACGCGTTGGTGGTCAGCGTCAATATGCCGGATTGGCCGGGGCTGATCGATCTGGTTCAGCCGCATCGCAATCTGTGGGCATCCGTCGGGGTGCACCCAGATTACGAAGACACCATCGATCCTACGGAAGCCGAGTTGCTGGAACTCGCCCGCCACCCCAAAGTCGTCGCCATCGGGGAGACGGGCCTGGACTACTACCGCCTGAGCGAGCCGCTGGACTGGCAGCGTGACCGTTTCCGCCGGCATATCCGTGTGGCCAAGCAATCGAATCTGCCGCTGATTATTCATACCCGCGAATCGGTACAGGACACTTTGCGCCTCCTGCGTGAAGAAAACGCGGCCGAGGTGGGTGGCGTCATGCATTGCTTTACCGAATCTTGGGAACACGCCCAGGCCGCGATCGACCTGAATTTCTATATCTCGCTATCGGGCATTGTCACGTTCAAGAACGCTGGCATCGTGCACGAGGTAGCGACCAATATTCCCTTGGATCGGCTGCTGATCGAAACGGATTCCCCGTACCTGGCTCCCGTGCCTTACCGTGGCAAACGCAACGACCCTTCGAAGGTGATCCACGTGGCTGAGAAGATCGCTGAATTAAAAGGGATTCCGGTGGCTGACGTGGCACGAGCATCCAAAGAAAACTTCTTCAAATTATTCAACAAGATAGAGCGTTAATCTGATTTGAATTCTTTAAAGAGAATTCTTTAAAGGGAATTCTTTAAAGTCGCCTCCACCCTTAGGCAGTGCCATCCGCCCGCTACGGAGTCCAGCATGAATCGAGAGCCCAGCATCACTACCTATCTGCGCGCCTGCGCCGCCGCACTCGCGATCTCGGTCGCCCCGGTCGGGATGGCCCAGGCGGCCCAGCCGGACTCGGTGCCCGGTAATTGGTGGTTCTATATTCACAACGACAAGGCCTCGGACTTGCAGGCCCTGTTGCGCCAAGGCGCCAATCCGAACGTGCTCTACAAGAACGGCCAGCCGGCCCTTATGCGGGCCGTGGTGGATGGTGCTTGGAATGTGTTCGACGTGCTGGCAGCGGACCCGCGCACGGACCTCAATGCGGTGAATCCGGCTAACGAGACAGCTCTGATGTACCTCGCTGTCGCGGGCGACACGGAGCGTGCCCGTAAGCTGATCAACCGTGGGGCGCAGGTGAATCGCCTGGGCTGGACGCCTTTGCACTATGCGGCTTCCAAGGGCCATATCCAGACGGCAAAGCTGCTTCTGGCGCACAACGCCATGGTCAATGCGCCGTCGCCGGAGGGCACCACCCCCATCATGATGGCGGCATTGTCGGGCAACCGGGAAATGGTCAAGCTGCTGATGGACGCGGGCGCCGACGTGACCACGCGCAACCTGAAAGGCCAAAACGCAGCCGATTGGGCCTACACGGCCAAGCAAGGCAAGCTGGGAGACGAGCTGACCAAGCTGATCGCGCAGGTCGAGCGCGCACGGATGGCGCAACGGGGCGGCGCGCCCGCAGGGAACGAGCAAGCATCCTCGGGCGCGGCTGTCGCCCCGCGCCAGGTCCCGGCAGCGTCGTCGACTATGAACCCTGCGACCGAGGCCACCCAGGTGGAGGCGCCCAAATCCTCGTCCAACGCGGTGGGCGGCGTGACCGGCGTGCGATTAGGCACCTACGACTGATCGCCCGGCCCTCGTTGTAGCGCTTGATGTCCCGTCGGCCGCAGCCAGCAGGTTTTACCTGGCTGCCGGTCAACTGGGCAATAGGATCGAAGTGACTTTCTGAGTGTCGCGTCCTCGCACGGCAGCCTGCATCGCTATGCCGGGGCCTATGCGCACCTTGCGGTCGCCCGCCAGTCAATTGTTTCAAATATCCGCTTTCCCCGTTGCTTTCTTATACACCCCGCGAGTAGCCGCCATGGGAGGCGCACCGTAAGATAAAGGGAAAGGGATGGCCTGATAGCGAGCGCGAGCGACCATCCGACAGGCCGCAGAGACGCACAAACCGAAATATGTCCCTAATTTATTTTTTTAAAAATAATTAGGGACGGCTAAAAATTCGTCGCTACAATCCTGTGAACCCTTCCTCGTTCGGAGTTCCTCTATGTCAGATCAGCCCTCCCACACATTGCCGTCATACTTGCAAGCCGAGCATCTCGGGCCATGGGGTATTTACCTGCAGCAGGTAGACCGGGTCACCCCTTACCTGGGTCCCTTGGCACGCTGGGTAGAGACGCTCAAGCGTCCCAAGCGGGCGCTGATCGTGGATGTGCCGATCGAACTGGATAACGGCACGATTGCCCATTTCGAGGGATATCGCGTCCAGCACAATACCTCTCGCGGCCCTGGCAAGGGCGGGGTGCGATTTCACCAAGACGTGACGCTGTCGGAAGTCATGGCGCTGGCGGCCTGGATGTCGATCAAGAACGCAGCGGTCAATCTGCCCTACGGCGGCGCGAAAGGCGGGATTCGCGTCGACCCCCGAATGCTGTCCCAAGCCGAAATCGAGCGTATGACGCGCCGCTACACGTCGGAAATCGGCGTCATCATCGGGCCCTCGAAGGATATCCCCGCGCCGGACGTGAACACGAACGCCCAAACCATGGCGTGGATGATGGACACCTACTCCATGAACGAGGGCGCGACGGCGACGGGCGTGGTAACCGGCAAGCCCATCGCCTTGGGCGGTAGTCTGGGCCGGGTCGAGGCCACGGGCCGGGGCGTGTTCGTGATTGCGTGCGAAGCCGCGCGCGACCGCAATATCGACCTCAACGGCGCTCGCGTGATTGTGCAAGGCTTCGGTAACGTGGGCGGCACCGCCGCGCGCCTGTTCCATGAGGTAGGCGCGAAGGTCATCGCCGTGCAGGACCACACGGGCACCGTGTACAACCCGGCCGGCCTGGATGTGCACAAGCTGCTGAATCATGTGTCGCAAAAAGGCGGCGTGGGCGGCTTTAGCGCGGGCGAGGCGCTCGCCAATGAGCGATTCTGGGAGCTGGAAACCGAATTCCTCGTCCCCGCCGCACTCGAAGGCCAGATCAACGAGAACAACGCCAGCAAGATCCGCGCAAAAATCGTGGTGGAAGGTGCAAACGGCCCGACGACGCCAATTGCCGACGACATCTTGCATGACAACGGCGTATATGTGGTCCCCGACGTGCTCGCCAACGCCGGTGGCGTGACGGTCAGCTATTTCGAGTGGGTGCAGGATTTCTCGAGCTTCTTCTGGAGCGAGGACGAAATCAACAGCCGTCTTGAGCGCCTGATGCGCGAGGCCTATGCGGCCGTGGCGCAGGTCGCGAAAGAACACAAGGTGAGCCTGCGTACGGCCGCCTTTATCGTGGCGTGCACGCGGATTCTGCAAGCGCGTCAGGTGCGCGGCTTGTATCCCTGATCTGACGCGCTTGGGCCACGGCGACTAGGATAACTACCACCCGCCCATAAATTCTGGGCGCAGAATGCCATTAAGCTCCCCGTACGGTATGCGCAGTTCAGGTTGCCCATGCGAGTACGGGGCAATGGAGTAGGCGTCGTATTTCACGACCACACCGTCGCGCGTGAGCGCGAAATTGTCGCTTTCCTGGAATGGCCACATCCGGTTGTACGCCTGCGGGTCCTGCTGCGCGTCCGGGTTTTGCGCGAGCCAAGCTTGATGGGCGCGGCGCAACGCCTCGACGAACGCGGGATGTTGGCCCGGCAACAGCGCTTCATCTAGCGCGAGAACGCGTTCGCGGTCGCGCTGCCAGTTCAGGTATTGGGTCGCGGGGATGCCATGCGCCGCGCCGGTCAGGTATTGGCCAGTGTGCAGTTCGATGGCGATGATCTTGTCGCTGACGTCTTTGACCTCGGCTTTGAAGATCGTCACATCGCGCGGTTGTGCTGTCTGCCAGAAATACTGCGTGTATTCCGCCAGTGTCTGGTATGGGCGCGGGCGGTCTGGCTCAAGCCCTGTCATGTAGGCCAGCACATGGTCCACCAGTGGCGTGAGCTTCGGTATCTCCGGAAACGCCACGCTATCAATTTGGATAGTGGGACATTCCCCCTGGCAACCGGGCTTCGTGCCTTTCCACTCGATGCGTTCGACATTCAGGCCACTGACTTGTTGCTCGGCGCGGGCAGGCTCCGGGACGCCGGAAGGCAGGGAAATATTTGCCGGCGGCGAGCTCGCGCAGCCGGCGAGCAGCGCCAGAGCCAATATACCGGCGGGTGCGAGGAGACGATAGCGAAAAGGTGCAGTCATGGGCATAGGTCGTATCAGGGGACCTGAGCGGTCCATTGCTCGGTGGAAAACTTTTCCTCGGCCTGGGCCTGCGCTTTGGCCAGGGTGCTCGGCGATAGCGCAATGGGCGTCAGCGGCGCCAGGCTACGGAACGTCTGCAGCATGCGTTCAATAATTACGCTACGTTCCAATCCTGTCTGACTGCGCAGCGGATCGACGCGTTTTTTCGCGCTGGTGGTGCCTTTATCGGACAGTTTTTCCCGGCCAATACGCAGAACCTGCACCATTTTGTCGGCGTCAATGTCATAAGACATCGTGACATGATGGAGCACGGCGCCGGCACGGCGTGCCTGTGCCGCGCCGCCGATCTTGCCGCTCTCGGAAGCAATGTCGTTCAGCGGCTGATACCAGGCTTTGATCCCCAGGTCCTGCAGGGCCCGGATGACCCAGGCGTCGAGGTATTCATAGGATTCCTGGAACGTCATCCCTTGCACCAGCGCCTGCGGCACGCTCAGGGAATAGGTGATGGTATTACCCGGTTCGACGAACATCGCGCCACCGCCGCTGACCCGGCGTACTACCTTCACGCCATAGCGGGCGGCGCCTTCGGGATCGACTTCGTTCTTCAGTGATTGAAAACGGCCGATGATGACTGCGGGTTGCGACCATTCCCAGATGCGCAGGGTAGGGGGCCGCAATCCGGCGCCGACTTCGTCGGTGATGACCGCGTCCAGCGCCATGTGCAATTCAGGCGCCTGGGGCGCCTCGTGGATCAGTTCCCAGGGGTAATCGTTCCATGCAGTACGTTCGCTCATGCCAGCGCCCTCCGTACGGTGACGGCAACCGCCTCGGGTGAAAAGCCGAAGAGTTCGGCGCCGCTGGGCAAGGCCCGCGCCACGGCGGCAGCGATGCTGGTTTCATCGCTTTCAGCGGGCAAGCCGCACAAACTTGCGTTGATATCGTCCAGCGCCTCGGGCGGCTCCAGGAAAAAATCGCCGCTCAAGCGCACATCGGCAAGCAAGCCGTCTTTCACTTCCAGGTCGACAACAACCAATTTGCCGCCGGGGACTTTGTATTCACCATGCATGGCGAGGAGGACTCCAGATTAAAGACTGCCAAGCTCGAGCTTCATACCTTCGTGCGAGGCCGTGAAACCCAAAGATTCGTAAAAGCGACGGGCGTCGCCGCGTTTTTTGTCGGTCGTAAGTTGAACCAGCCCGCAGCCGCGTTCACGGCATTGCGCAATGGCCCACTCGAACATCAAACGGCCGATGCCGCTGCCACGTTCGCCCGAAGCGATGCGCACACTCTCAATCTGGCCACGCCAGAGCCCACGACGTGACAGGCCGGGGATGAAGCTCAGTTGAAGGCAGCCGATGATATGGCCATAGCGCTCGGCCACGGCCAAAAACTGGTTCGGGTCGCGGTCAATCGCTTCGAACGCCAAGACATAGCAGGACACGGCTGGCATCGAGGCATCCTCGCGCTCGCGGCCGAGGACGTCGTCGGCCAATAGGGTGACCAGCGTGTCCAAATCGTCGCGCCGAGCGCGTCGGAAGTGTAGGGGAGCGGTGTCGGGCATATCGGGAGACGTTAAAAAAATCATGACGGGACGCCCGGGATCAGCGCTGCCGAAGCGAGGGGTACGACAGCAAAGGGCGCAGCACGGGTTACTGCACCGGCTTACTCTGCGGCCTTGCAAGCGGCTAGTATGTCGCTTCTAAGCGATGCCGGCTTATCTGTTGGCGCATAGCGCTTGATCACTTGGCCATCCCGACCGACGAGGAATTTCGTGAAATTCCATTTGATCGCCTCGGTGCCGAGCACCCCCCGTTTTTCACCCTTTAACCAACGGTACAGGGGATGCGCGTTCGGCCCGTTCACTTCGATCTTCGCGTGCATGGGAAACGTGACGCCATACTGCGTGGAGCAGAACTGCTGGATTTGCGATTCGTCACCCGGCTCTTGATGACCGAATTGATCGCAGGGGAATCCCAGCACCGAAAATCCGTCAGCCCCCAGCTCGCGCTGCAATTCTTCCAAGCCGGCGTACTGAGGCGTAAACCCGCATTTAGACGCGACATTCACCACCAGCAGCACCTGGCCACGATACGCCTCAAGCGAGCGTTCATGGCCCTGAATGTCCGTGACGGAAAAGTCATAGATGTTGGTCATGGTGGGCTCCTGTGATGTCGCATACGGGGCGGTGTAAACCTCAAGGAGTGTAACGCTACCTGCATGTTCCCGTGGATGAATACGTGATTGAACGACCGTGCACACCGACGCGTCGCTACACCGCGCCCGATGAAACTAGGTAATCACCAGACACGCGGACATCCTCGTGGAACTAGCATGGCAGTCCACGCGCGAAATAAGGAGGTGGCGCGTTTCACCTATCCTTTGAGAGAATTGCTCATGTGTGCCCTTGGCTTTTGCTAGGGGCCGCCCGTAAAAGGAGACGTCGATGAGCCCGGAAGACCTATCAGGCGCCAACAACGCACAGAGCGTTTTACAGACGCTGTGGCGGGACATGGCACTGCCCGATGAGGCTTTAACGCACATCCAACTGACAGGCAAGGATCCGGTATTTCCTTCGTCTTTCGCGGTGGGGGCAGCTGCCCAGGTCACCATGGCAGCCGCGGCGCTGGCTGCGGCCGAAATCGGTTTTCTGCGCGGCGGCGCCAGACAGCGCGTCGCGGTCGATATGCTGGCTGCGGCGCAGGAGTGCCGCAGTTATTTCCGAATCGGCGGCGTCGAGCAGGAAATTCACGACAAAATTACCGGCGTCTACCGTTGTGGGGATGGCGGCTGGTTGCGTATCCATGCCAACTTTGCGCATCACCGGGACGGGGCGCTGGCTTTGCTGGGCTGTCCCACCGGGCCGGGCACCTCGAAAGAGGCGGTGACGCACGCGCTCGCGCGATGGACTGCCTTGGATTTCGAGCAGGCGGCAGCCGAAGCCGGCCTGGTCGTCGCGGCGATGCGCACGTTTGATGAATGGGACGCGCACCCGCAAGGCATCGCGCTGGCCAGTCAACCGCTGATATCGATCACCAAGATAGCGGATGCCGATCCGTTACCCTGGCCACAAGAAACGCCCGATACGCGCCCGTTGCAAGGCATCCGGGTGCTCGATTTAACGCGGATAATCGCCGGACCCGTCTGCGGGCGGGCGCTCGCGGCCTATGGTGCGGACGTCATGCTCGTCAATTCACCGCATCTGCCAAACATCGACACCATCGCGGAAACAAGCCGGGGCAAACTTTCGGTCCACGTGGATTTGCGTACCGGAACAGGTCAATCGACGTTACGCCAACTGCTCAAGGACGCGCGCGTGTTTGTGCAGGGTTACAGGCCCGGCGGACTCGAGGAGCTGGGTTTTGGCGCGGCCGAGGCGGCAAAACAACGTCCTGGCATTGTTTATGTGACGTTGTCCGCCTATGGCGAGCACGGCCCCTGGTCGGGACGGCGCGGATTCGATTCGCTGGTGCAGACGGCCTCGGGGTTTAACCACGCCGAGGGGCTGGCGGCAGGGATTGATGGTCCTCGCGCGCTGCCCATGCAGATTTTGGATCATGCCTCTGGCTACCTCATGGCTTTCGGGACTCAGGTTGCATTGATGCGCCAGGCGGCGCAGGGCGGTAGCTGGCATGTGCGTGTCTCGCTGGCGCGGACGGCACGCTGGCTGCGTTCGCTTGGTAGGGTCGAGGGCGGGCTCGCCTGCGCCATGCCCAGTGTGGACGACTATCTCGAAACGACGCCCTCAGGTTTCGGTGATTTGACTGCCGTGCGCCACGCGGCCCGGTTCGCGGACACGCCTGCCGCTTGGACGCGACCGTCGATGCCACCGGGGTCGCACCCGCCCGTGTGGCCAGAGTCCTGAGGATGGGACGAGCAGGTGTCACGCAAGGGCGCCGGTTGGTAGACTCTGGCTTTTGGTCTAGGAAGGAATTCGTATGTCAGCGACGATTTATCACAATCCGCGGTGCAGCACCTCTCGCAACGCGCTGCAGATGATCCGCGATGCCGGGATCGAGCCCACCGTGATCGAGTACCTGAAAGATCCGCCGTCGCGCGACACGCTCGCGGGCATGATCAAGCAGGCGGGCCTGAGCGTGCGTGAAGCGGTGCGTACGAAGGAATCGCTCTATCAGGAACTCGGGCTGGACGCGCCGGGCGTAACCGACGATCAGTTGCTGGATGCGATGATTGAAAACCCGATCCTGATCAACCGGCCTTTTGTGGTCACGGAGAAGGGCACGCGCCTCGGCAGGCCGGTGGAGGTGGTGAAAGACATTCTGCCCTGAACGACGACGGCCGCGTTCTGCGTGCCGTCGCGACGATGAGCGGGCCTGGCCCGCTACGTCCATTAATTCCAGCGACCGCTGGCACCGCCCAGACTAAAGCGGCCCGCGCCCATAAAGAGCACCGCCAGCGCGCTGAACAGGAACATGCCCTGTAGCTCCAGCGCCCAGCCCCCCTGGCCCGTCAGGCTGGTCAGTTGCCCCATATGCGCAAGCAGGATGGCAAAAATCATATTGACCACGATGATTAGCGCACCCAGGCGGCTGAACAGCCCCAATATAACGAGCAGCGGGCCCACAATTTCGCCGACGTAGGCGCCATAAGCCAGTACTGATGGCAGACCGTGCGAGCTCAACATGCCGGCGATGCCACCGACGCCGCTCGATAATTTGAACAGCCCGTGCATGAGCACCAGAATACCCACGCTAAGGCGCACAATCAGCTTGCCGGTGTCGTCAGATTTCATGTTGTCGGGCTCGGTGGAATTGTTGGAATGATCGCCCCGAAATCATCTAGGAGAGAGGCGACGAGTGCGGCCATTATTGCAAATTTTTCTCGTTTGACAATACAGGTTTCACCGCACGGCGGTCGCGAGGGCGTTGTGCGTGCTTGGCTCGGGGGCTGATCATGCCGCTTTAACACGGCTACCCAGCGAATCAGCACATCATGAGGTCGCCGGGAACATCAATATCCCGCAGAATGCCCGGATCGTCGCATTCGACTTCCTTGACGCCGTAGCGCTGCAGTAGGGCTTTGGCGCCCGCGTCGCCCTGCAGTTCAGCCAAATCAGAGAAGTAGCTCGCGCCAAACACGACGGGATGTCCGCGACGCCCCTGGTAGACCGGCACAACGATACGGGTTGCCTCGGCATGGTCTAGCAGCGTGCGAATGGTGTCAGTCCGCACCCAGGGCATATCTGCCAGCGCGACCACGCACGCCGAGATTTCGAGGCCATCCTTGTGCCGCGCTATCCAATGCGCGGCCGCCGCGGCGAGCGAAATGCCCATCCCGCGTGGCGAGTCGGCGACATGCACGAGCTCGCAGCCCAGTTCAGCGAGTAAGTCGGCCAGGCCAGCAGGCCGTCCAGCCACTACCGCGACGCTCTGCGGCACGGCACGCAGTAAAGACTGCGCGCTAGCCTGAGCGACACGCCGCCCGTCGGGCATAGCTGCCAGAAGCTTATGCGTCGTGGTGGGCAGCCGTCCTGTCGATGCCGCCGTAAATCGTTCGCCCAATCCGGCGGCAAGCAGGATTCCAACGAACATCGATTTAGCAGGCGCGGCGGTGAGTGTCATATCGGCAGCACTGAGCATGGGGCGCAAAGCTTAGGCGGCGGACCCAAACGCGTCAAGCACGCGCCGGGCAGCTTCTATCCGGCATGCGACTTGCTGAATGTCGGGAACGTCGCCAGCCGGCGCCGTCGCAACGGCAATAGCGCCACAGAACATCAGGAGATCGAAATCATGAACCGAATCGTACACAGTGGGTTGAGTGTGTTGTTGGCATTTGGCTTGGTCGGCGCTGCCAGTGCACAAACCACGCAAAGCGAAGCACCCGCCGGTGGCAAGACAGAGACGCCCACCGGTGCACAAACGGGTACGCTACCAGGTGGCCAGACGGGCGCTCAGCCCACCGGCGCGGCCGGCGCACAGACCCCGACGACCCCGCAGGCGAGCGAATCGGTGAGCAAATTGGACAGCGCCGACCGGCAATTTCTGAATGACGCCGCGCAATCCGGTGCGCTAGAGATCGAGGGCAGCAAGCTCGCCCTCGAAAAGAGCCAGAACGCCCAGGTCAAAGAGTTCGCGCAAAAGATGATCGACGACCATACCAAGGTTTCGCAAAAACTCGCGGAACTGGCTAAGAGCAAGGGCTATGAGCCGCCCAACGAGCCTTCGCTAATGCAGAAGGCTAAGCTCAAGGCGTTGAGCATGCGCGATGAAGGATTTGACGAAGCTTACGCCAATGAGATCGGCGTGGACGCGCATGAGGATGCGGTCAAACTGTTCGAAAAATCCGCGCAGGATGTCAAAGATCCCGAGGTCAAGCAATTTGCCACGGAGACGCTGCCTAGCCTGAAGATGCACTTGGAGGCGGCTCAAGCGCTGCAGAAAAGCGTAGTGCCGGCCAAGAAGCAGTAACGCTTAGGCGCCTGACGCACCCGCGGCTGATCTTACCGTGCTCGCTGACGCCAAGGGCTTAGTTGCCGTCATCTCTCCGCATCTGGACGACGCCGTGTTCAGTTGCGGAGATTTGCTCGCGCATACTGCGAACGCCACTGTCGTGACGGTATGCACGGGGCTACCCGACGATCCAATGCGCCTGACGGACTGGGATCGCAATTGTGGGTTTGCATCGGCCAGCGAGGCCATGGCAGAACGCTTGCAAGAGAACCGACGAGCGCTGGCGATTCTCGGGTGCGATGGGCAAGAGTTGGGGTTGCGAGACAGCCAGTATGTCAGCGATTGGCAGCCCCATATGGAACCATTGCGGCAGACGCTGATAGATGTGCTGCAAGCGCTGCAGCCCCAGCGCGTGGTCATGCCGCTAGGGTTATTTCATGACGATCATGTGCGGGTCTCCAATACCCTGTTGTCATTGATCGAAGCGTTTCCCGCCAGAGAGTGGCTGGCATATGAGGACATCCCGTATCGCGCGAGAGCCCGACTGGTCGAAGAGCGATTGTTCGAGATCCGGGCTCGCGGTGTGTACGTTCATCGTGGACCCGCGCCCGCGCGGTCCCAACAGAAGGTTGAAGCCGTCTTGGCTTATCGCAGCCAGCTCGCCGGATTTGGCCGACGACCCGACGACTTGGCGCGCCCTGAGGGCTATTGGGCACTGGCACTAAATGAGGAGGCCAAGTGATGCTTGCCGACGAAGCCTACGCGACCCGCGTGACCATAGTGGTACTGACCTATAACCGCAAGGAAGATCTCTGCGCCACGCTCGCGCGCCTGACACGGCTGCGTGATGGCGCATCGCTCCCTTATCGGATCATTGTGGTGGACAACGCCAGCACGGACGGAACCGGCGAGCGCGTCCATGCCGAATATCCTCATGTCGAAGTCGTGCGTGCGCCGAGCAACTTGGGCGCCGCCGGGCGAAACATGGGAGTGGCGCGCGTGCGCACTCCCTACGTCGCATTCTGCGACGACGACACGGCGTGGCAAGGCAGCTCGCTCAGCATTGCCGCACATATTCTGGACGCGCATCCCGTCATCACCGTATTGAACGCACGTATCGTGGTCGGAGAGGACGCGCGTAGCGATCCTGCCTGCGACATCATGGCGGCGAGTCCGCTACGCTCTTTTGAAGGGGTCGGCCCGGAGCTGATCGGCTTTATGGCCGGCGCATGCGTGATGCGTACCGAGGCATTTCGGAAGGCGGGAGGCTATTGGCCGCCGTTTTTTATCGGTGGCGAAGAAGCGCTGCTGGCGTTGGACATCATGGAGCAGGGCGGTCGCATCGTGTTCGCGCCAAACGTGGTGACGCACCATCGACCATCGCGTCTGCGCGACGCGCGCCAACGCCGCAGCCTCACGGCGAGAAACGATATTTGGACGGCATGGTTGAGATTTCCAGCGGGCATGGCGCTGCGCCGCAGTTTTCAAGTGTTCGCCAAGTGTGCGTCTTGGTTAGACCGTCTGCGGCTGGCGCGTGATGTCTTGGCGGGAGCGTGGCTGGTGGCGCGTTACCGGCAAGTCCTCTGCCAGCCGGTCTGCCGCAGTGTAGAAGAGGTGTGGAACGAAGAATCCGCGCCCACGCTGCGGCACACCGTGTACACGCGATGAATAGCCCGACGGATCCCGATGCAGGCGCCAAGAGCGCCGATGTCGGGTCTACCGGCTTTGCACGTAAAGAGGTGACGCGCACCATCTTGCGGGCGCTGTGGGAGTACCGGGCGCGCACTGGCGCGGCGGTGGCGCTCCTCGTGGTGGCCAAGCTGCTGATGGTGCTGGTGCCATTCCTGCTGAAGTCCATTGTCGATCAACTCAGTGAACCCGGCTTGCTGGTGCTGCCGGTGTTTTTGCTCTTGGGCTACGCGGTCATTCGCTTTGGGGGCAGCCTGTTTACCGAACTACGCGACGTCGTGTTCGCGCGCGTCGTGCAGCGCGCGGTGGCCGACTTTACGCTGCGCGTCTTCGAGCAGTTGCAACGGCTGGGTGCACGATTTCATGGCACGCGGCAAACGGGCAAGCTCGCGCGGGATGTGGAGCGCGGGACAGCGGGGATAGGCTTCTTGCTGGGCACGGCGCTGTTTACGTTGTTGCCCACGCTGGTCGAGATGGTATCGGTGGTGGTCATTCTGGTGCTGGGCTATAGCGCCTGGTTCGCCGCGGTGATGGCTGCGACCTTTGCCGGTTATTTCGCCTACACCGTCATCATGGTGCGTAAGCGCATCGTGTTTCAGCGGCAGATGAACGATCTGGACTCGCGAGCGAGCGGGCGCATCGTTGATAGCCTGTTGAACTACGAGGCCGTCAAACTCAATGCGAATGAAGCCCTCGAGACGCGCAGACTGGGTGGCGTACTGGGTCAGTGGGTAGACGTAGGCATTCGCAATCAGTTGGCGTTGTCGCGTCTGCATGTGGGCCAGAGCGCTGTGATCGCCTGCGGGGTTGCGACAGTCATGTTGCTAGCCGGGCAGCATGTGGTCGATGCGCGCATGACAGTAGGCGATTTGGTGCTGGTAAATGCCTACATCATCCAAGTGTGCTTGCCGCTAAACACCTTGGGCTTGATATTCCGCCAGGCAAAGGAGGCGTTCGTCAACGCGGAGCGGGTGTGCGATCTATTGCGCATGCCCGCCGAAACCGGCGACGACGAGGCCTTGCCTGCCTTGGACCCAGGCGCAGGCGAGATCCGTTTCGAAGGCGTGAACTTTGGCTATGAGCCCGGGCGACAAGTGCTATGGGATATAGACTTGACCGTGCCAGCAGGTTCCACCGTCGCGGTGGTGGGCGGCAGCGGTTCGGGCAAGTCCACACTGGCCCGCCTATTGTTTCGCTTCTACGACCCCACGGCGGGTTCCATCCGAATCAATGGTCAGGACCTGCGGCACGTGAATGTGCGCAGCATTCGCAAGTCCCTGGGCATCGTGCCGCAGGACACGGTCCTTTTTAACGAGACGATTGCGTACAACATCGCGTATAGCGCACCGGGCGCCACACGCGAGCAAATTATTCAGGCCGCTCGCGGTGCGCGCGTGGACGATTTCATTGAAAGTTTGCCGGCCGGCTACGAGACGCCGGTAGGCGAACGCGGGATCATGCTGTCTGGCGGCGAGCGGCAGCGCATCGCCATCGCGCGTGCGATTCTCAAGAACCCCGCGATCATGGTGTTTGACGAAGCGACCTCGGCGCTGGACACCCGAACCGAGCGCGCGATACAGGCGGAATTGGAACGTCTTTCGCGTGGCCGCACCACCTTGATTATTGCGCATCGGCTGTCGACCATTGTTCATGCCGACAATATCGTCGTGATGGATCGCGGCCGTATCGTCGAGCAGGGACGCCACGAGGATCTGCTCGAGCGCGACGGTATGTATGCGCAAATGTGGACCCTGCAGCGACGCCAATCCGAGCTGGAAGAGCGACAGGATCGTTATACCCGTCAGCCGGTCAACCTGGTCACGCTCGTGGCAGGCGTGCTCGATGCCATTCGCGAGCTGGCAGCAGAGTGCGGGGTTAATCTATATACGACGGTGGGCGCGGAGGCAGCGCGCATCACCGGCGACCCGAGCCGTTTACAACAGCTCGTCTGGGATTTATGCGCGCATGCCATCGCCGTCACGCCAGCGGGCGGCCGAATCGAAATCCGGTTACAGCGTCATGGACCGATGGCACATCTGGCGGTCACGGACGGCCGTAGTGACATGGCGTCAAGCCCGCCGTTACACGCGCCCGACGCGATCCAGCAGGCCGCTAACTTGGATCCCGCGCAACTCGCCGCGCAGGTCCAGCGTCAAGGGGGGACCTTCAATCTCGCCCCGGCTTCCGCGGGGGGAATGGTGCTGTCTGCGGACTTTCCGATCCGTGCGATCGAACCCCATCCCAAACGGCAGGATAGCCTCAGATCCGATTTGCAGGGTGTCAAAGTGATGTTGATCGACGACCAAGACGAAGCGCGCGAGGTCGTCGCGGAGGTGCTGCGCGATAGCGGCGCGACGATCGCAGCGTACGGCGGCGGCGCGCAGGCGCTGGCGGCGTTTCAGGCGATGCCCACGGATCAATGGCCGGATGTGTTGGTGTGCGATTTGTCGATGGCCGATATGGATGGCTACGAAGTCGTCGCAAGGTTGCGTGCGCTGGAAGCCGAACGCGGCGCGACGCTGGCCCACCGATTGCCCGCCATTGCGCTATCGGGCTTCGCAGAGCCGGAATTCCGACTTCGTACCTTGCTGGCGGGCTTTCAGGTGCACCTGGCCAAACCCGTGAACGCGCCCGAACTACTGACCACCATCAGCGCGCTCTTGCCGGGCGGATCGGCGGCGCGCTCGGATGTAACTAAGCATTAGAGCGGGGGATTGTTCATCCCGTCGTACTTACCGGAGAAGTAAGAAGTGCCGCATCACCCTTGAAAACGCAATGCCTCGCCCACGGCCGGCGCGGCACGCGACTTGCTTTGCATCAGGGCACCGGCGCATGTCACTTGCCACGCGCTAGGTCTAAACGGAGCTTTCTTATGAGAAAAATCGCCCTGATCAGCGAGCACGCGTCCCCGCTTGCTTGCGCCGGCAGCGTCGATAGCGGCGGACAAAACGTTTATGTGGCCCAAGTCGCGCGCCAACTGGCGCGCGCGGGCGTTCAGGTCGACGTCTTCACGCGCAAAGACAATCCTCTATTGCCCGAGGAGCAGCCTTGGGGCGATGGCATCAAGATCGTCCACGTCCCCGCCGGCCCGGCGTCTTTCCTTCCCAAAGAGCAGATGCTGCCCTACATGGAAGACTTCAGCACTTACATGCAGCGTTACTTTGCGCGGCAAGTGCGCTCGTACGACGTCATTCATGCGAATTTCTTTATGTCAGCGCTGGCCGCGCTGCCCGTGGCCCAGCGACATGGCGTCCCTCTGGTGGTGACGTTCCACGCCCTGGGCAAGGTCCGCCGCCAATACCAGCAAGAAGCGGATCAATTTCCAGACAGCCGTTTCGCCATCGAAGAGGAAATCGTCCGTCATGCAGACTGCATCATCGCCGAATGCCCGCAGGATCGTCGCGACCTGATCGACCTGTATGCCGCCGATCCGCGTCGTATCGAGATCGTGCCTTGTGGCTATGACGCCAGCGAAATGAAGCCACTGCCGAAACAAGCGATGCGCGCGCAGCTGGGATTGGATGATGATGTATTCACCATGCTGCAGCTCGGCCGCATGGTGCCTCGCAAAGGGGTCGATAACGTCATTCGCTCTCTGGCTCGGTTGCACCACGTGCATGGGATAAACGCCCGTCTGCTGGTCGTGGGTGGAAACTCGGAAGAGCCATGCGAGCGAGCCACCCCGGAGATCGGCCGTTTGCGTCGGATCGCCGAAGCCGAAGGCGTGACGCCTTGGGTGCAATTCGTCGGGCGCCGCAATCGCACGGATCTCTCCAAGTACTACAGCGCGAGCGATGTCTTCGTGACCACCCCCTGGTATGAGCCGTTTGGAATTACCCCCGTGGAAGCCATGGCGTGCGGACTGCCGGTGATCGGATCCGATACGGGTGGGATTCGTACGACAGTGGTCGACGGCAAGACGGGCTTCCTGGTCCCCGCGAAAGATCCCGATCGTCTGGGAGAAAAGCTCGCGCAGCTGGCCTCGAACCACGTCCTGCGTGAGCGCATGGGCAGAGCCGGGCGCTTGCGCGCGAAACGCCTCTACACCTGGCAGCGTGTGGGGCAGGATCTTCTGTCTGTCTATCAACGCATGGGGGTCGGCGTCACCAACGTGGCTCGCCCCTCCGCGCAAATCGCAGCTTAAAGGAGTCTCAACATGCACGATTTCGAAACGCTGGAAGGCCGGGTGGTGCTGGTGACGGGAGGCGGCAGCGGCCTGGGCGCGGCGATATGTGAAATGTTGGCAAAAGAGGGCGCCAAAGTCGCACTTGCCGACATCCATGAACAACGTGCACAAACCGCGGCGCAGCGTCTGCGCGACGAAGGCGCGAACATCATGCCTTGCAGTATGGACGTGGGCGTGGCCGACGATGTGCGCCGCACGATGGAAGCGGTCGTCGCGCAATTCGGCAAGCTCGATGCGATCGTCAACAATGCGGGCATCGATGTGACCGCGCCGATTGATGAACTCGACACCGACGTGTGGGAGCGTGTGCTGCGCACCAATCTCACGGGTCCGTTTCTGATGGCCAAGCTGGGTAAGGACCACCTCAGCCCCGGAGGCCATATCGTCAACATCGCCTCGACGGCTGCCCGTCGTGCGTGGCCCAACGCTAGCGCCTATCACGCCAGCAAGTGGGGATTGATGGGTCTGTCGCACGCGTTGCACGCGGAGCTACGGGGCAAGGGCCTGAAAGTCAGCGCCGTCGTGGCTGGGGGTATGCGCACGCCGTTTCTGCTCGATCGCTTCCCGGACATTGACGCCGGCACCCTGCAGGATCCGGCCAACGTAGCGCGCGCCGTGCGCTTTGTGCTGACGCAACCGCCCGAAACTGTCGTGCCGGAAGTCATGGTCTTACCCATGAAGGAGACATCATGGCCTTGAGGCCGGCCGTGTTTCTGGATAAGGACGGCACGATCTTGCGTGATGTTCCTTATAACGTGGACCCGGCGCGTATGGAGTATGCGCCCCATGCCCGTGACGCGTTGGCGTGCCTGGGCGCCGCGAACATCCCGCTCGTGGTGATCAGCAATCAAGCGGGCGTGGCACGCGGGTACTTCTCCGCTGATGCCTTAGGGCCAGTCCACGAGCGGCTGGGAGAGATGTTCACGCAAGCGGGCGCAAAGCTACACGGGTTTTATTGGTGTCCGCATGACCCCGCTGGCGTCGTGACCGAGTACGCCTTGAATTGTGATTGCCGCAAGCCGCAACCCGGTTTGTTCCTGCGCGCCGCTCGCGAATTGAACATCGATCTGGACGCGTCCTGGTTCATCGGTGACATCTTGGACGATGTGCAAGCCGGTCATCTGGCTGGTTGCCGCAGCGTGCTGCTGGACGTTGGCAACGAGACAGAGTGGCGCATGGGTCCGGGGCGCGAGCCAGACCGCTGTGCGGGCGATCTGCACACAGCGGCTCGAATGGTGCTCGCCGCGATGGCCGCCACGATAGCGGCGGAGGAAGCCTGAAGATGTCCTGGGACTGGAGCGAAGTTGAACATGTGCTTTGCATCCGGCTAGACAATATGGGGGATGTTTTGATGTGCACCCCCGCCATGCGTGCCTTGCGCGTGGCTGGCACGAAACACTTGACGCTATTGACATCAGAGGCCGGCGCCCGCCTAGCGCCTCATATCCCCGAGGTCGATACCGCCATCGCCTACGACCCGGCATGGGTAAAAAACACTTCGATCGGGAATCACGCCGACTTGGAAATCATCGAGCGCCTGCGCCGCGCACGTCCCGATGCCGCAGTCATTTTCACAACCTATAGTCAAAGTCCCTTGCCTGCGGCGCTGATGTGCCATCTAGCCGGCATACCGCGTGTGCTCGCGCACTGCCGCGAAAACCCTTATCGCCTTATCTCCGATTGGGTAAAGGAAACCGAACCTGCCACCGAGATCCGCCACGAAGTTCAGCGCCAACTAGACCTCGTGAATCATGTTGGGGCGCAGTGCGACGATACCCGGATGTCGTTCCATGTTGACGACGCGGATCGGATTTCCTTGCGGCGCAAATTGATATCGCGCGGCATCCACGAAACAGGCGGCTGGATTGGTGTGCATGCAGGCGCAACGGCCGCATCGCGCCGGTATCCGGCCGAAATGCTGATGCAAGCGCTGATTGGCCTGCGTGGGGAAGGGCGCCGCATACTGTTGTTAGGCGGGCACGAGGATCCTGCGCTGAGCCAGGCGTTAGAGCGCAGTCGTGCGATGCTGCCTGGGCTTACCGATTTATCCGGCCAACTCACTCTGGGTGAACTGGGTGCTGTGTTAGAAGCCGCCGGAGTCATGATCTGCAACAACAGCGGCCCGGCCCATCTGTCGGCTGCGCTCGGGGTGCCCGTGGTGGATATGTACGCGCTGACTAACCCGCAACACACGCCATGGCGAACGCAGGCGCGAGTTCTATATCAGGACGTCCCGTGCAAATACTGCTATCGCAGCGTATGCGAGCAAGGGCATCACGCATGCCTCACCGGCGTTGCGCCGCAACAAGTCACCGCTGCGGCACGGGAGTTGCTTAACTTGGACGGGCATTCGCCTGCCCAAGCACCCTGCCCACAGGAGATTTCATGCTTACCCTAGGAATCAATGCCGCCTATCATGATTGCGCGGCCGCGCTGGTGCGGGACGGGCACGTCATCGCTGCCGCCGAGGAAGAGCGATTTACCCGTATCAAACACGGTAAGCGTCCGGTTCCCTTCACGACCTGGCAGTTGCCGTACCATGCCATTGATTACTGTCTCGCTGAGGCGGGTGTGCGCATGCGCGATGTAGACCATATCGTCTACTCGTATAACCCCAAACTCCTCATGCCGGCGGGCAATATGGAGCCGGAGGTCGTACTGCCACTCGAGCCCTCCAAGGCCGGTTTCGGCCCGAACGGGGAGTCGCCTTGGGACGCGTTATTTTTATCCTACCTGGTGAATGCGCCGCGGCAGCTGCTGGATGGCTTGCCGCATCATTTGACCTCTGCCAGATGGGACGGGTTGTCGCTGCAACACATCACGGACCGATGGGTCAATCTCGATCACCATCTGTCGCACGAGGCCAGCGCATTCCTCGCCGCTCCTTTCGAAGACACGGCGGTGCTCACGCTCGATGGACGCGGTGAACGGACTACCACCAGCTACGGCCACTTTCACGAGGGCCGGTATCAACGCATCAAGCAGATCGATCTGCCGCATTCACTCGGGTTGCTTTACGAGGAGGTCACGCGGTATCTGGGCTTTCTGCATTCTTCGGACGAATACAAGGTCATGGCGTTGGCCTCCTATGGCAAGCCGATCTATCGCGATCAGTTCCGCGAGATTTTGACCTTGGACGAAGAAGGCGGGTACGCGTTGCATCCCGCAAAGCTGATAGAACGTTTCGGTCCAGGGCGTCGGCGTGGCGAACCCTTTACCGAGCAACATCAAAACATCGCAAGCTCGTTGCAGTATGTGCTGGAAGAGACCGCCTTGCATATGGCCCAATGGCTGCATCGTCAAACCGGCTCGTCCAACCTGTCGATGGCGGGCGGGGTAGCATTGAACTGCGTGATGAACGCCAGAATCGCGCGCGATGGGCCGTTTGAAAAAGTCTGGGTGCAGCCGGCGGCCGGCGATGCAGGCACCGCGCTAGGCGCGGCGCTCTATGTCGACTATCAACGCCGTGCGGGCCCACGCAACTGGACGATGGAACATGCTTATCTGGGCCCCGCATTCTCTGACGAGGAAATCGAACGCTTCCTCGATCAATCGCACCTGAACTATCGCAAACTCGAGAACGTGGCCGACGAGGCGGCGGAGTTATTGGCCGATAACAAGGTCCTGGGGTGGTTCCAAGGACGTATGGAGTTTGGACCGCGTGCGCTGGGCGCGCGCTCGATCTTGGCCTCCCCCATCGACAGCTCCATGCAAGCGCGGCTGAACGGCCTGAAAGACCGCGAAGATTTCCGCCCGGTCGCGCCGGTGGTGATGGAGGAGCGCGCGGTGCAATGGTTCGATGGACGCGGGGCGGCCTCGATCTGTGCGCCGTTCATGCTGTTTGTCTACGACGTATTGCCGCATCGCGCGCAGCAGATCCCGGCCGTGCGCCATATCGACGGCACCGCTCGCGTGCAAACGATCCGCCGCGATCAGAACGAACGCTATTACGACCTGCTCGCCGCGTTCGAGCAGCGTACTGGCGTACCCGTCTTGGTGAACACCTCGTTCAACACGCGTGGCGAACCGGTCGTATGTACGCCCCGCGATGCGGTCGAGAGTTTCTGGAGTTCGCCGTTAGACGCGCTCGTGATTGGCTCTTATTTGGTTGAAAAGCCGCGATGAACGCTGTGCCCGTGCCTCTCGTTTCCGTGGTGGTGCCGACCTATCGGCGCATGGATCTCCTGACGCGCTGTCTGGAGGCACTTTCTGCGCAGCACTTTCCACGCGACAGTTTCGAGATCATCGTCTGTGACGACGGCTGCCACGACACCACGCGGCGGCTCGTCGATGAGTGGCCCCGGCACCACCCGAGTGCACCACGCATGCGCTACATTGCGGTAGCGGATACACAGGGGCCCGCGGGTGCGCGAAACCGCGGCTGGCAGGCCGCACACGGCGAGATCATCGCGTTCACTGACGACGACACCATCCCAGCTCCCGACTGGCTTGGACAGGGGCTGCAGGCCATGACCGCCGGCGTGGCCGCTGTGACGGGCGTCACCGAGATGCCGTTGCCGAATCCGCCCACCGATTATGAGCGTGACGCGGCTGGCCTGACGCGATCGGAATTCATCACCGCCAACCTGTTCGTGCGCCGCTCCGCGTTAGTCGATGTGGGCGGCTTCGACACGCGCTACACGATGGCGTGGCGCGAGGATTCGGACCTGCACTTCGCCTTGCTGAAGCACGGCTATCGCATCGAGCGGGCACCGGCGGCGCGCGTGCTGCATCCCGTGCGGCCGTTCGGCTTTGCAGCAGGGCTCGGCATGCAGAAGAAGGTGATGTTCGACATGTTGCTGCGTCGCAAATATCCGGATTTGTACCACGCGCATATTCGCAAACACTTGCCGCGCTTTTACTTGTGCGTGACGGCAGCCTTTGTCTCGGCAGTATTGCTGGCGCTGCTAGGGCATCTGCGTATCGCCAGCATTGCGGGAGGAATCTGGGCGGTACTGACCGGATGGTTTTTCTATAAACGGCTGCAGGGCACCCGGCATACCCTGCGCGACGTGGCGGACTTGCTCATTACTTCGGTGTGCATACCGGTGCTATCGATCACCTGGCGCGTCGTCGGCCTCATTCGATTCCAGCGAGGCACAGTATGACCGCCGTGCTCGATCCGGCTCGTCCGCCCGAGCGCATCGCGGTGTTTCGGGCATTACAACTTGGCGACATGCTTTGCTCGGTGCCGGCGTTTCGTGCCTTGCGTCGGGCGTTTCCCCAAGCTCGTATCGCTTTAGTGGGGCTAGCGGGAGCGAGGGAATTCGTTCAACGGTTTAGCGCCTATATCGATGAGCTGCTGGAATTCCCTGGCATCTCTGCCTTTCCAGAGCAGGCGGCGAATGAGGCCGCCTTGCCCGAGTTCTACCGACGCATGCGCGATTGGCGGGCGGATGTCGCCATCCAACTGCATGGGAGCGGCCAGCAATCGAACCCGATCGTGGAGCAGTTCGGTGCGGATCGTTGGGTGGGTTTCGTGCCGCGGGCGTCTGATGAGATGCCCGGCGCACGTATGCTTTGGCCGGACACGCTGCCAGAGATCGAACGCTATCTCGCTCTATTGCGATACGCAGGTTTGGACGATGCGAACGAGTCGGGCTTGGAGTTTCCGTGCAGCGAGGCCGACCAAGCCGAAGCGACGCGTCTGCTAGACGAACACAGCCTCGATCCAGATAAGATCGTGTTGATTCACGCAGGGGCGCGGCTCGCATCCCGCCGTTGGCCCATCAGCCGGTTTTCCGCCGTCGCACGAGGTCTTTATCAAGAAGGTTGGCGCGTGGCTTTGACCGGCACAGCCGGCGAGCGAGACATGGTACATGCGCTGCGGCAGCAGGCCGCGGTACCGGTCGCGGACTTGTCGGGTCGCACCCACTTGGGCAGCATGGCCGCGCTGGTGCGAACCAGCCGTCTTCTTGTCTGCAATGACACAGGCGTCTCTCACATCGCCGCCGCCATGAAAACCCCCAGCGTGGTCGTGGCCTGCGGGAGTGATACGCGACGTTGGGCCCCGCTCGATCGCCGCCGTCATCGGGTGTTGGCCGCCGAGGTTCCCTGTCGGCCCTGCGCCTACGAGACCTGCCCGTTTGGCCATCCTTGTGCACTCGCCGTGTCGGCCGCAGAAGTCCACGCAGCCGCGCGCGCCCAGTTGCAATTCATCGAGAGGACAGCATGAATGCGCAACCCGATGTCCCTCAGCCCGCGCGCCGGCTACGCGTTCTGACTTGGCATGTCCACGGCAACTATCTATATGCCCTGCATCATGTGCCTCACGACTTCATCGTCCCGGGCCTATCCCATTCGGCTCCCGGATACGGTGCGCTGGGCCGGCGCATTCCATGGGCCCCTAATCTGACCCAGGTGCCGGCCAGCTCACTGGCCGAGATGGAGTTCGACTGCGTCCTGTATCAGCACAAACAAAACCTCGCGGACGCCCAATTACTGCTGACAGATCGTCAACGCGCGCTGCCCAGCATTTACCTCGAACACAATCCCCCCGAGCCGCACCCCACCGATACTCGGCATCCGTTCACCCATTCGCGTGGCTTGCTCGTGCATGTGACGCCCTTTAATGCAGTGATGTGGGACAGTGGCGATATGCCCGTGCGTGTCGTCGAACACGGCGTGCCCGTTCCGCAAGCGCGTTACGACGGAAGCCTGCAGCGCGGCATTGTGGTAGCCAATCATCTCGCGCGACGCGGGCGCCGCATCGGCCGCGATATTTTCGAGCAGGTCAGGCGCAAGACGCCGCTGGACTTGATCGGCATGGACGCGGAAAGCCTGGGCGGCATCGGCGAGATCCCAAACATGGAAGTCGCTGCCTTTATCTCGCGTTACCGATACTTCTTCAGCCCCATTCGGTACGCGAGCCTGGGCTTGTCCTTAATCGAGGCCATGCTTTCCGGCTTGCCTATCGTAGGCTTTGGCACCACTGAGCTACCCACCGTCATCACCAATGGAAAGGAAGGGTACGTAGATACCCGAGTAGAGCGCCTGATCGAAGTCGCACGCCAGCTTAACGAAGAACCCGCGCTAGCACGCGCATGGGGCGAGGCCGCGCGCGAAACGGCGCTGCGACGTTTTGGAATGGACCGGTTCGTCAGAGACTGGATCAATGTGTTCGACACACTAATGGAGCAGGCATGATGGACAGCATACATAGCGATGACAAGGCAGGGCGCGCGCTGGTTGCGGGCGGGGCTGGCTTTTTAGGCTCCCACCTCTGCGCGCGCTTACTGCGGGACGGATGGGAAGTCATCTGCCTCGACAACTTTCAGACAGGCCGCGCCAGCAATCTCGCTACGCTGGCATCGCACCCGATGCTTACCGTCATGCGTCATGACGTGGTGGACCCGATCCCAGACCTTCAGGTATCACGCATCTATCATCTGGCTTGCCCGGCATCGCCCGTACATTATCAAGCCGACCCGCTGCGTACGCTGCGTACCTGCGTGCTGGGCACTATTCAAATGCTGGAGCTGGCGGAACGCGTCGGCGCGCGCCTGCTACAGGCATCCACTAGTGAAGTCTACGGTGATCCTCTGCAGCATCCGCAACAAGAACAGTACTGGGGTCATGTGAACCCTGTCGGCCCACGAGCCTGCTACGACGAAGGCAAGCGCTGTGCGGAAACGATCTGCACCGAGTACGCGCACACCGAGGGCGTAGAGGTGAAAATCGCGCGCATCTTTAACACCTATGGTCCAAACATGTCGCCCAACGACGGGCGGGTCGTATCGAACTTTATTGTCCAAGCGCTGGCGGGTCAGCCACTGACCGTCTACGGCGACGGCACACAGACCCGTTCGTTCTGTTATGTCGATGACCTGATTGACGGCCTGGTGCGGCTCATGGAAAGCCCTTCGGCCATGACGCAGCCCATTAACCTTGGCAATCCGGCCGAGCTATCGATGTTGGAGATAGCCGATCTGGTGCGGGCTTGCACCGGGGCGCAAGTTCCCATAGTTTTCCGTGATCTGCCCGTGGACGATCCTGCCCATCGCTGCCCCGATATTTCGTTGGCCCAACAATACCTGGACTGGACGCCGAAGGTGCCGCCAAGAGAGGGCATTGCTCGTACGGCGGAATATTTCGCACAGGAATCCCAGGCCAGTCCCGAGCGCGAGTCACAGGCAATGGCCGCGTTCATGCAGACAAAGAGGGGCGGAAGAAGGCAGGGCAGGGCGCGGGTGGTCTAGCGCCTCGATAGGCTGCACCACTGCACGCAAGGCACCGGTTGCGGCTCGATCCGCAAACTACGCATGTCTGCGGTGATTGGAGCGAGACGCCCGCTATGCCCAGTGCGTTTGCCAGGATTAACGAAAGCGCAGATTCTCTCGCGACAGCTCGGACACAGACCTGCAGCCCATAAGCTTCATCGCCCGCTCGATTTCATTGCGCAGTTGGCCCAGGGCGCGCTCCACACCCGGCTGGCCCGCGGCGGCAAGGGGGAATAGATAGTATCGGCCAACACCCACCGCCTTCGCGCCAAGCGATAACGCTTTCAGGACATGCGTGCCGCGCTGAATGCCTCCGTCCATCATGACGTCGATACGGTCACCGACCGCGTCGACAATTTCCGCGAGTTGGTCGAACCCGGATCGGGAACCATCGAGCTGCCGGCCGCCATGGTTGGACAGTATGATCCCGGTACATCCGATATCCACCGCCCGGCGTGCATCTTCAACAGACATGATGCCTTTCAAGCAGAACTGTCCGTCCCATTCTCGAACCATTTGCGCGACATCGTCCCAGGTCATTGCGGGGTCGAGCATTTCAGTGAAATAGCGGCCGATGGACATCGCGCTGCCGCTCATATCCACATGCTCCTCCAGTTGCGGCAGACGGAAGCGCTCGTGCGTCACGTAGTTCCATGCCCACGATGGCTTCATCGCGAACTGCGTCAACCCCGCCACGTTCAGCCGGAACGGGATCGAAAAGCCCGTGCGTAAATCGCGCTCACGGTTGCCGCCTGTGATGCTGTCTACGGTCAGCATCATGACATTCACGCCAGCCGTCTTGGCGCGTTGCATCATCGCGCGGTTCAGGCCCCGATCCTTATGGAAATAAAACTGATAGACCTGCGGCCCGGAATATTGCTTGCGGATCGCTTCCAGGCTGACCGTACCAAGCGAGGACACACCGAACATCGTCCCGAACTTCGTAGCCGCCGCGGCGACAGCATGCTCGCCCTGATGGTGAAACAGTCGCTGCAGCGCCGTTGGCGAGCAGTACACCGGCATGGCGAGTTTCTGCCCCATGACGGTGACCGACAAATCTACATCCTGCACACCGCGCAACACGTTGGGCACAAGGTCGCAACGCTCGAAACTTTCCGCATTGCGCCTCAACGTGACTTCGTCATCGGCGGCGCCGTCGATGTAGTTGAAAATCGGCCCCGGCAGCCGGCGTTTTGCCAGCGTGCGGAAGTCATGAAAATTCAGGCAGTTTTTCAGACGCATGTTGGGGGATGTCTCCAGCGGCCGGCTTACGGGCTCACACTTTGTCTTTACGCATCCGCGCGAGGAATCGATCCAAACGCCCGATGGCGTCGGTCAAATCGTCGGCATTTGGCAAAAATACCATACGGAAGTGGTCATGATTGGGCCAATTAAAGCCCGTTCCCTGCACGATCAGGACACGTTCCTGATCCAGCAGGCTATACGCGAACTGCTGATCGTCGGTAATGGGATACACCGCCGGGTCCAGGCGCGGGAACAAATACAGCGCGCCCTTGGGCTTCATGACGCTCACGCCGGGAATCTGGGTCAGCAGATCGTAAGCCAGATCGCGTTGACGGCGCAGCCGGCCGTTAGGGCCGACGAGCTCGTTAATACTCTGGTACCCACCCAGCGCGGTCTGGATCGCCAATTGACCCGGCGTGTTCGAACACAGACGCAACGACGCGAGCATGTTCAGCCCTTCGATATAACCCTGTGCCAGCCGTTTGTCGCCCGTCACCACCATCCAGCCCGCGCGGTATCCGCAAGAGCGATAGTTCTTCGAAAGGCCATTGAACGTCAAAATCAGCACATCGTCAGCCAGCGAGGCCATGCTGACGTGGACATGATCGTCATAAATCGTTTTGTCGTAAATCTCATCCGACAAAATCACGAGATTGTGTTCACGCGCTACCTGAATGATGTCCAGCAGTACCTCGCGCGGATAGAGCGCACCGGTCGGATTATTCGGGTTGATCACGACGATACCGCGCGTGCGCGGCGTGATCTTGGCACGGATATCCTCGATGTCCGGCATCCAGTCCGAGCCTTCGTCACACAGGTAATGTACCGGACGCCCGCCAGACAGCCCGGTGACGGCCGTGTACAGCGGGAAATCAGGGGAGGGGATCAACAGCTCGTCGCCGTCGTTGAGCAGGGCGTTGATGCTCATCGAAATAAGCTCGGACGCGCCATTGCCCAGATAGACGTCATTGACATCGACGCCCATGACACCTTTGCTCTGCATGTAATGCACGACGGCCTTGCGCGGTGCGAACAGGCCCTTGCTATCCGTATAGCCCGCCACGTCGGCAACATTACGAATGATGTCCTGAATAATCTCGTCGGGCGGTTGAATTCCGAAGGCCGCCACGTTACCGATATTGAGCTTGATGATGCGCTGGCCGGCTTCCTCCATCTCGCGCGCTCGGTCCAGGACGGGACCACGAATGTCGTATGCAACATTATTGAGCTTGGAGGATTTGTCGATGGTTTTCACGCGGATGATTCCAGAGAGAGACTCGCGCGAAATCATACACCTTTGGCTGGCGAGACCGAATTCGCAGAGGCGAACTTGGAGAGACGCTCGTCAGTGCCTCAATACCAAAGAAGAGGGGACAAATCAGAAGGTAAAAAACCCCAACCCCGGCGGTCAGCCAGGGTTGGGGCGGAGTCATAACGGCCCGTGAGACAACCGGGTCCGCCGGTGCTTATGCTTAGAAGCCGACTTTCATAAACACCGATCCGTAGTTGTCGGTCAGACCCTTGGCGAACTGGCCGTTATAGCTCAGTCCTACCGTGGTGTTCTTCCCGACTTCCGCACCCAGCTCCAGGTTGAGCGTGGCGACATCCCGAGCGATAGAGGCACCGGTAACGCTGAACGAAGCGCCATTGCCGTTCACGAACGCCAACGAGCGGCTGGGGTTAACGTCACCGTTGGTATGGCGCCAGCCCAGACCACCGCGCACGAACGCATGTGCGGCTCCAATATCAAAGTCGGTTTTACCCCGGATACCGAGCGTCGTCGCGAGGGTGTGATCATGATCCGCTTTGCCGCGCAAAGCAGCCGAACCACCGGTTTCCTTGAAACCGGAAGACTTAAGGTCCGTCCAGGCCAGGCCGACATAGGGCCCCACCACTGTCTTGGCGCCAACTTGGGCTCCGTAACCGGCTTCTGCGAAGAGTTGCGTGCTCTTGGCATCGTACGAACTCTTCAAGTTCTGATCACTGCCGAGCGTTACCCGACGACGCGTATCGATATTGTGATGGGTGTAAGCGGCACCGGCTAGCAGATCGTACTGGCCATTGGCGGTCTGCAGGCTTTTAGCACCATACAGCGCAGCGGTGTAGCTATTGACGTCGGCCTTTGATCCGCCACGATTCTCTAGCTTGATCGCGCTATCGTTGTAGCCTAAGGCCGCGCCCAGGCGCCAATCCCCGCCCACGCTGCCTTCGCCGCCGACGAAGATGCCACCGCCTTGTGAACTGGTCTTGGTGGCGTTGCCGTCGCCCTTCAAACTGAATTTGCCACCCGTCACTTGCACCCATACCGGCACATCGGATTGGGGCGTCGAAGCGTTGCCGCCATTGCGGCGAGGGCCGCTCACGCGGTCTGAAATCACTGCGCGCACCTGGTTGCCTGAATAGAGCAGGGCGGACTGCGTCCCGGCGTGTACTTCACCCAATAGTTGATCGAGTGCCACTTGCGTGTTGGTGGAAAGCAGCGCTGCATCCGCCCACGCCTGCGCACCGGCCTGCGCCGCCACTGCGTACAAAGCACCGGCTTGGTTCTTGGGCAGCTCCTTCGTTTTTTGGACGACCTTTTTCTCATCCGGTGCCAGACGAATCTGCACGTCCTGCGCGTGGTAGGCGACGGGCTCCAAGTGCACCAGAGTGCCTTGGAAGGTATCGTCAAGTTTGGAACTGGCGAATTCGCCCACGATTTTGCCCGTCTCCGCACTCAAGATCGTGTAGTCATGGTTAAGACGGAATCCGCCATCGCCATTTTCTTGCGAAACGGTCAAATGTGTTTTTGAAACGTCGATCTCACCAGTTCGCGCGACGACGAGATCCGCGCGACCTGCAGCATTGATGTCGACAATATAGGACGGACCCATTTGACGGATCGAACCGAAGGTTTGCTTACCAATGGAGTTACCCGGGCTCAAAACCCCACCGACGGATTCCAAGGTGCCCTCAACGTCGAGATTGCCGCCAAGGACAGAATTTTCATAGACCCTTACATCACCGGAGATCTTAATGGGGTTTTCCATCGATCCACCCGATAGGCGGCTGCCGTCGGTCAACGTAACCGAGCCACCGATGCTGGCGTCCTTCGCACGATTAAACTCGAACCGAGTCGCGCCGCCGGAGAGGTGGCCCCCGATCTTGGTCGACCCGTCAAATCGCACCGTCGTATTTCGAGCATGTAAATCCTTGGCGATACGCGTGTCGTCCAGGAATTCGGCCCCTGCGGTCGACAGCAACCTGACGGATCCTCCGATGTTGGCGCCCCGATTAAAGGTCAACGACGCGCCCCTTGCACCCGTGACGTCGCCCGCGATGGGTTTACCACCGTGCTCGACGATCGTTCCGTTCCTGCCTACGTGAAGCTGCTGGAGGCCATGGTGGGAACCTTCCCAGCGCGCCCCGTCACTGACCTCAAAGCGGACCTGACCCGCTGCGTGTCGTTTGCCATTGGCGTCCAAGCCATCCGTATCGAGAATATCGCCTTTGGCCGATACGGCACCCCGCAAGGCAAAATGGACGACACCCCCCATGCCGTCGCCGGTACGGTTTACGCTCAGCAGAACGCCATTGTTCTGCTCAATGACAGTATTGCCGGTAAGCTGAATCAGTTGCTTGTCGCTCGATCTGGTCAGACTCGAAACGAACGAAGGTCCTCCAGACGTTAAGTTGATGTTATCAAGTGATGCCTGGCCGTCAGCATGCACAACGAAGCCGGGATGGTCGCCAGTTGCTTGAACCTTTCCGTTTTGGAGTTCAAGCGTGCCGCTACGATGGATCTCAGAGATCGGACCATTCGGGATGATCCAATCCACACCGGTGTGCTTTTGCAGATCGCGCCCACCCGGAATATCCGGTGTGTTCGAACCCCAGCCGACGCTGAGCGTGTGCGTACGCTGTGAAGACACCTTCACATCCTTAGGACGAGGCGACTCTACTGTGTCAGAGAATACTTGGTCAGTGCCGTTCAAAAGAATACTTGTCGCGCGTGTTGTAGGTACATCGACTTTCTTGCCCGCGGCGCCTGCCTCCACTGCCTCCAGTGCCTCCACTGCCTCGACACTCTCGACACTCTCGTCGCCCTCTGTGAACTCGTCGCCCGGGAGGTACTCCACTTCCTCTCCATCCTCTCCGACAAGGACGTACTCCACTTCCTCTCCATCCTCTTCGACAAGGACGTACTCCACTTCCTCTCCATCCTCCTCGCCAAATTCGTACTCTATGTCCTCGTAGAGGCCGTCAGACTCAACGTCCTCACCATCCACGAACTCGGCATCCTCTGTCTCGTCATCTTCCCGGTCGATCACCAATAAGTCGGTCACAGGCTCCCCGCCGATTGTCTTGAAGTACACAGGACTTGGCGTATCTTCGCCGGGTAGCGTGATGAAATCTCCGACGTATTCCTGAAAATACAAAGGCTCACCATTCTGTTCTATGTCGATGGCGTGCAAAAGATAGAGTTTTTCGTCGTCCAACAGGACGGAAAAAGGCTCCGGAGTGTTGTCCACATTCAAAAGACGGAGGTCATCCCATTTTTCGCCGCGCCTTACACTAACCGATTCGATTTCGGCGCCTTCGCCGTTGTCTGGTCCGTAAACCACCCTATAGTCGGTCTTAACGCCATCGCGGCCTATGACAGACCTTACGACCTCACGCGCATTGCGTTCGGTATAGCTCGTGCCTTCGGTGCCGGCATCTTTATTTAAATTGGTCTCGTTGTGGTGGCCGGCAGCGTAGACTAGGGCGCCTTGACTACACGCGGCCATAATGGCAATCGCAAGAGCGGTTTTTCGAATCTCGTTTCTCCGAGTGCGGTTATTCACGGAAACATCTCCAAGTAGGTTTGGTTGCGCGCATAAGCAAAGGCGACGGCATGCGCGTCGCATTAACTGATGCGTTGGATAAAGCGTGGGGCTCGTACCGAGCAGACGAACAATCAGGACGGCTCTCACTGGTGAGCGAGCAAGACCGTCATTCGCGGACATAAAGTGCTGAAGCCAATCTAAGGAGAAGACGGCATCCAGATGTGCATGCGCAGGTCGTGTACTGCTCGGGCGTAGTCAAACCCGGGCTTCGTCGGAAATAGTAATTACGCGTGTGACCATGGATATCGACCAAGCTCGGAAATCGGACATGGAGAAACGATCCAGTTCGTTGGCCGCTCGCCACATTCAAAGCTGGATTTACCCATGCCATCGAATCCGCTAATGTGTATTATGTAAAGTAATGAAGATGAGTGTCGAGCCCACTGCCGCCATGGACGCCGGCGACCTAAGGACCCGGGAATCAAATTGTGGGCTGTTACGCGTCGGCCGTATCACCGCACGCGCCCTCTTCACTGTAATTTGCAGGTACACCCCTTGCGGCGGTATTCCTTCTTTTTAACGGGAGACCGCTATGCAAAAACTGCACTTGAAACCGCTGGCCCAGCAAGTCATCGTCATTACGGGAGGCAGCAGCGGCATCGGCGCGGCGACGGCGCGGGCGGCGGCCCGTGCTGGTGCTCGGGTGGTGATCGCCGCGCGCGATGCCGGTGAACTGGAAAAAGTTGCCGGCTCCATTCGCGAGTCCGGTGGCGCGGTGACGACTTGCGCGATGGACGTGGGTCACGAAGAAGACCATCAAAAACTGCTTCAGACAGCGCTGGATACGTATGGCCGCGTTGATACCTGGGTGAACAACGCGGGCGTGACAATTTTTGGCTCCTTATCGACCGTACCCGTCGCCGATCAGCGTCAACTCTTTGAAACCGATTACTGGAGCGTGGTCTACGGCTCGCTCACCGCAACTGCGTACCTGCGCGAGCGTGGCGGCGCGCTGATCAATGTGGGCAGCGAGGTGTCGGATCGCGCGATACCCTTGCAAGGCGCTTATTCCGCTGCGAAGCATGCGGTGAAAGGGTTTACCGACGCATTGCGCATGGAGCTCATGCAGGATGGCGCGCCCGTCAGCGTCACGCTGATCAAGCCAGCGTCCATTGATACCGATTACACGCGCCGTGCCCGCAACTATATGGAGGTTGAGCCCACGCTGCCGCCGCCCATCTATGCAGCGGATTTGGTGGCCGACGCGATTCTTCAGGCCGCGCAATCCCCGCAGCGGGATCTGTATGTGGGGTCCGTATCCAAGCTGATTTCCACCATGGGTCAACGGGCGCCCGGGCTCTCGGACAAGATGGCGGGATGGCTGACGCGTAATCAGCGCAGTGACGTGCCAGCCTCCGAGGATATCGACGGACTGTACGATCCCGGTGTGCGTCAACGTACGCCCTCCCCTAAAAATGTGCGTCGTCACAGCCTCTATAAGCATGTGAATACGAATGCCAAAGGTCTGGTATGGCTGGGCACCGGGATGTTGTTCGTTGTGGGCGCTGCCCTTACCCGGCGTCGCTGATGTTTAACGGGCGCTAGTCTGGACGCTCAATGTTTGCTTTTTGCGAGATCCAGAGAGCTCAAGATAATCTCGAGACACAAAAAAGGGCGCGCTATAAGCGCGCCCTACTCTCCGTTCCGCTAAGCGTGCCAACCGCTCTAGCCCGAAAGATCAGTGCGCCAGTGCCGCATTGCTTTCGACCGGCGCGTCCACGCCTAACGCGGATTCGAGCAACTGCGCCAGGTCTCGCAGGCCGGTGGCAACGCTGCCCGTGAACCACACTGCCGCGCAATGGCGACCACGGGCGCGCAATTCGGCGATATCGGCTTGTGCCTGCGCCGACTGGCAACGGCCCAGTTCGTTGCCATGGCAATCATGACGGCCGATAAAGAGATATGAACCCCCTGCCGGGCCGCCCTTGTGCAATTGACCGCTCGCGTGCAGGTATCGCGGACCATAGCCTGACGTCGCCGCCGCGCCATACATATCCCGCAACCGCCCTTGCCAGTGCGTCAGCCAAGCGCGAGTGTCGTCATTGGAGGGCAAATAGGCCAGCAGCGAGAAATAATCGGCCGGATGCGCCCGCAACCAGTCGCCCAAATCGGCGTGTTCGCCGATATCGACGACCAGACTTCCTAGACTGACACCCGCTGGCTGGACAATGGGCGCGGCCAAAACCTGGCGAGTGCGGACTTTACTGGCTTCGACGTCGGGCTGGTCAAAGGGGTTGATCTCGAGGATCGAACCTGCCACGGCGGTCGCAAACTGCCATCGATAAAATTCCTGAGCTAGCAAGGCGCCCTCACCTACCTCGATATCAATCACGGCATGACCCGCCGCGCGCAACTGTTCGGTCTGGCGCTTCATAGCCGGGCCGCGGCGCAGAATCACGAACAGGCGGTCAGAGGGATAGCGATGAACTTCGGTTTCCGGTTCCTGAGTGACGGGGATCATGCCACGGCCGTGTTTTCCGGTAGACTCCGCAATCAGCTGCTCTAGCCAGTCGCCAAAACAAGCCAATTTCGGGTCCGTCCAGATGGTGACTTTGTCGCGCCCGCTTAACGCTGCCTCGCCCAACACCGCACCGAGAATTGCACCGGGGTTCTTATCCATCGGCGCGCGCGGGCCACATTGGTTGCGCGCCACGCTGGCCTGATTGAGGTAGGCCATCGGGTCGTGCCCCATGAGCGCGAGCGGTACCAAGCCGAACGGCGACAACACAGAATAGCGACCACCGATTTGACTGTCGCCAGTGAACACCGCTGCGTAGCCCAGTTCCTCGGCCATCTTTTGCAAGGGCGTGTCCAGATCGGTGATGGCACAGAAATGACGACCGGCGCTTTCGCCTAGCGCTGCGCGGGCGCGCTGATAAAAGTGGCGAGCCAGCAACGTGGATTCCATGGTTGTGCCCGATTTGCTCGCCACGATATACAGGCATTTGTCCAGAGGCAGGCGGCGCTCCAGCGCTTGCACTTGGTCGGGATCGATGGAATCGAGCACATGCAGCTTCAGGCCGCCGGGACTAGAACCCAGCGCGCTTTGGAGTACCTGCGCGCCCACGCTCGCGCCACCCATGCCAATTAGCACAGCATGTTCATAGAGACCATCGCGCAGTCTGGCGCACATGCCGAGATAGCGTCGCATGATGGCTTGCTGCTGAGCGGGATTGACCCAGCCGGTCCACTGGTCCTCGTCGGTGCCTGTCCAGAGGGTTGCGTCGCCCGCCCAGAGTCTCGACACCCAGCGTTGTTCCCTCATGGCTTTTAGACGGCTGATCACACGGTCTTTCAGCTCTACCGGGAGATGGACTTGCTGCCGGTGAATCGCCGTGTTGGCAGCGCTGCGGCGCAAGACAGGCCCGAACGGTTGTACTGACGGCTGAACTGAGGTCTGGGCGAGGGACTCGAGCATTTGGTTTTTCTCCACTGCAGTTGGATTTGAACGACCCGGTGCCTACCGCAAGAACTGTTCCCGCGTAGCCAGTGGGAACGGCCCTTGCTGCGCCCTGAGTCCCGCTGCCTATTTGGCGCGCTCACGCGTTATCCCAACCTTCTGATCTATAGACAGGACGCTCCATGACTGAAATCGAGAACGTGGCCACGTATATGCGCCGGCACAGCCTGATGTTGGCCACTGCGGAGAGTTGTACGGCCGGACTCATCGCATCGCATCGCAGATGGCGGACTTACCCGGCGCCGGTAGCTTGTTGGAATGCGCGTTCGTGGTGTATTCGCCTTCGGCCAAGCAGCGTTGTCTGGGGATCTCCGACGAAATATTGGCTCGCTACAACCTCACCAGCGAGGAAGTGGCAAGCGCCATGGTGCAGGGCGCAGCGCTGCGGCGCGCCCGTGGTCATTGCGAATACGGGTGTCGCCGATGATGGTGGTGACGGCGTAGCCGCGGGCACGCAGTGTTTTGCGTGGCTATTACGCGCGCCGGGATGCAAGGACGGTCTTTATACGGAAACGCGCCAGTTTTCCGGGGACAGAAACACCGTACGTGAGGCGGCGGCGCAATATGCATTGGAACGCGTGCCGCACTATCACGCGCTATGGACGCGTTAATAGTTTCGTTGATTCGCCCCTTAACATGGAGATGACCTGATGAGTAGTTTGCCCGAGCTATATTCGCGCTATGGCGCATTGTGGGGTGCCTGGCTTGGCACCATCATCCTGGCCATCGTGCTTTATATCGGGATTGTTTCCGCGTTGAATCTGTTCCGCAGGCAGGCCACGGCGCGCGTGGCCGCCGGAACGCATCCCTATGCGTCGGTGGTGTTGGCCGTCGTGGCTCGCAGCAGTCGCGTCATCATCGCCATACTGGCGCTGTTGCTGGGGCTGCGTCTGACGCAGGCCGTCTTTCCTTGGCAGAGTTGGATTTCCGATCACTTATGGTTCGTGCTGCTCGCCATGCAACTGGCGCTGTGGCTCGATGTGGCTTGCGTCAGCATATTGTCTCTGGTGGCGGCCCGGGCACGTGCGAGCGTGGTGACGACGACACTGCTCGCGTACTTATTGCGCACTGTCATTTGGGTGGTAACCCTGCTGGCCATCCTGGACAATTTGGGGGTAAACATCACCGCGTTGGTGACCAGCCTGGGCATAGGCGGTGTGGCCGTTGCGCTGGCTGTCCAGACGGTGTTAAGCGATCTGTTCGCCTCGATCTCGATTGGTTTGGACAAGCCATTTGAAGTCGGCGACTTCGTGGTGTTTGGTTCCGTGGCCGGCTCGATCGAGCATATTGGGCTAAAGACAACGCGCATCCGCAGCTTGGGCGGCGAACAAATCGTCTGCTCCAACACCGAATTGTTGAAACAAACTATCCAAAATTACAAAAGGATGGAACAACGTCGCGTAGTTTTTACACTCCGTGTGCCCTATGACACGCCGGTGTCCACCTTGTCGGAGTTGCCCGGCGACGTCAAGGCACAGATCGAAGCGCAAGCGGCGACGCGATTCGACCGGGCCCATATCGCTACCTTCGGTGACCATGGCTTGGAAATCGAAGCTGTCTACTATGTGATGAGCGCCGATTACAACCGCTATATGGATACGCAGCAGGCAATCAACCTCGGTATTTTGCGGGCGTTCGCGGCGCGAAACGTAACGTTGAGACCGCAAGAAAGAATGCTGCATTTACGGGAAGATCCCGCCGCGGAATCGGTCGAATGATCAGGCACGCTGCTTGCTCTGCTCCAAGAAGACCGGACAAATCGTCCACAATCGGGGAGCTAATATGTCGAGCACGGTTTTGCTTGTTGCGGGTGAGGCCTATCCACTGGTGAAGACTGGAGGCCTGGCGGATGCCGTTACGGGTCTAGTCCAGGCGCTGGAGCAGGCGGGGGTGCAGGTACGCTTGTTGGTGCCTGCTTATCGTGGTGTGCTGGAAAAGGTACGCGTCGATACGACGTGGCCCCTACCCGACTTGCCTCAAGGGCCGGCGCGGCTGGTCGCTGGCCGGTGTCGGACGACCGGGATGTCCTATCTCCTCCTCGACCACCCTGCTCTCTTTGACCGCCCCGGTTGTTATGTGGACGAGAACGGGCAAGATTATGCCGATAACGCCAGCAGGTTCGCGGCACTCGCCCATGCCGCGGCGGAAGTCGCGCGCGGTTTGCCCGGCTTGGAACGTCCGACGATCGTGCACGCCCATGATTGGCATGCCGGCCTGGTACCGCTGCTGATCAAGGCCGCCGAACTGCCTTCGGTAAAAACCGTACTCACTATCCACAACTTGGCCTTTCAAGGCGTATTTGACCCGGCATGTATTGATCAACTTGGGTTACCCGAGAGCGCGCGCCATGCGGAGGGTTTGTACGCCTGGGACCGCTTGAACTTCCTGCAGGCGGGGATTCTCCATGCGGATCGGGTCACCACGGTCAGCCATACCTATGCACGTGAAATTCTGACGCCAGAATTTGGATGTGGCTTGGAAGGCGCGCTGCGTTATCGCGGCGAGGCGCTGGTGGCGCTGCCTAATGGGATCGACGATGAGCTGTGGAACCCGGCGACGAACGTGCACTTGCAACCAAACGGTTTCAGCGCCAGCAACCTGGGCAATAAGGCCCGGTGGAAAGAGCATATTCAACGGGCCTTTGGGCTGACAGTCGATCCAGGCTCACTGCTGGTGGTCTCGTGCTGCCGCTTGACCGAGCAAAAGATGACCGATCTCACGGTGGAGGCGTTGCCGCGTGCACTCGCCGAGCATCCACGCCTGCAGTTTGCGATGTTGGGCAAAGGGGATCGCCGGTTTGAGGAAGCCTTTACACGTATCGCGGCCGAACATCCGGGACGTTGCGGGGTACGGATAGGCTATGACGAACCGACCGCGCATCGCCTTCAGGCCGGCGCGGATATGCTGTGGCATCCCAGCCGGTTTGAGCCATTTGGCCTGACCCCGTTGTATTCCATGCGGTACGGCACCCTACCTATCGTCACAGCCGTCGGTGGGTTGGCGGATTCTATTAAGGATCCGGGCTCGCATGCCGGCGAAGCGGCCATGATGCGCGCCAATGGCCTGTTCCTCGAATATCATGATGTCGATGGTGTGGTGGCAGTGCTGGCGCGGGCGCTTCAGCTGCGCTCGCGAGAAGCGGTGTGGCGCGCGATGCGTCGTAATGCCATGAACGGCGCGTATGGATGGAATCAGCGCGTGACGTCTTACTTGGATTTGTTCGAAACGCTTTCCGGCGATGGCATGTTGCGCGATCCAAGCGGTACGCGCTCGCGCACGCAGGTGCCGCCGTCGGCTGCTTCGGCATAAGGAGGACGCGGTGACCCCCTCCCCCGCTTTGCGGCTCTTGCGAGCCGGCGCCGTTGTGCGCGAAGCCTTGGTGCCATGGGTCCGCGCTGGGATTAACGGTGTTCTGCTTCCCGTGCCTTGGCGAACTGCGGGCGACCCGGCCGTGCCGCTGGATGCGGACATCGCCGCTGATGAGAACACGCCCGTCGTGGAAATGGTGCGCTCACAGGCGCAGCAGCTGCGTGGCCTGGGTGTGCGATGCTTCTTCGACATCGCGCTTGATCGCGTGGCACGCGATGCGGCGCCCACTACATGCCGCGTGGAATGGCTACAGACGGAAGGTGATTTGCCGGAACTGGATCCCCGCCTGCCGGTCGAGGCGCTACAAACGCGCACGGTGCGCGGAGATACCGATGCATTCGTGGATAGTTGGGTCCAGCGTTTGACGGCATGGGTAGACGCAGGCGTTGATGGGTTTTACCTGCAACGCCCGCAAGGGTTGCCAGCTAAGACTTTGCGCGAGCTGTTCACGCGTTTACGCCAACAGGCCCCGGAGGTCGCATTTATCGCGGCGACCCAAGGCATGCGGCCGGAGGAAATACGGCAGCGCGCATCGGTAGGCTTTGACTGGTCCGTCAACTCCCTGCCTTGGTGGGACGGTCGCGCGGACTGGCTTGCGGACGAGGATTGGCGCTTGCGCGAGATGGCGCCCGTGTTGGCACCGGTCGCGGTTGACGCGGATGCCCGTGCGGCGTGGTTGGCCGCTTTTTGCGGCGACGGCCTTTTGATTGAAGGCGACCCCGCCTCGGGTCCGTCCGAGAGCGTCGCTCAGGCAGTGGAATGGCACACGCGGGCAAGGCATCATGGACCACTGACCGTGGTAGGCGGACAGGCGGGTCGCGCGACGGTGCTGTTGCGCAGGAGCGCACAAGACGAAACGGTGGCGTTGGCCATCAGCCCCGCGGGAGAAAGTAGCTGCAAGATTGATATCCCCCCTCTCGCTGGATTGCTGACGCCTGGACCGCTTTCTCATTTGGATGGCCCTGAGGCTCTGCGACCGCGAGCGGGAAGCCTGGGCGACAGTCAATGCGCCCTATTGATTTGGCGCGGGCCCATGGAGGTCAAGCCCGGCGAGCGGCTGCCCCGCGACGAACGCTCTCCCCAGGCGCCCCGCCTGGCGATAGAGAACGTTGAACCCACGCTCGAAGTGGAAGGGTTGCCCGTCAAATGCATTGCGCATGAGCCATTGACCGTTCGCGCCACCATCATCATGGATGGACACGATAAGTTGGCGGCCGATCTATGCTGGCGGCCTTGCGATGGCAATTCGTGGCAGCGTGTGCCGATGCGCTTGCTAGGCAATGATCGGTGGGAAGCGGCCTTTGTCCCAGAACGCATCGGCGCGCATGAGTATCGTATCCAGGCCTGGCAGGATATATGGGCCGGGTATTGTCATGAATGGCATAGTAAGCACGACGCCGGCCAATCCATTATCACGCCATTGCATGAAGGTCTGGCCTGGCTGGAGCGGACCGTGGCGCAGGCCGAACGGCTGGGTGCCAAAGCCGAGCATCTGGGACGCCTGAAACGCGCGGTCAAAGCGGTACGTCAGGTACTCGATGGCAAGGCGGATGTGGGCGAAGTCCTGAAACAGCTGTGCGAACCATCGCTGTTGCAAATTATCCGTGACACCGCCGAACGCCCACACGCGCGGTCGAGCAATATTTATGCACTACGCGTCGATCGCAATCGCGCGCGTTACGCGAATTGGTACGAGCTCTTTCCTCGTTCGCAGGCCCAAGATCGCCATGGTCGTTTCGATGATGTGGTCGAACGCTTGCCGGATATCCGAGCGATGGGCTTCGACGTGCTGTACCTGACGCCCATCCACCCGATAGGCGAGCGTAACCGTAAGGGCCGCAACAATAGTTTGAAAGCGGAACCTGGCGACGTGGGCAGCCCCTACGCGATAGGCTCGGCGCACGGCGGGCATGACGCGGTGGCGCCCGAGTTGGGAACCCTGGAGGACTTCGAAAGACTGGTGCATGCCGCGCAGGCGCATGGCATGGAGGTGGCCTTGGATTTTGCGATCCAGTGTTCGCCCGATCACCCGTGGCTCAAGCGCCATCCAAACTGGTTTTCGTGGCAGGCCGATGGCAGCCTGCGCTATGCCGAGAATCCGCCCAAGCGCTACGAGGACATCGTCAATGTAGCGTTCTATGAGGGCCCGCCTCAGTGGCGGCGCAAGACGGCATTGTGGCGCGCATTGCGTGACATCGTGCTGTTTTGGGCCGAGCGAGGCGTGCGGATCTTCCGCGTCGACAATCCTCATACCAAACCTTTGCCGTTCTGGCAGTGGTTGATTGCCGAGGTGCATCTGCAGTATCCCGACACCGTGTTTCTGGCGGAGGCCTTTACGCGTCCTGCCATGATGTACCGGCTGGCCAAGGTCGGCTTCACGCAGTCATATACCTACTTCACATGGCGCAATCATCGACAGGAACTGGTGGACTATTTCACGGAGTTGTCCAGCGAGCCCGTCGCGAGCTTTTACCGGCCGCATTTCTTTGTAAATACGCCGGACATTAACCCCTATTACCTGCAATCGCATGGCCGGCCGGGTTTCCTGGCGCGAGCTGCACTGGCGGCGACGGGATCTGGGCTATGGGGGATTTACAGCGGGTTTGAATTATGTGAGTCGGCGGCGTTGACGGGGCGCGAGGAGTATCTCGATTCCGAGAAGTACGAGTTACGGCCGCGCGACTGGCATCAGCCGGGCAACATCCGCTCGGAAATCACCAAACTGAACGCGATTCGCCGCGCTAACCCTGCCCTGCAATCGCATCGCGGCTTTGATCCGCTGACCGCGTGGCCGGAATCCGTCATCGCGTACCTCAAGCGGGCCCCGGGCGGCGCGAATGTCGTCCTGATCGTCATCAATCTGGACCCGCAGCAAGCGCTGGAGGCCGTAGTGCGCATGCCCTCGTCCCATGGCGAAGCCGAGGATCTCCTCACGGGCACGCGCACTGGCTGGGGTGATGGGATGGCTCGTTTTCGGCTGACGCCTGAAGCGCCCTACGCGATCTGGCGGCTGCCGGCCGACCCAATCGGAGCATAAGGAATGACCCAGACATTTAATGATGATCCGCTCTGGTTCAAAGATGCTGTGGTGTACCAGCTGCACGTAAAGTCGTTCTTCGATGCGAATAACGATGGAATCGGCGACCTGCCAGGCTTGCTGGCGAAGTTGGACTACATCGCCAGCCTAGGCGTGACGGCGATATGGTTATTGCCGTTTTACCCTTCACCGCGTCGTGACGATGGCTACGACATCGCCGACTATCGCAGCGTGCACACCGACTACGGCACGGTGAGCGATTTGCGACGGCTCATCCGCGCCGCCCACGCGCGCGGTCTGCGTGTCATCACGGAGCTTGTGGTGAACCACACCTCGGATCAGCATCCGTGGTTCCAACGCGCGCGGCGCGCCAAGCCGGGTTCCGTGGCGCGTAACTATTACGTGTGGTCGGATACCGACCGCGCCTATGACGGCACCCGCATCATTTTCTGCGATACCGAGACGTCAAATTGGACGTGGGATCCTGTGGCCAATGCGTACTACTGGCATCGCTTCTATAGCCACCAGCCCGATTTGAATTATGACAATCCCCATGTGCTGCGAGAAGTGCTGGGGGTGATGCGCTATTGGCTGGATATGGGGGTCGATGGTTTGCGCCTGGACGCTGTGCCGTATCTGGTGGAGCGCGAGGGCACGAATAACGAGAACCTGCCTGAAACGCACGCGGTATTGAAGAAAATCCGCGCGGTGGTGGAACGCGAATATCCAGGCCGCATGTTGCTGGCCGAGGCGAATCAATGGCCGGAAGATGCCCAGGAATATTTCGGGCAAGGCGACGAGTGCCATATGTCGTTCCATTTCCCGCTGATGCCGCGTATGTATATGGCCATCGCGCAAGAGGATCGCTTTCCCATCCTGGACATCATGCGGCAAACGCCGGATATCCCGGAGAACTGCCAATGGGCGATCTTTCTGCGCAACCATGATGAGTTGACGCTGGAAATGGTCACCAGCCGGGAACGCGACTACCTCTGGAAGGTGTATGCGGCGGACACCCGCGCGCGCATTAACCTGGGGATCCGCAGACGCCTGGGCCCGCTGTTAGAGCGCGACCGCCGTCGGGTGGAGTTGATGAACAGTCTGCTCCTGTCAATGCCAGGCACGCCGGTGCTGTATTACGGTGATGAAATCGGCATGGGCGACAACATTCATCTCGGCGACCGCGATGGCGTGCGCACACCCATGCAGTGGTCGGCCGATCGCAACGGTGGGTTCTCGCGTGCCGATCCGGAGCGGCTCCAGCTGCCGCCCATCATGAGTCCGTTGTATGGCTACGAAGCCATCAACGTCGAGGCGCAACAGCGCGATCCACATTCCTTGCTTAATTGGACACGCCGCATGCTGGCGCAGCGTGGCCAGACGCAAGCGTTTGGCCGCGGCACGCTGAAGTTTCTGTCCCCCGGCAACCGCAAGATCCTGGCGTATCTGCGGCAGTGGCAGGACACGACGATTCTATGCGTGGCGAATCTGTCGGCATCCGCCCAACCCGTCGAGCTGCCGCTGCAGCAGTATGCCGGGGCGGTGCCCGTGGAAATGTTGGGCGGATCGGTATTTCCGGCCATTGGCGAGTTGCCCTACCTGCTGACACTACCGCCTTATGGTTTTTATTGGTTCACATTAAGCCGCGAGGCCAGCGCGCCTTCGTGGCATACCCAAACGCCGGAACAAATGCCTGAACTTGTTACGCTTGTATTGAAGCCGCGTGGCGATTTGGCGCTGACCGAAGGCGCCCGTCGCGTGCTCGAGAACGAAGTGCTGCCCGAGTACCTGGCGCGTCAGCGTTGGTATCCCGGCAGCGCGCCACAGGATCTGAAATTAGGAGAAGTAATTCCCCTGCCCGGTCATGTGGGTCGCTACTACTGGGTCTCCATTCAGCATGCGGCTGACAAACCGCCGCTACAGATGCCGGTCGCGCTGGTCTGGGGCGAGCAAGCCGAGGTGCACTATCCCGCGGCGCGGCTGCGTCGGGGTGCGGAACTGGGCTTCCTCGCTGATGGGTGCCTACAAGAATCGTTTATCCGTGCGTTGGTCGATGGGCTACGTCAGGGTGCCAGCGATGCGCGGTTGGTGTTCCGACCCGAGCCGGGTGCGCGGGAGATCACCGAGGTCGAGTCGCCATCGGTGCGGTGGCTCGGTGCAGAGCAGAGCAACAGCTCGGCCATTGTCGATGATCATGTGATGGTGAAGGTGCTGCGTTCGCCATCGCCCGGGCCATCTTGGGAAGCCGAAATGGGCCGGCGCTTGACGGCGGCCGGGTTTACCAACACCCCTGCATTGCTCGGCACGCTGGAACGCAAGCACGATAACGGCAGCACCACGCTCGCGCTGTTCCATCAGTTCGTCGCCAACGAGGGAGACGCCTGGGGTTGGACCCTGGATTATCTGCGTCGGGTACTGGACCCGGCGCTGGTTGCCGGCGAAGAGGCCGAAGCTTTCGAAGAACGCCTCGCGGGATACATGGCGTTTGTACGGATCGTGGGGCAACGTTTGGCCCAGATGCATGCAGCGCTCTTCGATGTGGACGCCGAACCCGGCGACCCCGAAGAGACTGTCAATCGAATCAATGGACAGCTGCGTGATGCCTTGGCCGCGTTGAAAAAACACCGGGCGGATCTGCCACCAGCCCTGCAAGCCAGCGCGCAATGGCTGGAAGAACACGCCCCGCGTCTGGAAACCCGAATCCGCGACATCGCGGCGCTTGAACAGAACGTGCCGCGTCAGCCGGTGCATGGAGATTTCCATTTGGGACAAGTTTTGGTCGTACAAACCGATGCGTATCTGATCGATTTCGAAGGCGAGCCCTTGCGCGATGCGGATGCGCGCCAAGCGCCGGATACGGTCTATAAAGACCTGGCCGGCCTGTTGCGCTCGTTCGACTATGCGGCCAGTGTCGGGGCCCGCACGACCGCGCTCGCGCCCGCAGCGCCCGAGACCACGGGCGCACCGCCGGCCGATGCGCTGGCGGGAACCATGACGAGTCGGCACGATGCCTTGTTGTGCCGGTTCCGCACGTTGGCATCCGAGGCCTTTCTGCAAGGCTATCGCGAAGCCCGTACGCCTACGGCCGAGATCTCGGCTCAAGACGAGGCCGCCTTGTTATCGTTGGCCCAGCTCGAGAAAGCCGCCTACGAGGTTTGCTACGAGGCCGCGCATCGGCCGACCTGGATTCCCGTACCGCTGGCTGCATTGGCTGAGCTGGGTCGAGAGCTCCTGCTTTCGGCAGCTGTGCGTGACGACAGCGCCGCCGGAGGTCAAGTATGAGTTTCGCGCGCTTGTCGGATGCGGAACGCCGCGCGTTGGTAGACGGTTCACATGGCGATCCATTTTCCGTGCTGGGTCCGCATGGCGAAGATCTGCGTGTGCTGATGCCTGGCGCGCTCGAAGTACGCGCGCGGCTAGCGGATGGGACAGAGGTCATGCTGGACGGCCAGGATGGCTTGTTTCACGCAGTGATTCCAGACCTGCGTGGCAAAGGCCCGCAAGCCTATACCCTCGTGGTGCGATGGGCTGACGGTGAGCAGGAACTCGCCGACCCGTATGCCTTTGATTCGTGGTTGTCGGACGAGACTCTCACGGCATTTACCAATAGCGATTGGAAAGCGGTGCTGCAAATGCTGCCCCGTTTGGAGGACCACCAAGGCGTGCCCGGCCTGCGCTGCACGGTCTGGGCTCCGAATGCGCGCCGGGTGTCGATCGCCGGGGACTTTAACGGTTGGGACGCACGCCGCCACGGGATGCGCTTGCGTCATCGCGCGGGGGTGTGGGAGTTTTTCCTGCCGCACGCCGTGGCGGGTCAGCGCTATAAGTTCGCGATTCTGGATCATGAGGGCCAGTTGCGCTGGAAAGCCGATCCCTTGGCGCAGCAAGCCGAACTGCCGCCGAACACGGCCTCCATCATTGCCGATACGCAGCCTTATGCGTGGCAGGACGACGCGTGGATGCGGGATCGCGATGCATCGGTGGACCGGCCTGTTTCGGTCTACGAGGTGCATGCGGGGTCTTGGAGCAGCGCGAACGATTGGGAGGAGCTTTCCCAGCGTTTGCCCGAGTACGCCAGGGCAATGGGCTTTACCCACATCGAGCTGATGCCGGTTGCGGAGTATCCCTTTGGCGGATCGTGGGGCTACCAGCCACTGGGCCAGTTCGCGCCTACCTCGCGTTACGGCTCGCCCGAGGCATTCGCGCGATTCGTGGATCGCTGCCATGCCGCGGGCATCGGGGTGATCATGGACTGGGTCCCCGCACACTTCCCGGATGACCCGCACGGTCTCGCACTGTTCGATGGCACGGCGTTGTATGAGTACGCCGATCCGCGCGAAGGCTATCACCCTGACTGGCATAGCTGCGTGTATAACCTGGGCCGCAACGAAGTCCGCGCGATGCTGCTGGCCAGCGCGCATCAGTGGCTAAATCGTTTTCACGTCGATGGGCTGCGCGTCGACGCGGTGGCATCGATGTTGTATCGGGATTACAGCCGCAAAGCTGGCGAATGGATACCCAATCGCTACGGCGGCCGGGAGAATCTCGAAGCGATCGAATTTCTGCGCGCGTTGAACGACAGCGTGCATGAACGCGAGGACGGTGCAATCACCATCGCCGAGGAATCGACCTCATGGCCGGGGGTAACGCGGGCCACGACCAGTGGAGGCTTGGGCTTCGACTACAAGTGGAACATGGGGTGGATGAATGACACCCTGCGTTATATGAAGGAAGACCCGGTGCATCGGCGTTATCACCACCGGGACATGACGTTCGGGATGGTGTATGCGCATTCTGAACACTTCATTTTGCCGCTTTCGCACGACGAGGTCGTGCACGGCAAGGGTTCCTTATATGGCCGCATGCCGGGCGATCAAGAAACCCGCATCGCCAATCTGCGCGCGTACTTCGGCTTCATGTGGCTCCATCCGGGCAAGAAATTGCTCTTTATGGGCGGCGAAATCGCGCAACCGCATGAGTGGCACCATGACCATGTCCTCGCCTGGGATCTGCTCGATCATCCTGCCCATCGCGGTGTGCAGCGCCTGGTTCGCGCCCTCAACCAACTTTATTGCAACGAGCCTCTGCTGTATCGGGGCGACAGCGACCCCGCAGGCTTTGCCTGGACCATAGGCGACGACGCCAACAACAGCGTTCTCGCGTTTGAACGTCGTCATGGCGATGCCCCACCTTTGCTGGTGGTTTGCAATCTGACGCCCGTGACGCGTTCGGACTATCGCATCGGCGTATCGCGCGGCGGCGAATGGCGCTTGCGTTTGAATACCAGCGATGCGAGCTACGGTGGCCACGCGCAACCCGTCGATCAAACCTGTACGGCCGAGGGTATCGCGGCTCACGGCCATGAGCAGAGCTTGAGTCTCACACTACCGGGCTTGACCACATTAGTGCTTAAGCCTGCCGATCCTTCCCATCCTTGAGAACCCTCCAACATGGACGCAACTTTATCGGCACCCCTGGAACCTGGTCTGCCTTATCCCCTGGGAGCGACCAGCGACGGGCTCGGCGTAAACTTCGCGGTGTTTTCGGCCAATGCCACCAGCATTGATCTTTGTCTGTTTGATCCCAAGGGACGCAAGGAGCTGCGGCGCGTGCCCTTGCCGGAATGCACCGATGAAATCTGGCACGGGTATTTGCCGGATGCCGAGCCTGGGCTGCTTTATGGCTATCGGGCTTACGGGCCGTTCGACCCGGTTCATGGGCACAGATTCAACCCGAACAAGCTGCTGCTCGATCCGTATGCGCGCCAGTTGAATGCGCCGCTGCGTTGGGGCGATGGATTGTTCGGTTATCGCCTCGGCCATTCAAAAGGTGATCTGACGTTGGATCGTCGCGATAGCGCGCCCTTGATGCCCAAGGGTATCGTGACGGCGGACGCCCCATTCAACTGGGGTAACTCACGCCCACCCAGCGTGAGCTGGGAAGACACGGTGGTCTACGAAGTCCACGTGCGCGGCGCCTCGATGCAGCGCGAGGACCTGCGAGCCCCATTGCGCGGCACCGCCGCCGCTTTAGGCGACCCTAAGTTCATCGACCACCTTATGCGCCTGGGCGTGACGACGGTCGAAATCATGCCGGTCCATGCCTTTCTGCAAGACCGATTCCTGATTGAGCGCGATTTGCGCAACTATTGGGGCTACAGCTCCCTTTCCTTTTTTGCGCCGGAACCCGCGTATACGCCTCAAGGCCCCAACGAGTTGCGTCAAGCGATCCGCCGCCTGCATGCGGCGGGCATCCAAGTGTGGCTGGACGTCGTCTACAACCATACTTGCGAGGGTAACGAGTGGGGCCCGACCTTGTCATGGCGGGGCCTGGATAACGCTAGCTACTACCGTCTGATCCCTGGCGAGGAGCGTTACTACATCAACGACACGGGTTGCGGCAATACGCTCAATATTTCGCATCCACGGGTGCTGCAAATGGTCATGGACTCGCTGCGCTATTGGGCGCAGTCCTATGGGGTGGATGGATTCCGCTTCGATCTGGGCGTGACCCTGGGTCGCGAGGGCACGGGCTTTGACCAGGGCTCGGGGTTTTTTGATGCCATTTTGCAAGATCCCGTCTTGGCGAAATGCAAGCTCATCTCTGAACCCTGGGATATCGGCCCGGATGGGTATCAGCTGGGCAATCACCCGCCCGGATTCGCGGAATGGAATGGCGCATTCCGCGATAACGCGCGGCGGTACTGGCGTGGCGATGAAGGCCAACGCGGCGCGATCATGGATGCGCTCACGGGGTCTCGATCGCTATTCGATCGACGCCACCGTCGGCCATGGGCGAGCGTCAACTTCATCACTGCCCATGATGGATTCACCCTCGCCGACTTGGTCAGCTATAACGAACGCCACAACGAGGCCAACGGCGAAGACGGTCAGGATGGCCATTCGGATAATCTGAGCAATAACTGGGGCGTGGAAGGCCCGACTGATGACGTCGCGATCCTAGAAACCCGCACGCGTGTCGCGCGCTCGTTGCTTGCGACGCTCTATTTCTCCGATGGCACACCGATGATGTTGGCCGGCGATGAATTCGGCAACACGCAATCCGGCAACAACAATGCCTATTGCCAGGATAACGCCTTGTCGTGGCTGGATTGGAACCAGGCGCAAAGTCCGGAGGGTCGAGAGCTAAGCGCTTATGTGGGCCGTTTAACCGAGCTGCGACGTGCGCATCCCAGCCTGCATGCGCAGCGTTATCTGGATCCCGCCCAGGAACTGGCGCCAGGCATGCGGCGTGTCGAATGGTTCGAGCCAGACGGCCAGCCGTTGACGCAGCCGGAAACGGGCGCGGCGCTGGGCCTGCGACGCGCGACACACGGGCGCAACAACGAACTCGACATCACGCTATTGCTGTTGAATCCCACCGCGGATCCGGTGACGTTCACCGTGCCTGGACCAGAACTGTCATGGCAACGCGCCCTGGATTCGGCCGACCTGTCCGTCTCCGACGCGTTGCAGGAGTCCACGGTCGAGGTTCAAGCGCATAGCGTGGTTTTACTCGCCACGACCTTTTCGGCCGGAGATGCACAATGAGCCCCTTTTTTGGCGCCACGCCCAATCCTGACGGCAGCGCGCTTTTCCGCCTATGGGCGCCCTCGGCGCAGCCAGGCCTGCGCCTGGAAATCGCCGGCCGTGCGCCCTTGGAACTGACTCCCGGACCGGATGGGTTGGTGGAGATCGAGGTGCCCCAATGTCCGCCCGGGACGCGCTACGCCTATCGTTTGGGCGACGGCACACGCATCCCAGATCCTGCTTCGCGCCTGCAAGATGGGGATGTGCATGATGAAAGCGTCGTAGTTGGTGACGAGTACGTCTGGCGCAATACGCGCTGGCAGGCTCCGCCTTGGGAACAGGCCGTAATCTACGAAGTGCATGCCGGCGCAGCGGGCGGATTTGACGGACTGCGCGAACGCTTGCCGGAACTCGCCGCACTAGGCGTCAATGTGGTGGAGCTAATGCCTATCGCCGATTTCCCGGGCCCGCGCAATTGGGGCTACGACGGCGTGCTGCCATATGCACCGGACACCGCGTATGGCTCGCCGGACGCGTTAAAACACTTGATCGATTGCGCCCACGGATTGGGCATTGCCGTGATGCTCGACGTGGTCTACAACCATTTCGGGCCAGATGGCAACTACCTGCCGCAGATAGCCAAGCCGTTCTTTCGCGAGGATATTTCCACCCCCTGGGGCGCAGCGATCGACTTCCGCCGACCGGAGGTGCGACGCTACTTTGAAGACAACGCCTGCTATTGGCTCGACGAATATCGCTTCGACGGCCTGCGTCTGGATGCCGTGCATGCGATCGAGGCCGATGACTGGCTACGCGAATTTCCTCAACGCGTGCGCGAGCGCCTGGGTTCGCGCCGCGTGTATCTCGTCATCGAAGACGATAAAAATCGTGCCAGTCTTTTGCGTGCGGGTTTTGACGCACAATGGAATGATGACGGCCACCATGTGCTTCATCATCTACTGACCGGAGAAAAGACCAGCTACTACAGCGACTATGCCGAGGAACCCGCGCAAATCCTGAGTCGCTGCCTGCAACAGGGATGGCATTATCAAGGGCAGGCGTCGGTGTTTCGCGGCGGCGAATGCCGGGGCGAGCCGAGCGATGACTTGCCGCCCTCTTCCTTCATCTGGTTTTTGCAGAACCATGATCAGACCGGCAATCGCGCGCTGGGCGAGCGGCTGCGTCAGCTTTGCGATGAACGCGCGCTTTGCGCGGCTATCGCCATGCATCTGCTCTCGCCCGGGATTCCGATGATTTTCATGGGCGAGGAAGTCGGTTCCACCGCGCCATTTCTCTACTTCACCAGCCATACCGACGAAGCATTGGCCGAGGCGGTGCGCCAGGGTCGCGCACGCGAGTTCTCTGAACTAGCCAAGCACGCCGATCTGCCCGACCCCAACGCGCCGGAAACGTTCGAGCGCAGCCTGCCCTGGGGGGGCAACGGCGTACGACGCGCTTGGATTGCCTACTACACGTTCCTGTTGGATTTGCGTCAGCGGTACCTCAAGCACCGTCTCGCCGGGGCCCGTAGCGAACCGGGTCGCGTGTTGGGTCCGGCCGCCGTGCAAGCGCATTGGCGCCTGGGCGATGGCAGCCGCCTGATCATTCTGTCCAACCTTGGACCGGAGCCGGTGGAGGTGCCCGAGCCGATCCCGGTCACGCCCTATCAGTCACTTCAGTATGAATGCCAAAGCGGCGGCTTGGCCCAACTGGTGGGTGGCGTGTTGCTCCCGTTTTGTACGCTGTGCTTGATCGAGGAACGGCCATGACGAACGGCGCCCGGGATCTTTCTGCACTGGCGCAACGCGCGGGTCTGCAGGAACGTTGGATCGATGCGCACAAAAACACGCAGCGCGTGGAGGCTGCGTCCTTACGGGTTCTCCTGAAGGCGTTGGGGCTGCCAGCCGATAACGATGACGATGTCGCCGCCAGCCATGCGGCGCTGGACGCCGAAGCTCGCGCCCAGGATCCGCTGCAGGTGCAGCGCGCGGGCAGCGTGGCCGTGCTGTCCGGCTGGCGAGAGGGTGCGGGAGAGCTGATCGCTGAAGATGGCGGCGAGATGTACGCCGTCACCCTTGAATCTTATGATGGCGGCGCGTGCTTGCGTTTAAGTGCGCCACCCGGCTATTACACCCTGCGCCAGGCGGGCCAGGAACCCCAGCGATTGGCGATAACCCCGCGAGCGCCGGACATGGCCGCCCTGCTTGGACGCGACGCGCCGCGTAGTTGGGGTCTGATGGCGCAGGTGTATAGCCTGCGTCGCAGCGACCCGAACCCGGTGCGAGGTACCTGGGGCTATGGCGATCTGGGCACGGTAGCTGAACTTTCGCAGCGTCTGGGCGCAGCCGGCGCGGATGTACTGGCGTTGAATCCCCTACACGCCATGTTCAGCGCGCTTCCGGGGTCATGCAGCCCCTACTCACCGTCGAATCGTTTCTTTCTGAACGTGCTGTATGCCGCTCCCGCCATGGTGCTGGGCGAAGACGCGGTGCGTGAGTCGCTTAGCGCGATGCCTCAAACGGACTTGGCCGCCTTGGACAGCGCGTGCGTCATCGACTGGCCTCGTGCCGCGGCCACTCGGATGCAAATATTGCGCGAGCTGCACGGGCGTTTTGGTCAGTTGGATGCCAAGCACCAACGAGACTATCGTGCGTATTGTGAACGCCACGGCCAACGCCTGCGTGATCACGCGGTATTCGAAGCCTTGCACGGTAGCCAAGGCGATCCTTCGACGCTCTGGACAGGCTGGCAAACCGGATGGCAAGACCCCCGCTCCGCGTCGGTACGCGAATTCGCGAGACAGCACGCGCGCGAGATCGATTTCCATTGTTTTGCTCAGTGGCTGACGGCGGCCAGCCTCGCGCGCGCCCAGTCAGCTGCGATTGACTCCGGAATGTGTATCGGATTGCTTAGCGACTTGGCCGTGGGAGTCAGCCCAGGAGGCAGCCAGGTCTGGAGCGATTCAGAAAGCTTCCTGCAAGGCGTGTCGGTCGGCGCTCCGCCGGACCTCTATCAGCCGCGCGGGCAATCCTGGGGCTTGGCGGCATTGTCGCCGCGCGCGCTGCAGCAGCGTGGCTACGAGCCGTTCATTGGCGTTTTGCGCGCGGCGCTGGCCCAGACGGGCGGCACGCGCATCGACCATATCCTCGGTATGGAGCGCCTATGGCTGGTTCCCGAAGGCGGCACGCCCGCCGAGGGAGCATATTTGAATCTGCCGAGCGAAGCTTTGATGGGCCTCATCGCCCTGGAGGCATGGCGCCATCGCGGTCTGGTGATCGGTGAAAACCTGGGGACGGTGCCTCCGGGCTTTGACGAGAGAATGGCCGAACACGGCATCGCGGGCATGAACGTCTTATGGTTCATGCGCGAACCGACCTCCACGCGTCCCGCTTTCCTGGGCACCGAAGATTGGCCGGTCGAAGCGGCGGCGCTGACGACGACCCACGATCTGCCGACCCTGTCAGGTTGGTGGAAAGGCACCGACATCTTGCAACGCGAGCAAGCCGGACGTCTGCGCGACGATGAGTCGGCGGCTTCACTGCTCCAAGAGAGGCAATCCGAGAAGCAGGCGCTTTGGGACACCATGCAGGAAGAGGCCACGCTGCCAGACGCTGCGCCGGCCGAGGCGCTCCTGAATTTCGTGGCGAGCACGCCCTGCGAGCTCGTACTGGCGGGCATGGAGGACATTGCCGGTATCGACGAGGCACCCAATGTTCCGGGCACAGTGACTGAGTTTCCAAACTGGCAGAGACGATTACCCGGTGACACGCTTGCGCAATTCGATTCCCCAGAATGGCAATCCCGCCTGGAAGCCCTGCGCCAGGGACGGAGAACCCTATGACGCTGAACCTCGCAACCCGGGTCGCCGATACATCTCCCACGCCGCGCGCCAAGCCCCGCTCGACCGCGCAAAAGCGGCGCCCGAACGCGACGAAACGCACGACTACGCCAGCGGACAAAACCGCTACTGCACCCCCATGCGAATCCATCAAGGGCCTGGTGTATTGCGACGATCGCGGCCCCGGCCTGCGACGCGTGCGCGGCAAGGATGGCGAATTCCAATATGTCGATGCCGACGGACGACGCGTGCATGATGAAGCCACGTTGGCCCGCATACGCGCATTAGCCATCCCGCCCGCCTACGAAGACGTCTGGATATGTCCCATGGAAAACGGACACATTCAGGCGACGGCGCGAGATGCTCGCGGGCGCAAACAGTATCGCTATCACCCGGAATGGACCGCGAACCGCAACGCCAACAAGTTCCAACAGTTGGCGCTATTCGGCGCGTCGCTGCCGCGCATCCGTCGCCGGGTACAGCAGGATCTCGCCCGGCCCGGGTTACCGCCCGAGCGGGTCCTGGCGTTAGTAGTCACGCTATTGGAGCGCACCCTCATCCGTATTGGATCTGACGAATATGCGCGCCAGAATCGATCTTATGGCTTGACGACGCTCTCGCGACGCCACACCAAGGTGGATGGCAGCCAAATCCGTCTCACCTTTACCGGCAAGAGCGGCGTCGCGCACGACATTACCGTGCGCGACCGACGCTTGGCGCGGCTGGTGCGGCAGTGCATGGAAATCCCGGGCCAACGTCTCTTTCAGTATCGGGACGAATCGGGACAACGCCGGGCGGTCGATTCCAGTATGGTCAATGATTATCTGCGCGCTGCCTGCGCGCAGGATTTCACGGCCAAACATTATCGAACCTGGGCAGCATCGGTGTATGCGTTCGATTTGCTGCGCAGCAACCCCCAGGCCTCGGTGCCAGAGGTGATTAAAACGGTTGCCAGTCGCTTGGCGAACACCCCCAGCGTCTGCCGCAACTGTTATGTCCACCCCTCGGTGCTAGAGGCCCATGCCGCCGCCGCGCTGCCCTGCAAAGGCTCAGCCCCTCGGTCTCCCAAGGGGCTGAGCGTGGCCGAGCGCCGGTTTTTGGCGTTTCTGGCAAATCAGACTTTTTCCGGCTCCGGATCCGGCATGACCACGTAGCCTTCGGCGGCGTAGGCCATCAAGCGGTTGTACAGGGTTTTGGGACTCACGCCCAGCAAGGTAGCCGCCTGCTTTTTCACCCCGGCGCACCGTTCTAACGTGGCCAGAATCAGCTTGCGCTCTGCGTCCGCCAGCGTGGTATCCACCGGTACATCAATGCAATCCCCACTGGCCGGCTTTTTACCGATCTGCATCCGGCGCTTGACCGGCGCGTTCAGCGTGTCGCCATCGGCCATGACGTAGGCCCGTTGCACATAGTTTCGCAACTCGCGGACGTTGCCAGGCCAGTTATGGGTCAGCAGTTGTTCGTACACCTCGGGGGAAAACACCCGTTGAGTACCATGCATTTCATTAAGATCCGCGAGGAATCGATCCGCCAGCAATTGAGGGTCGGATTCGCGTGCGCGCAAGGGCGGCAACTCTAGCGGGAACACGGCCAGGCGGTAATACAGATCCTCGCGCAGGCGCCCATCGCGTACGGCTTGCTCCGGACTACGGTTAGTCGCCGCGACGACCCGCACGTCACATTTTTGGATCTTGTGACTGCCCACGCGCATGAACTCGTGGCTTTCCAAGACGCGCAGCAGCTTGACCTGCAGCTCCAACGGCATTTCCGTCACTTCGTCGAGGAATAAGGTCCCGCCATCGGCCTGCTCGAAATAGCCCTTATGTTGCCGGTCCGCCCCGGTGAAGCTGCCCCGCTCGTGGCCGAACAGCTCGCTTTCCATCAGGTTGGGCGAGATCGCGCCGCAGTTGACGGCGATATACGGCTTGTCGGCGCGCTTGCTGGCCTTGTGAATGGCTTCCGCGGCGAGCTCTTTGCCCGTGCCGCTCTCGCCAATCAGCATGACCGTGGTGTTGGTGGGTCCCACCCGGGCAATGCTGCGGTAGACCTCCTGTATCCCGGCGGACTCGCCGACCATGCGGCCGCGAAAACCCTCTGCCGGGATGTGTTCGGCCGTACTGGCAATCCGATCCAGAATGCTTTGCAGGCGATCCATGCAGATGGGTTTGCGCAGGAAATCGCGCACTCCTAGACGCATGGCTTCGACGGCATAATCGACCGAGCTATAGCCCGTCATCACGACGACTTCGCTGCCCAGCGCACTGGCGTTGCGGCACACTTCCAGGCCATCGCCGCCCTTGACGCGGATGTCCGCCAACAGCAGTTGGGGCGGACGCAAAGTAAGTTGTTCTAGCGCTTCGCTGACCGAAGCAGCTTCCCCGACGGAAAAACCGCTATCGCGCGCGACTTCTGATAGCGTGTCGCGTATCAGATCGTCGTCGTCGAGGATCAATAAGTGAGGCATAGCATCATCTCCTAGCGCCAATCTTGAATGTTGGGTAGACCTTTCGTGACACTTGCCTCCCGACTTCAATTACGGGAGAGCCGACACTATGCCTGAAACATCATGACCAGACTGTTACTTTGTGCGGTCGTTTGCTCTTTCTTGCAATTACATACGAATTGCGCGGAACCCTGACCGTTTCAGGCATGAGTCTTGCGGGAAAAGGTTGAAATTTAAGGAGTCCTTTTCATGAACGCAAGCGTCTCAAACAACCCTGATCCTTTTGGTCCTAGCGATTCCTCGGACAGCGCGAGCGACCGGCCAGGACATCCCGCCGATAGCGATGCCCCCGGCACTGGCGAGCGTGCCTCCGCGGACCTCCCGACAGCTCAGCCCGAGGACGCTCAGGATATCGATATCGATCAAGAAGTCAATGCGGACGACGCGGGCCTGGCCCGCACGCCGCCCGACCCGGAACGTAATGGGGGTTTGCCTCCCGCCTCGGGTCATTCCTTGGGCGGAGAAATCGAGGATTAATCCCTCGACGACGTCCGGTTTTGCAATTGTCGGGCCCCGCTAAGTCGGGGCCCGTTTCGTAAAGAGTTAATGGCTGCACGTCCCTATACCGCCCCGGCTGACCGGTCGCGCCTACGCAGCGCCGGACTTGCTGCCGCAAGCACGCTCTTGTGCGAGTGTCACTAACAAGCGTTCCAACGCGTCGAAGTTCATCGGCTTGACCAAGTGATGGTCGAACCCCGCTTCCTTGGAACGGCGACGGTCGTCTTCTTGCCCCCATCCGGTCATGGCTACGAGCGTCGCGGTACAACCGGCTTCGCGCACGCGGCGCGCAACCTCGTACCCGTTCATCCCTGGCATGCCGATATCCAGCATGATCACTTCCGGCTGGAAAGCATCCAACATCGCCAACGCGCTCGGCCCATCGGCGGCAACCTGAACCTGTGCCCCGAAGGATTCCAGCACGAGCGACGTGGTCTCGGCAGAATCGCGGTTGTCATCGACCACAAGAATCCGCCCTAGACCCTGCGCCGCTTGCATCGGCATGGTCGGGGCAGCCGCCCTGGGTGGCGCGGGCGGCATGGGCAGGCGCAGGACAAACTCGCTGCCCTGATTATGCCCACCGCTATGAACATCGACACGCCCGCCATGCAGCTCGACCAGCGTACGGACGAGCGTCAGGCCGATCCCTAAGCCCCCCTGCCCTCGCGCGCCATCCAACTGTGTAAACAGATCGAATACGTGCGATATCTGGTCGGCGGGAATCCCTACTCCGTTGTCGGTGACCGAAATCACAGCCGCGTCGGCCTCGCAGCGTACGCGTAGACGGATGTGCCCGCCATTGTTGGTGTATTTCGCCGCGTTGGTCAGCACATTCGAAATGACCTGAGCGAGCCGCACCGGATCCGCCTCCAAGACGATCGGGGATTCGGGTAGATCCAGGGTCAGAGTATGTTCCCCGGCTTCAATGGCCGCGCGGCACGTCTCCAACGCGTTGCGCACCACATCGGCGATTTCGACGGGTTCCTTGCGCAGTGAAATTCTGCCGTTATTGATCCGGGCGATCTCCAGCAAATCGTCCACCAGTCGGTGCATATGCGCGACTTGCCGCTGCAGCATGTCGTGGATGCGTGCCGTCTCCTCGGGACTCGCCCCCTGCTTGAGCAGGTAGAGTCCGTTGTGCATGGGCGATAAGGGATTACGCAGCTCGTGCGCCAGCGTGGCGAGAAACTCGTCCTTGCGGCGATGGGCTTCTAACAGTTCTTGCTCGACGCGTTTGAGCTCGGTGATGTCTTGCAGCACCAGGCATGCACCGATAAGGCTGCGGTCGTCGGTGCGCAAAGGCGTAGCGGTCGAGCGTAACCAGTACTCGCGCCCATCCGGGGCGGTGTATTGCATTTCCATGCCCTGGGTGACGACTTCACCACGCAACGCGCGCTGGCCGGGCCAGTCTTCCACAGGCACCGGCTTCTCATTCTCGTCCCAGGCACGCCATCGGCTATGCTCCGCGGGGACGGTGGTTGGCATGGCCATCGGCGCATAACCGCTCATCATGGAATTGGTCAGGATCCATCGCCCCGTGACGTCCGCGACCCCCAGGCCCACGGGGAGCTGTTCGATGATCGTGCGTAGCCGAACTTCGTTGGCGCGCAGTGTGCGCAAGGTCTCCTGCCGCAACCGCGACAAACGCAGATGGGCACTGACGCGTGCCACGAGCTCGCGGGCGGAAAAGGGTTTGACCAGATAGTCGTCGGCGCCGGCCTCCATGCCTTCCACACGGGCTTCCTCGCCCGCTTTCGCCGACAACAGAATGACCGGCAAAGCCCGCGTGACCGCGTCGCTGCGCACCGCGCGCAATAGCGACAGCCCGTCCAAGCCGGGCATCATCACGTCGGCAATCAGCAAATCCGGCGGGGACTTTCGTATGCTGGCCAGCGCCGAGGCGCCATCGGTCGCGGCGCGCACCTCATATCGGGTTGCCAATAAACGGCCCAAGTAGTCGCGCATGTCCGCGTTATCGTCTACATAGAGAACCACGGGGCGCGAGCGCGTGGCCTCGTGCACGGCGATGGGCGCCGCGTCTTCGGTGAGCCATTGCGCGGCCTCTAATGTATAAGGCCCGCTGAGATTACGCGTCTTGGGCGGTGCGGCGCGGTTGATATCCTCGGCCCGCAAATGTGCCGTGCCCTTGGGCAGCCTCACGGTGAAAGCGCTCCCCGCGCCCGGCTGGCTGTCGACGCGGATGCTGCCCCCATGCAGTTTGACGAGTTCGCGCACCAAAGTCAGCCCAATTCCCGTGCCTTCGTGGGTGCGCGACGGGACGCCCTCGACGCGATGGAATCGCTCGAAAATAGCCTGGTGCTCGGCACCGGCAATACCGATCCCGGTGTCGGACACGCAAAGCTCGACTTGCGTACCGAGATCGCGCAGGGTTACCGCGATTTCGCCTCTCGGGGTGTACTTGAACGCATTGGATAGCAAATTGAGGAGGATTTTCTCGTACAGATCGCGCGCGACATAAACCTCGACGCTATCGCAGTCGACCCGCAGGCGCAGCCCCGCCGCCTCGATAGCCGAGCGGAATGCGCTGACATGCTCGGCCGTGACACGGCCCAGATTGACGGGCTCGAAGCAGGCCTGCAATTGTCCCGCTTCGATACGCGAGAAATCGAGCAGCGTGTTAACCAGCTTTTGCAGCCGCAGTGCGTTGCGATGCAACATATGCAGTTGCTTGCGGTCCAGCGGGTTACTCGGGTTCTCCAGTGCTTCTTCCACTGGCCCAAGTATCAGGGTCAGGGGTGTGCGGAATTCATGGCTGACATTAGAGAAAAACGCCGTCTTTGCGCGATCCAGTTCAGCCAACGCCTGAGCGCGACGGCTTTCCAGCTCAAAGGTAGCGGCACTGTTCAACGCACTGGCGCTATGGCTTGCCACCAACGCGAGAAAATCGCGGTAGGGTTCATCGAGCGGCCGGCGCGGGCTGACCCCCAGCACCATCACGCCGTTGACGGCCCCATCAGGCAACCAGTCCAGCGGAACCAGCCGGGCGAATCGCGCGGGCTCCGGCCAAGCGCCCTGCTCCATCTGCACGTCCAGGGCGCTCAACTCCACGGTCATTGACTGGCCACTAGATGCGACCTCCTGTAGTGGCCACGAAATCGCTTCAGCGTCGGACACCACCAAGCCCGTGCTGGCCAACATCTTGGCGTGCTCGCCCTCAATGCTATAAATCGCGGCGAAGGGCACGTCCTCCTTGCTAGTGCTCAGTTCGGCACAGATATTGACCGCGGCGGCGGGGATACCGCCGTCAGGCAGACGGCGCGTGCTGAGCTGGCGCAGTACGTTCAGCCGGCGCGTACTCAGAATTTTTTCCGTGGTCTCGGTACACGGACAGAATATCCCTTCGACCGTCACCCCGTCCGACGCCAGAATCGGCCCATAGGTGAACGTGAAGTACACCTCTTCACGCGGCAACGCACGTTCAAAGAAAAACTGATGGTCGCTGCGCCAAGTGGCCTCTCCCATGGCATAAACACTTGAGAGCATCGGGCCAATCTCGTCCCAGATCTCTGGCCAAGCCTCGGAAGCCCGCTTCCATAGCGCCCCGGGATGCTTGTGGGGCCCGAGGAAGGGAATGTACGCGTCGTTATAGAACATTCGCATATCCGGGCCCCACCACAGCACGATGGGGAAGCGCGAACTCAAGCACAGGCTTAATGCGCTACGCAAACGCTCGGGCCAAGTATCCGGAGGACCGATAGATGTATCGGCCCAGGAAAATGCCCGTATCTGTTGGGCCATTTCACCCTGTGCGGGGAGGAATCCAAAGGATGATTGCGCTGTCGATGCCACGTCGCGGTTCTATCTAAATTTATAAGCGGCTAGAACTACACAGTCGCGTGCCCCGCCGCGTGAGCTACATTACCCAACTTCCTCCGACCTACACCGACGAGGAAGCAACAATTTATCATTGCGAGTAACGAAATATTATTAAAGTTCAAAGTGCACGGTGATAGATCAAGCGAGCTCATCTCCCCCAGCACTCTCGCACTACGTCCTCACCAAGGCACAACAGAAATCAGCACCGCGAAGATAACGGCAACGGCCGCGATAGTGAGAAGTCGTGTTGTCTTGGGGCTCATAGCTGTCCTTTCGCTGTGGATATTTAAAGGCGGTCCGCGTGATACAGACAGGCGGGCCGCCCGATTACTGTCATTTCCTGCTACCAAGCAAATTTCATGCCCGAGATTGGCCGTTGCCGAGCCGGCCGCCTTGACGATCTCAGGAAAAGTCTCCGGCTCCCAATTGAATTGACCCCTCGGCAGGCACTGATCGAACACGCTGCGCGGCATCTCGGACGGAATCGGCTCCGGATTCGAAGGCTTTGAGCAGTTCTACAGCGGTATCGTCCGCCGCCCCGAACCGGCGGCGCAGCACATCCCCTGAAATCTCAAACTGTCTCACCACCCCGTTGAGCTCCATGTTGAACACAATTGCGTCGCCCTGCGTTTTGGCTTCCGTCGCTTTAGTGAACTTCATCTCAGTTACTCCTAGGTAAGCGGTCCGTCATATTGGCTAAAGCCGTGGCGTTTTAGCCATCTCTCAGCACCCCTCCCGCAAGTCATATGCCCCGATGGCGCGTCAGCCCAGAGCCGAGGGATCGAACTTCATTTTCTTCATTGCCTGCGTCAGGCCTTGGGGTGTGTAGTCATCCCAGGGCGAATTGCCCACCCCCAGGCGCTCCTCGATATTGGCGATCGTCCACTGTGACGAACTGGTCAGCGCTTCCAACTCATCCCAGGTCACCGGCACGGAAACCCCCATGCCAGGTCGCGCACGCGCCGACCAGGCAGCCACCGTGGTCGCTCCAAACCCATTTCGCAGATAATCCGCGAATATCTTCCCTACCCGATTACGTGGGCCGCTTTTCGCGACAAACAGCTGTGGCAGGGTGCGCGCTAGATGGCGCACGATCGCGGCGGAAAACGCCTTTACCGTATCCCAGTCGTATTGACGGCGCACCGGCACCACCACGTGCAGCCCTTTTCCGCCGCTGGTTTTGAGCCAGCTTTGCAGGCCGATCTCTTCGAGCAATACCCGCACCAGGCTCGCGCCGCGTTGCAACTCGGGCCAGTCCACCCCTTCGCCGGAATCGAGGTCGAAAATCATCCTATCGGGCTTGGCGATGGCGGTCTTGACACCGTTCCACGTATGAAACTCCACCACATTCAGCTGCGCGGCGGCCAGCAAGCCTTCAGCACTGGCCACCTCCATCAACGACGCGTGGCCGGGATCCAGCCGCTTGGGCAAGGCCGTCACACCGGGAATGTCGGTTTCGGAGTGCTTCTGGAAAAAGTGCTCGCCGGTGATCCCCGCCGGCGCGCGCACGAATGACACCGGACGCCCCTTCAAATGCTCCAGCATCAGAGGCGCTACCTGCGCGTAGTAACGCGCCAGGTCGAGCTTGGTGAACCCGCTCGATGGGTCAATGACTCTGCCTGGATTCGAGAGCTTCAGACTCGCCTTGCCACGCCCTCGCCCCTCGGTGGAAACTGTGGCGCGTTTCTTCGAGGACGACTTGCTGTCGGGATTCGTGCCGGATTGGGACTTCCGAGTTTTCGACTTGGTATTTTTGGCGGATTCCAGCTCGTCGGCAGGGACGGCGTCCTCCCGCGTAATGGCTGTAGCGCTCTTGTCGGTACGCAATCCCTTGAACGTGGCGTGGCGAACATGGCCGCCATTGGTCCATTCCGCGAAGGACACTTCAGCGACCAAATCGGGTTTTACCCACTGAATGTCGCGTGCCCTGGGCACCTGCCCCGCCGTCACTGCGCTGTTTTCCTGCACCCGGGCGCTTAATTGCGCGTGCAGGGACTGGAGCAGCTGATCGTTGAACCCCGTGCCCACTTTGCCTGCATAGCGCAAATTGCCGTCTTGCTCGTGCACCGCCAACAGCAGCGCGCCAAAGCCTACGCGTTCCCCCTTGGGCGCGGTGAACCCGACGATCACGAACTCTTGCCGACGGCCGCATTTGAGCTTGACCCAGTCGTCCGAGCGGCGCTGGACATACGGCGCGGAAGGCCGTTTGCCAATAAAGCCTTCGAGCCCCAGCTTGCACGCAGAGCTAACGAGGTCGGCTATCGGCTGGTCGAAGGCTTCGCTTAGTCGCAAGTGCGAACAATCGTAGCGTTCCAGCACCTGCTTGAGCAGATCGCGGCGTACGGTCAGCGGTTCGTCGCGGATATCCCGACCGGCGATGTAGGGCAGATCGAATAGGTAGTAGACGATGTCCTTCGTGCGGCGAACGTCGAACGCATTTTGCAGCGCCTGAAAGCTGGGAACGCCTTCGCTGGACAGCACGACAATCTCGCCATCCAGCCACGCGTTTTCGATATCGAAGGTCTTGAGCTGCTCGACCAGATGCGGCAGCTTGTCGCTCCAGTCGTGACCGTTACGGGTGTAGAGCTTGACGTCTCCTTGATCCAGCCGCGCCAGGATGCGGTAGCCGTCATACTTCATCTCGTAGACCCAGTCATGAACTCCCGGCGGAATACCTTCCACCAAGGTCGCCAACTGAGGTTTCATTTGCTCAGGTAACGGCGCCTCTTTACCAGGCAGGCGGCGCTGTGCGGCCTCGGTGGATTTCTTCTTACGTAATGGCACGACGCTATCCGGCAGCTCGTCCACCACACTGAAATCGGCTGCATCCCGCGCAAACTCATCCCGGTCCTTGATCAGCAGCCAGGGCGGTTGACGCTCATCGCGCTTGGTCTTCATCCGTACGAGCGCCCAGCGGCCTTGCATCTTGGACCCGTGCATGTCGAGCTTCAGATGGCCGTCCCGATAGCCCTGGTGGGGATCGCCCACGGGCACCCAGGAACCCTCATCCCAAATGATGACCTCGCCCGCCCCGTACTCCCCTTTCGGGATAGTGCCTTCGAATTTGTTGTAGGCGATGGGGTGGTCTTCGACCTGTACGGCCATGCGCTTGACCGACGGGTCATAGGACGGGCCTTTGGGCACGGCCCAGCTTTTCATCGCGCCGTCGAGTTCGAGCCGGAAATCGTAGTGCAGGCGCCGCGCCCAATGCTTTTGGATCACAAAGGCGCGTTGATCTTCGTTGGCTTCGCCGCCTTCGGCCGGCTCCGGCGTGACAGCGAAATTCCGCTTCTCGCGATATTTTTTCAGGCTATCCACCATGGTCAGGCCGCCTTACGTGCGCGTGCCGCCGTTTTCGTCGCCTTCTTCGTAGTGGTTTTCTTGCTGGCGGTCTTGCGAGCAGCGGTTTTCTTGGCGGCCTTGGCGGTTTTGCTCGATTTCGAGCTCGATTTCGATTCAGACTTGCCGCCATCCGACTTCTTGGACCCGCCTCGCAGACTGCGTTGCAGCAACTCCGTCAGATCGATCACATTATCCGTATAGGCGGGGGATTCTTCCTGAGGCTCGATCACCACCTCGGTCTTGCCGGCCTTGACCTTTTGCTCGACCAGATCCATGACCGCGGCCTTGAACTCGTCCTGATACTGCATCGGATCCCAGTCCGCCGACATCTCTTTGACCAGCATCTTGGCCATTTTCAGCTCCGACGCGCTGGGCGACATATTCTTGGCGCCCGCCTTGGGCAGATCCAGGCCATCCATGGCTTTCACCTCGTCACCCCAGCGCATCAAGTTCAGCACCAGCGCGTCGCCCATGGGAATCAGGGCGGCTAAATGTTGCTTTGTCTGAATCACCACCTTGGCGATCCCGATCTTTCCCGAATCGGTCAGGGTGTCCCGCAGTAGCGCGTAGACCTTATGCCCCTTGTTGATGGGCGCCACATAATAGGGCCGCTCCAAATACACGAACGACACTTCGCTGGCTTCGACAAACTGTTGAATTTCAATGGTTTGCGTTGTCCGGGGGTAGGCCTCGGCAATTTCCTCTGGCGACACCACCACATATTGGCCGTCCTCGACCTCGACGCCTTTGACGATATTTTTCGAGTCGATTTCCTTTCCCGTGCGTTTATTGATCCGCTTATAGCCGACAGGGTCCATCGAACGCTTGTCCAGCCAGTCAAAATCAACACCGGATTCGGTGGTCGCGGTATGCAATCCGACGGGGATGTGGACCAGACCGAATGTGATAGCCCCCTTCCAGATGGTGCGCATGGCCATGAGCGTTCCTCCCAGGCAGTTTATTGTTAAGCCTCTTATGGACCCGAGGGAGGTCCCCCGGGGCAAGACAGGCTGCGAGCAAGTCTCATGCCGCGCAACCATGCATTCATGTCTTATATAAGACTCCAATCAAAAAATTGCTCAGTCTTCTATAAGAGTTCCCCATTTTCTCCGGCAGCAAGATACAATGGTCGCACCATGACGGTGACACCGGCCCGGTGCGAATACAGAGGCAGGGTCGCCGACGTGATGGTCAGGCACGCGTGCCGGCCAACTCACCCACCCTACGTTGACATCGGCGACGATGTCCGGCTAAGCAAGTCCGGATTTGCGCTAGCGCCCGGGCAACTACGAAGACTATGGCTCAAACTCCGAAGATTATCTATACCCTCACCGACGAAGCCCCGGCACTGGCTACTCGTTCGCTGCTGCCGATCATTCAGTCGTTTACCAAATCGGCTGGCATCACGGTCGAGACCCGCGATATTTCGCTGGCCGGACGCATCATCGCCGTCTTCCCCGACTACCTGGACGAAAGCCAGCGCATTGGCGACGCCCTCGCCGAGCTGGGCGCCATGTGCGTTACGCCCGATGCCAACATCATCAAGCTGCCGAACATCAGCGCCTCGATGCCGCAGCTCAAGGCCGCTATCAAGGAACTGCAAGCCAAGGGCTACAAGCTGCCCGACTATCCGGACGAGCCCAAGACCGACGCCGAGCGCGACATCAAGGCCCGTTACGACAAGGTCAAGGGCAGCGCCGTGAACCCGGTTCTGCGCGAAGGCAACTCCGACCGCCGCGCGCCGCTGTCGGTCAAGAACTACGCCCGCAAGCACCCCCACAAAATGGGTGCCTGGTCGGCCGATTCCAAGTCGCACGTCGCCTCGATGGACGGCGGTGACTTCTACGGCAGCGAAAAGTCGACCACGGTCGCTGAAGCCGGTGATCTGAAGATCGAACTGACCGCCAACGACGGCACCAAGACGGTTCTGAAAGACAAGACCCCGGTCAAGGCTGGCGAAATCATCGACGCCGCCGTGCTGTCGGCCGCCAAGCTGCGCAGCTTCCTGAAGGCCCAAATCGCTGACGCGAAAGCCCAGGGCGTGCTGTTCTCGGTGCACCTGAAGGCCACCATGATGAAGGTCTCCGACCCGGTGATCTTCGGCCACGTCGTGTCCGTGTTCTACGAAGACGTGCTGGCCCGCCACGCCGACGCTCTCAAGCAAGTCGGCTTCGATCCCAACAACGGTATCGGCGACCTGTACGCCAAGATCGGCGCCCTGCCCGCCGAGCAACAAGCCGCGATCAAGGCTGACATCGAAGCCGCCTACAAAGAGCTGCCCGCGCTGGCCATGGTGAACTCCGACAAGGGCATCACCAACCTGCACGTGCCAAGCGACGTGATTGTCGACGCCTCCATGCCCGCCATGATCCGTGACTCGGGCAAGATGTGGAACGCCGCCGGCCAGCTGCAAGACGCCAAGGCCGTGATCCCCGATCGCTGCTACGCCGGTGTCTACCAGGCCGTGATCGAGGACTGCAAGGCCAATGGCGCCTTCGATCCCGTCACCATGGGTAGCGTGCCGAACGTTGGCCTGATGGCTCAAGCTGCCGAAGAATACGGTTCGCACAACAAGACGTTCATCATCCCGACCGACGGTGTGGTTCGTGTGACCGACGCCGCTGGCAACGTGCTGCTCGAGCAGCCTGTACAGACCGGCGACATCTGGCGCATGTGCCAGACCAAGGACGCCGCGGTTCAGGACTGGGTCAAGCTCGCCGTCACCCGCGCCCGTCTGACTAACACGCCGGCCGTCTTCTGGCTCGACGAAAACCGTGCCCACGACGCGCAGATCATCACCAAGGTCAAGAAGTACCTGGCCGACCACGACACCAACGGTCTCGAACTGCACATCTTCGATCCGGTCAAGGCTACCAAGTTCTCGCTGGAACGCATCCGCGCCGGCAAGGACACCATCTCGGTGACTGGCAACGTGCTGCGCGACTACCTGACCGACCTGTTCCCCATCATGGAACTGGGCACCAGCGCCAAGATGCTGTCGATCGTGCCGCTGATGGTCGGTGGCCAGCTGTTCGAAACTGGCGCCGGCGGTTCGGCTCCGAAGCACGTGCAACAGTTTGTCGAAGAAGGCTTCCTGCGCTGGGATTCGCTGGGCGAATTCCTGGCCTTGGCGGAGTCCCTGGCACACCTGGGCCGTGCGTACAACAACGCCCGTGCCAGCGTGTTGGCCAAGACGCTCGACCAAGCCACGTCGAAGTTCCTCGACAACAACAAGTCGCCCGAGCGCAAGGTCGGCGGTTTGGATAACCGTGGCAGCCATTTCTACCTGGCCATGTACTGGGCAGAAGCCTTGGCCGCGCAAACCGACGACGCCGAACTGGCCAAGCAATTCCAGGGTGTCGCCGCCGCTTTTGCCGAGTCCGAGACGAAGATCCTGGACGAACTGAAAGCCGCGCAAGGCAAGCCTGTCGACATCGGCGGCTACTACCAGCCCGAAGAAGCCAAGGCCAGCGCAGCCATGCGCCCGAGCGCTACGCTGAATCAGTTGGTGGGTTCGATCGCCTGAGTTGGGTGATTGAGGGGCGCTAAAGCGCTCCATCAAGCGGGTCAGTGTCCAACCGTCCTGCTTATACAGTAATGAAAGTCAATAAGGCCTGAACCCGGTGTGAACCGGATTCAGGCCTTTTTTTGTATGGCTCGTTGTCCGAACGGTCCGATTTTTCCTACGTATCCGACCTGATGTAATCGCAGAGCTGCGCCAAACCTATAGTGTGAACCGGAGACCTGCAGGGGCTCGACATCGCGGATCAGTGCGCTGAATTTTATATCCATGCATGTATGAAGTTCCCGAGATTTCCTTCCGTTCCTCCCCTTTATAGGTGTCGTCGTTGCTCCACTTTCTTAAGGAAAACTTATGAAGTCGATTCGCATGTCGCAGCTATCCATCGTGGCTGGAGGTGAGTTACAGCAATACTTTGAGCACCGGGAGCGTCACCGCGAACCTCGGTTCAGTATAGGAGCTCACGGCAACCGTGACGGATCAACCGATTTTTATGTGAAAGATCAATCCGGCAACACGATTCTGACAAAGAACTCCGGTGTCGCTCTGGGCTGTTATATGGTGGGTACCGGTGTAGGAACGGCCACCACAATATTCAGTGGCAATCCAATCGCGGGCGGAGTCGCGGGATTCGCCGCTGGGCACAGTTGCAACGCGCTCGGTCATTCATCACGCGCCAACCGTTAAGTTGCCAGGATCGGACACACCGTTTATGCAAGTCATGGCGGCTGCTAAACGACTGCCCCCTGACTGGCCCGGCCGAACGATTCGTTGACTTCGAGACATGAGCAACTATCGCGTTCGTATCAACTCCCCCGCGAAAAATCTGAAAGGAGCACTGCCTTGAGTCCTCCCCGCGACACGCGGGTCGCCTACCGTGAAAGACTCATCGCCTACTCAGTGGGCGCGATCATCTATTTTTCGTTGCCATATACCCACGTTGCGCCAGTAATTCTGACAGCCATGCCGGCAATTTCATCGTGGATATTGGTAAGCGCCACCAACCATGTCTGGGCACATCTCACACAAATTTGGAAAGACCCCATCACGAGCTTTATGGGCATTCCCAACCGCGTAGTTCAAGCTGTTTTAGTTGTAGGCGGTTGCGTTTTAATCAGCGTAGCCTCGTGGCGTCGCGCGTACGGCCTCGGGACATGGGGGTTCATATTGCTAGCGTTTGCACTGGAGGTCAGAATCACCGAGCGCGAGAGTTGGCGCAGGTACCGGGCTAAACAGGCGCGCGAGGACGAAGATTCCATTTGAGACGCGCTCATCGAAACGGCCTCAAAGTGCTATAGCCGGAGCGACACGATAAAGCCGGTGCGCAGGGATGGATCCCTGCCGTGAACGGATATCGAGGCCAGTCTCATTTCATCTTCGAGCCTACGCCTACACCCATGGAGCCTGCAGACCTTCGTTGCGCAGCGCGCGCTGCACGGCCGGACGAGCCAACACGCGGTCCAGATACGCTCCAATATGCGGCAAGTCGCGAGCCGGCCGCTTGAACACTCTTGTCCAGCGGCAAAGCATCATGACGTACGGATCAAGGATAGAAAATTGCTCTCCCAAGAACCACGGGTCGCTAGTAGTGCTCAAATGCGCCTCGATCTGGTCAACCAGGCCATTGATCTTGGCTTCCGCATGGGCTTTGACCTGGGCAGCGCCCTCCGTGTTTCCAGCATCGACCCAGCGATCCGGGTAGTAGTACATCAGGATCGTGCTTTGGAAAGTGTTGGTGCACCACATCAGCCATTTGTAGCACTGCGCACGCTCTGGCGTGCCAAGCGCGGGTGCTAGCTGTTTCTCGGGATACTTATCCGCCAGATACAGCGCGATGGCGGCGGTTTCGTACAGCACAAGATCGCCATCGACCAACGCGGGGATCACTCCATTCGGATTCAGCTTCAGATACTCCGGTGCTTTATGCGCATTCGTCGTACGATCGACCAGCGATAATTCAAAAAGCTCGCCGATTTCTTCGAGCAAACAGTGCGGGGTCATGCTGGCGTTGCCGGGAAAATAGTAGAGCTTCATCTGCGCGTATTTCTCCAGGGTCAGTGCGCGTCTCGCGGACCGCATAGTGGGCTCACCCGCATGCCGATACGAGCAATACAGGTAGTGTCTGCCATATTACCGCCACGAGGGACAAACCGCAGAGAGTCCTGCCAACCGTAGTTAAGAAGCTGGACCGCCCACCAGGAAAGCCCCTTCTCGGCGCACGCAGAATCAGCCATACCAATGCCGCGCATCCCAGCACACTGGTTGCGAGGGTGATCCACGTCGATGCCGGCTGGCCGAGCCAAATCAATTTCGCCAGCCAGGGCACACGTGCGCACAACAAGGCGTTTGTTCCATATACAAGGAAGAAATGCACAGCCCAGATCACCGGCCCGGCGAATAGATAGACCATTTCCACGCTAGAACGGGATCGCATACTCAGCCTCCCACCAGACGCGGAAACTGATGCACAAGCACAAGGCCCACCAACCCTTGAACTACCGTGTAGTGCCACATCGTCTGCGTCGCCTGAAGGCAAGACTGGTGTTGGAGATTCAGCTTATTGGCCATGCTACGCGCCAAGGTGAACACGCCCATGATCGCCACGATGATCGCGAAAAACGCTTGATGGCCCGCCACGGCGTAGACGACGGCATCATACGCCCCCCGTTGCGGCCGCAATCCGGTTTGCCAATGCTGCACGAGTTCGAAGGCGCTTGCCGCAAGCAGTACACAGATGCCCAGCAACATCCGTCCACGCAAAGCCCAGGGTCGATGGTGTACCAGCGAGCGGCCGGGTCTGATCAGCAATATGCTGGCCCCCAGCATCAGACCAGCGCTGATCAGCCAGACACCATTACCGCTGCTCGGCGTCTGCGCCCCCCACGATTCGCCGGACGACGCGAGCCACAGAAAGAAATACGCGAACACCAACGCGCCGAAAATACTGACGCAGACCACAAGCAACATCGCCATGGCCCAGCTGGCGTGCGAGCGGAGTCCCGATCCGCGCCAGGGCACGCACAGGCCGCCGCCAATATCCACCGTCGCTATCTCCGGGCCGGCATCGGACTGCCATAGCCAGTACCAGATCGCCACGATCGCTAAGACGCCGCAAGCGCCGGCAGGAATAAAGAGTTTGAAAGTGAGCAACAGGAAAAAACCCGCCGTCCCTAGTGCCGCCAACAAAGGAGACCACCCCGGCCCCGGCAATGGCAGCACATACTCCGGGCGCGCATCCACCGCACTGGTAACCAGCGTGGACCGCACATTCCCCGGCGCATCGGGCAAGTAATACCTACCGGCCGCCACGTTCTCGGCAAGTCCCGGCTGATCCCACAAGGGCTCGCGACTTACCACCACGGGAATGCTGCGCAGGCCAAAGTCACCGCTGGGCAGCCATTCCAGCGTACCCGCTTGCCAGACATTGCCCGCGGTACGCACACTGTCGGGACGGAAATTCCGCGCCAAATCCCACAGAAAGACGAGCACCCCACAGGCAATTAGGTAAGCGCCCATGGTCGACACCAGATTCACGGCGCCCCAACCCTGGCTTTCCGCATAGGTATAGACCCGTCGCGGCATTCCCGCCAATCCCACCGCATGCAAGGGAAAAAACGTCACATTAAAGCCGACAAACATTAACCAGAACGCCCACCGCCCCAGACGTTCGGACAGTGCGCGGCGACTCATGAGCGGCGTCCAGTAGTAAAACGCCGCGAAGAGCGGAAACACCATCCCGCCAAAAAGCACATAGTGCAGGTGGGCGACAACAAAGTAGGTATCGTGGGCCTGTAAATCGAAAGGAATGACCGCCACCATCACGCCCGTCAAACCACCGAGCGTGAAGATAAAAAAGAAGCCCAGGATAAACAGCATGGGCGTCTTGATGGGCCGCAGGCGTACGGCCGCGGCAATCGTCGCGATCCACGCGAATACCTGTATCGCGGTAGGCACCGACACCGCCATGCTGGCCGCCGACGCGAAGCTCGATGACAACGGCGGAATCCCCGTGGCGAACATATGATGCACCCACAGGCCAAAGCTAAGAAACGCGGTCCCGATGATCGCCATCACCACATAGCGGTAGCCGATCAATGGCGTGCCCGTCATGGCGGGAACGATCATCGACACCATGCCCGCGGCTGGCAGAAAGATGATGTACACCTCCGGATGCCCGAAAAACCAGAATAGATGCTGCCATAGCAGCGGGTCCCCGCCACGGTCCACGATAAAGAACGGCATATCGAAGGCGCGTTCCAATTCCAATAGCGCCGTCGCCACGATCACGGCCGGAAACGCCACGATCACCATGCCGCTGAATATCAGCATCACCCACGCGAAGACCGGCATCTTATCCAGCGACATCCCCGGTGCACGCGTGCGCAAGATCCCCACTGCCAACTCAATCGCCCCGGCAATGGCGGAGATCTCGATAAAGCCTATGCCAAGCAACCACAGATCCGCGTTCAAGGCGGGCGAGTACTCGGTGCTGGTCAGCGGCGGATACATGAACCATCCCCCATCGGGCGCCAGCCGCGCAAACAAACTGCAGAAAAAAACAATGCCGCCCACGGCGTACGCCCAATACGCATAGGCCGACAGCCTCGGAAAAGGCAGGTCGCGGGCACCCAGCATATTGGGCAACAGCAGCACGGCCACGGCCTCGACGGCCGGCACGGCGAACAGAAACATCATTACCGTGCCGTGCATGGTAAAGAGCTGGTTATACAGGTCGTGGCTAATCAGCGGGTTGTCCGGTACGGCTAGCTGCGTGCGCATCATCAGCGCCAATATCCCGGCCAGCAGGAAGAACAACAGCGCGGTCGCGATATACAAGATACCGATATAGGTGTTATTGACGACCGTCAGGGCGCGGAACCCGCTCGGGCGCTGCCAGACGCGTTCCAAGGCCGCCTCTTCTCCCTCGGGTCGCGGCAGCGGATTCGGTAGCGCCGACTGCGCATGAACACTGAGATGATCATTCGTCACTTCAGGCTATCCATATAGCGGGCCACGGCCAGCAGCTCGACCCCGGACCAATCACGAAAAGCCGGCATGGGGTTGCCGGGCTTCAGATCCTGGTTGCCTGCGATCCAGCCTGCCATGGCCCCCAAGTTATTGCGCAACACCCCTGCGCCCAGCGTCATGCGCCCGCCAACATGCGTCAGATCCGGCCCCGAAGTCCCGCGTGCCTCGGTACCTCGCACTGTATGGCAACGCGAACAAGCCTGCTGGAATAGCTGCGCTCCTGTACGTAGCCGGCCGTCGGCGGCAGCGGCCGGTCGCATCTGCTGTCCTACCCAATCGTTGAACGCCTCTGGCGCCACGGCCTGGACCATGAACGCCATCTTCGTATGCTGAGCGCCACAATATTCGGCACACTGTCCACGGTAGACGCCGGGCGCTTGCGCGCGGATACGCAGGCGGTTGGTATGGCCTGGGATCATGTCGAGCTTGCCCGTCAATTCCGGCACCCAAAAGCTATGGATGACGTTATCCGAGGTCAGCACGATCTCGACGGATTTCCCCGTCGGGATATGGATTTCGTTCGCGGTGTCAAACAGCACGCCGCCCTCTGCATCGAGGTAGCTCACGCGCCACCACCAAAGTTCGCCCACCACGTGAATACGCACCGCCGGTTGTTCCGACGCCTCGGACGATGTCAGATTGAAGGAATACAGCAGCAGCCCAGTCAGCACCGCGAGGGGAAACACAATGCCTGCCCCCACGATCAACACAGGGCGCGCCAAGCCCGCGCGAAAACGCGGTGGCCCCCAGATAGCCAGCACGACCACGCACGCCACTGCGACAAAGATCACGGCGCCACCAGTGAACAACAGAAAATTCAGATCCGTCATCTGCCCCGACGATGGTGTCGGCGTGACAGGCGCGGAACTCACCTCGGCCTGCGCGCGCCGGCCCCCTGCGAGGTGTAGCAAGACGACAGGAAGCAAAGGCGCATATGGGATGCGGAGCATGGATACCTGAGCGTTGGCAACAACGGGGTAATGAAGCAAACGATTACGTCAGCAACTCACGTGCCCCGGCTCGAAAGGCACGGAATTTGCACTGCCGTCGCAACGAGGAGATTCGTCCCATTGCACCGATCGACCTTCACTCTTTACCCTTGCTCAGTCGTTGTCGTCCTGGCCAGCCTGGCCGGGTGCGACCCGTCGGGGCCATCTCAGGGTGGCGAAAAGGCGACAGCTGACTTGCTCACTCGGGCCGACCCCAGCCGTGGACGGACGCTCATCGTCGAGAAAGGCTGCGTAGCCTGCCACGTCGTACCGGGTGTGCGCGCCCCGGTGTCCTTCGTGGGTCCCCCGCTGGACGGCCTGCGTCAACAAGCCTATGTCGCGGGGCGATGGCCGAATAATGTCGAGACCCTGGTACGCTGGTTGCAGGATCCGCCCGCCATGAATCCCGAAACGGCAATGCCGAATGTCGGACTGACGAGCGAGGAGGCGGAACACATAACGGCTTATCTCGTCACCCTGCCCTGACCCGATGGAGGCGCGACATCATGAGTCGATGCAAGCTCGTCCTACTCGGCAGCCTCGCCGCCCTCGCGGTGACAGCGGCGGCCGTCGGCGTGGTGGCGATCCGCAACGGCTGGTATGACGTCAGCGCGACGCATAGTCATACGGCGCCTATTTATCGCGTGGTGGGTTATGCGCTGGATCGGTCCGTATCCGCCCGGGCCGCAGCCATCGAGATACCGGATTTGGCCGAGCCGGGCCGGGCGAAGCGCGGGCTGCAGATTTACGAAGCCCATTGCGTGCAATGTCATGGCGCGCCGGGCGTGGCGCCGCAGCCCTTTGCCATGGGGCTCAATCCGGCCCCCCCGCCCCTGGTGGCAAGCGCGCGGGAAAGGCCAGCGAATGAGATTTTCTGGATGATTCGTGAAGGCATCAAGATGACCGGCATGCCGGCATGGCGATATCGCCTGAGCGACGAGCGCATCTGGGATGTCGTGGCGTTTATGCGTACGCTGCCGGATCTTTCCCCTATGGCGTATCAAAGCACAGTCAACCAAACTCCCGAGTGGACACTGGCGGACGCTACGTCTGCGTCGAACACGGCAGGTAGAACAGCGGAAGACGAAGCGGGGGTGCGCGCGATGCAGCAGTACCTGTGTCTGACATGTCATATCGTCCCCGGGGGCACCGGACCGAGGCTACACGTCGGGCCCTCGCTGGAGGGAATGGCCGACCGCGCCTATATCGCGGGAACGCTACCCAACACCTTACCCAACATGCAGCGGTGGTTGCGCGAGCCGGAGAAGATCAAGCCCGGTACCGCCATGCCGAATCTGCACGTTACCGACCAAGACGCGCATGATATGGCCGAATATTTGATGTCGCTGAAGTCGGCCGATTGAACGCGGTCTGACTCATACCATGACTCACACTGGTTGGGCGCGGAAAAGATAAAGGCGCCGTTCCTGTGACGGAAACGACGCCTGACACAAGCCTCAGCGCTTTAATGCCGACTAACCGCGACGTGCGCCGCCGCCACGTTGGCGTTGGCTCTGCTGGTCCTGGCCGGTTCCGATCTGCGAAGTGTGGCCGTCTTTCTTGCTTCGGTTCTGATTGTCGTTGTGACTCGCCTGCTGTTCGCGAGGCGTGTCGTCCGAAGTGGGCGCGGGTTTGCTCTGCGGTTCTTTCATGATGCTTCCTCCGAGTGTAGGCCCTAACGAGACGGCAACTGCCGTGCCCGAGCATGAGGAAAGCGGTACGAGCGGGGGAATAGGATGTTCGGAGGAAATCGCGTTAACGATCCCGAAACTGCTCATCGCATCGCCCTTGCACTACGGCCTTGAATAACGCTGCGATGGCACGTGCAAAGGCCTCGTCGAACCACGAGTTGGTGCCACTGTTTCCGGCTAACTTCGTCTTATTCTTTCCCAAAACGTCGGGCATTCTGACGCAACTTTCGGCATTGCCCTAGAGTCAATGGGGACAATGATCTAAAGGCAAAGTTTCCGATCGACGCCGCCTTGAGGGGCCTAGGGGCGACTGAGCGCCGAGGTCATCACGTCAAATCTTAAGCCAGTTATGCCATTCGACTTCAACTTGCGGAGAAAACGTATGCGTGCGGTCAGCACTCCTGAACTGAACAATGCCACCGGGGGAGAGTTACAGCAATACTTCGCCCCCCCCCCCGGCTGAATAATGGCGCGGGATACCATTTTGATTTCGTTCGCCAGCCCGACAGCTCCACTGACATTCACTTGAGAAATCGTGATGGCGAATCGGTATGGCGTCAGAACTCAGGTGTGGGTTTGGGCTGCCATATGATCGCTGCAGGCGTTGGCGCGACCGTCGGTGCGTTATCTAGAAACCCGCGCGCCGGGGCCGCTGTCAACGCATCCATCGATGAGGGGTGCAATCGCCTCGGTCATGCTTTCCGCGACCGCCGTTGATCATTTACGTTGTCGCCGAATCATCTCAGGAGGAAGATCAATGAGCAGTCCGAGGGACTTTATCTTTGTCTATCGGGAACGGCTCATTGCCTATGCAATCGGCGGGTTTGTCATCGTCGCCCTACTACCGTTTAGCAGCCATGCAGCGGTAAAACCTGTGATCTCAGCGATTCTAAGGTGGGCCTGCGCCACTACTGTGATACAGGTCTGGATGAGCTTGATAAAAGTTTGGGATGACCCCAGCCTGACGTTTCTCGGGATATCAAATCGTCGGTTAGACTTCATTATCCTAGTGGCAGGCATTGTCATGACCGCTGTTGCATGCGTCCGGGGATCGCAGACTATGGGAACCTGGGGATGCCTTGTCTTACTTTTCTCGCTGGAAGGCAGGCTTTGTGAGCACGAGAGTGGGCGTCGATTCAAGTTGAAGCAACGTGTCCAATAGTGATCAACAAACACGCGTCGCTCGCAATGCGAGGGACGCGTCATCCGCCGGGGGCTCAGCTTTCTAACGATCCCGAAACTCCTCGTCGCATCGCCCTTGCACCACGGCCTTGAATAACGCTGCGACGGCACGCGCAAAGGCCTCGTCGAACCACGGGTTTGCGCCACTGACGCCCACCACGATTCCATCCTGGCAAACACTGCCCCAGACTGGCGCGTCCTTGGCATGTAAAAGATGCGGTTTTAGGGCCAAGATCTCGTGGCTGGACAGCCCAGTCCGCCAACTCAATCGCGCCTTGCCGCGTGCGTAAGCGCCATAGTCCGCATCCCATTCCTCCGGATTACCAATGCTTTCTTCATAGAGGATCGCATTGGCGAAATCACAATCGGCGGGCGTGGCAAGCGGGTTCATGATCACCACGTGCAGAAATCCGCTTTCACACACGCTTTTGATCGATAGGGAATTCTCAAGCATCGGCCGCGCCAACTGCACGGCTTGGACAGCCGCCTCGCGGTCCCAGAAAGCGGCGATAGGTACGGTGGGCATGGGTAGGTTCCTTAACGCAAAGCAAATACGGAGCCTGCGCCGTAGCAAGGCGCGTACCTATCGCGACTGCTCCGCGTGCCGGCGCGAAAGTCCCCCTTCGGTTCGAGCAACATACCCGGCCGCTCGTCCAATCGCGTATGAAAGAGAGGCGTGTCGCGCCCTGGTAGCGCTCAAGCGCTCTCTTCGCCTTCGTCCTTTTTTCGACGGGTGCGGGTGGCGGTTTTGCGCGCCGTTTTGCTGGCGCGCTTGGCGGGCGCGGATGGCGCTTCACTGGCCTCCGTTTCCGGAACAGACGACGTCGTAGGTATGCTGTCCTGCGCCGCACTACGCGCTACTTTCGTGGATGCCGACGCACGCTTACGTGCGCGCGGGCTCTTCGTCGGGGCGGCAGGTGCGGCGGACTCGTTGGACAGTGCCTCGGGATTACGCGTGCTCGCAATCGAACCCATCACGGTAGGCGCAGCCACTGGAATCAAGCTTGGGGCGGCAGAGCCGGGAGAGCCAGATGCCGCTGGGGGCAGCACTGCGGAAGCGCGGGGAGATCCGGATACCGTGGGTGGTACCGGTGCGGCAGCGGTGGACGGGATTTCCATTGGAGCGGGTGCGGGGGTTCCATGGGGTGCGGTTCCGACACGATCCTCGGCTCCAACTCCATCTGAAGAGTCAACGGAATCCGACGCTGGTGCCCCTGCCAAGGCGTCAGAACGCTCGTCCACTACCGCCGACCGTCCCGATGCATCGTTTCGCGAACGGCGCCGACCCCGTGAACTCGACTTGCGTGGGGTCTCGGAGCCATCCGGACTTTCCGAGCGTTGATCTGCGGTCTCTTCGACCGTTGCTTTAGAGGCGGCTTCGGCGATCGGCGCGGGAATCGCGACCGGGCCGTCAAACTGATCGACTGGTGCGCGCTCCGAAGCCCGCGCTTCCCTGCCTTCACGGCCAGAGGCCCCAGACCTGCGGCCCGAGCCGCGCCGGGATTCTTGACGTGAATGATTGTCTCGGCCTCCGTGTGCCGTTACCGGCGCCGAGTCCCCACCGGATTCCTCGGTCGAAGGCGATCCATTACGGGTCACATACGTGCTCGAATTTTCAGCCCGGCCGACTTCGAGCAGCCCGCGAGACTGGGCTTCCTCGAGCAGATTGCCGAATGCACGAAAACCGTAGTAAGCCTCGTTGAAGTCCGGTCTGCGGCGTTTGAGCGCATCTTTGAGCACGGAGGCCCAGATTTTTCCGCTGTCGCCACGCTCGCCCATGAGCGCCTCGAACGTTTCAGCGACCATTTCCACCGCCTGTGTCTTGCGGTGTTCCAACTCTTCCTTGCGCACGCGCTCTTCGTCCGGGCTGCGGCGCTGACCCGAATTGGCGGAGCCGCGATTGTCGCGTCGCGATTCGCTGGCGCGCTGCATTTCGCGAGCCAGATCGTCGTAGAAAATAAACTCGTCGCAGTTGGCGACCAGCAGATCCGAGGTGGATTGCTTTACGCCCACGCCGATGACGGTTTTATTGTTCTCGCGCAGTTTGGACACCAGCGGAGAAAAATCCGAGTCGCCACTGATGATGACAAAGGTGTTGACGTGCGATTTGGTGTAGCAAAAATCCAGGGCGTCCACGACCAAGCGGATATCGGCGGAATTTTTTCCGGACTGGCGTACATGCGGAATCTCGATCAGCTCAAAGTTCGCCTCGTGCATAGGCGCCTTGAAATCTTTATAGCGTTCCCAGTCGCAATACGCTTTCTTGACGACGATGCTGCCCTTGAGTAGCAGTCGCTCCAGCACAGGGCGAATATCGAATTTTTGATATTTCGTGTCGCGCACACCGAGCGCCACGTTTTCGAAATCGCAAAATAACGCCATGCTGACGTGTTCGCTGGAATTGCCCATGAGATCTCCAAGTGCACCTCATGACGGACTGCTGAGGTATATAGGCGCTATTTTGACACGTGTGAGCAATGCAGGCTGGATAACGCCAGGGCGGCCATGACTATTCAGCCGCTTTTTCCGCCGGTTTGTGCTGCAAAGCTTGCAACGCGTCTAACAGTTGCAACTGCAGCCGGCTCAGCGCATCGGTTTGCGCGGCGATCTGTTGGTCTTTAACACGCATCTGTTCGCCCTGCTCCGCCACGCGCTGGTTAAGCTCGGCGAGCCTCTCCTGCAGATTCTGCTGAATCGTAGCGGCGGCGAGTTCTGTGCGCGCCTGTTGCGCTTCCAACGCTTTGAGCGTGTTCTCTTGTGCGGTGATTTGCTGTCGCGCGCGGGCCAAGTCTTGACGCGATTCGTGCAGCTGCGCCTCGCTCTGGCGGTTGGAATCGGCGGCTTGGGCGAGTGCGGCGGCATGCTCCTCCTCGCGCTGCGACGCCAGCTTGCGCGCCTCTTCGAGCTCGTCCTGGAGTTTGCGGGCGGTCTGGCGCTGCGCGTCCAAGTCGGTCAACCAACGGCGCTCATGGCTGGCATGGCGTTCCTCGGCCGCACGTAACTCGTCTCGATGGCGGCCTTGTAGCTGGTGCAGTTGTTCTTGCAGCGCGCGCTCGCGGTCAGCGGCTTCGGTCAAGCGTGTCTCTAGCGCCTGAGCTCTGGCTTCGCTTTGGGACAACTGAGCCGCCAAGGCCTGCGCACGATCCTGCGCAGCGGCGGCTTGTTCGCGCGCGCTGTAAATGGCGGCCTTCAGGTCGGTTTCACGCTGCTCGAGCCGTTTTTGCTCCGCTGCCAAATGGGCTTGCTCATTAGCCAGCGCCTCTTGTTCCTTGGAGAGTGCCTCACGTTCTTGAGCAATCGCCTCCTGCCATTGGGTACGCGCTTCGTTCATGGCCAAATCCCAGAAATGCTGCGCGGCCTGCGCGATGCTGTCTGGGATGGGTGCAGAGATGGATGTCGGCGCGCCGGTCAGTCGCTCGCCAAGCGTGCGAAACCAGGCCTTTAAATGCGGGCCCACGGTATTTGGCGAGCCACGACCCATATGCAGTCGCACCCGTTCGATGGTGGGCTGCTCGCCGGCTTTGAGCAGCGCGTCGGCCGCTTCCCACACATCTGATTGCTGAACGCCTATGGCCATGGTGACTTTCCAGATTCTCGTTGCGGTGGTGAACTAGAGGTTTAGGGCGGATAATTAAAAGTTATCCGATCTAAAACACGAAGTTCGTTATATTTATTACGTCTTATGTATTTTATAATACATATGGCAAACTTGTCCTGCTATGTATGAACAACAACCCTACTTTTGGCCTTCTATCGCCCGGGAAAAATCCGGAGCCGGCGGTTCTTTATGAGGATCTTGGCCCCAGCGAGGCCTCGATCCGAGCGCTGCTGCGCGAGGGAAGTTCAGACAACACCCTCGCCTCTTATCGGTCAGCCATTCAGTACTGGATGTCGTGGCATGCGCTGCGCATGGGCGGACCTATGCAGCTACCCGTGCCGGTCAACACCGTGCTCCAGTTCATTGCTGACCATGTGGAGCACATGGGCCCCGACGGCTTGCAACACGACCTGCCGCCCGAGGTAGACGCGGCGCTGGTTCGAGCGAAGGTCAAACAGAAACTCGGCCCTTTCAAGCTGGCCACTGTCCGGCATCGCCTCGCCGTCCTTTCCGAAGCACACGAGACGCAACAACTGCCGAACCCCTGCCGTCATCGCGCGGTACAGACGTTGTTGGATCGAGTACGCACCGCATACGCGAAACGCGGCCTGCGGCCAGCCCGCAAGGATGCGCTGACGAAAGCGCCTCTAGAACAAATCCTCGCTACCTGCGACGACTCGCTGATCGGGCTGCGTGACCGCGCCATGCTGCTATTCGCCTGGGCCAGTGGCGGCCGCCGCCGTTCCGAAGTGGTGCGCGCGACCATCGAGAACACGCGCCGGGTGCCAGAGGGATTTCTGTACACGCTCGGCTATTCAAAAACCAATCAAGAAGGAGCAGAACGCGCGGACAGCTACAAGCCCGTCGTGGGCAAGGCCGCGGCGGCATTGGAGGCGTGGCTTGCTGCTTCGGGCATTACCAGCGGACCAATATTCCGGCGCGTGCGTCGTGGCGGATTGATTGGCGAAGGCTTAAGCGCCGAGGCCGTGCGTCGCATCGTCAAGGCGCGGGCGGCGTTGGCGGGGCTGGAGGGCGACTACACCGCGCATAGCCTGCGATCAGGCTTTGTCACCGAAGCTGGGCGCCAAGGCAGACCACTTGGCGAAATCATGGCGATGACGAATCATGCCAGTGTGGCCAGCGTGGTTGGCTATCACCGAGCCGGTGCCGCGCTATCGTCCAAGGCGGGATATCTGCTCGATGAAGAATAGTCATGTGCGATAGATGGCAAGCAGGTCAAAAAGAAGCCGCCAAACTGCTGAAAGAAACGATGGCGGAAGAGAAAGCCACAGATGAAAAACTGAGCATGCTGGCGTTGAGCCAGACCAACGCGAAGGCGGTCAAGCAGGCGGCCAAATAAAAAGAGGGGCTGGTCATCTATTCGATGATCGGCAGAGCCCAGCCGGTTTGCCTATGCGCTAGCCGGCTGTTCGCTATGCAGAGTAGAAAGTCCGAGCGGCATCCGTGCAATCCTGATCCAAACGACTGTCTCCTCTGCACAAGAATAAGCCCAGACTCCAACTAGCGAGTCTGGGCTTTTTTATATCACCGTAATATGAGCTGGCCCGGGGCCGACAGTTCAGCCTGTCATCGCGTCCTTACGCCCACTGCCGTTACGCCGGGTGCGAGCTGCCGGGCCACACCTCATCTCAATACCGACGCTTATTCCGCGTGAGCAGGCAGGCGGTGACCACCGCGCCGACGAGCGCAGCGATACCGATCGATTCCCACGCATGCCGATGCGCGCACTTGTCAGCGGCGCGCGACAGATTTCGTAAGCCCGTGCCCGCGGCTTCCTGCCAATCGGACGCGCTTGAGCTGACTTCGTTCCAATGCCGCTTGAGGCTGTCGCGTTTGGCCTCGATCTCGGCGCCGCCCACCGAGGCGGTACGGCGCAGCAATTCTTCCGTGGATTGCACCAGCCTGCTCAATGTGCCCTCGTGGTCTTTGTCGTGGTGTCTGTGCATATAGCCTCCAGCGTTGTCGCGACACGCGCAAAATGCGGTGCTCGCCACGAGGCCGCAAGCTGCGTGCCCGGCCGCGAACACCGCTTCCCCGCCTCGCGAGTTTCGCCACGGGAAAAGCTTCCCGACTAACCAGCCCACCATTGTTTGAGCGTGGCGCGCAACGCGGCCCCACCGGCGGCATCCTTCCTCAATGCCTTGATATATGCGCTGAACTGCTTGGGCGTGATGTGCGGAGGTAAAGGCGGAATTTCGGGGTCGGACACGACTTCGACCAAGGCGGGCCGATCGGCGGCAAAGGCGCGATCCAGCGCAGCCGCGACCTGATCCGTATCGGTGACACGGATACCCTCCAGCCCCAGCAGCTTCGCATACTCCGCATAGGAAAAGTCCGGCAGACACTGAGAATCCGCAAAGCGCGGGTCGCCGCCCATGATGCGCTGTTCCCAAGTCACGAGGTTGAGATCGCCGTTATTGACAACGAGCACAACGAATCGGGGGTCATCCCAGTCTCGCCAACGCGACGACACGGTGATCAATACGTTGATTCCGTTCATTTGCATCGCACCATCGCCCACCAAGGCTACGGCGGGTCGCTGCGGATACGCTAGCTTGCCTGCCAACGCGTATGGCACGGCGCAGCCCATGGTCGCTAGTCCGCCCGAGACGGAGCCCAGCATGCCGGGACGCACATCCACATCCCGCGCATACCAATTGGTTGCCGAGCCGGAGTCGCAGGAGACGATGCAGTTCTCCGGCAGCCGTTTGGATAATTCCATGAATGGCAACTGCGGGTTGATGCGATCGCCCCGCGTCTGCGCGCGCGCCGTGACAACCTCCCGCCAGTGGGCGACTTCTTTCTCGATGCCGTGGCGCCAGTCCAGGTCGGTTTGTTGTTTCAGCAACGGCAGCAATGCGGCCAAGGTTTGCTTCGCATCACCGACTAGTCCGACCTCCACCGGATACCGCAGGCCGATCGAGCGGCCGTCCCGGTCGATCTGAACGCCAGCGGCCTGCCCTTCTGGAGGTAAAAATTCCGTGTATGGAAAAGTTGTACCGACAAGCAGCAAGGTGTCGCAGTCTTGCATCAAGCGCCAGCTGGGTACGGTGCCCAACAGGCCGATGCTGCCTGTCACGTAGGGCAGATTGTCAGACAGGGCTGCCTTGCCCAAGAGGGCTTTTGCCACGCCGGCGCCCAGGCGTTGCGCCACCGCGGCCAGCTCGTCCGATGCGCCCAGCGCCCCTGCGCCGGCGAGGATCGCAACTTTTTTGCCGCGATTGAGCACGGCCGCCGCGTTGTGCAAGGCGTCCTCGTTCGGCACATGCGAATGCGAGATCGCCCCAATGCCCGTGTGCATCATGCCTTTTTTGTGAGGTGGAGCCGGGACGGCCGGCAAGTCCTGCACATCGTTGGGAATCACGATACAAGTGACCGCGCGTTGCTCAAGCGCAATGCGCATGGCCCGGTCGATGAGATGACGCGCCTGCTCCGCGGTGGTCATGACCTGCACGAAATCACGCGCGACGTCTTTAAATAAGGCGGTCAGATCGACTTCCTGCTGATAATCGCCACCCAGACTAGTCCGTGCCTGTTGCCCGACAATAGCGACCACTGGCTGATGATCCAGTTTGGCGTCGTAGAGGCCATTCAATAAGTGAATCGCGCCCGGGCCGGAGGTGGCCAGGCACACACCTACTTGGCCCGTATATTTGGCGTGGCCGCATGCCATGAAGGCCGACTCCTCCTCATGGCGCGACTGGATAAAGCGGATGCCGTGATCGCCGCGTTCGAACGCGCCCATGAGTCCGTTGATGCCATCACCCGGGTAGCCGAAGATTCGTTGAATCCCCCACTCCGCCAGTCTGTCCAGCACGAAATCTGCTACGGTTTTAGCCATCTGAGCCCCCATGAGCGAATTGCGAGATGTTCAGGGGCCGCAACTTGTGTACCTAGGGAAGCGCTATGCGCGGCCTCCGCCCCGAATGGATGCGGCGGGCGCCAGGTTGCGGGCCGGCCCGGACATTTGCCCGGTACAAGCTAGCCACGGCGCTCCACCCCACATATTGGCCTCGTTTCCTCCGGGCACGCAGCTTGCTCTGCATGGTGCGCGATCAAACCAGGAGACAGCATGCAACCACAGCGCGACGCCAGCGGTTTCACACTGAGGCTGCTGACAGTCAACACGCACAAGGGGTTTACTAGTTTCAATCGGCGGTTCATGTTGCACGACCTCAGAGAGGCCCTGCGCGAAGCCTCGCCGGACATCGTGTTTCTGCAAGAGATTGTCGGCGCGCACGAAGGCCACGCGGGCAGATTGCCTGACTGGCCCGCGCAATCGCAATATGAATATCTGGCGGATACGCTGTGGTCGGATTTCGCTTACGGACGCAATGCGGTTTATCCGGAGGGTCATCACGGCAACGCGATTCTTTCGCGCTACCCAATTGAGAGTTGGAACAACCACGACGTCAGCGTCTCTGGCAAAGAGCCTCGCGGCGTCCTGCACTGCGTCTTGCGTCCACCGGAATTGCAGCAGCCTCTGCACGCAGTCTGCGTCCATCTGGGACTGCGCGAAGACCATCGTCAGCGGCAGCTCCAACAGCTGTGCGAATTGACCCAGCTGCATGTACCCAACGACGAGCCGCTGGTGATCGCGGGCGACTTTAACGATTGGCGCCGACGTGCCGACCGAGCGCTGGCTCGCTGCCATGTTCGTGAGGTGTTCACGATGCACTATGGCCGCCCTGCCCGGTCGTACCCCGCCATCTGCCCGGTATTGCGTCTAGATCGGATTTACGTACGAGGCGTGCGTGCCTCGCGCCCGGAGCCCCAGACCTCGCGCGTCTGGGCCCGGCTCTCGGACCATGTTCCGCTGACTGCGGAGATCTCGTTATGAATACAGGTTGGTACACAGGAAACACATTTGATCTGCTTGAAAATGGCAACGCGTTCTATCCGGCTGTCGAGGCCGCGATCGACCAGGCTCAGCGCGAAGTATTACTAGAGACGTTCATCCTCTATGACGACCCTGTCGGACGTTCGCTGCAGAAAAAGCTGGTTGCCGCGGCGCAGCGCGGTGTGAAGGTCGTGATCTTGATCGATGGTTATGGCAGCGACCCGCTGACGAAAGAGTTCATCGACGAGCTTGTCGGGGTGGGCGTACGTGTTCACGTATTCGATCCCCGGCCACGGTTGATGGGCATGCGCGTGCATCTGTTTCGCCGCATGCATCGCAAGCTGGTGGTCATCGATGACGAGCTATCGTTCGTTGGAGGAATTAATTTTTCCGAAGACCATTTGGTCGAATATGGAGACCAAGCCAAGCAGGATTATGCGGTCCGCATTCGCGGGCCCTTAAGTCAAAACATTGCGGCCTTTATGCGCGCCACGGTACAGGGCAAACGCCTGCCTATCGCGCGCGGGCTGGGTCCCCTGCCGACGGAAGACGGAGCCGGACGGCTGGTCGTGCGCGATAACCAAAAGCATCGCAAGGATATCGAGCGGATGTATCGCACCTGCTTGCGTGGCGCGCGTAGCGATGTGCTGATCGCCAATGCCTATTTCTTCCCCGGCTATCGATTGTTGCGCGAATTGGCCAAAGCCGCTCGCCGGGGGGTGCGTGTGCGCCTCGTTTTACAAGGCGAGCCGGACATGCGCATCGCGCGGTTCGCGGCCACCATGCTTTACGACTACTTGATCGACTCCGGGGTGGAAATCTATGAGTATTGCCGCCGCCCGCTGCACGCGAAAGTCGCCTGCTTCGATGACGACTGGGTAACTGTCGGATCGAGCAACCTCGATCCATTCAGCTTGGCCTTGAACCTTGAGGCGAATGTGGTGGTGCGGGATCGCAAACTCAATACCGCGTTACGGCAGCGCGTCGACCGGTTGATGCAGGAAGACTGCTCGTTGATTCCCCGCGCCGCGATGGCGACGCGCCGGCTACGACGCATGTGGGTGGGCGTGGTGGTCTTTCACATTCTCAGGCGGTTCCCCGCCTGGGTAGGCAGTCTGCCGGCCCACAAGCCGAAACTGCAGCGCGTCAGGCCCATGCCCGTCGAGACCGTGCAAGAAACAGTACAAGAATAAAGGATTTTCCATGCAAGCACTCACGATGAACAATGTCGGGCGACGCTGGTCACAGCTGCCCAAACGGACGCGCCGGTTAGTGCGGCGTGGACTGGCGCTTTGCCTGCTGGCTGTCGTAGTGGGGCTGCTTTATTTCTTGGCGCGCGATGTGGACTGGCCGGACGTCCGGCGCGCCGTGCGCGAGATGCCCAAAAGCCTCATCGCACTCGCGCTGGGCGTCGCCGTCGCGGCCTATTTCGCCTATGCCAGTATGGACCTGCTGGGCAAACGCTATGTCAAGCATGACATGCCCAACCGTAAGGTGCTGGGTTTTGCGATGCTGAGCTACGCGCTGAACATCAACCTGGGCACGATCATCGGAGGCTTTGGCGCGCGGTTGCGCTTTTATTTGCGCCTCGGTTATCGCAAATCCGTGCCGACGCGGGTAGCCCTGTTTTCGGCGATTTCAAACTGGCTGGGTTTTGGGTGGTTGGCTGGCGCCGTGTTTCTTAGCGGCCTTGTGCCTTTGCCTGCCGGTACTCCTGGGGGTCAGGCTGGGCTACGTATCGTCGGCGTGATACTCCTGGCGGTATCCGCGTTTTATGTTTGGGCGTGCTGGCGCCATCCCGGTCGCGCCTGGACGATCAAGCGCTGGCGCGTCGTGCTGCCGACGGTGAAGATGGCGGCGGGACAATGTATCGCGTCCGCCATGTCATGGGGTCTGATGGGCTTGGTTTTTTATGTGGTGTTGCAAGGCAAAATCCCGTATGCCGCCGTCCTGGGGGTACTGCTGTACTGCAGCGTCGCCGCCCTGATTGTTCGCGTACCCGGAGGGCTGGGCACCACGGAAGCGCTCACCGCGGCCGCGTTGAGCAAATTCATGCCCGCCTCGGAAGTGATCGCGGCCGTGCTCGTTTATCGCGCCGTGTATTTTCTCATTCCTCTGGTCATCGCCTTGATTGCCTATGGGGTGCTCGAAATGAAATGGAGCGCTCAGAAGGCCCGATCGCGTCGCGCTGTCGGCTGATCTAAACAGGCATAGGCCTTGCTATGGGGAGTGTCATGACACCTACACTCAAACAATCTCCCGCCTGCGTGCTCGCCTATCCGCGACGTGCCGAAGCCTCCGAACATGAGGTCGCCTCACAGTCGCGCATGGCCTCACTGCTTGCATCGCTACTAGGCTGCGCTGTACGCGAGTCGGCGGAGCCTGCATTGACGGACTCTACCTACTACGTGCCTGACCATACCCTGGTCGCCAACATCGACGATGTGGAGATAACCGATGAATCCCGGCTTTTTGGCGGGATCGTTCCACACGGTTTTGTCGCGACAAAGGCAGTAACGCATGGATTGTGGCAAGCGTCGTCGCAGGCCCCGGAGGGATGGAATGCGGTTCTTGGTGGGGACTTGGGCGATGCCGTTTTGACCGGCTACACGGTCTTTACTCGAGACGACGCGCTCTCGGCCGGACGCGCGCTAATGCAGCGCGGACCGGTCCGGCTAAAGCCCATCTATGCGAACGCGGGCCGCGGGCAGTGTGTGGTGGAGGACGCGACCGCTCTGCAGCGTGCCATTGAAACGTCGGACGCTGAAGGCGGCCTCGTGCTCGAAGAGAATTTGACAGACGTGCGCACGTTCAGCGTCGGCTGGTGCCGCGTCGGGCCACACCATATCGCGTATACCGGTACGCAGTGCCTGACGCCGGACAATCAGGGCGAACTTGTCTATGGCGGGTCGTCGCTGCGATGTGTACGAGGCGACGTACACACGCTCGCAGGCATGGCGACCGATGCGGACATGCGTCGCGCCGCGCAACTGGCCGTGCAATACGATGCGGCCGTTAACCGGGCCTATCCAGCCCTGATTGCTTCTCGCCGGAATTATGACGTGGTGATCGGGCGCGATTATGATGGCCAAACGCGCCTCGGGGTGTTGGAGCAATCGTGGCGCGCCGGCGGCGCGAGTATCGCCGAGCTCTCCGCGATGTTGTACTTCGCCCAAAATGCCTCAGCGAGCGAGGTCGATGCCTATACGTGCGAGGTATACGGACGACATCCGCGCCCGTTTGAGGAGTCGCATCTGGTTTATTCGGGCGAGGATAGCCGCGCGGGCTGGATCACAAAAACCGGCGGAATTGGTAAAGGGGGCAGCGATGGCGCACAGTGATGTAATCCAAATCCCGGTGGCCGATGAGCGGCTCGATGCCACCCTGCTCACGCCCAGCAGCAAAATCCCGGGGGTGCTATTCATTCATGGCTGGGGTGGCAGTCAGACTTTTGACCTCAAGCGCGCGGCCGGTATTGCGGGGCTGGGCTGCGTTTGCTTGACCTTCGACCTGCGGGGCCATGCGGCTACTGAAGACAAGCGCGAACTCGTTTCGCGCGACGACAATCTCCACGACATCATGGCCGCGTACGATCGCCTCGCGGCACACCCGGCCGTCGAGAACGGTGAAATCGCCGTGGTTGGCAGCAGCTATGGCGCGTACTTGGGGGCCATCCTCACGGGTTTGCGTAAAGTGCGGTGGCTGGCCCTGCATGTGCCCGCACTGTATCGCGACGACGAATGGTTCAAGCCCAAACATCAGCTTAATCGCGAGGTGTTACGCAGCTATCGCAGCAGCTACGTCAGCCCCGAGGAAAATCGCGCGCTGGCGGCATGCGCCACGTTTGCGGGCGACGTACTCATTGTCGAGTCAGAGAAAGATGACTTTATCCCCCATTCGACCATCATGAGCTATCGCTCGGCGTTCCGGCGCGCGCATTCCATGACGCATCGAATCATCGACGGCGCCGATCACGCCCTGACTGAAAAAACTGCGCAACGCGCCTATACCTCGGTGCTGGTCAACTGGATTACCGAAATGGTGATGGGCGCACGGTCGGGGCAAAGCCCCGTCCTGCGCGTCAGCCTTTGAACCCTTGCCTTGATATCAACCACCATGACACCACGCGCTACCGCCAGATTACAGCTCCATGCCGATTTCCCCTTGGACGCGGCACGCGCGCAGATCGATTACTTCGCCGCCTTGGGCATCAGCCATTTGTACCTGTCCCCGGTCACGCAGGCGCGCCCCGGGTCCAACCATGGCTACGACGTGCTGGATCCCACATGCGTCAGTCCCGAACTCGGCGGCCACGCCGCGTTGCAACGCCTGGCCGAAGCCGCGCGCGCGCGGCGTATGGGGCTGATACTGGATATCGTCCCTAATCATATGGCTGCCGACGCCCGCAATCCATGGTGGCGCGATGTATTGCGCCATGGCCGTGGTAGCGCGTATGCCGCTTTCTTCGATATCGATTGGTCTGTGTATTCAGGCAAGGTGCTACTGCCGATTTTGGGCCAGCCATATGAAGACGCACTGCGCGCGGGTGAAATTCGCCTGGGCAAACAAGATGGCGTGCCGGTCGTACTGGCGGGGGGGCAAGCGCTGCCTGTCTCCGGAATGCCAGACCCCTTGGAACTGGTGCGCTATACCAGCGCGCCCGATAGTCCGGAGAGTTTCGCATTCCTCGATGCGTTGCTACAGCAACAACATTATGAACTCGCCTATTGGCGTCGGGCGGCGGCCGAACTCAACTGGCGTCGTTTTTTCGAAGTGACCGAACTCGTGGGCCTGCGGGTCGAAGATCCCACGGTCTTCAAAGCCGTCCATGCCTTGCCCCTTTCGCTCTACAAACAAGGCATGGTGGACGGCCTGCGCATTGATCATGTGGACGGGTTAGCCGAACCGGGCGCCTATTTGCGGCAGTTGCGTGACGCGATGCGCGAGGCCGTATTTGATCGCGAACCGTATATCGTGGTGGAAAAAATCCTCGCGCCGCAGGAAGCGGTCGACCATCGCTGGCCTGTGGAGGGGACTTCAGGTTATGACTTCATGGACGATGTGGGCGCGCTGCTGCACAACCCGGCTGCCTGCCGGCCGTTGCAGGCGCAATGGCAGCGATATGGCGGAGATTCCACGCGCCTGAAACGCCAATTACAGGACATCCGCGCGCATCTGCTTAGCCACAATCTCGTGAGCGAGCGGCGCACCTTGATGCGCGCATGGAACCGCCTGACATCCCTGTCCAGCGCTGACGACGCCGTCTGGGACCGTGTGATCGGAGCCTGGCTCGCCGCATTTCCTGTCTATCGCAGCTACGCTGAGGACGGCGGTGCAAGCACATCTGATCACAGCTACTGGGATGAAGCCGCCCGCAGCGCGCGCGCCCTGCTGCCCGAATCCGATCATCCTAAACTGGCGCAGTTCTTGTCCTGGCTTGCTAGCCCGCCCGCTCCGGACGGACGCAGCGCGCTCAAACGGCTGCAACAAGTCACGCCAGCACTCGCCGCGAAATCACTCGAAGACACCCTGTGGTATCGCCATGGCGCCCTGCTCTCGCGTAACGAAGTCGGGGCATGGCCGCAACGATTTGCGCTAGGAGCAACCGGCTTTCACGCGCGCAATCGTTGGCGCGCGCGACATACGCCATTGACCATGCTGGCGACAGCCACCCACGACCATAAACGCGGCGAGGATGCGCGCGCGAGACTCGCGGTGATCACCGAGGTCCCGCAACACTGGCACGCCGCAGCGGACGCGTTCCTGGCTCTACTGCCAGAGAACGCCTATACGCAAGCGGATCGCTACATGCTGCTTCAGACCTTGGTGGGCGCATGGCCGGCTCACTGGGCCAGCAAAGACATCGACAGCATCGATCCGCAAGAGCTCGACGAATGGTTGACTCGTGTGCGCGCTTGGCAGCGTAAGGCGCTGCGAGAAGCAAAACAGCACACCACGTGGACCGATCCGGACAACGAATACGAAGCGGCCGCACAGGCCTGCATCGACATCCTGGACCCTGGTTCCGGTGATCCCGAGGCGCTTCGCGCCCTCGCGCGCGTGGCCACTTCGTTGATCGCGCCCGGCCATATCAACAGCATGGCCCAGACGCTACTGCGAAACACCACGCCCGGCGTCCCCGACCTGTATCAAGGAACGGAACTATGGGACTACAGCATGGTGGATCCCGATAACCGCCGACCAGTCGATTACGGGCTACGCCGCGCTTTGCTCACCACCGAGAATCTCACGGAACCCGCGCCACGGCATTGGCAGACGGGCGCGGTCAAGCAGGCGTTGATTCACCGGGCCTTACAACTGCGTGCGGCGGATCCCGCCATTTTCCGGGGGCCCTATCGCCCGCTATGCGCCGTAGGCCCCCGCGCGGCGCACGTGGTGGCGTTCTTGCGCGGATCGGGGCGGCACGTGGCGCTCGCCGTCGCTCCCCGCCTTTGCGCCTGGCAAATCGCGGGCTACGCACGCGGCGATGCGCAGGCGGCGCGACGTTTCTGGGAAGGAACGAGTCTGCGATTGCCCCATTTACCGGGGATGGTATGGCACGATTTGTTGGCGGAACGGGGACTGTCCCTTGAACAAGACGGTCAAATCGCGCTGGCGGATCTGCTGGAAAATTGGCCGGTGGCGCTATGCGCCACCAGCGAAGCAATCAGCGCTATATCCCGCCCGTCACGAGCATAACGATCAGAATGATCAGCAGCACGCCCACGACGCCGCTGGGATAGTAGCCCCAGCTGCGGCTGTAGGGCCACGCGGGAATGGCGCCAACCAAGAGCAAAATCAAGAGCACTAGCAATATCGTAGACATGATGTTTTCTTCTCCTTCGAATCAATCCGACCGCGTCGGACTCGTCCGACGTTTAGCAATCTGCATGCCTGAGCCTGCGCAGCATTAGGAACAGCAGTTGCTGAACCGAGGAGCCCAGCTCGCGTTCGCTTGCGCGGGCGCTTCGCGATACGTTGAGGAGAATCCGATGACCGACCGATCTCATGAACAGCAGGCCGATGCCACCACCGCCCGACAAAAGGAAATCCAACGCGAGCAAGATCGTAAAGATGCCCAGCAGTCCGAGCAAAAGAAGTCCAAGTCCGCGGTGCAGGCCGGCGACCGTCAGCAGCCTGAACCCCCGCAGCCTCCCCAGCATCAAGAAAAGCCCGGCATTGAAGCCGACCTCGACCCCGCACCGCGCTACAGCGCCCCGGGCTATCGGGGCAGCGACAAGCTAAAAGACAAAGTCGCGCTCATTACGGGTGGCGATTCCGGTATTGGACGAGCCGTCGCCGTGCTCTATGGTCGCGAGGGCGCCGATGTGGCTATCGTATATCTCAGCGAAGACCAGGACGCGCGCGATACAAAGAAAGCGGTCGAGGCCGAGGGCGCCCGCTGCATTACACTCAGCGGCGACGTGCGCGATCCGGCGTTCTGCAATCAAGCCGTCGAAGACACCGTGAAGGCGTTCGGCAAGCTCGATATCCTGGTGAATAACGCCGCGTTTCAGGAGCATGCTGCGTCTATCGAGGACATCACCGACGAACGGCTCGACGAGACGCTACGCACGAATATTTACGGCTACTTTTACATAGCCCGCGCCGCGGTGCCCCACTTGCCCGAGGGCGGCTGCATCATTAACACGGGATCCGTGACAGGTCTTCGTGGCAGCCCACAATTGCTCGATTATTCGTCCACCAAAGGCGCCATCCACGCATTCACGCGATCGCTTGCGTCGAATCTGATCGATAAAGGGATACGCGTGAACGCCGTGGCCCCGGGGCCGGTATGGACGCCGTTAAATCCGGCGGACCGGCCGGCCGAGGGCGTGAAGAAGTTCGGCGCGCAAACGCAGATGGGCCGCGCAGCGCAGCCGGAAGAGCTCTCGCCCGCCTATGTGTTTCTGGCCGCGCCTTGCTGCTCCAGCTATATCACGGGGATCGTGCTGCCCATCACTGGCAACGCGGGCGATTGAACGGCCGAGGTCGCCGCGAGTACACATAGGACAGGCCCCTACCCGAGGCATGCGGGGACAGGGCCTGGCCTGTTTTGCTGGAAGGCAGGGATTACGCCTATAGCGCCAACACGATCTTCCTCTGTCCGCACGCACGCGAGCAGCAGCTCATCATTTTTGTATTAGCTTCACGTTCGGCTCGTGTTAGAACCAGGTCACGATGATCGATGTCACCGGCGAGCACAGCAACTTCGCACGATCCGCAGAGTCCTTCTTCACAGTCGCTTTGAACGTCGATATTCGCCGCGCGCAAGGCCGCGAGCAGCGTTTGGTCTGCCGGAACGTTAATCACCATCCCTGAGTCTTTCAGTTCGACAACGAATGGCTGTTCTTTTGTCGGGTCGAGCGTGGCCAGCGTCGAATGAAAATGTTCGACGCGCAACGCATCCTCGGGCCAATGCGCGCACGCCTCTTTCAGTGCGTCGAGCATGCGCTGCGGCCCACAGGCATAAACCTGGGTGTCACCGTCCGCTTGCGCGAGCAAGGCAGCGAAGTCATTACGCACGCCCTCTTCGCTGACATACACCCGTAAGCGTTCGCCATGCAACGCCTGCAACTCCGCCAGTAACGCCATGCACGCGCGCGAGCGGCCGCTATAGTGCAGCTCGTAGTCGATCCCGATATCACGCGCCCGGCGCGCCATCGCGGAGATCGGCGTAATGCCGATCCCACCCGCGACGAAAATCGCGCGGCGCGCGCTTTCATCGAAACGAAAATGAGTACGCGGCCCGCGTATGCGCAAACGCAGTCCGACCTGCACCGCGCCATGTACCCATGCAGAGCCGCCCCGGCTTTCCGGTTCACGCAACACCGCGATCTGCAAATGATGTCGATCGTCGGGATCGCCGCACAGAGAGTACTGTCGCGATAACCCCGTATCGCCGCATTCAACATCAATATGCGCGCCAGGTGTCCAACGGGGGAATGGCTTACCGTCCAGGGATCGTAATGTAATTCGAACAATGCCCTCGGCCGCCGCATCCACGCGCTCGACTTCGACGCTGCGCGTCATGGCATGCGTAGACGGCTCTCCAACGCGCACGGGTTGACGCAGGTGAAGAATTTCGGGCCGAGCACGCTCCGGATTCTGGCTAGGATCCCACTCGACCCACAGGTGCTCCGGCCCTCGGAACGAGGTATTCGGCACATAGGTAAAGACCTGATCTGCGAGCCGCATATGCGGTAGGCGACGTGTGAACTCCTCCAGGAAGATCTGCATCTCCATGCGCGCCAGATTCTTGCCCATGCATTGATGCGACCCATAGCCAAAGGTCAGCTGATCGCTAGCGTTTTCGCGGCGGATGTCGAACAAGTCGGCATCGGCGAAGTGACGCTCGTCATGGTTGGCAGATGCGCTGACAATGAGCAGCTTTGATCCGGCCGGAATCGGCACCCCAGCAATTTCGGTATCACGCGTCGCAAGCCGGCGCCATGCGGCAACTGATCCGTTATGGCGCAGACATTCCTCGACCGCATTGGGAATCAGTGAAGGGTCCTCGCAGATCTCGCGCCAGGCGTCGGGATGTTGCAACAGCAACTTCATCGCGTTCGCCGACGCATTCGCGGTGGTCTCGTGCGCGGCCACAATCCCTGCCATCATCATCGAGTGCAGATACGAATCGGTGACGACATCGGGATGCGTTTTTTGCTTGCGCAGCCCGTACTGCATCCATCCGGGCTGATCCGGGTCCTGACGCATTTTCTCCAGGATCTTGCCCGCCAACTGCCAAAAATTACCCACGGCGTGCGCGACGGCGACTTGCTCCTCTGGCTTGGGCCGGCCCCACGTATTGACCGTATGCGCGATCGAATACTGGCGCAGCAGGTCCATGTCTTCTTCGGGCACGCCCAAAAAATGCAACGCCACCGTCAACGGTACTTCCCACAAGATCTGATCCACCAGATCCGCGCGCCCGTCGTTGATGAAACGGTCTACATACTCACGGGTCAACCGCCTCACCATGGGCTCGTGCTGTTTCAGCGCCTCTGGCGTGAACGGCTCCATCAGCAAGCGCCGTCGCGGCATATGGGCCGGCTCGTCCTCGTTGACCAAGGTGCGGTTCATCGCATAGCCATAAGACTCCAGCACCGCGTTGGCTTCCGGACCCGTCGGAGTGATCTTTTCCAACGCAATCGACGGGCTGAACGTGATGTTGTCGCGGAAAATCGCCTTGATGTCGTCGTAACGCGTCACCACCCAATAACCGAGCTTGGGGCTGTAGAAAACGGGCTCCTGCTCGCGCGCCCACCGCACGTACTCTGGAGGATCTTGCTGATAGCCGTCGCCGAACGGGTCGAACTCGGCAGCACGCGCGCTGACATGCACGGGACGGCCGGCGCTAGCGGCATGATGCGCGACCGGGCAGCCCGTGGATGGTGAGGATTGGGTGGGTGATGACATGACGTCGCTCCGTTACGCCAGGGGCGAGGCGTTTAATCCAGCTTGATGTTCAGATCTTTAATGAGCTTGTGCCAGCGGCTACGCTCATCGTTGAGCAAGGCCGCGTATTGCTCGGGGGTATCGCCCACGGGGTCGATACCGAAGTCCACCAGCTTCTGGCGTATCTCTTTGTCCTGGAGCGTGGCCACCAAATCGCGATTCAAGGTGTCGATGACACCCTTGGGCGTACCGGCCGGCACGACCACGCCGACCAGGGCGGCGGCTTCGACGTTCTTGTAGCCCAGCTCCGCGAATGTTGGCACGTCCGGGAGCTGCGGCAAGCGCGTGGGATGCGCCACCGCGAGCGGACGCACCTTGTTGCCCTTGATGAAACCGGCACCTGCGGCGAGATCCACCATCATCACTGGCACTTGCCCGCCCGCGACATCCGCCAGCGAGGGCGCGGCACCCCTATACGGGACATGAACCAGGTTCGCGCCCGTCTCGACCTTGAGCAGTTCCATGGCCAGATGATGCGGGCTGCCCGCGCCGGCCGACCCATAGTCCAGCCCCTTGCCGCTGGCCTTCGCCTCTTCGAGGAAACCCTTTACATCGTTAGCCTTCAACCTAGGACCGGCCACCAGGATCATGGGAAAGCGGCCCAACAGCGTCACGGGCGCCAGATCCTTGACCGGGTCGTAAGACAGAGTTTGATAAAGCGCGGGGTTGAACACCAGCGTGCCGTTATCGGCCGACAACATGGTGTAGCCATCGGGAGCCGAGCGCGCCGTTTCGGATGCGCCAATGGCGGTGTTTCCCCCGGGCTTGTTGTCCACCACGATGGTTTGCCCCATCCGTCCGGACAGGCCCTGACTGATTGTGCGTGCCAGGAAATCCGAACCGCCGCCAGCGGCATAGGGCACGATCCAGCGCAGAGGCTTGGTGGGGTAGTTATCGGCCAATGCCGGCGTCGCGGCTGTCAGGGCGAAAAGCGCGCAGGTAATCGCGCGGGTAAAGCGTCGGATCGTCATGGTTGTCTCCATCAAGATTGCCGGTGGCCGGCTTGTCGTCTGGTTTATTTTGCGTAAATTCTATACGCTATGCGTAATTCAGCAATGGGTTTTTCTACGGAATTTGTAAATGCCTTCGCCTCGCGACCCCGATATTTCTCCCGAACCCTCAGGGCGCGGACGCCGCCAGCGTGTCCAAGCCGCTGAAACAGGCACGGCCATTTTGAAAGCCCTCGGGGAACTGGGTGGACGGGCCAGTCTGACGCTTATTGCGACCCACATCGGCGAAAGTCCCGCCAAAGTCCATCGTTATCTGGCCAGCTTGATCGCCGGCGGTTTAGTCGATCAGGATGCCGTGACTCAACAATATTTCCTCGGCCTGGAAACGCTGTTGCTTGGTCTGGCAGCGATGCGGCAAGCGGATCCGATTCGGCTGGCGGAGGCCTCCCTCATACGCCTGCGCGAAGAACTAGAGGTCACCTGCTTTATCGCGGTCATGGGTAATAAAGGCCCGACCATCGTGCGATTCGAAGAACCCGCGCTGCCGGTCACTGTGAACGTGCGCGTGGGGTCCGTGTTGCCGCTGCTCTGGTCGGCAACGGGTCGCGCTTTGCTGGCTGCACTCGACGACAAGCGAATGCTCGCCATGGCTGAGCACGAAGTCGTGAATGCCACGCCGACACAACGCGCCATGCTCGAATCGCAGGACCCTATAGGACATATCCGCGATTCCGTGCGCAGCGCCGGTTGTGCTTCGGTGCGAGATACCAATCTACCGGGCATCAGCGCCGTCGCTGCGCCATTGCTCGATTACACGGGACGGCCACGCGCGGTGCTGACAGCGCTAGGCGCTTCCGGCGGGTTCGACCCGTCGCCGAGCGGCGCAATCGCACAGGCGGTGTGCCGCGAAGCGCGGGCGATCAGCCAGCAAATGGGTTACGTGAGATAACGGAGGAGCCCTCGCAGACCGGCGCTCTGGACGCCCGGGAGCGTGCGCAGGATGGCGCATCGGGATCGGGCGGGTCCATTTATTGCTCGACACGGGATTTCACCCCATTGAGGCCCCTGTCATGGATTTGGATTGGTCATCGATCTTCAGCCCCGAAGTCGAGCCGCTGGAAATCTTTCTGCGCGGCACATTCATGTACTGGTTTATTTTCATCGCATTGCGGCTCGCAGGCCGGCGCGATGTCGGGTCGCTAGGTGTTGCCGATATGCTGGTCCTGGTGCTGGTGGCCGATGCGGCCGGCAATGGCATGTCCGGAGAGTACAAGTCGTTGACCAATGGGGCCGTACTGGTAGCCACCCTGATTGGGTGGACAGTCGCGATAGACCGTATCGCTTATTTCTGCAAACCGGTGGGTCGGTGGTTGACGGCGGACCGCGTGTGCCTGGTGGCCGACGGCCAGATGTGCCGCCGCAATATGCGCAAGGAATATATTTCGAAAGACGAGCTGATGAGCGAACTACGCCAACAAGGTATCGAAGACATTGGTGAAGTCCGCCGGGCTTATATTGAATCGGACGGCAACATCAGCGTCATTAAACGGGCGTAACGCGCGCCCGTCCCTACGCGTTTCCGTCAAGCGTTCAAATGTCGGCTGGGCGGGATGCCCTCGGCATGCACCCATAACGTGGCCCGCGTCCCTCCTCCCACGATTCGGTAAATACGGCCCCCGGCCTGCACCGTGCGTTGCGGTATCGGGGGAGAATCCGGAGGCAGATCGATCTCCGGGCCGACATCCGGGCTGCCCGGCGGCTGAGTCGGAGGCTCCTGGGGCGGGATGGTAGGCGGTTCTTCAGGCGGGGTGACGGGCGGCTCTTGCGGGGGCACATCAGGAGGCACGACAGGCTGTCCGGGTTGGCCCGGCTCACCCGGCGTAGGATGCGGCGGCGGATTCACATGCAAGCGCATGGTCATGTTGTTTCTCCTCGAATTCATAGTCGTAGTACTGACTGGGGTCATTCCTGCCCATTGCGTGGCCTCTGCACCCAGCTCGCTGTCGGCCCTTAACCAATTACGCGATATGGACGTGCGCGGGCTCCGTCACGCTTACCGGCTGCGGCGGCTTCAGCGGATCAAAATCGCGCCAGCGCCCGCCTTCCCATCTGCCATTGGCGCGCTCGACGTCATACCCGCCTGTCTCCCGCAACAGCCGAATGGCTTCGCCTTCTTGTTCCGGCGTCACTTGCAAGGCCAACAACACGCCGGCGAGTCGGATCGCGGGATGGCCCTCAGAATTCAAACGTTCCTCGGGCGCTGACGAGGCTGCGTGGCGACGCCTGCGGCCCACAGCCAGCATCGCGCCTGCCAACGCACCAACATAGGCTCCAACGCCACCGGCCGCGATGACGATCAGGCTGGAATACTCGAACCGGTTAACAGTGAGCATCGCCACGGCCGCCGCTACCAGCCCCAAGGCCGCAGCGCCGCCCAACACGCCGCCCACGCCGCCCCGGGCATCCGGGTCATTACGTCGGTCGCCACCCACCGGATAGCGATCGTGCGCCCCGGCGGAATTCACATAAAAGTTATGAACCCGATCCTCGGTAAACCCATGACGCGCCAGATACTGGGTAGCCGCCCCGGCATCATCGAACGTGTCATACCGCGCTGCGACAATCAAAGACATGATGCTTCCTCCAAAATAGGATGGAGCGGATCAGGACTTGTTAACCTGCTGCCGCTGAAAGCCAGGATCTTCGTTCTTGAAACCCCCGTAGCTGCTTTGCCCAGGGTCGTCGCTGCGGCTTTTCACCGATTCGCCTTCAGCCGTGTCACGCGTGCCTGGGTAACGCCCGCCTTCCTCATACTGCGGGCCTTTTTCGTTCGGCTCGCCCTTAGGCTCGGTCTCGGGACGAGCGCCACGCGGGCGCCCATAATCAGCTTCGTCGGCCCCCATACGGCCAGTGTCGCGAGAATTCTCGTCGCGGCTCTTGCCTTCATTGGCTTTTTCTTTCGCGGAGCCCTCTGGCGCGCGCGCGCCGGGCATGCCTTGCTGGTTGCGCTGTTCCTGTTCTGACATATGCTGTCCTCCCTGAATCCATCGCCAGGTGGACGCCGCACCGATGCCGGCGTATCCGCATCGGTAATTCGGCCTTCCGTTCAAACCTGCGCGACGATATGCCGAAGGGAGGACGCAAGTGTCATGCCCGAAATCAGTTGGTGTCGGCTGCCTCGGACGCCGGGCTGTTGCCGGGCACGTGATAGCCCGCGGCCGCGTATTCTTCGAGCTTGTTGTAGAGCGTCTTGGCGCTGATGCCCAGCACCGCGGCGGTTTGCTTGCGAACGCCATTGCAGCGTTCCAAGGTTGCCAGAATCAATTGGCGATCCGCATCGGCCAGCGACATCCCAACTGACAGCTGGGTCAATGTCGCACGGTTGTCACTCGAGACCCCCGCCGTGGTACGCAAGAGCGGCGCTCCATTGACCACATTACCCTCAGCCAGAATAAACGCGCGCCGCACGAAGTTCTTGAGTTCGCGCACATTGCCGGGCCAGTGATACTCGCGCATGGCCTGGCGCGTTTGCGCGCTAAACGCCTTCTGCGTGTTGTATTCCGCATTCAAGCCGGCCAGGAACCGGTCGGCCAAGATAAGGACGTCATCGCCACGCTCGCGTAGCGCCGGCAATTCCACGGTGAAAACCCCCAGCCGGTAGTAAAGATCCTGCCGCAGCTTGGCATCCTCGACGGCTTGGTCTGGATTGCGGTTCGTGGCGGCGACGATGCGCACGTCGCAACTCTGCGTTTGATGTGAACCCACGCGCATGAACGTGCCCGACTCCAGCACGCGCAGCAGTTTCACCTGCATGTCGATTGGCATCTCGGTGACTTCATCGAGAAACAAGGTGCCGCCATCGGCCTGCTCGAAATAGCCCTTGTGCATGCGGTCAGCGCCCGTGAAACTGCCCTTCTCGTGACCGAACAGCTCGCTCTCGATGAGATTCGGCGCAATGGCGCCGCAATTGACCACGATGAACGGCTTGTCGCGTCGCGCGCTGAGTTGATGGACCGCGTGCGCAGCCAGCTCTTTACCCGTGCCGCTTTCGCCAACCAGTAATGTACTCAGGTTAGTCGGAGCCACCCGGGAAATCTGATCGTAGAGCTGACGCATGGGCTCGCAGTTGCCCACCATCTTGCCCAGCCGCCCTTCTTCCTTGAAAGGCTTGCCCTGCTCTACACCCGCAGTTGCGTCACTGAATCGCGCCAGGATGCGCTCAAGGCGATCCATGCTGATAGGCTTGACAAGATAGTCCGCAGCCCCCAACCTGAGGGCCTCGATCACGGAATCCATCGTTCCATAACCGCTGATCACAATGACTTCCGTACGGTCGATGGCAACCTTTTCAAACAGGTCCATCCCGCTGCCTTCGGGCAGTCGCACATCAAGGAAAACGAGATCGGGAACATGACGCTCCCACTCGATAATGGCGTTTTTGATGCTGCTCGCCTGAGAAACCGTATATCCGCAGTCCTTGGCAATTTCGGCAAGCGTACTACGCACTGCGTCGTCATCATCGACGACTAGTAAATGGGGCATGCTGATAATCCAGAATTATCGTGATATCCAGAGAAGAATACCCGATTCAACAAAACCCGGGCGAAATGCTGCGATAAGTTATTCCTAAGTATTACACACTATATCAATTATCGGAATGTATGCCGCATACCGATACACCCAGGTAAAGTTTACCTCTCGAAAGGGTTAAAAATCGCCACGAACCCAGTCTGACTGTTCGCTACACCTACGCAACGCCCGGCAAACGCAATTGGCATGATCTTTGCTTAACTAGTTCGGATAACCCATTCGCCCCAAGGCGATTGAACACCTACGAGGAGAATGCGAGTGTCTTACGCTGCGACGGAATTGCGTATACGTCAAACCGCCACGCTGGCGCCCAGAATGCAACAATCTGTGCAACTGCTGCAGATGTCAGCGCTGGAATTCAGTGTGGCCATACAAAACGCACTAAATACCAACCCCTTTCTTGAAGACGACAGCACGCACGTGGACGATGGCGATGCTGTGGCACACGAGGGGCAAACGGCTGAAGCGCCCGTGATGGGTGCAACCGAGCCGTCGCTGCAAGAGTACAGTATGCATCCTTCTTCGGGCGAATCCCTGTCGTATTCCGGGGATTATCCGACGCGTCGAGCCGCTTTATCCGACGGCGGCGATCACGATGTCGCGCATTGGGTGGCGGCCCAGCAAACCCTGCAGTCGCGACTGCGCGAAGCGTTGTGCTCCTACCCCCTAAGCGACCGCGATGAATTACTGGCTGAATACATCATCGATGCGCTGGATGAGGACGGCTACCTGCGCACCTCGCTGGATTCGCTGGCGGGTCAGCATGACTTTGACCCCACCCCGCAAGCGTCCGAGTGGACTGCGGCGCTGCGCTTGGTTCAGAACCTTCTGGCACCCGGCATCGGTGCGCGCGATCTCAGCGAATGCCTGGAACTGCAGTTGCGCGCGGCCGACGACGACGAGCCGGAGGTCACTCAGCTCGCATTAACCATCGTGCGTTCGCATCTGGACCTGTTGGCCCGCAATGATTGGAATGCGCTGCTGCGCGTGACACAAAGCACCGCGGCGCTGCTACGCGAGGCCTGCGACCGCATCCGCGCGCTGGACCCACGTCCGGGCCGTCGCTACGATCAAGAAGCCCCGATGTACGTCATCCCCGACGTCATCGTGCGCAAGGACCAGGGCCGCTGGCTGGTCATCCCCAACCGCGACGCCATGCCCCGCGCGCGGCTGGATCGTGTGTATGCGGACCTGTTTCGCCACGCCCGTCACGACGACCGTGGCCCGCTGGCCCAGGAACTGCAAGAAGCGCGCTGGCTCGTGCGTAACGTCGAACAGCGCTACAGCACCATTCAGCGGGTGGCCGAGGCAATCGTACAGCGTCAACAACGATTCTTCGAATATGGCGAGGTGGCGCTACGGCCATTGCTCCTGCGCGAAATCGCCGATGCGTTGGAGATACACGAATCGACCGTATCGCGCGCCACAGCGAATAAATACATGATCACGCCACGAGGCTTGTACGAATTCCGTCACTTCTTTTCGCGTGAACTGGCCACCGCCTCAGGTGGCTCCTGCTCCGCAGCCTCGGTACAAGCCTTGATCCGCGAATGGATCGCCGAGGAAGATCCGCGCGATCCCCTGTCGGATGTAGCCCTCGCCGAGCGCCTTGCGGCCGATGGCATCGTGGTGGCACGTCGTACCGTGTCTAAATATCGTGCGCAACTGAAATTGCCCTCGGCGGAGCTACGCCGCCGGCATTGAGTCACGCGCTTGAATTCGGGCGCTGGGCGTGATGGAGGAGACTGCCGACCGGCGTCCCTTCAATTCTTAACCCGTGGAAATGGGTACGAGGCCGCTCTTCGCATATCCGCCCATAGCTGGGCGCCTAAATCGCCAATATCCGCCGCACGCGCTCGATCAACACTTCGAGACGGAAAGGTTTGACGATCAGCTCCATCCCCTCGCTGAGAAAGCCTTCACCGGCGATGGCGTTTTGCGCATAGCCCGTCATAAACAGGACCTTCAGGTTCGGGTGCGTACGGCGCGCCGCATCCGCGAGCTCGCGGCCGTTGAGACCTGGCAACCCTACATCGGTTAACAGCAAATCAATACGCCGCGCCTCGCCCACGAGCTCCCGACCGCTCAAGCCGTCGCTAGCGGTGAGCACTTCCAAGCGCAATTGTTTAAGGGTTTCTGACACCATCTGGCGCACTGCGGCGTCATCTTCAACCAACGCGACCACGAAATTGGGCAGGCTTTCCTCAGTGATCGAGGGCAGAAGTCGCGCATCGGTCTCCATCGGTGGCACCGAACCGACATAACGCGGCAGGAACAGACGCACGCGCGTGCCCTCGCCCTCCTTGCTTTCCAGGCAAACCAGGCCGCCTGCTTGTTGCGCAAAACCGTAGATCATCGACAGGCCCAGGCCGCTGCCCTCGCCGATTGCCTTGGTGGTGAAAAACGGCTCGAACGCCCGGCTCATCACTTCTTCGGACATGCCACAGCCCGTGTCCGACACCGTGATCTCGACGAAGTCACCGGGCTTCACATGCGGATACTGGCGCAATGCCGCCGCGTCCAGTTGCGTATTGGTCGCGCGCAGATCCAGCTGGCCACCATCGGGCATGGCATCGCGCGCATTGATCACCATGTTCAAGAGCGCATTTTCCAGCTGGTTCGCATCGCATGACACCGGCCAAGAAACCTGCTCGGAATGTACGACCAGCTTCACATGCTCGCCCGTGTAGCGGCGAAACAGGTCCTCCATGGACTGTAAGACCCGCACTGGGCATAGGGGCACCGGCGCGATGGGCTGGCGGCGCGCAAACGCCAACAGGCGTTGAGTAAGCCGCGCCGCACGCTCCGTCGATTCCATCGCGGTATCGATGAAACGCTCTGCCGATGCCGCATCGCCAGCGGCGAGTTTGCGGCGTATCAGATACAAAGCGCCCGAGATGCTTTGCAGCATGTTGTTGAAATCGTGGGCGATGCCGCCCGTCAGCTGGCCTACCGCTTCCATTTTCTGCGACTGGCGCAGAGCCTCTTCAGCTTGGCGCAAAGCCTCGGCTTGCGCGCGCAAATCCGTGTCGTCGCGCCCGGCGAGATACACATCCCCTTCCGACCGGGAAATGCTCCATGTGATCCAGCTGTACGTCCCGTTGCGATGCCGCATACGGTTTTCCAGATGTCGCACACCGCCTTGACCAGTCGGGACAAAGGCCTGCACGCTAATCGCGTAATCTTCGGGATGCACCTGGTCGGCGAGCGACATGGACAGGAATTCCTCGGGCGTCCACCCGAGTATTTCCTTCACCGCGGGGTTGACGCTGACGTAACGACCCTCGGCATTGACCACGGCCAATAGCTCTGGCGACAGACGCCAGATGCGATCACGCTCGGCGATGGCGAGCTCCACCCGCTTTTCCAGTTCCCGATCGTATTGCCAACGCTCGATCGCCAGTGCGGCCGTGCGCGTGACCAGCGCAATCGCGTCGATGTCCTGCGGCGATGGCAGGCGGGTCGTCGCGTAGTAGTTCGAAAACACACCCAGCACCTGACCGTCGGTGCCTTTGATGGGCGTAGACCAGCATGCGCGGATGCCTTGCTCGACGGCGAACTCGCGCCAGTCGACCCAGTTCGGATCGGTCATGACGTCATTGACGTACACCGCCGTGCCGAAATACGCGGCCGCGCCCCACGAGCCGACGTTAGGGCCAATGGGAACGCCATTGATGGCACGTCGATACGATTCCGAAAAACTCGGTGCCGCGCCGTGGACCAGGCACTTTTTACCCTCGTCCACAAAGGCAATGGCCGTACGCAACGGGACGCTCGATTGAGCCTCCACGGCGTGCAAGACGTACAACAGCACATCCGCCAACGGGACGCCCGCGGCGATGCGTTGCAGCATCACACGCTCGTCTTCCAGGCGCGCAAGGGTATCGGTCCAGGGGTTTCGAACTCGTTCTTTGTTACTGAGCATCTGACGTCACGGTGGGGCGCGGGCGGGTTCTTTCGCGCATTCTAATGATGTTTCTACCGATTGGCGGGAATATCTACGTCTGCTTCGCGTGCAGTGGACATTCCGGTCACAATCGCCTGGAGATCTAAGGTAGCGCGCCCCAACGTGTGAAAAATCGTCTCGATCTCACTCAGGAAGTGATCAGTGCGGGGGGAAAGCTCATGGCCCACGCCGAGATCGGCGTGAGCGAAGTGTGTGGCAATGCGGTCTGACATGTCCGATTCCTGAGGATACGCGCCGACGCAGTTATCGTCTGCGTCACCTGCCCGGAACCAGAGCAAGTTGCGTGCCCAAGACTCGATCGATCAGAGCATCTGCCCAAGAAACGCCCGCGCACGCTCATGCTTGGGCGATTGAAAGAACGCGGCGGATGGGGCTTCTTCCACAATGCGCCCTTGGTCCATGAACACCACGCGATCAGCCGCCTCGCGAGCAAAGCCCATTTCGTGCGTCACCACGAGCATGGTCATGCGCTCGTCGGCCAGCTGCTTCATCGTACGCAGGACCTCGCCCGTCAGCTCGGGATCCAATGCCGACGTCGGCTCATCGAACAGCATGATATCCGGCTCCATCGCCAGCGCGCGCGCAATGGCCACGCGCTGCTTTTGACCGCCGGACAAGCGCGTCGGATAGTTATCACGCTTATTGAGCAAGCCGACCTTCTGCAGCAGGCTTTCCGCCTTGGCGATGGCCTGATCGCGCGACACACCCTTGACGGTAATCGGCGCCTCAATGATGTTTTCGAGCACCGTTTTATGGGGGAACAAGTTAAACGACTGAAACACCATCCCCATTTTGCGGCAGATGCGCCGCACCTCGGCATCGCGCGGATAGCGGCTCGCACCACCCGTGACTGCCTCCGCGAGGGGCTCGCCTTCGATATCGATACTGCCTTCGTCGATGGTTTCCAGGTGGATCAGGCAGCGCAAAAACGTGCTTTTGCCCGAGCCCGAGGGGCCGATGACTGCCACCACCTCGCCCTTGCGCAACGTCAGCGACACATCGTCGAGCACGCGCACGCCGTTGAACGACTTGCCCACGTGGTGCGCGGCGATCATCACTGCCCGGGCATTGGCGACTGCGGATTCGCCTAGTTCCGCCGGATTACTGATCGTACTTGGCATAGCGCTTTTCCATATATTGGAACAACCACGTCAACACCAGCGTCATCACCAGGTAAAACGCCGCCGCCACGATAAAGGGCGTGGTGGTGAAGTCACGTTGAACGATGCCACGTGCCGTGCGCAGGATGTCATTGAGCGCCAAGACATAAATCAACGACGTGTCCTTGACCAGGGTGATCGTTTCATTGCTCATGGGCGGCAATACCCGCTGCACCATCTGCGGCAGCACGATGCGCCGCAGCGTCTGCAGGTAGGTCATGCCCAGCACCTTGCTTCCCTCGTATTGCCCGCGATCCACCGACTGGATGCCGGCGCGAAAGATCTCGGCGAAATAGGCAGCGTAGTTCAGGGTAAAGGCCACAACCGCAGCCGGAAAATCCGGCAACCGCACCCCGATCACGGGTACGAACGGCAAGGCGAAATAGATGAACAGCATCTGCAGCATCAGCGGGGTGCCCCGCATCAGCCAGATATACGCATTCACCAGCTGACTGAGCACCCGCCAATGCGAGATGCGCGCCAGCGCCAGCACCAGCCCCAGGGGCACGGCCAGAACAAAGGTCACGAAGAACAGCGACAGCGTTGTTTTCGCGCCCTCTGCCATCGGCCCCAGCAGGGAGAGGATGTAATCCATGCGGTGCTCTCGTCAGCTCGCCAGTTCAGCGTCGATTATTTGATGATATTGGCGCCGAACCATTGTTGGGCGATGCGGGCGGCCGAGCCGTCTTGCTTCATGGCGTTGAGCGTGTCGTTCAACTTCTTGAGCAATTCCGTGTCTTCCTTGCGCACGCCCACGCCATAGTCCTCGGTGCCGAAGTTTTCTTCCAGCACGCGGTATTGACCCTCGCGCTTGCTAGCCAGATAACGGCCCACCACTTCGTCCACGACGACGGCGTCCAGACGGCCGGCCGACAGGTCCATCAATGCGGTGACGTTATCGCCAAACAGCTTCATTTCCTTCAGGCTGGCCGCGACGGGTTCGTCTTTTTTGATGGCGTCGACCGCGCTGCTGCCGTCCTGAGCGCCCACGACGCGCCCGGCCAGATCGGCCTTGGTCTGGATCGGCGAGGATGCCGCCACCAGGATGATCTGATGATTGGCCATGTACGGATCGGTGAAAGCGATGTTTTTCTTGCGCTCTTCGGTGATGGTCAGACCGTTCCACAGGGCATCGACGCGCTTGCCATTCAGCTCGGCTTCCTTGGCGCTCCAGTCGATGGGCTTGAATTCGACCACGATACCCATGCGCTTGCCGGCCTCGCGAGCCATATCGATATCGAAGCCCACCAGCGTGTTCTTGTCGTCACGGAAACCCATGGGCGGGAAATTGTCGTCCAAGCCGACCACCACGGTCGTCGGCGCCGCGGACGACGCCGCCTGAGATGCCGGTTCGTCTTGTTGACCGCAAGCAGCGAGCAAGGACGTGGCGCAGACCAAGAGTACAGCGGACAGAGATTTCATATCGATTCAGGCGCAGCGAGGCGCACACAAAGAGAGAATGAGAGACAGCCCTGACAAGAGGGCAAGCCTGCGATTATAGCCAAGGATGCTAGGTGCCCCTGCGCGTCAGCATGAGTCAGAACTGCGCTACAGCCCCCTACAGCCTCGCGAAGTCAGCGCTGTAGCCTGCTCGGCGGCGTTTGTTAAGGCTTGCGTCACCTCTTTGTCGATGCTCAGCATCATAGCGGTACGCCCCGCGTGATCGACAGCCAGGACGTTCGCACGAAACGCCAACAGCGCCTTCACGGTATAGATATCGCCGGCCTCGGCTGCCAGCATCAATGCCGTCTTGCCCCGGCTGTTCGCCAGGTTAACGTCCGCGCCGCCGCGCAGCAAAAGACTCACGGCGGGAAAGACGCGCCTTTGCGCGCAAATCAGCAACGCCGTATCCCCCGCATGATTTTGCGCATCCACGTTGGCTCCTTGAGCTAGCAGCCGCTGCACCATACCGCGGGAACCGCGCGCCGCCGCGTGCATGAGCGCGGTATGCCCCGTTGCCTCGCTTGCTCTATCAACCTGCGCCCCGTATGACAGCAGCACCGCTACCGCCGATTCCAATCCGGCCTGCGCGGCTAGCGACAACACCGGGATGCCTTCATGAACGGTATTTACATCGGCGCCCGCGTGCGCCAGCGCTTCCACGGCATCCCCATGGCCCAGATAGGCCGCGATGCCCAATGCCGTGTACCCGTCATACACCGCGTTGACATCGGCGCCCGCCTCGATCAACGCATGCAGCATAGCGATATCGTACGCACGCGCCGCACACATCAACGCCGTGCCGGCCGGCGACACAGCATTGACAAAACCATATTCGTTATTCGCGGCCAACAACAATTGGACGGCCTCACTGCAACCTGCATCGATCGCCACGTGCAAAAGCGAATGCTGCTCAGCCTCGTGCGCCGTAATATCCGCGAGAGGATGCGCGATGGCATCCCTGATTCGTTCTATATCTCCGTCTCGAATCGCCTGCGCCAGATCAGCGTACGAGACGGGACCTTCAAGATTGCCCGAATCATGAGGCGTCGACAAAACCGACGTGCTCACGCTCGCGCCGAACAACACATTGCCCATGCAAAAAACATCGCGCGAAAAAAGGTCTAGGGGGCGCGCGAGCCTGAAACCTCAACTAGATTTAGCAGGTAGCGCGTCGGAAAAGCGCGCTATTCTGGCACGACTTGCCGAAAAACCGCCGCGACGGAGAGGCGCGGTTTCAATGCAATTTCGGATTCCTTTGCTGCCTTGTTTATCACGCGTCCAAAACGCCCTGCGCTAATTTTATCTGGCGTCGACCGCCGCGAGGATTTTTGCGAACAGCGTATCGGCATGCGCGGCGTTCAACCATCGCACGATCACCACCGTACGACGCTCGGGCTCGACCCAGGTAAACGAGCTGCCCGCGCCCACGCCAAAGTAGCTGGACGCCGGCAAACTCGGGAACATCCGACGCCGTTCGTTCAACCAAATCAGATAACCATAGTATGGCGCCAGGGCGCACGGCTCGCGCATTGCGCGTACCCAGGATTGCGAGATGATCTGTTTACCCTCGCGCGACCGGCCCTCATTGAGGAGCATCTGCCCGATCAACGCCTGATCTAGGCTGCTGATCGACATGCCGCCACCCCAGTGCGAACCACCCGGCACCGAGGGCATCATCTCGCCATCGATATTGACCCATGCGTTGTCATAAGACACCCAGCTCCAGCTATCGCTAGCGCCGATCGGGTCCATCACCGCTTCTCGGAACACTTCGGGCAAGGGCTTGCGAAACAGATGCAGCAAGGCATAGGACAGCTGGTTGATCCGGACGTCGTTGTATTCCCAATAGGTGCCGGGAGCTTGCAGCGGACGGCGTTCCCCCTTGACGCCCGCGGGCGGTGCGCCAAAGGTCACGGCGCGATAATGATCCGCCTGATCCGGCACGCCGAAACGTTCGCCCTCCCATTCGCTGGTCTGCTGCAGCAAATGCCTCCACGTGATCAGCGCATTATTGCCGCTGTCAAAGCCAATGCCAGGCACCCGTGCGCGCACGGGCTCATCCACATCGGGCAGCAGGCCTCGGTCATGGGCGACACCCGCCACCAGCGCCAAGTACATCTTGGCCACGCTGAACGTCAAATCCGCCCGCTCGGGCTCGCCCCACGAGGCAACAGTCTCACCATCGACGACCACGACGCCCGTGACCGGACCGCGATCGCGCAAGGGGCCCAGGAGCCGGTTCCAGGGTGCCGGGTCCTGCTGGTGTACGCCAAACACCCCATCGACCGAACGGTCCCACAGGGTTTCGTGTTCTTGGGCGTACTGTATCGCCTGCTGCATTAATGCGTCTTGCATGACTTCCCCTACGATTGTCGGTCGTTGCGCGGCTGCGCTGCCATGGCGGTTACAGGTGCCTCCGCATCGGCGTCTGGCTCCACCACGCGCTCCAGTTCATTACCCAGCACATCCTCGGATGCCTCGCCCTGCTCGCGCGAAAGGTGGCGCGGCGTATGGCCAGGAGCAAACGCTTTGCCCGTGCGCTGTGCGCTCTCGGTTTGCATGAACACATTCGCCGGCGGTGCATAGCCGTTCTTGTCCTGACCGAAGTACAGCACGGTATGCGGGTACGGCAGCTCGATGCCCGCGGCGTTGAAGTGCTTTTTAACCAGACGGTTATAACCACGCTGCACCGCCCACTGCATACCAGGGGTGGTTTTGATCAGCACGCGTATGGTCACGCCCTTCTCGTTCAACGCGGTCACGCCCGGAATACTGATTTCTTCCAATACTTCTGGCGCCAGGACTTCGTCCTGCATCAATTCGTCAAACGCACGACGCAGGTGTTCCACGGCATCGTCCACGCTTTCGCGATGGGAGATCGTGTATTCGCCCAGGTGATAAGAAAAATCGCGCATGTGGTTCGACACCACATCCACCGAGGAGAACGGAATCAAATGATAACCACCGTCCAGCGTCCGTATCCCGACCGATCGGATGGTGATCTTCTCCACGGTGCCGAAGATACCCGCGACCTGCACCACGTCATTCTGATTCATCCCGTTTTCAAGCTGGATAAAGATACCCGTGATGATGTCTTGCACCAATTTCTGCGAGCCGAAACCGATGGCCAGGCCCACCACCCCGGCGCCCGCGATCAAGGGCGCGATATCCACCCCGATCTGAGACAGCACCACCATCACCGTCATCGTGACGATGACAATCAATACCGCGTTACGAAACAGCGATAGCAAGGTACGCTCGCGCGCCGTGGGCATGCCGCGCCCTTCGCGCAAGCTGAGACGGTGCTCGATGATGCTCGCGATGATCGTCCAGACCACCGCCGCGACGAACAGCACGATGATCACATTGACCACCACGCGCACCGCGGCTGTCCCAGCATCGGACACGATCCAACTCGACAAGTCAAAGACGCGCCACGCATCGAGGACAAACAGCGCCACCATGATGCGCACGAGCAATCCCAACCCTCGCAGGCCCGCGGGGACGTAAGCGTTGACGCGATCCTCCAGCATGGGCAGCTTGCGGCGCAAATCCTCGGGCAGACGAATGCGTCGCGAGAGTGCCGACTCTAGCAACAGGCTGACCAAGGAACCCACTGCCAAGGCCGCCAGCGACTGCATCGTCGCCATCATCATAAAAGGCAGCGCGCGTTGATTGTCGATCTGGCTGACCACCAACAGCACCGTGAAATACCCTATAGCGAGGAAATGCCAGGTGCGGGCAAGCAGGCGCAATGCCGTCCCAAAAGAACCTATCGTGGCGCGCTCGGCGCGTGTCTTTAGATGCGCACCCACGCGCGCGCGATTGCGCCAGATAATGCGTACCGCATAAAGATAGGCCATCAACATGATGATGAAACCTAGCAGTTCGCCCAGCGCAGGCGACAGCAGCGACTGCGCCAAAGGCTCAATGAGCAGCAGCGCATATCCGATTACGGCGGCGATATGTCCCAGCCGCGCATTCCAGTAGCGCGCCCCGTCGTCCGCCATCGTGAACAGGCGCAAGGTAGGGTAGCGCGTGGCAAACACGCCGCGAATCGCCGCGCGCGTCAAGCCCACGGCGACGAAAGCATTCACGAACAAGGACTGCGCCGTCGTGACATTTCCATATGGCTGGGTCGCATACATGGCTGTTGCATAGCCCGCTGCACCAGCCAACGCCACCAACCCCAGGTCAATCAGCAGTGCGCTCACAATCGCACCGGCACGACGCAACAGCATGGCCCGCGCGGCCGAGCGCAGTGGACCCGCCGCCGACAACACGGGACGAGCCGCCCAAAGATCGATGCGAGCATAGGCAAACGACGCAAGCAGCCGCAGCAGCCAGAAAACGAGCCAGGTCGCCGCCGCGACAACCGCCAAGCCGGTCAGCGTGTCGATGACCAACGCGCGGCGCTCCGGCGTCATCCCATGCCGCTCGATCGCGGCGCTCACCTCGTCGACCGCCGTCTCCGCGTTGGCGCTCATATTGGCCAAGAAACGCTGCGCACCGGCGGCGATACGCGTGGGCAATGAGGGTTCGGCATCCTGGGGCTCCGCCTTGGGCGCGGCCGAGCCTTCACTGCCTTGGGTGTGCGCGCGCAATGCTTCGACGAGCTTGTCGCGCGTCGCGGGGTCCTCTAGCAGGTCGGCGAGTTTTGCCGGCGTGAAGTCGGTCGCGGCGCTGCTCTCGGCAGCAGGCGCCGCAGTGCTTGCATTCAGGCCGGGCAGCCCCACCGCGTGCGCCAACGTGCTGAACGTCAACATCGCCCACACCACGAGAACGCCCCATAGCGCCCTGCACCGCAACAGAAGCCTGAGCGTTGACAACGCCCCAGAAGGATTCGTCATATGCGGGTGGTTGACGGAACAATTCAGCAAAGCCACGTAGCGGCCTCCTTGACAGCACGGGGGTCGGCCCTGAACGCGCGGACCTCGACAACGCAACGCCCCGACAGACGGGGCGTTGTCGCCATGATATAGGCCATCCGGCGTAAAGGACAACCGCTATGCCTGACTGGGCGCGGGCAACCGCCCGCCTGGCGCGTGTCCAGCCAGCCCACGCAGATCGGCGTAGCCACCAAGCCGCGCGTTTTTTGGGCAAAACCCTTGACAGTACGTGCGCCCGTCGGCCCGGTCAATTACGGTGTAGGCATGAACAAATAGGTATATCGATAGCGTCGATTCACGGCATTTTGAGCACATAAAAATATGAAAATTAATGCGTTTGAGGTCTACGTTTCATTGGCCAGAATGATCCGGATGTCGCGCGATAGTGAAGGCGCCCACCACACGCCACAGCGAATCCTCTTTCGATCCAGGAGCTTTTTAAGATGACCTTGCTATCCTTGCGCTCACCCTTATTGCGCACCGTACGTGCCGCGCAGTGGCTGGGTGTTGTCGCGCTGTGCGGCTTTGCACACAGTGCCGCTGCCGCACCTGCGTCGGATATCCCCGACACCGTCCCACCCGGTACCGTACTACGCGTTGGCGACCCGAAGACGCAACGTGCGCTGGAGCTATCGGGCGAGCTCGCCAAGCTGCCTTTCAAAGTCGAATGGGCCAACATCAGTGGTGGCCCGCGCACCACCGAAGCGTTCCGCTCGAGGGCGTTGGATTTAGGCGCGGTCGCGGACATCCCGCCTATACATGCGACGTGGACGGGACTGCCCGTCAAGATCGTCGCGGCGGGCTTCCGAAAGGACCCCATCGATCATCCCATCTATAAGCTCGGTATCGCACCGGGTGCGGCGATCGACTCCATCGACGACCTGCGCGGCAAGAAAATCGCCTACAGCCCCGGCCAAGCGCAAGGCGCGCTGGTGCTACGCGTGCTGCAAAAGGCAGGGCTCACCCAAAAAGACGTGACGCTGGTGGAAATGCCGAGCACAGGCGACGTCTACGTAAGCGCGCTAGCCAGCCGCCTGGTCGATGCCGCACCCATCGCCGAAGCCAATCAGCCACGTTATCTCCTCAACTACGGCAAGGACGGGGCAAAGCTCATCTCGCACGGTCTACGCGATGACCCGTGGTACATCTACGGCCTTCAATCGGTGCTGGATGACCCCGCCAAGGCCGCGGCAGTGCGCGAGTACGTAAAGGCCTGGGCTCGTGCGTCGCGTTGGATTTACGAGCACCCGCAGGAGTGGATAGCCGGCTACTTCGTGGAACAACAGGGTTTATCCGCAGACGACGGCAAACATCTGGTGAAATCCGCTGGCGAACCCGACATTCCAGCCGATTGGAACGATGCGATTGCGCGCCAACAGGCCACCATTGATTTGCTGGCCGCGGAAACCGGCAAGCCGCGCTTGAGAGCCGAGGATCTGTTCGATCGTCGTTATGAAAACGTCGCCGCCCAGGCGCTGGAGACACCATGAGCTAAACCCGCACCCTGTCTGCTGCTTCATTGGATACGGATCTGCAGCGACTCGCATCCACGACGCCACGCCAATTCGTGACTGCACCCACTGCGGTCGCGGTCGATTCAGAAGCCGCGCAACAACGCACAAACCGCCCACGCTTAGGCCTGGGCAGACATTGGCGCTACGGCCCGACAATTGGCCCGCTGCTGTTGTTGGCGTTATGGGCGTTCGGCTCCTACATTGGTCTGATCGATCATCGCACCTTGTCGCCGCCCTGGGTCGTGGTCACTACCGCCACTGATCTCATCACCTCCGGGCGGCTGTGGAGCAACTTTGAAACCTCGCTTTGGCGCGCGGTACAGGGGCTCTTCTGGGGCGTACTCACTGGCGGGGCGCTAGGCGTCGTCGCGGGCTTGAGCCGCGTTGCTGAATACCTTATCGACGGCCCTGTCCAGATCAAGCGCGCCATTCCGAGCCTCGCGCTCGTGCCCTTGCTCATGCTCTGGCTCGGGATCGGCGAAGGGATGAAGGTCACGGCAATTGCCTTGATTGTTTTCGTGCCGATTTATATCCAGACGCACGATTGCCTGCGCGGCATCGACAATCGTTACCTCGAGCTTGCGCAGACCCTGGATGTCACACGATGGCAGTTCATCCGCCACGTCATCATCCCAGGTGCATTGCCGGGCTTCTTGCTGGGACTTCGGTTCGCGGTGACGTATTCCTGGCTGGCGCTCGTTGTCGTCGAACAGGTGAATTCGACCAGCGGGATCGGCTACATGATCGAGCTTGCCCGCACCTATGGCCAAACCGAGATCATCATCGTGTGCTTGGCGCTGTACGCCCTGCTGGGCCTGAGCTCCGACGCGCTGGTGCGACTGCTACAGAAAAAGGTATTTAAATGGCGAAAAACGATCGACAACTAAGCTCTCTTACATCCGATGCGGTCGTGTCGATACGCGGCCTCACGCGCAGGTTCGGTCGACGCAGCGTGCTTGATGGTGTGGATCTGGATATCCCAGACGGCCAGTTCGTCGCATTCCTCGGCCGCAGCGGCTCGGGCAAGAGCACATTCCTGCGCGCGCTGGCCGGACTAGACCCGGACGGTTTCACGGCCACTCGCCTGCGCGTGCCACAACGGCTTTCGGTTGTGTTTCAAGACGCACGCCTGCTGCCCTGGAAGTCGCTGATCGACAACGTCACTTTCGGCCTAAGCGTCCCTGACCCGGTCAAGCGCGCCACCGATATCTTGACCGAAGTCGGGCTGGGCGGTCGCGAGAAATCCTGGCCTGGAGAACTGTCGGGCGGAGAGCAGCAACGCGTCGCCCTCGCCCGTGCCCTCGCGCGTGATCCACAACTGCTTCTCGCCGATGAACCGTTCGGCGCCCTGGATGCGTTGACGCGCCTGCGTATGCATACCCTTCTGCGCCGCCTGTGCGAACGACATCGTCCTGCGGTGTTGATGGTGACTCACGACGTCGATGAAGCCATTCATCTGGCCCAGCGTATTCTGGTGTTAGATCAGGGCCGTTTGGTGGTCGATCTCTATGTGGACCTGCCCGATAGTCATCCCGCGCGCGAAACCCGCGCGGCGGAACTGCGCGCCTACTTACTCGCGAGTCTGGGGGTAGAAAGCGACGATCCCATGGAGATCCCAGTGCCGCAAGCGCATGCACTGCCTGCATGACTGCCACCGATGACGGTTTGCGCTAAAGGCCATTGCGTCATTGACGCAATGGCCTTTAGCCTCGAGCCAGCTTTTCGGCACTTGCTGCTCAGTGCACGCGACCGATTACGTTTTCGCCCACGCGCCACGCTTCTTCCAGATTTGGATAGCCCGACAGGATGAACGTATCGATCCCCAAATCCCGGTATTCGCTCAGGCGGTCCGCCACCTGTTGATAGCTGCCTACGAGCGCCGTGCCCGCACCGCCCCTGACCAGGCCGACACCCGCCCAAAGATTCGGCGCGATTTCCAAATCCCGAACCTGCTGTACGGTCTTGCCTGCGTTCAAACCCAGCATGCGCGCCTGACCCACGGACTGGCTGGCACTCAATGCCGTGCGCGCGCGTTCGATTGTCTGCGGCGTCAATGCGCGCCACAGTCGGTCAGCCTCTGCCCATGCCTCGCCATCCGTAGGGCGGGCAATAATATGTAAACGAATACCGTAACGCAGGCTGCGCCCGTGCGCCTTTGCCAATGCTTGCATGCGCGCCAAACGCTCGCGCACCATCTCAGGCGTCTCGCCCCACAAGAGATACACATCGGCATGCTGCGCCGCGACCTGTTCAGCCGCCGCAGATGCCCCGCCAAAGTACACCGCCGGCGTGACGTTCAAGGGCTCACGCAACCCACCATTTTCGAGCCGAAAATACTGCCCGTCATAATGCTGTCCCGGCCCTTGCCACGCGCGATGCGCGACATTCAGAAATTCCGCCGTGCGCGCGTAACGCGTATCGTGATCCAGAAAATCCCCGTAGGCCTCTTGCTGGTCCTGGTCGCCACCGGTGACCACGTTTAGCAACACACGACCCGCCGTGAATTCCTGCAAGCTCGCGACTTTCTGAGCAGCGTAGGCCGGCAACTCCAGCCCAGGCCGAAACGCCACAAGAAATTTTAACCATTGTGTCTCTTGCGCCAATGCTGCAGCCGTCAACCACCCATCTTCACACGCCGCACCCGTCGGAATCAATGCAGCATGGAACCCCACTGCTTCTGCCGCGCGCGCTATCTGCACGAGATAATCCGGCGTGGGTTCGCGACGCGCGTGATCCCTCACGCCCGCAATACTGGTGTTGTCCTTCAGATGACGTCCATCGCCGCTGGTCGGCAAAAACCAATTAAATTCAACCGTCATAAGCGAATCCTCCGGTGGGAAACAGTGAAATCTCAGGCGCCGACCGCGCGCAGCGCCGCTGAGTTGGCCGAATTCGCCTGGTTCAGCAAAGGCAAGACCTCTTCGCCAACACGCAGCGCCTCTTCCAGATTGGGGTAGCCGGAAAAGATGAAGCTATCCACGCCCAGTTCATGCAGTTCCTGAATGCGTTCAGCCACCTGCTCGTGACTGCCGACTAAAGCGGTGCCCGCGCCACCTCGCACCAATCCCACACCCGCCCACAAATTGGGCGAGACTTCCAGATCGCGCACGGTGTTGATCGTCCTGCCGGCGTGCAGGCTAGTCATGCGCGCCTGCCCCGTGGATTCGCTGAGCGCGAATTGCTGTCGAGCTTTCTCAATGTCCGCCTTCGGCACCTCACGCAGCAGCCGGTCGGCTTCGGCCCAGGCCTGCTCCTCGGTATCGCGCGCGATAACGTGGACGCGATAGCCATAGCGCAGACGACGCCCATGCGCGCCCGCCAATGCGTCGGCTCGCGCGATACGTTCACGCACCATGTCTGGCGTTTCGCCCCAGACGAGATACGTGTCGCTATGACGTGCCGCGACGGCTTCGGCTGACGCAGAGGCACCCCCGAAATAAATCGGTGGGGCTGATTGCTCAACGCGCCGAAGGCGCGCATTGCGCAGGCGATAGTAGTCGCCGTCATAAGAAAATTGCTCTCCCGACCACAGGCGACGCACGATGTCGAGGAACTCGTCCGTGCGCGCATAGCGTTGTGCATGATCCAGAAAATCACCATATCCGCGTTGCTCGGTCGAGCTTCCCCCCGTGACTACGTTGAGCAACAGTCGCCCTCCAGTGATACGCTGCAATGACTGTGCGGTCTGCGCTGCCACCGCCGGCAACACGAACCCCGGCCGAAACGCGACGAGAAACTTCAACCGAGTGGTCGCGCGAGACAACGCCGCAGCCACCACCCACGCATCATGACAACTGGGACCGGTAGGAATCAAAATCGCATTAAACCCTGCATACTCGATAGCGCGGGCCACGTCCGACAGATAGGCCGGACGGTTCGTGCGCGCAAAGGTCCGCGAACTCCCTACCTGATTATTCGCGAGACCATGAAAATCGCCGTGCGACGGCAGATACCAGTTCAGTTCGATGCTCATGCGACGGCTCCACGTCTAGAGTTTTGCCACCGAAACTTCGGTAGCCTTTACGAACGCCAGCACCTCTGTGCCGACTTGTAGATCCAGTTCTTTCACCGACCGCGTTGTGATTACCGAGGTCACTATGCCCGCTGGTGTGTCCACATCGACTTCGGAAACCACCGGTCCAAGAATGATCTCTTTGATCCGGCCACGGAACTGATTGCGGGCGTTGATGGAGGGAATGGTCATACGGGTGCTCCTGATAGAAATGCGGATGGCATCACACGCTGAACCGTGCGTTAAGTGCCAGATAACCCAAGTCGTAGCCTTGTGAGAGCGGCGTCGCATAAAGATGGCGCACCAAACTTTCGACCGCTGCATCCAAGCGTTCGCGTACGTCTGCGTCGATGCGGACCTCGACCTCGCCCATCCAAACCTGTCGATCCGTGGCATACACGCCAGCCAGAATGTGACGTGCACCCAAAGCAGAAAGAACCGGCTTTAAGCTGTATTCGAGCGCCAACAAGTGCGCGGTGCTGCCGCCAGTGGCGACAGGCAACACGATCTTGTCAGTCAGGGCCTTTTGGTCGAGTAAATCCAGGATGGCTTTCAGTCCGCCTGCGAACGAAGCCTTATAGACAGGCGTGGCGATGATGAGCGCTTGCGCGCCAGCTACACGCGCGCGCAACGCACGCGCTGCGGATCCGTCGAAATGACCTTCGATCAGATCAATTGCGGGCAGATCCCGCAGGCCAAGCTCGTCGCTGTTTAGTCCGCGAGCCGCGAGACGCATCGCGGCATAACGTAATAAGGCCGTGGAACGCGAGTGCTGCGAAGGACTGCCGGCCAGGGTCAGGATGCTCATGGTGAGGCGTGGCTTCCATTTGAATGAACCCGGTCATTCTGTCTGCCCGCCCAGCATCTGAAAAATACTTACTTGATATGAAGTTATGCGGGGATCGCGGGCACCCACGCCCACGTCACCCTCTTGCCGTCTAAGACTGCCGAAACCAGTCGATCAGGCACGCATTGATCTCATCGGCCTTTTCATATTGCACCCAATGGCCTGCGCGCGGCACACTGTGCCATTGCCTGTCTGGATGTCCTTGGATCAGGGCAGAGGCAGCTTGCGCAGGCTCGGCCGTGACGTCCTCCTCGCCCCATACCAACAGGACCGGCACATTCAAGCTCTGCATTGCCTTGGCTAAGCGTTGATCGCGCGAAATCGCTTTACTGCGAAAACGCGTGCGCTCGCAAGACCGCGTATGGATACGCAGCGCCAACGGATCGATGGCCTCGCGCGAGGACAACATAAACACGCCCAGATTCTGCGCCAGCGCTTCCTGGCGTTCGCGGCCGGTCACCGCGCGCCAATCCAACAGCCGCTCCTTTTCACGCCGCGCCGTGCCATGACCGCCGCTACCCAGCAACACCAGCCGCTGCAAATGCGGCAGCCGCGGCGCGAGCGTCCCGGCGACCACGCCCCCGAAAGAAAAGCCCACCAGCCCGAGCGGCGCATCTCCCACCAGCTGCTCCACGCCCATTTTCAAGCTATCCAGCAGGCGTTCCCACCGCATCGGATCATGGGGTGCGCAATCGAAATCGTCGGAATCGTCGAACCCCGCCATATTCGGCGCGAGCACGCGAAAGTGCCGCGCCAGCGGTTCGACGTTCTTTGCCCAATGCATCCATGAGCCATGTCCGCCGTGAATCAACACAAGCGCGGGCCCACTGCCCCACTCGCGCCATACGAACGTTCGACCATCCATCCGGACGGCATGATGGCGCGCGCTGGCGTCCAGCCGGGCCAATTCCGCATCCGCGTTTTCCAGCACTTCCGATGAATATTCCTGCATGCTGCGACAACCGCCTACTAGGTAAAGGTGCACGTTCTTGAATACCCGGCCGTGTCGAAAAGGCACTGCATGAGGCACGGCCAAGACGCTTCTGCCTTGCAGGTAGCAAAAAGGGCCTCGGAACAAACCGAGACCCCTTGATGGTCCAGAATGGCGTAGCCGCTACGCTTTCCCATGCTGGCCTCCGGCAGTCGCGTGCATCTTAACCGCAATAACACGCGATGCGCACACCACATTACATGGGCACAGGCCAGGGAATGAAAGCTGACGCGCACTGTGCGAATCCGCGCGCGTCAGCTTAGTCGTTGCGTTGTGCCAATCAGCCTTGACGCACGACCTCTTGCGACGCCGCGGCCGGCTTGCGGCGAGCAGCGATCATGCGACCCAAACCCACCACCAGCAGCGCGCCGATGATTTCAGCCGCGATCTTCACCGTACCCGACACCTCGCCGAAATGCTCAACCACGACGACATCGGTCACGAGCATGCCACCGGCGATCCAGCCCAGCAACGCAGCGCCAAACGTGACCACCAGCGGGAAACGGTCGATCAGCTTCAGCACCAACGTACTACCCCAGATAATGATGGGCACGCTCACCACCAGGCCGAAAATCACCAAGCCGATCTGATGCGAGGGATCCGCCATCTGCGCAGCGCCCGCAATCGCGATCACGTTATCCAGGCTCATGACAAAGTCGGCCACGATGATGGTCTTTACCGCGGACCATATCGATACCGCGCCCTTGATGTTGCCATGCGCGTCTTCCTCGGGAATGAGCAGCTTCACGCCCACCCACAACAGCAACAACGCCCCCACGATCTTGAGATAGGGGATGGTCAACAGCGTCAGCGCAAACGCAATCAGCAACACGCGCAGGCCGATGGCGCCCGCCGTGCCCCAGAGAATCCCCTGCATGCGCTGCTTGGCCGGCAGGTTCCGGCAGGCCAATGCGATGACCACGGCATTGTCCCCACCAAGCAGGATGTCGATAAGAATGATCTGAAATACCGCGGCCCAGCTAAGGGTCTGCAAAAACTCGAGCATGCAATCTCCGTATAAACGAAATACCGAAGCCGCTGTTTTAGCATTTCTTACAGAAACCTGAACGCCTTTCAGCCGAATACTTACAAAAAACTTAAAATTCGGTAACTTGTATGATCACTAAACCGTGGTTACCCTAGCGGCGCCGCGAGCAGGTCTTGCCACCCAACATCCGCCGCCGTGCCGTCTCGGGCCCCCATCAGGGCCCCGAGGCGAGGCACGGAGGCTTTCTTAGCGAAACTGAACAGATGACTATCGGGAAAGACACTATTGGCATGATTGGCGTTGGCCTCATGGGCCACGGCATTGCCAGCAACATCGTCAAACACGGCTATCCGCTTGTGTTGCTCGACCACCCGGGCAACCAGCCCGTGGACAGCCTGCTCGCCGCAGGCGCCGCGAAAGTTGCCAGCCCCGCCCAAGTGGCGCGTCAGGCCAATATCATCATCCTCTGCGTGACCGGCACGCCGCAGGTCGAAGACGTGCTATTTAGCCCCAATGGCCTGTTGCAAGGGCTACGCCCCGGCACCGTCGTCATCGACTGCTCCACGGCAATTCCATCGTCGACCGTGCGCATCGCCCAGGCCGTCACCGAGGCCGGGGGCCAGTTTCTCGATGCCCCCATGACGCGTACGCCTAAAGAGGCCGCCGAGGGCCGGCTGAATCTGCTCGTGGGTGGCGAACGCGAACTGTTCGAGCGCTGCCAGCCGCTGCTACGCTGCTACGCCGAAAACATCACCTACGTCGGCCCCATCGGCTCCGGACACCGCATGAAGCTGCTGCACAACTACGTCTCGCTCGGATGCGCGGCCGTCATCGCCGAGGCGGCCGCCTGCGCGCAGCGCGCCGGCATTGACGCCTCGGTGCTGGTCGACGTGCTCGCCAACGGCGGTGGCGGCGGTGTTGCGCTCGAACGCCTGCGTCCTTTCATCCAATCAGGCGACGATTCGGGCTTGCGCTTCTCGCTATCGAATGCGCATAAAGACCTGGGCTACTACACCACCATGGCCGAGGAAACCGGTGCGACCCACATCGCCGCGGACGGCATCGAGCAGCTGTTCAAGCGCGGCGCCAAGGAAGCCGCCCCCAACACCACGCTACCGCATCTGGTGGCGCTGTTGGCCAACGATAAAACCTGAGTTCGCGCGAGGGATCCTCGCCTGCTCGGCGTCCACCTGCGGCACAATGGTGGTTTTGCCTTTGCCACGGGTGGAACGATCGCGATGAACCGTCTTCTGAAACTGTCTCTGGCCGGCGTGATGACCCTGCTCACGCTCGCCGCTGTCTTGCCCGGCGCCGCGCATGCGGCCCAGGACAAGCCTTTGCGTATCGGTGTGATCCCCAGCGTGGCCAATCAGGCTACCGAGATCGCCATCGCCGAAGCCGCAAAGCGGGGATTGAAGGTCGAGCTGGTGGAATTCAGCGACTGGGTGATGCCCAATACCGGCGTGGCCGAGGGCGCGCTAGATGCGAATTTCTTCCAGCACGAGCCCTTTTTGCAGCTCTTTAACCAAAGCCGCGGCACACGGCTGCAGCCCATTGCGTACGGCTATTCCACGACGATTGGGCTGTTTTCGAAAAAGCTCAAGCGGGGTGACGCCATCCCTGATGGCGCGACCGTTGCGATTCCTAACGACCCGGTCAACGCGGGCCGGGCGTTACTCCTGCTCAACGCGATGGGCTTGATCCAGCTGCGCGACGGCGCCGATCACCGTGCATCGATCCAAGACATCGTCGCCAACCCCAGAAACATCAAACTCATCCAGGTCGAGGGCTCCCAATCGGCGCGCACCTTTGACGACGTGACCGCCTCCATCACCTACACCACCTTTGCCAAGCATGCGGGCATCGATGAAAAAGACGGTCTGGCGTTTGACAATACCGACCCGGAAAACGTGCGCCGGTACGCCATCCGCTGGGTGACGACCCCCGACCATGCGCGGGATCCGCGCCTGCTCGAATTCATCCAGATCTATCAACAGTCGCCCGAGGTCAAGGCAAAACTGCGCGCGCTCTACGGCGACTTGATCGATTTTCCTTGGTGACCGACTGCGGTAATCGGCGCTGTCCCTAAGCCGGCAGCGCCATCAACTCGCCCATACGCACCGGCCCACGCACGGAAGGCGTATCCGTCCAGCGCACGCGATCCGGCCCAAACAGCACGATCACGGTCGACCCCAACAGGAACCGGCCCATTTCCGCGCCCTTTTCCAGATGGATCGGCGCGCGCGAGGCCGCGTCATAGCGCGTCGAACGTACTTGCCGCTTGTGCGGCGTGACCAGGCCCGCCCAAACCGTCTCGATGGACGCGACAATCATCGCCCCCACCAGCACCAACGCCATCGGGCCAAATTCGGTATCGAAGATACACACCACGCGTTCGTTACGCGCGAACAGCTCGGGCACATGCGTGGCCGTCAACGGATTGACCGAAAACAACCGCCCCGGCACATGCACCATCTCGCGCAACGTCCCCGCGCACGGCATGTGCACACGGTGATAATCGCGCGGCGACAAATACACCGTCGCGAATTCGCCATCGACGAAGGGGTCCGCGCGATGCGCATCCCCACCCAGCAATGCCGTCAGGCCATATGAATGCCCTTTGGCCTGGAACACACGACCCTGCTCGATACGACCCAACTGGCTGATCGCCCCATCCGCGGGACACAGAATGCCTTGCGGTTCCGTATCCAACGGGCGTGCATCGGCCTTCAACGCGCGTGTAAAAAACTGATTGAACGTCGGGTACGCCAGCGGGTCCTCGAGCAGCGCCTCGGTCATATTTACCCCATAGCGGCGCACAAAACGCGAGATCATCCAGTTCTTCACCGCTGGCGTGCGGCAATCTGCAGCCAAACCCATTAACCTTGACACTAAATGATGAGGTGCAAGGTATTGGCTGGCTAAGAAGAGCTGGTCTTTAAAGTGCATGGGGTCCGGAGAAATACGACGTGACTCGGCGCAGGGCCGTGAAGGGATACGGATGTTACTTGTTCTAGGAGTGTAGCGCCAGCAAGCCCCGCAGTACTGGGATAATGCCACTTTCCATGAATCTGCCATGAGGACCCCCATGACCGACCGCCACCTCATCGTGCTGGCTGCTTTGAACATGATCGCCGCCGTAGGCGCCGGCGCTTTCGGCGCCCACGGCCTGAAGCAATCCCTCACCAGCGACATGCTGGCCGTATGGCAAACAGGCGTGCTTTATCACCTGGTACATGCCTTGGGCCTTTTCATCATCGCGCTACTCGCCGCCAGATACGGCGCCGGCATGAGCACTGCCGGGCTGATCATGTTTGCAGGCATTATCCTGTTTAGCGGCAGCCTATATCTGCTGGCCGTGACAGGAATCCGTTGGCTCGGCGCCATCACGCCTATCGGCGGCGTGGCGTTTTTGGTGGCCTGGGCATGGGTAGCGTGGACAGCCTGGCGCGCCGCGTGATCGCGCGTCGTCGCCCACTCTCACTCGGGGGTCACGCGCAGCAGCCTGCCGTTACCCTCATCCGTCAACACATAAATCGCCCCATCGGGTCCCAGCCGTACATCGCGAATACGGGCGTTCAGATCCGACAACAACCGCTCCTCGCTCACGACTTTGCCGTTTTCCAGCGAGAGTCGAATCAACACCTGAGCCGCTAACGCTCCAATGAACAGCGAATCCTTCCACTGTGGGTATGCATCGCTGTCATAGAACGCCATGCCGCTGATCGCCGGAGATTTCTTCCACCAATACAGCGGCCCTTGCCCACCTTTGAGCGTATCGCCCTTGGCCTCTGGAATCGGCAAACCGGAATAATTAATCCCATACGTCGCCAGCGGCCAACCATAGTTGCGCCCCGGGTAGATGATGTTCACCTCATCCCCACCGCGCGGCCCATGCTCGTGTTCCCAGAGTTCACCCGTCCAAGGATTCAGAGCCAGTCCTTGAGGATTGCGCATCCCATACGTCCAGATCTCCGGCCGCGCGTTACCCTCGCCCACAAACGGATTGTCCCCAGGCAGCGAGCCATCCGCACCGACCCGCACGATCTTGCCTTGCAGCTTATCCAGATCCTGCGAAGTCGGTCGTTGATTGTTTTCCCCCAGGGCGATAAACAAATCACCCTGACGGTCAAAAACCATCCGCCCACCAAAGTGATTCCCCGTCGAGAGCTTCGGCTCCTGCCGGAAAATCACCCTGAAATCTTCAAGCCCCTGCCCATCCTCGGACAAGCGCCCAACACCTACCGCAGTCCCGGCCTTTCCATCGCCACCCCGTTCCGCATACGACAAATAAACCCGCCGATCCTGCGCGAACCCCGGTGACAACACCACATCCAACAATCCCCCCTGCCCCTGCGCGAACACCTCAGGCACACCACGTATAGGCGCAGACACCCGCCCCTGAGCATCGACTCTGCGCAAGCGCCCCGGCCGCTCAGTAATCAGCATGTCGCCATCAGGCAAAAAGGCAAGCGACCACGGGTGCTCCAATCCATCAGCGATCTTATCGACCTTTGCGCGGCCTTCGCTAAAGGCCCCCGCTTGCATAGGCGGAGCTTGCAAAGCGACCGCATCCGCATCAGCAGACCTCGCCCCGGTAACCTTATCCGCCGCCTGAGCCACGGCCCCGGCCGCGCCGAATCCCATCGCAGTACCCAGCGCCACGACCAACGGCAACGCCCTAACTTTTAACCCTAGTTGTCGCATGCAAGCTCCCAGTACGCACACCCCGCAAACCGGCGTACCATAACCAGTTGATATAAACACCTGCCTGTTTATTGTTATGGAGACCAAGCAATAATGAAACTCTACTACATGCCCGGCGCCTGCTCCCTGGCCACGCACATCGTGCTGGAATGGATCGGCAAGCCCTACGAAGCCGAAGCCGTGGCCCGCGACGCGCTCAAGCAACCCGAATTCTTGAAAATCAACCCGCTGGGCGCCGTTCCCGCGCTCACCGATGACGGCCTGACGCTCACGCAAAACGCCGCGATCCTGGAGTACCTGGCCGAAAAAGCCCCCGAACTCAATCTGCTTGGCGACGGCAGCGCCGCCTCGCGCGCCGAAGTCCGTCGCTGGCTCGGATTCATCAACTCCGACCTGCACAAAACCTTCTCGTTGATTTTCGGCGCACCGCGATACGTCCCCGACGAATCCGCGCAGGAGGCCCTACGCAACTCCGCCGCCGGCATGCTGCGCAACCTCTTCGGCATCCTAGACAAACAGCTAGCCGACAAACCCTACCTGGCTGGCGCCAAACCATCCCTAGCCGACCCGTACCTATTCGTCGTCCTACGCTGGGCCAAAGCCAAAAACATCGACCTATCCGGCATGGACAACCTATCCCAGTTCGCCACCCGCATGGAAGCCGACCCAGCCGTACAAGCCGCTCTAAAAGCCGAAGGCCTGTAAAGCCTCAGTTCCAGAGAACAGAGAGCTAAGAGCTAAGAGCAAAGAGCAAAGAGCAACAATCTAAACCTAATCGCCCAAACCAGACGCAAAAAAGGGGCAACGCAAAAGCGAGCCCCTGACAATGCGCCTCTTCCCGTTCAGGCCGCGCGCCTCAGCAGACCCTCTCAAGCCCCCAAATAAGCCTTCCTAACATCCGCATTAACAAGCAAGTTAGCCCCCGTATCCTGCAACACCACCCGCCCGTTCTCCAACACATACCCCCGATCCGCCACCTGCAACGCCTTATTCGCGTTCTGCTCGACCAGGAACACCGTCACCCCTTCCTCCCGGATCTGCCGGATAATCTCAAAGATCTGCGCAATGATCAGCGGCGCCAACCCCAGCGTAGGCTCATCCAGCAACAACAGCTTAGGCCGCGTCATCAACGCCCGCCCGATCGCCAGCATCTGCTGCTCGCCCCCCGACATCGTGCCTGCCCGCTGCGCCGCCCGCTCCTTAAGCCGCGGAAACAGCTTGTAGACATGCTCAAGCCCCGCCTCAATCTGCTGACGGTCGCTAAAAAAGCCCCCCATCATCAGATTCTCCGCCACCGTCAGATCCTTAAACACCCGACGCCCTTCCGGCGAAATCGCAATCCCACTACGCATGATGTGATGCGTGTCCACGTGCGTGATGTCCTCGCCCATGAACGTGATCGTCCCCGACTTCGCTCGCGGATTGCCGCAAACCGTCATCAACAGCGTCGTCTTACCCGCGCCGTTCGCCCCAATCAGCGTCACGATCTCGCCTTGATTGACCTCGACCGACACGCCATTAAGCGCCTGAATCGCACCGTAATAGGTATGAATATTGTCCAGCTTCAGCATCATTCTTCCCCCAGGTACGCCTTAATCACGCGCTCATCACTACGCACCTGTTCCGGCGTCCCGGTCATGATCGGCTTGCCATGCTCCATCACCAGGATGCGATCCGAAATCCCCATGATCAGGCTCATATCGTGCTCAATCAACAACACCGCCACGCCAAACTCCCGCCGCAGCTGATCAATCAGCCCCTGCAAATCGCGCTTCTCCTGAGGATTCAACCCCGCCGCCGGCTCATCCAGCATCAATAGACGCGGCTTCGTGATCATGCACCGCGCGATCTCCAAGCGCCGTTGATGCCCATAAGCCAGATTCCCCGCCTCACGATTGGCATACTCGCGCAGCCCCATGAAATCCAGCCATTGCGCCGCCCGTTGCAACGCCTCCGCCTCCGACTGGCGATAAGACTTCAGCTTCAACAACCCCGGCAACAGGCGCGATTCCACCTGCGTATGCTGGGCCACCAGCAGATTTTCCAAGACGGTGAGTTGCTTGAACAACCGCACGTTCTGAAAAGTCCGCACCAACCCATGCTGCGCCACCTTATGGCTAGGCAACCCCGTGATGGACTGCCCGTCCATGACGATCTCGCCACCCGTGGGCTTATAAAACCCACCGACGCAGTTAAACACGGTCGTCTTCCCCGCCCCGTTCGGCCCGATGATCGCAAACACCTCATCGCGCTTGACTTCGAACGCCACGCTATCGACAGCCAACAAACCGCCGAACCGCATGGTCAGGCCCGACACCTTCAACAACGTTTCGCTCATGGCTTCAGCTCCACATGGGGACGCTTCATGGGCAACAACCCTTGCGGACGCCACATCATCATCAACACCATCACCAGACCAAACATCAGCATGCGATATTCGGCGAATTCACGCGCCACCTCAGGCAGCACTGTTAACAAAATCGCCGCCAGAATCACGCCCACCTGCGAGCCCATGCCGCCCAGCACCACGATGGCCAGGATCAGCGCCGACTCGATAAACGTAAAGGACTCCGGGTTCACCATGCCCTGACGCGCGGCAAAAAACGCCCCGCCAAAGCCCGCGAACATCGCGCCCAGCGTGAACGCCGACAACTTGATGCGCGTGGGATTCAGCCCCAACGAACGGCACGCGATCTCGTCCTCGCGCAAAGCTTCCCAGGCACGCCCCACCGGCATACGAATCAACCGCGACGACACGAACAACGTGATCAACGCCAAGGCCAATGCCATCAGATACAGGTAGTTGACCATGTGTTGGTTATCGAACGTCCAACCCATCAATTGATGGAACGTCTCCGTGCCCTCCTGACTAGGACGACGCGTCATCTCATAGCCGAACACGGTGGGCTTTGGAATACCCGAGATACCGTCCGGGCCACCCGTAAAGGTGTTCAAGTTGATCAGCAGCAAACGGATGATCTCCCCGAACCCCAGCGTCACGATTGCCAGATAATCCCCACGCAGACGCAGCACCGGAAAGCCGAGCAGGAAACCAAATATCGCCGCCATCAAGCCCGAGAACGGCAAGGCCTCCCAGAACCCCCAACCCGCCCAGTGATACAACAAGGCATAGGTATAGGCACCCACCGCATAAAAGCCCACGAAGCCCAAATCCAGCAGACCCGCAAAGCCCACCACGATATTCAGCCCCAGGCCCAGCATCACATAGATCAACACCAGCGTTGCGATATCGACCGTGCTACGTCCCGCGAAGAACGGCCAGATGATCGCGGCCGCGACCAGCAGCACAACCACCCACTTGCGCCCCTTCGTAGGCGCGGCGGGCAGTTCCGGCACACTGGTCTTGAGTCGACGAAACGGTATCGCCAACCACGGCCGCACCAGCTGAAATACAAACACCACGGCCGCCGACCAGGCCACCAGATCCCAGCGCGGCTCCAGATACGTCGTCGCGCCTTGACGCAACAACTGCACGCCAAACACCGGCATCACAATGATCGCCGTCAGCACGGCTGCAATGACGGCGCCTTTCACATTACTCGCGGCCATTACACTTTCTCCACTTCAGGTTTGCCGAGCAGCCCGGTCGGACGGAACAGCAGAATCAACACCAGCAGCGAAAAGGCCACAATATCCTTGTATTGCGACGAGATGTACGCCGCCGCCAACGTCTCCGCCAGGCCCAGCAGCACGCCACCCAGCATCGCGCCCGGTATGCTGCCGATACCGCCCAGCACCGCTGCCGTAAACGCCTTGATGCCCGCGATAAAGCCGATAAACGGATTGAGCTTGCCCACCGTGATGGCGATCAGCACGCCGCCCACGGCCGCCAGCATCGCACCGAGCACAAAGGTAAACGAGATCACCCGGTTCGTATCGATACCGAGCAGATTCGCCATGTGCATATCCTGCGAGCACGCGCGCGACGCCCGGCCCATGCGCGAATACTTGATGAACAATGACAACGCCACCATCAGCAGCACGGTCACCACAATGATCATGATGCGCGAATACGGCAGCGTCACATCGAAATCCGAACCCATGTGAAACTGCACCGAGCCCGAGATCAAGGACGGCACGGCCATATCACGCGCACCTTGCCCCAGGGCCACCCAGTTCTGCAAAAAGATTGACATCCCGATGGCCGAGATCAGCGCGACCAGCCTCTGGCTGCCTCGCACCGGCCGATACGCCACGCGCTCGACACTAAAGCCATACACCCCTGTCACAAGAATCGCCACGACCAGCATCGCGGCCACGACAAAGGGCAGCGGCATGCCACTACCTGTGCCGATGGCCGTCAAGGTCACCAGCCCCACATAAGCGCCGATCATGTAGATCTCGCCGTGGGCAAAGTTAATCATTCCGATGATGCCGTAGACCATTGTGTAGCCAATGGCAATCAACGCGTAAATCGCACCCAACGACAGACCGTTAAAGATCTGCTGGGTCAATTGAGGGATAAGGTCAGACATGAGATTTACCTATGCTCCAAATAGCACCGGCCCCGGTAACAACAACCCGGAGCCGGAAACCTGGGCGTACGTGCTGGCCCCGACCGGTAGATCGGGGCATCGCTTGTTTACAGCTGGGTTTTCTTACCGTCCTTGTCCCATTTGAAAACGGCGAACTCGAAGTCCTTCAAGTCGCCCTTGGCGTCGTACTCGACTTTGCCGATACCGGTGTCGAACGTATTGCTGTGCATGTAGTCGGCCACCTTGGCGGGGTCTTCGCCCACCGCATCGATGCTCTTGGCCAGGATTTGCACGGCCGCATACGCGGGCATTTGGAATGCGCCATCCGGATCACGCTTGGCGTCGTGGAAAGCCTTCACAATGCCTTCGTTGCCAGGCATCTTGGTGAAGTCGGCCGGCAGCGTCACCAGCAGACCCTCGATGGCCGGGCCTGCGATCGCCACCAGATCCTGGTTAGCCGTGCCTTCCGGGCCCATGAACTGCACGTTCAGCCCCTGCTCGCGCGACTGACGCAGCAGCAGACCCAGTTCCGGGTGATAGCCGCCGAAATACACCAGATCCACGCCCGAGGACTTCAGCTTCGTAATCACGGCCGAATAGTCGCTGTCGCCGACGTTGATGCCTTCGTACAGCGCCACGTTCACGCCTTCTTTTTCCAGGCTGTTCTTGACCTGCGAGGCCACGCCCGAGCCATAGGTCTGCTTATCGTGCAGTACCGCGACTTTCTTGGGCTTCAAGGTCTTGGCGATATAGTTCGCGGCGAACGGTCCTTGCTGGTCGTCGCGCCCGATCGTGCGGAAGAAGAAATGCGGCTTGGTCGTATCCGTCACCAGCGGCGAGGTCGCGCCCGGGGTGATCGCGACAATGCCCTCTTGCTCATAGACATTCACGGCCGGCACCGTCACGCCGGAGCAGGCGTGCGCCACGGCAAACTTCGCACCGGAGTTCACCACTCGGTTCGCGGCCGGCACGGCCTGCTTGGGCTCGCAGCCGTCATCAATCAGGATGGGTTCGAGCTTTTTACCCTTGACACCCCCTTGGGCATTGATCGTCTCGATCGCAGTCAGCGCGCCCGCTTGGATCTGCGTCCCATACTGAGTATTGGGACCAGTCATGGGCTGGGGAATACCGATCTTGATGGTATCGGCGGCATGAGCCGCGCCGACCAGCAACATCGAGCCCAGAGCCAGGGCGATGGGATTAATGCGGTGCAGAAGCTTCATTGAAATTTCTCCGGCTATAGGGATGGACAGCTTTGTGCGCTTTGAAATCCGGTCGAAGGGTATCCGATGGCCAAACGCGCGCATTGCCGGCTTCTTGAGCAAACGTAGAACGTCGGCGGTATTCTGGAAGCTGCCAGTGACCCTGTCACTGCGTGTAATCCCCAATGATGGGATAGCTGCTCTCAACCGCTGAGGCAGCACACGGGTAACGCGTGCGCAGACCTGCGCGCACGTTTTCCTCAATTTGCTTCCATGACCGCTTTTGTTCGGTTTGGTAGGCACAAACGCGGCGCAAGTATTCCTTTCCTTGCTTACACGAGGCTTGCATTCGCGAATTGTGCGAACGAACATGTAACCGCGCGACGAGCCTCGCCACACAGGGCTACAATCGCGCCATGAATCAACATCTCTCCATTGCATTTATCGGCGGCGGCAACATGGCGTCGGCGTTGGCCAGCGGACTTTCGGGAAAGATTTGCCCGGCTGGCAATCTTCATGTTGTGGATCCCAGCACAGACGTTCAAGAAGCTTGGCGTCAGCGAGGATGCACCGCGGCGAGCGCACCCGACGAAACGCTGCGTCGCTGTAACGTTTGGCTGTATGCGGTCAAGCCTCAGCAACTGCGTGAAGCCGTCGCGGCCACGCGTCCCTGGCTGCAACCAGACACGCTTATCATCAGCGTCGCCGCTGGCATACGTGCCGATACCTTGGCCAACTGGCTGGGCGAACCCGGCGCACCGTGGCAAAACCTCGTGCGTTGTATGCCGAACACCCCTGCCCTGGTCGGCGCTGGTGTCACTGGCCTGATCGCGATGCCGGGCGTCGACGCCGCAGGCCGCGAGCTCGCAGAAAGCCTGCTGGCTAGCGTCGGACAAGTGGTTTGGGTCGCGGACGACGCCGCTCTGGATGCGGTCACCGCACTCTCGGGCAGCGGCCCGGCTTATGTGTTTTTATTCTTGGAATCCCTTATCGCGGGTGGCCTGTCGGTCGGCCTCACCGAAGAGCAAGCCAAGCAGCTTGCGCTAGGTACCTTGGCCGGCGCCACCCGCCTTGCCGAACAGGCCACGGAATCCCCTGCCGTACTACGGGAGCGGGTGACTTCCAAAGGCGGTACGACGGCGGCCGCGCTACAGATATTCGATCAAGCCAATCTGCGCGACACGGTGCGTGACGCGATGCAAGCCGCCGCACAGCGATCGCGCGAGCTGGCTGACGAGTTCGGCAGGTCATGATGATGCGAACCGCTCAGCCTCGCACTGAGCGATCGCCCGATCCCGCGCTACGCATGCCCCACCGTTTTCAGCCCATGACCGCCGGCCATTTCGCCGTCGCGGTCTTCTGTATGGGCCTGATCGTCGTGGGCTCGAATATCCTGGTTCAGTTCCCGATCAACGACTGGTTGACCTGGGGTGGCCTCTCCTATCCGGTCGCCTTCCTCGTCACCGACGTACTGAACCGGCGTTTCGGGCCGCATGCGGCGCGCCGCGTGGCATGGGTTGGTTTTGCCCTGGCGCTACTTGTTTCCGTCTGGGTGGCTTCGCCGCGTATTGCACTGGCATCGGGGCTGGCCTACATCTGTGCGCAGCTTGCTGACATCCGTGTGTTCGACCGCCTGCGTGATAAACGCTGGTGGCTCGCGCCACTGATGTCGGGCACGGTCGGCGCGCTGCTTGATACAGCGGTGTTTTTCAGCGTGGCTTTCGCCGCCACCGGCACGCCGTGGGTGACATGGATGCTCGGCGATCTTGCGATCAAGCTCGTCGTCAATCTCACCATGCTCGCACCGTTCCGCGCGCTGATGTGGAATATCGCGCGCCCGCCGGACACCGCACACTCGCCTCGCGATCAACAACCATAACGGTAAAGATACACATAAGCCGTCACAACCACTCACGCATTGTTTTTACTTAACCGCTTTTCGTTCGAACTGTGCTGTTAAAACGTCAGTTGTCAATGTGATTTGACAGTGCAGTCCGTCGGTGCAAAAGTTCACACCTCTGTCATAAGCCATACATAAGGTGTCGTGTTCACTGCGGCCATTACCGTGGCCCTTATTACGCACGCAAACCGGAGAATCCAAACATGAGACAGCAACGTCTTGCTTTTACCCTGGCCGCCATTTTCACGGCGTTTGCCCCCACGTCGGCCAACGCCGCCACCGAGATCCAGTTCTGGCACTCCATGGAAGGCGCCCTGGGCGAACGCGTTAACGAGCTGGTCGAGGAATTCAACAAATCGAATCCCGACTATCGCGTCAACGCCGTCTATAAAGGCAACTACGGCGAATCCATGAACGCCGGTATCGCCGCCTTCCGGGCCGGAAACGCGCCGGATATTCTGCAAGTGTTCGAGGTCGGCACGGCGACGATGATGCACGCCAAGGGCGCCGTCAAACCCGTGCAGGAAATGAGCGAAGAAGCCGGCAAGCCGATCGATCCCAAGGCTTTCATCGGCGCGGTGGCGGGCTACTATTCGTCGCAAGACGGCAAGCTGATCTCCATGCCGTTTAACAGCTCGACGGTGGTCTTCTACTACAACAAGGACGCCTTTAAAAAGGCGGGTCTCGACCCCGAAAAGCCGCCCAAGACCTGGGAAGAGCTGGCTCAAGCTGGTCAAAAGCTCAAGGAAGCTGGCCAGGAATGCGGCTACACGACGTCCTGGCCGTCGTGGTCGCAGCTCGAAACGTTCTCCTCTTGGCATAACGTGCCGTACGCCACCGAGGACAATGGCTTCGGCGGTCTCGGTGCGCGGCTTGCTATCGATACGCCGTTGCACAAGCGCCACCTGGAGAACCTGGCCAATATGGCCAAAGATGGGATCTTTATGTACGGTGGCCGTGGCGACCAGCCCAATGCGCTTTTCACCAGCGGCAAATGCGCGATGATCACCGGCTCGAGCGGCATGCGCGCCAACATCGCCAAGAACGCCAAGTTCGAATTCGGCGTATCGAGCCTGCCCTACTATGCCGACGTCAAGGGTGCGCCGCAAAACACCATCATCGGTGGCGCATCGCTGTGGGTCTTCGCCAAGAAATCGCCTGAAGTCTATAAAGGCGTGACCGAGTTCTTCCACTTCCTGGCCAAGCCTGAAATCGCCGCGCGCTGGCACCAGCAAACCGGCTATGTGCCGGTGACCATTGCCGCCTACGACGAGACCAAGAAGTCGGGCTTCTATGACAAGAACCCCGGCACTGAAGTCGCCGTTGAACAGCTCAACGTAGAAACCACCTCGAATTCGCGCGGCCTGCGCCTGGGCTTCCTGCCGCAGATCCGCGAGATCGAGGATCAAGAGATGGAACGCATCGTCTCCGGCAAGACCAGTGCCGAAGATGGCCTGAAGACCATGGTCAAGCGCGGTAACGAACTCCTCGAGAAATTCGAGAAGAGCGCCAAGTAAGTCCTAGACCGGCGGTTTTCCGATGATTCGCGAAAACCGCCGGATGTTCTGTCCTTAGCTTTCATCTGCTCGATCGCTTCCGGGTGCTGCATTGCCGCCGCCGCGTGCCGCACACCGCCGCCCAGTCCGGGGCCCCTCACGCCGAGCCTGTTTGATCTCCATGCCTTTACGCGCACCTTTCCGTAACGTTTTGTCGGCGCCCGCGCGCGCCCTTTCAACCTTTTAACCGGGTCTTGCCTCATGGAAAAACGCGTCGTCTTCCGTCACAAGTCCCTGCCTTACCTGCTGTTGGCCCCGCAGGTATTCATCACGCTGGTGTTCTTCTTCTGGCCCGCGGGCCAGGCTGTCTGGCAATCCACGCAACTGCAAGATGTTTTTGGTCTGTCCAGCGAGTTCGTGGGGTTTGACAACTTTATTGACCTCTTCCAGCAAGAGGCCTATCTGGATTCCTTCCGCGTCACTGCGGTGTTTTCGGTGCTGGTTGCTTTTGTAGGCCTGGCGGTTTCGCTTCTGCTGGCGGTCATGGCCGATCGTGTCATCCGTGGCGCGGGCCTCTATAAAACGCTACTGATCTGGCCGTATGCCGTGGCTCCCGCCGTGGTGGGCGTGCTGTGGCTCTTCCTGTTTTCCCCCTCGGTGGGGATTCTGGCGGTAGCCTTGACCGAGATAGGCGTCAGCTGGAACCCGCGCCTGGATGGTAATCAAGCCATGATCCTGGTGCTGATCGCGGCCGTATGGAAACAGATTTCGTATAACTTCCTGTTCTTCCTGGCTGGCCTGCAATCGATCCCGCGCTCGCTGATCGAGGCCGCCGCGATCGATGGCGCTTCACCCACCCGCCGGTTCTGGACCATCGTGTTCCCGCTGCTGTCGCCGACGACGTTCTTCCTGCTCGTTGTCAACGTCATCTACGCGTTCTTCGATACCTTTGCCGTGATCGATACCACCACCCAAGGTGGTCCGGGCACCGCGACCTCGATTCTGGTCTACAAGGTCTATAGCGATGCGTTCAAGGGCCTGGACCTGGGCTCCTCCGCCGCGCAATCCGTCGTGCTGATGTTCATCGTCGTCGCGCTCACGGTTGTGCAGTTCCGTTATATCGACCGCAAAGTCCAGTACTGATCCAAAAGGCTACGCATCATGGTTGAACGCCGTCCCTGGCTAGACATCTTCGCTCACGTCATTCTGATCTGCGGGGTCGCATTGGTGGCCTTTCCGCTGTATGTGACGTTTGTCGCCTCCACACAAACCGCCCAAGAGGTCGCTTCCGCGCCCATGTCGCTGCTGCCCGGCGCGCACTTCCTCGAGAACTACACCCGGGCACTGACCAACGCCGGCGTGGGCAATATGCTCTACGTCAGCCTCGTCATGGCGCTGGCGATCTCGATCGGCAAAATCGCGATTTCGCTCTTATCCGCGTTCGCGGTGGTCTACTTCCGCTTTCCCGGGCGGATGTTCTTTTTCTGGATGATCTTCGTCACGCTGATGCTGCCCGTGGAAGTCCGGATCGCGCCGACCTACAAAGTCGTCGCGGACCTGGGCATGCTCGACAGCTACGCGGGCCTGACACTGCCGCTCATCGCATCGGCCACGGCCACCTTCCTGTTCCGTCAGTTCTTCCTGACGGTGCCCGACGAGCTGGTCGAGGCTGCGCGCATCGATGGCGCCGGACCGCTGCGATTCTTCCGCGACGTGCTGCTGCCCCTGTCGCGCACCAGCATCGCGGCGCTCTTCGTGATCCAGTTCATTTATGGCTGGAACCAGTATCTCTGGCCGCTCTTGATCACCACTAAAGAAGACATGTACCCCGTGGTCATTGGCATCAAGCGCATGATCAGCGGCGGCGACAGCGTCACGGAATGGAACATCACCATGGCTACCGCGCTGCTCGCGATGATTCCGCCCGTGCTGGTCGTGATCTTTATGCAGAAGTGGTTCGTCAAAGGTCTGGTCGATACCGAAAAATAACCGTGCTGTCTCCCAAGCAGACAGCCGCTTACGCAGAATACATCTCATGGCAACCCTGAGCTTTCGCAACGTCAAGAAAACCTACGCCGGCAACGTCCCCGTCATTCATGGCATTGATATGGACGTCAAAGACGGTGAATTCATCGTTATCGTCGGCCCCTCTGGCTGCGGCAAATCCACGCTGATGCGCATGGTCGCCGGCCTGGAGACCGTCACCAGCGGCGAGATCCTGATCGACGACAAGGTCGTCAATCAACTCGAACCCGCCGAGCGCGACATCGCCATGGTGTTTCAGAACTATGCGCTTTATCCGCACATGAGCGTGTTCGACAACATGGCTTATGGCTTGAAAATCCGTAAGTTCTCGCAAGACGAGATCCGCCAGCGCGTCGAGGCCGCGGCCAAGATCCTGGAACTGGAAAAGTTGCTCGACCGTCGGCCGCGCCAGCTCTCCGGCGGCCAGCGTCAGCGCGTGGCCATGGGCCGCGCCATTGTGCGCGAGCCCAAGGTGTTTCTGTTCGATGAACCGCTATCGAACCTGGACGCCAAGCTGCGCGTGGCCATGCGTCTGGAAATCATGAAGCTGCATCGCCGCTTGGGCACCACCAGCCTGTATGTGACCCATGATCAGGTGGAAGCGATGACGCTGGCTCATCGCATGATTGTGATGAACCAAGGTGTGCCCGAGCAGATCGGCACCCCGATGGAAGTCTTCGAAAAGCCCGCTTCGATCTTCGTGGCTGGCTTCATTGGCTCGCCGCCGATGAACCTGATCAACGTCGTCACCTCGGCAGACGGCGTCATCACCACCGAGGACGGTATTGCCTTGCAAATCGGCGCTGAACAAGTGCCGGCCCGCGTACGCGGCCGCAAGGTGATCCTGGGCCTGCGTCCCGAACATATCGTGCTCAACCAGCCCGGCATCACCGCCGAAGTCGAAATGGTGGAAACGCTGGGGTCCGAGCAATTGCTGCACGCGCGCTGTGGCCAGTCGTCACTAGTGGTGCGTTGCTCGACGCATTTGCTCGCCAATCGCGGTGTTACACCGGGCGCGCAGATCCAATTGGGCCCGGACAGCCGCCATGCGCTGCACTGGTTCGATCAGGATACCGGCCGACGCATCGACGACTAAGTCGGCGCGGTTTGTCTTCGGCGCGCCAGCGTGCCGAAGACACCCCCAGCCCTACGGCAGGCTCACGACTTCCTGCACCTTTGCCACGCGGGGCAATGGCGCGTTTACCCTCCACACCGCCCGGCGGCGCAATGCCGCCAGTATCTTTAAGCCTTGCTGCCAGTCGCCAAAGCCGCTCTCCGCGTTGATATGTCCGGCGCCTTTCAATATTTCCAACCGACTACCCCAGGCGTGCGCGAACTCCCGCGCCCGCGCGAGCGCACAATACGGATCGTCATCGCTCGCCACCACGACGGATTGAAACGGTAGCGAATGCAGGGGGACCGGGCCAAAGTCGCGTATGCAAGGCGCAGCAGTCGGACGCTCTACATCGGGTGGCGCCACCAATAGCGCACCCGCCACCTTGGCGCGCAGCGGCACGGGCAATGACACCGCCGCCAGACAACCCAGGCTGTGCGCGACCAGCAGTACCGGGCACTCCGCTTGATCGACATAGCGCGCCACCGTCGCATGCCACGTCGCCGGTTCCGGATACACCCAATCCGGCTGCTCGACGCGGTGCGCATGCTGCAGGCATTGCGCCCACCGTGTTTGCCAATGACCGGGACCCGAATTTTTCCAGCCCGGCACGATAATCGGTTGGAATTTCATGTCGTTCATCATGCCGCGCGCACTAAAGACCGTAAACGAATAAATTGCCTTTTGTTTATACGGAATTCGATATAAAACTAGGCAACGGCGGTGTCCCGGCCGCGCTGCACACCGACCCGCGCCACTTTATCGCCGCTAAACGCGCGCAACAGGTCGTAGAGCCGTGGTGTTAGTACCAATCCGATGAGCCGCTGGCTCAAGCGGCGTGAGGTTTCGGGTATCCTTGCTTTCAAGCAGCGGTACACATCCGTCTGACTACGATTGTTGAATTGAGGGAGTTCCACCATGAAACACGTATTTCGTCTGAGCCCTGTGCTGAGCGCGCTCACGCTGGCCGCCGGTATCGCCGCATCGGCGGGCGCGTATGCAGAAAGCATCAAAATCGGCGTCGTCGGACCGACAACGGGCCCCGTGACGCAATACGGCGCCATGGTCCGCGAAGGCGTTGATACTGCAATCGAGATGATCAATGCCGCGGGCGGCGTGGACGGCAAAAAGCTCGAAGCCGTGGTGATCGACGACGGCTGCGAGCCCAAGCAAGGTCCCGTCGCCGCGAATCGCGTGGTCAATGACGACATCGGGTTTGTGGTTGGCCATGTATGCTCAGGCGCGACTATCGCTGCAGCCGACGTCTATAACAATGAAGGCGTCGTTATGGTGACGCCCTCGGCAACCGCGCCCGCGTTGACCGATGGAAAGAACTACGAGTTTATATTCCGCACGATCGGCCGCGACGACCAGCAAGGGCCGGCAGCCGCGAAATTTATTCTAGAAAAAATCAAACCGACCACCGTCGCGGTTCTGCACGATAAACAATCGTACGGTCAGGGCATCGCCACCGCCGTTAAGAACGACCTGGAAAAGGCCGGCACGAAAGTCGTGGTTTTCGAGGGGATTAACGCCGGCGATAGCGATTATTCCGCCGTCATTACTAAGTTGAAATCCAATAACGTGGATTTTGTCTATTACGGCGGTTATCACCCCGAAATGGGCTTGCTTTTGCGCCAGGCGGCCGAGCAAGGCGTCAAGGCAAAATTCATGGGACCCGAGGGTGTAGGCAATCCGGACATCAACGCCATTGCTGGCCCCGCCGCCGAGGGCATGCTGCTCACGCTGCCGGCCGATTTCACGCAAAACCCGGCCAACGCCGAAATCGTCAAAGCCTTTGAAAGCAAAAAACGCAATGCCAGCGGCGCCTTCCAATTAACCTCCTACGCCGCCACACAGGTCATTGCCGACGCCATCAAGGGTGCGGGTACCACCGACCCCACCAAGGTCGCACAGTATTTGCACGCCAATTCGTTCGATACGCCGATCGGAAAAACCTCGTGGAATAAACAAGGCGATCTGAACGATTTTGAATTCCAAGTATTTACTTGGCACAAGGACGGTAGCAAGACGCTGTATAAATAATTGCTGATTGGCTAGCCTAAAGTAAGCGAGATCCGCTTCCCTTTTCGCATTTTCGAACTGGGGAACGGATCTCCTACACGGCATAGACGACAAGGCTGATCGCGCGGCGCACGGTCTTTTTCTAGTTAGCGTATGCCACGGTCGTTACTGCCCGTCACTGGAATTGCTGCGCTGTGCCCTTACCGAGTCCTCGGGGCTCAAATTCCCACACAATTCTCGTCGGCTTTCGCGCGTAAGATTCCATCAAGACGATGCAGCTGCTAATATCCGGGCTTTGTATCTATTTATTACAAACGGGTGATCTGCAATCACCTATTAACAACCACACAGTAGAATCTCGAACTCGCTATCCACGCTTATCATTTCATAATGGTCGATCTACGTTCGCAAACCCTAGTTACGTATTTTCTGTCGAACCGCGCTTGCCATAGTCGTTTGACTGCTTTTGCGGATTTACGTCGCCAATATTGAATTGAGTCGGGCTGGGATGTTCGGCGTTGCTTTAACCTCGGCGCAACGACCCTATCCCAGTTGCGCGGCCAACCCCGCCGCGAAGCCTGTAACCATCAAAGTAACCAGCTTTTCGAGCAGCTGTCGAAGGAAAAACATTTATGGCAAAGCGTGTTGCCGTCGTAGGGCTCTCATTCCGCTTTCCGCAAACGGATTTTGGATCGTTCTGGACGGATCTGCTTGCCGGACGCGATCTGGTCACGCAGGTCGACCCGAGCCGGTGGCAACAAGACGCTTACCTTCATCCCGCCAAGGATCACCCAGGCACCGCCTATACCTTTTCCGCGGGTTCTTTAGGCGACGTTTCCGGGTTTGATGCTCAATTTTTTGGCATCTCGCCGCGCGAAGCCGCGCTGATGGACCCGCAGCAGCGCATGCTGCTCGAATTGTGCTGGGAAGCCATGGAAAACGCCGGCATTGCGCCCTCGCGGCTGCGTGGCAGCGATTGCGGCGTTTATATCGGAATTTCCAGCGCCGATTATTCGTACCGGATGTCCGACGACATGGGGGCCGTGGATGCCTCCATGGCCACGGGCAACACCTCCAGCATCGCGGCCAACCGGCTCTCGTACGTATTCGATTTGCACGGGCCGAGCATGGCGGTGGACACGGCGTGTTCCTCGGCCTTGGTCGCGGTGCATCAGGCCTGCCGCGCCATCATGACGGGTGAAACCACCCAGGCCATCGCAGGCGGCATCAGCCTGCACCTGCATCCCTACGGCTTCATCACGTTCTCCAAGGCGTCGATGCTCTCACCGGAAGGCCGATGCAAGGTGTTCGACGCCTCCGGCGACGGCTATGTGCGTTCGGAAGGCGGCGGCCTGTTTTTACTGAAAGACTACGATCAAGCCGTCGCCGACGGGGACCATATCCTCGCCGTCATCGCCGGTAGCGCGGTCAACACCGATGGGCGCAAATCCGGCTTGACCGTGCCGAACGCGGACGCCCAGATTTCCCTGATGCGCCAGGCGTACGAACGCGCGGGCGTCTCGGTCGATGAAATCGATTACCTCGAAGCGCACGGCACCGGCACCGCGGTCGGCGACCCGATCGAAACCCGTGCGATTGGCGAGGCCTTGGGCCGCCCACGCGGCACGGACGCTCCGCTGCTGATCGGCTCGATCAAGAGCAATGTCGGCCACCTCGAAGCCGCCTCGGGCGTCGCGGGCCTCGTCAAAGCCATCTACTGTCTGCAACATCGCACGGTGCCCGCCACCATCGGGATTAAAACGCTCAATCCGGCGATCAAGTTCGATGAGTGGAATATCTCGGTCGCCACGCAGAATCACCGGTTGCGCCCTAACGGTACCTTGACGATCGGGGTGAACTCGTTCGGCTTTGGCGGCGCCAATGCCCACGTCATCTTGCAGAGCCCGCCCGCGATTAATAACGACCCGGCCGACAAGCTCGCCAACACGGCACCCGTGCCCGTTATCGTCTCCGGCAAAACCACCGATGCGCTTGCGGCGGCGGCACGCAATACGGCCGAGTTTCTGCAACAGCAGCCGCCGCGCGCGTTGTATGACATTGCCTACCACTCCGTCATGCGACGCGAATGGCACGCCGAACGTGCGGTGGTATATGGGAACGATAGCGAGCAGATTGCTCAGGCTCTGTTGGCCTTCGCCGACGGCACTGCCCCGCGCTATAGCGTGGCTTCCGGCAGCGCGGTCCCGGCTGCGCAAGGGCCAGTCTTCGTCTTCTCTGGCAACGGTTCACAGTGGGAGGGCATGGGCCGTCAACTGCTAGCCGACCCCGTCTTTGCCGAGGCCGTGCACGAGGTCGATACCCTCTTCTCGCCCCTGGCTGGCTATACGCTCGGCGAGGAACTTGCCCGCAGCGATAACCCCAACCGCTACGCGCGCACCGAGATCGCGCAGCCCGCCTTATTCGCGATTCAGGTGGGTGTCACCCGCATGCTCGCACAGCGCGGCATCGTGCCAACGGCGGTGATTGGACATAGCGTAGGCGAAGTCGCCGCGGCTTGGGCATGCGGCGCGTTGACGCTTGCCGATGCGGTCAATGTCATCTTCCACCGCAGCCGCCTGCAGGGCATGACCAAAGGCCAGGGTTGCATGACCGCGGTCGGCATCGACGGCGGCGAGGCCTTGGCCCTGCTCACCGAACTGCAGCTAGCCGACGCCGTTTGCGTGGCCGGCTACAACAGTGCACGCGGCGCGACCCTCGCTGGCGATCCGAACGCCATGGCGACGGTGGAAGCCGAACTCGCAAATCGTCAGGTGTTTTATAAACGCCTGGATCTGGATTACGCCTTTCATAGCAACGCGATGGACGGCATCGAGGGCGAGTTGCGCGTTGCGCTTGCCTCCCTTGCCCCCGTCGCCAGCCGCATACCCTTTATTTCGTCGGTGGACGGCAAAGCGTTGTCCGGCGACCAACTCGATGCGGACTACTGGTGGCGCAACGTGCGAGAACCGGTGCGTTTCCATCAAGCCATCGACTCACTCGTCGCGGACGGCGCGAACGTATACATCGAAGTCGGGCCGCATCCCGTCCTGCGCTCCTACGTCAACGATGGCCTTAACGCAGCTGGCATCAAGGGCCGCGTATTAATGACGGCCAGCCGCGGTAATGATGACCCGGCTCGCATCCATGACGTGGCCGGCCAGGCGTTGCTCAGCGGCGCTCAGGTGGTCTGGAACAGTCTGTTCCCCTGGGCCGGGCGCCATGTCGCCTTGCCAGCGTATCCTTGGCAGCGCGAACGCTACTGGCACCCTGTCACCGCCGAGTCGCTGGGTCAGCTACAGCGCGCGAAGGTGCACCCGCTGTTGGGTTACCCGCTAAGCCAACACGAAGGCATTTGGGAAAACCAGCTCGACACGCATCTGTACCCCTGGCTCGCCGATCACGTGGTGGGCGACGCCACTGTGTTTCCCGGCAGCGGTTTCGCCGAGATCGCATTGGCGGCGGCAGAACAGTGGCAGCCCGGAGAATGGCTCGAAATCGAAGAGCTGGAAATCCGTGCCCCCCTGCTAGTCGGCCCCTCCCCGGCCAAGCGCACCCGCATCACCATAGACAGCGCCGACGGCGCGGTACGCATTCAAGCGAAAGACCTGGGCAGTACTGAGCCCTGGACCTTGCACGCTAACGCGCGCATCCTGCGCGAAGCCAGCGATGCGCTGCTGGTGGACGGCGCCCTCAGCCTGCCGGAACGCGCTTACGATTTCACCACCGATAGCCATGCGCTGCTGACTGAAGCAGTCGGGTTGGATTATGGCTCGGCGTTTCGAGCCGTGCAGCACGGCTGGAGAGAATCGGATGACACGGTGCTGGCCGTCTTGAACCCGGCCGCATCGTTACAGGACCATTTGGCGCAAACGCATCTGCATCCCGCGCTGCTGGACTGCACGTTTCAGCTCATCATCCAGTTGCTGCGCGATGACCCGGCGATGAAGCTGGGTGTGGCCTTCGTCCCTGCCAAGATCGGCCGACTCGCCGTACGCGCCTCGGGCGGCGTCCCGCACTACGCGCGCGCCCGCCTGCTGCGGCGTACGCCCCACTCCATCACCGCGGAGTTCGCGATATACAACGCCGATGGTGAGCAAATCGCCGCGGTGCGCGAGGCACGCTTCAAGAGCATTCGCCTTTCCAAGACGGCTGCCGAAGCGCTGGACTTTGTTGCCGACAGCGGTGTGCCCAGCCCCCATCCCATGGACCCGCGCCGCCATATCAGCGCGCTGGATTCCACGGCCGTGCGCACGGCTTTCAGCGCGTTGGCTGAGACGCTGGCAGCGGAACAGACCCATGCACGCTACGCATTGGAAATCGAGCCTTTGCTCGACAGCCTGTGCGACCACTTCGCCGTGCGCGCACTGAGCAGCCTGGCAGTGAATGGGCGTCATCTATACAACGAGGCGATCGAACGGTTGCGCCAGACCTCGCCCGAGACGGCGCCGCTGCTCGATCACGTGTTGGCGCGCGCCACGGACACCGGCTTGCTGCAGCGTGGCCCGTCCGGATGGACGATTTCCGAACACGATGATAACGATCCCGATGTCATCGATATCTGGAATAGTTTGCTGCGCGAGTACCCTGACTACGCGCAGATCGTGCACGCCGTTGGGCGAGTCGGTCTACATCTGTCGCAGCTGCTTCAAGGGCAGGTGTCGTTGGACGACGTCTCCCCTGCCGAGGCCTCCCTGGGGGCATTGGCGCGCCAGATTCTAGGCGCGCACACCCGCGAGCATATGGGCGCCTCCTTGCAGACGCTATTGGCACGCGCACAAGAAGAGCTTCCCCCAGGCGCGCGTTTGAACGTGCTGGAAATCAGCGCGGTAGCCCCGGCTTTCGCGGTACACGCGTGCACGTCATTGAACTTCGACGTGTCGGATTATCGATTCGTCTCGACACAATCCGCCGCTGTAGAACAGGCAGAGCGCCTGTTAGATGGCTATCCCGACGCCTCCTGTGGCGCGCTCGAAGAGTCTGCGGACTTGCAGCGCCATGTCGACTTGGTGATCCTGCACGCTGACGAATGCAATCCCGATGACGCGTTACGTGTGCAGGAATACGTACGCGCGCGTCTCAAGCAAAACGGGTCACTGCTCGTGATTGGCCATCATCCCGCTGCGTGGCTGGACTTTGTCGCCGGTGGCCGGGCCTCATGGTGGGTAGCGACTGATGCCGACGGTCACCCTGCTTCGTGCCAGTATTCCGCCGACCTGTGGCGTGACATGCTGACGCAGCAGGGGTACGACTGCGGTCCTGTCGTGGACTTTGTTGCTGAATCCTTGAGCGGGCCCTATCTGTTGACCGCCGTCGCTGCGGAAACGGATGCGCCACAAGCCTGCGCATTGCCTAGCACTTCGCCCACGCCGGAAGATTCGCCTGCTTGGCTAGTGCTTTCCGGCGCGAGCGACGCCAGCCATGCGCTCCTACAGCGCCTTTGCGCCTCGCTGTCCGCCGCCGGTCATCGCGTCCTCGTACACAACGACACTGCCCCAGCAGAGATCGACACTGTACTTGCCCAGGCCAATGCGGAACTCGGTCATCTGCATGGCATCCTGCATCTGGACGGTCTCTTTACCGAGGACGACGACGCGGCAACCATGCTGCAAACCCAGGTCCGCCGATGCGCCATCGCCGCCGCCGTAGCGCAGGGCTTGGAACGCAGCCACAGCAAAGCCACGCTCTGGCTCCTGACTGCAGGCGCCGCACAGACGCTGGCGCGCACCGACACCACGACGACCGGCATGTTGAAAGATGCGCCGCTGTGGGGCTACGGGCGCACCATGATGAACGAGGCCGCCCAGTTTGGCGTGCGTCTCCTGGATCTACCGCATACCGAACCGAACGACACGCTGCTAGATGCTCTCGTGCGTGAACTACAGCATCCCGACGCCGAGCACGAAGCAGCGCTCACGGCAGACGGGCATCGTTACGCGCCACGTCTACGTACCGTAGCGCGCCCAGCCGCGCCCACGAACGTGGCGTCACGCGCGGAACATATCAGCTTAGGCTTCGAGTTCCCGGGACAGCTGCGCAACCTTCGCTGGCAGGCATCTGCGGCCACGGAGCCCGCCGACGACCAGTTAGAGATTGAAGTCCGCGCCACGGGCCTGAATTTCCGCGACGTAATGTATGCCCTCGGCCTCTTGTCAGACGAAGCCATCGAAAACGGCTTCGCCGGCCCGACGCTAGGTTTGGAATTCGCCGGCATCGTCAAACGCGTTGGACCCAATGCAGAAGGCGACTATCAACCGGGCGACGCCGTGGTGGGCTTTGGCCCGGCCAGCTTCTCGAACCGGGTTCTGACCAAGGCCAGCGCTATCGCGCCTATTCCCGAAGGAATCTCATTCGAAGCGGCGGCCACGATCCCAAGCACCTTCTTCACGGTGTACTACGCGCTGCATCACCTGGCGCAATTGGAAGAAGGCGAGAAGATACTCATCCACGGCGCCGCAGGTGGCGTAGGGATCGCTGCGATCCAATTTGCCCAAGCGCGTGGCGCCGAGATCTACGCGACTGCCGGTTCGGAAGAGAAACGCGATTTCCTGCGCCTCATGGGCGTTCAGCACATCTACGACTCCCGATCCCTGGCGTATGCGGACGAGATTCTCGCCGATACCGGCGGGAAAGGCGTGGACGTCGTACTGAACTCACTCGCTGGCGAAGCGGTCAACCGCAACCTGCGCGTACTCAAGCCCTTTGGCCGATTCCTCGAATTGGGCAAGCGCGACTTCTACGAGAACACCCGTATCGGCTTGCGCCCCTTCCGCAACAACATCAGCTATTTCGGCATTGATGCCGACCAGCTGATGCAGGAGCGCCCCGCGCTGACACGTCGATTGTTCGGCGAGATGATGGAGCTGTTCAAACAAGGCGTGCTGCATCCTCTGCCGTATCAAGAGTTCGATGCCAACAACGTGGTCGATGCTTTCCGCTACATGCAGCAGGCGCGCCAGATCGGGAAGATCGTCATCACCTATCGCAACGGCATTCGTCACGTACACCATGCTGTTGCTGCGACGTCTCCCCATGGCTTGGCGTTGCCGGCAGAAGCTACTTACCTCGTCACCGGCGGGCTTAGCGGCTTTGGGTTACGCACGGCGCAATGGCTCGCGGAACAAGGCGCCCGCCATCTGGTGCTCGTCAGCCGCAGTGGCCCTGCTTCCGACACGGCACAAGCAGCGATCGCGCAGCTTCAGCACCAAGGCGTAAACGTTTATGCGACCGCCTGCGACGTCACAGATGCGCATGCGGTACGCGACCTGATGCAGTATATCCGGGCCAATATGCCGCCCCTACGCGGCGTCGTCCACGCAGCCATGGTGATCGACGACTGCCTGGTGCGCAACGCGACCGCCGAACAAATCGAACGCGTGCTGGCGCCCAAAGTTGTAGGTGGGAAGAATCTCGACGACGCTACCCGCGACTTGAGCCTCGATTTCTTCATTCTCTACTCGTCGGGCACGACGCTTTTTGGCAACCCAGGTCAAGCGAACTATGTCGCCGCGAACATGTGGCTTGAGGCGTTGGCCCAACAGCGGCGCGCGCATGGTCTACCCGCTACCTGCGTACGTTGGGGCGCCATTGACGACGTGGGCTATCTGGCCCGCAACACTAAGATCAAGGATGCACTGCAAAGCCGCATGGGCGGCGCGGCGCTCGCCTCGGGTGCCGCGTTGGATGTGCTGGAAGCCATGGTGCAAGCAAACGCCAGCGGTCTGGGCGTACTGGAGCTCGACTGGCGCGCCCTGCGCAGATTCCTGCCCAGCGCCAATTCGCCGAAGTTCAGTCTGCTAGCGCGTCGGTACAGCGACGGCGGCGACGATGATGGTGACGCGCGCGATGTTGCGCATCTGTTGGCCACCATGGATGACGAAGCCTTGCATCCCATCTTCGTGGACATGATCAAAGCGGAAGTCAGCGAGATCCTGCGCGTATCGCCTGACAAGATCCACCCCGAGGTGTCCGTCTACGACATGGGGCTGGATTCGTTGATGGGGGTGGAACTCGTCGTAGCGCTTGAGAACCGGTTTGGCATCCGCCTACCCGTCATGGCGTTAAACGAAAGCCCCACCCTATCCCGCCTGGCTGCCAAGCTCATTCAAATGCTGCGCGGGGATGGTGATCACGCCACTCAGGACGCAGTGCTGGCTCAGGTCGAGCAAGTCGTCTCACAGCATACCGATGAGGTCCCTGCCGAGGCCATGGCCAAGTTTGCCGATGAACTAAAATCAGGGAACCTCAACAATAAACGGATGATTCACTGATTGTGAGCAGTAGCAAAAAAGGCCTGCCCGGTTTATCGGCCAGCATCAAAGACAAGCTCATCCAGCAGGCCCTGGAGCGCAAGCTGCGTCAAGCCGGACAGGCGTCGTCCCCGCGGACAATGCTCCAATCGTCTGCGCGGAAGAACGCCATCCCCGAAGAGTTCTACCGCTTCGATCTGCACCCAGGCTATCGCCAGCTGCAAATCATGAATGAAGGCGCCGCCCGCATGGGCGTGCGCAGCCCGTTTTTCAAACTGCATGAAGGCGCCGCAGGCGCCGAGACGCAAATCGGCGGCAAGTCCTACATCAACTTCGCCAGCTATAACTATCTGGGCATGTCCGACGACCCCGTCGTTCAGGCCGCCGCACGCGAGGCGATGGAGCGCTACGGCACGTCCGTATCTGCCAGCCGCCTTGTGTCTGGCGAACGCCCCATCCATCGCGAACTAGAGCGCGCGATTGCCGACCTGTATGAAGTCGATGACGCCATTGCATTCGTCAGCGGACACGCGACGAACGTATCCACGATCGGCTACCTGTTCGGCCCGCGCGACCTGATCGTGCATGACGAGCTGATTCACAACAGCATTCTGCAAGGCGCCCAGCTATCCGGCGCGCGCCGTTTATCATTCGCCCATAACGACTGGGCCGCGCTGGACGCTATCCTCGCGGAACAGCGCCATCAATTCGAACGCGTGCTGATTGTGCTCGAAGGCATCTACAGCATGGACGGCGATTTTCCGGACCTTCCGCGGTTTGTCGAGATCAAGCGACGGCATAAGGCTTTCCTGATGGTCGATGAGGCGCACTCGCTAGGCGTTATGGGCAAGCGTGGGTACGGCATTCGCGAGCACTTCGGGCTGGCCGGCACGGACGTCGATATATGGATGGGCACGCTGAGTAAGACGTTTGCGGGATGTGGCGGCTACATCGCGGGCGAGACGGCGTTGATTGAACATCTGAAGTTCTTGGCACCGGGTTTTCTGTATAGCGTGGGGATGCCGCCTGCCGTGGCGGGCGCCTCTCTGGCCGCGTTGCGACGTATGCTTGAGCTTCCCGAGCGAGTCACTACGCTGCAAGCTCGCGGGAAGTATTTCTTGGAATCGGCTCGAGCCGCCGGTATCGACACCGGGTCAAGTACCGGTTACGCCGTCGTGCCAGCGATTATTGCCAGTTCTCTTAAAGCCGCGCGGCTATCGGCTGCGCTGTTCGAGCAAGGCATCAATGTGCAGCCGATTCTTTATCCGGCAGTTCCGGAAAAATCGGCCAGGCTGCGTTTTTTCGTCTCTTGCATGCACACCGAAGAGCAGTTGCGCCGCACGGTATCGGCGCTAAGCGAGTTGCTATAAAAAACGGCAGGTGATGCGCGAGTTCGCGCTATCCTCACCTGCCGTACCAGCCGTGAAGACACGGCTTTCCTCTCTGCATTCACTTGCGCGAAGGCGCGAAACGCTCCAGCCAGTATTGCGTCGACGGGTCGTGGCTCGACACGGCATCACATTTGCCCTCAGACATCGATTCCCAATCCTTTCGAATGCGGGCGGTAAGGGTCTTGCCCAACTCAACACCCCATTGATCGAACGGATTAATGCCCCAGATAAGCGCCTGCACGAATACCTTATGCTCGTACAGGGCAATTAAAGCGCCCAGCGTATAAGGACTCAGACGCGGCAAGACGATCAGGTTCGACGGACGACCACCCGGATATACCTTGTGCTTGGCCAACCACTTTACGTGCTCGGGATCACCCGTGCCCTCCATTTCCGCAAGCACTTCTTCATACGACTTCCCACGCAATAGCGCCTCGCGCTGTGCCAGGCAGTTGGCGATAAGCTGCTGATGATGCTCGGGCCAGCGATGATCGGCTTGCTGGCACACGATGAAGTCAACGGCAGCGCCATCGCCTTGGTGCAGCCATTGGAAGAACGTATGCTGCGCGTCTGTGCCCGGCATGCCCCACACGGCGGGTCCGGTTGGCACACCTACCGGTTCGCCAGCAATCGTGACCGACTTGCCCAGCGATTCCATCTCCAGCTGCTGCAGATAAGGCACCAAGTGGAACAAGCGTGAGTCGTATACCGAGATATTTAAAGAGCTCAGCCCCAGGACGCTGCGATTTGCGACGCCGGCCAGTGCCAGTTGTACCGGCGCATTGCGCTCGATCGGCGCGGTGCGGAAGTGCTCATCCATCGCATGCGCACCAGCCAGCATCCCGGCCATAACGTCAGTCCCGACGGTCAGCGCGGTTGAGACGCAGACCGACGACCAAAACGAGAATCGACCACCGACCCAGTCCCAGAATGGGAAGATTTGATCTTCGGGCACGCCGAATTCGCGCGCCAGGGCGGGACGAGCGGTGACGGCAACGAGCTGGCGTTCAGGACATTTCACGCCTGAAGCGCGTAGCCATTCCAAAGCGCGGCGCGCGTTCTCCAGGGTCTCTGCCGTCGCGAATGATTTGGAGGCGATTACGACGACGGTCTCGTGCGGATTCAACCCCGCAATCCCGCCTTCGATTGCGTGACCATCAATGTTGGCCACAAAACGAATATCGCGCCAGGTTCCCGTGTATCCGAACGCTGCGACCGTTAAACGCAAGCCCCAGTCGCTCCCCCCGATGCCGATGTGCAACACGTGGCGCCAGCGCCGTTCATTGTCTGCGCGTTGGACGAACTGGAGCAGGCGATTGCGCTCGTGGGCGACTTCAGGCGTGGGCGAAGGCTCGCGCAGCATTGAATGCCAAGCTGCTCGGTCTTCGGTGGGGTTTACCACCCCGCCTTCCAATAATCGCCGGCGCATGCGGGTGAAATCTCGCACCCTTAACAGCGCATCTGAAGCTTTGTTTAGTTCCTCTGAACCCGGCTGAGCACTGAGGTCCACGCAAAGCCCGGCCGCATCGATAACGCGTAACCTCTCCCCTCTACAATCCGCCCGCTGTGTCGCTTCTTCAAATTTCGACCATTCATCCAACTCGGTCACAGATGGTACGTCGGAAGAGCTGGCGTGGAGCATAGGAGGAGCTGAATCTTTCATGTACGAGCAAACGGAGATAGGCGTTCATCGACTTCAGAACCGTGCGCACTGAAAGCGTCGAAGCCTGAAACTTGGAATTTGACGGCTAGAGCGAAGCGAGTCGGCGTGTGGCGTCGCCATCATGCAGCACTCCGATTATGCCGCACGCGCGCGCGCTTGTGTCGATAATTCGAGACGACCCGAGGGAAATCGCACTCAGAAGACTGACCAGAAGGTCTTCCGATTATTTAATTCAGCAACTTTCTGCAATACATACTGCTATAGATCGGCCTGCTGCCCACCGGTACAATCTTGGCACTTTGCAGACAACGGGGTCCGAGCAGTAGGCATGGAAGCTGACACGAAGCGAAACATTCTCTTTTTACAAGGCCCACCGTCAACATTTTGGTGCCAGCTTGCCGACCAATTTAAGGCCGCAGGAGCACAGGTGCGTCGGATAAATCTCTCCATGGGAGACTGGGTTTATTGGCGAAGGAGGGGCGCGGACAACTATCGAGGTCGCTTTAGCCGTTGGGGTGAATACCTCCGGCAATATCTTCTAGAGAATCGCATCACCGATATTCTCTACTACGCTGATCGCCTGCCATATCACGCAGTCGCACGAGAAATCGCCGCATCTCTCGGCGTAGATACTTATGCTGTTGAATTCGGGTATCTGAGGCCTGACTGGGTGACGTTGGAACGCGGAGGGATGGGCGCACTCTCGCACTTTCCAAATGACCCTACGTTGGTGCGAAAGATAGCCCAACGAGTGCCCCCATTTGAACAGCCAACAGAGCACTTCACCCACCGGTTTGGTGTTGAGGCAACCAACGAGGTTACATACAACCTGTTGACGGCCCTGCTGCCCTACGCATATCCATTCTATCGGGCAGATAAGTACTACCACCCGCTTGTGGATTATCTAGCGTGGGTACCAAATGCGCTGTACAAGTTCATGACTGAGCGCAGGCGCTCACAAGCGGTCGAACGCCTCAGCCGAGGGCGCAGACGCTACTGGATGCTAGCACTGCAACTACAAGCAGACTATCAATTACGCTGCAATTCGCACTATCGCCATCAAGCCGACATGATCGAGGAAGTAATCGCATCATTTTCACGAAACGCGCCCCGCACGGGGCATCTCGTCGTCAAGCTTCACCCACTCGACAACGGCATTGAGCGCTGGGAACGCAGAGTCGCGAACGTTGCGGAACGTCACGGAGTAGCAGACCGAGTCCTTGCGGTAAGTAAATGTAATTTGAAGAGGACGATACGGCGGAGCCAAGGCGTAATAACAATAAATTCTACTGTGGGCTTACACAGTCTGCGAGCAGGCACCCCCGTGAAGGTCTTGGGAATAGCTGTCTACGACATCCTCGGACTTACACACCAAGATTCACTCGACACATTCTGGGAGCATCCTGCTCCTATAGATGTTACGCTCCGCGATGCGTTGTTGAGCGCACTTGCCGCGACTATACAAATACACGGCTCGTTCTATCACCCCCGAGGACGCCGCGCAGCCTGTGACGAGATAGTCCGGCGAGTTATGCATAAGGGAGTAAATAACGCCGAGGCATATATTGATCCGCCGCCCAGATTACAATCCGCTCGTGACCGTAACGCACCCATTTTTTCTCCTCTTAAGGGGAGTAATGTCACGCCTTGGACGCGAAAAATCCAATGACCATAGAAGTATTAAATTCTCGCCTATATAGCAATCCTTACCAACGACTTTTGTATTCTGCAATCACTCATAGGTACCGGCCGGCGCTCGGGTCAACAGGAAAGGCTTTGTCACGTCAACGGTCGGGGAAATGCCCCATTTTTCACGTCCACTGGGAGGAGTCAATTTTCTCAGACTGCCGGAATGCAGTGCAGGCAGCAGAGGTACGTCGCAACTATATAAAGCGACTACAGGCCTATCGCGACGTTGGAGGCAAAATTGTCTGGACGTTTCACAATCTTATCCCGCACGAATGCAATTTCCGGCAAACCGTACGCAGACTTCGCAAGGAGTTAGGGCAGCTTTCCGATTTAGTCTTAGTGCACAACGTCGCGTCAATTGCCGAAATATTAAACCAAACGGAGCTAGCCGACACTAGCAGAATAAGAGTTTTGCCTCATCCAGCGTATCTCGACGTATATGAACCAGCAGAAAAAACGATTTCCTTAGCTGGATCGACGCCCGCTCTACCTCGCACTTTAGTTTGCTTTGGTATGGTTCGCGAGTACAAGAATTTACCTAAATTGTTCGACAAGCTACCGCACGATTTCATGCATGCGAATACGCTAGCGCTGCATGTAATGGGCCAGCCGATTCGCACAGCAAGCCTTGGCGACCAATTGCTTACCCTTGCTCAAAATCGCGAAGAAATCCAACTGTTTCTGACGTCGACTCCACAAAACAAAGTAGCGGATACACTTCGCTCATACGCCGGCGTATTGTTGCCATACCACAGGATATTGGCATCCGGAGTAGCAGTGTTGGCATTAAGTTTGGGCATCCCAGTTATTGCCCCGAGGATACCCGCAATGGAAGAATTATTTCCATCATGCGCGCATTCTCTTTTGTACAACCCCAACTCCGACAAAGACCTGAGACGGGCAGTGCTACATCTGGGAGAAATGACCACAGAGACCCGACGTCATATCGCAAAGGCATATTTAAGCCGAGCATATTCGCAACATCCGCAGTTGATAAGCTGCTCTCTCGGCAGTCTATACGACGAAATTCTAACTTAGGTGCCCCCCCCTGTGATCGATCCACCCGGAGATGGGCCGAGGAGGTGGAATGGTAATCCCCCCATTTTTAAACGTCTCGGAAGGTAGAAGCTATGCCGCGATGGCGAGTTTCTGCTTCGGGGTAATCCCGCCGAGCGCCATGTTGGGGCGTT
>NZ_WSJB01000021.1 GCF_009763255.1 Bordetella sp. 02P26C-1 | reverse complement strand
CGGCCCCACCGCCTGAACCCGTAAATTCGTGTTCGAGCAGCGAAGGAACGAGACTATACACGAATTTTGAGGCCTGTGGCAAATCGGACGAAAAAACTTCAATTAACGAGGCGTGTCCTTCTATAGGTGACTCGTGCTGCCCTGCTCTCTCTATATATAGAGGGGCGATCCCGCTGACTGTTTCCTATCCGTCACGAACGCCGATTTTTGTTGCAACAGTCGTGCGTCTGCCTTGCTATGCTGCTTGATCTATCTGAATCTCAAGGTCTGCACGCCATGTTGATGCTCTCGCGCGGGTCGCGCGTTGGCTTGATCCAATTCTTTGTTGGAATGCTGCTGATATTGGTTTTGGGGCTAGGCTACGCAAGCGCCGCCTCGAATGAGCGCCCCCCAGAGCCTGCAGACGTCGACGCAACCCTGTCACAGGCGCGCAAGCAGATCGATCAAATTCGGGAGCACCTGAGCGACGGCGGAGCGGACGCCGAGTTAGTGCGGTGGCGCAACGAGGTGTTGGATATACAGTCCGAAGCGACTGGTCTGGCCGAGTCGCTTGCGCCGCAGTTGGCAGATGTAACGGCCCGCTTGTCGCAACTCGGGCAGGCTCCAGAGGGTGCGCGCGAGGCAGCCGATGTCGCGGCACAGCGTGCGCAACTGCAGCAAGACAGTCGCAAACTAGATGCCCAGACCAAGTTGGCGCGCCTACTCGCGGTGGAAGCTGCCCAAACCGCGGAGCAAATTTCTGGTCTGCGCCGTAATCAGTTTCAAGCTCAGTTGGGCGAGCGGCGGGATTCCATCCTGGGGGATGCTTATTGGCGCGAGCTGCGGGGCGATCTGCCGCGTGACTGGCGTCGACTGCGAGACTTGGGAGCGGAACTCAGGAAGTCCGCGGCAGCCACGGATTCGGGGATCTGGGCCGGGCTGGCTGCAGCGATTATCGCGACTTTGTTTCTACGCAAAGCATGCAGTCGTTGGTTGCTGCGAATCACCGCGACGCGCGTTCCCCCGGGGCGATTGCGTCGGTCGTTTTTGGCGATCGGCATCGTCGTCCTGACCTCGGCCACGCCAGGCATCATTGCCGGTCTTCTCTATTTAGGATTGACCTGGAACGCTACGCTGGACAATGACACGCTGACACTGTTGCAAAATCTGGCGATCGTGACCTGCTTCGCTGGCTATGTCGCAGGCCTGGGGCGTGCCTTGCTCTCGCCAGTCCGTTCGAGTTGGCGCCTGCCTAACATTTCGGACAATCTGGCGCGGGCCCTACGCCATTTCCCCACCGCAGTGGCGATATTGGTGATGTTGATCTGGTTGGGAGACCATCTGCCGATTCTCATTAACACCAGCCTGACCAGCACTATTCTGACGGCATCGTTGACCGCCCTCATGCTGACGGCAACGCTGGGCTGGGGATTGAGGCGATGGCAAATCGTCACCCGGGCAGAACTAAAGGGTGAAGGAGCCACACCAGTGCATCGGCCTTTGTGGTTGGCGGTGATGGCGGCGATTGCCTGGGTCACACTGATTTGTAGCACTGCCAGCATTTTGGCCGGCTACGTGGCGTTTGGCAGTTTTCTGGTCAAGCAGGCGATGTGGACGTTGGCCGTGTTGTGTTCGGCCTATTTGCTGTCCATCCTCATTGCGGATGGGTTTACGACGCTACTGACCCCTGCGCCGCGCAATGATGAAGAAACGGCCAAGCGCTCCCACGGACAGGCTGCTGTACTGCTTGCAGGGATGGGCCGCGTGACAGTTGGGTTTCTCGCCGTGTCGCTGTTGGTGGCGCCTTTTGGTAATGGCCCATCGGATCTGATGCACCGGATGAACCTGGTGCTGGGCGGGCTGCAAATCGGCGAGGTGCAACTACGGCCTCGCGCGCTGATGCAGGCGTTTGCCGTGCTGGCGGTATGCCTGATATGCGTGCGGGTATTGAAGAAATGGTTGGCGAACCGCTATCTGCCCACGACGGCGTTGGACCCGGGCATGCAGCTTTCGGCGGCGACATTGTTCGGCTATGCGGGCGTAGTACTGGCGGTCGCGCTGGCGTTATCGGCATTGGGCCTCGGGCTGGAAAGAGTGGCGTGGATCGCCAGCGCGCTGTCGGTGGGCATCGGCTTCGGGATGCAAGCCGTGGTGCAGAATTTCGTGTCGGGTCTCATCCTATTAGCAGAGCGGCCTGTCAAAGTAGGCGACTGGGTGTCACTAGGCGGGCTGGAAGGCGATATTCAGCGGATCAACGTACGCGCGACGGAGATTCAGATGGGGGACCGTTCCACGGTGATCGTTCCGAATTCCGAGTTCATTACGAAGACTGTGCGTAACGTCACGCACGAGAACCCTATCGGTGTGGTTCAGGTAAAGCTGCCCATGCCGTTCGACACGGATGTGCAACGCGTACGCGAGATATTGCTGGAGGCGTTTACGGCTAATGAAGGTGTGTTGGAATCTCCGCCTCCGGAGGTGTTTCTGGAGGGTATCGAGAATGGACGACTGCTGTTTAACGCCAAGGGCTATGTGAGCACACCGCGTAACGCGTACGGTGTGCGCAGTGCATTGCTTTACGAGGTCTTGCAGCGCTTGGCCGAGGCCAAACTGCCGTTGTCTACGCCGTCGACCATGGTGTTAGCGCCGGGGAACGCACCGTCGATAGTTGGGGACGATGATGGAGCAGATCGACCGAAATCAGGACAGCAAACTACTCAGCGCGGGAATTAACAACCCTAAGCCCGACGCCAACAGCAGCACGAACACCAGCCTTTTCACCGTCTGCACTGAGCTGGCTCGAGCACGGTGGCGCGCCCAGGCGCTCATCATGACAACTACGGGCAAGGCTTCGGCAGCGAGCCAGACGGAAGACAAGGAGAGGTTGCCGCTCGCGGCGACCAGACCGAGTCGTAATGTCGCGTTGGCGGCAAAAAGAATCAGCAGGCTGTTTCGGATAAGGGCCAGTGGCAAGGGTTGCCGGTACAGGTGATACACCATGGGTGGACCGGCTGCGGAGAAAAGCCCGCCTAACAGACCTGATACCAATCCGAACGAGATAAACGAAGAACGGGAGGAAAGGCGCTCTCGCGGACGTGTGCGTATCACGAGTAGCAGCGCGCAGACGAGGATGGTGAGACCTAGGAGCGCGCGCGCCAGGAGCGCCGCATTCCCGGCGATCCACTCCAGCGCCATCACGCCACCCACGACGCCAATCAGGCTGGCTATCATAGGTGCGCGCATCATGCGCCAATCGAGTTCGTGTCCCGCTCCACGTAGCGCCACCACAGCGTTGACCAACGTGAGCATATTGACGGCGTTGACCATTTCGGGAAGCGTGGCCAAGGAAAACAGGCCGGTTAAGCCAAGCAAGATCAGCGCAAAGGCAAAGCCCGTCATCGTCTGGGCGTAGGAGGCCAGCGCGACAAATGCGAGGTACAACAGGTGATCGATACCGCTCATATTTCAATACGACAACAAAGACCGCAACGGCTGGCCGTGACGCCTGGAGGTTACCGCTTTCCTCCTGACCGGCTGGCGTAGATGTTTAAGGCCAAACCGCCCAGTACGAGTGCGGCCGCGAGAATCTTCCACATGGGCAGCGCTTCGCCCAATAGCGCTGCGGATGACAGAATGCCAAAGATCGGCACTAGCAGTCCCATGGGTGTCACGGTGGCGGCAGGGTGGCGCGCGAGCAACCAACCCCAGACGCCGAATCCGAACACAGTATTGCCTACCCCTTGCCATAGCGCTGACAGCCAGCCCGTCACACTGGCATGGGTGAGCGCGTGCATGATGTGAGTGGGACCATCGACGATGAGGCTGATCAGCAGCAAAGGTGGCACCGAAAAGAGCGAGCTCCACGCGGTAAAGGACAGCATATTGACGCGCCCAGCGCGCCGCATGGTCATATTCGTGCATGCCCAGCAAAAGGCAGCAGTCATGACCAGACCAAAACCTAGGAGCGTGATGGCCGACGTAGCGTCCGTGGCGCTATACCAGGCCACCAGCGCATAACCACAGGTCGCGCAGATCAATGCAGCGATCTGCAGCCCGCGAATGCGTTCGCTATTGATCACCATCGTCATGAGGATGGTAAAGAACACCTGAGCCTGCACGACCAAAGAGGCCAGCCCCGGAGAGATGTCGTGGCGCATTGCCCAGTACACCAGGCCGAATTGCCCGACACCGAGCAATAAACCCGCGCGGATCAATAAACTCCACGGTACGGCCGGGCGGCGCAGGAGAAATACCCAGGGCAGCGCTGAAAGTGCGAAGCGCAAAGCGGCAAATAGGAACGCCGGAAATTCATCCAGCCCCCACTTGATGACGACAAAGTTCGTCCCCCAGATGAAGACAACCGTCAGCGCCAGCAGCAGATGAGTAAAGGGCATGGGGATCGATGTCGCAAGACTGGCGAGGGCCGGTGAGCCGGCCATCATAAGCCCTGGAACCGCCACACCGCCAGCCTGCGATGGTTACTGACGCCGGGCTGAACGACGCTATGCAGGAATGGGATGCTCGGCGAGATCGCCGATCACGGTCGTCCACGGTCGCACGCGCCATTGTTTGACGAGCCCTTCTTTGACATAGGGGTCGGCCTGCGCGAAGGCTTCCGCGACGGCGGGTGAATCGGCCTTGAAAAGCAGGATCGCCTGGTCGGCCGGATCGGCAAGCGCACCGCCAAGGACGAGCTCGCCACGCTCCGCGGCGGCGCGCGCGAGTGCCAGGTGCTCTACGCGGTAGGCCCCGCGTCGTTCGAGGTAGTCCGGGGTCAGATCGTAAAACATTAGATAGTGCATGGCGGCTCCTGCGCTAAAGTCACGGGTACAGCGTGATCATACTTTGAGGCACGCTGCGTGATCCTAGCCGTTTCTTTCCAACAATATATATAAGAGGTATATCCATGGTCCATGAAATCGCCAGCATTCTGATTGCCGAGGGGCACGAAGCCCAATTCGAGGCAGCCGTTGCCCAGGCAAAGCCCTTGTTTTTGCGTTCTAAAGGCTGCCACGGTTTGGAGTTGCATCGCGGCGTGGAGAATCCGCGGCAATACACGCTGGTCGTAACTTGGGAAACGGTGGATAGTCATCTCGTGGAGTTTCGCGCGTCGGATGAATTCACGGAATGGCGCCAACTGATCGGGCCGCATGTCGAGCAAGGTCCGCAAGTCCACCACGAAACCCGCGTGCTGTAAGGAAGATCGACGATGAAACTGGCGGCGAACTTGTCTTTGTTGTACCCCGGCCTGCCGATGGCGCAACGTATTGAAGCGGCGGCGCAAGACGGATTCGAAGGAGTGGAGATTCTGGCTCCTTACGACATGGAGCCGGAAGCGCTTGCTGCGCTCTTGCGGGCGCATGGCGTGAAGTTGGTGCTGATCAATACCCCGCTCGGCCCAAACGGGGAGAAAGGTCTCGCCAGCTTGCCCGGTCGTGAAGCCGAGTTCGAGGCCGGTCTGCGGCAGGCGTTCGCGGTGTGCCAGGCAACCGGATGCAGAGCCATCCATGTCATGGCGGGTCAAGTGCCCGAGGGTGGCGACCGGGCGCAACATGAAGCCACGCTGATCGCCAATTTGCGGCACATGGCGCCGGTCGCTGCGCAAGCGGGAATCACGCTGACGTTGGAGGCCTTGAATCGCCAGGACGTGCCCCGCTATTTCTATTATGTGGCGGATCAAGCGGTGGAAATCCTGCAGGCGGTTGACCACCCCGCGGTGCGACTGCAATTTGATTTCTATCACAGCCAACGAGAGAAGCTGGATCTGAACGGCACGCTGCGGCGGCTGTTGCCGTGGGTGCATCACGTGCAGTTTGCGCACGTCGAGGGGCGGCACGAACCTGACCCCACAGACCCGGCCGTGGCTGCGGTGCTCGAGACCTTGGTGCAGGCCCGTTATCCGGGATGGATCGGCTGCGAATACACGCCCGCCGGCGATCCGCACGAGGGCTTGAAATGGCGCGACGCGTACCACGCGCTCGTCCGTCGGCCGTAATGAGATCAGGTCTTATATAAGATATAAGACGCTTGCCCCACCCGTTTGCACCCTCTACAATCGCTGCCTATCACCCTTCCCGCAACCCGATTTTTGAGCAGGCTACCTCATGCTGGAGAAGTACCGTCAACACGTTGCCGAGCGCGCCGCGCTGGGCATCCCCCCGCTGCCGCTATCGGCACAACAGACCGCCGATCTGATCGAGCTTTTGAAAAACCCGCCGGCCGGCGAAGCCGACTTTCTGCTGGAATTGCTGACCTATCGCGTTCCCGCGGGCGTGGACGATGCCGCCAAGGTTAAGGCTTCCTACTTGGCAGCAGTCGCGCTGGGCAAAGAGTCGTGTGCGCTGATCACCCGCGCCAAGGCCACGGAACTGTTGGGCACCATGTTGGGTGGCTACAACATCAGCGCGTTGATCGAGCTGCTCGACGACGCCGAAGTGGGCACGATTGCCGCTGAGGGCCTGAAGAAGACCTTGCTGATGTTCGACGCCTTCCATGATGTGAAGGAAAAGGCCGACCAGGGCAACGCCAATGCGAAGGCCGTGCTGCAGAGCTGGGCCGATGCGGAATGGTTCACGAGCCGCCCCGAGCTGCCCGAGAGCCTGACCATCACGGTTTTCAAGGTTCCCGGCGAAACCAACACCGACGACCTGTCGCCCGCCCCCGACGCGACCACCCGCCCGGACATTCCGATGCACGCCTTGGCGATGCTGAAGAACAAGCGCGAAGGCGCGGCGTTCGAGCCCGAAGAAGACGGCAAGCGCGGTCCGGTGAAGTTCATCGAATCGCTGAAGGAAAAAGGTCACCTGGTTGCCTACGTGGGCGACGTGGTGGGTACCGGCTCGTCGCGTAAGTCGGCGACGAACTCGGTGCTGTGGTTCACGGGCGAAGACATCCCCTTCGTGCCGAACAAGCGCTTTGGCGGCGTCTGCCTGGGCGGCAAGATTGCCCCGATCTTCTACAACACGATGGAAGATGCCGGCGCGCTGCCGATCGAGCTGGACGTTTCCAAGATGGAAATGGGCGACGTGATCGAGCTGCGCCCGTACGAAGGCCGTGCGCTGAAGAACGGCGAAGTGATCTCCGAATTCCAGGTGAAGTCGGATGTGCTGTTTGACGAAGTGCGTGCCGGTGGCCGGATTCCGCTGATCATCGGTCGCGGCCTGACGGCCAAGGCGCGTGAAGCGCTGGGTCTGCCGCCCTCGACGTTGTTCCGTCTGCCGAAGAACCCGGTCGATTCGGGCAAGGGCTTTACGCTGGCACAGAAGATGGTGGGTCGCGCTTGCGGTCTGCCGGAAGGCCAAGGCGTGCGTCCGGGCACGTACTGCGAACCGCGTATGACTTCGGTGGGCAGTCAGGACACGACCGGCCCGATGACCCGTGACGAGCTGAAGGATCTGGCTTGCCTGGGCTTCTCGGCCGATCTGGTGATGCAATCGTTCTGCCACACGGCTGCCTATCCAAAGCCCGTGGACGTGAAGACGCACCATACGCTGCCGCAATTCATCAGCACGCGTGGCGGTATTTCGCTGCGTCCGGGCGATGGCGTGATCCACTCGTGGCTCAACCGTATGCTGTTGCCGGATACCGTGGGCACGGGCGGTGACTCGCACACGCGTTTCCCGATCGGGATTTCGTTCCCGGCTGGCTCGGGTCTGGTGGCGTTTGCCGCTGCGACCGGTGTGATGCCGTTGGATATGCCGGAATCGGTGTTGGTGCGCTTCAAGGGCAAGATGCAGCCCGGCGTGACGTTGCGCGATCTGGTTAACGCCATTCCGCTGTATGCGATCAAGCAAGGTCTGCTGACGGTTGCCAAGCAAGGCAAGAAGAACATCTTCTCGGGCCGTATTCTGGAAATCGAAGGTCTGCCGGATCTGAAGGTCGAGCAGGCGTTTGAATTGTCGGATGCTTCGGCTGAACGTTCGGCGGCGGGTTGCTCGGTGCGCCTGAACAAGGAACCGATCATCGAGTACATCAACAGCAACATCGTGATGTTGAAGTGGATGATCGCCAATGGCTACGAAGACGAACGTTCGCTGCGTCGCCGTATCAAGGCGATGGAAGCGTGGCTGGCCGATCCGAAGCTGTTGGAGCCGGATGCTGATGCTGAGTACGCGGCTGTGATCGAGATCGATCTGGCTGATGTGCATGAGCCTATCGTGGCCTGCCCGAACGATCCGGATGATGTGAAGACGCTGTCGGAAGTCGCTGGTGCGAAGATCGACGAAGTGTTCATCGGCAGCTGCATGACGAACATCGGGCACTTCCGCGCGGCTTCGAAGCTGCTGGAAGGCAAGCGTGATATCCCGGTGAAGCTGTGGGTGGCGCCGCCGACGAAGATGGATGCGCAACAGCTGACCGAGGAAGGTCACTATGGCGTGTTCGGTTCGGCGGGTGCGCGTACGGAAATGCCGGGATGCTCGCTGTGCATGGGTAACCAGGCTCAGGTGCGTGAAGGCGCGACGGTGATGTCGACGAGTACGCGGAATTTCCCGAACCGTTTGGGCAAGAACACGAATGTGTATCTGGGCTCTGCGGAATTGGCGGCGATCTGCTCGCGTCTGGGGCGGATTCCGACCAAGGAAGAGTACATGGCGGATATGGGGGTCATTAATAAGAGTGGCGACCAGATCTATCAGTACTTGAACTTTGATCAGATCGATGATTACAAGGATGTGGCGGCGGTGATTGAGGTTTAAGGCCTTATTGCTGTTGGTTTATGCCTTGACGCCACGGTAGTGGTGGGAAGAGCGGCTCTGGGAGGTTTCCGGGGCCGCTTTTTTTATGTGGGGTGGAGGGTTTGGGTCGTGGTGGCGGTGGGTATTACTGGTGGCGCACTCATTTGAGTTCTTGAGACGCCGCTGATCGGGGCGCGAGCGGTGGCGGCCCTGTCGAAACGGCTCGCCCCCATGAGCAAGGGGGCTCGGTCCCTGCGGGACTGCCCGTTTCTCTACGGGCCGCCACCGCTCGCGCCCCGCTCAGCGGCTGCTGCGTCTTTGGGTGAGCGTCGTTTTGTTTGTGTCTGTGGGGCTGGGCTGGGGGCTGAGAGCGAAGGGGATTGTTGCGGGGAGTTACGTTAGTTGCTTTGTGAGTTGGAGCTTACGATAATCGAACCCGTTCTTATTCCTATTTTGGTTTACTGGCTATGCCTATCCAGACTACATCGCTCCGTGCGCCCTTCTTGCCCGGCCGTGTGCGCCCTACTCCGCTTTGTCTTGCGTTATGGACGGGGTTTGCCGTGGGAGCGGTCGCTGGAGCGCCCAGTCTTGCACAAACGGTTCAAGGGGGTGTGACAACACTGGAAGCCACTACGGTGACGGGCGATGCGAGTGTTTCTGCGCCGACACCGCTTGAGTACGCGGGTGGGCAGGTGGCGCGGGGTGGCCAGTTGGGGGTGTTGGGCAATATGGACAGTATGGATGCGCCGTTTGTGGTGACGAGCTTTACGTCGAAACTGATCGAGAATCAGCAGGCGCGCACGTTGGGGGAAGTGGTCAAGAACGATTCGTCGGTGCAGGTGGGGAACGGGTTCGGGAATTCGGCGCAGACGTTTTCCATCCGCGGCTTTGCGATGAATAACGATGATCTGGCGTTTAACGGGCTGTATGGGATTTTGCCCCGACAGGTGTTGCCGACGCAGATGGTCGAGCGGGTGGAGATTTTGAAAGGCGCTAACGCGTTTTTGAATGGCGCGGCGCCGGGCGGGTCGGGGTTGGGAGGATCGATCAATATTCAGCCCAAGCGGGCCGAGGTGGATCCACTGACGCGGGCGACGGTGGACTATACGAGTGATTCACAGGTCGGCGCGGGCGTGGATATTGGGCGTCGATGGGGCGAGAACCAGGAGTTTGGGATTCGGGTTAACGCGGCGCATCGGGATGGCGATACGAGTATCGACCATGCGGGCGAACGTATGACGGTGGGTACGGTCGGGTTGGATTATCTGGGCGAGAAGCTGCGGGTGTCCTTGGATGCGGGGTATCAGAAGTATCGGTTTTCGCAACCCCGGCCCACGATCGTGCCGATTGGCACGGGGGTGCCCTCGCCGCCATCGAATCGGCTGAATTATGGGCAGCCGTGGACGTATAGCGAGTTGGAGAGCACTTACGGAGTGCTGCGCGCGGAATATGATTTTTCCAGCGACTGGATGGGCTATGCGGCGATCGGGACGAGTCACGATCGCGAGCATGGCGATTATGGGCAGCCGCGGGTGGACGAGGATGGTAAAGGCACTGTGGCTCGGCTGACGGTGCCTTATACGCGTGACTCGGTCAGCGGTGAGGTCGGGGTTCGCGGGAAGTTTCGGACGGGGCCGGTAGGTCATCTAGTCAATGTGGGATTTTCTGGGCTGCAGTCGCGCGTGAGGCAGGCCTGGGAAATGAGCGACGCTAGCCCGATTGATATTTACGATCCGCAGTCTTTCCCGCGCCCGGCCACGACGTTTACGGGCGGGGATATGGGCGATCCACATATCAGCAGCCGCACGAACCTGAGCAGTGTGGCGTTGTCTGATCAGCTGTCGTTCTGGGATGACCGGGTGTTTCTGACCCTGGGGGTGCGACGGCAGACGATTAAGGACAAGCTCTACAACACTGAGGGCGTGCACGATACGACCTATGATCGATCGGTATGGACGCCGGCCTATGGTTTGGTGATCCGACCGTGGGAACAGGTGTCGTTTTATGTGAACCATATCGAGGGGCTGACTCGAGGCGACTCGGCGCCGCTGGGCGCGGTGAATTATGGCGAGACGCTGGCGCCCTATCGCACTAAGCAGACTGAGGCGGGGGTGAAGGTCGATCTGGGAGATATCGGCGGCTATGTGGGCGTGTTTCAGATCGAGAAGCCGGAGGCTTATACGAACTCGGACGGCGTTTTTGGGGTAGCGGGATCGCAGCGTAACCGAGGCGTGGAGCTGAATGTTTATGGTGAGCCGGTCAAGGGTGTACGGCTGTTGGGCGGGGTGACACTCATGGATCCGGAGCTGCGCGGCACGGCGGGCGGGCGTCAGGATGGCAATAATGCGATTGGCGTGCCGAGGTATCAGGCCGTGCTGGGCGCGGAATGGGATGTGCCGGAATTGACGGGGCTGACGCTGCAGGCTTATGTGCAGCGGCGCGGCTCGCAGTATGTCAATGCCGACAATACGGCGAAGATACCCGCATGGACGCGCTTGGATCTGGGTGCGCGGTATGCGACGAAGATCGACGGGCACGCGGTGGTCTGGCGCGCCGGGGTGGATAACGTCACGGATAAGCGTTACTGGGCGACGGTGGGCAACGATTTCGGGCAGCTCACGCAGGGTATGGGGCGCGTCTATAAGCTTTCGATGTCGGTGGATTTTTAAAACGCGACGTTGCTGCGCGCGTGTGACGGACCGGGGCGGGCAGTGGCTTGCTCGCTTTCTTGTAGGTGCGCTGCAGCGCAACAGACGCTACCAACCGCGCATACCGCTTAGAATTCGCCCATCCCCCGGATGAGGAATAGGCCATGACGCGCTGGCCGTTGGTATTGAGTTTGTTGCTGATATTGGGCGGGTGTGCAACCACCCCGCCATCGAACCCAGAAGATCTCTGCGAGATTTTTCGGGAGAAGCCGAGCTGGCGTAAGGCCGCGGTCAAGATGCGCGATAAATGGGGCGTGCCGGTGCAGGTGCCGTTCGCCATGATGTATCAGGAGTCAAGCTTTCGACATGATGCCCTCCCCCCACGCTATTACATCTTGGGTTTTATCCCGTGGGGTCGCGTCAGCACAGCTTACGGATACGCCCAGGCCAAGGATGAAACCTGGGCGGACTATAAGCGCGAAGCTGGCGGCTGGATGGCCAGCCGCGAGAATTTAGCGGATTCACTGGATTTCATGGGCTGGTATATCAGCAAGACCCAGCGCATCAATGGGGTGTCGAAGTGGGACGCGTACGGCCAGTATCTGAATTATCACGAAGGCTGGACGGGTTATCGCAATCGTAGCTACGACAAAAAAGCGTGGCTCAAGCGCGTGGCACAGCTTGTGCAGGCGCGCGCTGAACGGTTTGGCGCGCAGTATCGGAAATGTCCGGATGGCTGATCGACATCGGCGGCGGATGCTCGGGAACTTTGACGAGTGACCCAGGTCTTATATAAGATATAAGACATAAGACCGCACCACGCCGCGCATTGTGTCAACATACCATGACAAACTCGCGAAAACGCCACAAAATGGTAGCTTTACGCGGTCCAACACCCACGGAGTTCCATCATGCCGCATAACACGTTCAATACTCTGAAGAATTTCAAGATCGGCAGTAAGACCTGTCAGCATTACTCGCTGCCCGCCCTGGGCAAGGCCCTGGGTGTGGATGTGCAGCGACTGCCGGTGTCGATCCGCATCGTGCTTGAGTCGGTGCTGCGCAACTGCGATGGCCAGAAGGTCACCGAGGAGCATATCCGGCAGCTGGCGAACTGGCAGCCGAATGCCAAGCGAGAGGATGAAATTCCCTTTGTAGTCGCGCGTGTGGTGCTGCAGGATTTCACGGGCGTGCCTTTGCTGGCCGATATCGCGGCCATGCGCTCGGTCGCCGAGAAGATGGGCAAGAATCCCAAGCAGATCGAGCCGCTAGTGCCGGTGGATCTGGTGGTGGATCACTCGGTCATGATCGACTATTTCGGCACGAAGGACGCGCTGGATCTGAACATGAAGCTGGAATTCAAGCGCAACCAGGAGCGCTACCAGTTCATGAAATGGGGCATGCAGGCCTTTGACACGTTTGGCGTGGTGCCCCCGGGCTTCGGGATCGTGCACCAGGTGAACTTGGAGTACCTGGCCCGCGGCGTGCACAAGAAGGACAATATTTACTACCCGGACTCGCTGGTCGGCACAGACAGCCATACCACCATGATCAACGGTATTGGCGTGGTGGGCTGGGGTGTTGGCGGTATCGAAGCCGAGGCCGGGATGCTGGGTCAGCCGGTCTACTTCCTGACGCCGGACGTGGTGGGTGTGGAGCTGAAGGGCCAGTTGCGCGGTGGTGTGACAGCGACCGATCTGGTGCTGACGATCACGGAAATGCTGCGCCGCGAGAAGGTTGTGGGCAAGTTCGTGGAATTCTGCGGACCGGGCACGGCGAGCCTGTCGGTGGCCGAGCGCGCCACGATCGGCAATATGGCGCCCGAATATGGCGCGACGATGGGCTTTTTCCCCGTCGACGATCGCACCATCGATTACTTCCGCGGCACGGGCCGCACGGACGAGGAAATCGCTGCGTTCCAGGCCTATTTCAAGGCGCAGAAGATGTATGGCGTGCCGGACGCGCGCGACATCAACTACACCAAGCTGCTGACGCTGGATCTGTCCACCGTGGCGCCCTCGCTCGCTGGTCCGAAACGTCCGCAGGACCGCATCGAAATCGGCTATGTGAAGAGCACGTTCAAGGATCTGTTCTCCAAGCCGACGGCGGAAAACGGCTTTAATCAGCCGGCGGAAAAGCTGGATCAAACCTTTACCACCAGCGATGGCACGACGATCAAGAACGGCGACATTCTGATCGCGGCCATCACGTCTTGCACCAATACCTCTAACCCCAGCGTGTTGCTGGCTGCGGGCCTGTTGGCCAAGAAGGCAGTCGAAGCCGGGTTGACGGTGCCTAAACATATCAAGACGTCGCTGGCGCCTGGATCGCGGGTGGTGACGGAGTATCTGACCAAGACCGGTCTGCTGCCGTATCTGGAACAGCTGGGCTTTGATATCGCCGCTTATGGTTGCACGACGTGTATTGGTAACGCGGGCGATCTGGCGCCTGAGCTGAACGAAGCGATCATCAACAATGATCTGGTGTGCGCGGCGGTGTTGTCGGGCAACCGTAACTTCGAAGCGCGAATTCACCCGAATATCAAGGCGAACTTCCTGGCTTCTCCGCCGCTGGTGGTGGCTTATGCCTTGGCGGGCACGATTACGCGCGATCTGATGACCGAGCCGGTGGGTCAAGGCAAGAACGGCGACGTGTGGCTGGGTGACATCTGGCCGAGCACTGAAGAAGTCAATGCGCTGCTGAAGTTCGCGCTGGATCCGCAAGCGTTCCGCGACAACTACGGTCAGGTCAAGACGAACCCGGGCGATTTGTGGAAGAACATCAAGGGCGTGACGGGCGATACGTATAACTGGCCCGAATCCACCTACATCGCCAAGCCGCCATTCTTTGACGACTTCGGCATGGAGCCGGGTTCGATCCCGGTGATCCAGGGTGCGCGGGCGCTGGGCATTTTTGGCGACTCGGTGACAACGGACCATATTTCGCCGGCCGGCTCGATCAAGGAAACCTCGCCCGCGGGCAAATGGCTGAAGGAACACGGCGTGATGAAGGCCGATTTCAACAGCTATGGCTCGCGCCGCGGCAATCACGAGATCATGATGCGCGGCACCTTTGCCAACGTGCGCATCAAGAACCTGATGATTCCGCCCAAGGCCGACGGCAGCCGGTTCGAGGGTGGCGAAACGCTGTTCCAGCCCTCGGGTGAACAAATGTCCATCTATGACGCCGCGATGAAGTATGTGGCGCAGGGTACGCCCACGGTGGTATTTGGCGGCGAAGAATACGGTACGGGTTCTTCGCGTGACTGGGCGGCCAAGGGCACGCAGCTGTTGGGCGTGAAGGCGGTCGTGGCGCGCAGCTTCGAACGGATTCACCGCAGCAACCTGGTGGGCATGGGCGTGCTGCCGCTGCAGTTCAAGGGCGACGACAGCGCGGCCACGCTGGGTATCACCGGTAACGAGACGTTTGACATCTCGGGTCTGGAAAACGGCATCAAACCCATGATGGATGTGACCTTGACGATTCACCGCGCGGATGGGTCGCGTCAGGATGTCGAATTGCTGCTGCGTATCGACACCCCGATCGAGGTCGATTACTACGTGCACGGCGGCATCCTGCCGTTTGTGCTGCGTCAGTTGCTGGCGGCCTGATGGCTGGCTAGACGTGTGAAGCGAAGGCCTCCTCGGAGGCCTTCGCTGCATTGCGGCCGACACCTAGTATTTCAGCGCCTCCCCCGTCCGGATCGAAATCGGACCAGGGTTAAACTAGCGGGTTCCAACCTCTCTTTGACGCCCTTTCATCACACATGGTCCGAGTCCGCAGCTCCGTTTCTACCCGCCTGAACCGTGACGCGACGCGTCTGGTCTCGCTCGCCCTGTCGTTAAGCCGTTCCGGCAGCCGGGTCGAGGATGTGTATTGGGAGAAGTTGCTCGCCGATACGATCTCGAAGCTGTTGCGCAATACGCAGGACGCCACGCTGGAGGCCGCGCTGGAGCATCTGGCGCAGCAGGATATTGGCGCTTATGAAGTGTTGATCGAGCAGGCCGAGACACTGTCGGAATCGATGCAGATCGAGAAAGCGGGTCAACTGCACGATGTCCTGTTGATTGTGATTCCTATCGCCGCGTGGACGCGATACACGATTCCCACCGGGCCGCTGCCCGAATCGGCAAGTCAAACGCTGGCGGCGCATTTGCATGGGCATGTTCTGGCCGAGGGCACCCAGGTAGCGGTGATGCCGCAGTTGGTGAGCATCGACCAGATGCCTCGCACGTTTTCGGAAACATGGCAGTGGATGCAGCGACTGGGGCATCACGCCCTGGGTCTGGATGCGCCCAAGCCCGCCATGAACAAGGCCGATGAGCCCACCAATATGCTGGCCGATACGCGCTATGTGGTCGCATCGGTGACGACGCCGGCGGGCGCGCCGATTTTCCGCTGGCAAGAAGCGCCCGGCGTCGAGGAGAACAGCCGCGAGGCTTGCCTGGCGCAGTGGGTGGCGCAGGCGCAGCCGACGATCGCTACGTTGATGCCCGGATGCGGCATTGAGTGCCTGTTGCCGGATGCCTACTACGTGAGCAACCGCGAGGCGGACCGGCGCGTGCGCCCGATGTCGCTGCGCGCGGCCGTGACCTGGCTGGAGGGCGCCCTGGATGTGTCCGCCTCGGAACTGCGTGCCGTCGTCGCAGGCTGCGGCGAGACGCGCATCGAGGAATACCGGGTTGGCTTCACGGTCCGCAATAACAACGATGTGGTGTATGGCTGCATCTGGCCGGTTTATGGCCGCGAGGACGACACGGGCGAAGATGACAGCCAGCCAGGCGTGGTGGACCAAATCGCAGCCCACTTGAAGGAATATGGCGTGCATGAGGTGCGTCATATTCCTGGCGTGCTGCTGCCGGAGTTTTGCGAAGACTGCGGCGCGCCGGCTTTCCCGAATCCGTTGGGCGAGCTCGTCCATGCGGAACTGCCGGAAGACGCGAACTCCGCGCCAGCGAAGTTCCACTGATTTCCAATCCTGTGCGCGCCGATATTTTCTGCCGGGTCGTCGATAACTATGGCGATATCGGTGTGTGCTGGCGGCTGGCGCGACGGCTGGCGCACGGTCATGGTTGGCAGGTGCGGCTGTGGGTGGACGAACTACGGGCATTCGCGCGGATTCAGCCGGGAGTGTCGAGCGACCAGACGTGGCAGACGGTCGAGGGCGTCGACATTTTGCATTGGACGCAAGACGATGACTTAGCTGGGGTAATACCCGGCGACGTGGTGATCGAGGCGTTTGCCTGTGATCCGCCCGCCGCGTTTGTGCAAGCAATGCGGGCGCAGGTGCAATCGGGCGATCGGCAGCCCGTCTGGTTGAACCTGGAATATCTGAGCGCCGAGTCCTGGGTGGAAAGCTGCCACGGCCTGCCGTCGATGCAGGCCGACGGGCTGGTGAAGCACTTTTTCTTTCCCGGCTTCACCAAGGGCACGGGAGGGTTGCTGCGTGAGCCTGGGTTGAGCGCGCAGCGCGACGAGATGCAGGCTTCGCGGGAAGCGCAGGCCCGGTTTTTAAGCGAGACGTTGGCGGTAAAAGCGGATGCGTTGGGCCATTGGCATGGCGGTGCGCGGCTCGTGTCGCTGTTTTGCTATCCCTATGCGCCGGTGAATGCGCTGGTGCGCGGATTATTGGACGATGAGCGGCCTTCGCTGCTGCTGGTGCCCGAAGGGGTTGCGCCGGGGCTTGAGGAAACGCTGCGTGCGGCCAGGACGGCTGGCCGTGCGCATGCAGGCGCGCATCTGCGAATCGCGCGCGTGCCGTTCGTCGCGCAGCCCGACTTCGACCGCCTGCTGTGGTGCGCGGACCTGAATTTCGTGCGCGGCGAGGACTCGTTCGTACGCGCGGCTTGGGCGGCGCGGCCGCTGGTGTGGCAAATCTATGCACAGGATGAAGACGCGCACCTGGACAAGCTGCAGGCGTGGCTAGCTCGCTATCCGGGGCCGGCCGAGGCGCAGGCGTTGATCCGTGCGTGGAATCGGGCGCCGGACGCTTTTTCCAGCGACGATGGCGTCGCGACGGCGCGGGATACGGCGCCGGATCGAGCGGATGCCTGCACTGCGGCAGACTCGGATTTCAGCGCCGCGTTACGCGCTGCCCTGCGAGAACCTGCCTGGTCCGCCTGGCAGGCGGCCGCCCGTCGCTGGGATGCCGAGCAGGCCTCGCGGCGCGACCTGGCGGACAGTTTGGCCTTTTTTTGCGCAGAAAAGCTCAAGAAACGCTAGAATAGAGAGTTTTCCGAGTTCCTTTGCCTCGCGCTTCAGCGCTATGCAGGTCTCATTTTGACAGCCTCCCGGGGCACGTAGGGTCCGCTAGACCGGACATTCTGCGCGCAAGCACGGCGAGTGCGCTTTAACACCCGGAGTTTTTAATCAATGAAAACCGCTCAGGAATTGCGAGTCGGCAACGTGGTCATGGTCGGCAAGGACCCCCTCGTTGTTCAAAAAGCTGAATACAACAAGTCTGGCCGTAACGCCGCCGTCGTCAAGCTGAAGTTCAAGAACCTCTTGACCGCCTCGGGCAGCGAATCGGTTTACAAGGCCGACGAAAAATTCGACGTGGTCGTGCTCGATCGCAAGGAATGCACGTATTCCTACTTCGCCGATCCGATGTACGTCTTCATGGACGAAGAGTACAACCAGTACGAAATCGAAGCCGAGAGCATGGGCGATGCCCTGCACTACCTGGAAGAAGGCATGCCGGTGGAAGTCGTCTTCTATGACGGCCGCGCGATTTCCGTCGAACTGCCCACCATCCTGGTTCGTGAAATCACCTACACCGAGCCGGCCGTTCGTGGCGACACCTCGGGCAAGGTGCTCAAGCCCGCCAAGATCAACACGGGCTTCGAGCTGAACGTGCCGCTGTTCTGCGCCATCGGCGACAAGATCGAGATCGACACGCGCACGCACGAGTACCGCAGCCGCGTCAACTAATTGACTCGCCCGGGCTGCCGCGATGTCGGCGGCAGTTCCAGGACGGCGCCTGCGGGCGCCGTTTTACTATCGGGCTAACCTTATCGTCATGGCACTCAAAGTATTCGACCTGCAGTGTGATCAAGGCCACCTTTTCGAGGGCTGGTTTAGTTCGCATGAAGACTATGACGCGCAGCAAGCGCGTGGGCTGCTCACGTGTCCGGTGTGCGATTCCGCCAATATCACCAAGAAATTGTCGGCGCCGCATTTGAACGTGTCCCACCTGCGTGAGCCCTCGTCGCAGGCCAATGCCGTTGCGGCCAATCCCCCTGCTGCCGCGCCTGCGCGCTCGACGGAAACTGCCGTCGCCAGCGCCGACCATGAGGCTATCGCGCGTATACAAGCAGCGGTCTTGCAAGAGATGCGGCGCATTATCCGCAATACCGAAGATGTCGGCCCGGCGTTTGCCGAAGAGGCTCGGCGCATTCAGTCCGGCGAAGCCGACGAACGCCCGATACGCGGCACGGCAACGGCCGAGGAGCGAGCTGCCTTGACCGAAGAAGGCATCGAGATCATGGCGCTGCCGGATTTTCTCAACGACGATCGGTTGCAGTAGCAGGGCGCGGCCGGCGTCATCGGGACGCCATGCCTGCCCTGGCTATCAGCCTCAGCGACGCAGTAGATCCGATTGCACTTCTTTCGCCAGATTGAGCTCCGCCTGTTGAGCGCGTAATACTTCGATTTGGCGCTGCATAACGGCCAGTTCATTACGCAGCTGTTCCTCTTGCGCGGATAAAGCCGTCGCTTGTTGGCGAGCCTCTTCCTGACGGGCGGCGACTTGCTGGGCTTGTTGATCGCGCAAGGCCTGATCCGCGCGGAGTACAGCGAGCTCTTGATTGCGGATGGTCAAGAGACGTTCGGATTGAGCGTATTCGGCCTGCAGCTTGATGCGCGCAATCTCGACTTCTGCCAGTTCGGCGGACTGTTGGCTGAATGCACGGTACATCGCTTCCGCCTGGCTTTCCGACAGTGTCTGCACGACTCGCCAGAAATCCTTTTGCTGGAATAAGGCGACGTAGTAGACGAGATCCTCGGGCTTGAATAGCAGGCTCGCGCCATAGGTGCCGTTGTACGTGGTGCGCAGTTCGACGACCTGTCGGCTTTCGATGAGTGATCGCAGCGCATCGGCGGTAGAGCTGATTGATGCGGCCGGTGCGCTGGATGCCTCGAGCTGGGCAGGCGTTTGCACCGGAGTGCTTTGCTCGGCCACGGCCTGGCGGTCCTGCGGGGTGATGGCGGCGCATGCGGCCAGCGTAAACAATGCTGCGATCACCGTGGCGCTACGCGCGGCGCGATGAAGTTTACGAAGAGTCATGCAACCTCCCAAAAATGATGACGCGAGAATTTAACAGTTAATGACGAAGATGGCATGGTATTGAACTGTGCGGCTTGGCTTGGCGATCGGTGCCGAGAATAAAAGTGGCGATGGCGCGGTTCGTTCGACATGATGAACGTGATCAATACACGAGCCGAGGTTTGCCGCAATCAACGGATAGGAGCGATACGTCGGCCTCGCCCAGGTTCACGCCCAGCAGGGCGAGCAGCTTCTGCACGAGTAAGGAAAGTGGGTCAAGTAGCGGCTGCAGCAGCGCGAAGACAACGTTGAGCAGGCCGCTAAAGGCGTTGGTGCCCGTCAGACCCAGGGTTGTCACGCCGTTGATGCGGCAGTTGCGGATGTTGTCTGTGGTCATTCCCAACAGGCACACCGTGTCGGCGGTGACGCCGAGAACCGTGTCCAGTACGTTGCCCACGACGGTGAGCGTGCTGCCCAGGAAGCCCACTAAGCCACCATTCTTCACGCGCTCTCCCAGCCTGTTCATTTCCTGCGTAGACCAATTCAAGTTGTTGATGACATCGGAGATGGATCGGCCCAGCCCTTCACTGCCGACCAGACCTTTAGCAATGTCCTTCGCTTTGTCCTGAGGGATTTCCTCTTTTCGGCCGGTTAGATCACCCAATACGCCTGCGACTACCGCGTCTGCAACGTCTTTGCTTAATTCGGTCAGATCGATGTTCGTTGCAGCTACCGTGGCGGTTGAATCCTCCGATGGAGGTGCCGTTAACGTAACTGGCACGCCCTGCCCCTCGCGGAAAACTGGCAAAGCAATGTGACTCTTAATGGGAAGAATCCCGAGCACATTCAAAATTTCGAAGGGCTGAACCGAGGTGAAGGTTTCTTCGACACATGCATTGTCTGCCGAGAAAAAATCGTCAATGGATGACATGTTCTGGAACTTACCCAGGCATACATTGGCGACGGATGACTTCACCTTCAGCACGGCCTGTTGCGGGGCCAGCGGGGCTTCGCACACGCTGGTCAGTTTGGCCTCGGATTGCCCTATTTCCAGGATCAATGGCAGACGCACATGTGTCTTCATCGCGCCCAACACTTGGCCGAAAAAGGGAATGTTCCCAGTATCTGCGTACAGATATACACGGATGCCTGCGGTACTCGCCGACGTGCCCACGCCACCGATCCGAATCGCCGGCGGCTCGACCACGCGCACCTTGCTGGTTACGCCAAGCAGCGGTACATCGAGGCCTAAATCGATCAGGTTGTCTCCATTCGCAATCATCAAGCCGGTCTGGAGAATACTGGCGACTCCAATGTCGGCCAGCAATGCCGCTTGTGCGTCGGTTGCCAAATCCACATCGAATAGACCGCCGTCGCCAAACAGTTTGATATCCGCGTTCACGGGCGCGACTGCGAGCAGCACATTGACCATATCGGCGAGCAGTCCGACCTGTGCCTGGGCCGTTCCGCTGCCGCGCTCGACCAGCGCCAACGTGGCGTTAAGCAGCGCGCCGAGCTTCACCGATTCCAATGACGCCAACTGCTCGGGTGTGCCAACCCCTGCCAATGCCGACAAGGGCAGATTGAGCTCTTTCAGCAGACCTGATGGCGTGATGTTGAGGTTCAGCAGACCTGCGGAGTCCAATACGGTGAGTTGTTGCGGCGTCGCGCCCAGCGAGGCCAACAGTTTGCCGACAAGGCCGTTTGACCCCAAGCGCAGCAGGCGAGAGCCGACGGAGAACGCCGCGATGGGATCTGTGGAAGCGGCCGTGGCGACCACGCTGGCCTGCGCGCCTCCCATCCAGCCGGATATCACGCTAGGGAAAAGCGAGCTGAGTGATTTATCGATGCGGACCTGAACCGCGTTGACCCGTTCGCCCGGACCCGGCTCGAAGACATGTGAACCGTCGGCCTGAGTGCGTTTGGGATCCCACACCACGCATCGCACCGTCACGTCAGCGGGCGTGACTGCGTCCATAAATGATTGACCGTTCTCGCTCGCGCTCGCCCGCGCGGCCAAAAAAACGCTGGCCCCTGGCGCACAATCGGCGGCGGATCCGGTGGGCGCTAACACTTGCACCGCCGACAAGGCAGACAGATCGGCGGCCTTCTGGAGTTCGCGCTTCATGTAGTACAGATAGCCGATCTGGGCAGACATCAGGACCGCCAGGCAGATCAGAATCGCAAACACAGCCGATACCAGAATCGAGCCACGCTGCGATGGCTGCGCGAAGATAGGGTGCGGATACGGTTTCATGAGGATCCAGGAGGCAGCGCGCGTCGCGCCCAGCTCAATGACGAATGACCAAGGCCTATTGTTCGGTCTTTACCTTCTCGGCAAACCATTGCGGGATGGGCATGGAGAAGCTGCCCAGGTAGCGATTCCAGGACGCCGTGGAAACTGGCCCGAGCATGGGAAGTTCAGCGCCTGCCGCGCGACCTTCAGCCTGCATCGTGATCAGGTTCCGCGTCGCGTCGCCAAACCCCTGGCGCGTGGCGGATACTGCCGTGCTCGCGCTTGAAGCGGCCACGGCATCGGGCTGCGACCCTAAAACAGCGGCATTCTCGGCGGGAGCCGGAGATGGCGCGGCCGCCAGATCCACCACTGGAATGGCTCGGCGATTCACGTCGTTATCCACGAGTGGGGCATGCGTTTGCGCAGCCACGGGCCCGGCCAGCATGGAGATCAAGACCAGGAACAAACCAGATAAGGAGCGGGACATAGTGGGTGCTTTCGAGAGTTGAAGAATGATGACGCGGTCACCGGCTTTATTGCATCGACGATGAGGGCACCATGCGTTCCATGACGGGCTGCAGCATAGGCCCAGAGATATGGCCAGCATCGGAGCGGGTAACCTTCACCGACGCGACATTGGAGGCGCCAGCTGGAGACGTCGCGATCAGCGCGGCCTGGGCGCGTGTTCGTTGATGGATCTGGGCGGCTTGCTCGAAGACCGCGGCACGCGCCGCCGAATCCAGCTGCGCCCTCTCCATCAACTGCTGCGCTTGACCGGTATTACCATCCAGCACCAAGAGCAACGCCATATTGGCCAGGACTTTTCCATTGGTGGGTTCGAGCTCGGCGGCCTTGCCAAGTGGCACGCGCGCACCCGCTGTGTCGGCCCCCAGCAGATACGCATAACCCAAGTCGCCCAACATTTGGGCGTTGGTCGGAGCCAATCGCGTGGCACGCTCCAGGTTCTGTACCGCCTGGACATAATCACCGCGCGCGCCGGCAAGCAAACCCAGCCCATGCCACGCCTGCGCAGCCTGTGCACTGGTGATCAGTCTGCGATATACCGCCTCGCTCTTCTCGATTTGTCCGGTACGCCTGAGCGAATCCGCTTGAAGGATGGCAAGCTCAGCCCCCGCACCGAATTGCTGCTCATAAGCATCGATATACGCGAGTGCGGCAAAGTCTTTGCCTTGACGCTGCGCCTCGCGGATGATGGACAAGGCAATCTGCGGCTCGGTGGGCTGACGCTTGGCGTGAGCGTCTTCCTCGGCCTGCTGCATGAGTGCCTGCTGCTCTTGCTGCTCTTTAATCAGCGACCACGCGGACTGCGTATTCGAGCTTTGACACCCCGCTAACACGGTCAAGCTCAACAGACACCACGCTGCCGCGCCACTACATGCTCGGATCATTAATTTCCCCCTGCCATACGCGATAGCCCTCTGATGACGGCCAGGAATCCCATACCGCCCGTCACAATCAACAATGCGGGCATAAGCGTGACGATCATGACGCCTGTCATCTTGACCGTCAGACGGCCGATGCGCTCTTTCAGCTCGAAGCGGCGCTTGTCTCTGATCCGTTGTGAGAACCGATTCAACGGCTCTTGTACCGCGCCACCATGTCGGTCCACTTGTTCAATCAATCGACAGATCGCAGCGATATCGTCATTACCGAAATCCTGAATCAGACGTGAGAAAGATTGTTCACGCGTGCGCCCACGGGCATAGATGGCACAGGCGGCGGAGAATTCATGCGACAGCACCGGCAACACACTAGCAAAGTCCTTGATGATGACTTGCAGGCTTTGATCGACCGATAAGCCCACCCCTTGTAGTAGGCGGAGCAAATCGATAAAAAGCGACAGTTCTTTGCCAGCCTGTTCCTTGCGCGCCTTGACCCGTCGGGTTAACAGCCATTTGGGCAAGAGGTAGCCGATCGCGAACCCCAGCACCAGCGTCGTGACAATGGCGAACCATGATGCCGCACCGAACCAGGTGACGCGCACTACCACGGCAGTCAAAGGCAGCAGTATCGCGAGTCCAAAGCGCAGTACGACGTAGCGGGCGCGGGCGATGCCAATATTGGGATAGCCGGCGAGCTCTAACAGTTTGTTGTCTTCGGCCGGCAGGAGCGATTCGGCCAGACTGCCTGACCCAAGCCGCTTACCCAATGCGTCCGTACCCTGCGCCAGTGAGCTCAGCGGGTTCGCCGGTTCTTTTGCATCGGGCTGCGCGGGTCCGCGCGCGGCGAGCGTGCGGTCCACGACGGCGACCGTGCGCGACTGGGCGCGCAAGCGAGTCATCATGTGCGCGCCGATGAGCACGCACGCGATGGCGATTAAAACCAAGGCGGCGGCCATCAGTTGTGCAGGGGTGAATGTGGTGAGCGAATCCATACTCGCTTCCTCAAATCGACTTGGTCATGCGATAGAGCCAGAACGAGCCGCCCGCCTGCAGGGCCGCCGCCATCATGAGCATCTTGAAACCGACCTCGTCGTTCCACATCCCCATGAACATCGCGTTATTGGTAATCATGATGTAGCAAGCAATGCCCAAGGGCATCAGCGCCAGCACCCATGCCGACAATCGGATTTCTGCCGAGGCCGCAACCAGTTCCGCACGCGCCTGAGCCAGATCGCGCATGAAGGCGGCGATGCGTTCCAGCACAACGTCGCTGCGGCCGCCGTATTTCTGCGCCACTCTGACGACGGAGGCAAGCAGGTGAAGCTCTTCGAAGTCATACAGCCGGGCCACGGTGGTTAGCGCGGCGTCGAGTTCTTGGGACGTGCGGCTAAGATGCGCGGCTCTCTCGACCACTTCCCGCAACGGCTCGGCAGTCGCCATGGCTGCGCTCTGGAATGCTGCTGACATGCTATGGCCGATGGTTATCATGCGGACCATGTTGTCGAGCATCTCTGGCAGTTGATCGAACATGCGCGCGCGGCGCTTGCTCGCTCGGAGCCAAATACCAAAGTACATCGTCACACTGATCAGTATCGCCGCGGCAATCGCGGATATGACACCGCCCAGAAGCAGCGCAATAGCGACGCCTCCGAATAACACCGCGCAGAGCGCCGTATAAAAGGCTGGTGTGGGCTTGATGCCCGCGCAGCGCAACTGGGTATCCCAACGCTCTACACCCGTACGTAAACCCGGCTGCGCAGACACGTTTCGCGTCCGTTCGTTATCCGCCGTTGGGACACGCTGTATGCGGCCGTTAAGGAAAGCCGCGCTATCTTGTCGACGTTGCTGGCGCTGCGCACGTTGCCATAGCAGCAGGGCGAACAGCACCAGAACGAGCGCAAGCGCGTACAGAATGCCTATCAACATGATCAGCGCCTCCTGCCCCAGAACCCACCGCTATAGTGAGCGTCGTCTTCGGCCACCGCCTTCGCCCGCATGGCTTCGCGCCATTTGCCTAATTTGGCGCTATGGGGATGCACGCCCGACCACACCCAGGCGTCCTGCTCTTGCCCATCCGCTGACACGACCTCCTCATGCCGGTAGAGCTCTTGAGTCGCGATGACGGTATCGCCCATACCAGTCACCTCGGTGACGGACAACACGCGTCGCTTGCCGTTGGGCAACCGGCCAACCTGGACGATGAAATCCAAGGCGCTGGCGATTTGCCGCCTGAGACTGTCTTCGCTGCCTTGAAAACCAGCGAATCCGGCTAGCATTTCGATCCGGTACAGACATTCACGCGGTGAGTTGGCATGGATGGTCGCCATCGATCCTTCGTGGCCGGTGTTCATCGCTTGCAACATGTCCATGACTTCCGCGCCACGCACTTCGCCTACAACCACGCGGTCGGGCCGCATGCGCAAGCTGTTGCGAATGAGGTCGCGTATCGTCACCTGTCCCGCGCCGTCGAATCCTCCCTGACGCGCCTCCAGCCGGACCACGTGGGGATGGTTAAGCGACAACTCCGCCGTGTCCTCGACGGTCACGACGCGCTCATGATGAGGAATAAAGTACGCCAGGGCATTGAGCAGGGAAGTCTTACCAGAGCTGGTGCCGCCTGACACGAGGATATTGCAGCGATTCTCCACCGCGGTTTGCAGCAACTGGTAGACATCGTCATTGAAGCTGCCTAGTGCAAGCAAATCAGAGGGCTTGAGCGGATCTTTGCGGAACTTCCGTATCGACACCATGGGGCCGTCGACAGCTAGCGGCTCGATGACGGCATTCAACCGCCCACCATCGGGCAGGCGGGCATCCACCATAGGGTTGGACTCGTCCAGCCGTCGCCCCATGGGTGCGAGAATGCGGCGGACAATGCGCAAGACGTGCTGATTATCGGAAAACTCCAAGACCTCGCGCGCCAGCCTGCCTCCGCGCGAGACGAACACATTGTCATAGCCGTTGATCAATATGTCTTCGACGCCCGGATCGGCCAGCAAGTCCTCTAGCGGCCCTAGACCCGCCAACTCCTTTGTCAACGCCGCGCCGATATGGCGCATCTCGCCTTCGTTGATGGCGACGCGCCGTGTTCGCGCAAAGGAAGCAACCTCGGTTTGGACGAAGTCCTGAATGGTCTCTCTCGTCCAACGTCCGAACTCCGCACCCAGCTCTTCGATGCGCGAGAGCAGATGCTCATAGGCGTCGCTCTTTACCTCTTGGTAGCGTGCCGACCGGACAAAGCTTTGGTCCACCTCGGCGCTGAATTGAATCGGGGCCGTCATGATCATGTCAGGTCCTTTTCGATACGGTGGGCATGGGCATATCTCTGGGCTTACGTTGACGAATTACGCCGACGAAAGAGACCCGTAGCCCAATCTGCTAGCGGTGCCATTGCGCGGGTCTGTGCTGTTGAACCGCCCGCCGTCAACTGAGTGGCGAGCGCCCTGACGCCGCGCACATACGGATCGCGCTCGGCATCCAGATGCAGCAGACGCCCTTGATTCATGCACTTCATCAACGCCAAGCTGCGATCAGGCAGCACGGCCTGCAGCGCGATGCCAAAACGATCAGCGATTTGCTGTGCCGTCATGCCGTAACGTTCGTCGTAGCGGTTAACGACAAGCTTTAACGCGTCGCGGGCGATGTGCTGGCGTTCCAGATCCTCCAGCAGCGTAGCCAGACTGACTAATGCACTCACGCTCTGATCGGTGACGATCCAGATATGCTGGGTCGATCGCGCCAAACCGGCGACGAACTCGAGGTTCGGAAAACCGCCAGCATCCGTGACGATCACGTCGAAATGCTGTTGCAGACGTTCGAAGGCTCGCAGCGAATCCGTTTGGGACAGCGGATTCATTTGCATAGGGTCAGGCGGCAAGGCCATGACGCTGAGCCCATCATTCGTATGCGCCATGGCAGAACTAAGCAAGGTCGCGTCCAAGCGCTGCAGATTACGCACCGCTTCGGCGAAATCAAATCCGCCTGTCACGTTCACATAGAGTTGTGCGTCGCCAATCGGCCATCCCAGATCCAACAAAGCAGTGCTCGAATGCAGCGTCGTTGCGGCAGGCGGATCACCGTCTTGCGCTCCATCGCTCTTCTGCTTTCGGACTGCCTGCGTGTGGCTGGCTTGTACCAAGGCCGACAGATGCGCAGCCAGGGTGCTCACACCCACGCCCGGACGTGCGCCCAACAGCAGCACATCGCGGCAAGTCTTTCCTGCTCTGTCGGCAGAGGACGACGTTTTCAGCAAGCACTCAGCGGCGTCCCGGACTTCTTGCGGCGCGGCTAGCGGGTCAACAAAGTCCGCCACACCGGCACGCAATGCCGCGATGGCACCCTCGGGCCGAGACAATGAGCCAACGGCGATGCGAGGCACGTCGGGCGCGATCTGCGCGAGCGTACGCGCCAATTCGGCGGCCCGCGTCCATTTGTCAGTATCGCCCCGGTCGCAGGCGAAGTCCAAAAACAGGAGTCGTGGCCGCGATTGCGCGATCACGCGCGCCACATCGTCTCTGGACGGCGCCTCTCGAATCAAGGCCCCCAGTCCGTCCAGGGCCCGGGCAAGCGCGTGGGCCAGATCACGGTTATCCGAGAAAAAGAGAAGCTGATCGCCGTTCACCGAGCCCGCGTCCGCTGGCGAATGCCGCTGCATGGGGTTTGTCGCGTCTAAGCCGTTGGTCATCACTATTTCGCCGCAAACTTAGCGCGAGAATCCTGGTGCCTGTTGGCCGCTAACGGGCCCCAGCATGTAATAGCCCCACGCGTTAGTCATCGTGTCCGGCCGCTCTTGCTGTTCACCGGGCAATGGCAGATTGACGCCTCGCGCTATCGGTCTGACCAGACGCGGCGTGACCAGGATCACGAGCTCGCGCTCTTCTTGCGAATACTCCATGCCGCGGAAGAACGCGCCGATGATGGGCAGTTCCCCGAGGAAAGGCACCTTGTTTACCGCGGCCTTGGTTTGGCGAGATACCAATCCGCTGATGAGAAAGCTTTCCCCGTCGCCCAATTCGACCATCGTGTCGGCACGGCGCGTACGGATCGCGGGGATCAGCGTAGACCCCGAATCGTTCATGATCGCAATGCCGTTGCCATAGTCCAGTTCGCTGGCCTCAGGAGCCACTTTCAACGCAATGCGGTCTTTGGATAGCACAGTCGGCGTGACGCTCAGGCCTATCCCGAATGGCTTGAACTCCACGGTCTGGGTACCCAGGCCTGCTGCCACCGGGATAGGGATCTCGCCGCCAGCAAGAAAGCTCGCGCTCTGGCCGCTTAGGGCCACTAGGGTGGGCTCCGCTAGTACGCGCGCCATGCCGTTGCTTTGCAGTAGACGCAGCGACGAAGAAAAATGGTTGGAGTTGAACATGGCGCTGAAACCACTGCCGATACCGCTGGCTAACGATCCGGCGAGCGCCATATTATCCGGTGCAGTAGACGATCCCAGACTCCATCCCCCTGCCGTGCCCGACATGCTAAGACCGACCTGTTTCAACGCGGTGCGGGATACCTCGACGACTTTCACCTCGACCTGCACGACGCCGCCCGTACCTATTGTTGCCACGTCAACGACATTCGCATCGCCCACCGTGGCGCCGGCCGCCTTCACGGCGCGCTGATGATCCAAGGCGGACTCGGCATGCCCCGACACTAGCGCATGCTGGCCCGCAACGTCGATATGTGTATCCGTTGCCACCCCGCGCGTGGACATCGCGCTTTGCACGGCGCCGCCTACGCGTACGGTCCATTTCAAGGCCTCACGGCTATTGGCTGCCCATATTTGGACTTGCGTTGTACCGGGCTGTTTGCCGATCAACAAGACGGCTGCGGGACGGCCGGCCGAGGCGGGCAGGATTTTTACATCGGCCACACTAGGATCGGCCACGGCGATACGGGTGGGTCGTCCTTGCAAGGGCAGCAGATGCTGACCCTTTAAGGGCACCGCGATATCGTTAGATGCGGCGGCCACCGCCGTGGTCGTGGGTGAACTCTGCGCGTGCGCCGCGTCGGCAAAAAGAGTGCCTGCTGCACTTAGCATCGAACAAACTACCAAAAACTGCGCGCCGCGTTTCATTCGAATCAACCTGGAGATGGATATTGCAGAGAGTCGGAAGGGAAACTGATCAGTACCGCACATGCTGAGTGCTGTCGCCGCGCACGATTTCTATCGTTCGTCCCGTGCCACCGCTACGCGCCGCCTGGCGTTTCGCGGGTTCCTCAGCGGGGCGATCCAGCTGCGCCAGGCTTTCGCCGGCGTATGCGCGGTTCACACCGCTGTTTAGCTGGTCACGCTGCTCGGCTGTCAGACCTGCCACCGTAGGCATGACGGGTTGGCGGGCAACGAACAACTGGCGATCCGGAACCTCGTCGTCTACGGGGGATCGCAGCGCCAGCTGCAACTGGCCCGATTTACTGGCCAGCATCAGTTCATTGACGTCACTGACCGGTACGGCCAGGATCGCCGAGCGGGCCTGGGTTTGGGTTTGCGTCTGTGCGCCGCGCTGCTGCGACTTGGCATCCGTGGCGGGCGGGCCGTCCACAGTCTGCGCGCCATACGCCAGCACGCGCACACGGGACTGCAGTAAGCGAACTTGTGAGCCGGCTACCTCGTCGCTTTTCTTCAACGCAAAGAAGACGTCCACGAGATCGCCGGGCATCACGCGATTGCCCGCGCCGGAGACTTCGTCGACTGGCACGGCTACCGCGCGCTCTCCGGAACGCAGCTGCTTGGACAGACCCTGGGCCAACAACTGATTGGTCACGGGCTCGCCGGCGGCAATATCCAGCCTTGCGACTTCGCCGGCCAACGCTTCGGGCTGCGCATAACCTTGGGACAATGCTACGGGCCACTGTTCGACCTTTAACATATCCGGCTCCAGTCGTGTGCCGGCCTGGATGTCGGTGGCGGCCAATACGACGGGATACTTCGCTTGCGGTACGGGCGGCTCTACCGGAGCCGCTGCGGCCTGTGCCACGGGTGCCGGCGCGGCGACGGGAGGCGGCGCGGGACGACGCACGAGGTAATAAGCCAGGGCTGCAAGGACAACACCTGCTATCAATAAAATTGCCGCAAAGATTCTGCTGACACCAGTCATAGGGGGTCCTGTTTAATTTGAATGATCGCGCGGGCGACTAGTCGAGAAGGAATCCATGATTCGGCGTGTTCACCGGCGGCGAACCTCAACAACTGCTTGAATGATTCCAGCATGGGCCACTGTGCGACGTCATAGCTCAACGCGACCGCGATGCACTCGGCCACCATGCCACCGGCACCAAGCCACTGACATGGCTGCGGCGTCGCCGTGCATTGAACCGCCGATGCTGTGCCGAAAACGTTGGCTGCCACCTCGCATGAAGCGGCCTGCACGTTGTCTCGGCCCGAATAGCTGGCATGCAGTCCGGCCCGCGCGCCCTCGCCTGCCGCTGCCGACAAATGCTGTTTTGCCCAGAAGAGCGCGCCATATCCTATGAGTGCCGTCACGATGAGGACGAGCGTGGTCACCACCAGGGCAAATTCCATGGCGGCCACGCCACGTTGGGACCGTCTACAGGGTCGATGCAAATACGAAGGCAAATGCTGCACCCTAGCTGGCCCCCAGGTCGCTCAAGCGCACCGGCACGCGTGCGGTCAGAGTAGCGGGGAGCAAAGCGTCGGCGATGAATGCCAGCTTTGGCGCCAAGGGGTGCGCGCCATATCGATAACGCACCAGAACCACCAGCTCATCGGAAGCTGGCGTCTCGCCACTGCACGTAAGGTCTCCGGCCGAACTCAGTCTGCCGTCTTTACCGCATACGACGACATCCAAAGGCGCGCCCGATACGTCGCGGATCCAGTCGGCGTGCGCCTGTACCGTTGCCAATGCCTCATTGGCACGCAACTGCATATGATTGGCACCGCCTTGCCACTGCAACGCCTTGCGCGCGCCATCGTGCGCGGCAAGGTTCAAGGACTGCTGCGCCATCATGATCAAGCCATAGGTCACGCCCAAATAGAGCACGAAGAACAACGCCATGAAGGTCAGAGCGAACTCAAGCACGTAGGCGCCACGCTCATGGCGCCGAGCGCCAGATAGGCGCCATACGGGATGTGCCGAAGTTTTTCGGGCAGAGTCCAAACACGGCTGATAGTGATAAATAGCACGCCGTGCAAGCCTGCGAGCAGGCTCCCCGCCGCGATGATCCATGCCAGACCGATGGGGCCAAACATCAGACCGTAGACGGCCATGAGCTTGATGTCGCCCGCGCCCATTACCCGGCGCGTCCATAGCGGCAGAAACAGGAATGCAGCCAACATCCCCAGCATGCTCATGGTCCAGCCGGGCCACAACGGTGGAAATCGCCAGCCGATATCGAGCATGGCGCTGCCGGCCCACAACAACTGCAAGCCTGCTGCCACCACGATCAAAGGATTTGGAATTTTTCGACGATGCCAATCGGAGAACGTGACGGAGAGATTCCACAGCACGAATAACAGCCACCACAACCAATCTCCTACTGACAATGCTGGACCCCTATGTTTACCTTGACGATGTGCCGCTGGCCAGCGGCGTGCGCCGCTGGTTGCAGGCGGGGGGGCGCGGTGCTGAAGCAGGTGCACTCAGCAAGCACATCATGAGTGCTGAACCCACACCCTGCTAGTAAGTGCGTTACTACACTTTGCTTGCGAGGTCATTAAAGAGGGCGGTCAGACTGACACCGAACGCCTGAATGGCACCGTACACCCCAATCACCAACACAGCAGCCAGAATGGCGTATTCCAACGTGGTCACGCCCTCTTCGTCATTCCAAAACTTCAGCAGTTGCTCTTTCATTTGCTATCTCCAATGCTCATGCACGCACAAACCCACAGACTGACACCGCCATAGGCACATCAGCCCGTACCCTCCCGGAATACCGGGGACTCGCCAGCGCGTTGTCGCGAGACAACGCGTCGGATTCGTACACTTCGGCGTGCACCGAAACGTGCCCACCGAAGCACTCATACGGCAGCGAATAACGCTGCCATATTCAAATCAAGCAAACACAACTCATCCCTGCGCCAGCAATGAACACCGCGGCGACCGGAAGCGACCTCTTACCTAGAACACGTTTGCCAACCATAGCCACCGACCCTACCCACCTCGCGCTGGGATCCGCTAGAGACAGCAGCATCTTTGGGAGAACTCGGTGCAACCGCTCGCTTGAGCACCCCCGTGACTGGGGTAGAAGGAGCTGGCGCACCTGGCGTCAAATGTGTCCGAACGTGATGAATTCTGCCGATATTAACGTTATCAAATTGTACGTTTTTTACTTTAGGTAAAAAAGCTTCCACGTTAAAAATCTTTAATACTCGTTGCATATGCGCAACTAACGGATATATGCATTGACATCCGACACTAAAAGTTTCGGTAGCATATTCTCGCTACAAAGTACGCATGAATGTATTAGCTAATATCGCAATAGATTCAACAATTAGTAAATACCATTAGGCGCGAAGATACACATAAAACCTGCGAAACATTTGCGAATTATTCGGCGGATTATCCGAATATTCAGAGCCGCGGCACCGCCGCAAGCAATCGGCGAGTCATGTCATGCTGCGGCGCGTGCAGAACGGCATCCGCCGATCCCGATTCGACGATGCGACCGCCATGCATAATGGCAATCCGGTCGGCGAGATATTCGACTACGCCAAAGTTGTGCGTGATAAACAGATACGCGATGCCCAGCTCGGCCTGCAATTCGCGTAAGAGGTCGAGAATCTGCGCTTGTACCGAAACATCGAGGGCCGATGTAGGCTCATCGCAAATCAGTACCTTGGGCTCCACCGCCAACGCACGCGCGATGGCGATGCGTTGCCGCTGCCCACCAGAGAACTCATGGGGGTAACGTTGATGAGCATTGGCGGGCAAGCCCACGCGTTGTAGCAACCGCTGCGTCCGTGCCGCCCGTGCCGCTGGCGACATATCGGGGCGCAGCGAGGCGATGCCTTCATCGAGAATTTCGCCTACGCGCATGCGTGGATTGAGCGAAGCGAATGGATCTTGAAAAACGATCTGTATGTCCTGCCGCAAACGCCGCAACTCACCCGGGCCAGCGCTCAGCAGGTCTTGTCCGTTAAGTAGCGCTCGTCCGGTGATCTTGGCGCCGCTGATGAGGCGCAGCAGTGCTTTGCCCGTGGTCGTCTTGCCGCAGCCTGATTCGCCCAAGAGTGCCAGCGTCTCGCCCGCACGCAGATCAAAGGTGACGCTATTGACGGCCTGAACCCAGGAGTCAATGCGCCGCAGCAATCCTTTGCGCACAGGATAATGGACGAGCAAGTCCTGCACTTCAAGGATGATTTCGCCAACGCCGTGGTCGCCGGCAGCGCGCGATGCAGTCGTATCCTGAGATATAGCGTCATTGTTCTGCTGCGTCGTCGCTACCACGGCAGCAGGGGTGACAGACACAGCCGACAACGGCCGCCCTCGCTTCTCGTACGTCGGTATCGCCGCGAAAAGCTCGCGGGCGTAGGGATGTTTGGGATTGGCAAAGAACTCATCGGCCGCCGCGCTTTCGACGATCTCGCCCGCGCGCATCAACGCAACGTGTTGAGCGACATGACGCACCACGGCCAGGTCGTGGGTGATCAACAGAATCGCCATGCCCATTTCGCGCTGTATCTCGGCCAGCAGATCCAGCACCTGCGCCTGTACGGTGACATCGAGCGCGGTGGTCGGCTCATCGGCAATCAACAACGCAGGCTCCGCCGCCAACGCGATAGCGATCATGATGCGCTGCTTTTGCCCGCCGGAGAACTGAAAGGGAAAATCGTCAATACGGCGTTCGGGTTCGGGGATGCCTACTCGACGCAACCACTCGATGGCTCGCGCGCGGGCCGCGTTACCGCGTAGCGGTGTATGCGCAAGCAGGGTCTCCATGATCTGATCGCCTACGCGCATCACGGGATTCAGGCTGGTCGAAGGCTCCTGGAAAATAATGCCGATACGCCCGCCACGCACGCCGCGCATCTGACTTTCTGGCAAACGATTCAGATCCAACCCTTCCAGCGCGACTTGACCGGCGACAATGCGGGCCGCGTCGGGCAACAAGCGCAACAAGGCCATGGCGGTCATGCTCTTGCCGCATCCCGACTCACCCACTAACGCAAAGGTCTCGCCCCGTTCGATGGCAAGCTGCAACCGTTTCACCGCATGCGTCAGCCCTTGTTCACCAGCGATGGCGACTTCCAGTCCGTCGATCGAGAGCAGTGATGGCGATGAGGCATTCATGCTGCCGCCCCTTTGTTGGAAGACGCCACCGCTTTCGTGGAGCCTAGTTTGACCCGATAACGTCGCGTGCGTGGGTCGAAAGCCTCGCGCACGGCATCGGCAAATAGATTGGCCGATAGCACCAGAGCCAGCATGAAGATGAACGCCGTCAACAGATTCCACCACACCATAGGATCGCGCGACATCTCGAAACGGGCACTGTCGATCATGGAACCGAACGAATTCATGCCAGGGTCCACGCCTATCCCCAGATACGACAGCACGGCCTCATACAGTACCAAGCCAGAAAATTCCAACGCCATGGTGATCAGCACCAGGTGCATCACATTCGGCAAGAGATGCCTGCGCATGATGCGCCAATGCGAGACGCCGAATGCGCGTGCGGCCTGCACGTATTCCAGCTCGCGTAGCTTCAACACCTCGGCGCGCAGTAGGCGGCATAATCCCGACCAACCTGTGAGCCCCAGAATCATGCACAGCATGAATAAACGCAAATCCGCGCGCGCGGCGGAGGTATCGAAGAGGTCGGGATGCGTATCGATGTAGACCTGCATCATCAGCGCGCAGGCCGCCACCAGCAGCACGCCCGGAATCGAAGTCAGCGTGGTGTAGATGTACTGGATCGCATCGTCGACCTTGCCCTTGAAATAACCGGCCGCGAGCCCGAACCCGATCGCCGGCGGCAGCATCGCCACGGTGGTCAGGCTGCCGATCACTAGCGCCGTGCGTATGCTTTTCAAGGCTTGCCATAACACATCGTTGCCAGTGCGGTCGGTGCCGAATACGTGATATCCGCTAGCCAAGCCCACGACCGCGCCGCCCACAAGGCTTAACACCACAAAGGTGATAGCCATTGCCCGCCAGGGCAATTCGGTGCGAGCGCGCGCGATGGCGGTCAACGCGACCGCCATGCCCCCGTGGCATTTGCGCAGTGAGCAGGCCAATAGGAGAACCCCAAGTACAGCGACGATGGCGCCACCCGCCAAGCCCCACGACAGTCGCCGCAACACGTCAGCGCTGAGCTCGGCTTCGGGATCACCGAGATGCGCGCCGCCGCTACGCAGGCGCGGATAGTCGCGCACGGGGTGGCCATCGATAAGCTCTGTCGCCTTGGTGAACTGATGCGCCGCCAATGGCGCAGAGTAGGTCCTCTCGGGCTTGGTCAACACCGTATCGTCCAACAGACGGTCGAGCAAGGATTTCACGGCCGGCGCGTACACGGGCGGAGCATCCGCCGCTGCTCCAGCCGCCGGCGGCAATTGCGGACGATAATGAATCGAATCGAGCAACCCCACCGCTACAAAGGCCAGCAGCACCACCGTTGCGCTCATCGCCGAAGCGTCGCGCGCCACGCGCCCCCACGTCGCGCGCAGGTTCACACTGCGACTGACGCGCCACGCATACCAAAGCACGGCGGCCACCAGCAAGAAGAGCGCAATATCCGTCCACAGAAATACAAGTTTAGGCATGTCGGTCACTCAAAACGCACGCGCGGGTCAGCCAAGGTGTAGGAAAGATCCGCCAAAATCAGCCCGACGATATAGAGGGCAGCGCCCAGGAACACCATCGCGCGCACGATAGAGAAGTCCTGTGCGTTGATGGCGTCGATGGTGTAGCTACCCAACCCCGGAATGCCAAAGAACGATTCGGCAATCAGGCTTCCCATGAACAGCAACGGAATGGCCGAGACCGTGCCGGTCAAAATCGGCAGCATGGCGTTGCGCAGCACATGGCGTAGCAGCACCACGCGTTCGGTCAGGCCCTTGGCGCGCGCGGTACGCACATAGTCCTTACCCACCTCTTCGAGAAACAGCGCCCGATAAAACCGCGCCTCCGGCCCCAGACGCGCAACAATACCCACGAGCACCGGCAGGGCCAGGAACTTGACCATATCAATACCACTCACATAGCCCGAATACGGCACGAGACGCAGCATCTTCGCGAACAACCATTGTCCTGCGATGATGTAGAAAAGACTCGATATCGAAAGCAGTATCACGCATATCACCACGCCCCAGAAGTCGAGTTTCGTGGCGCGAAAATACACGAGGGTCAGCGAAAATATGACGCTTGCAAAAAGGCCCAGCAGGAACGTCGGTATAGCCAAAGCGAGGCTCGGACCCATTCGCAGCTTGATCTCCCGACTGATATCGCGCCCCCCGTCGGATAAACCAAAGTCCATCGTCAATAGCGGCACCGAACGTTGATAGAACACCGTGTCCGTGACGCGATCCGTGCCCTCGGCCTTGGTGTTAAAGAACAGCGGCTTGTCATAACCATGTTCTGTTTTCCAGCGATCAATCGCCTCTTGGCTGACACGTTGCCCACCGATCGCCAGGCGCGCCATATCGTCGGGCGTATTGACGGCAAAGAACAGGATGAAGGTCAATAGATTCACCCCGATCAAGATCAGGACGCCGTATAGCAGGCGGCGAATAACATAACCGATCATGATTGCGACTCCTGAGACGGCGAGGCACCCGGACTATCCACGCTCGTATCGAACGCGGTTTGCCGTTCGCGGCGCTTTAACGCTCGATATGACGGCCAGATCGCCAATGCAATGGCGAGCGCGACCAGCCACAGCGGCCACCAACGGGGGGTATTCCATTCCTTGACTTTTTCGACACGCAACTCGGGATCGAGCTTGATGTACTGCAGCGTGTTGCGCACCATCTGGGTAGGCTTGGCATTGCCTACCCATTGTTGATAGGCGCCACCCGACATAGGGAAATAGCCGAACATCCACGGCGCATCGTGTTGCACGATGGCCTGCATGCGATCGATCAGCGCGACTTTCTCTGGGCCATCGTCCAGGTATTTAAGTTGCTCGAACAACTGATTGAATTTGGGGCTGTTGTAGTTGGCGGCGTTCTCGCCACCGTGCTCGACCTTGCCGTTAGGCCCATATAGCAGGAACAAAAAGTTTTCCGCATCGGGATAGTCGGCCAACCAGCCCCACATGAACATCTGCGCCGCGCCGCGCCGCATCTTGTCCTGGAAACGGCCATAGTCGGTGGATCGCACATCCAGTTGGATGCCCAGCTGCGCCAACTGCCGACGCATCCAGTCGAATTGCGGATTGCTGCCCCCGCCCGTCATCGCGTCGTAGTGCAGCACCAGCGGCGCACCGGTCTTGGCATCGCGGCCATCGGGATAGCCTGCCTCGGCGAGCAGCTGTTTGGCGACCTCCAACGATTTACGCTTGGGTTTGCCATCGACGAGGTCGTAGACCTCGGGGTTGATGCCTTCGGGTGGCGGGCGATAGCCCAATACGCCAGGCGGCACCGGCCCATAGGCGGACACCGCCTGATCGTCCTGGAAGACGGCGATATATTCTTCCCAATTAAACGCGATACTGATGGCCAGACGCAGCTTGCGATTCTTTTCCTGCTGCTCGGGCGTATCGCCCTGCCCTACCACGGGGTCCAGCCAGTTAAAGCCGAGATACCAGATGGACGTCTCGACCGTCGTCGGCAACTGGATCCCGTGTTCGCGGTAGGTTTCTGCCTTTTCCGGCGAATCGCTGGCAGCCACGCGCATGGCCACGCCGAAGTCTCCGCGTTCGACTTGCGGGATATCGTAATAGCCCTGCATGAACTTGCCGCTTAAGGGGAACGCCTCTTTCTCGATGTTGAAGACGATGGTGTCCATGAACGGCGTGAGCTTGCCGCAATCGGCCAACAGACCCGCCGCGCGATCGCCGGGCTCGCCTTCGCAGGGATAGGGTTCGCCACGGAAATTGGGATTGCGCGCCAGCACATGTCGCCGATTCTGCAAGGACTCCACCAGCATGTAGGGCCCAGTGCCGGCCGGCCAGGTGTTGAGTGACAGATTGTGTGCCGCCATCCCGGGTTGGCTATAGAACCGATCGGCTTCCCATGGGATAGGCGCGGTAAACGTCATGGCAAGCCAGTATTTGAACTGCGGATACTTGCCACGAATACGAATGCGCAAGGTGTGGTCATCCAGGGCCTGGACGCCGTCGAATCCATCGGATTCACGTAGATCCAGCCAGGGGAGATCGCGCTCGCCGGCCGGCAAGCCTTTACGCAAGGCCTGATCGCGCGCTTTCAAGCGTTCGCCATATTCGCGCATCCCGACTATATATTCGGCCAACAGCGAATAAATCGGCGAGGCCACGCGCGGGCTGGCGAGGCGGCGGATCCCATATACATAATCGGCGGCCGTGAGCGCGCGCGTGCCTGTTTCCTTGAAGTCTGTCAGGTAGTACTTGCCATCGATGTCGCCGGGCTTGAGCGGATAGTAGGTATAGCCACCCTGTGCATCGCGCGCGAAGGCGGGATGCGGCTGGAACAGGATATCTTTTTGGATCGGAATGTCGTAGACGCTTTGCGCGATTTGTTCGCCCGGTGCGTCCTCCGGCAAGACATTGCCTTGCGCATCCAGATAGCGCGGCGGCGCGATCTGCGCCGCCGCGCGAGGGATTAATTCGTAGGGCCGCTTGAGGTAGTGATACTGATACAGCGGCTCGTAAATATTGTAGGTAAATGGCGTCTCGTCGCTGGAATAGGAAAGCGCGGGATCGAGGTACTTGGGCGATTGCCTGACGAACGCCGTATACAAGGCGTTTTCGGACATCGCGCCAGTTTCATAGGGGCTATTGATCGGATCCCGGGAGCAGCCAGCCAGGGCTGCCGCCAGCGAGACCAGCACGACGATCCACGTCCGTTTCAACCATTCGCCCATACAATGTTTCCGTGTAGTAACCGGTTTCAAGCTGGGCAAAGCATAGCAAAGCTACAACGATTAGGGGGCCCGATAGGGCCCCCTCGCTGTGAACCGCCGGGCGAAATCGATCAGGGATGCTCGCAACGCTGGTTGCGCCAGCAGTCGTAGCGCCATTTCCACGGCTCGGTCGGACCGCCTTGCGCCCACAGGCCGCGCCCCGCCTCGCGTGCTTGCTCTTGCAGACTGCGCAGCGCGGTGTCGCGCAAATATTCGCCCCGCCGCGCGGTATAGGCCCAGGCGAAGCCATTCGCGACCATCAAACGGTTGACCGAGTCGCCATCTGGGAGCACCAGGGCACAGAGTTCACGGTTGTACTGATCCTTTTCATAGCACTGCGCCGTGATGCGCTTGCCGCCAACCAGACCCTCGAGATAGCGTTGGGATGCCTCGGCATAGGGCTGCCCGGGTTCGGTTTCGCTATGGCCGATTTCCGGCGCGTCGATACTGTCGAGCCGTACACGGCGCGACTTGCCACTGACAGTGATGGTCACGGTGTCTCCATCGGCGACTTTGCTGACCACACCGTTCAGCGTGTACTTCCCCGCAGGCGAGGCCCCCACTCGCAAGACGGCCGGCGACGGCGATGTCTGCGCCGCGGATTCTTGCGGAGCCGCTGGTTGCTGCGTCGACCGCGCGATATCCGGCTCGCGGGTGGAGTGGAAGTCCGGGCCCTGCGCCCACCAAAGCGCCAGTGCGGCAATGGCCAGCCCTAGCCCGATTCTCAGATTGCGGCCGGGGCGACCGCGCGACGACCGTCTACGCAAAATCAAATTATTCCTTAAAAAACGCTGGCTTACAGTTTGCCACAACCGCTATATATTACGGTCGAACTGGCATGATCAACTGAGCAGCGCCGTTATGGACCTGGTTGTAATCAGAGGTGCTCGCGACTGAAACGGCGCAATCGGCTAGAGCCAGCCCGCCTTTCGGAATCGCCAATACAGGCAACCACACACCGCGCCGATCCCGGCTAAGGTCAGCGGAAACCCCCACGGCGTCTGCAGGCCCGGCATGAATTCGAAGTTCATGCCGTAAATCCCCGCCACCGCGGTGGGCACTGCGAGGATGGCCGCCCACGCGGCTAGCCTGCGCATGATGTCATTCTGCTGGGTCTGCGCCATCATCAGGCTCGCCTCGAACGCGAAAGCCAGCGTTTCCCGCAGGCCGCTGACCAATTCGTCCACCCGCTTGACCCGATCCGCCACGATCGAAAAATACGGACGCGCCTCAGGATCGATATTGGTCATCTCCAGCGTAGCCAGTCGACGACAGATCTCGGCCAAAGGCGAAATCACCGTGTGGACCCGCAGCAGGTCGCGCCGCTGGCGATAGATCGTTCGAATGTCCGCGTCCTTCGCGCCGCGAATCATCAGCTTCTGCTCGGCGCCTTCGACCACGGCTTCCAGTTTGGCGGCCGCCTCGACATAGCGGTCGACCAACAAATCCAGCAACTCCGACGCGACATAGTCGCTGCCCCGCCGCAAAAGGTCTGGCGCCGACTCCAGTCGCTCGCGCAAGCCGCTGTGATTGGCGGTCGCCCCTCGCCGCACCGTGACCAGATAGCCATCGCCAATCACGATCTGGGTTTCGCCAAAGCTCGGTCTGCCCTGACCCACCTCCACAGTTATGCCGACGACCAGCACACAATGCCCGAAATCGATGACTTTGGGGCGGCGATGCACCTCGAGCATTTCCTCGCGAGCCTTGGGCTGGATGCCGAGGTCTTCCAACACACGTTCCAACAGCGACGCATCGGGGTTGCGTAATCCGATCCACAGCAGGTGTTCGTCCGCGATGGTGTGCGACTTGATCTCGTCCAGCGGCACATCGCGGAAGCGTTGCCCGCGTACATAAGCCACCGATGCCACCAGCCCATCTGGAAAAGACGGGGAAATGGTCTCCTGCTGCGACATGCCACCTCCGCATTGACCCACCAGGATAGCAATCATGCCAACCTAGTAATGCTGAGCATCATAGCCTAGCTAAAAAGCTTGCGAACACGCTGACCGACGTCGATGGACGGCTTGGATGCGGGCGCGGCCTGACCACGGCGAAATGGCAAATCCGCCAAAGTGGGAGGCGGGGGCAATGCCTCGAATAACGGCAATAAGGGTTCCGGAATAAAGCGCGTGCGGTTGCCGTAGACATGACGGTCGCCCATGCCGCTCTGCTGATGCACATAGAACCGCTGCGGGACAATCAGGTGCAGGCGCTCTTTAGCGCGGGTCATCGCGACATACAGCAGGCGACGCTCTTCTTCGATTTCATCGGCCGTGCCGGTACTCATGTCCGAAGGAATACATCCATCCACCACATTGAGCACATAGACGGATTTCCATTCCTGACCCTTCGCGGAATGGATAGTGGACAGAATCATGTAGTCTTCATCGCGCAACGGCGGCCCGGCCTCGGCGCTGGTGGCATCGGGAGGGTCCAGCGTCAGTTCGGTGAGAAACCGTTCGCGACTCGCATAGCCCGCGCCGATGCGCGCCAGCTGGTCCAGGTCCGCGCGACGCACACGGGCATCGTCATAGAGACGCTCGAGTTGCGGCGCATACCAGCCAATGGCGATATCCAGATCCGCGGGCCAGCGCTGACCGGAATCGCGCAATGCCGTATAGGCGTCTATCAAGCCATTCCAATCCGATTTGGATGCGTTGCCTGGCTTGAAAGATTCGAGCACATGCATCGGCTCGGCCGCCTCGGCAAGCGCATCCATCAAACGGCCCGCGATCGCCGGCCCGACACCCGGCAAAAGCTGCGCGACCCGAAAACCCGCCAGTCGGCTGCGGGGATTCTCGGCCCACCGCAACAGCGAGAGCACGTCCTTGATATGCGCGGCCTCCAGAAACTTCAAGCCTCCGAATTTCACGAAGGGAATATTGCGCCGTGTCAGTTCGAGTTCGAGCGCCGCGCTATGGCTCGCCGCGCGAAAGAGCGCGGCCTGCGACTTCAGCGTTGCGCCCGTCTCGCGTTGCGCCAGCACCTGATCGGCCACCCATCGCGCCTGCCCCGCCTCGTCACTGACCGTCACGAGCGCAGGGCGGATATCGGAGGCTCGGTCCGTCCAAAGATTCTTGGTGTAACGCTCGCGCGCCAGACCGATGACCGCATTGGAGGCGTCCAGGATGGGTTGCGTCGAGCGGTAGTTGCGTTCGAGCGTAATGATGTGTGCGGGTGGCGTGAACTGCGAAGGGAAGTCGAGAATATTGCGCACGGTGGCTGCGCGAAACGAATAAATCGATTGCGCGTCATCGCCCACGACGGTCAACCCGCGGCCATCGGGTTTCATGGCCAGCAAGATGGCGGATTGCAAGCGATTGGTATCCTGATACTCATCGACCAGCACATGATCAAAGCGTGCGCCGACATCGCGTGCAAGGTCGTCGTCTTGCATCATCTCTGACCAATAAAGCAGCAGGTCGTCGTAATCGAGAACCTGTTGATCCTGCTTTGCCTCTACATACGCGGCGAACAGGCGTTTGAGGGCGTCTTCCCATTGGGTGCACCACGGAAACGCGTGTTTGAGCACCTCGCCCACCGGGGACTGGCTATTGATGACGCGCGAGTAGATGGCCAGGCACGTGCCTTTCAGCGGAAAACGTTCCGCCGTGGCCGAGAATCCCAACTCATGGCGCACCATGCCCATCAGGTCTTCGGCATCGCCGCGATCGTGTATGGTGAAATTCTCAGACAGGCCGATGCGTCCCGCGCAGTCGCGCAGTAGCCGCGCACCGATGCTATGAAACGTACCCGCCCATGGCAAGGACGGCGCCTTCTGGCTGGAGTGCAGTTTCATCACGCGCTGCAAGACCTTGCCAACACGGCGTTCCATTTCTAGCGCGGCGCGACGCGAAAAGGTCAGCAGCAGCATCCGTTGCGGGTCTGCGCCGTTCAACACCAGATGCGCGACGCGGTGCGCCAGCGTGCTGGTTTTGCCCGAACCCGCGCCAGCAATCACGAGCAAGGCGGGCGCGTCGGGCGAGCCTGTGCCGTACGTCGCGGCTTCGCGCTGGGCCGGATTGAGGTCGGACAGGTAGTCGAGGTCGGCGGACATGCGGTAGAAATTGGAAGGATGAGCGAAACAGCGTGCCCGGCAATTCACCGAGCAGGCCTACGCGGCACAAGTCAAATTAACTGTATATTCATACAGATCATAACGGAACTGCTGGCCGCCTGCTCGCAGCGGCAGGCCGCCTTGTCACCATGCATATTCTGACCGGCACCGCTTCTTGGACAGATCCCACGCTGTTAGCCTGCGGCCGTTTCTACCCCCGAGACGTGCGCACGCCCGAAGCACGGCTGCGCTATTACGCCACGCAATTCAATCTGCTCGAGGTGGATGCCACCTATTATCGTTTGCCAGACGCGCGCGCCGCGCACGCATGGGCACAACGTACGCCCGAGGATTTCGCATTCCACGTTAAAGCCCATCGCCTGTTTACCGGGCACCCCGCCCCGACCCAGGATCTGCCTGGCGATATACAGCAGGAGCTCGCTGGGCAGACGAAGCTGTTCTATCACCAACTGCCTCGCGAGTTGCAGGAGGAGCTATGGCGACGATTCCTCATTGCGCTGGAACCGCTACGGCTGGCGGGCAAACTGCACGCTATTCACTTTCAATTCGCGCCATGGATTCAGCGCGGCGCGCGCGGCATGGCGTTGCTACGCGAGTGCCAGCGCTATATGGATGAACACGTGATGAGCGTGGAGTTTCGCCACCGCAGCTGGTTTTCGACAAAGACGGCATCGGCTTGGACGCTGGATGTTTTGCGTGAGGCCAACATGGTGCATACGGTGGTCGATGCCCCGAAAGGATTCGACAATACGGTGCCAGCCTTGTGGGACGCTACGCATCCAGACCTCGCCGTCGTACGATTGCACGGTCGCAATGCCGACGCTTGGGGGAACAACACCGGCGCTTCGTCCGGCCGGTTCCAATATGAGTATTCGCCCGAAGAGCTGGCCGAACTCGCACAAAGCATCAAACGGCTGGCTGAGCGCGTGCGCAATACTCATGTCGTGCTCAACACCAATTATCAAGACCAGGGCATGCGCAACGCGGCAGGGCTCGCCGCCGCGTTACGTAACACTCCCGCCCTGCCCTAGCATCGCGGCGCGGCGACGGCGATGCAAACAAGCCATCGCCGTGTCACCGGAGCATCGCCCGATCAACGCACCACCATCGCCGAGAATGGCCACACATACGCCTGCAAGGTCACCAGGATGCCCATCAAGCAGGCCAGCGCGATGGAGTGGAAAAACACATAACGCAGAATGTCGCCCTCATGATTGAACCAGCGCGTCGCGGTCGAGGCCACGACAATGGATTGCGCATCGATCATCTTGCCCATCACACCGCCCGAGCTATTGGCCGCTCCCATCAAGTTCGGCGACAAGCCCAATTGATCCGCCGCGACTTTCTGCATGCCGCCAAACAGGACGTTAGACGCGGTATCCGAGCCGGTCAGCGCCACGCCCAGCCATCCCATCAAGGTACCAAAGAACGGATACAGTACGCCGGTATTGGCGAACGCCAGGCCCAGCGTGGTGTCGGTCCCGGAATAGCGCGTCAATGTGCCCAACGCCAACATCAACACGATGGTGAGCAGCGAGTACTTCACCAACCACACGGTCTTGAAGAACGTACGAACAATCGCCACGGGCCCATAGCGCATCACAAAGGCGCTGATCACGGCCGCCAACAAAATCGCCGTCCCTGTAGCCGACAGTAGATTCAGCGTATAGACCGCGGCCTCCGGATGCACGCTGGGCACCACGGGCGGCACCTTCATGACCAGATTGTGCAAGCCCGGCATGGGATAGGCCGGCGCAAACAAGCTGTTGAGCCATCCCTTGACCGGCGGCAGGCCCCAGATAAACACCACGACAGAAAGGATGACCCACGGCGTCCACGCGGCAATCAAGGCCTCGCGGCTATGGCGCACCGGCGGCTGGGCAGGCTTGGCTTCCTCGGCGCTCAAATCCTTGCCACGCAGCGAGGCCGAGGTCCAGATCTGCTTGGGCTGCCAGACGCGCAAAAAGGCGACCAGGCAGGCCATCGACACCAGCGCGGCGATGATATCCACCAGTTCGGGGCCCATGAAGTTCGAGACCAAATACTGCGGAATGGCGAACGATGCGCCCGTGACCAGGATAGCGGGCCAGATTTCCCACATGCCTTTGCGCCCGGCGAACGCCCATATCAGCCAAAACGGCACGAGGACCGAGAAGAATGGCAACTGACGCCCGATCATCGCCGTGACGAGCTCCAGGTCGTAGCCATGCACCTTCGCCAAAGTAATGACCGGTGTACCCAACGCCCCGAACGCCACTGGTGCGGTATTGGCGATCAATGACAAACCGGACGCGGCCAAGGGCGAGAACCCCAAGCCAATCAAGATCGCCGCCGTCACCGCCACAGGGGTCCCAAAGCCAGCCGCGCCCTCAAAGAACGCGCCGAAACTGAACGCGATCAACAACAGCTGAATGCGCCGGTCCTCGGTAATGCCAGAGAGCGAATCCTGCAAGACCCGGAAGCTGCCGTTCTGCTCGGTCAGTTGATGCAGGAAAATAATATTGAGCACAATCCAGCCAATCGGCAGCAGACCGGTGAACCCACCGAACACCGCCGCGCGGCCGGCCATGTCGGCGGGCATCCCGTAGGCAAAGATCGCCACCAGTAACGCCGTGATCAAGCCCATGCCGGCGGCGATATGCGCTTTGATATGAAAAAACCCCAGCGCCGCCAACATCACCACGACGGGCAAGGCCGCAAGCGTGGTGGAAATCAGCATATTGCTAAACGGGTCGTAGATCTGCTGCCATGTCATGCTGTTGTCTCCGAATCGTTATCGCGCTGGCCTACAAAGACGGGCGCAAGATGGTTTTCAGAACACTGCTCATCACGGATCTAGCTCAGCCATCAAATCAGTGTTGCCTGACATCAACCTGAATCTCTACGCAGCATAGGGGGAAGCCCTGAGTCACAAAAACCTCACTTTTAAACGTGCTAGATTTCGGAATCATTAAGCAAAGTCCTCTATGAGCCGTTCCTTTACCCGAGAAGACATCCGCCGTATTGGCGCTATCCTGGCCGAAGCCGCGCAGGTCGAAGTCATGCCGCGCTTTCGCCGCCTGTCGGCCGAGGCGGTGCATACCAAAACATCGCCGCGCGATCTGGTCACAGACGCGGACGAAGCCGCCGAGCGCTTCATCATCTCGCGGCTGAGCAAGCTCTACCCCGGCGCCACCATGGTGGGCGAAGAGGCCACGGCACGCAATCCGGCGCTGCTTAACATGCTGGTGGATGCCGATCTGGCATTCTTGATCGATCCTATCGATGGCACGCGCAACTTTGTTGCGGGCTTGCCGCTATTTGGCATGATGGTGGCGGTCTGTCATCGCGGCGATGTGCTGGCGGGTGTGATCTACGACCCGGTAGGCCACGATTGGGCCATGGCGGTACGCGGCGAAGGCGCGTGGCTGGAATCGGGCGACGGCACGCAATCGCCCTTGAAAGTCGGGCAGCCCGCGCCGCCCGAAGACATGGACGGCATGATCAGCACGGAGTTTTTGCCGCCCCCCTTGCGCGGCATCGTCAATGCGAATCTGGGGTCATTGGGCTCGACGGCGTCGCTACGCTGCGCCGCGCACGAATACCGGCTCGCGGCCAGCGGACATTGCCAAGTGCTGCTCTACAACAAGCTCGATCCCTGGGACCATGCGGCCGGGTGGCTGCTGCATCGCGAAGCTGGCGGATTCTCCGCGCACTTCGACGCCAGCCCGTATAAACCGACGCATCGTACGGGCGGCCTGCTGTACGCCCCGGATGTGGGCAGCTGGCATGCAACCCGGCGCGCATTGCTCGGAGAGGATTTCCCGGCAGTGTAGGCAAGGCCGGCGAGCCCTCAGGGTTATCCCCAGTTTCTGTGGACAACCCTCTGGAAAGCCTGGGGTCATTAGGACAACCTTCAGCGATTTCAATGCCTTACAAATCCGCGATGCGAACTGCTCAGCACAACCATGCCGGGTCAACTCGCAGCCGCAGTTTCAAAAGGTCCATACAGTTGATCTAGTGCCTCGGCGCAGGGGGCGGTCACCTTCAGCTGGAACATGGCGTCCGCTCGCGTGCGGCCCAGATTGAGCGCCGCGATCGGCATGCCGTTCTCAAAGGCGCTACGCACGTAGCGGTAGCCCGAATGCACCATTAGCGACGAGCCAACCACCAGCATTGCATCAGCGTTTCGCAGGGCCTCGCGTGCGCGCTCGCCGCGTTCGGGGGGAATCACTTCCCCGAAAAACACCACGTCCGGCTTGACGATGCCGCCACAGACCGGACAATCCGGCACATCGAACTGTGAAAAGTCCACGCCTTCCAGATCGGCATCGCCATCGGGCGCATCCGCGGCGTCCAGCTCTATCCACGCCGGATTGCGCGCGTCCAGAGTGGCCTGCCACTCACCGCGCGACTGACGCCAGTCGCAACGCATACAACGCACCTCGTCTAAGCGTCCATGCAGATCGATGACCCGGCGGCTGCCGGCGGCCTGGTGCAGGCCGTCGACGTTTTGCGTCAACAACAGCTCCACCTTGCCCTGCTGTTCGAGCAATGCCAGCGCGCGATGTGCCGCGTTCGGATGCGCATAGCCAAAGCGGCGCCACCCCACCATACTGCGCGCCCAGTATCGCGCCCGCATCGACGCGTGACTCATAAAGGGCTGATAGTCGATGGGCGGGCTACGGGTCCAGTGACCGTTCTCATCGCGATAGGTCGGTATCCCCGACCCGATGCTGCAGCCAGCACCGGTCAGCACGAACAGCCGCTCGTGCCCGTCGATGAATTGCCCCAGCGCTTGCAGATCCGACGCGGCCGCTGTCACGGATTGCCGAGCCCGCAATTGGGCATGTTGTTAACCAGACTCGCCTGCGTGACGTTGCTGCCAGGCGGCACACTGCGCGTGAGCCAGACATTACCGCCGATCACCGAACCGTGACCGATCGTCACGCGGCCCAGAATGGTTGCGCCCGAATAGATCACCACATCGTCTTCGATGATCGGGTGACGCGGCAGCCCTTTTTTCAGCTCGCCATTCTCGCCGGGCGGGAAGCGTTTCGCGCCCAAGGTCACCATCTGATAGAGCCGCACACGGTCGCCAATGATCGCCGTCTCGCCGATCACCACACCCGTGCCGTGGTCGATGAAAAAGCTCTTGCCAATGGTGGCGCCAGGGTGAATATCGATACCGGTATCCGCGTGCGCGATCTCGGCCACGATACGCGCGAGCATCGGAACGCCCAGCTTATACAGCACGCTGGCCAGACGATGATGGATCATCGCGCTTACGCCCGGGTAGCACAGCAGCACCTCGTCCACGCTTTGCGCGGCCGGGTCTCCCTGATAGGCCGCCATCACATCCAGATCCAACGCCCGCCGCACCGAGGGCAAGGCCGCGCCGAACTGCCGCACGATCTGCACGGCGCGCGTATGGAGCACCTCGTCCGGCTCGACATCGCCCACCAGCCTGCCCATGTGGTGCAACTCCAGACAGACTTGATGCAGCAACGCATCCAAGGCGGCGCCTATCGTATGGCCAACGTAAAAGTCCTCGACTTCGGCGCGCAGATCGATGGGGCCCAAGCGCATCGGGAACAACGCGCCACACAATTGGCGCAAAATGGCTCGCAGACTTTCCTGTGAAGGGAATTCGCGATCGCCGGCATTCTCGCGCAGCCGTCCGCGCGGGCCACGCCAATCCACGCGCGCGGCGCGTAAGCCGGAGACGATTTGATCTAGATTCCAGTGGGCGGCGGGCGTATCGCTCATTGTGCCCGTCCTTTGGCAAGTGTTGCCGGTATGCGATCTAACATGGAAACCTCGGTATTAACTGCGCCGGCCTGAATCCGACGCGATACCGGGCTACTGTAACGCCAAGCCGGAATCTTTACCTGGACGACCCAATTCCCAACGCGGTTTTAGGCAGCGTCCCCATTCCGCTATCCCACGTCGGGAGGCCGAGAGATCGCCCGCAACGGCCCGTTCACGCCATACGATCAGAGAACGTGGTGTACGCATCCATTGTCGACGACGCCGTCAGAACCCGGGCATAAAAGTTAAACGCCTTATTCGCTTCGTAGTACGAGTGCATACCACTGCCCACAATGAACGCCGCCATGGCTCCACAGAATTTCTTGCCCTGCGGCGAAAATGGGTGCAGGTTCAACACATCGAGCACCTTGCACGTCAGATTGGCCATTCCCGACACGCCCGCCACATAGGGCAGCCTCTTGTCCCACATCTTTCCCATTGTCTTGTTGCTGTAATAGACATTGGGCCGCTTGTAGTCGATGTCTCTCACAAAAGGGAGAAATCTCTTGGTGGAAAACAATTCCGATTCAATGGTCTTGCTGTTCCCAAATGCGTACTGGTTAAGTGGCCGCGACGCCTTCTCCTCATCCTGCCAGTACTCCTTTGTCGGTGCGATCAAGTGAGCATATATGGCATCGATCATGGGCTCCCCATCTCCACCTCGACCCGCCATGAACACCGGCCAGATCATCGACAGCAAGATTATGGGGTCGTCGTGCGTTCTCAGCATGTCGACGAAGGCGTCAAACGAAGCTGGCCTTTCTATGGGAATGGGATAGCTGAACATCGAGCTCTTTAAGCTGTCCTTATACCTGTCAAAGAAAAGCTCGCGATCATCGCCGGAGAACATCTGTTCCAACCGGGTGGCCAGCGACTCTCCCACAAATTTGACTGTGGCCGCGGTCTCCTCGGATTGCAACACCGTCAACGCGTGCTGATCTTCCTCTATCAGCTTTTGCTTCTCGCTCAGCCCCTCAGCGCTATATTCGAACTCGAACTTATTGGCCAGATAGAACACACTTCTCTCGGGAAGCTCCAGGGGCTGCGGCGCGCCCGCTTCGGGCGAAGGCAGAACATTTGTGGAAGCCGGAAGTGTAAAGTGCGCTTCTGGAGCCTCCCCCGATGCCACCCATCCTCGCCACTGCAACGCGCCAGCCGCCTCGCCCTGCTCTTGCGGCTCCGCCACATAGGTCGCGTAGTCCAAACGTACGTCTATATTTTTCAGGCCACCCTGATCGAGACGGTATGCAATCCCCTGGGTAAACGCACCTAGGAACTGCGAAAACAACGTGGGAGCCTTGAGCTTGGACGCAAGCGCGTCACCTCGCAAGCCATGTGGATCGTCGAGGATGAATACGCCGGCCTGACTTACTCCCCCAGCCAGCTGGATGCGATCCGGATTGCTGTCATTGAGGCCGCAATTCATCGCCCACAGCGCTTTGAACTTCCCCAAGTCCGTGCCATCAGCGCTCGCGTTGTCCCACTGAATGCTACGACGTATCTCGACCCGCCCCTCGCCCAACGCAATGACTTCCGTGGCATGCCGGGGTTCGCCCTGGACTTTGATTCCAGCGCGGGCGACGACATCGTCCAGCAGATCATGGAACGCGGGCGTGCCGATTTGCGCCGCCACCTCGCGCGCTGCCGTCACGACTGCCGGGTTCTGTATCTCTAAATTCTTATCCTTAATCAATGCCGTGGCTACATGCCAGCTTAGATAAGCTAACAGAGTACGGCCTTGGTTTTCGAAGGATGCCTCGGTGTCTATCTCCAAGTAAGGTGACGGCGGTCCATCAAATCCGGTGAACGTGAGTTTCTCGCCATCCTGCAGAAAATGGGCGGCAAGGTTGACGCAGACGCGCTTCTCTCGCACTTCGGTCAGCCCGAAGGGCAAGGACGCTCCCTCGAGCTGCCGGTGGGTGTTCTGAGTCAGGTTGGAAACTGAGAAAGGCATGGGATTTCTTTAGTGAAATTTGAGATAACACGCTAATGCTGAGTAACATCAACACACCGGCGGTTCCGGCAATCCTCGTCGCCGTGGGGCTGGGTATCGCCTCCCGTACGGGCGTCGGTCGCGAACGGTAGAATGGGTCAGGTGCAACCGTTGCCGAGCGACCCGGCAGGTCGCGCAGGGGTAGTAAACCTCGCCCCTGTTCCGCGCGCATGGTAGACGCACGCATGCGAGCGGCCCACACCTGGCCCGACGCCGCAGATACAGGAGACCGCTTTGAACAATAGATTTATCGTCAAGCACGCCGCCGTCCTAGGAGCCGGTGTCATGGGCGCGCAGATCGCCGCTCATCTCGCCAACGCTGGCATCGCCGTCACCCTCTTCGACTTGACGGCCAAGGAAGGCGATCGCGACGGGATCGCCAAAAAAGCGTTGGCGGGCCTGAAGAAACTGGAGCCTGCCCCCCTGGCGAGCCCTTCGCGTCTGGCCCTGATCACCCCCGCGAACTACGACGACCATCTGGATCAGTTGCGCAACTGCGATCTGGTGATCGAGGCGATTGCCGAGCGCATGGACTGGAAGACGGCGCTCTACACTCGTATCGCGCCGCACGTGTCGCCGGATGCGATTCTGGCGTCCAATACCTCGGGCCTGTCCATCGGCGAGCTGGCCAAGTCGCTGCCGGAGTCGTTGCGTACCCGCTTCTGCGGCGTACATTTCTTCAACCCCCCGCGCTATATGCGTCTGGTCGAACTGATCGCGACTCCCTATACCGAGCCAGTCGTGCTGGATCATTTGGAAAGTTGGTTGACAAGCCGGCTGGGCAAAGGCGTCATCCGCGCGCAGGATACGCCGAACTTCATCGGAAACCGTATCGGCGTCTTCGCTATCCTGGCCGCCATGCATCACACCGAACGTCGGGGACTGGGTTTTGACGAGGTGGATGCCTTAACCGGCCCGAAAATCGGCCGCCCTAAAAGCGCGACGTATCGCACGGCCGACGTGGTGGGCTTGGACACGCTGGCACACGTGGTATCGACCTTGCGTGACAATTTGCCCGATGACCCCTGGCACCGCTATTTTCAGCTGCCCGCGTGGTTGAACGCCCTGATCGAGAAAGGCGCTTTGGGGCAAAAGACCGGGATCGGTGTCTATCGCAAGCAAGGCAAAGAAATCCAGGTCCTGGATCTCGCCGCGCGCGACTATCGGCCTGCCGCCGGTACGGTCGCCGACGAGGTCGAGGCGATCTTAAAGCAGCGCGATCCCGCTCAACGTTTTGCGTCCCTGCGCGCCAGCACCCATCCGCAGGCGCAGTTCCTGTGGAGCCTGTTTCGCGACATATTCCACTACAGCGCGAAGCAGCTTGAACACATTGCTGATAACGCGCGCGATGTGGATCTCGCCATGCGTTGGGGATTCGGTTGGGCGCAAGGACCCTTTGAAACTTGGCAAGCGGCCGGCTGGCAGGGTATTGCGGATGCGATCGCCGAAGACATCGCAGCCGGCACGGCAATGAGCGATGCGCCGCTTCCCGATTGGGTACGGGCGGCTGATCGCTCCGGTGTACATGACGCGGCGGGATCGTATTCCGCACGCGATGGCAAGCAGCATCCTCGCCCGTCTCTTGCCGTGTACCAGCGGCAGCTTTTCCCAGAACGTCTGATCGGCGAGACGGCGAGCGACCGCGGCATCACGCTGTGGGAGAACGCCGGCGTACGACTGTGGCATCTACCCGAGGTGGACGCGGGCATAGGCATTCTTTCATTCACATCGAAGATGCATACCATCGGCGACGAAGTGCTCGACGGTGTCATGCACGCGGTCGAACATAGCGAACGCCATCTGGATGCGCTCGTCATCTGGCACGAGGCGCCCTTCGCGGTGGGTGCGAATCTGTCGCAAGTCGTGCAAGCGTGCGCCGCCGGACAATTCGATGTCCTCGAAGCCACCGTCGCGAAATTCCAGCGTGCCTCGTTGTCATTGCAGCGCGCGCGCGTGCCCACGGTCGCCGCCGTGCAAGGCATGGCGCTGGGGGGAGGATGCGAATTTCTCATGCATTGCAGCCATCGTGTGCTGGCGTTGGAGAGCTATGTCGGGCTGGTCGAAGCCGGCGTTGGCCTGGTGCCAGCAGGGGGCGGCAGCAAGGCACTGGCCGCGCGCGCGGCGGAATTGGCGGCCCACACGGCGACGCCTAACGAGGTTTTCCCGTTCATACAGCCGGTATTCCAGCAAATCGCGACGGCGCAGGTTTCCAAGAGCGCCTTGCAAGCGATCGAGATGGGGTACGCGCGAGCCCATGATCCGGTGGTGTTCCATCCCGATGAGTTGTTGTGGGTGGCAATCCGCCAGGCCCGTGCCGCGGCCGACGCCGGCTATGCGCCCCCGTTGCCCGTCACCAACATCCCTGTCGCCGGCCGCACGGGCATCGCCAATCTGGAAATGATGCTCGTCAACATGCGGGAAGGCGGCATGATCAGCGCGCACGATTACCGCGTGGCCCGCAGCGCGGCGGTCGCATTGTGCGGCGGCGAAGTCGATGCCGGCACCCACGTGGACGAGGAATGGCTGCTCGCTGTGGAACGGCGGGAATTCGTCGCGCTGCTGCGTACCCCCGAGACACAGGCTCGGATCGAACACACCCTCAAAACGGGTAAACCGCTGCGTAACTAAGGCACAGCCCGTGACACGTCACGGCCATCGTCCGCCTTTGTTCAAGACAAGATTGGAGTCCGCTATGAGCCACGCAATTCAGGATGCTTTTATCGTCGCCGCCACGCGACTGCCCGTGGGCAAGCGCAACGGCGTCTACGCCACCACCCGCCCGGACGACATGCTGGCCGCCGCGCTACGCGCCGTGCTGGCGCAAGTCCCCGCCCTGGACCCTGCCCGGGTCGAAGACGTGATCGCCGGCTGCGCCATGCCCGAGGCCGAGCAAGGCATGAATGTCGCCCGCATGAGCTTGTTGTTAGCCGGCCTTCCCGACAATGTGCCCGGCGTCACCCTCAATCGTTTCTGCGCATCCGGCTTGCAAGCCGTGGCCGATGCCGCCGCGCGGATTCGACTGGGCATGGCAGACGTCATGATCGCCGCCGGCACCGAGTCCATGAGCGCCATGCCCCAAATCATGGGCAACAAGGTGGCGATCAACCCCGCGATCTTTGCCGATGATGCCAATCTGGGCATGGCCTACGGCATGGGCCTGACTGGCGAGAAAGTCGCCGCGCAATGGAAAGTCTCGCGCGAGGATCAGGACGCGTTTGCGCTGGCCTCGCATCGAAAGGCCTGCGCCGCGATATCAGCCGGGTATTTCGATGCGGAAATCACCCCCTATCGGGTGGAACACCACCTGCCGGGTGAAAACGGCACCCTGCGTGTGGTTGAACGCCTGGTCGATCGCGATGAAGGCCCACGCCCCGACACCAGCGCCGAAGCGCTGGCCAAGCTTCGGCCGGCATTTGCCGCGCGTGGCACGGTCACGGCGGGCAACAGCTCGCAGATGTCCGACGGCGCGGCAGCCATTGTGCTGGTGTCCGAGCGCATCGTACGCGAACTCAATCTCGCACCGCTGGCACGTTTCGTAGGATTCTCGGTCGCGGGTGTTCCGCCGGAAATCATGGGAATAGGCCCCAAGTTCGCAATCCCCAAAGCCCTAGCCCAGAGCGGTATCTCGCAAGACGACCTGAGCTGGATCGAACTGAACGAGGCTTTTGCCGCGCAATCACTTGCCGTCATCCGCGACCTGGGACTAGACCCTGAAAAGGTCAACCCTCTTGGCGGTGCCATCGCGCTAGGGCACCCACTCGGCGCCAGCGGAGCCATACGCACCGCCACGCTAGTACATGGGCTGCGACGCACCGGTGGCAAGTACGGCATGGTCACCATGTGCGTCGGCACAGGCATGGGAGCCGCCGGGGTGTTCGAGGCGTTGTAACCCACCCGCGCCCACCACCGTCCTTCCACCCACATATGTGTCAAAATGCAATCACAATACGGTGGAGTGCGAGTAGCAAGGTGAAGCTATTACTAGGGGTAGTGGGCCTGGTCGTTCTGATTGGGTACCTGATCACGGTCGCGATTGCGGGTTACGAAGGGATCTCATACGAGTTCGGTAAAGGATGGGCTATCGGCGCAATCGTGCTGGCGTTGGGCCGGTTTGCCTTTCCCTTGGGCGTGGGCGCCTTTCTTGGCGCATGGAAAGTATGGGGATGGCATTGGTTCCCCGCATTGGTGTTGGGGGTGCCGGGCGTGCTGCTTTTTATCCCGGGAATCCTGATGACGATCGTGAGAGTTTTCCGCAAAAAAGAGTGATCGTCTCCGTGCGCGGTCAACCCTGACCGCACGACTACACGGTGCGCGGCAGCACCGGGATCAGCGGCGCCGATGTCGGCGAGACTATCGATATCCGCATCAGAAAAAAAATGGCACTTCCAAAGAAGTGCCATTTTTTGCAATACTGAGTGGCGCGCCCGGCAGGATTCGAACCCACGACCCCTTGGTTCGTAGCCAAGTACTCTATCCAACTGAGCTACGGGCGCGCTGATGAAGAGGCGAAATTATAACTGATTTTTTTAACTTGTCCAGCGGCGGAGTTTCAGGCTGCTTTTTTCTTCCTTCCCTCGATATCGGGCAACCAGAACGCGACCAGCCCCAGCAGCGGCAGATAAGCACACACCTGATAAACGTATCCAATGCTGGTCGCGTCGGCGAGTCTACCCAGTGCAGCGGCGCCTAGTCCGCCCATCCCGAAGGCGAACCCAAAGAAGAGCCCCGCGATCATTCCGACCTTCCCTGGCACAAGTTCCTGCGCGTAGACCACGATGGCGGAAAATGCGGAGGCCAGGATGACGCCGATGATGACCACAAGCACCCCAGTCCAAAACAGATTTGCATGCGGCAACATCATCGTGAACGGCGTCACACCCAGAATAGATACCCAAATCACGATCTTGCGACCGATGCGATCGCCCACGGGCCCGCCGGCCAGCGTGCCGACCGCGACAGCCGCCAGGAACAGGAACAGGTACAGCTGCGCCGAACGCATGGACACATCGAACTTGTCCATCAAATAAAACGTGAAATAGCTGTTCAAACTGGCGAGGTAAAAGTATTTCGAGAAAATTAGCAGCGCCAGCACGCCTAACGCGCCCAGGACCTTGTTGCGGCTCAATGTGACGACATGGCCACCACTGCGCGCGCGTGGCTTGAGCAGTGCACGGTTAGCGGCATACCAACGCCCGATGCCGATCAGGACGATGATGCCGAAAAGCGCGGCCCAGGAAAACCACGCAACACTACCCTGCCCGTGCGGAATAATAATCAACGCGGCCAGCAATGGCCCAAGCGCGGAGCCCACATTTCCGCCGACCTGGAATAAGGACTGTGCCAGACCATGACGCCCGCCCGAGGCCATGCGGGCCACTCGGGACGACTCGGGGTGAAAAATCGAGGATCCGGTTCCGACCAGCGCCGCCGCGGTCAGCAGATACGGAAACGACGGTGCATAGGCGAGAAGCAGCAAACCCACCAGCGTGAAGCCCATGCCCACCGCCAGCGAATAGGGAATGGGCCGTTTATCCGTGTACAAGCCAATGCCAGGCTGCAACAGCGACGCGGCGAGCTGATACGTCAACGTCAGCATCCCGATTTGGGCAAAGCTGAGATCAAACGAATCCTTCAGCATCGGATAGATCGCCAACAGGATCGACTGGATCATGTCGTTCATCATGTGCGCGACACTGATCGCGCCCAGAACCTTGAACGAAGTCGCAGGCATCGCCTGCGGCACATTAGCCGCCGAAGCATCCATTGCTGGGCCGCCCGAGGGTGTGGGCACTGACGGATCAGACACCATGGAACTAGTGGAACCTGCCCGCGCAACGCCAGCAACGGGAATCGTCGCGGCATTAGCACCGGTCGAAGCAGAAGGAACAGTGGTCATGGCAAGCTAACCGGGCAACCGGGGAGTTTTGGATCGAGGCCGGCAACCCATCTCGCAAACGACAGAGCGGAATAGGCAACCGGGGCGGGTGCGAACAAACAGTGTATAAAGTCTCTCTCGCACTGAGGTGCCATTTTCTATCGCCTAAGTGACATAGTGATGCCACCTGCCGTCCCATCCCAGGCGCTGCCGCCTTTGGTTCATATCGAGCCCGCATCCACCGTCTTGCGCCCGGTAACCGCCCTGGCGAAAGCGTACTCGCCTAGCCAGACGACCGGCGCGCACAGTCACGAGGAAGGGCAACTGATCTATGCCATCGAGGGTGTCATGCGTGTCACCACGCCGGACGGCGTCTGGACCCTGCCACCGTTGCGCGCCTTATGGGTGCCGCCCGGCGTCACGCACGGTATTGAGATGATGGGCGCCGTACAGATGCGCAGCCTCTACCTGCATGGTGCAGCCGCGGCGACGTTGTGGCGTCATTGCCAGGTAATCGAGGTATCCGGGCTATTGCGAGAGCTGATTCTGGCGCTGGCGGCTCAGCCGCAGGAATACGCGGTAGAGGGCCGCGGGGGGCAGATCGCTGCGCTGTTGCTGACCGAACTACACGACGCCCCACGTATCCCTATTCGCATACCGTGGCCGCGCGACCGTCGGCTGCAGACCGTCTGCCGGACCATCCTGCTGCAACCCGATCTGAATCGCACCGTTCATGAATGGGGCGAAGAAGTAGGCGCAAGCGGACGCACGCTGATCCGTCTGTTTCAGTCAGAATTGGGCTTGAATTATCGGCAGTGGGTGCAGCAGGTACGCCTGGCCGATGCGGTGAACCGCCTGTCTCTCGGACAAGCTGTCGCACGGGTGGCGGCAGAACTGGGCTATCGCAGTCCCAGCGCCTTCACCGCGATGTTTCGCCGCGCGCTGGGAAAATCTCCGCAGGCTTTCCTGCGAACATCCGGCACATGAAAAAAGGGGTCCCCAAATGGAGACCCCTTTTTAATTTTTGGCGCGCCCGGCAGGATTCGAACCCACGACCCCTTGGTTCGTAGCCAAGTACTCTATCCAACTGAGCTACGGGCGCTGCAAGAAAAAGAATATAACACACATTTCTTTGTGTGCGCAAATCGAGATTTGCACGGCGTGATCGCCGCGAGCAGCGGCATTCCCTCGGTCCAGTCCTATTTTTGTACATGTCGAACATGTTCACCGCAGATTCTTGGCGGTGGGTGTATTGCAATTGCAAGCGCAAAGCACGGGCGGAAATCCTGTCCGTGCGCGCGCCGCTCATCCGATCCACCCATTCAATGCGATATGCCTAGATGATCCCCAACGTACTTGCATCCGCCGGCAACCTGCTCTCCAGCCTGTGGCCCGATAGCGAACCCGTCCGACAGCACGCCGTGATACAAAAACTGATAGCCTACATCGACCAGGATGACGTGACAGCCCTCACGGCTCTGCTCACCGACAGCGATGAACGCGCGCGCATCCTGGCGGCCCTCCCAGACGCCGACCGCTCACCGCTGCATTACGCCGCCGAACACGGCAAGTACAAAGCATTGGAGGTGTGCGTAGACAATTTACCCTTTGAGGTCTGGAACCTGCGCACACGCGATACCGGACGCACACCGTTGATGTTGGCCATGGAGAATAATCACGACGCCATCCTGCCCATGCTGAAGTGCCGGCTGACCGCATGGCTGGATAGCCTGGAGCACCTGTCTGTGGACGAGGCCAGCGATGCGCTGATCGATATGAAAATCGTCTACGATTGCGACTTTGAACGACAAGACGCGCTGGACACGCTGTGGCACATGGTCGTAAACGCGCGGGACCATGAAGGCAACACCCCGATGCTGCTGGCCATGAAGAACAAGCACTATGAATGCTGCAAGGCGCTCCTATTTCGTGGCGCCGACGTAGATATCCGAAATGACCACGATGAGTCGGCGCGTTTGCTGGCGCTCGACTTGCCGGCAGGCGAAGGGGTGCGCTACCTGCTGTACCGCGCCCCGACAGTTTGAGAGACAACGCCGGGAAAGCCGCGCTTCAATGGGCCAAAATCTCGTTGAATTCCAGCACGTTCAAATCCGGGTCGCGGATAAAACATACGTTGCGCCGACCATGTCCCATGATCACCGGGCCCTCGCTGATCCGGATGTTCTCTCGGGCGAGCCACTCCACCAGATCGTTCATGCTTTCCACGATGAAGGCGGCATGTGTATAGCCCGGACGTTTGACGGCGGCATCCAGCAAAACATTGCCTTCCTCCGCGCCGATGCCGTTGAAAATCAAATGGATTCGCAAGCCAGTGGGATGCACAAGACCACAGGCATGTGCTTGCGGGGCATATTCGGCCGGGTCGCGTATAAACCCGAGCTTTGCATAAAACGCTTCCGCTCTCGCCAGATCCGTGACACGAATACCGAAATGATCTAGACGTAAAGAATTAAAGTTCATGGAGATTTCCTGAAGGAGTGTGGATTCGTCATCAAGCTTCGAGGCCAGCACGGGTGCGCTGAAAAGGCAGAAACCCTGGTAAGGCTTCCACCTGACGCAGCCAACGCTGGACGTTGGGGTACGCCGACAGATCAACATTGCCTTCGGGTGCGCGCTCGGTATAGCTATAAAGGGCGATGTCCGCGATCGTAGGTGTCGAGTCGCCTGCGAGCCAACGCTGTGTCGCCAACGTGGTTTCCATGACCGCCAGCGTTGCATGCGCGCGCGCGATGACTTCCTCCGCGTTGAAAGACGCGCCAAACACGGTGATCAGTCTGGCCGCGCAAGCTCCATAAGCCACTTTGCCCGCCGCGACCGATAACCATCGCTGTACATGCGCCTCGGCGACCGGGTCCGTGGGCAGCCAATGCGCAGAACCGAATTTGCGCGCGAGATAAACCAATATCGCCAGCGAGTCCGCGATGATGACACCATCGTCATCGAGCACGGGCACTTCGCCAAAAGCGTTGATGGCGAGATAGTCAGGACGCTTATGCTCGCCCGCGGCCAGATCCACGGGGTTCAGCGTGTGAGGAACACTCAACAGCGACAAGAACAGAGCCGCGCGGTGGGCGTGCCCGGATAGAGGATGGAAGTAGAGTTTCACGACAGTCTGCTCCGGTTGAAGAGGAATCCATTCTGAACTTGGCGTGAAACTGGCACAATCAGGCAAGAACGCATTTCACTATTGCGATATTTGCTATCAATCATCCCGGACGTTCACCCATGGATCGACTGCGTACCTTGCGGCTTTTTGTCAGTGTGGCGGAGCACGCCAGCTTTGCCGAGGCCGGCCGGCAGATGCACCTGTCGCCTACGACCGTGTCGCGCACTATCGCAGCGCTGGAGGGACGTCTGGGCGTGCAGTTGCTACGACGCACCACCCGCAGCGTGCGTCTGACCGAAGAAGGCACCTTGTTTCTGGAAAGGTGTCGGGCGGGTATCGCGGAGATCGATCGCGCCTTTGATGTCGTGCGCGGGCGTGCCACGGCACCGAGCGGACTGTTAACAGTGACCGCGCCCGTGTTGTTCGGCAGGCGGCACATTCAGCCTATCGTGGTGGAACTGCTGGAACGGTATCCGGACCTGCGGATCAGACTGTTATTACTGGATCGGGTGGTCAATCTGGTCGATGAGGGCATCGATATCGCGGTGCGGATCGCGCACCTGCCCGATAGCTCGATGCATACACTGCCCGTGGCGGAGGTGCGGCGCGTTTTTGCCGCCAGCCCCAACTATCTCCTGCGTCATGGCCGGCCGCGATCGATTAACGAGTTGAGCACCCACGCGCTGATATGGACCGAGGACGAATATGGACTCAATCACGGCTGGGGGTTGGACGATGCGCGCCGCCTGGGCCCGACCGCGCGACTGTCCGTCAACAATGTGGAGGCCGCGATCGCTGCCGCGGTGGCGGGACTCGGTGTCGTGCGGGCGCTCTCGTATCAGATTGTCGACGAACTGAAATCAGGCGTCCTGGAGCACCTGATCACCGATGCCGGGCCCGCCATACCCGTGTCATTGCTGTTCCAGGGTGGACGCCAGGACCATCCAAACGTGCGGGCGTTTATCGAAGCGGCCAAAGCGCGTTTCAGTGCGGGGAATTCGACAGATTGGCCGAGTGGGCGCGGGCCGTGATTTCACGCTGACTGATTCGATTGATGATCGTCGTAATGTATGCGGTAAAGATGGGAAATATCGTCATCCCCAGCATCGCCAATATGGTGGTGATGATCTTTCCCGCAACGGTCACCGGTTGGATAGTGGAGCCTACCGTCGTCACAGTCATCGCCGCCCACCAAAGCGAATCCGCGTAAGTCTTAATCTCGCCATTCACGCCCCGCTCGACGACGTAAAAGATGAGCGTGATGAAATAGACAACGGAGATAAGAAAGATCAAATACGAGATAAAAAGCGCTGTCGTATTGTGCCGCACGATGATGGAGACAATAAGCACCAGCGCCGCCGCGCCTCGCGCCAAGGGTATCAACCGCAAAATATATATTTGCTCGGCGCTCAAATGAAAATACGCGTCACCGATGAGCGACAGGTACGGAATCGACAGCAGCAATATGACAAAGTAGCGCCTGAAAAAGCGCCACCTGCGCTCGGCAAGTAAAAGCTGTAGAAAAAAATCGACGATGAAATAGAGGCAGATCCAGAACTCCACGTCGAAATACACCGTTCTCGCGGTGAACGGCTGATCGCTGAATGCTTCCAGCGAAACGCTCACCACAAGGCATACGGACGCGATCACTGCCAGCACGTTTAACGCGTTGATTATTTTCCGGGCATGTGCCGGATTCAGACGTTTCATACGCTGGGGTACCGCTACCTTGTGATTGGTATTTCGAGAAAATGCTTTCAGCAGAAGCCGCTAAGAGCTGACCTGGAATATAGGACAGGACTGTGCCGGAAGTCCTGTCCCACGTCGCTATTTTTTCACAACATCGAACATAGCGGCGTCGGCTGCCAGGCCATCGATCACACCTTTCAGATCCTCGAGCGTGACCTGCTGTTCTGAGTTGTCGACTTGCTTTCCTTGCCCCTTGCGTACGACCTTCAAGACAGGCTTTTTCGTAACGCCGTCAAGCAACTCGCCTTCGAAATAGAGATTGGTGTCCTTGGGCCGCATGCCCGCGGCGGCACGGGTTCCGGCAATCACCAATGCGACCGGGATCAACTCACGCGGCTTTAAATCGCGATCACTGGTATTGACCGCTGTGATCGCCCCACGAAAGATCAACACGCCCTCCCCCGGTGAGTTGACCAGAGGCAACCGTTTTGCCGCCGCCTCGCGTAGTTGTGCATTGGTATAGGTCAACAGTCCATCCAAGGCCTGCTGACTGACCTGGCCGTTGGGCTCGGGCCGAGGGTAAAACCGCACGGGCTCATACACCAACGCTTTGTATTTCCGTGGATCAAAACCCGGCTCTACCCACCGTAACACCGGCGCACCCGATGCCGATACGGTCTGGTGCAGATCCGTATAGTCGCCCAGAAAGCCAGAGTATTGATTTGCGGTAGGCACCTTTGATGCGCAGCCTGCCAGCACGAACGTGCCCGCCAATACCACCGAAGCCATCACTCGCTGTAACCCCATTATTCTCTCCTGACTATGGTTCTTGATCGCGACAGTGAGGCGACGATAAACCAGCTAAGAGAAAACCTCCACGACTTTTATTCGTTGGACCTCTGGATGTTGACGTGTGAGTCGATGGGCAGATTGACGAAACACTCTGAGCGATAAGCGCTTGATCGCTGTGCACGGGCCCGAGGGAAAAGTTCGATGAGCTGTTAAGGCCCACCCTCGTCTAGGACTGTGAGGCAGTAGCTGACGAAAATAAAAAAGCCCTTGAATATCAAGGGCTTTTTCTACTCTGGCGGAGACGGAGGGATTCGAACCCTCGATGCAGTTTTAAGCCGCATGCTCCCTTAGCAGGGGAGTACCTTCAACCACTCGGCCACGTCTCCGCAGAACTTGCAATTCTAGCACTATTTTTTGTGGCGTAGCTCACTACGCCACAAATTTTTATGCAGAATTTAAGCTTTTTCAGCAGGCGCCTGGTCCAGGCCAAAAGCCTTGTGCAGCGAGCGCACTGCCAGCTCCATGTACTTGTCTTCGATCACGACCGAAGTCTTGATCTCGCTGGTGCTGATCATCTGGATGTTGATGCCCTCTTGCGATAGCGTTTGGAACATCAAGCTGGCCACGCCCACATGCGAGCGCATGCCAATGCCAACGATCGACACCTTGGCAACCTTGTCGTCGGTAACCAGTTCGCGCGCCTTGACGGCGGGCACGACTTCGCGGCGCAGCAGTTCGATGGTGCGCTGGAATTCGTTGCGGTTGACCGTGAACGAGAAGTCGGTCGTGCCAGCCACGGACTGGTTCTGCACGATCATGTCGACGTCGATATTGGCGGCGGCCACGGGGCCGAGAATCGAGTAGGCAACCCCCGGGGTGTCGGGCACGGCCAGCAAGGTGATCTTGGCTTCGTCGCGGCTGAAGGCGATGCCGGAGACAACGGCGGCTTCCATTTTTTCGTCTTCCTCAAAAGTAATCAGCGTGCCCGAAGACATTTCTTCTTCGAGCGGAATGAGCGGGTCGGTCAGCGAGGACAGCACACGCGTGGGGACACGGTATTTGCCTGCGAATTCGACCGAGCGAATCTGCAGCACCTTGGAGCCCAGCGAGGCCATTTCGAGCATTTCTTCGAACGACACGACCGACATGCGGCGCGCTTGCGGCACCACGCGGGGGTCGGTGGTGTAGACGCCATCGACGTCGGTATAAATCAAGCACTCGTCGGCTTTGAGCGCCGCGGCAACGGCGACGGCGGAGGTGTCGGAACCACCACGACCAAGCGTCGTGACGTGACCGTCGGGATCGATACCCTGGAAACCAGTCACGATGACAACGCGACCGGCGTCGAGGTCGGCGCGGATGCGAGCATCGTCGATAGACGTGATACGTGCCTTGGTAAAGGCCGAATCCGTGCGCACCGGCACCTGCCAACCGGCATAACTGCGAGCAGCCACGCCTTCGGCCTGCAGGGCCAGGGCCAACAGACCGCTACTGGCCTGCTCGCCCGTCGCCGCGATCATGTCCAGTTCGCGCGGATCGGGCTGGGTTGAAATCTCGCGGGCCAAGCCCAACAGACGGTTGGTTTCGCCGGCCATGGCCGACGGCACAACAACGACTTGATGGCCAGCGGCATGCCATTTCGCGACACGACGCGCGACATTGCGGATGCGCTCGACCGAGCCCATCGAAGTACCGCCATATTTGTGAACGATAAGGGACATCTCGTACTCTGGCTGGAAACCCGCCCCGGCTGGGCAGGCAAAGCTGAGTATTTTAGCGCGTGGTGAAGATTTGCGCAGGCGAGGTCCGCTAGGTCAGGGTAAAGTTGCCGAACGGACAGGGCGGACACGGCGGACAAGGGGCCGATGGCGCACGCTCGGTAGGCGACACATGGATAAGGCCGATGGTCATACCCAACAAGGCGGCCATTGCCAACCGCGCTGCAACGTTATCGTCCACAAAGGAAATCCCGATATCGACAATCATCGCCATAAGCGTGCTTGCCGGGGCCAAACTTATCATTTCCTCGGCGTTGTACCGCCGAGCCATGTGAGCCCCGACCGCATAGGCCACCGCACTCGTCGCACCCCCAAATGCTGCCGCCGCGACATGAACGCCTAGGCCGCCGCCACCCACGACAGCGCCGGTCTCCGAAAGATTGATTACTCGCATACAGCTCCAATAATGGTTCTTGAAACAGTGAAGTGGTGGTTCACCACGGCAGTCGAGGTGCTCACGGCAAAGCGGCCGCCAACGTTGACAATCCGGTTGCGGATACTGCCTAACATGACGGGTAAGCTGACGGCCCTGCCCTAATCCGATCGGGAAGCGTTCGAGTTGGAAGGGGACGCCAGCATGCCCCAGATGACACCGATGATGGCTGCGAGGCCCACGCGTTCTTCGGACATGTCGCCGCGATAAGCGGCGAACGCATCCACAGCCACCGGCAGTGTCCATCCGCTTAGACCCACACCGACCGCTTTTTCATAGCTATATGTCCCAAGCAATGCGGTCCGGGCGGCATAGCCAAGAACCGAACTCGCGGCGCCGACGACCGCCGCCATCACACTCAAGGTAAATCCACCGCCAATCAAGGACATCTGTTGCAGGCTAAGCTCGCGCATCACTGATTCCGGTGCTCAAGGCTGACAAGGAGATTCATCGAAGGGGCTCTACCGACCACAAGGCGCGGCGCGAGGCCAATCAATGGGAGGAGCAGCGAGATTAACGGCGTGAAGCGGCAAGCGATCCCCACCCAAGTAGTTCTTGTCAAATATCGGACAACTGCCCAGATGCCGGAGACCGCACACTAGCGCTGGCCCGCCCTACTCCCGCCCGCAATGCAGGCTCGCGCCGAGGGCGCTAACGCTCAAGCGTCGGTGCGAGGCTCAATCCAGACACGTCCGCGATGACACTGCACGACATGGTCGCCATGAGCGACTTTCATGTGCCGGTCGTGACCAAGGCTATGGAGCTGCCGTAGCTGGCGCAACAAGTCTGCCAGGCGCGCCTCGGTCGGCATGCGCGCGCCATTGCGGCGCAGCCAATAACGCAGCGCCAACGACTGCCGTGCAGGCGACAGGCTGCGCCACTGTGCCAGGGAAAAACTGATGCCATCCGGCGATGGCTGCAGGCCTGCGAAATCGCTTTGCGCGACTTCGTCGAGAATGCTGTTCGATTCCGCGGCATGACGAGCGTGGCTGGACAAGCGCTTCTGCCAGCCAGGCCACCGTACATCCAACACGGGCGTAAGCAATTCACGCACCGCCGCGCGTGTATATCGCGGGTCCGCGTTGGTAGGATCTTGAACGGCGTGCCACAGATATTGTTGAGCAAAGGCCTGCGCGGCCTGCAAAATGCGCGCGCGACTTTGATCCAACCAAGGGCGATGGTAAGTAATGCCATCGCGCTGCATAGAGGGTGCCATAGCGGCCATCCCCTCCGGCCCGGTGCCTCGCAGCAGGCGCAACAGCACGGTTTCTGCCTGATCGTTCTGATGGTGGGCGAGAAGAATATGGCGAACGTCATGGCGCTGCGCCAATTCGCTTAACGCCGAATAACGCGCATCCCGGGCGGCGGCTTCTATGCCCAGCCCAGAATCGTTTTCGACTTGAGCATAAGCGGTGGCCACCCGCACACCGAGTGTCTTGCCCAATGCCTGCACATGATCGGCCCAGCCATCTGCAGCCACCTGCAAACCGTGGTGGACATGGAACAAGATGATCGGCGCGCCGCGTTCGCGTGCGATGAGGCTGGCATGCGCGGCCAGCATGGCGGAATCGGCTCCTCCGCTGGTGGCAACGGCGACACATTCACCCGACGGAATCGAATCAGCAGCAAGATGCAGTGTGGACTTCTCCCCCGCAGATTTAACCGCGCCTGGCCACCCACGGCGCAAGGCTGCGATTAAATCCGGTTGAGGAAACACTGCCGCCTCAGGCGCGGACTTCTTGGAATTTGCCGTAGGACAACAGGCGCTGCACGCGCTGTTCGACCAACTGTTCAGGCGTCATACCGTGGAACTGACGCAAGGCGTCTCCCAACGCTCGACGCAGCAGGCGCGCCATCACGCGCGGGTCGCGATGTGCGCCACCGACAGGCTCATTGACCACGCGGTCAATAAGACCGAGGTCCTTTAAGCGCGGCGCGGTGATGGCCAAGGCCTCGGCAGCCTCCGAGGCCTTATCAGCGCTACGCCACAAGATCGAGGCGCAGCCCTCGGGCGATATCACCGAGTAGGTCGCGTATTGCAACATCAACACCGCATTCCCCACGGCGATCGCGAGCGCGCCACCAGAGCCACCCTCGCCGATGATCGTGGTAATGATGGGCACCTTGAGTTCGGCCATGGCATAGATGTTGTGCCCGATCGCTTCCGACTGACCGCGCTCTTCGGCGCCCACGCCGGGATACGCGCCCGGGGTGTCGACAAAGGTGAAGATCGGCAGCTTGAACTTTTCCGCCAAACGCATCAGGCGCAGGGCCTTCCGATAACCCTCGGGACGCGGCATGCCAAAGTTGCGCGCAGCGCGTTCCTTGGTGTCGCGACCCTTTTGGTGGCCGATGACCATGCAGGACTCGCCGTTGAAACGGGCCAAGCCGCCCACGATCGACTGATCGTCGGCGTACTGACGATCACCATGCAGTTCGTGGTAATCGGTAAAGATCTCGCGAACGTAATCCAGGGTGTAAGGGCGCTGCGGATGACGGGCCACCAGAGCGGTCTGCCACGGCGTCAGCTTGCCGTAGATTTCCTTGGCCAGCGTTTGGCTTTTCTGTTGCAGGCGGCTGATTTCGTCGGAAATGTCGACGGCGGAGTCAGCCTGCACATAACGCAACTGCTCGATTTTGTTCTCGAGCTCAGCCAGCGGTTGTTCAAATTCAAGGAAAGTATTGCGCATGAAGTAGGGTTCCGATATGGGGTGCCGGGTGATGCGTCAGTCCTGAACCGGGTTCGATTCGAGGCTGCGCCACAGGTACCAGGTCGCCACGGTACGCCAAGGCTGCCACGCGGACGAGACCTCTCTGGCCTCGAACCGCGAAACGGGCTCGCCGCTGAAGTAGTGTAACGAGATTGCCTTAAGCAGGCCCAGATCATCCAACGGCAGCACGTCGGGTCGCTGCAGATGAAAGATCAGAAACATTTCGGCCGTCCACCGGCCGATGCCACGAATGGCGACCAATTCAGAGACCACGCTCTCGTCGTCCATCGAGGTCCACTTCTCGGGGTGGACCCGACGCTCGGCGAAATGCGTGGCCAGATCTTGTACGTACTCACATTTACGCTGAGGCAAGCCTGCCTCGCGTAATCCCGCCAAGCCGACGTCCAGCACGCCAGCCGGCGTAGGGCGACGGCCGACGGTGTCCAGGAATCGCTCCCAGAGCGAATCCGCCGCCTTTGTGGAAATCTGCTGTCCCAAGATGGCACGCGCCAGGGTGACGAACGGCGTGCTGCGCTTGGTCAACCAGGTGTCGCCATGCTGCGGGATGATTTTCTTGAGAATGCGGTCACGTCGCATCAGATGTGCGACGGCCTCTTCCCAATAATCGGGTTTGGCGACAACGACTTCTGGACTAGGCATGATGGTCCAGCGTCCTCAGGCGCGACGCCATTGCGTGATGCCGCCCGGCTTGTCATCGAGTTCGATCCCAGCGTCGCGCAACTGAGCGCGGATACGGTCCGCCTCGGCGAAATTTTTCGCCTGTTTCGCCGCCGACCTCGCGGCGACCAGGGCGTCGATCTCCGCATCGTCCAGCGCACCGCCAGCGGCAGACGCACCTTGGCCGAGACTGGCGGCGGAATAGCGGGTCGCGCAGCGGAAATAATCGGCCGGGTCCTGTTGCAACAGACCCAAAACACCAGCCAGGGCCTTGAGCTGCCCGGCTGCTGCGGCGCTACGGCTGCGGTTGGCTTCGGTGGCGAGTTCGAACAAGGCTGCCAACGCACCCGAGGTATTGAAATCGTCATCCATCGCGGCCTTGAAGGCCTGCGCTTGCGGCGACTCCCAATCGACGGCGCTCTCGTCGGGCGCGACGTTGAGCAAGGCCTGATACAAGCGGTCGAGCGCGTTTTGCGCATCGACGAGATTGTCGGGGGTGTAGTTCTGCGGGCTGCGATAGTGGTTGCGCACGATGAAAAAGCGCAGCATCTCGGCTTCGCGCGGATTCACCGCATAATCGGACTGATTCGCGGCCGGTTCGCCCTGGGCGATGGTCTGGCGGATCGTGCGGAAATTGCCGAGCGACTTGGACATCTTGTCCGAGTCGACCATGAGCGGGCCGCAGTGCATCCAGACATTGGCCAGCACCCCGCCGAAGGCGCCCTCGGTCTGGGCGATTTCGTTCTCGTGATGAGGAAACTTCAAATCCGGACCACCACCGTGGATATCGAGCGGTAGACCCAGCAGCGCGCGGCTCATGGCGGAGCATTCGATGTGCCAGCCGGGACGGCCAAGGCCATAGGCCGATGGCCATTTGGTGTCTTCGGGTTCCTCGGGCTTGGCGGCTTTCCACAGCACGAAATCGAGCGGATCCCGCTTGGCCGAGCCGACCGCCACGCGTTCGCCGGCACGCAGGTCATCCAGCGCCTTGCCGGAGAGCTTGCCATAGCCGGGGAAGCCGCGCACGGAATAGTTCACGTCGCCATCGTCGGCGCGATAGGCCAGGCCGTTTTCCTCGAGCTTGCTGATGATATCCAGCATGTCGCCCACGTATTGCGTGGCGCGCGGCTCGCGATCGGGCGGCTGCACGCCCAAGGCGCGCTCGTCGGCGTGCATGGCGGCGATGTAGTACTCGGTGACCTCGCCGATGCGACGGTTCGTTTCCACGGCCCGGCGGATGATTTTGTCGTCGATGTCCGTGATGTTGCGCACGTAATCCACGGCATAGCCGCTGGCGCGCAGCCAGCGCTGCACGACATCGAAAGCCACCAGCATCCGGGCATGACCCAAATGACAATAGTCGTAGACCGTCATGCCGCAGACGTACATGCGCACCTGGCCGGGCTGGGCCGGCTTGAAGGGTTCTTTCGTACGCGATAACGTGTTGTAGATGTGCAGCATGACGCTTGAACAGGCCTCGATGGGTAGCGGGGTACAGTCTGCGCCGGGTGGCGTAACAGCGGCGAAATAACCGTGGACGCAACCGGGGCTAAAATGGTGGTCGTCAAGTATAGCAAGTGGCCTCGCCACGCGCCGGTCTGCCCTTTTTCAACGGAACCCCACGTGACCTTGAACCGCCTTCTTCGACCCTCGCTGATCATCGCGGCCCTGGCCGCCCTACCGGTTGGCGGCGCGCTGGGACAGTCCATGGGCGGCGGCGGCAATCTGCCCTATAGCGACACCGAGACGCGCACCAAGCTCGACGAGCCGCGCCCCGAGGGCGGCTGGAAGGCGCTGGCCAATCTGCTCGAAGCGCTCAAGCCCGGCGTGGATACGCGCCTGGACCCCACACCCTCGCAGATCGCCGCGCATATCGAGCGCCTGCTCAACGCCGGCAAGACGCAAGAAGCGCTGGAAATGATCGAAAAGCGCGAGGCCGCCATCAAGGGGCAGCGCGGCACGGATGTGCAGCTGATGTTTCAGCACGCGCGCGCGTTGGCGGCGCTGGACCGCGTGCCTGAGGCGATGGACATATACCGCGACATGACAACGCGATTTCCGGAATTGCCGGAACCCTGGAACAATCTAGCGGTCCTTTATGCGCAGCAAGGCGAATTGGATCAGGCTCAAAGCGCCCTCGAAATGGCGCTGCAGGCGGATCCGCAGTACGCCGAAGCCCGCGCCAACATGGGCGATATCCAGCTCATGCTGGCGCTGCGTACTTACCAGAATGCGGCAAAACAAGGCGTGCCCGGGACGAACACCAAGGCACGTGAAATCGAAAACATGCTGAAGGAAAGTCAACACAGATGATTTCGCGCTACTCTCCTCTTCATTTGCTGCGTATCGCGGCTTGCGGTGTTGCGCTGGCGATCGTGCCGGTCGCGGCGAGCGCCCAGTCGGCAGCCTCTTCCACACCCTCCACAGAAGGCACTACACCCATGAGCACCTCTTCCCGCGTAAAACTGCAGACCAATCAGGGCGACATCGTGATCACCCTGGATGCGGAAAAAGCGCCCAAGACCGTGGAAAACTTCCTGAGCTACGTCAAGAATGGTTTCTATAACGGCACGATCTTCCATCGCGTGATCGATGGCTTCATGATCCAAGGCGGCGGTTTCGAACCGGGCCTGAAGCAAAAGCCCACGCAGGCTCCGATCGAAAACGAGGCTAACAACGGCCTGAAGAACGACAAGTACACGCTCGCCATGGCTCGCACCAGCGACCCGCATTCGGCCACGGCGCAGTTCTTCGTCAACGTAGCCGACAACGATTTCCTGAACTTCACCGCACCCACGCCGAATGGCTGGGGCTACGCCGTATTTGGCAAGGTGACCGAGGGCACCGACGTCGTGGACAAGATCAAGGGCGTGAAGACCGGCAACAGCGGTTTTCACCAGAATGTCCCGACCGAAGATGTGATCATCGAAAAGGCCGAAATCGTTGAATAAGGTGACACTGCAGGGCCCGATCTGGGTCGCTTCGGATGTGCATCTGGGTCCCGCGACGCCGGCCACGGCCGAAGCGTTCACGGGATTCCTGGACGCGGCCGCGGACGAAGCCGCGGCCCTGCTGCTGCCGGGCGATATTTTCGACGCCTGGATCGGCGATGACGTCATCAAGGTTGCCCCGCCCTGGCTGGCGAGCGCGCTGCAGGCATTGCAGCGCACGGCCAGCCGCATTCCGTTGTACCTGGGACGCGGCAACCGCGATTTCCTGATGGGCGATGAGCTGGCCGGAGCACTAGGCGCGAAAATGCTGCCGGACGTCGCGATTCTGGAGACGGACTTTGGCCGCATTCTGCTTTCTCACGGCGACGAGTACTGTACGGACGATACGGCGTATCAGCAGTTTCGAACGATGGTGCGTAATCCCGAGTGGCAGGCGCAGTTCCTCGCCATGAGCATCCCGGAAAGGATGGCGATGGCGCAGCAGGCGCGTGGCGAGAGCCAGTCGGCAAACCAGATGAAATCCGCCGAGATCATGGATGTCAACGCGCAGGCAGTTGAACAGGCGTTCAGGGACGCCGACGTCGACATCATGGTGCATGGACACACCCATCGCCCTGACCGGCACGTGCTGGAAGTCGACGGACGCCGGCGCGAACGCTGGGTGCTACCCGATTGGGAATGCGACCATGCCAATCCGCCGCGCGGCGGTTGGCTGGTGATCGATCGTGAAGGACTGGCGCCATACGATCTGGATCTGGCCTGACGGCTGATGCAAGTCCCAAAAAAAACGCTGGATTGCGACAAAGCAACCCAGCGTTTTTTATTGGCATCGGACGAGTATCCGTCCAATAAGGCGAGCGCGCGGCCTGCGATACGCTCCCACCCTCCTCATCTATTTACCGCTACATCTTGGTTGTCAGCCAGATTGCGACCACGATACCCAATGCGATGCGGTACCAGGCAAATACCCGATAGGTGTGATTGGCGACAAAGCGCAATACGGCGCGCACGACGACCAGCGCGCTCAGGAATGCCGCGACGAACCCCACGGCGATGCCAGAGAGGTCATTGCTGCTGAGCACATCCATGTTGCGGTACATGTCGTATACCGCCGCGCCCAGCATCGTCGGCATGGCGAGGAAAAACGAGAACTCGGTCGCCGTCTTGCGCTGGATGCCGGCGATCATGCCGCCGATGATCGTGGCGCCTGAGCGCGACACACCGGGAATCATGGCCACACACTGCGCCACGCCCACGCCCAGCGCCTGTTTCCAGGAGATCTGTTCCAGCGTATAGGCCGTAGCACGCTCATCCGATGCGGCATCATCCGCCGCGCCCGGCTTGTCGCCCGGCGTGTGGTGCGTCTTGCGTTCGACCCACAGCATGATCAGGCCGCCCAGCACCAGCGTCACGGCGACAACGCCGGGGTGATAGAACACGCCTTTGATCGTCTTGATGAAGATCGCCCCGATCACCGCCGCCGGGAAAAACGCCAGCAGGAGATTGCGCGTAAACGCCATCTCGGTGGCATTGCCCGTGAGCGTGCCCCGAATCAACTGCCATAGTCGCGCCCGAAATATCCACATCACGGCCAGAATCGAACCCAGCTGGATCACGACTTCAAAGACCTTGCCGGAACCCGAATCGAACGAAATCAAGTCGCCCAGAATGATCAGATGCCCGGTGCTGGACACCGGAATGAACTCTGTCAGCCCCTCGATAATGCCCAGGAAGAAGGCCTTGATCAGATAAATAGTGCTTTCAGTCACAATATGCGCGCGGTGGGGTTAATGGCTATCGCCATCGGCATCGGCATCCGAGGGCGTCAGAGGCGTGCGCTCAACACGCACCGACGCAATGCGACGGCCGGCTAATTCGAGCACCTCGAAATGGAAACGATGATGCAGGTCCTCGCTGTCGCAGCGATCGCCCGGCTTGGGCAATTGCCCGAAACGCGCAAGGAGGTAACCGGCCAGCGTGGAATATTCCTGTGCTTCATCCACCAGCCCTTCGGTTTCCAATACCTGTTCGACATGATGCAGATCCGCTGCACCGTCGATTTTCCAGATGTTGTCCTCAATGGGAGAAATGTCAGGCTGTTCGTCCTCGTCCGGGAATTCGCCCGCGATGGCTTCAAACACGTCGATGGGTGTCACGAGCCCCTCGATGGCGCCGAATTCATCGGCCACCAGCACCAACTGGCCCTTTGAACGTTTCAGCGTGTCCATCAGACGCAGGATGCCGATCGATTCATGCACGATGATCGGATCGCGCAAACGATCGCGGCGGATGCGACGTTCCGAGATCAAGTCCGCCACCAGGTCCTTGGCGCGGCCGATACCGATGACTTCGTCCAGCGAACCCCGGCACACCGGGAAGAAACTGTGGGGCGTACCCATCAGCTGCTCGCGGATGACATCGGGCTCTTCGTCGATATTGATCCAGGACACATCGGTGCGCGGCGTCATGACGGAATGGATAGAGCGTTCGGCCAGGGTCAATACACCGCTAACCATGTTGCGCTCTTCCACCCCGAAGGCTTCGACCTCGGCCTGCTGCTGCCCCGGCACGGTGGCGTCCTCGACATCCACAGGAGGGCGTTTGCCCAGCATGCGCAGCACCGCGCTGGCCGTGCGGTCCCGCATAGGGCGCGAGGCGTCCAGACGCAGGATGTTGCGGCGAGCGACCTGATTCAACGCCTCGATAGCGACCGAGAAGCCAATGGCGGCGTACAGATAGCCCTTGGGCACCTTAAAGCCAAAGCTCTCCGCCAATAGCGAGAAGCCAATCATCAGCAAAAAGCCCAAACACAACACCACGACCGTGGGGTGGGCGTTGACGAACTTGGTCAACGGTTTGGACGCGATCAGCATCACGCCGATGGCGATCGTGACAGCCATCATCATGATGGCCAGATGGTCCACCATCCCAACCGCGGTAATCACCGAGTCCAGCGAGAACACTGCATCGAGCACGACAATCTGCGTCACGATGACCCAGAAGCTCGCGTACACACGCGGGCCGGCCACAAGTGCGGCCTTGCCTTCGATACGTTCGTGAAGTTCGAGCGTGCCCTTGAAGAGCAGGAACAGGCCTCCGATCATCAGGATCAAATCCCGACCGGAGAAAGTCACGGGCCCAACGGAGAACAGCGGAGCAGTGAGAGTGACCAGCCATGACATCACTGACAAGAGACCCAGTCGCATGACCAGGGCGAGGCTTAGTCCGACGATACGCGCGCGATCGCGCTGCGCAGGCGGCAGCTTGTCAGCCAGAATGGCAATAAAAAGTAGGTTGTCGATCCCCAGGACGATTTCTAATACGACCAGGGTCAGCAGGCCGACCCACGCGGCGGGGTCCTGCAGCCACTCCATCAAGTGCTCCGGAAGTTAAGGAACCGCCAATCGTACATGGAAATACAGCATTTTGCCGGGGACATCGCGGCAAATCGGGGGAAAATCCCTGCCATACCCCCGAAATCCAGCCTCCAGCGGGTCAATCACCCGCTGGCTGGCCTGCCCTTAATCCTGCTTGGGCTGTAGATGCGCGAGCATCTGAGCAAAGATCTTCGGGCTGGCAGCAAGAACGTTGCCCGAATCCATCCAGCCTTGTTCGCCGTCGAGGTCGGCAACCAGACCACCGGCTTCTTGCACCAGCAAGCTGCCTGCGGCGAGGTCCCAAGGCTTGAGCTTCAGGCCGCAAAAACCGTCCAAGCGGCCCGTGGCCACGTAAGCTAGGTCCAACACGGTCGAACCCAGGCGGCGCACACCGCTGCAATGCTCGGTCATTTGACGGAAGCGGCCACCGCCGGCGTCGGCATCGGTCGAACGCGGCCAGTGAGCGCCCAGCAACGCCTCGCTATAGCGGGTACGGCTCGCCACGCGCACGCGGCGGTCGTTCAGGAAGGTGCCGCTACCACGGCTGGCGGTGAACAATTCGTTGCGCGACGGATCGTAGACCACGGCTTGCGTGACCTGACCGCGCTGCGTCAGCGCGATGGACACGGCGTAGTTCGGCAGTCCGTGGATAAAGTTGGTCGTGCCGTCCAACGGATCAATAATCCACTGGAATTCGGCTTGATCGGGGCCCTGCAGACCGAATTCCTCGCCGAGCACGGCGTGATCGGGATAGGCGGTTTGCAGGGTCTCGACGATCGCCTCTTCGACGGCGCGATCCACATCCGTGACATAATCGCGCGGTCCTTTGCGCGCTACGCTGATTCGATCCAGATCCAGGCTGGCACGATTAATGATGGTGCCGGCACGCCGGGCCGCCTTGATGGCGATATTGAGCATCGGGTGCATAAAATTCCGTACGTATGCAGTAAAGCAGAAAAGGAAATACCGGAATTCCGGCAGTTCCCTTTGAGCGAAAACAGGGGGCGGCCCTGCCAATTCCGCTCGGCAAAGCCCCGAAAAAATCAGGATGGCACTAGGCCAAACCGGGTATTTTAAATGACTCAAGCATTTTCACGCGTTCAGTTCATCATGGTACAGCCCAGCCACCCCGGAAATGTCGGGTCGGCGGCGCGTGCCATCAAGACCATGGGCTTTCAGGATCTGGTCCTGGTCGAGCCAAAATTCCCCGACATGACGAGCCAGCCCGAGGCCATCGCGCTGGCCAGCGGCGCGGTGGACGTGCTGGATCGCGCCCGCATCTGCGCCACGCTGGAGGAAGCCCTGGAGCCCGTCACGCTCGGTTTCGCGCTGACCGCGCGCGTGCGCGACCTGGGTCCCCCACCCTGCGATATTCGCCAGGCGGCTGAACTGACGCGTGAACACTTGGCCAGTCCCGACACTGGCCACGCGGCAGTGGTGTTGGGCACCGAACGCGCGGGGTTGACCAATGCGCAGATCGCGCTGTGCCATCGTATCTGCCACATCCCGGCGAATCCGGAGTACAGCTCGCTCAATGTCGCGCAAGCCCTGCAGCTGGCCGCGTGGGAAATGCGTTATGCGTTGCTCATCGGGCAAGGCGCGCCTCTGCTGCCGAGTTCGTCTGCGCAGCAAGCCGACCCCGGCGCCGCCCCCGCCACCAGCGCCGCGGTGCAGGCGTTTTTGAAGCATTGGGAAGAAGCACTGATCGAGGTGGATTTTCTGGACCCGGCGCATCCCAAAAAACTGATGCCCCGCATGCGACATCTGTTTAGCCGCAGCGGTCTGACGCGCGACGAAGTCGACATGCTCAGAGGCGTCTGTACCGCCATGCTGCGCAAGGCACGTGGCGCCACCAAATAGACGGTAGGCACCCGCCCGGCTGGCTGCGCGCAGGCGGACGCCTTTGCGCGCTCGTACTTCGGTCTTCTCGAATCACCACGCGATCCGCGGAAGCAACCAGGCAAAAAAACAGGCGGGCTTGACGCCCGCCTGCTGATTCACACCGAGAACGCGATAAATCGCGCCGCGCTCGAGTTAGTCGACTTGCGCGCCCGAGCCCTTGACGACGGGAGCCCAGCTCTCGACCTCGGACTTGATGAATGCAGCGAATTCTTCCGGCGTGGTCTTTTCACCGACGGCGCCCAGGCTTTCAAACGCCTTCTTCACCTCGGGATTGTCCTGCGCCTTGACCATCGCGGCGTTGAGCTTTTCGATCACTTCGCGCGGTGTACCAGCCGGGGCGATCAGACCGAACCACGACGACACGTCGAAGTTTTCAAAGCCCAGTTCTTGCATCGTGGGCAGGTCCGGAGCCGACGGGGAGCGGTTCGCCGTGGTGACGGCCAGCGCCTTGAGCTTGCCGCCCTTCACGTGCGGCCACGAGGCGGGCATGTTGTCGAACATGAATTGCACTTGACCGCCGATCAGATCGGTCACGGCCGGGGCGCTGCCCTTGTACGGCACATGCAGGACATCCAGGCCCGTGCGCATCTTGAATAGCTCGCCGGCCATGTGGATGGACGTACCGCTACCAGACGAGGCGAAGGCCAAAACGCCGGGATTCGCTTTGCCGTATTCAACCAACTCTTGCACCGAGTTGACCGGCACGCCCGGGTTGACCACGAGAATGTTCGGCACCTTGGCGCCCAGCGCGACCGCCTCGAAATCCTTGGTCAGGTCGAACGACACGTTGCGATAAAGCGTCTGGTTGATTGCACTGGTCACCGCCACAAACAGCAGCGTGTAGCCATCGGGTTTCGCGCGGCGCACGTAGTCCGTCGCAATGTTGCTGCCAGCGCCCGGCTTATTTTCCACCACAAAGGTTTGACCCAATTCCTGAGTCAGTTCCTTGGCCATGATGCGCGCAACGACATCGGTAGTGCCACCTGCGGAAAAGCCGACAACGATATTGACGGGCTTATCGGGGTAGTCCGCGTGAGCACTGGCGGCGATAGCCAGCGAGCCAAAGACACCAGCGAGCAGGGTAACGGCGTGGCGAATAAAACGGGGTTTTTGACATTTTGTCATGTCGTGTCTCCTGTAAAGCGTCCATGTGACGGACACTGTGATCGGCAGAATCGGGGCAATTGTACTAGCCAGGTGCATCCCAGCAAGGTACAGTCCACCCTATGGACGAATAGATGCGCTAATATGGGGCACGACGCTCCATTGCAGTGCAACATTTTTGAGTACCTGATGTCGAGTTCCGAGAGTTCTTCTGGCCCACGCACGCTGCGGCGCGGTCTCGCTGTACTGGCCACATTGAGGGATCACGGCCCCGGCGGGCTAAGCGTCACCGATATTGCGCGATTAACCGCGATTCAGCGCCCAACGGTGTACCGATTGCTGGCAGCCCTGATGGATGCGGGACTGGTGCTACCGATACCGGGCACCAAGAAATACCGCGCCCAATGGGCCAAAGTCCCAGAGGCGGCGCATCCCGACCCGCGCGTCGCGCAAGCCATGCCCAGCTTGAAACGGCTGGCAGAACGCACCGGAGATGCGGTGTTTTTGGTGGTGCGCGAGGGCGATGAATCGGTCAGTCTGCACCGCGAAATCGGCGGCTATCCGGTGCAGATCCTGGCGACTTATGCTGGGAAACGTCAGCCGCTGGGCGTCGGCTCGGGCGGCATGGCGATCCTCGCGGCATTGCCGGATGCGGTGGCGCACGGCATTGTGCAGCGCAACTCGGGGTATTTAGACGAGTATGGCGGAATGACAACACATGAGATGTTGCGTCTCATCGAAAACACCCGTTCACGCGGGTATGCAGTAGTCGGAAACCATGCGGTGCGCGGCGCGCTCGGCGTGGGCTGTGCGCTGCTGGATCCGCAGGGCGCTCCGCTATTGGCGATTAGCGTAACCGCTATCATCGACCGCATGCCGGCACCGCGCCAGCGCGAAATCGCGGGATGGATACAGGCGGAACTCGCGCGCCTGTCGCTGCGCAACTTATAACGGCAGCGAAAGCAATCAGGCCGCCCGTCGCCAGGCGGCCTGATTAACAGCGATCGGGTCGTGCCGTCGTCTTATGCAGCAATGTCTTCCTTGCCTGGCGCCTGAATCTCGCGCACGGGGACGGGCGGTTTGAAACCCGCCGCGGCCAAGCTCTGGCGAATCTGATGGAACAGGCCCCAACGCAGTTCCCAATACTGCGAGGTGGCGCTCCACATACGGATATTCACGACCGTGCCGTTGTCCTTGTATTCCGTGACTTTGACCAGCGGCGCGGGGTCCTTCAGCACCAGGGGATGGTCCTGCACGATCTGCGTCAGGCAAGCGATCGCGGCATCCAGATCATCGGCATAGTGCACCGTGACCGGCAGATCCAGCCGGCGCGTCGTATTGCGGCTGTAGTTGGTGATCGTGGCGTTCCACACCACGCTATTGGGCAGCGTGATATAGATGCCATCGCCTTGGACCAGACGGGTTAAAAACAGGCCGACTTCGACGACCGTGCCTTCTGTCCCGGTGCTGAGCGCCACGTATTCCCCCGTGCGCAGCGGACGCAGAATAATCAGCATGATGCCCGCGGCGATATTCTGCAGCGTGTTCTGCAGCGCCAGACCCACCGCCAGACCAGCCGCGCCCAGCACGGCGATGAGGCTCGCCGTCTGTACGCCAAATCGCGCCAACACCGCAATCACGGTGAAGATGCGCACGGCCCACACCACCACCGTATGAAACATCGGCACGATAGTGGCGTCGATGCGTGGCGAGCGGGTCGCCACCCGGCGCACCCAGCTGCCCAGCAGCGACGACACCCACCATCCCACAATTAGTATTAGCAAAGCCGTGGCAACGTTCACGACGCCGTCGGCCAAGCGTGGCACCACTGCTTCCAAGCCGATTAAATAATCATCCATACCAAGCCCTATGACTCAAGATAGGCGCGTCTGTGCGCCCTGAAAAATGAATAGGCAGTGAATGTATCAGACCTGGATGACGGCGCGTAGCGATACGCGGGGATCACAAACGCCGGAAATGATTGTCCCAGGACAGATCACTCGATCGCGTCAAAATTGAAGCGGCCTCTTGCTCGGGTCCGGCCTGCACCAGTTCGCCCATACCGCTGTTGACCAGAAAACGCGCAGGCGCCAAAGGCGCGACTCCGCAGCCGTCGGCCAAGAGCGTAACGCCCTTCAATGTCCCATCGGCCGCATTCCAATACAGCACCTGGTTGCCGACCGGGCTGCTGGTGGCGATGACCTCGCCCGTGGGGTCGGCCGCCACCGAACCTATGTAATTACGACAGTTGCGCAATACTTCGTCCGGGCCGGTGAAGAGTTCCGGCGTCTGGCCGCGCCGATGTCGCCCCACGAGCGGCGGTCGCTCGCTGGCGGGGCCCATATGCTGACAGCCAAACCAAACCGTGCCATCGGCAGCCAAGGCGAGATGGCGGATCGACAGTTGATGCAGTGACGGTGGCAAGGCTATGCGTTCGAGCAGCTGCCCATTGCCCGCATCGATATAAGCGAGCGAGGGCTGCATCGTGTCCAAATTCAGCTCGAGCTTGCCGTAATCCGGATGCGTCAGAATGCCTCCATTGGCCACGCACAAGGTCTTGCCATCGGGCAGCAGCACGACCTCATGCGGCCCGATGCCGCCGGTGGAGAATTCGCCGATCCGGCGATAGGCGCCGCCCGGCGAGGCGTCGTAAATCCCTAAAACGCCCTGCCCTGCCTCGTAATCGTTTTCGGTGGCCAGCATGAGCTGGCCATCAGGCAAATAGACGCCATGACCGAAAAAGTGCCGCCCTTCGGCCGCAGCGATGGCCTGGGGTTCTGCCGAGCCATTGGTGCTGAATCCCACGGCAAAAAACCCAGGCTGCCGCCCGAACACCACAGCGCGACCACGCTGTGGATCGAGCGCGAAACTATGCCCACGCGCAGGCATGGGCACCACGTACTGATCGCGCCCCTGGGCATCCAGTACCACTGCCTCGTACCGACCATACGCTTTGCGCGCAGCCAGATACAGCCGGCCTGTCTCCGGAGCCTGCACGCCCGAACGCGTGTCCGCGCTCGCTCCTTGCACTTGCGCCCACGCCGACGTTGCGGCCAAACCCATCGACCCGGATGCCGTCAACGCGGCCCAGGTCAGAAAGCGTCGACGATCAATCTCCATCTAACGCATTGAATCCTATGGTGATACCCAAGGCCGGCGCCAGATTCTGGTCGACGATATCTTTCGCGTTTTTCAATATCAGGCCCGCCAATGACAGCTGTCGCCAGCCGTTCTCGCTGTCGAGCACGGTGGCCAGAGGGGCATCGATCTTATCCAAGGCCTGCGCACCACGCGCCAGTTCGCCACCGACCGCCGGCCCTATCCATGCTTCTTCATCGGGGTATTGGAACGCCGCCGCGCTATAGAAGTCGTGCATGCCCTTTACGCCGGCCGCCAGCGCCGGCACGGTCAGGCCACTGCGCCAGAAAGCGCCGCGCGATTCGCGTGTCTGTTGCGGCGAAGCGCCCAGCATCGGCATCAGTTTGATATCGCGGGCCGATTGCAATCCGGTGGATAGCGCCTTGATGGCTTCAGCGGCGACTTCCTGTTTGTTGCGATAGAGATCGCTATGCGCGCCCGGCGCGACGAACTGTTTGCCGAAATCACCTTGCGCGCTCCACGCCTGTCGCAACTCGCCGGCCACTGTGGCGACATTCGCCGCGACCGCGACGGCGTAAGCGCATGCGTACCCATTGAACTCACCCTTGGGCGATTTGACCAGCCCCGGACTGTCGTACAGCACGAATTCCAAAGCAGGCAGCCCTTGCGTGGCGACACTGCGCGAGGCCAGCGCACCGGGCGCGAGTAGAGCGGGGTCTTCGGCCGCCAGCAACGTGCGAACCTGGCGTGGCATCACGCCGCGCGTATCGGGCCAAAACGCCAGCTTTTCATAACGATTGCTCTGCACGAGCGGGCCAAACCGCAAGAACTCCACCGCCGCCCAAGCCTTGACGGTATCGGCGAAGGCTTCGCGCACCGCATTGGCATCACCACGCCCCTTGTCATCGCACCATGTCTTTAGCGCGGTTTCCAAGCCTGCTGCCCGATTGGCGAGCGCGACCGTCGCCGGTCGTGCATAGCCTTGGGCCAGACGCTGCCCAATATCGGCGGGCACCTGCGCCAACGCGGGCCACGGGGCCGTTGCCACCATGGCCACGACCATCCATTGCTTAAGCTTCATTTTGGCTCCTCTGGGGTTCGCTTACAGCGACTCCAGGAATCGAATCAGGTCTGCGCGTTGCTCGGGTGTCATGGCCACGACACGATCGCGCGCCGCTTGCGCTTGACCGCCATGCCACAGGATAGCTTCGAGCAGCGTGCGGGCGCGGCCGTCGTGCAGCCAAGTGGCATGCGGATTGACGGTGCGAGTCAAGCCAATACCCCATAACGGTGGCGTGCGCCATTCGCTGCCGCTGGCGCCGTCCTCGGACACCTTGTCCGCGAGGCCTTCGCCCATGTCGTGCAACAGCATATCGGTGTAGGGCCAGATTAGCTGAAAGCGATGTTCCGGGCGTGCGGCGTCACGCCGCGTCACGTATTTAGGCACATGACACGCCACGCAATTGGCTTCATAAAAAAGCTTCTTGCCGGCGAGCACGCGAGCATCGTCCACATCGCGCCGTTGCGGCACGGCCAGATTCAGTGCATAGGTGGTCACGAAATCCAGCAGCTCGCCCGGTACTTCGTGTTCGCCCAGATGCGGCTGCGCGCCGTGCGGCATTTTGAGGCACTCATCCTGCGCTTTCGTGCAGTCGCCATAATGGCTGGGAAAGAGCGGCGTGGACAAGCCCATGTCGTTCGAGAACGCGGCCGCGCTTTGCTGCTCCACGCTCGGCTGACTGGCCTTCCAGTTGAATCGGCCCAGCACGCGTTCGCCGGTGCGCGCATCGCGGGTCCAGTTTGGCCTGCCACGAATACCGTCGCCGTGATCTTTGGCCGCGTTGGCCAGAATGTCGTCCGGATGAATCGCCTCGAGCAGACCCAGACCGATCATGGGCTGCGCCAAGCGTGGCGAGATCTGGACATCCTCGCGCATCGGGCCATACCCGAGATTCTCGATGCGGTAGGTCGGCTTCATCAGGGTAGCGGTCTCGCCGCCATTGAGCGCGACGGTGATCGGCTCATAGTCGATCTCCAGCCGTCCCTCTGCCGGCAGGCCCGCCACCGAGAAATTCTGCAATTGCACGCCGTACACCGGCTCGGGCACGAAAGGCCAATGGCCGGAGGCGAGCTTTTCGCGCTCCAGGTCCGTGCTGGGTGGCACGGACAGACGCAACAGTAGCGCGACAGTATCCGAGCGCTCCATCGGATCGAACCCGGGCACCGATCCCCGACCGTCCTTGGTATGACATCCCTGACACGAGCGCGCATTAAAGAGCGGTCCCAGACCGTCGGAGGCTTGCGTGGACGACGGCGCCGATACCCAGTCTTTTCTAAACAGGCCGTTGCCCACCAGAAACTGCTGGCGCCCCTCGAACGTCAGGTTCGCCGACGGCTGAGAAAATATATCGGCATTAACCAGCTTGCGCGTCGTACCCGCGCCCGCCTGCAGCGATTCGAACGGCTCGGATTTACTGAAATCGCTGGTAGGCGCCGTGACTTTCGCCACGCGCGCGCGATCTTCGTCGGACAGATCGTCACGACCCGCAGAAGCGCCGACGGCGCTGACAGTCATCAGCGCCGCTAGCAAAGCAACAACACGAAAGTTCACTGAAATACCGCTTCCGGCTTATCGAGACTATCCGAACCCTCAAGCGCGACGTCGCCAAGATCCAGCACGGCAATCACGCGTTCCAGACTGCGCGTCTGATCGATCAGCGCATCGATGGCGGCTTGCACCACCGCATTGCCTTCGGCGTTGCCGGCGGCAATCATCTGATCGTAAGTTTCCACTTTCTCGGCTCGGTCGCGCATGGCCTGCATCGCCGCCACCGTCGCGTCGAGTTTCGCGCGCATTTCCGCGTCTAGCTTGGGATCGCGCGCTTTCACCAGGTCGGACAAACTCGCACCCTTGACCGTCTGGCCATCGGTGCGCTGGTATTCGCCCAGGTAAACGTTACGAATACCGATTTGATCGTAGTAGTGCGAGTTGTGCGTATTGTCGGAGAAGCAATCGTGTTCTTCTTCCGGATCGTTGAGCATCAGGCCCAGCTTCATGCGCTCGCCGGCGAGTTCACCATAAGACAGGCTACCCAGGCCGGTGACCATCGCGATGAGGCCAGCCTTGGGGTCTTCGGACACGGCCTTGCGCGCCGGGCCGTCGCCTTTCCAGTTTGCGACCATGGTTTCCAGATCGGATACCAGCAAGTCGGTGGCGGCTTTCAGATATTGAATGCGGCGCTCGCAGTTGCCGCCGGTGCAGTTCTTCGGGTCGAAATCCGTATGCGGGCGATTGCCGGCATGGCGCTCCTGCGGGGTGCCGGTACGGTCGGCCGGCGCGGGGCCGGTCCCGTTCAAGTCTTGGCCCCACAGCAGGAATTCAATCGCGTGATAACCGGTAGCGACGTTGGCCTCGTTGCCATCGGCCTCGTGCAGCAGATCGGCCAGCAGCTCGGGCGTGATATTGGTCGCATCGATGGTTTTACCGCCGACATTGATCTTCGAATTGGCGATCACGTTGACCGCGTAAAACGCGTTTTCATCGTTATCGGTGCCATACGAGGCGTCCACATAGTCGATCAGCCCCTCGTCCAGCGGCCATGCGTTCACGCTGCCTTCCCAATCGTCCACGATGGGATTACCAAAGCGAAATGCCTCGGTCTGCTGGTAAGGTACACGCGCCGCCAGCCAGGCCTGACGGGCAGCCTTGAGAGTGTCAGCGCTGGGGTTCGCGATCAACGCATCGATGGCGGTGCGCAGCGCTTTGGCTGTGGCGAGCGAATCTTCGTAGCCTGCCAGCGCGATATCGGAATAGGTCTGCACCACAGCCTTGGGTTCGGCCGCCGCTTGGGCCGTGCCGCCAACCAGAGCCGCCACCAGCATCGCGCCATAGAGCAACTTGCGCATCGAAACATTCTCCTTGGACTGAGCGAAGGCGTGTAACGTCTTCACGCATTTCTGACACTCAAATGAACGAACGCAAGTGTAAACAATTTTCGTTTAAGGTTCAGCCCCTGGGATGCTTTTTGGAAAATGTCCCAGCGTCCGGCGCCATGGCAGCGTGGCTGGGACCAGCCGCACGGCTAGTGCGATGTCGTTGGGTGCAGCCAGCGGCGCAATACCTTCGTGATGACGGGGATACAGATATAAGACAGCACCGGCGTCATGCAGACCGTCGTGACGAATACCCGCCAGAAGATCGGCAGCGTGCTCAAAATATCATTGGCCAGGATGCTAAAGAGTAGCAACATCGGAAAGTAGGCCAGCCAGACGCTGATGGCCTGCTTCCAGCGCGGCGGCGTTCCGTTGCCAGTAGAAAACCACGCGTTCAGACCGCTGACCCGATGCACGCGGCTTTCGCGCACCAGGCTGGCCCCACGCTCCAGCCACATTTTGCGCGGCAAGGAGTTTTCCCAGCGGGCGAGGCTTTCCGGATCTTCGAAACGCAGCACGATCTGGTACTCGTCGCCGCCCTCCGGCGGTTGCAACACGCCTGAACCCAGAAAGCCGGGAAAGCCAGCGGCCAGCAATTCGCCCTGTCGCATCCACTTCAGAAAATCGCTGTATTTCTCGGGCGCGATATGGCGCGTGACAAACATAGTGACCGGGGCGGAAACAGAATGGGCAGACATTTGATGACTCCATACAGCTGGGCTAGCGGCGCGAGGGCTCAATCCCCGCTACCTAGTGATTACCCTAGCAAAGTGCATGCCAACTTTTCTCTTGGGAGCGAGCCGGTATTTACATGCATCTGCGGTGCTGCAATGCAGCATCGCTGCACCGCATTAGGGAAATCACCTAGCCCTGCACCATATCGGTGCAAAGCATAGGCCAGAATAGACCCTCCGTCGGTTGCAGGAGTTTGCTTGAGAGCGCCCACCCGGACGTCTACACTAATTGCTCCCTATCCCCTGGAGCTTCGCTCATGAGCCAACTCAACATCGCTGTCTTCGTGGGCAGCCTGCGTGCTGCCTCTATCAACCTGCGCCTTGCTCGTGCGCTGGAAAAGCTGGTTCCCGAAGGTGTAGCGTTTCAATACGCCAGTCTGGGCGATGTGCCCCTGTACAACCAAGACCATGAAATGGACCTGCCCGCGCCGGCAGCCACGATCAAGCAATTGGTCGCCGACGCTGACGGCCTGCTGTTCGTCACGCCCGAGCACAATCGCTCCATTCCCGCCGCCCTGAAAAACGCCATTGACTGGGGTTCACGCCCTTGGGGTCAGAACTCTTGGACCGGTAAAGCCGGTGGAATCGTGGGTGCCTCCCCCAGCGCCGCTGGTACGGGCATGGCGCAGCAGCATCTGCGCAATATCCTGGCGGCCGAAGGCGTGAACATCTTTACCGTGCCAGAAGTCTTTCTGCAATATAAGGAAGGCTTGATTGACGACGATTACCAGATCACCAACGAAGGAACTCGGCAGTTCCTGCAGGGTTGGCTGGAAGGCTACGTCGCCTGGGTAAATAAATTCAAAAACTGAGCTTTGCGGCGGCCGATCTCAACAGTCGGCCGCGCTGTCGCGGATAGCGCAGTGGCTTTCGCGGCTGTTATCCCCTGTCGATGTGGACAAGCCGCTGAACAGCTTTCGGACAAGCGAGATTTTTTCTTTCCAAACAAAGACTTGTAGACAGTGCTCAAAAAATGGGCACGAGGCGAAGGAGTGACAAAATCGCTCGCCGGAAGCCCCGATCACGCGTTCATCAGGGCCCGCGCCATACCTGATACGGATCTCTGAGCCCGGATATTCACAACCTGTACGCTTATCCCCCAGGAATGTGGACAAACCCTTTGACAGGTTTCGGACAAGCGCAAAACATCCTTGAATAACAATAACCTGCACATCCCGGTGAAAATTTGCGCATCCAGCGATATCTGGCGCACATGCGCTTACGCGTATCGAATCAACGCCCTGATCCGCGCAAACCACCAGTCCAAATTCCGGAACAGGGGAAAACCTGCAGGCTTATCCCCCGCCGTTGTGGAAAACCTACTGAACAGGTTTCGGACAAGGCAAAAAAGGGCTGCAAATCCAAGCAGTTAGAAGCGCCGATCAAATATTGACCAGCGATTCGACTCGTGCGCTCGCCCTAATCCTCGTCTTCCAGGCGCATCCCGATCTTCAGTCCAACCTGCCAATGCGCGATCTTGCCGTCCCTGATATGGCCACGCACCTCGGTCACCTCGAACCAGTCGAGATTGCGCAGCGTCTCCGAGGCGCGCGCGATAGCCTGCGCGACCGCGTCGTCGGAAGACGTGGTCGATGAGCCGACCAGTTCAATCTGCTTGTAAATGTGGTTATCGGACATGGACGACCTCCTGAAAAGTAGAGCGCGGAACTCCGCAAGTTGCATACCCGCGCGGCGCGAGCGCGCCTGATCAGGGCCCCGAGGCAACTCGGGAATGTTGGTCATGAGACTTTCTGGCGGCCTCCTCACATTTTGAGAAGTATTGGGACTGACCGAATTAATCCGGCCGCTTTATACGTAAACCAAATAAGTACATATTTTTAGTATTAGGAATTACCAGTAGTTAATACCTACATATTCCGGGCAATCATTGCAAATCGCTGCAAAAAATAATAATTCCATCAAATTAATTGCTGAACTTAGATGTAATTACGTGAATTTCGGAACTTTTACACGGAAATAGCAGCGTGTTCTTAGACGAAACTTCTGCTCACTGGATCGAAAGTCCTGTATTATTTGAAAAATCCGCGGGACCGACCTTGCGGATTACATTTATTGCTAATTTTTGCAATGGGAGGCTTCCATGGCGGTTATCGGTATAGATATTGGATCCAGTAATCAGGTAATTAACTCGTCGAACTACGACGCCGATGCAGGAGATACCCTGCAGTTAAATGTGCTGGGAAGTAATACGCTGACCGTTGACGGTGTCGACGCGGTGGCTAACATGCTGGTGAGCGTGCAGGCCATTGGGACGCCGACATTCGCCGTTATTAATGGTGGCAGCCTCTCATTGAACTATGGCCTCGCCAACGTTTCAGCCCTGACCGGCGTCAACTACGAGATTGGCGATGGTTCCTCGATCACGGTGGACGCTGCCACTCTTGCGGTCGGTATTGTTGCCAACAACAACATTACGTTCACTGGCAACGGCGGGGGGGCGTTCGTCTATGATCCCGCAGCGCTATCGCTGGCGACTCCCACCACATTCACGGTCAACAGCATGGCGGTCGGCGATTCCTTATGGGTCGAAGGTCGCAGCAACGGCACGCTCAGCTATAATTCCGACACGCAGACCGCCACCTTGAACTACAACGGTAACCTCTCGACTGGTTTGGAAGCCGTCCGCTTCCAAATCCAGAACATTTCGCAAGCCGACTACGATGCCATGGTGCAACAGTACGGCACCTCGAATATCGGCGCGTTCGTATCCCCCGTGTGCTTCCTGCGTGGCACCATGATCCAGACCACCAAAGGCGAAGTTGCCGTGGAAGATCTGGTTGCTGGCGATGTCGTTATCGGCAAGTCCGGCGAACGCACCGTGAAGTGGGTCGGTTTCCGCAAGACGTTCACCAAGCAGATCCCGGCAGACCGCCGTGCCGAGCATATGCCGATCCGTATCGTACGCGATGCCATCGCTGAAAACGTGCCGAGCAAGGACATTGTGGTTTCGCCCGGCCATCACCTCTACGTGGAAGGCAAGCTGGTCCGCGCCAAGGACCTGGTCAACGGCAAGACCATCTACCAGGAAACGCATCACATCAGCTACGAGTACTTCCACGTTGAACTGGATCAGTTCGATGTGATCAGCGCCCACGGCATCATGTCCGAGTCCTGGGCCGATGGTGGTAACCGCGACTACTTCCAAAACGCCGACGTCACCGCCCTGCGTCCGGAAGATCGTCAGCGCCGTCTGGCCGACCGCCCCGGCTTCACGGTCGTGCGCAACAAAGCCGAAATCCAACGCCTGCAAGCGACCTACGCCGCTCGCGCCGAGGTGCTGGAACAAGACAGCGCCACTGAGCTGAAGGTCGCCTGCGCCTAATTTGGGCCAGCGCCACTGATACCCGCGGCACTTGCGAAGTGAAGCGGCTTCCCACTCGATACCTGTATCGAGTGGGATTTTTTTTGGACGTCGAGTTAAAAGATCGCTCGCAATCAGGTCACCGCAGTCCGCTGCTTGAACTCGGGCTTGTCCCAGCTACGGTTATCCAGCACGTCCTTCAAGATCTCCACCGCATCCCAGACATCGGCGTACCCAAAATACAGCGGCGTCAGGCCGAAGCGCAGCACTTCCGGCTCGCGGTAGTCGCCGATCACGCCGCGTGCGATCAGTGCCTGCATCACCTCGAAGCCATGGGGATGCCGGAAACTCACATGACTGCCGCGCTCGGCATGCGCGCGCGGCGTTACCAGCGTCAGCGGATGGCCAGCACAGCGGGATTCGACCAGTTCGATGAACAGGTCACCCAGCGCCAACGATTTCTTGCGGACCTCCTCCATGCCGGCGGCATGCGCCACGTCTAAGCCGCATTCGATCAAGGACATCGACACGATCGGCTGCGTGCCGCACAGATAGCGCCGTACGCCACCCGCCGGCTCATAAGCCACCGCCATATCAAAGGGACGGCTATGCCCCCACCAACCCGACAGCGGCTGCCAAAAGTCTTGGGTATGATGCGGAGCAACCCAGATAAACGCGGGCGAGCCAGGACCGCCGTTCAAATACTTATAGGTGCAGCCCACCGCGAAGTCAGCGTTGGCACCATTTAAATCCACGGGTACGGCCCCGGCTGCGTGCGCCAGGTCCCAGATTGTCAGCGCGCCTTGGCGATGCGCCTGAGCGGTAACCGCTGCCATGTCGTACATCCGGCCGCTACGGTAGTTGACGTGCGACAGCAGCACCACGGCCACCGATTCGTCCAGTGCCTCGTCCAAAGGCAGATCATCATCAATCAGCCGCATTTCGTAGCCCTGTTGGAGCAGGTCGATCATGCCCTGAATCATGTACAGATCGGTCGGGAAGTTGTCCCGCTCGGACAGGATGACTCGCCGCGTGGGATGCTTGTGCTGCTGAATGCGCAGCGCGGCGGCCAAAGCCTTGAAGATGTTCAGCGAAGTCGTGTCGGTAATGACCAATTCGCCCTCGCGCGCGCCCAGCAGACGCCCAAGCTTGTCGCCCAGGCGCGCCGGCAGATCGAACCATCCGGCCGAATTCCAACTGCGGATAAGGCCCGTACCCCATTCCTCATTGATCACCTGGGCGGCGCGTGCGGCGGCAGTCTTGGGCAGCACGCCCAGAGAATTGCCATCCATATACACCACCCCTTCGGGCAAATCGAATTGGTCCTTGAGGTGCGCCAGGGGATCCTGACGATCGGCGGCGACGCAGGCTTCGCGAGTGTTCATAGTCCATTCCTTCTAACGAGTTGCTAAATAGATACTATCAGCGCGAGCACGCAAAAAAGTTGCAAAGTCGTTCGTGACTGACCCTAGTTTTTCGAATTTAATTGCGTCAAGCTGCTTTGATAAGAACGAGATTGCGGAATGCAAATTGACACCATCGACCAACGAATCCTTGCCCGTTTGCAAGAAGACGGTAGCCTCAGCAACCAGGACTTGGCCGATCAAGTCGCGCTATCCCCCTCGGCATGCCTGCGACGCGTGCGTGCGCTGGAAGAAGCGGGGCTCATTCGCGCTTATCGCGCGGTATTGGACGCCGAGAAGCTAGGCTTTGATCTCGAGGCGATCGTGCACGTGTCGCTGGACCAGTCGCGCGCCGGCTGGCACGAGGAATTCCTGGCGTGCATCGCGCTGCACGACGAAATCACCGAGGCCAGCATCGTCACTGGCGCGTCCAACTATATCCTCCGGGTACGCACGCGTAATTTGTCGGCGTTTTCGAACTTTGTCGAGGATAAACTCAGCAAGCTTCCCGGCGTGCGCAACCTTTGCTCGCATATCGTCATGCGTAAGGTAAAAAATCGGGATAGCATGCTGCCGCTGGCCAACTGGCGCTGAAATACGTCGGGCGACAGCCGATGCACGCGCTCGGACAAGTCTTAAAACCCATCGCCGCCCCAAGGCTTGAACGCCCCTGAAGTCGCAAACCGGCTCGTCCGTGAGGACGGTTTTAATCGGCCTGTCCAAAAAAACTACACTAAGGCCTATGAGTAGTAAGGCGTACGATGCGGTGTCCCGAGCACCCGGCTCGACATTCATCGTCTTCGTACACCGCCGAACCGTATAGAAATATCAAGTGAATTCAACGTCTATCGAACCCAGTCTCGCCGGCCATACCCCCATGATGCAGCAGTACCTGCGCCTCAAAGCCGAGGCGGGGCCGCTGTTGCTGTTCTACCGCATGGGAGACTTCTATGAGATGTTCTATGAAGACGCCGAACGCGGCGCGCGCCTGCTGGGGTTGACGCTGACCAAACGCGGGGCCTCCAACGGCACTCCGATCCCGATGGCCGGTATTCCGGTGCACGCGATGGAGCAATACCTCGCCCGGCTGGTCGCACAGGGCGAATCGGTCGCGATCTGCGAACAGATCGGCGACCCGGCTGCCTCCAAAGGGCCGGTGGAGCGGCGCATCGTCCGTATTGTTACCCCCGGCACGCTTACCGACGAAGCGCTGCTGCCGGCCAAGGCCGACCGCGCGCTGGCGGCGATCTGCATTCATGGCAAGGGGCGCCTGCAGCGCGCAGCGCTGGCGTGGCTGAATTTGGCCAGCGGCGAGTTTCGGGTGACCGAGTGCGCTCCCGCACAGCTGGAATCCGAGCTGCATCGTGTGTCTCCGGCAGAACTGGTGTGTCCGGAGAGCCTGGACCTGTCCTTCCCCTTCGAAGGCGCACGCACGCGCGTACCGGACTGGCATTTCGAAAGCGATGGCGCGCGAGCGCATTTGCTGGCGCATTTCAAAACCGATTCGCTGTCCGGTTTCGATGTCGATGACATGCCCGCCGCGATTTGCGCGGCCGGCGCGTTGCTACGTTATGCCGCGCGCACGCAGTCGCAGGCCCTCGCGCACGTGCAGGGTATGGCTGTGGACCGACCCGGCGAATACGTGTTGATGGACCCGGTCACGCGACGCAATCTGGAGCTCACGCAGACCATTAGCGGCGAGGATGCGCCGACCTTGTTTTCGTTGTTGGACGGATGCCAGACGCCGATGGGCAGCCGCTTGTTGCGGCGCTGGCTGCATCATCCGCTGCGCGATAACGCGGCGGCGTTGGCCCGTCAGCAAGCCATTGCCGCATTGCTCGCGGGACGCATGGATGTGGCGCAAACATTTAGCGATGCGGACCTGCTGGAATCGTTGCGCGGCGCCTTGAATGCCTTTCCGGATGTCGAACGCATTGCCTCGCGATTGGCGCTACGCTCGGTGCGCCCGCGCGAGCTGGCAAGCTTGCGCGATGCGCTGCGTGCCCTGCCCACCCTGCATGATCTGATCGCGCCACTCGCCGGCACACCACGCCTGGGTCAGCTCGCCGCACATCTGTCGCTGGACCCCGCCATCGCCGAACTGCTCACCCGCGCCATTGCCCAAGAACCCGCCGTGGCGATACGCGACGGCGGCGTGATCGCGGCCGGCTATGACGCCGAACTCGATGAACTGCGCGCACTGGCGGCCGATGGCGGTGACTTCTTGCTGCAGCTCGAAGCACGCGAGCGCGAACGCACGGGCATCAGCAATTTGCGCGTGGAATTCAATCGCGTGCATGGCTTTTATATCGAGGTCACCAAAGGCCAGACCGACAAGGTGCCCGAGGACTATCGTCGGCGTCAGACGCTAAAGAATGCGGAACGCTACATCACCCCCGAGCTGAAGACCTGGGAAGACAAGGTGTTGTCGGCTCAGGACCGATCGCTTGCGCGCGAGAAATGGCTGTTCGAACAGGTGTTGGACGCCGTCGCCGCATTCGTGCGCCCCTTATCGGAATGCGCCTGCGCGCTGGCCGAACTCGACACCCTGGCCGCACTGGCCGAGCACGCCCGTCGCCATGACTGGATCGCACCGCAGCTGAGTGAGCAGGCGGAAATCTGCATCGAGGCCGGCCGCCATCCGGTCGTGGAACGCACCATTGAGCGTTTCACCCCCAATCACTGCGTACTCGAGGCAACGCGCCGCATGCTGTTGATCACTGGTCCAAACATGGGCGGTAAATCGACCTATATGCGTCAAGTCGCATTGATCGCGCTGCTGGCCCGCGTCGGCAGCTTCGTGCCCGCGACCAGCGCCACCGTGGGCAAGATCGACCGCATCTTCACGCGCATCGGCGCAGCCGATGATCTGGCGGGCGGCCGCTCCACCTTTATGATGGAAATGACCGAGGCCGCCGCCATCCTGGCTGCCAGCACGCCGAACAGCCTCGTTCTGATGGACGAAATCGGCCGTGGCACCTCGACCTACGACGGGTTGGCGCTGGCGTGGGCGATTGCGCAGCGGCTGGTGACGCATAACCAGGCGCTGACCTTATTCGCGACGCATTATTTTGAATTGACGCGACTGCCTGCTGAACAGCCCACCGCCGCCAACGTCCATCTGGCCGCGGCCGAATCCGCGGGCGGCATCGTGTTCCTGCATGAAGTCCGCGAGGGCCCCGCCAGCCGCAGTTATGGTATCCAGGTTGCTCAGCGCGCCGGCATCCCGGCAGCCGTGATCCGCCATGCCTCGCGCGAGCTGGAACGCCTCGAAGCGCAAGGCGCGCCTACGCCACAGCTCGGCTTGTTCTCCGCAGCCATCGAGGCAGACGCGCAGGCCCATGCCGCCCATGATCAACACGAAGAATCCGCGGCATTACAAAGCCTGCGCGATGAGCTGGCCCAAATCGACCCCGACAGTCTGACGCCGCGTGAAGCGTTGGACGCTCTTTATCGCCTCAAGGCGTGTTTACCGTGAATATCAACGAGTCCCTGCCCCTGCTGGGCGGCCTGAGCGCCGCTGACTTTATGCGCCGCTACTGGCAGCGCAAGCCCTTGCTGATCCGTCAGGCCATTCCGAATTTTAAGCCGCCGTTAAGCATCGCGCAGGTCAAAAAATTAGCGCGCCGCGACGATGTGGAATCCCGCTTGATCTGGCGCGAGGAAGGCGCGTGGCAAATGGAGAACGGGCCGTTCGCCCGATTGCCTAAAGCCACCGAGCCCGATTGGACCTTGCTGGTACAAAGCGTGGATCTGCACGATGACGCGGCGATGGCGTTGATGCAGCTATTCCGTTTCATTCCGGATGCGCGCCTCGATGACATCATGATCAGCGTGGCTTCCGATGGCGGCGGTGTGGGGCCGCATTTCGATAGTTATGACGTATTCCTGTTGCAAGCAGCAGGACGCCGGCGTTGGCGCTATGGCCGCCAGAAAGACTTAAGCCTGCAGCCGGATCTGCCGCTAAAGATTCTGCAGAATTTCGAGCCCGAGCACGATGTGGTGCTGGAACCGGGCGATATGCTGTACCTGCCACCGCAAGCAGCGCATGATGGCGTCGCGGTGGGCGGTGACTGCATGACCATATCGATCGGATTCCGCGCGCCCACGCAGGCGATATTGGCGCGCGGTCTGCTCGAAGCCGCGGCGGATCAGGTGATGGCGCGTGTCGGATTGCTCGGCGGCCCCTATGGCGAGCCGCCCTTGCCTGGGCCGCGCCTCGAAGCACTGTATCGAGATCCCGGCCAGCCAGCCGTCGAAACGCCCGCGGCCTTGCCTGACAGCCTGGTGCAGGCCACGCTAGATACTTTGGCCAAGGTGCGGTTCGATGATGCGGTGGCCGCTCGCTTTTTGGGATGCTGGTTAACCGAACCCAGCAATCTCAGCGTGTTTGAACCGCCGGCCGAACTCGCGGTCGATCTGGCGTTGGAATGGCCGGAGCGAGGATATCTCCAGCTGGATCGCCGCAGCCGCATGCTGTATCGCGGCAAGCAGTTGTTTATCAACGGAGAAGCGGCTCATGTGCCCGCGGAGCCGGCGCTACGCGCACTGGCCGATGCTCGCAAGCTGGCCTGCAACGACCCGCGATGCCGCAAGCTGAGCGACGACGCGCGGGAAACCTTGATGGACTGGCTGGACTCTGGCTGGCTCCACTATCGGGAAGCCTGACAAAAGATCTACCCGGTGGCTCTCTACCGTATCTTCCTGTCACGATGCTGTATCGGTCGTGCACAGAGCGCGATCAAGCCTGATTTTCTCGCAACATAGGGAAACGTCGCACACCTTGCTGTAAGGCCTGTTACGTTTGGGATGCCACCGCTTTAACTTTCACACTCCACAAACCGGACGATTCCTGTAGCCTGAATACTCGTTTCCCCTATTGGGATTTACCCCCAGCTGGGGCGGCAACATTGTCATCTAACAGGAGTCTCAACATGATCAGCAAAACTTTGATTATCGCCTCGGTTATGGCCGTCGCGCTGACGGCTTGCGACAAGAAGGACGACACCGCTGGCGCACCCAGCTCCGCGCCCGCTACCACGGCGCCGGCCCCTTCCACGCCCGCACCCGACACGTCCATCCCCTCGTCGAGCACGCCTGCTCCGGGCGGTACTTCGTCGCCGAGCGGCCCCACCTCGCCCAGCGGCTCGCCCGCGCCGAGCTCGGGCGGCTGAATCTAAACCGCCGTATTCGCCTGGACTGGCCACACCGCCAGTCGCAAAAAGGGCCGCGACACGAATGTCGCGGCCCTTTTTGCTTAGGCCTCTGGATTTAGACCATTTTGTCCTTGAGCACACCCAAGAGGCGTTGTGCCGTAGAACTGTTGTCCCGCTGACCGTTGGCGTCCAAAATCGTGACTTGCGTCTGACCACCGACTTCGGTCAGATGGACACGGTATTGAGCGGCCTGAGCGCGCTTGTCACCACCAAACAGACGGCTGAAGAAGCCCGGCTGATCTTGCTTGGCACCCGTGTCGGTATCCACATAGCGCACGAAATAATCGCCAGCAGAGCGATCGCGATCGTCGACGGTGAAGCCGCCCGAATCCAAAGCCACCCCGACGCGACGCCAGGCGCGGTCAAAGGATTCGTCCACGACCAGCATGGCACCGTCGGCACGCACATCCTGTTGGACGGTCGGCGACTGCGGTGCGGCCTCGGCCTGTGCAACCAGCCTGCGGGCGTTGTCGGTATCGGTGCCCAGATACACCATCAGGCGGGCCAGCATCGCGGCATTCAGACCCGGATCTTCTTTACCGTGCTCCCACGCAACCTGGCCTTCGTCCGTGCCAATGCGCTTTTCCAGCATTTGCTGGTGCGAGATATAGACCTCGGTGCGGCCGCCCACGCGTTCGACGCGGGTGCGGAATTTTTCGCGCTCGCCGCTATCCCAGGCGGAATCGAGAATCTTGCCCAAGGCCTGACGCAGCCAGCTCTCGGGGATTTTCGCGCGGTTTTCCGCCCAATTGGTTTCGATCAGCCCCGCTTGAGGATTGTTGACCGCCACGGTGAAACCCGTTTCTGTCCAGAAATCGACGATCTTCGGGAAGACCTGTTCCGGCGGCAGGTTGATCACCAGCCAGCGCAAATCGCCGTCACGCTCCACGCGCATATCGTCACGCTGTGGCAGCACATTGCTGGTCTGGACCGAAGTCGTCGCGACTTGGCGACCCTGCTCCTGGTATTCCGAGAACGTGGTGCTACCCGAGGTCGGCGCGCGATAACGTGGGTCACTGGACGCCTGGGTCAAATCAGGCGGAATGCTCAGTGGCTCGCCGCGCTTGGTGCTTTTGTAGTCGACCGACTCCTCGTTGCCGAGAAATTCATTAATTTCGCTGCAACCAGACAGCAAAGTCAGCACCATCAATGCCGACGCAGCGGCATGACGTTGATTCATACGCATCCTCACTTATGTTTAAAGCAGACCCGTTTCCTGGAGTGCGCGACGGACGGTCTCGTGATGCTGAGCGCCGAGCTCTACCAAGGGTAAGCGATAGCCCAGTGCCGTACGGCCCATCTGAGCCAGCGCCCATTTCACAGGAATGGGATTGGCCTCGATGAAGAGAGCCTTGTTAAGACGGGCCAGATACGCGTTTAGTTCACGTACCTTGGGCACATCACCTGCCAACGCGGCTGCACACAGCTCGCGCATGAGTCGGGGAGCGACATTGGCCGTCACCGAAATATTGCCGCGCGCGCCCAAGAGCATGAGCGCGGCGGCGGTCGGATCGTCACCGCTGAACACCTGGAAGCTTTCGGGGGCTTCGCGCAGCAGCAGCGCGCCACGGCCGATATCGCCCGTCGCGTCCTTGATACCGATAATACCCGGCACCTGGGCCAGGCGCAGCACGGTCTCGTTGCTCATATCGGCAACGGTGCGACCCGGCACGTTGTACAGAATGGTGGGCAGATCCACCGCTTCGGCGACCGTGCGGAAGTGCTGATAGAGGCCCTCCTGAGAAGGCTTGTTGTAGTAGGGCACCACCGAGAGACCGGCCTGCGCGCCCACGTTTTTGGCGTGGCGCGTCAGGTGGATGGCTTCGTCGGTCGAGTTCGCGCCAACCCCGGCGATCACCGGGATACGGCCAGCGGCGTGTTCGACCGCCACGCGGATCAACTCGGCGTGTTCCTCCATGGACACCGTCGGCGATTCGCCAGTCGTGCCCACCACCACCAGGGCGTCGGTGCCCTCGGCAATGTGCCAGTCGATCAGGGACCGATAGCTTGCGTAATCCAGGCTGCCATCCGGCTGCATGGGGGTCACCAAGGCCACCATGCTGCCTTGGAAAGTAATCATTGAGGAATCCGGGGATGCCATGAAAATGGGCTCCGAACCCGGAACAGGATGCCCCGGGCGAGAAACAAGTCAGTCGAACCGTTGAGTTTACCGGAATATTGAGATTTACAAGAACCAAGTCACGATGGCCGCGCCCACGTCCATGACCGGGCGCATCAGCGTCCACAGGACATCGGTCGCCAGCAACACGATCACGATCAACAGACCATAGGGCTCGATACGCGAATATTGCCAAGCCAGTCGGTGCGGCAGCAGGCTAAACAGCACGCGGCCGCCATCCAGCGGCAAAATCGGCAGCAGGTTCAGCGCCATCAACACGAGGTTCACATTGATGCCAGCCATGCCGACTTCGTACCAGTAGCCTTCCTCCACGCCTGTGGCCAAAAGCAGACGCATGGAAAGCACCCACAATATGGCCATCAGCAGATTCGCCGCCGGCCCGGCCAGGGCGACCCACAGCATGTCCTGCTTGGGCCGGCGCAGCCTGCCAAAGTCCACGGGCACGGGTTTGGCCCAGCCAAACAGCATGGCCGGCCCCCCGAGCAGTTTGGACATAAGCAAAATCGCGACAGGCACCGCAATGGTGCCCACCGGATCGATATGCCGTATCGGGTTTAGCGTGATGCGTCCCGCCTGTTCGGCGGTCCGATCACCGAACAAGCGTGCAACGTAACCGTGGGCGGCCTCGTGCAGTGTGATCGCGAAAATAACGGGAATCGCGTAGATCGCGATGGACTGAATAAGGTCGGACATGAGGCGCCGGAAGGTTTAGCGGGGGAGTTCAGGCCAGCCCGAGCGTGGCAGGGTCGCCCCGCCCGTGGCGCATGACGGCCGGCTCATCGCCGGTCAAATCGATGACGGTAGTAGGAAGTTGTGGGCACGCCCCCGCGTCGATCACGGCGGCGAGCTGATGCGCATAGCGCTCTTGAATGATTTCGGCGTCGTTAAGCGCTTCTTCTTCACCCTGAGGGATCAGCGTGGTCGATAACAGGGGAGCCCCGACCGCATCGAGCAAGCCGAGTGTCACCAGATGATCGGGCACGCGTATGCCTATCGTTTTGCGCGAAGGATGCGAGACCCGGCGCGGCACCTCGCGCGTGGCCTCGAGAATAAAGGTCCAAGGCCCCGGCGTGGCGGCTTTCAATAAGCGATATTGTTTATTGTCGACGCGCGCAAAATGGCCAATTTCCGCCAGGTCGCGACATATCAACGTCAAATGGTGGCGATCATCCAGCCCGCGTAGACGCCGCAATCCGTCGGCCGCAGCCTTGTCGTCCAAACGCGCAACCACCGCATAACTCGAGTCGGTCGGCACAGCGACCAAACCGCCATCATTGAGCCACTGCGCGGCCTGTTTAAGCAAACGCAGTTGCGGATTGTCGGGGTGAATAGAGAAAAAGATTGCCATACGTTTTATCCTAGCATCATTAGCGCCTGCTCAGGAGAATCAACATGCGCATGGGTAAGTCACGGGAAAGCCGCAACATCGAGGATCGTCGTTCTAGCGGACCATCATTTGGAGGCGGTGGGTTTGGCGGCCGTCGCGGGCCAATGGGAATCGGCGCCATCGTACTGGCACTAGTGGCAATTTATTTTGGTGTAGACCCCTCCGTGGTTCTACAAATGGCGGATGGAAATGCCCCAGTACAACAACAGACGTCGACGCAGCCTCCCGCCAATGATCCCCAAACCAAGTTCGTCGCGCAAGTGTTAGGCGAAACCGAAGACATCTGGAACGATATTTTTCGGCAAAATCTTAATCGGCAATATATCGCGCCCAAGATGGTGCTGTTTCGAGGCGCGACGCCCACCGCTTGCGGTACCGGCCAGTCGGCCATGGGGCCGTTTTACTGTCCCGGCGATAACAAGGTCTATATCGACCTGAGCTTCTTCGATGAAATGGAGCGCAAATTGAATGCGCCCGGCGATTTCGCGCAGGCCTATGTGATTGCGCATGAGGTCGGGCACCACGTACAGCATTTATTGGGCATTTCGGATCAGGTCGATCAACTACGTCGCCGACAGCCGTCCCAGGCCAATGCATTATCGGTGCGCATGGAGCTGCAGGCCGATTGCTTTGCCGGACTATGGGCGCGCCGCGCCGATCAGGCGCGCGATATTCTCGAAAGCGGCGATGTGGAGGAAGGCTTGAACGCTGCCGCCGCCATCGGCGACGACACCTTGCAAAAGAAAAGTCAGGGCTATGTCGTACCCGATGCGTTCACGCATGGCTCCTCGGCGCAGCGGGTCAAATGGTTCAAGCGCGGCCTCGATAGTGGCGACCTGCGCCAGTGCGATACGTTCTCGGCGGAAACACTTTAAGGCCGTATTGCCTGCCTGCCACGCGCCGATCTTGTAATATTACGGCCCTTTCGGGCACCCTTTTCGGGTGCCCGCTGAACTACAGCCCCCGTAACGGCGCATGGCCACTAAGCAAGCCCCCCTCATTACCCCGGCAGAAGTCCGCGAAATCCTGGCAGAGCCCAAGGAAACCGCCAAAGCGGTGACCTGGGTGCATCGCCCTGCCCCCGGCCAGATGCAATGGATGGAGTTCGTGTCCTCGTGCCGATTGCGCGGCGAGACACGCGACGACATTATTTTTCGCGCCATTTACCGACCGGCGCGCACGGCGGTATATGGACAGGCGGCCATCACGCTGCCGGCGGCCTGTTCGGCCAGTCTGTTTATCGGCCCGCATCGCGTGCTGGGCATCGATACCAACGATGCCTATCACACGAATGTCTCGGGTTCGGATTTGCCGCTGTATCGCAAGGTGCTGGAGCAACGGACTCATTTGCATATCTGGCATCATGAAGGCGAAGGGTATGCCGAGCCGATCGAGCCGGCGCTGAACGACATCGCGACCTTGATCCCTTATTTTCTGCAGCGCGCCAACCTCACCCTGCCGGGTGGCTTTGCCCATCCGCTCAAAGGCCGCCAGATTGAATTGCTCATCTGATATGACCGCATTTCTGCCCCCCGCCGGCTGGACCGTTGTCCCCGCCGGAGAACGCGCCGTACGCGCGATCACGCCCGTTGCCATGGGCTTGGACGGCCAGCATGCCAGTTTCTACATCGCGCGTCCGGACGACGAGACGTTTTTCCTGACCGATGCGGGCGAAGCCGCCATGCATGCCGCGACCTATGGCGTCGAACTGCATGCCAAGCGCCTGGAACAACTGAACCAGATTCCTGGCTTGAGCCTCGCGCGCTTTGATCACAACGGCGCGATCACCGCGTCTGGTCCTCAATCGCAGCTGCAAGACGCCTTGTGGGATGCGATCAAGCTGACGACGGCACTGACCTTTCAATGCAGTCAATGGATGCCTAAATTCAGCCGCCTGCGTTTTCGTGCGGAGGTTGGCCGCACGCTTGCCGAGGCGGTGGGGATGGACCGTCTGGTGCATGGTGCGCGCGCACGCGGCAGCAGCGGCCATACCGCCGAGTTCGCCTATGCCGTGCGCAGCGCCTCTGGTGAATCGCTCACGTTTATCGAACCCATCGCGCTCAAGGCAGGCAAGAAGATCGATTGGACGCAGGTCTATCAGACGCACGGCAAAATGTCGGATGTGAAAATGGCCGATGCGGACAACGGGCGCCTGGTGATCCTCGAAGACGGCGCCACGGCCGAGGAATTCAACAAGGCGGTTTCTATCCTGGAGCAGTCCGCCATTGTCCGACCGCTGGGCAAAGCGCGCAGCTGGTCAGAGATTTTCGCGCATTGATGCGCTATCCCGCGACGCCGGTCAGTGCATCAACGATGGCGCAGCCGTGGCTGATCGCCACATGCACGGCCTCGCGGGGGCTATAGACCACCTGCCCTTCGGCAAAGCCCGGAACGGCATATTCATCGCCTGTGTCTTGCACCGCCCCGGCAGGCACGATGACCACGGACGCGGTGAATACCGGTGACCCGGAGGCCGGCGCGTTATCGCCAGGTGCGCCGCGGCTGACTTTGGCCGTCAGGCGGTATCCCTTGTAAATCAGATTATTCTGGTGCACTCGTATGCCCTCTCTAGTGAGGCAGCATACCCGGCATTTCGTGACATGTCGGATAAGTTTTGTAACCAGCTTGCAGATTCGGCCGTCTATGCCTGTCGCATAGACGGCCCTCCCGAGACGTGCCTAGGCTCGGTCAAGCTAAAAATTCCACCCTCATTTGCCTACTTCAAATTTTTCATGCTAATATTCGGCCTCTTTGCAGTGCAGCGGTGGCTGTAGCTCAGTTGGTAGAGTCCCGGATTGTGATTCCGGTTGTCGTGGGTTCGAGCCCCATCAGCCACCCCAGTTTTTATTCCTCGCGAATGCCATGCCATTCGTTCGAGGATGCAAATAACCCGCCCAGTGAAAACTGCAGGCGGGTTTATTTTTTCTGCTGGCGCCGTAGCGCCAGCGCGCGGCCGGCGCTCTAGTTACTGGCGCACCATCTTATCCACGGCGAACCCTTGGGTGCGCGCATAGTCCAGCAGCTCATCCACGCGCGCCTGGTCGGCGTCTTTCTCCCGAGTCAGCACCCACAGGTATTCGCGATCTGGCGTACCCACCAGGGAATATTCATAGTCGCCGGCCAGCTTGATAATCCAATAATCCCCCCAGACCCAAGGCAGCCACGATGTCCACGCAGGCGCGAATCGCACTTGAAGCTTGGCGGGATCGGGCGGTTGTACAGAGGGGTTCAGCCGGCCTTGGGCCGTGGCAACCTTGGTTTCGCCGTTCGCTTTCTTGCACTGATTGGTCACGCCCAGCGTACCGTCTTCCCGCAGCACATAATCGGCCTGCACATCCGACGCACAGTCATCCTGGAACCGGTTGGGCAATCGCGCCTGTTCGTACCAGGTTCCGGCGTATTTACTTAGGTCCACGCTGCTCTGCGTGGGCAAGTCCGTTCGGGTGGTCGCGCAACCGGCAAGCGCCGCGACGAGTGATACCGCAATAATCGATCGCATTTCTACACCTCCGTAATGTTTGAAGTCAGGGTACCCGGAATTGGCCAAGCAGGTGATTCGAGGTGTCGTAAAGCGCAATCTGCTTTCAACATCTGTGTCAGGAATTGTCCGGACTTGGTATCCTCACGGCCTAATCGAGCCGGCATCGCGCTCGGCCGTACAGAGAGAATCATTCCGTGTTTCCTATGGATCGTATTGTCGAACTACTACAGGCGTACTGGCCGCATCTGGTTTTCGTGGTCAGCTTGCTGGCCGGAACGGGGGCTGCCGTGCATGCCGCCATGACCAAACAGGATGTGCGCGCCGCGATTGGCTGGGTGGCGGTCACGCTGTTCTCGCCGCTGTTTGGCGCGCTGCTGTATTTCGTGGCGGGCGTCAACCGTATCCGTCATACGCGCGTGTCGCAACAACGCGACGAAACGCCGCATAGCTATGCCACCTACCCTCAAGTGCCCATCAAAGACGTGGTGCCTGCATCGGACAGGCAGTTCGCCTCGTTAAGAATCCTGGGCGATACGATCAGCAATTTCCCCGTCGTGGGCGACAACAGCATCACGCCACTGGCCGGCGGCGACGAGGCTTATCCCGCCATGATGCAGGCGATCCGTGAGGCCCGGCACTGCATCGCGATGCAAAGCTATATCTTCGATAACGATCAGATCGGGCGGGAAATGGCGCAAGCCTTGATCGAAGCCCATGAGCGCGGTGTCAAGGTGCGCGTACTGATCGATGCCATCGGCAGCAAATATTCGCGCCCTCCGATCGTCCGATTGCTGCATCGCGCCGGCGTGCGCACGGCGCTGTTCATGACGAATCCGCTGGGCGTCTTGCGCATGCCCTACGCCAATCTACGCAGTCACCGCAAGATCATGGTGATCGATGGCACCATCGGCTTTACGGGCGGCATGAATGTGCGTGCTGCTTTCGTGACCGCGATCGCAGGCGATCAGACGAACCGCGATGTGCATTTCCGCATGGAAGGCCCGGTGGTGGCTCAACTGATGTCGGTCTTCGCCCATGACTGGAATTTCACCACTCATGAGCCACTGATCGGCGAACCCTGGTTCGTGCCGCCAGCGGCCACCGCGGCCGGCACGGTGCCGCTGCGCTGCGTGCCCTCGGGGCCCGACCGGGCGATGGTGAGCACGCGAAATATGCTGTTGGGCGCGCTGGCGGTAGCGCAACACCACATCCGCATTCAGTCGCCTTATTTCCTGCCTGATCAGCCGCTTATCCTCGCACTGGCCACGGCCGCGCGGCGCGGCGTGCGGGTCGATGTGGTGATTCCCGGCCGCAATAATCTGCGTTTAGTGAACTACGCCATGACGGCGCAACTGGATCAAATCATCCGCACCGGCTGCCGCGTATGGCGTTCGTCCGGGCCGTTCGATCATTCGAAGTTGCTGACGGTAGACGGCGCGTGGTCGTATGTAGGTTCGTCGAACCTCGATCCCCGTAGTCTGCGCCTGAACTTCGAGCTGGATACCGAGGTTTACGACCACGAGATCGCGCAATGGATTGCCAACCGCATTGATGCGCAAATCGCCAAGGCTCGCCAAGTGACGCTCAAGAGTCTCTATGACGAGCCTTTTATCAAGCGTTTGCGCAACAAGGTGATCTGGCTGGCGTCGCCCTATCTGTAGAGGGGCGAGCGGCCTGCTGATGAGCCAGCGAGAGGCATGCTGGCCCGCCCTACACGATTCGAACGTGTGACCGCTCGCTTAGAAGGCGAGTGCTCTATCCAACTGAGCTAAGGGCGGGGAGGCCGCGCGTATGATAACGCGCGGCAATTGTACCGTGGCGCGAGGCACCGCGCGAAATCGCTAAATAGCGTAAGAAAACCCACGCCACGTCCGCTTCTTGCCCCAATGATGCAATATTGCCGCACGCTTACAAGCGGTTGCCGACAAGAAGGTAGAGGATGTTACATTGCCTCGTCGCTATATCACCCTATGTGTATGTCTTCGGCCTCTCTTTATTCTATTGGCGCGGTGCGCCCCTTGCTGCTGGCGGCGATATTCGTCGCGGCCGCGCCGGCGGCAGCCGGAATTTCATATCAGCTTGAACGCCCCACCGCGGCGGCGGGCGAAACCGTGCAGATTCAGGCAGTGCTGTTCAACGATGGCACAGCGATGACCAACTGGCGTGCGCCCGAGAATCTGGTCGTTCAGTGGCGCAGCGCCGACGGGCGCGTGGTGCGCAGCCTCGCCAAGCTGGCCACCGCCAACACGCAATTCGATATCCCGGTCAATAATTTCGCCCGTATGACCTGGAGCACGGTCGTGCCTGCCACAGCTGACGGTCTGCAAGCCGTATCGATTGAGGGCCAGCCGGCGTTGATGGCATTGGAAGTGACGAACCGAGATAACGGCACGCTGGTCAGCACGCCTGCCACCGTGCCGGTGGTGGACCCGCATACCGGGCAACCTGTGCCACCCGCTGTCGTCGCCGCCGCTGGCGCGCATCCGGACGCGGGCCCTGCGCCGGCAGACACCGTGCAGGCAGATTGGCCGGCTCCAACCTCGGGATTCGACGCCTTTCGCAGCGCCTTGTCGGCGTATGAACCGATTTACTTCGATATCGGAACTCGCGGGGGCACGACGGCGCGTTTCCAGATCAGCGCGAAGTATCGACTGTTCCACCCCGCCGATGGGCGAGCGCCCACGTTTGGCGAGAACTTCTACCTTGGCTATACCCAACAGTCGCTCTGGGATCTGCAGGGTGACTCGATGCCGTTTATCGACACCAGCTTCAATCCCAGTATCTTCTGGCTCAACGAAAAAGTCTGGACCTCGGCGAGTGAGCGCTGGCGGCTGGGTCTGAACACGGGTGTGGAGCATCTTTCCAATGGCAAGGACGGGGACGATTCGCGCTCGCTGAACGACGTGTACATTCAGCCGGCCATCAACTATCGGTTTGACAGCGGTAGCACGCTGACGTTTTCCCCGCGAATCAAGGCTTATTTCGCCGTCGAGGACGACAACAAGGATTATTCCGATTATGCTGGTCATGTGGACTGGAAAGTCCGCTGGGCGCAAGACAACGGCGCGGTGGTGTCGGCGCTCTATCGGCAAGGTGCGAGCCGGCATCGCACGACGCAGCTCGATTTCGCATGGCCGCTCAAGCGCACCTGGCTCAATATGAACGGCTACGTGCATCTGCAGTATTTCAATGGCTATGGCGAGACATTGTTGGGATACAACCAGCGTGACCGCTCGCAATTCCGTATAGGGTTATCGCTGGTGCCCTGAGCACGCTGTCGCGCACCGTATAAAAAACGGGCGGCCCCCGATGCGCCGCCCCATAAAATCGTCGACAATATGGCCCGGGCGCAGGACGACAGAGCTTGCGTAAACAGGGAGACGGCGTTGACTAGCGGGTATCGCGGCAGTTGGTATTTTGGTTGGAACATCGTGGCAGCGGCCACGGTGCTGACGTTGTTGACGGTGGGCATGCGCATGGGCGTAGGCCCATTTTTTCTGCCCATGGCGCAAGACCTGGGGTTAAGCCGTAGCTTGCTATCGGGAATTATCGCGATAGGCATGTTGTGCTATGGCCTGGCAATGCCGATAGCCGGCATGCTGGTGGCGCGATGCAGCACGCGGTTTGTGCTGTTGCTCGGCACAGCAATCGTGGTCTTATCGTCAATCTGGGCCGTCAACGCTGAAACGACGTTCGGCTTTTTCATGTCGTTTGGCGTGTTGCTTTCGGTGGGATTGGGCTTTACCAGCCCGGTCGCGTTGACGCCGGTGCTGACGCGCTGGTTCACGCGGCGACGTGGCATGGCGCTCTTCTTTTTATCGACCGGTTCGATGGCTGGCATCGCAGTGATGACGCCAGTGCTGACCTTTGCCATCGAGGCAACGAACTGGCAGACCGCGCTCATGGGTTTCGCGGGAATCTTCACGGTCATCACCGTGCCGGTGGCCTGTTTTGTCATTCGCGATCAGGCACCAGAAAACGCCGATCTGACGGCTGAACAGATTGCGCGCAAGCCGGCTACGACTCGCACAGCCAATGCGCCGAGCCTGACTTTTCGCCAAGCCACCCGCAGCGCCCCCTTCTGGCAGATCACCGCGGGATTATTTGCCTGCGGGTTCAGCATGAATCTGCTGGGTACGCACGGCATTCCGATGCTGATGGACCATGGCTTCGATGCCAAGACGAGCTCGCTTGGCATCGGGCTCATCGGGCTGGTCGCGATCTTCAGCACGCTGGTGCTTGGGCGGATATCGGACACTTTGCCACGCCGCAAAATTCTCGCGGCAATTTATTTGATCCGGGGGCTGGGCTTTTTTGCGCTGTTGATTGTGGGCGCCCACTGGGAGCTTTACCTGACCGCCGCGATTGGAGGGATCGTGTGGGCCGGCAGCATCGCCATGTCTTCGGCGATTCTGGCCGATATTTATGGCGTGCGGCTTGTCGGCGTGCTGTATGGCTGTGCGTACCTGGGCCATCAGGTTGGCGCGATGATCAGTTCCTGGCTTGGCGGGTGGGGTTTTGAAGCGTTTGGGACGCACTGGGTGGCATTTGGCAGCGCGGGTGCGATTCTGTTGATTGCCGCCGCTGTCTCCATGCGTTTGCCCGCGCAAAACGCAATGCTGATGCCTGCGCCGAAGCCTGCATTGTGAGGAATCACGGTCTGTCGCCGAGACCTCGGGCGAATCATTGATCTGAATTCAGCCAACGCCACAACGTCGAACGGCTGATTCCCAGCCGCTGCGCCGCGCGCTGGCGGCTGCCTCCCGCAGCTTGTAGCGACTGCAGCGCGCGCTCGCGCAAACCCAGTCCGGGTTGCTCTGTTGGTTCGTCAGGGCGATCCGCATACAGCTCGGGGCAATCGTACCGGAGCGCCTCGTGATCGATGGGTTCGCCTTGCCCGTATTGGGACAGGAATACCGCGATGCGTTCGCTCATGTTTTCCAGTTCCCGCACGTTTCCAGGCCAAGCGTAGCGGCGCAGGCGCGGCAGCCACGGCGCGAGCCGCGCATCGATATCGTCGGGCACCGTGTCGCCCAGGCGGACTACGCAGCGCGTGACAAGAGCATGGAGCAGCGCACCGATATCGTCCGGCCGGTCGCGTAACGCCGGTACGGCCACACGCAGCGTATTAATGCGGTAGTACAGGTCTTGACGGAAACGGCGCTGGGCGATCAGCTCCTGCAGCGGTTGATGAGTGGCCGCGATAATGCGCACATCGACAGGGATGGCGGCTGTAGCGCCTACGCGCGTGATTTCACGTTCTTGCAGCACGCGCAGTAGACGGCTTTGCAATGGCAGAGGCATGTCGCCGATTTCGTCGAGAAACAGCGTGCCGGTGTGGGCGGCCTCAAACAATCCGCGCTTTCCGCCGCGGCGCGCCCCCGTAAAGGCACCCTCTTCGTGACCGAAGAGTTCGCTCTCGAGCAACGACTCGGCAAACGATGCGCAGTTGACCGCGATAAACGGTCGATCCGCGCGTCGGCTCTCGTTATGAATGGCTTGCGCGAACAGTTCTTTGCCTACGCCGCTCTCGCCGGCGATCAACACGGTCAGGTCAGTGCGTGCATAACGCCTCGCGGTTTGCACGGCACGCTGAAAAGTCGGGCTCTGCCCGATGAGCGCATCGAATCGGTATTTGGCTGTGTGTTGCCTGCGCCGTTGCTGCACGCGCAGACTGGTGTCGGCCTCGTGGATGCGGCCAGCGTCATACAGCGTCAACGCCGCCCCCACGATGGCGCCACGTTCGCGGATGGGCGTGCGATTGACGATCCAATCGCGCCCACCGAAGCGCTGCAGACCGGCGCTTTCCTGTTGGCCGGTCTCCAGTGTGGCGCGCAGCGTCAGTTCGGGGCGCAGCTGATCCAGCGGGCGGCCGGTGACATCCGCACCTCCCGGGGCCAGCAGGCGTTGCATGGGCGGATTGATGGCGATGACGCGATGATGGCGGTCCACGGCCAGCACGGCATCCTGCAAGCTGTGCAGCACCCCGTTCAATTGCTCTACCCGGCCGGCCTCCAGTCGGGCCACGCGCGCGAGCTCCAGAGCATCCTCGAATCCCTTGCGTATGCTGGTCAACGAATATGCCAGCAGTCCGTGCAGACCAGCCTGCTCGGCCAGCTCCACGACCAGACTCGAACCTACGATGACCTGGAATCGCTCACGCCGCAGTTGTTCGAATCGCTGCCTGGCATCATCCGGTGTTTGATACGCATGTTGAACAATCTCGATATTGAGCAGTTCCTTGACGGCGTCCAGCTCCGGAATCGTTTGCCCATACATCACCACGCCCACGCGATCCGCAATTCTGCGCGCTTGAATCAAGGCTTGTAAAAGGTCGAAGCCACTCAGTTGAATCGTGGCCACAGGCGCCTGCAGCCCGGCGCGCAGAATGCTCGCGTTCGACCCCGCACTGACAAATGCGTCAACCACGCCGCGATCAAGCCGGTCGCGCGCCATTGCCAGTGCCCCACCAAACGTGCCGTCCACGACTTCGATGTGAGCGCGTTTGGAGTACTCGGCCACGACGGGCATCGCGAACTCGCGGATCTGCCTATAGCTCATGAAACAGATCCTCGGCAGATCGGCCGGCCTGGAAAAATTGGGATAGCTCATCCTGATTCGTCGCGACATTAATGGCGTTTCAATTATGTCTCATGAGACGTTCGCGTGACGCCGAATTTTTCCAATTCTTTATTTATCAACGCCTTACGATCGCTGAAAAACTGGCATAAGGTTTGCGGTACCCACAGCACTCACAGTAACTGCTGCATTGGAGGTGCACTTTGGCGCTCGAACACATCACCGTCTTGGATCTGACTCATATGCTATCGGGCCCATATGGAACCATGCTGCTGGCGGACCTGGGCGCACGCACGATCAAGGTGGAGCCACCGGGCACTGGCGAGGGCACCCGGCGCTTGCTCGAACACGACCCGGATTATTCGCGCGACGGGATGGGGGCGTATTTCCTGACGCTCAACCGCAACAAGCAAAGCGTGTGCATCGATCTGAAGAGCGAAGCCGGCTTGGCGGTCTTCATGGACCTGGTGCGCCATGCAGATGTGGTTTTCGACAACTTTAGCGTGGGTGTGACCAAGCGTCTGGGCATCGACTACGAAGCACTATCGGCCGTCAATCCGCGCATTATCACTTGCTCGGTGACTGGCTTTGGCAGCACGGGTCCGGCAACACAGCGTCCGGCATTCGACCAAGTGGTCCAGGCGATGGGCGGCGGCATGTCGATCACCGGGACACCCGAGACAGGGCCGACCCGCAGTGGCATTCCTATCGGCGATCTGGGTGGCGGGGTATTCGGCGCGATGGGTGTACTCGCCGCTATCGCGCAACGCGAACGCACCGGCCGCGGACAGCATGTCGATGTGTCCATGCTCGATGCACAGATTTCGCTGCTGAACTACATGGCGACTATGCATCTGATGTCGGGCATTGTGCCCGAGGGAATCGGGAACGGCCATTTCGTACACGTGCCGTATAACAGTTACCCCACGGCGGATGGTCACATCATCGTCGCATGCATCGGCGACGCATTCTGGAAGCGCTTTCTCGAGTGCATCGATCTGCCCGCGCTACGCAGACCGGAATACGATCAGCAGCCCGGGCGGTTCGCCGCCAAGTCGGAGATCGACGCCATTGTCAGCAAAGAGTTCCGCACGCAACCGACGGCGCATTGGTTGGAAAAGCTGTCTGCGGCGCGCATACCTTGCGGGCCGGTCAACAATTTCCGTCAAGCGCTCAACGATACGCAGGTACGCGCGCGCGACATGGTGGTGGATGTGCCGCTCAAAACCGGCGAGACCATTCAGATGCCGGGCAATCCGATTAAGTTATCCGCGGACCCCGCGCGTGCCTACGGTAGTCCGCCCACTTTGGGCGAACATACCGAGGACGTCTTGCGCAGCTTGCCCGGCTACGACGAAGAGCGCCTGAGCGCGCTGCGGACTCAAAACGTCATTGCTTGAGGGGCCCGCCATGTCGCAAGATCGCTTGATCATTACCGATGTCGCGCCACGCGATGGACTACAGAATCAACAGGTGCCCTTTCCCACAGACGCGAAGGTGCAGCTAATCAAGCTGTTGCATGACGCTGGCGTCAGCAGTGTCGAAGCAACAAGCTTTGTTTCGCCTAAAGCCGTGCCGCAAATGGCCGACGCGGCGGAGGTGATCGCGCGGGTGCAGCGCGAGCTGCCCGAGCTGCGCGCATCAGCATTAATTCCAAACCAGAAAGGGTTGGAGCGCGCCCATGCCTCGGGTGCACGTGAAGTCGCGGTCGTGTTGTCGGCGACACAGACAATGAATCAGAAGAACATCAATATGGACCTCGGTACCGCCACGCGGGTGTCCGAGTCTGCCCTGCTGGCTGCGCGCGAGTTAGGGCTGCGACGCCGCGCGTATGTGGCCGTGGCGTTCGACTGTCCGTTCGAGGGGCCCACCAACCTCGATACCGTCGTGGCGTTGGCAATCCGGATGCACGAGGCCGGCGCAGAGGAGATCATCATTGCGGACACGATCGGCTCGGCGGCTCCCGGCATGGTCAAACATCATTTTGAGACGCTGGCGCAAGCGCTACCCGTAGAGAAGCTGGCCGCGCATTTTCATGACACGCGCGGCATGGCGACCGCAAACGCCTGGGCTGCGATTGAAGCGGGTGTGCGCCGTTTTGATGCGAGCGTAGGCGGTATCGGCGGCTGCCCTTTTGCTCCGGGTGCTGCGGGCAACGCCGCGACAGAAGACCTGGTGCTGATGGCCGAACGCAGTGGTCTGACGACCGGCATATCGTTGCCGGGGCTGCTGCACGCGATCGACTTTGCTGAATCACAACTCGGTAGAGCACTAGGAGGACGCAGCATCGCGTGGCTGCGACGACAGTATCCCCCGCAGTAACCACACAACAACAAACGCATAACTCTAGGAGACAACTATGAAAATCGATCGCGTCGTTTCACCCCGTCGCCGTTTCGTTGTGGCCGCGCTCGGCGCCACGCTCGCGTTGGGTACGGTACCCACGCTGGCAGCAGAGTCGGCGGACCAGTATCCTTCGCGGCCCATACGGTTGATCGTGCCGTTCGCGCCCGGCGGGGTATCCGACACTGGTGCTCGGTTGGTCGCAGAAAAGATGGGGCAACGTCTGGGCCAACAGGTGATCGTCGACAATAAGCCGGGCGCCTCGGGCAATATCGGCACACAAATGGCGGCACAGGCTGACCCGGATGGTTATACGCTGGTGCTGGGCTTTGACGGCACGCTGGTGATCAATCCGCATGTCCATAAAGACATTCCTTTTGACACACTGAAGGACTTCGCCCCGGTCAGCAAGATCGGCGATGCGGCGCTGATCATCGTGGCCAATCCCAAGGTGCCGGCCTCCAACTTGCAAGAGTTGATCGCGTATTCGAAAACCCAGCCACAAGGCATTTCTTACGGTAGCGCGGGCGTGGGCAGCACACCGCACTTAGCCGGTGAGTTGCTGCGTCAACGCACGGGCATTGCGCTTGAACACATTCCGTATAAAGGCGGTGGACAAGCCATGGCCGACGTGGTGGGCGGCACGCTGCCCTTGCTCTATACAGCGGTAGCGGGCGCTTATCCCTATGTCGATCGCAAACAACTCAAGGCGATTGCCGTCAGCACCGACGAACGGCTGGCATCGCTGCCCGACGTGCCCACGATCAAAGAGTCGGGTGTGAAGGACTTTGTGGTGAATTCCTGGATCGGCATACTCGCGCCGGCTAAGACGCCACCTGCCATCGTCGCCAAGCTGCAGAAAGCCGTAAACGATGTCGTGCACGATCCGGACACCAAGGCGCGGCTCGCCGGGCTGGGCATTACGGCCTCGGGCAATACGCCCGAGGAATTCCGCAAACAAATCGCGGAAGATCTGAAGACCTACGAAACGGTAGTCAAGAGCGCGAATATTCAGGCGAATTAAGCGCCTTCAAAGCAGCCCGCCGTGAATCAATTTAAGGCCGCAGATCTGTGGGGAAGCGTCAGTGCGCTTCCCCATTGACCCCCAGCACTTCGCCGTTCAAAGATGCAGGGCATGTCCCAGCGCGCGCAATGCGGCTTCCTGTATCGCTTCGCCCAAAGTCGGGTGCGCGTGGATCGTGCCCGCCACATCCTCCAGCCTCGCCCCCATCTCGAGCGACTGCGAAAATGCCGCGCTCAATTCCGACACGCCACGCCCGACGGCCTGCCAACCGACAATCAGATGGTTGTCGCGACGCGCCACGACACGCACAAACCCTTCGTTCGACTCCAAGGTCATCGCACGACCATTGGCGGAAAACGGAAACTGGCTGACGATGCAGTCTAGTCCCGCCTCTTTGGCGTGCGATGGCCCAAGCCCCGCAGTGACAATCTCTGGGTCAGTAAAACACACGGCAGGAATCGCCGCAGGCGTGAAACGGCGTTTGCGTCCTGCGACCAACTCGGCCACCATCTCTCCCTGCGCCATCGCGCGGTGTGCCAGCATCGGCTCGCCCGTGATATCACCAATCGCCCAGACATTGCGCATCGAGGTCCGGCACTGTTCGTCGATACGCAACGCATTACCGGAGCGACTCAGCTGCAGCGATTCGAGACCCCACCCCTGCGTGCGTGGACGTCGTCCGATGGCAAGCAGCACTTGATCCGCGGGCAGTAGCGTCTCCGTGCCAGTCTCACCCTGCACGCGCACCGCATCGCCCGCCGCATTCAGACCCAGGACCTTACTCTTCAGGTGCAGCGTAATGCCCATCCTGCCAAGCGCTTTACTGACCGGCTGCGTCAGGTCCGCATCATAGGTGGGCAGAATCCTGTCCTGCGCTTCAACGACGGAGACCTCTGCACCGAGTTTGCGATAGACCGTGCCGAGCTCCAGGCCAATGTAGCCGCCGCCCACCACCACCAGACGCTTTGGAATCTGGCGCGGGGATAAGGCTTCTGTTGAGGAAATCACACGATCGCCGAAAGGCATGGACGGCAAGGGCATCGGCTCCGAACCCGCTGCGAGTAGCAGATGTTCGCATTGAATGCGTTGTGCGCCCTCATCCGTTTTCACCTCCACCGTCTTGCCATCCAGCACGCGCGCCCAACCGCGAACCAACCGTACCCCGGCTTTCTTCAGCAGCGCTTCCACGCCTGCCGTTAGCCGGCTGACGATGCCGTCTTTCCACGCCAGGGTTTGTGCGATATCGATAGACGGGTGCTGCACCGAAATGCCGAGCGTCGAACCGTGAGCTTGCTGACACGCGCGCTCGTATTCGCCAGCCGCGTGGATCCAGGCTTTGGAGGGGATGCAGCCGATATTCAGGCACGTGCCGCCGGGTTGCGAGCCCTCGACTATTATCGTGGGCACGCCTAATTGACCGGCGCGGATCGCCGCAACGTAGCCGCCGGGGCCCCCACCGATGATGAGCAGCGTCGTAGAAAGAATCTCGCGCATCGTCTACGCCTCCACGAACAGCAGTGCTGGTTGCTCCAGCAACGATCGCACCGCCTGGATAAACTGCGCGGCGTCCATGCCGTCAACGACGCGGTGATCGAATGACGACGACAGGTTCATCAGCTGACGCGCCACCACAGTGCCGTGCTGAAACACGGGTCGCTCAACGATACGGTTAACCCCGACGATACCTACTTCGGGATAATTGATGACTGGCGTGCTGACGATGCCTCCGAGCGGTCCGAGGCTGCTCAACGTAATGGTCGAACCGCTTAACACGTCACGCGCGGCCTTGCCCACGCGTACATCTTGAGCCAGCTGCGCGATTTCCCGCGCGATACCCCACACATCGCGCGCTTCGGCGTGACGCACCACGGGCACGACTAAACCACTATCGGTCTGTGTCGCCACGCCCAGATGCACAGCGCCATAACGCGTGACCACACCGGCCTCGTCATCGTAGCGAGCATTGATCTGCGGAAAGTCTCTCAACGCCAGCACCATCGCCCGCGCTATGAAGGGCAACAAGGTGAGTTTGCCGCGCGAGGCGCTGAACTTGGTGTTGAGCTGCGCACGCAGTTGTTCGATCGCGGTAACGTCGATTTCTTCGACATAGCTGAAATGCGGGATGCGGCGCTTGGACTCCTGCATCTTCTGTGCGATCTTGCGGCGCAGGCCGACGACGGGGATCGCTTCTTCTTCGTGTCGCTCGCGATAACCGCCGGGTGCCACGGGCGCCGTGGCGCTCTGGCCTTGGAGATACGCGTCCAGGTCTTCGTGCTGAATGCGCCCAGCGGGACCCGATCCGGCGACGTAGCGCAGCTCGATCCCGAGATCCCACGCACGCTTGCGCACAGCGGGCGAGGCTAACGGACGTTCTCCCGCTTGGCGCGGCGCGGGGCGCGACACCGGCTCAGGCCTGGAGGGGAGAGACGGCTCGTCGGCGGACATCGTGCGGGGGACATCCGCGGCCGCTTCGGGCCGACGCGCGGGCTCGTCACCCTCTTTCTTCCGTTCAGCGCCGGCGCCATTTGCGCGCTGAACTTCTGACACCGTATCCGGTTTCGCCGTATCGGCCTCGGCCTTCACATTCCCCGCGCCCTCGACTTCCAGCCGGATCAGCTCCGCGCCCACCGCCATGGTGTCACCGACCTGACCGCCTAATGCGATCACCTTGCCCACTACGGGCGACGGAATTTCTACCGTGGCCTTATCGGTCATCACCTCGGCCAGCGCCTGATCTTCCGTGACGCTATCACCCACCTTTACCTGCCAGCCGACGAGCTCTACCTCTGCAATGCCTTCGCCGATGTCAGGCATCTTGATGATATGCACACCCATGTCATGCCTCCATCACACGTTGCATCGCCGCACCCACGCGGGCGGGGCCAGGGAAATACGCCCATTCCTGTGCATGGGGATAGGGAGTGTCCCAACCCGTCACACGTTCAACAGGTGACTCCAGGTGGTGAAAGCAATGCTCTTGCACGAGCGATACCAGTTCGGCGCCAAACCCGCAGGTGCGGGTGGCCTCATGCACGACAACGCATCGGCCGGTTTTGCGTACCGAGTCCACAATGGTGTCCAGATCCAGCGGCCAAAGCGATCGCAGGTCGATGATTTCCGCATCGAGACCGGTTTCTTCTGCAGCGGCCAGAGCCACGTGTACCGTGGTTCCGTAGGTCAATACGGTTAACGCTTCACCGGGACGAACGATCGCGGCGGACTCCAGCGGCACGGTGTAATACCCGGTCGGCACCTGGCTGGCGGGGTGCTTGCTCCAGGGCGTGACCGGGCGATCATGATGACCATCGAACGGGCCGTTATACAGGCGCTTTGGCTCTAAAAAAATGACGGGATCATTGCTCTCGATGGCAGCGATCAACAGGCCTTTCGCGTCATAGGGATTCGACGGCAATACGGTACGCAGCCCGCAAACCTGGGTGAACATGGCCTCCGGGCTCTGACTATGCGTCTGCCCACCATAAATCCCCCCGCCGCACGGCATGCGTATGGTCAGGGGCGCGATGAATTCACCGGCCGAGCGGTAGCGCAGCCGAGCCGCCTCCGACACGATCTGGTCAGAAGCGGGATAGAAATAGTCCGCGAATTGAATCTCGCACACCGGGCGCAAACCGTATGCGCCCATGCCGACCGCGACGCCGACGATGCCACCCTCGGAAATGGGCGTATCGAACACCCGCGAAGTGCCATACTTGGCTTGCAGCCCTTCGGTGCAGCGGAACACGCCGCCGAAATACCCTACGTCCTGGCCGAACACCACCACGTTCTCATCGCGCGCCAGCATCACGTCCATTGCGGAACGCAATGCCTGGACCATGGTCATCGACATGGTGGTCGGACCGCCATTCTTTTCGTGCGTCATGATCACACTCCCAGCGACTGGCGTTGCTGCCGCAGATGCGCCGGCATCTGCTCGTACACGTCCTCGAACATGCTGGCCGCGCTCGGCACATGGCCATCGAGCAGCGTGCCGTATTGTTCGGCCTCTTTCTGGGCGGCCATGATTTCGCTTTCGAGCTCTGCCCGGGCTTGCTCGTACTCAGGCTCGGACCAGATACCGCGCTGGATAAGGTGCTGTTTAAAGCGCGTGATGGGATCGCCCAACGGGAAATGGCTCCAGTCGTCACCAGGACGGTATTTAGAGGGATCGTCGGAAGTGGAATGCGGCCCCGCGCGATAGGTGACCCATTCGATCAGCGTCGGGCCGAGGTTGCGACGCGCGCGCTCGGCTGCCCACTGCGTTGCGGCATACACCGCCAGAAAGTCGTTGCCATCCACCCGCAAAGACGCGATGCCGCAGCCTACCCCTCGCCCGGCGAAGGTCGCGCCTTCGCCGCCAGCGATGGCCTGAAAGGTGGAGATCGCCCATTGATTGTTGACCACGTTCAAAATGACCGGCGCGCGATACACGTGCGCGAAAGTCAGCGCCGTATGAAAGTCTGCCTCGGCAGTGGCCCCGTCGCCGATCCAGGCGGAAGCAATGCGCGTATCCCCCTTGATCGCCGAGGCCATCGCCCAGCCCACGCCCTGAATAAACTGCGTGGCCAAGTTGCCCGAAATGGAAAAAAATCCGGCATCGCGTTTGGAATACATGACCGGCAGCTGACGCCCATGCAGCGGATCGCGTTCGTTGGACATCAGCTGACACATCATCTCCACCAAGGAGACATCGCGCGCCAGCAGAATGCTTTGCTGCCGATAGCTTGGAAAGCACATATCCGCGCGATCCAGCGCCAGGGCATGCGCCACGCCGATGGCTTCCTCGCCCAGGCTTTGCATATAGAAAGAGATCTTCTTCTGACGCTGGGCATTGAGCATGCGCGCATCGAAGAGCCGCGTCTTCATCATGACGCGCATGCCGTTTAGCAGCGTCTGGTCATCCAACTGCGGTGCCCAGGGGCCTTGCGCCACGCCGTCATCATCGATCACTCGCACCAACCGATACGCCAGATCCACCGTATCTTCGGCGGCGACATCGATCGGAGGTTTGGGAATTTCGCCCGCCGCAGACAGGCGCAGATAGGAAAAATCGGTGCGGCAACCCGGACGCCCGGTGGGCTCGGGGACATGCAGTCGTAGTGGGCCGTTTTGGCTCATGAAATGTCTCCACGCTTTGATTGTGTCACGCGCTCTTTTTCTGCCGTAGCCCGCCGCGCGGGGGTAACCGCACGCAAGGCCGTCGCTGGCGGCGTTACGGGGTGGTGTAACGCAACCTGCCATTGCAGATTAGCATAATGCATCTCGGCGGCGAAGAGGCGCTGATCGATGGGTCCGATATATGCTGTCCGCCCGCAGATGCGTTGTCAGTCGCGCGCAGGCTCGCTCATAATGCTGCGGCTGCTATGCCATCGGCGCGTCGCGCCACCCATTTCGCGTCACAAGGACCCTGCATGATTCGTCGATTGCAAGTCGCGCTGGCTGATATACAAAAACGAGTGTCCTTCCGGCTCATTCCCGCGCTTGTCTGCGCCGTGTTTCTGGCGGCCATGTTGCTGGCCCCCACGCCTGGCGGACTGACCGACAAGGCGTGGACGCTGCTGGCGCTGTTTCTCGCGACTATCCTGGCGATCATTCTGAAGGTGATGCCCATCGGCGTGCTGGCGATGATGGCGATCACCGCGGTAGCTGTCACGCAGGTCACCTCGACATCGTCCAAAGGCGCCATTTCGGACGCACTCTCCAGCCTGTCGAACCCCTTGATCTGGCTTATCGTGGTCGCCGTACTCGTGTCGCGCGGGTTGAAGAAAACCGGTCTGGGAAAGCGCATCGGCTTGCTGTTTATCTCGGCACTAGGGCGACGCACGCTAGGCATCGGGTATGGTCTGGCTGTCTGCGAGTTGGTGCTTGCCCCATTCACGCCCAGCAACACGGCACGCGGCGGCGGCATTGTGCATCCCATCATGCGCTCGATCGCGACGGCGTTCGACTCCGATCCGGGGAAAGGCACGGAACGCAAGATGGGTACGTATTTGTCGCTGGTCAATATGCACGCCAATACGATCACCTCGGGCATGTTCGTCACCGCGACCGCACCGAATCCGCTCGTCGTGGACTATGTAGCGCGCGTGACCGATCAGAGTTTCAAGCTTTCGTGGACGACTTGGGCGCTATGCATGTTGCTGCCCGGACTCGTATGCCTGATGCTGATGCCCTTGCTGATGATGTGGCTGTCCCCACCACAGGTCAAGGCCACCCCCGACGCCATCGGCTATGCAAAGACAGAACTCAAAAACATGGGGCCTATATCCGCCGGCGAGAAAGTCATGCTGGGGACCTTTGCCACACTGCTGATATTGTGGGCCGATGTGCCGGCCGCTATTTTTGGACCGGCCTTTACGCTGGACCCGACAGTGGTGGCGTTCATAGGGCTGTCCATTCTGATCATCACCGGCACCATCAATTGGGATGATGTGCTGTCCGAGAAAAGCGCCTGGGATACGCTGATCTGGTTTGGCGCGCTCGTGATGATGGCCGAGCAGTTGAACCGGGCCGGTGTGATTCAATGGTTCTCCACGGGCCTGCAAAACGGCATCGTGTCCTCCGGCATGGAGTGGTACTGGGCAGCGACGTTGCTGGTGCTGCTATTCGTGTTTTCCCACTATTTCTTTGCCAGTACGACGGCGCATATCAGTGCGATGATGCTGGCGTTCCTGGGCGTGGGCGCCGCGCTGGTCCCGCCCGAGTATCTGGTGCCGTTTCTGCTGATGATGGTGGCGGGCTCCACGATCATGATGACGCTCACACACTACGCCACCGGCACATCGCCCATTATCTTCGGCAGCGGCTACGTCCCGCTAGGCACATGGTGGCGTGTCGGCTTCACCATGTGCGTGATTGAACTCGTTATTTACGCAACCGTGGGTATGTTGTGGTGGCGGCTACTTGGTTTTTGGTAGGCCTGCACCGAAACCGCGGGTCATGGGGCTCAGCGCAAGTATCTTCGGCGGCGGGAACTACGACTTTCAGCGCGTATCCCCGCTTCGTCACTATCAGGCCTTGATACCGAGCTTGTCGACCAGCGCCTTGAACACGGCATTGTCGCGTTCGATCACGGCCTGAAAATCGGCCTGGTCGAGATAGCCTTCACCCATGTTGAGTTCGGCCATCGTTTTGCGCAGCGCGGGGGCTTGCAGAGTCGTCGCCATGGCTTCGCGCAGTTTCTGTACCACGGCGTCTGGCGTGCCACGCGGGACGGCCAGACCCCGCCAGCCGCCGATCAGCAGATCGATCCCGCGCTCTTGCAGCGTGGGGACATTTTCCCAGCCCGCGCCGATCCGTTTATCGGCCATGATGGCCAACGGACGAATCTTGCCCGCGGCCACGTAGTTGGCCACCTCCACAGGGGTCACTGCGACGGCTTGAATGTGCCCGCCCAACAAATCCAGCACGGCAGGATTGGCGCCACGGTAAGGAGCATGGTTGAACTGAACACCTGCTTTGTCTTGCAGCGCGGCGGCCGCCAGATGGCCTAGCGATCCGGGACCCGCGTTGCCAACAGTGATCGCGTCCGGTTCCTTGCGGGCGGCCTCGATCAAGTCTTCAATTGTCTGGAACGGCGAATCCGCGCGCACGGCAATCGTGGCCGGGTCGGCGTTCAAACGCGCCACCGGGATCACCGCATCCGAGTTGATCTTGGTCATGCCCATATGCGGAATCATGGTCAACTCGACGGTGATAATGCCGACCTTATAGCCGTCCGGCTTGGCATTGGCCAGTTCGGTCCAGCCGACAGCGCCACTGGCGCCCGCACGATTCAGCACGATCAGATCTTGGCCCACTTGAGGACGTGCCGCCTCGGCCAAGGCGCGTGCGAGCACATCCGTGCCACCGCCCGCGGCGAACGGCACGATCAATTCGATCGGCCGTTGTGGATAGGCGTCCGAGGCACGAGCCACGGCCGGCAACATGAAGGCGCCGGCCAGCGCGCCAAGGGAGCCGAGGAATTGACGGCGGGTAGTGACAGTCATGGAGATCTCCTTTTTACGTTGTTCTGCTCGCGGCCACGGCGGGCCGCTCAATATCATCAAAGACAGGGGCGGACTCAGGCCGTGGCGGATTGCGGTGCTACAGCCTCGTGCTCGGCGCGGCGACTACGACGCCAACCCGCGACAAGCGCGCGAAATGATTGGGCTACAGCCGCCTGGAACGTCCGATCATCCGTTTCGCCGCGCAGCCATGCCCGTGCGGGTGCGGCCCACACAGTGCGACCGATCATGAACCCTTTGACCACGGGCGCCTGAGCTTCGGCAAAGGCTTCGACCAACTGCTCCAGCGGTTGGGACAAACCCAAGATCACGGCCCCCCGGCACCACGGGTCGCGGTCGCGCACCAACGCGTCAAGCGCCTCCCAATTGGCCCGGCTCATGGCGCCAACTTTCCACCATTCCGGCTTGATCCCCATGTCGTAAAAATGCTGGATCGCGCGCACCACGGCTTGGCCGCGATCGTCTGGCCCCAGCGTGTCTTTGGGCGGAATGACTTCCAGCAGCAACTCGTGTCCGCTGGCGCGAGTGGCCGTCCAGACCTGGCGCAGCCAGGCATCTTGCTCATCACGCAGCGACTGGGCGTCATCGGGATGATAGAAAACCAGACACTTGACCGTATGCAACAGCGGCCAGTGCTGCAACTCGGTCGCCAGAGAATCCGTCCCGTCAAAACGCAGAGGACGCGAGCCCGGCAGTTCGATCGGCCGGCCTATCCACCAACCACGACCCGTGGCCTCGTGCAGCGCCTCGGCGCCCAGATCACGCCGACCATCGATCAGCACGCCCATGCGACCCGCATTGCCCTCGTCGCGCTCGACATCGGCCACGACCTCATTAATCAGGCGCTTGAGCGTGCGCAATCGTTCCAACGGCGCGCCAGTCTCGTGCGCGAGGTCCTCGAACTGACTGCGATGGTCGTAAGCCAGCACGCAGAGTTCGGGCCAGGCCGGGCGCGCCCGACTGACGCGATGCAGATGCGACAAGGCGGCATCATGATCGGGTCGCGTATGGCGATGCCCCGAGAACCAGTGATCCAATTCCGCTCGGGTCGGCATGGCCGGCGCGCAACCGTGCCGCGACACCACAATCGCGCCGCAAGCATTGGCAATGGCGGCGGATTCCGCGAGGCTTTTACCGCGCAACAAGCCGGCCAGAAGACCCGAGGCGAACGCATCGCCCGCGCCCAATACGTTCAACACCTCGACGCGCTCGCCCATTACGGTGGGCGCATCGTCGATACGATCCGGCACCGGACCCTCGATCAGCGAGCAGCCCAAGGGGCCGCGTTTGACCACAAATACCGCTTGACTGCACGCGCGCACGCGACGCAGGCTCTCGATCAGGTCACCCTCGACGCCCCCTGCGATCAACCATTCTTCTTCAGTGCCGATAATCAAATCGAACTGATGCAGTTCAGCTTGCAGACGTGCGCTGACCTCTGCGCTGGCCACATAACGCGTTTCGCCATCGCCGCGCGTGGTCAGGCCCCACAACACCGGCCGGTAATCGATATCCAGCATCCGCACCACGCCATGTCGCGCCGCGATGTCCAACGCGCGGCGGCTCGCCGCCAGGACACCCGGCGCGCTCAAATGGGTGCCGGTGATAATCAGGCTACGGCAGCGCGCCAGGAAATTTTCATCGATGGCATCGGCGTCCAAGGCCATGTCCGCGCAGTTTTCGCGCGCGAATAAAAGGGGGAACGTGTCCTTATCCTTGATCCCCAACAACACCATGCCGGTCAGACGTTGCGGGTCTATCTGAATCTGACTCGTGTCGCATCCTTCAAGGCGCAAGGTGTCGATCAAGAACCGCCCATTCTGTTCGTCGCCCACGCGCGAGATCATCGCCGAGCGCAATCCCAGACGCGCCGTGCCGAAGGCCATATTCCCAGACGAACCGCCCAGGTACTTGGCAAAACTGTGCGCTTCCTCAAGACTGCAGCCGATCTGCTGTGCATAGAGATCGACCGCCAGCCGACCCAGGCAAGCCACATCGATCGGGCGATTAGCAGGAAAATTCAGCGGTGAAGTCGTCATGTGCTAGCGTGGGGATATCCCCGTGGTGGATGCTACTGGGCTGCTATCATAGTTCAAATAGAAAATATTTTCCAAAACAGTGAAAAATAGAAAATTCCAGCCAATCCAGCCGGAAAATGAGTCGCCCTACGCCGACGCGGGCGCATTTCTGGTGGCGCTGCGCGAACAATTCGATGCGCTCAGCCGACAGCTCAAGCGCATCGGCCAGTATGTCGAAATGCAGGGAGAGCGCGTCGCGTTCGACGGCATCCAGGCCACGGCTGACAGCTGCGGCGTGCCGGCTTCGGCCGTGGTGCGGTTTGCCAAGCACTTCGGGTTTTCAGGCTACACGCAGATGCAGCTCTTGTTCCGCGCGGATGCCGCGAGGCAGCTCGCGGTTCAGCATGATTACCAGGATCGGATTCGAGGACTGATCGCCAGCGGCGAGGCCACCGGACAAGCGGACGTGGGCGGCGCGCGGCTCGCGCATGCAGTCATCGAAGGCAGCATCGCCAGTCTGCAAGCCCTGCAGCGCGGGCTGCCCACGGATCAATTCGAAGCTGCCGTTGAGTTGATGCTGGAAGCGCCCGCAATCTGGCTCGCCGCGTCGCGGCGCGCGTTTCCGGTGGGGTCCTATTTGGCCTATGCCTTGCAACATACCGCTAAGCCCGTGCATTGGCTGCATGGCCTCGGCGCGATGCAAAAGGGCGAGCTACGCGCATTGGCGCCGGGCGATGTGATGCTCGCGGTGTCGTTCGAGCCATATGCCCCGGAAACATTGGAGGTCGTCGATCTGGCCTTGGCGCGCGGTGCCCGCGTGCTGGCGCTGACCGACAGCCAGTTAAGTCCGTTGGCGGCACGGGCGACGGTCACGCTGTTGGCTCAGGACAGTGCGACGTTCGGATTTCGTTCGCTGACCAGCACGCTATGTCTGGCGCAGTCATTATTTTTGGCGTTGGCGTATCGGATGGAATTGGCTTACGAGCCAACAAAGTAAAACTCGCTTCACCATCGCCAGAGCGATTCACCGGCCGCGAAAAAATGAGACAAGTCTTAGCTCGTATTAATTGCATAGAGCAATAATGACGTAAGGCCGGTACGGAGCCAGATCGCCACGCATGCGCCATGTTGGTAAACCTGTTAACCAGCTGACGCCGCTCCAAAACATTGAACAACGATGCTCAGACATTTTCTTTTGATTTCGACATTTTGCGGGTTGGCGCAGCTTACCGCCGTACATGCAACGGAAAATCCGGGTTTTCTTACTGCGAAGACGGCCCCTGACAGCCTGGCCATATTGCCCCCGCCTCCTGCGGAAACTTCCGTGGCATTCCTCGCGGATGAGGCCGAATACAAAGCCGGCCATGTATTAAGGGACCCGGAAAGAACAGCCCTCGCGGCTCAAGATGCCGACTACAAGAATTTCGGAAGCGCTTTCTCGGAAGCGTTTGGAATGGAAATTTCGGCCAGTCACACGCCGGTGCTGTTTGCACTCATGAATCGAATCTTGCACGACAGCCACGACTACGCGATGCGAAGCGCCAAAAACCATTACATGCGGGTGCGCCCGTTTGTTATCTATAAAGATGCGACATGTACGCCGGAGCGAGACAGCAAAATGGCGAAAACGGGCTCTTATCCGTCTGGACATGCGTCTTTTGGATGGGCAGCTGCCCTGGTATTGGCCGAAATTAATCCCGAGCGTGAAACGCAGATTTTGCGCCGGGGCCTGTCATTCGGTGACAGCCGGGTAGTGTGTGGTGCTCACTGGCGCAGCGACGTAGACAATGGGCGGATCATGGGCGCGGCAGTCGTGGCCGCACTACATGCCAACCCGCAATTCATGCAGGCATTAAACGCGGCAAAAAAGGAGTTTATTGAACTCGATGACCGCGGATCTCAAGCCATAGTTCAACGCCGTTCAGGAAACTAGATCAGCTCCACCGCTGACCGAAAAGCGGCTTAACCCGTCACGGTGGGTACAAGCCAACGCCCACCTGTACTCGGCGTTCAAAGACCACGGGTACGCACCGCACGAGGTTCGGCGCTATATCCGCACGGATTGTCGGGGCGCGAGCGTCAATCGTGGGAGTTCGGATATTTAGCGCTGTCGTCCGGGTCAAGCCCGATCTGCGCAACGCCGAGCGGGAACTGGTACGCCATGCGAGTCAAAACGCAAGCCTCGCTATACCATTGGTTTATTTGTCGAATTTAGCTGACTAGTCGGGCCTTTGTTTAAGCCTCAATCAGCAAATAAAAAAGGCCTACAGACGAAAATCTGTAAGCCTTTGATTTTATTGGTCGGGGCGGCGGGATTCGAACTCGCGACCCTCTGCTCCCAAAGCAGATGCGCTACCAGGCTGCGCTACGCCCCGACGGGTACTGCCATCTGTTAGACGCTGCGTGAGGCGACATCGAACAGGGAACGGAATGCTACCACATTCCGCACCGCGCTGGGATAGCCCAAACGTTGCCCCTCTCAAGCCGCGACGCCCTTATTTCCCGCGAACTTGATCGATCAGGCGACGATCGCGCTTGGTGGGGCGACCCGCGGTTAACGCCTGCGCGGGTTCCGGGGCAAGACGCCGCAACTCGGCGGCGCGTTCGCGCGCGACGATACTCTCGGCCGTTTCCTCATATAGCTGCCGCGCCACGGGCGCCGGGCCGCGCACCGCGCTGATGGCGCGGACCTCGACATGAATGGGCGGATCTTCTTTACGCACCGTAACCAGATCGCCAACGGCGACTTCGCGCGCGGGTTTGGCCGGCTGATGATTGACCAGCACCCGGCCTTTGCCGATTTCCTGGGAAGCCAGGCTGCGGGTCTTATAGAAACGGGCTGCCCACAGCCACTTATCGAGTCGCAGTTTTTCCGTCATAAGGTGCATTCTAGCGGCAAAGCCCCGACGGTCCGCAGGGCAATCGCGGGGACGATACAGGGCTGGCAGATAGAATGCAGGTACGTAGACAACGCAGGACTTTTCTTAATGAGCAATACCTTTCTCGACAAACTCAAGCAACGCCGCAGCCAATATGCCCTGGGCCGCGACGTATCCCTGTCCAAGGAAGACCTCGCTTCGCTGATTCAGGAAGCCGTCAAGCACAGCCCCTCGTCGTTTAACTCGCAAAGTTCGCGTGCCGTGATTCTGTTTGGCGACCAGAGCGAAAAGCTTTGGCAAATTGCCATCGAAGAAGTACGCAAGGTCGCGCCGCCGGAAAATTTTGACAAAACCGTCACCCGTCTGACGAGTTTTGCGGCAGGCGTGGGCACGGTACTGTTCTATGAAGACCAGGACGTCGTCCGGGGACTGCAAGAGAAATTCGCGCTGTATGCAGACAATTTCCCGATCTGGTCAGAGCAATCGAGCGGCATGGCGCAACTGGCCGTGTGGGCCGCGCTGGCTGACGCCGGCGTGGGCGCGAGTCTGCAGCATTACAACCCACTCATTGACGCGGCGGTCGCGGCTGAATGGAACATCCCGGCCAGCTGGAAATTGCGCGCGCAAATGCCGTTTGGGGCCAATGCCGGCGGATTCGGCGAGAAAACCTTTATGGATGACGCGGAGCGCTTCCGCGTGATCGGTTAATCGCCACGCCGGCCCGCCTGGCCGGGGGCAATGCCGTATCGTTGCCGAAAGGCGGTCGCGAAATTCGCCGGGCTGGAATAGCCCGCGATCAGCGCCGCTTCGGTCACGCTCACGGCATCGCGCTCCAACGCCATGCGCGCCCGCGCCAGGCGTGCGTCGCGTAAATACGCGAACACCGTTTTTCCCCAGGCCGCGCGAAACTGTCGTTGCAAGGTATTGACGCTGACGCAGGCCTGGCGGGCAATTTCGACCAGACTCATCTCATCGGCCGCGCCGCTGTCGAGCAGGTCGCGCACCTGTTCCATCCGGACGCGTTCGCGCGGACGCAGCGTTACCCCCACAGGCGCCATCGCGGCGCCATCCAGATCCGAAAGCGCATCGACGACCAACGCCATACAGCGCGACTCCTGATATAGCCGCCAAAGTGGTCCTTCGAGGGCCGATGGGGCCAACATCTGCGTGACCAACGCCACGGTCTGCGACGAAGCCATCCACGGATGAACGGAGAGATGGCGCCGGGCAAACTCCAGGCAAAACGGCATCGTGTCGCCCAGACGTTCCCTCAGCCAAGCCTCGCTTAGCGTCAGACTGACGCTGCGCTCGATGTCGCCACGCCGGGATTGCCTCACGAAACGGGCTGGCTCGGTCAGCGCCACCATCGCGCCGGCCGCGCCGCCGTCGCGATGCGGCCCGAGCAACAGACGATAGCCGTCGTAGCTGACATCCGCCCTGCCCGCGACCGTAACAGCAATGCGCAGACCTGGCTGCAGATCGGCACGGACGGCCGCTCCCTGCAGGTCCCGCGCATCGACCCGATGTTGGATGAGGCCCTCGCTTAGCTTCGTCGTGTCGATCAGGCCCTCGAAAACAGGCTGCTGCGCGCTGGGCGCCTCGACAGCGTATCGCAAGGCACTATGGGCCGCCTGGCTATGTAACGCGGCTTTATCGATTAACCCGGCTGGCTGAGTTATCCGCGCAGCGCTCCCCGTAGAAACCGTGTCCATGTAACTTCAGATGACCAAATGAGGATTTAGCAAAGCAATTTGGTGTGCATTCAAAGTCGTGATCCGCCCTCGCCTGACATAATCGCCTCTGTGAATGATAGTGTAAATCATTCCTAATAATACTAATCAGCGCACCCCTGCGCGGGGATGCGCACAATGTTTTGCGCATTCGGAGAAGCCGGCCATGTCAACGCCACCTTTCAAGCGCCATTATCTCGGCGCCCTAGTCACTCTCGCTCTGTCAGGCGCTACCCTGCCCAGCGTCGTTCAGGCTCAGATGAGCGAGGCCAACGCTCCCCTGCCGACGGACCCGGCCGTGGTGCAGGAGCTGTCCGCTGTCGAGGTGCTTGGCACCGCGGAAGAGGAAGTCAAAGAATCGCTGGGCGTTTCGGTGATCACGGCCGAAGAAATCCAACGTCGCCCGCCGACCAACGATCTGTCCGACATCATCCGCCGCGAACCCGGCGTGAACTTGACGGGAAACAGTGCTAGTGGCGCGCGTGGCAATAGCCGTCAGATCGACATCCGCGGCATGGGTCCGGAAAACACCCTGATCCTGATCGACGGCAAGCCGGTCGAATCGCGCAACGCCGTGCGCTATGGCTGGAACGGCGATCGCGACACGCGTGGCGACACCAACTGGGTGCCGGCCGAGGAAGTCGAACGTATCGAAGTCATCCGCGGCCCGGCCGCTGCCCGCTATGGTTCGGGCGCGATGGGGGGTGTGGTCAACATCATCACCAAGCAGCCCACGGACAAGACGACGGCATCGGCGACGTACTACATCAATCAGCCTGAAAACAGCAAGGAAGGCAACACCAACCGGGTCAACGCACGTTTGTCCACGCCAATCACCGATACGGTGAGCATGCGCGTGTACGCAAACTACAACAAGACGAATCCTGACGATCGCAACATTAACGCCGATCACGCGACAGTCGATGCGAATGGCGTGGCCAACACGTCCGGCCGCGAAGGTGTCATCAACCAAGACTTGAACGCGCTGTTCGCCTGGCGTCCGACGACCCGCGACACGTTCGAGTTCGAGGCAGGCTTTAGCCGTCAAGGCAACCTGTACGCCGGCGACACGATGAACAACGTAAACAGTGCGTTCTCGGATAGCCTCTACGGCAAAGAAACCAACGCGATGTATCGCGAGAGCTTTGGCGTCACGCACCGCGGTAACTACGATTGGGGTACGTCGCGCACGGAACTGTCGTACGACTACACGCGCAACTCGCGTCAGGCAGAGGGTCTCGCCGGCGGCCCGGAAGGCGCCCCGACCGATCTCGGCCGCGATACCGCGCGCCTGCGCACGCTGCGTGGCGCAAGCGAAGTCAGCGTGCCGTTCACGCTGGGCCTGCAGCAAGTGGCCACCGTGGGTATCGAATACCTGCATGAGTCGCTGGACGATCCGTCGTCGCTGCGTCAAACCTATACGGGTGGCACGATTCCCGGCACCGCGACGGGCGACCGTCCGACCAAGACCTCACAAGACAGCTACGCGCTCTTTGTCGAGGACAATATCCAAGCCGGCATGCGCACCATCGTGACGCCGGGGCTGCGTTATGACCACAACAGCGAATTTGGCGGCAACTTCAGCCCGAGCCTGAACACCTCGTATAAAGTCACCGACACGCTGCGCCTGAAAGGCGGTATCGCGCGCGCCTACAAGGCGCCCAACCTGTATCAATCGAACCCGAACTATCTGCTGTATAGCCGCGGTAATGGTTGCTCGGTCGCCGAAGCGAACTCCAACGGCTGCTACCTGGTGGGTAGTTCGGATCTGAAGCCCGAAATCAGCGTCAATAAGGAAATCGGCTTCGAGTATGACCCGGGTACGTGGAAAACCAGCGTCGCGTATTTCCGCAACGATTACAAAAACAAAATCGTCGCGGATACCGAGTATCTGTACCGTTTGAACAATGGCGCTCGCGTGCTGCAATGGTCCAACAGCGGCAAGGCCGTGGTCGAAGGCTTGGAAGGCAACCTCTTCGTGCCTCTGACCCCGACGTTGGACTGGAACACCAACTTCACTTACATGCTGCAAAGCAAGAGTAAGGATACGGGCGAGCCGCTGAGCGTGATTCCTCAGTACACGATCAACAGCACGCTTGATTGGTTCTACACGCCCGAATGGTCGTTCCAAGCCAACCTGACCTACTACGGCAAGCAGAAAGGGCCGAAGACCAATATGCGTACCGGTGAAACGCTGGAAGGCAACGGCCGTCAAACCGTCAGCCCCTATGCATTGGTGGGTCTGAGCGTGGGCTACGAGCCCAACAACAACCTGCGTTTCCGCGTGGGCGTGAGCAACCTGTTCGACAAGAAGCTCTATCGTGAAGGCAACGCCAGCAGCGCAGGCGCGGCGACCTACAACGAACCGGGTCGCGCTTACTATGCCACGATGACTGTGACGTACTAAGCCGTACTCAGCATGGAAAATCGCCAGGGCCGTGATTGACGGGTCCTGGCGATTCTTTTTGCGAGGCCCCGAAGGGCGTTATCTTTGGTTCGTTGGCGCCTTAGCCAAAACGGCCCGTGATGTAGTCCTCGGTCTCTTTACGCGCGGGTTTGACAAAGATCTGGTCGGTCTCGCCAAACTCCATCAACTCGCCCAAGTACATATACGCGGTGTAGTCGGAACAGCGCGCCGCCTGCTGCATGTTGTGGGTCACGATGACGACCGTGTAGTCATTCTTTAACTCGGCGATCAGCTCCTCGATCTTCGCGGTCGATATCGGATCGAGCGCCGAGCAGGGTTCATCCAGCAGCAGCACCTCCGGCTTGATCGCCACGCCGCGCGCGATACACAAGCGTTGCTGTTGCCCGCCCGACAAGCTGTTGCCGTTCTGGTGTAGCTTGTCCTTGACCTCGTTCCACAATGCGGCCTTGGTCAAGGCCCATTCCACGCGTTCTTCCATCTCGCCTTTAGAGAGGCGCTCGAACAGCTTCACACCGAAGGCGATGTTGTCATAGATGCTCATCGGAAAGGGCGTGGGCTTCTGGAACACCATGCCGACCTTGGCGCGGATGAGCGAAATATCCATCTTCGAGGTCAACAGATCTTCACCGTCGAGCAAGATCTCGCCCTCTGCGCGCTGACCGGGATAGAGTTCGAACATGCGATTAAAGGTGCGCAGCAGCGTCGACTTGCCGCAGCCGGACGGGCCGATGAACGCGGTGACCTTATTCTTGCGAATGGAGAGGTCCACGTTGCGTAACGCATGGAACTTGCCATAGTAGAAGTTGAGATTCTTGACCTCCAGCTTAGGCCGGGCGTCGGGGGTCGTTGTTTTAGCATCGACCAGTACCGTATTTTGCATAGCGTTTTTTCCTGATGCCGCGCGCTCAGACGCGCCGCAGGGCGATCACGATTTCCGAAACAGGCTGCGCGCGAGGATATTGATCCCCAGCACCAGCAAGGTAATAAGCGTCGCGCCAGCCCAAGCCAAGTTGTTCCAGTCTTTGAAAGGACTGGCGGCATATTGATAGATGACGACGGGCAGATTCGACATAGGGGCGTTCATGTCCCATGACATGAATTGATTCGATAGCGCGGTGAATAGCAGCGGCGCGGTCTCGCCGGAAATGCGCGCGATCGCCAGCAGGATGCCGGTGATGATGCCGCTCTTGGCCGCGCGATAACACACCATGGTGATCATGCGCCACTTCGGGCATCCGAGGGCAGCTGCCGCTTCGCGCAAGCTGTTGGGTACCAGCAAGAGCATATTGTCGGTGGTGCGCACCACCACCGGCACCACCAGGATGGACAAAGCCAGCGCGCCCGCCCATCCGGAAAAGTGCCCGACCTGCGCCACATACACGGCATAGATGAACAGCCCGATGATGATGGATGGCGCGGAGAGCAACACGTCGTTCAGGAACCGCGTCGCGGGCGCTAGCCAGCCACGCTGGCCGTATTCCGCCAGATAGGTCCCCGCCAACACCCCGATCGGCGTACCAATCAAGGTCCCCACGCCGGCCATCAACAGACTGCCCACGATGGCGTTAATCAAGCCACCATCCTGACCGGGTGGCGGCGTGATCTCGGTAAAGAGGCTCCACGACAAGGCGGGCGCGCCTTTCAACAACAGGGTCAGGATGATCCAGCACAGCCAGAACAAACCGAACACCAGCGTGGCCAGTGAAAGCGTCAACATAACTTTGTTGACCAGGCGCCGTCGCCGATAGATGCCGTTATTTGTGTTGATATTGTCGAACATGTGTTGTCCCCGGGGCTATCAGGTCTTTTTGCCTTCGTTAGCTGTCGCTCTGGAAAGCAGCACCTTTGAGAGCGCGAGCACAACCGTGGTGATGAGGAACAGAATCAGGCCGAGTTCCAATAGCGCGGATTTTTGGATTCCGCCCGCCTCGTTGAATTCGTTGGCGAGCGCGGAAGCAATCGAATTGCCCGGTGAGAACAAAGAGCCCGGGAACTGAAACGCATTGCCGATCACGAAAGTCACCGCCATGGTTTCGCCCAGTGCGCGCCCAAGGCCCAGCATGATGCCGCCGATCACGCCCGTCTTCGTATAGGGCAACACCACGCGCCACATCACTTCCCAGGTCGTGCTGCCCAAGCCGTAGGCAGACTCTTTGAGTAGCGTAGGCACCAGTTCGAACACATCGCGCATCACCGCAGCGATGAAGGGGATGATCATGATCGACAAAATAAGCCCGGCCGTGAAAATCCCGATCCCAAACGGCGGGCCGGCAAACAGCTCGCCCACGACAGGCAGACTCCCCAACACCGAAATCAATGACGGTTGCACGTACTGCTGGAAGATCGGCACAAAGACAAACAGGCCCCACATCCCGTAAATAATCGATGGAATCGCGGCCAGCATCTCAATCGCGGTGCCGAGCGGCCGGCGCAACCACGCGGGTGCCAACTCAGTCAGGAAAATCGCGATGCCAAACGACACAGGCACCGCGATGATGAGCGCGATGGCCGAGGTCAATAACGTGCCCACGATGGGCACCACCGCACCATAGCTTTGCTGTACTGGATCCCAATCGTTATGCCACAGAAACGCCAGGCCGTATTTCGACAAGGTCTCTCGGCTGCCATAGACCAGCGACAACATAATGGCCGCCAGCAACAGGAACACCAGGAACGCAAACAGCCGCGTAGCGTGCTTGAACAGCGCATCCAGGAGCGCGTGATTATTTGACTTCATAGGCGAACGCTAGGGGGTGGCGGCTGCTTGATGACCTTAGGTTTACTTCCAGACGGGCTTGCCATCGGCGGACTTAATTTCGCCCCATGCGTCCCGGATCTGCGCCGTCACGTTATCGGGCAGCGGCACGTAGTCCAAGGCTTGGGCGGCCGGCGCGCCATTCTTGAAGGCCCAGTCAAAGAACTCGAGCACCGCGCGAGCCTGTTCAGGTTTGTCCTGCACCTTGTGCATGAGGATAAAGGTGGCTGCGGTCACGGGCCAGGATTTGGCACCCGGCTCGTTGGTCAGCACCACACCCATGCCAGGCGCGGCCTTCCAGTCGGCGTTTGCTGCCGCAGCGGCAAAAGCGCCCTGCTCCGGCTGCACGAATTGCCCGTCCTGGTTTTGCAACTGCGTCCATGCCAGCTTGTTCTGCTTGGCGTAGGCGTATTCGACGTAGCCAATCGAGTTTTTCAGCTGGCCCACGTAAGCGGCGACACCCTCGTTGCCCTTGCCGCCGTGGCCCGTCGGCCATTTAACGGCTTTGCCTTCACCGACCTTTTCTTTCCACTCTGGCGAGACCTTGGAGAGATAGTTCGTCCAGCCGAATGTGGTGCCCGATCCATCCGAGCGATGCACCACGATGATGTCGGTCGAAGGCAGCTTCAGACCGGAGTTGAGAGCCTTGATGGCATCGTCGTCCCACTTCTTGATTTTGCCGAGGAAAATATCGGCGAGCACGGGGCCCGACAGCTTCAGTTGGCCCGGTTCGATGCCATCGACGTTAATGACGGGCACCGTGCCGCCTATCACGGCGGGGAATTGCAACAGGCCGCTCTTTTCGAGGTCGTCGGCCTTGAGGGGGTCGTCAGAGGCGCCGAAATCGACGGTTTTGGCCTTGATCTGCTGCTGGCCGCCGCCAGAGCCGATGGACTGATAATTGACGGCCACACCGGTGGCGGCTTTGTAATCGGACGCCCACTTGGCGTAGACAGGGTACGGGAACGAAGCGCCCGCGCCAGTGACATTGGCAGCCTGCGCCGCGAATACGGCGCCGCCCAGGGCCACGCCGACGGTAATCTGCTTCAGTACACGCTTGAACATGGAGTTCCTTCTGTGCTTGTTGAGGAGGTCGCGGCGGGCGTTTTGGGCTCGCTCCGCTCATCGACAGCACGCATCTTAAAAGGCCAACATGACAAGTCTGTGACAGTTGCTGATCACGCGTCAGGCCACGCTATTTCAAACGCTCCATGAGATGTTCGTGCAGATTGAACGGCGCACGGTGATTACGCGCGGGCGCATAGGTGCCATCGGGCCGCTGATCCCAGGCGAGCTGGTTGTCGCGCCAGGCAAAGGTAAAGGCCTCTTCGATCACGCGTTTCTTGGCGTGCTTATCGCGTATGGGAAATGCGATTTCCACGCGGCGAAAGAAATTTCGGTCCATCCAATCGGCCGATGACAAATAAACGGTTTCCGCGCCATCCGCATAGAAATAAAAGACGCGCGAATGCTCGAGAAAACGCCCGACGATAGAGCGCACGCGGATGTTTTCTGATAGCCCTGGCACCCCTGCCCGCAGCGCACAGACGCCACGCACAACCAGGTCGATCTTCACGCCAGCCTGGCTGGCGTGGTAGAGCTCGGTGATGATGCGCTCCTCGAGCAAGGCGTTCATCTTGGCCATGATCTTTGTGGGGCGCCCTTCCTGAGCCGCGCGTGTCTCGGCCTGGATCAACGCCATCATGGTTTCGTGCATGGTGAAGGGCGACTGCACCAGCGTCTTCAGCTTGCGGCGCGCGCCGAGCCCGGTGAGCTGGCCAAATACCTTGTCCATGTCCTCGCACAGATCCGGGTCGGCGGTCAGCAGGCCAAAGTCCGTATATAGACGCGCGGTGCGGGGGTGATAGTTGCCTGTACCCAGATGCGCGTAGCGCCGTAGCTTGCCTTTTTCCCGGCGCAGGACCACGGCCATTTTGGCGTGCGTTTTATGCGCGACCACGCCGTACACGACGTGCGCGCCCACCTCCTCCAGACGCGCCGCCCAATTGATGTTGGTCTGTTCGTCAAAGCGCGCCATCAGTTCAACCACGACGGTGACCTCCTTGCCAGCGCGCGCGGCCGCCAGCAGGATTTTCATGAGTTCCGAATCCTCGCCGGTGCGATAGATCGTCTGCTTGATCGCCATCACGTCCGGATCCAGTGCGGCGGCAGTCAGAAAATCGATAACGGGCTGGAAGGACTGGTACGGGTGATGCAGCAGCCGGTCGGCTTTGGCGATGGCGGCAAACAGGTCAGCCGGCTTGTCCGCCACGCGATCCAGCGGCGGCGGAACCGAGCCGTGATGGGGGGTGTAGAGCAGGTCGGGCCGGCTACCCACCTCGCACAGCTGTATCAGGCGCGACAAATTCACCGGCCCATGTACGCGATAAGTGTCGTTGGCCGTGAGCGAGAACTCGTCCTGTAAGTAGGCCTCGAGTTCGGGCGGGGTGAGGCGATCGATTTCCAGCCGCACCGATGCGCCAAAATTGCGCTGCGAGAGTTCGCCCTGCAAGGCCAGCCGCAGGTTGGTGACTTCTTCTTCATCGACAAAGAGATCGCTGTTGCGCGTGACGCGCCATTGATAACAGCCCAGCATTTCCAAGCCGGGAAACAGCTCGCCCACGAAGGCGCGCAGCAGCGAGGTCAGCAGGATGTAGCCATCGGGCTTGCCCGAAATCTCGGGCGGCATCTTGATCAGCCGTGGCAACGCGCGCGGTGCTTGCACGATGGCGATAGACGCTTGACGCCCGAACGCATCGGCCCCGGACAGCGCGACGATAAAGTTCAGGCTCTTGTTATATACCCGGGGAAACGGATGCGCCGGATCCAGCCCGATGGGAGTCAGCAGCGGCATCACATCGTTGGTGAAGAGCTCGTAGGCCCACTGCTGCTGCGCCGCGTTCCATTCCGAAGCATGCAGCAGCGCGATGCCCTCGGCATCAAGGCGCGGCAGGATGTCGTCATTGAGCAGCTGATACTGGCGCTCCACCAGTGCGTGCACCTTTTCCTGCACCCGTACAAACACCTCGGCCGGCGTACGGCCGTCGGGGCCGACCATGCCAGGATTCTGGCGGATCTTTTCCTTCAAGCTGGAGACGCGGATCTCGAAAAACTCGTCGAGGTTGGAGCTGACGATACAGACATAGCGCAGGCGCTCTAGGAGCGGGACTTCGGGATTTTCCGCCATCGCCAGCACCCGTTCATTGAATTTCAACAGCGACAGCTCACGATTCAAAAATGGGGAATCGACCTTCGATGCGGACATACCGAGTTCCATTACTAGGGCGCAGAGGCTGCGGTTTTACTGGGTTGACGTGACTGTTCCGTGACAGTGTGGCGAAACCCCATAGCCTACGCCAATTCCGCACACTCTGGCGCGATCGGTGGTGCGGCGCCACAAGGGTTCCCTATAATTGACGCTCTACTAGCCCTCCTCTTTTCCCGCATGGATCACCTTCTGGCCGCCGTGGACATCGGCTCCAACAGCTTTCGCCTATCCGTCGCACGGGTGGTTCAACATGAAGGCGAGCCGCAGCTGTACCCCGTCGACCGTCTAAAGGAGACCGTCCGCCTGGCGGCTGGTCTGGACGAGAATAACGTCCTGAGCCAGGACGCGATCGATCGCGCCATCGCGGTGTTGGGACGATTCGGCGAGCGCTTGCATAGCTTTATTCCTAGCCGTGTGCGGGCGGTGGCGACCAATACGTTCCGCGTGGCGCGCAATACGCCCGAGTTCTTGCCGCGGGCCGAGGCGGCCCTGGGGTTTCCGATTGAGGTAATCGCCGGGCGCGAGGAAGCGCGGCTGATTTATCTGGGTGTGGTGCATTCGCTGCCGGCCTCCGACAACAAGCGTCTGGTCATCGACATCGGCGGCGGCTCGACCGAAGTTGTCATCGGCAAGGGTCTGGAGCCCGGTCTGATGACCTCGTTGCACATGGGCTGCTTGACCTACAGCCGCCAGTTTTTCGCAGACGGGGTAATCACGGCCGAACGCATGCGGCAGGCCGAGATGATGGCGCGCCGCGAAGCCGAGGTGATCTCGAAAACCTACCGCCGAACCGGTTGGAAGGAAGCCTTCGGCTCCTCGGGCACGGCCAAAGCGCTCTACGCGATCCTGACCGAATGCGGCTTCTCGGATCGCGGCATCACGCGCGCGGGGATGAACAAGCTCAAGGAACGCATCATCCGTTCGGGCCGTGTGATTCCCTCGGAACTGCCCGGGATCAAGCTGGAACGCGCGGCGGTGTTGCCGGGCGGATTGGCGATCATGGGTGCGCTATTCGACGAGCTGGGCATCGAGCAGATGGACACCGGTGATGGCGCGCTACGCGTGGGCGTACTGCATGACTTGCTTGGGCGCGACGTCGCGAAAGACACCCGCGATCAATCGGTGCGCCAGTTCATGAAACGCTACCACGTGGACATGAATCAGGCGCAGCGCGTGCGGCAGGCGGCGCTGAAGTTCTTCGACACCATCTACGAGCCGGGCGATAAGCACGCCGAACTGCGCAATGCCCTGGCCTGGACCGCCGATCTGCACGAAGTCGGACTGTCGATCGCGCATGGCGCCTATCACAAGCACACGGCGTATGTGCTGGCGAACGCGGACATGCCCGGTTTCTCGCAAGCGGATCAGGAGTTGCTTGCGCTTTTGGCCCTGGGCCACCAAGGCAAGCTGACCAAATTGGAATCGATGGTGCGCCACCGCAGTCAATGGGTGGCGATTCTCTGCCTGCGCCTGTCGGTACTACTGATGCGTCGTCGCGCCGACATTGCGCAATTACCGTTGAGCGTGACGGTGGATGGAAAGCGCTTCGTCGTTCACGTCAACCAGATGTGGCTGGCCAAACATCCGCTTAGCGAATACACCCTACGCAGCGAAGAAGCCGAATGGCGCAAGGTCGGCTTTACCTTTGAAGTGCGGGAGCTTTAAGCCAGGCCGGCGGACGTGCCTGGCTCGCGGCCTCTCACGCCGATGCAGGAGCCACGACAGGACGTTCAGCGTGGATGGCTCACGCGACATCCAGCCCGAAATGACGCCGGTATCGGCGGTTCATCTGCGTCATATCCAGCAATACCGGAAAATCGGCGGCGTTGAAATCCGGATCCCAGGCGGGCTCGCCGCAGATACGGGCGCCCAGATTGAGATAGCCCTTGATAAGCGGGGGGACGCGCCCGGGCAAGGTGCTATTGAGCCGTTCCACGGGATAACGGAATAGCGGCTGGATACGCGGCAACGTCGGGTCCTGCAGGTGGCTCGCCACATTACGCCAGACCTCGGCGACCGTCACGCCATCGTCTCGCAAACTGACGCTCGCGCAGCCCAGCATATAGCGATAGCCGCCGCGCCGCATGAATTCGGACAGCCCGGACCACAACAACATGATGACCGCGCCATTGCGAAAATCCGCATGCGTGCAGGAACGGCCGACTTCCACCAGATCATGGCGCAACGCCGCGAGCCCGGACAGATCGAACTCGGATTCGGAATAATAGCCACCGGCCTCGCGTGCCTTTTCCGGCGTCAGGATGCGATATCCCCCCACTACCCGGCCGGTATCCAGCTCACGCACCATCAAGTGTTCACACCAGGGATCGTAGCGGTCCTGGTCCAAGCCCTCGTTTTCCTCGGGGAACACGACGCCCATGTCTTCGGTGAACACGGTAAAACGCAGGCGCTGAATCTCTTCGATTTCTTCGGCCGTGCGGGCGAGGCCAACCACATAAACCGGCGCGGACGATCCAGCCCACTGTGCTGCGCCCTTGCGGGCGTCCACACGTCCTAACTCAAGCATCGCACAAGACTCCTTACCATCGAGACAGTGTGCAGGCGGGATATGTCAGGCTTCTGACGCAAATATGGCATGACTGTGAGTGTACGCCCGCCCAGCGGTCGCTATCCGGGCGGAAATATGGAATGACGTTGAAGGTGTTTGCATAAACGAGGGGCCGGTCCTGTTGCAGGAACCAGCCCCTGACTGCACAAGCCGGTCCGCTCAGCCCAGGCTGGCCGCCAGCTTCTCGGCGCATGACGTCGCCAATGCGGCGTCCTCGGCCTCGACCATCAAACGCAACTTCGGCTCGGTACCGGACGCGCGAATGAGTACCCGGCCACGTCCCGCGAGTTCCTTTTCGACCTCGCGTTGCGCCGTCACGAGCCCATCATGAGAGGACCAGTCCTTGCCCGGCGTCCAGGGCACGTTGATCATTTTCTGCGGGTACATGCGCAGCTCGCGCACCCATGCAGCGAGGCTCTCGCCGCTGCGACGCATGGCGGTCAACACCTGCAGCGCGGCAATGATGCCGTCGCCGGTGGTGTGACGATCCAGGCAAAGCAAATGGCCCGAGCTCTCACCGCCAAACAACCAGCCGCGCGCCTGCATACGCTCCATCACGTAGCGGTCGCCGACCTTGGCACGCTCGAAACCCACGCCCAGGCGCTGCATTTCCAATTCAAAGCCGTAGTTGGTCATCAGCGTGCCCACCACGCCTTCGACCGGTCCTTGCGTCATGCGGTCGCGCACGATGGCGTACAAGAGTTCGTCACCGTTGTAGATCCGGCCGTCGCCGTCGACCATCTGCAGACGGTCGGCGTCGCCGTCGAGCGCAATACCGAGGTCGGCGCCGCGTTCCTTGACGACTTTGGCCAAGGACTCGGGGTGTAGCGCGCCCACGCCCTCGTTGATATTGAAACCATCGGGCGACACGCCAATGGCATGCACATCGGCCCCGAGTTCACGGAACACATGCGGCGCGACGTTGTACGCCGCGCCATGGGCGGCATCGACAACGATCTTCAGACCGTTCAAATCCAATTCGTGGGGGAACGTGCTCTTGCAGAACTCGATATAACGCCCTTGCACATCCTGCATGCGGCGCGCGCGTCCCAGGGCTTCGGAAGTCACGCAGCCCAGCGGTTCATCAAGGGCGGCTTCGATTTCAGATTCGATCTCGTCGGGCAGTTTCATACCCTGAGACGAGAAGAACTTGATGCCGTTGTCCTGATAGGGATTATGCGAGGCGCTGATGACGATACCCGCCACCAGGCGCAGCGCGCGTGTCAGATACGCGATGGCGGGCGTGGGCAGCGGCCCAGCCAGCAATACGTCAACGCCCGCGGCGGACAAGCCGGCTTCCAGCGCCGATTCCAGCATATAGCCCGAGATCCGCGTGTCTTTGCCGATGACCACCTGGGGCCGGCCTGTGCCGCGCGCACCATAGTGACGCATCAGCACGCGCCCTGCCGCAAAACCCAGATGCAGCGCGAAGGCGGCATTGATGACTTCGCCACCGACTTCCCCACGGACGCCGTCCGTTCCAAAATACTTGCGCTGACTCATGCTCGAATAGCTCCTTGATCGGCTGCTTCCCAGACTTTTAACGCATCGACGGTAGGCGCGACGTCATGCACGCGCACAATCGCTGCCCCGCGCGCGACGCACGCCAACGCCCCGGCGACGCTGCCGGCAAGCCGGTCGCCGACGGGTTTGCCCGTCGCATCGCCAATCATGCGTTTGCGTGAAAGTCCTGTCAGGAGGGGGTAACCGGTAAGACACAGGTCGGAAAGACCGTGCAGTAATTGATAGTTGTGGTCGGCGGTCTTGCCAAAGCCGAAGCCAGGATCCAGAACGATGCGCCGCGCATCGACCGAGGCGGCTTGCAACTGCGCCACGCGCGCGACCAGAAAATCGTGGATCTCGCCCATCAGGTCGTCATATTCCGGCGCGAGCTGCATCGTGCCCGGCTCGCCTTTCATGTGCATCACACATAATCCGCAACGCGAATCGGCGACGGCCTCGATCGCGCCCGGCTGGCGGAACCCGTAGATGTCGTTGATCATGTCGGCGCCCGCATCCAGCACCGCGCGCATGACCTCAGGCTTGAAGGTATCGACCGACAGAGGAACGCCACAGTCGCGCAGCGCCTCGATCACGGGCAACAAACGCGCCAATTCGGCTTGCGCGGGAACCGGCTCGGCCCCGGGCCGGGTGGACTCGCCACCCAGATCCAGTATGTGCGCGCCCTCTTCGATCAGCCTATGCGCGTGACGCACGGCCGCGTCGGTGTCGGCATGCTGCCCGCCATCAGAGAACGAGTCGGGCGTGATGTTCACGATACCCATGACGAGCGGGCGCTCGAGACTCAGCTCAAAGCGCCCGCACAGAAGAGTGTCAACCATAGGAAAACACGCAGGGAACAGAACTTACACGGCAGCCGGCGAGCTGCTGCCCGTCGCCACACCAGCCGAGGGCGGCGGGGTGTCGGTACCGTCGGCGGGCCCTTGCGGGACCTTCGGCGGACGCGGCGGCCGACCGGAGGTGATGTCTTCGATCTGATCCGCGTCGATGGTTTCCCATTCGAGCAGAGCGGCTGTCATCGCTTCGACCATATCGCGATGGTCTTCGAGGATCTTGCGCGCGACGCCATACTGCTCGTCAATAATGCGACGGATTTCGTTGTCGACCTTCTGCATCGTGGCTTCGGACATATGCGTGGTTTTCGTCACGCTACGTCCGAGGAACACCTCGCCTTCGTTTTCCGCATAAACCATGGGCCCAAGCTCATCGGTCATCCCGTAACGGGTCACGATGTCGCGGGCGATGGCGGTAGCGCGTTCGAAGTCGTTCGAGGCGCCGGTCGTCATCTGGTTCATGAAGATTTCTTCGGCGATGCGGCCACCGAACAACACGGCGATGGTGTTCAGCAGGCGTTCCTTATCCATGCTGTAGCGATCGCTTTCGGGCAGTTGCATCGTCACGCCCAGCGCACGGCCACGCGGGATGATGGTGACTTTGTGCACGGGGTCCGTCTTGGGCAGCATGCGCGCGACGATGGCATGACCGGATTCGTGGTACGCGGTGTTCTTGCGTTCCTCTTCGGGCATGACGATCGAGCGACGCTCGGCGCCCATGATGATCTTGTCCTTGGCTTTCTCGAAGTCCGTCATATCGACGGTGCGGCCATTGCGGCGCGCGGCAAAGAGCGCGGCCTCGTTAACCAGGTTAGCCAAATCCGCACCCGAGAAACCCGGCGTACCACGCGCCAGGATGCTGGCATCGACGTTGGTCGCCAGAGGCACCTTGCGCATATGCACGCGCAAAATCTGCTCGCGGCCACGGATGTCCGGCAGCGGCACCACGACTTGACGGTCGAAACGGCCCGGACGCAACAGCGCCGGATCCAGCACGTCGGGACGGTTGGTGGCGGCGATCACGATCACGCCCTGGCCGGACTCAAAGCCGTCCATTTCCACCAGCATCTGGTTCAAGGTCTGTTCGCGTTCGTCGTTACCACCGCCCAGACCCGCGCCACGTTGGCGGCCCACGGCGTCGATTTCGTCGATAAAGATGATGCAAGGCGCATGCTTTTTCGCATTCTCGAACATGTCGCGAACACGGGCGGCGCCCACCCCGACGAACATTTCCACGAAGTCGGAACCGGAGATACTGAAAAACGGCACCTTGGCTTCGCCGGCGATGGCTTTGGCCAGCAGCGTCTTACCGGTACCGGGCGAACCGACCATCAGCACGCCACGAGGAATGCGGCCACCCAGCTTTTGGAATTTGCTGGGATCACGCAGGAAATCGACCAGTTCCTGGACGTCTTCCTTGGCCTCGTCGCAACCGGCGACGTCGGCAAAGGTGATCTGGTTGGTGTTCTCGTCCAGCATGCGCGCGCGGGATTTGCCGAAGCTGAATGCGCCGCCCTTGCCGCCTCCCTGCATCTGTCGCATGAAGAACACCCAGACGCCGATTAACAGCAGCATGGGGAACCAGGAGACGAAAATGCTCATCAACAGCGACGGTTCTTCGCGCGCCTTGCCCGAGACGTCCACGCCGTACTTCAGCAGATCGGAAACCATCCAGATGTCGCCCGGCGACGTCAGGCTATAGGACCGCCCTGTATCCGGCGTGACATACAAGACGTCGCCCTGCACGTCGACTTTGCGAATACGGCCTGCCTTGGCATCATCCATGAACTGGGTGTAGCTCACGCCGTCTTGCGATTGCGTACGCCCATCGAACTGTTTGAATACCGTGAACAGGACCAGTGCGATCACCATCCAGACCGCGACTTTAGAAAAAGAGTTGTTCAAAGGTCGATCTCCCGCTTTTGATTCCGACCGGCAACCGCGCCCCCGCGTATATGGCACAGTCACAAGTATGTCAATAGTTCATTCTACCCTGTCGGGACCAATTACGCCTGGCGATCCGAAACGCGCTGGGTGAATCACCGCTAATAATTACAACTTCAGATCACGCGCGACCAAAAAGGTTTCGGAGGACTTATCCCGCGAGGCTTTAGGTTTACGCTCGACCACCCGTTTGAAGCGCTGTTTGAAGCTTTGCACAATTTGCGAAAATCCGCTGCCGTGAAAGGCTTTGACAATCAACGCCCCATCGGGCTTGAGATGGTTGCACGCAAATTCCATCGCCAGCTCGCATACGTGTTGAATGCGGGCTGAATCGGCGCTACCCACGCCTGATAGATTGGGGGCCATGTCGGAAATCACAAGGTCGACAGGCTTGCCGCCCACCAACTGTTGCAATTGTTCCAAGACCTCGTCTTCACGAAAATCGCCCTGGATAAATTCCACCCCGGCGATGGGTTCCATGGGAAGCAGATCCAGCGCGATAATACGACCATCGACCACACCCCCGGGGCCGGCCAGACGCTCGCGTGCGACTTGCGACCAACTGCCCGGCGCCGAGCCCAGATCCACCACGATATCCCCGCGGCGCAATAGTTTCTCGGTATCGACGATCTCGATGAGTTTAAAGGCGGCGCGCGCCCGGTAACCCTTTTGTTGCGCCATCTTCACATAAGGGTCGTTGATGTGCTGGTGAATCCAGTCTTTAGAGAATTTCTTTTTGGCCATTACCGTACAATTCCACGCATGCCTATATTAGAACTCACCTCACGCGAGCGCAGCGAGTTGCGCTCGGCCGCCCACCCGCTCCACCCGGTCGTCCTGATCGGCGACAACGGGCTGACCGACGCGGTCCTGAAAGAAATCGACCGTGCCCTGACGTCGCATGGGCTGATCAAGGTACGCGCCGGCGGTAGCGACCGCGACGAGCGCGAGGCCATGCTGGCGACGATCTGCGACACGCTGTCGTGCGCGGCCGTCCACCACCTGGGTAAGATCCTGATTTTGTTCCGCCCGCTGCCCGGTAATGTAACAGCCTCCGAGCCGACCGAGAGCACACCGTTGCGCCGCAAGCCTTCCGAGCCGCATACGCCCAAGAAGCTCGCGGCCGAAGGCAAGACCTTGTCCAAGCGACGCGCCCCGGCTCGCAAGCCTGCCGCCGCCGAGCCGCCGGCCAAATCGTTCAGCCGCCGTGACCTCAACGACGCCGGCCGTCCCGCGCGCCCGACGACCAAGAAAACCCCGGCCCACGGCATCCCGCGCCGTTCCGGCAGTGCCTTGAGCCTGCGTGCCGGCGCGCGCGGCCTGCGTGCCTCGGCGGGTCGCAAGACCACCAAGCGTTAACAACAAAAATAAAGCTGACCTGGCATCAGGTCAGCTTGCGCCGTAGCTTCGCGCCCCTGGCGGGGCGCGTTTTGCTTTCAGGCGTATCAATTAAGCGTAGCGTACGCTCAGGATTTCGTATTCGCGAATGCCCGAGGGCGCCTTGACCTCGACCACATCGGCCTCGGACTTGCCGATCAGGGCGCGTGCGACGGGGCTGGAGACCGAAATCAGATTGGCCTTGATGTCGGCTTCCAGGTCGCCCACGATCTGATAGGTCAGGCGCTCGCCCGATTCCAGGTCCTCGATATCGACCGTTGCGCCAAACACGACGCGCCCTTCGGCATCGAGCTCGGCGGGATTGATGATGTGCGCGTTGGAAAGCGTGCCTTCGAGTTCGGCGATGCGGCCTTCGATAAAGCCCTGGCGTTCACGGGCGGCGTCGTACTCGGCGTTTTCCGACAGATCACCCTGGGCGCGTGCCTCGGCAATGGCGTTGATCACGGCGGGGCGTTCAATGGTTTTCAGCCTGTGCAATTCGGCTTGCAGACGCTCGGCGCCGCGCGCGGTCAGAGGAATGGCAGACATGTCGTTTCCCAAACAAAAAGTGAAAAACGCCCCGAACGGGACGTTTCGGTAAAAAATTGCAATCAGGCATCAGTCAGCGCCGCGCGGGCGGGACGAGCCTATGACAACCACTAAAGATCGATCAGGCGAAAGCGGAATCGAACCCAATGACAACTGGGGGCTTTCGACCTGAGGTTTTGGCTATCCCCTACGCGCAGGTCGGTAGGGCGAAGACCAAAACAAAACCCCGGCTCGGGTTGGAACCGGGGCAAGCAAGGCCTCATTGTGGGGAAATTCCGGCGGAATTGCAAGCCGTTCAGGCACCTGTCATGCGCAGCCCGATCCCCCACCGCCTGGAGTCACGCTTAGATGATGCGACGTGCATTGCGACGCAACAATGCGTACAGAATGATGGCGCCGAAGGTAGCGGTTCCGATGCCCCCCAAGGTGAAGTCGCCCAGCTTCACGGTGAAATCGCCCGCGCCCAGTACGAGCGTGACGGCAGCCACGATGAGATTACGGTTATCGCTGAAATCGACCTGGTTGACGACCCAGATACGCGCGCCGGCCACGGCGATCAGGCCAAACACCACCACCGACATGCCGCCCAGCACCGGGCTCGGAATGGTCTGAATCAGCGCGCCGAACTTGGGCGAGAAACCGAGCAGAATGGCAATAAACGCCGCCACCAGGAAAACCAAGGTCGAGTAAATCCGCGTGACTGCCATGACACCGATGTTTTCGGCGTAAGTCGTCACTCCCGTCCCCCCGACGGCGCCCGAGACCATGGTCGCCACACCGTCGCCGATGAACGCGCGCCCCATATAACGGTCGAGGTTCTGGCCGGTCATGGCGCTGACAGCCTTGATATGGCCCAAGTTCTCGGCCACCAGAATAATGGCGACCGGCACGATCAGGCCCATGGCGTCGGCGCGGAATACCGGCGCGGCGAAATGGGGCAAGCCCAGCCAATCCGCGGCGGCAACACCGGAGAAATCGATGGGCTTGCCCATGCCGAGTCCGTTGGCGCAAATCCCGTAGATCACACATGCCAGCAAGAGGCCAATCAGGATCAAAAGACGCTGAATCGTGCCGCGGGTGTAGACCGCGATCGCGCCCACGCACAACACGGTCACTATCGCCATGGCGGTTTCAAAGCCCGATCCGCCCATCGCGCCTTTGACAGCGATAGGCGCGAGATTCAGTCCGATAACGGCCACGACCGCCCCCGTCACCACGGGAGGCATCAGGGCTTCAATCCACGCCGCGCCGCCGCCACCGCGCGAGCTGGCGCCCGCCACGATCAAGCCAATGAGCGCATAAACCAGCCCGCAGGCAATGATCGCGCCCAATGCCACGCCAATGTTTGGATTCGGCCCCGATCCCGCATAGCCAGTAACCGCCACCACGCCGCCAATGAAGGCAAAGCTCGATCCCAGATAACTCGGCACGCGCCCGCCGACAAATAGGAAGAAGATCAGCGTGCCTACACCGGACATCAAGATCGCGACGTTCGGATCAAAGCCCATGAGCAAGGGTGCCAACACGGTGGAGCCGAACATGGCCACCACGTGCTGCACGCCCATCGCGACGTTTTTGGGTCCGGACAATCGGTCTTCCGGGCCTACTACTATGCCTGGCACGGAGTCATCGACCCGTTTCCAACGCGGAAAATAAGAATTCGACATGAAATCGCCTGTGACGAAACAGGATTAATTAATCGGCGGGCGAAGTGTAGGGGCGGGCGCCGGTCTCGGCAATCCGGTGATGCCCGCGGCAACAGGTCTAGGGCTCCTTTTGATGACCCACATCAAAATTTATGATTGGACGAGCAACGATCGCGTGGCTACTTTGTGCGGACACTCAAAACACAACGGAGACTGACATGTCCAAGATGCGCACTGCCCTCGCGGGGGCTTTGTTGGCGGTGTGTGGCCCGGCGCTGGCTGGCACCGTGACCGTGATTACCTCGTTCCCAAAAGATCTGACCCAGGCGTATAAGTCCGCCTTCGAGAAAGCCAATCCCGGCATTACGCTGGAAATCTTGAACAAGAACACGGTATCGGGCATCGCCTTCGTCAAAGAAACCCCAGAGGGCCAGCGCCCAGAGGTATTCTGGGCAAGCGCACCAGACGCGTTCGAGGTCCTGGGCCGCGACAAGCTGCTGGCCTCGGCCGCCGATGTCGCCAATCCGGAAGTCCCGGACAAGATCGGGAGCTATCCGATCAACGCCCCCGGCGGGATGTACTTGGGACAAGCGCTGGCGGGGTACGGCATCATGTACAACACCCGCTATATCAAGGCGCATAAATTGCCGCCGCCCGCGGAATGGAAAAACCTGCTCGCTCCGGAATGGTTTGGTCATGTCGGGATGACCTCGCCTTCCCGCTCGGGAACCATGCACCTGACCGTCGAGACCATTTTGCAGGGCGAAGGCTGGGACGAGGGTTGGCGCACGTTGATCCGCATGTCCGGCAACGCCAGCCAAATGACGGAACGCTCGTTTGGCGTACCCGATGGCGTCAACAACGGTCAATTCGGCGCCGGGCCGGTGATCGATTTCTTTGGCCTGTCGAGCAAATACTCGAAATTCCCCGTCGAATTCGTCTACCCAACCGAAACGGCCATCGTGCCGGCCAACATCGCATTGATTGCCGGCGCCAAGAACACCGAAGAAGGCAAGAAGTTCATCGCCTTCACGCTGAGCAAGCGCGGCCAGGAACTGTTGCTCGAACCCAAGATCTCGCGCTTGCCGGTACTCCCGTATAAGGACCTGGGCGACAAGATCCCCGACGGCTACCCCGACCCCACCGTTCTGGCCGAGCGCAGCAAGGTGCATTTCGATGCCGAACTGTCGCAGAAGCGTTACTACGTTGTGCAAACGCTTTTCGATCAAACCATCACCTTCCGGCTGAAGGAACTGCAGGCCGCGACCAAGGCGATCTACGACGCCGAACAAAAACTCGGAGACAAAGCGCAATCCGGCAAAGCCGCCGAGTTGCTCGATCAGGCCCGCAAACTGGCATGGTCGCCGTTAATCGACGCCAAGGCCGTTAATGATCCCGAGTTCCTGGCGATCTTCCTACGCGACAAGAAAGACGCTTCCGCGAGCCAGCAAATCTCGCAACTCGAAGGCGAATGGAGCGGTAAAGCGCGCGCCAACTACGAAGAGGCGGTCAAGCTAGCGCGCGAAGCGGCTGCCCTGTAGCACCGCTGTTGCTGTAGAGACGTCACGCGCACACCGCAGCTACGACAGCCGATTAACGGTCACGCCCACGGGCATTGCCCCGTGGGCGCGGACGCATGTCATCGCGGCCACGGACCTCGTGCGCAATACTTTCTGAATTCCTCGTTCCGCGTCGTGACGCCGCGGGGCCTCTGGAGCATTTAATGACCTTTGCGAGCCGCTCGCGCCTGCCGGCGGGACCGCTATTGACCGCGCTATTGGTGCTGGCCTTTCTTGGACTCTTCTTAATCGTCCCGGTTGGCACCGTTTTCTATAGCGCCTTTGTCAATGCGGACGGGAGTTTTACCTTAGGCCACTTTGGGGCGTTTTTCGCCCAGCCTCTGATGCAGGAGGCCTTTTTCAATAGTCTTTATGTCGCGGGATGGTCAGCACTGATTGCTTCGCTGATCGCCATTCCGCTGGCTTATTTCACCGTGCGCTTCGAATTCCGAGGCGCGCTCATTATTCAGACCTTAGGGGTACTGCCACTGATCATGCCGCCCTTCGTGGGTGCGGTGGCCATGCAATTGATATTCGGCCGCTCCGGCAGCGTGAACCTCTTATTGTCTGACTGGTTCGATTTCACACTGCCGTTCATGGAAGGCCTCAATGGTGTGATTTTCGTCGAATCGATTCACTACTTCCCGTTCATCCTGATGAACCTGGTGGTGGCGCTGAGGAATATCGACGGCTCCATGGAAGAGGCGGCGTTTAACCTGGGCTCACGGGGTTTCAGGCTATTTCGCCGCATTATTTTCCCACTGGCCCTGCCAGGCTACGTCGCGGGCACATCGTTGGTCTTCGTCAAAGTCTTCGATGACCTCGGCACGCCGCTAGTACTGGGCACGACCAACATGCTGGCGCCGCAAGCGTATCTGCGCATCACCCAAGTGGGCCTGGAAGATCCTCTGGGATATGTGATCAGCGTCATCATGATTGGCTTCTCGATACTCGCGTTATGGTTATCGGCACGGGTGCTCAAGGGCAAGGACTACTCCACGCTGCAAAAAGGCGGCAGCTCCATTCAAAAACGGCGGCTCAAGCCGGCCGAAAGCGTGCTCGCCTATGGCTGGATCACGCTGGTGCTGTTGTTGGTGTTGTCGCCCCACATCGGCGTGCTGTTGCTGTCGCTGGCCACCGTATGGAGTTACGCGCCGCTGCCCGATGGCTTTACGCTGGAACATTACGCTGCCGTGTTCAGCGATTCGCACGGCATGATCACCAATACGCTGTTGTATTGCGGATTGGCGGCTGGCGTGGACGTGATCTTGGGTACGGCGATCGCGTATCTGATGCTGCGCACGCGGCTACCGGCGCGGCAATGGCTGGATTTTCTCGCATCGGCCGCGCTCGCCATCCCCGGCATCGTGTTGGCCATAGGCATGCTGCGTACCTTCCGCGGCTGGGAATTCCCGCTGACGGGCACGCTGATCACCTCGTCGTGGCTATTGATCATGATCGCGTACTCCGTGCGGCGACTGCCGTATGCGTTGCGCTCGTGCGTGGCCGCCTTGCAGCAGATCAATGTGTCGTTGGAGGAAGCCGCCGAATCGCTGGGCGCGAACCGCCTGCGCACTATCCGGCGCGTCGTGGTGCCGCTGATGGCTGGAGGCATGCTGGCGGGATTCGTCACGAGCTTTGTCACCGCAGCCGTGGAGCTCTCGGCCACCATCATGCTGGTCACGCGTGACAGTCAGGCGCCCATGAGCTACGGCATTTATCTCTACATGCAAAGCGCGGCCGGACGCGGCCCGGGCGCGGCCCTGGGGGTACTCGCCGTGGTCGCTGTCGGTATCGGTACATACATTTCGCACCTGCTGGTCGAACGCGCCTCTGCGCGCCAGCGACCCGCACGCAACGAGGGAACAGAATGAAAAAAGTCAGCGTCGAATGCCGCAACGTCCGGCTCTCCTATGGCAAGACCGAGGTGCTGAAAGACATCAACATCTACATCGAACCCGGCGAATTTTTTGCGCTGCTGGGCCCCTCGGGCTCGGGCAAATCGACCTTGCTACGCCTGATTGCCGGCTTCAATCAGCACAGCCACGGGCAACTGCTGGTGGACGGCAAAGACATCAGCGGCACGCCGCCTTGGGGTCGCAATATCGGCATGGTGTTTCAGAACTACGCGCTGTGGCCGCACATGACTGTGTGGGACAACGTCGCCTTCGGTCTGGTTGAACGCCGGCTGCCCCGCGCTGAGATCCGCGACAAGGTCGAAGCCGCGCTCGACCTGGTAGGCCTGTCCCAGTATGCCAACCGCCGGCCCAATCAATTGTCGGGCGGCCAGCAGCAACGCGTTGCGCTGGCACGCACCATCGTCATCGAGCCGCAAGTGCTGCTGCTCGATGAGCCCTTGTCCAACCTCGATAAAAAGCTGCGCGTGCAAATGCGCCAGGACCTGCTTAGCCTGCAACGTCGCCTGGGCATCACCACGATTTTCGTCACGCACGACCAGGAAGAAGCAATGACCACGGCCGATCGCATGGCGGTCATGGACCACGGCGTAGTCCAGCAGATAGGCGCGCCCACCACCCTGTTCGATTACCCGGTCAACCGTTTCGTCGCGAACTTCGTCGGCACGATGAATGTACTGGAAGGCACCGTGCGCGAGCGCAGCAGCAGCAACGTCGTGCTCAATGTCGCCGGTGTCGGCGATCTGCAATTACCGCTGGTCAGCGAGCCCCCTGCGGGCGAACGGCTCGCCGCCAGTTTCCGGCCGCATACCGTCCATATCGACATGGCCGACGGCCTGGGCGACGCGCGTTACGTTTGGCTGCCCGGCGTGGTTGAAGCCAGCGAATTCCTGGGTGAATTCACGCGTTACCAAGTCCAGGTCGGCGAGCATCGGGTGACCGCGGATCAGTCCCATTTAGCAGGACTGTCCCCGTTCCCCGTGGGCGCCCCTGTATCCATCGGTTTGGAGCCATCGCAGATACGTTTGCTGCCGGCATAATTGCCGACATGGAAATTTATCAAATTCGCGCCTTCGTCACGGTTGCCCGGTTGGGCAACCTGACCAAGGCCGCGGACGCACTATCCATCACCCAGCCTGCCGTCACCGCGCAAATCAAGGCGCTAGAACAAAGCCTGGGCGTCGCGCTCTTTGATCGCACGGGCGGCCGGCTGGCCTTGGCCAAGGCCGGCGAAGCCCTGCTACCGACCGCCGAATCGCTGCTCTTGCTCGGTGCGCAGCTCAAAGCCGAGGCCCAACACTTGCAAGGTAGCTTGCACGGCATCGTGGAGCTGGGCATTCCCAGCGAGCAACCCGATTTCCTCAGGCTCGGCGAACTCGCCGCCGCGGTACGGGACCAACTGCCACTGATCGAGCTGAAAACCGTCACCCTATCGGCCCTACAACTGCACGAAACCGTCAGCACCGGCCGCCTGCACGCCGCGCTGACCATCGTGGTCAATCCGCCGCGCGGCACACACTGGCTGCCCTTGCGCAGCGTCCGCTACCGCATCGCCATGCCCGCGGGCCTGGCCACCGCGCTAAAACGCGGGGGCTGGCGCGACGTCGCTCAACTCCCCTGGCTCGACGGCCCCGCCGGGTGCCATACGCACCTGCTGCTACGCGACATGTTCGAACGCCACGGCCTCGCACCCCGCGTCGTCATGCAACACGACGACCAAGCGAACCTGAACGCCCTTGTCCGAGCCGGCGCGGGCTGCGCCCTTATCCGCGAAGAAATCGCGATGGCCGGTGCGGCCGCTGGCGATTTCATCGTCTGGGGCCAGGCACGCGCGGACGCCATCCTTGGATTCATGATTTCCAACGAACGCGCCAGCGAACCCGTGCTAGTCGCGTTAAGCTCTCTCATGCAAAACATCTGGAAAGCGCGCCGCGCCGACCCCCACCCTCACCAAGCATTGGCATGACAGAAATCTGGTTTATCCGCCACGGCGAAACCGCCTGGAACCGCGAAGGCCGCCTGCAAGGCTGGAAAGACATCGCACTGAACGACGCCGGCGTCGACCAAGCCGCCCAACTCGCCGCCCGCATCGCGACCCTGGACACGAAGTTCGACGCACTCTATAGCAGCGATCTCCAACGCGCTCATACCACCGCCGAACCCATTTCTACGGCTCTCGAGCTGCGCATCCGCACCGAGCCCGGCCTGCGCGAACGCTGCTACGGCATCCTCGAAGGCCTGGATCTCGGCCGCATCGACGAACTCGCCCCCGAAGCCGCCGCCGCCCGCCGCAGCCGCGACCCCAATCGCCCGATCGAAGGCGGCGAATCCCTAGGCCAGTTTCAATCCCGCGTGCTGGCTACCGTCAACGACCTCGCCCAACGTCACGAAAACGAACGCGTCCTGGCCGTCACCCACGGCGGCGTGCTCGACATCATCTGGCGCCACGCCAATGGCGTCGCGCTAGACGCCCATCGCCCCGTGCCGTTACTGAACGCCAGCATCAACCGAATCGCCGTCGAGGGTCGTAAATGGCAGGTTCTGGATTGGGGCGACGTGTCGCACCTGGAGGCCGAATCGACCAGCGATATCGTGCCCTGAAGGCGAATACCAAGGGTGCCTGCTTACGCGGAAGCGATGCGCGCTCGCAGTAACGCTGTGTGAAAACGGCACCTCAAGGTGCCGTTTGCTTAACCAATATCATCGCCGGGCACGGCCTGACGCCGTCTAGTGTGAGTGAGGTCAGGGCACGCTGCGCCCATCCGCGCCAACCGACGCGACGCTTCCATCTCGACCATTCGCTTTAATGCCTGCTGAAGCAAAGCCGACACATCCTGAATGCCGGAAAAGTCGCGCGCCTTTGCGATCAGCTCGCTGTCCAAATTCACCGTGACCCGCATACCACCCTCCTATCGCTGCATTCTCCAACACCAAATTCAACAATTGATGCCAAACAACAAGCCCACCAGCCCCCGCCTGCCACCACCGCAGTCCCGGCCGTTGGCCTGAGGGGCACACTGGCCCGTTGAGCGGCGGGAAGTCGCCGCAGGCGACCGAGGCCCCTGCTCGTGGGCCGAGCCGCTGCAACAGGGCCGGTGTGCCCCTCAGGCCAACGGCCGGGACGTCAATAGCACGACACCCACGGCTCCAACACCGCCCTAATCACCTCTGCCCCACCCGAGGCTTACGCGGCGCCCCTCGAGCCGCCAAGTCATACACCCAGTTAGGCAACAACCGCATCAACCGCGCCACCACCCCCATCTGCCACGGGATCACCGTATAAGACGTCCCCCGTTCAATCGCCACCTGAGCCCGCGCCGCAAACGCATCGGCATCCATCAAGAACGGCATCGAATACGGATTCTTCTCCGTCATCGCCGTCCGTATATACCCCGGCGCAATCGTCACCACTCGGACCCCGGCCGTGGCCATCTCCAACCGCAAGCTCTCGCAATACGCGATCACCGCCGCCTTGGACGAGCTATAAGCCCCCGCCCCCGGCAGCCCTCGGATTCCCGCCACGCTCGCAATCCCCACCAATCGCCCACTACGCGCCTGCTTCATCGCCCCAATGAACGGCTCGAACGTCGCCACCGTCGCCAGCAGATTCGTATCCACGATCGCTTTGAACACCTCGAAATCTTCGACATGTTCCGTCAACGTGCCCGCACTGATCCCCGCACTGGCGATCACCACATCCACCCGGCCGCCATTCGCCGCCAGAAAATCCTCCGCCGCCGCGTGCAATGCCGCGCGGTCACGCACATCCAGCGCATAACACCGATGCTCGCCTGGCAAGGAATCCGCCAATTCACGCAAAGCCTCCCCCCGCCGCGCTACCAAGCCCAGCGTAGCCC
>NZ_WSJB01000020.1 GCF_009763255.1 Bordetella sp. 02P26C-1 | reverse complement strand
CATGGCAAAAGGCAAGTTTGAACGTACCAAGCCGCACGTGAACGTGGGTACGATTGGTCACGTTGACCACGGCAAAACCACGTTGACGGCAGCCATCACGACGGTGCTGTCGAAGCAATTCGGCGGCGAAGCTCGCGGCTACGACCAGATCGACGCGGCCCCGGAAGAGAAGGCTCGTGGTATCACGATCAACACCGCACACGTGGAATACGAAACGGCGAACCGCCACTACGCCCACGTTGACTGCCCGGGCCACGCTGACTATGTGAAGAACATGATCACGGGCGCGGCGCAAATGGACGGCGCGATCCTGGTTTGCTCGGCCGCTGACGGTCCGATGCCGCAAACGCGTGAGCACATTCTGCTGAGCCGTCAGGTTGGCGTGCCGTACATCATCGTGTTCCTGAACAAGGCCGACATGGTTGATGACGCCGAGCTGCTCGAGCTGGTGGAAATGGAAGTTCGCGAACTGCTGTCGAAGTACGACTTCCCGGGCGACGACACCCCGATCATCAAGGGTTCGGCCAAGCTGGCCCTCGAAGGCGACCAGGGCGAGCTGGGCGAGAAGGCGATTCTGGCTCTGGCCGAAGCGCTGGACTCCTACATCCCGACGCCTGAGCGTGCTGTTGACGGCGCGTTCCTGATGCCGGTCGAAGACGTGTTCTCGATCTCGGGTCGTGGTACGGTGGTGACGGGTCGCGTCGAGCGCGGCATCATCAAAGTCGGCGAAGAAATCGAAATCGTTGGTATCAAGCCGACGGTCAAGACGACCTGCACGGGCGTGGAAATGTTCCGCAAGCTGCTCGACCAAGGTCAAGCTGGCGACAACGTGGGTATTCTGCTGCGCGGCACCAAGCGTGAAGACGTCGAGCGTGGTCAAGTTCTGGCCAAGCCCGGTTCGATCACCCCGCACACCGAGTTCACCGCCGAGGTGTACATTCTGTCCAAGGAAGAAGGTGGCCGTCACACGCCGTTCTTCAACGGCTATCGTCCGCAGTTCTACTTCCGTACGACGGACGTGACCGGCTCGATCGAGCTGCCCAAGGACAAGGAAATGGTTCTGCCGGGCGACAACGTGTCGATGAGCGTCAAGCTGTTGGCTCCGATCGCCATGGAAGAAGGTCTGCGTTTCGCCATCCGTGAAGGCGGTCGTACCGTCGGCGCCGGCGTCGTCGCTAAGATCATCGC
>NZ_WSJB01000019.1 GCF_009763255.1 Bordetella sp. 02P26C-1 | reverse complement strand
CTTCAATAACCGAGCCCCAACCCCCGCCCATTTCCAGACCCATCACCCCTGACGAGCAAGCAAAGCCACAACCGTAGCCGCAATCCCTTCCTTACGCCCCAGATACCCCAAATGCTCATTCGTCTTGGCCTTGACGTTCACATCCCCCGCATCAATGCCAACATCCGCAGCAATATTCGCCACCATCGCCACCGCATGCGGCCCGATCTTAGGCGCCTGAGCATGCACGGTAGCGTCGATATTCACAGGCACCCAGCCGGCCGCACGAACCTTCGCCACCGCATCGCGTAAAAGCACGCGACTATCCGCCCCCCGATACGCCGGGTCGGTATCCGGAAAATGCCGCCCGATATCCCCCAACCCCGCCGCGCCCAATAAGGCATCCGTCACCGCATGCAGCAGCACGTCCGCGTCGGAATGCCCTTGCAACCCGTGCGTATGAGGAATCGTCACGCCGCCAATAATCAATGGCCGGCCCGTCACCAGAGCATGGACATCAAACCCCTGACCCACGCGAAAAGGGAAACTCATCAAACTCTCCCGGCCCTTACAGCCATTTTTCCATTAATTCAAAATCGTCCGGCCAGGTCACCTTGAAATTACGGACCGACCCCGGCACCAGTAACGGCGAATGACCGCTCGCCTCGATCGCAGACGCCTCATCCGTCACGCTGACCCCGTTCGCCTGCGCGTAGGCCAGCGCCTGACGCAACTGCCCTGCCCGAAACATCTGTGGCGTCTGCGCCAGCCATAAGCCGTCGCGGTCCACCGTCGCACGCACCCGCGCAACCGACGTCTCCCTGGTCGCGCTACCCTGCTCGGCGCTGCGGCTGGATTTCACCGTGTCCGCCACCGGCTGCGCCAATAGCCCTCCCACGGCGTCAGGCAAGCAGGCGTCGATTAACCGCCCCAGCGCCTCAGCCGGCAACCCCGGTCGCGCCGCATCGTGAACCAACACCCAAGCGCTATCGCGCGCACCGCAGGCCCCAAGCGCCGCCATGACGGTGTCCGCCCGAGTCGGCCCACCACAAGACCGACACTCGGTGCGCGGTAAACCCGCCAACGCCGCCTCGGCCCAAGGATCCCCCTCGGAAACCGCGACGAACACGCGAGCAATGCGAGGGTCAGCCAATAACGCCCGGACGGCGTGGCGCAGCATCGGCTCACCCGCCAACAGGCGATATTGCTTGGGCACAGCCGGGTCCCCCGCGCGCGTGGCACGCTGGCCCACCCCTGCGGCGGGGACGATTGCAATTAGAGATTCAGTCATGGCCGGGAGATTTTATAATCATCAGCCTGATGCCTGATTCCTCATTCCTCGACGCGGCCCCGCGTATTCCCGCCACGGCTGCCACGCTGTCCGCCCTCAAACCCGGCGCGCGCTATGCGCAACCGCGTCCTCCGGGATCGGCCGATGCCTGGTTGCTGGGAGATCTTGCTCGCCATAGTGGGCGTCCCCTCGTCGTCTTGACGGCCGCGCCGTTAGAAGCGCAGCGCCTCGCCGACGAGATTCCTTTATTCGCGCCAGGACTGCGCGTCAGGCAACTGCCCGATTGGGAAACCCTGCCCTACGACGCGTTTTCGCCGCATCAGGATCTGGTTTCAGAGCGGCTGGAAACGTTGCACGCGCTCATGCAGCGTACGGTAGATGTTCTGCTCGTGCCTGTGACGACGGCTTTATACCGAGTGGCTCCGCCCTCGTTTTTGGCCGCCTACACCTTCTCGTTCAAACAGAAAGACCGTCTGGACGAAGCCGCGCTACGCGCGCAGCTGACGTTGGCCAATTATTCGCATGTGACGCAGGTCACGGCGCCTGGTGAATTTTGTCTGCGCGGCGGCCTGATCGATTTGTTTCCCATGGGTTCGGCGGTGCCCTATCGGCTGGATCTGTTCGATGACGAGATCGAGTCCATCCGCGCTTTCGACGTCGACACGCAGCGCAGCCTGTATCCGGTGCGGGAAGTCCAGCTGTTGCCAGGACGCGAATTCCCGATGGATGAAGAAGCGCGTAATCGGTTCCGTGCGCGTTTTCGCGAGGTCTTCGAAGGCGACCCTTCGCGCGCCCTGCCGTACAAGGACGTCGGTAACGGCATCGCGTTCGCGGGGATCGAGTATTACCTGCCGCTGTTCTTTGATGAGACTGCAACGCTATTCGATTATCTGCCGCAGGAGGCCATCACGGTCACGCTGGGCGATATCGACGATGCCGTTCAACGCTTTAGCCACGATACGAGCAGCCGCTACAACTTTTTAAAGAGCGATCGCGAACGCCCCGTGCTGCCGCCGGCCACGCTGTTTCTCGATAGCGAGGCGCTGCACGCGCGGTTCAAAGCATTTCCGCGTCTGGCCTTGACCGAGGCCGCGTCTCATCCCGACTTCACTCGCGCGCCCGATGTCAGTGTCAGCCGGCGCGCCGAGGATCCTGTCGCTCGCTTGCGTGCGCTATTGAAGCGCGGCGAATCGCGCGTGTTGCTGTGCGCCGATTCGGCCGGGCGGCGCGAGACGCTGGTGCAGATGCTCAACGAGTTCGATCTGCCACCGGAAGCGCAGCCCGACTCTGTCCAAGATTTTCTTGCCTCGCAGTCTTCGTTCGCATTGCTGGCGGCGCCACTGACGGCGGGCTTTGGGCTGCCTTCGGCCGAGGTGCTGTTCCTCACCGAAAACGACCTGTATCCCGGTAACGCCGGGGCGCCTCGACGCGGCCGGCGCGCACAAGAAGGTGCGAGCGACGTCGAGGCCATGGTGCGCGATCTGTCCGAGCTGCGCGAGGGCGATCCGGTGGTGCACGCCCAGCATGGCATCGGGCGTTATCGCGGCCTGATCAGCATGGACATGGGCGATGGCGAGATGGAGTTTCTGCATCTCGAATATGCCAATGGCAGCACGCTCTATGTGCCCGTGTCTCAGTTGCATGTCATCGCGCGTTATAGCGGCGCGGACCCGGAAGCTGCCCCCTTGCATCAACTCGGCACCGGCCAATGGGATAAAGCGCGTCGCAAGGCAGCGCGTCAGGTGCGCGATACGGCTGCGGAACTGCTGGAGCTGTATGCCCAACGCGCGGCGCGCGAGGGATATACCTTTAACTTGCCGATCAACGACTACGAGGCATTCGCAGAGGGCTTCGGATTCGAAGAAACCGCCGATCAGGCCGCCGCGATTCAAGCCGTCATCAGCGACATGACCTCGGGCCGGCCGATGGATCGGTTGGTCTGCGGCGATGTGGGCTTCGGAAAAACGGAAGTCGCCTTGCGCGCGGCGTTTCTGGCTGTGGCCAATGGCAAGCAAGTCGCCCTGCTATGCCCCACCACGCTGCTGGCCGAACAACATGCGCAAACCTTTGCCGACCGGTTTGCCGACTGGCCGGTGCGCGTGGTCGAGCTTTCGCGTTTCCGCTCCTCGAAGGAAGTCGCCGAAGCCATTACCGGCATCAATGACGGGCGAGTCGACATCGTGATCGGCACACACAAGATCCTGTCCAAGGACGTGCGATTTAAACGCCTTGGTCTGGTCATCATCGACGAAGAGCATCGCTTTGGAGTACGCCAGAAAGAGGCCTTGAAGGCCCTGCGCGCCGAGGTCGATGTGCTGACGCTGACGGCCACGCCGATCCCGCGTACGTTGGGCATGTCGCTCGAAGGCATCCGCGATTTTTCTGTCATCGCAACGGCACCGCAGAAACGGCTGGCCATCAAGACATTTGTGCGACGCGAAGACGGCAGCACAATTCGCGAGGCCATCCTGCGCGAACTGAAGCGCGGTGGGCAGGCGTATTTCCTGCATAACGAGGTCGAGACCATCCATAACCGCCGTGCGCGGCTCGAAGAACTCGTCCCCGAGGCTCGCATCGCGGTGGCGCACGGACAGATGCCCGAGCGCGAACTGGAACAGGTGATGAAGGGCTTTTATCAGCAGCGCTTTAACGTGCTGTTGTGCACCACCATCATCGAGACCGGTATCGACGTGCCCAGTGCCAATACTATTGTGATTCACCGGGCGGACCGCTTTGGTCTGGCGCAGCTGCACCAGCTGCGCGGTCGGGTCGGTCGCTCGCACCACCAGGCTTATGCGTATTTGCTCACGCCGGGCGAAGACGCCATCACGTCGAATGCGAAGAAACGCCTGGAGGCGATTCAGGCGATGGAGGAACTCGGATCGGGCTTTTATCTGGCCATGCACGATCTGGAGATCCGCGGCACGGGCGAGGTCTTGGGTGAATCGCAGTCGGGAAATATCCAGGAAATCGGCTTCTCGATGTACAACGAGATGCTCAATGAAGCCGTGCGCGCACTCAAGGCGGGCGAAGAACCCGATCTGGATGCACCGTTTAACCTCGCCTGCGAGGTGAACCTGCACACACCGGCGCTGTTGCCCTCGGATTACTGCCCCGACGTACATGCGCGGTTGGCGATCTATAAACGCCTGTCGCATGCCAAGGATGAGGACGATCTGATTCAAATTCAGGAGGAACTCATCGACCGCTTTGGCAAGCTGCCTGAAGCGGCTCAGGCGCTGCTGACCACGCATCGATTGAGACTCGCCGCGCAACCACTGGGCGTCATCAAGATCGACGCCAGCGAGAGCCAGGCGTTGATTCAGTTTGGACCGAAGACGACGGTGGATCCGGCGCGCATCATCGAGTTGGTGCAAAAGCAACGGCACATTAAACTTGCGGGCCAAGACAAGCTGCGCATCGAGTTCACCGTCGTGAAGGTTTCCACCCGCGCCGACGCGATACGCGCTGTGCTGCGTTCATTGACTTAAGGCCGCGATAGCGACTCGCCGATGGAACACACAACGTAGGCGGTCGCAGCTGCACTATCCCCTATTTTTGGCGTCGCCGTCCCGGCGACGCCACCGTACTGATTAACACCATGTCCACCATCCATCTCGTCATTCAGTCCCCTGCCCTGGCCGCCGCCCAAATCGAACAAGTCGCGGCGCTGGCGCAAGCGCAGGGTGTGGTTCACCTGAGCGCCACCGCGGCACGCCTGTTAGATGTCGCGCAAGACAACGAGACGCGCGCACAGGTGACCCAGTGGGGCGAGCAGCACGGCGTGGACACGGCTTTTGTTCCGGCCGGCGCGCGCTTGTCGCAATGCAAGGTCCTGGCAATGGACATGGACTCCACGCTGATCAACATCGAGTGCATTGATGAGATCGCGGGCGTGGCCGGCGTCAAACCGAAGGTCGCGGAAATCACCGAAGCCGCCATGCGCGGTGAAATCAAGGACTTCTCCGAGAGCCTGCGCCGTCGCGTCGCCTTGCTGGAAGGCACGCCCGCATCCGCCCTCGAAAAGGTGTATACGGAAAAGCTGCGTCTGAATCCCGGCGCGGAACAGCTGATTTCCACCGCGCAGGCGGCGGGCATCAAAGTGTTGCTCGTGTCTGGCGGATTCACCTTTTTCACGGAACGGCTGCGCCAGCGATTGAACCTGGACAGCGCACACGCCAACACCCTGGAGATCAAAGACGGTGTACTCACGGGCAAGGTGCTGGGCGACATCCTCGACGCACAAGCCAAGCTGACGCATCTGCAGGCATTCGCGAAGGCCCTTGGCGCCACGGCGGACCAGATTATCGCGATCGGCGATGGCGCGAACGATCTCAAGATGCTGGGCTATGCGCGCTATGCGGTGGCATATCGCGCAAAACCCATCGTCCGTCAGCAAACGCCCTACGCGCTGAATGTGGCGGGCTTGGACGGCGTGCTGAACTGGTTCGAAGCCTAAATCGTCTTGCCGCGCTAGAAGGAGGACTCATGGCCGTTAAACCCGAACGCCCGGAAGTGCAGGACGAGCATCCGACGATTCGGTTTGACCTCGTTGACCTCGAAACCTTTCTCGCCGTGGCGGACCTTGAAAACTTCACATTGGCCGCGCGCCGGCTATGTATCTCCCAGCCTTCGGTGACCAGTCGCATTCAACGACTGGAAGCCATGATGCGCGTGCCCTTACTCATACGCACGACTAGAAGCGTTCATCTCTCGCCCCACGGCGTTCGCCTGCGCGAGGAAGCCGAGAAAGTGCTGCGTGGCATGCGCCTTCTGATACGCGACTTTCATGCAGAGGCGCTTTCATTACGCAATCGGGTCGTGGTCGCCGCCACGCCAGGCATTGCCGCCGTGGTGCTGCCCCCGTTGATCCGGGCGTTCGCCGACCGGCACCCGAACATTCAGCTAGAAGTGCTGGACCGCCAATATGAGGACGTCCTGGCAAGCGTCGATGCTGGCGAAGCAGACCTCGCCATTACCTCGATTGACAGCGGAGAGACTCGCTACGACTTTCACCAGCTGGCCCAGGAGTCGATGGTATTGGTATTGCCCTCGACCCATGAACTGGCCAACACCGAGCACCTGTCCTTGGACCTGCTCGTGTCATATCCCTTGATGACGCTGGAGCGCTACAAGCCGATCCGCGATCAGCTCATGACGGAAGCGGTCAAGCGTGAGCTACGCCTGTCTTCCATCCGCACTGTGGCGAATTTAACCACGCTGCTCGGCATGGTTGACGCCGGCAATGGTCTGGCATTCCTGCCGGAGTCCATGGCGCAGATCAACGCGAAAACGCGTAGAAGCACCCTGCATGTGGCGGATATTTCGCTCACCCGTAACTACGGCATCCTGCGCTCGCGCCAAACGCCGCTGAGTAGCGCAGCACAAAGCTTTGCCGCATTCCTGCAAGAGTCTTATACCGAGATTGTCGCGAAGGCTGACGAGCCGAACGCTCTGTAAGCCGTTCGGATCCCGCCTCGAAACGTGCAGGCCGCCTACGCGGCATATCCACGCAAGGTACGGGGTGGGTGTTGCGCCTAAGGTGCCACGGGATGGCGCTTGAACAAATACCGGAACACAAAGCCCGGATATCCCAACACCAGATAGAGACTGAATGTGATGGCGTAGAACTCCCAACGCTGTGCAAACGGATTGCCCAGGGCCGCTTCAAAAGCAAATCCCAGGAACATCACCACAGCGTAGTACAACAGGAGTTCCAGCAAGCGCAGCCAGAACGGCTTTGCGACACTGCCCTGTTTCCAGGGCAGTATGAGAAAAAGGCGCTCGGTCAGAAACGGGAGATTCGCACTGATGAGCGCCAAGGCAATCCACAACCAGACGGCGAGGGTCTGGCTCATGGCCAGGCCCTCGGGACGTTCGGCGCGGTGACTGCCTTGTGCATCCCCGACGTGAGCCTTACAGGCCCAGCGAGGTTTGGATGGCGTGCACGCACAGCGCCATCAGGCCGCCGGGCAGGATACCCAGCAACAGGATCAGACCGCTATTGAGCGACAACAGCGCGCAGTGGCCACTACCGGCTTCGATCTTGGGGGCATCGGCGGCCGGCTCGTCGAAGTAGACGACCTTGACCACACGCAGGTAGTAGAAGGCGCCAATCAACGAGAACAGCACTGCAACCACGGCGAGCCACACGTGACCGGCTTCGACCAGCACCTGCAGCACAGCCAGCTTGGCGTAGAAACCGACCATCGGCGGGATGCCCGTCAGCGAGAACATCAACAGCAGCAGCAAGGCGGCGTGCCACGGGCTGCGGCGGTTCAGGCCCTTGAGGTCATCGATCTGCTCGCACTCGAAGCCCTTGCGCGACAGCAGCAACACCATGCCAAACGTCGCCAACGTGGTCAGCACATAGATCAACATGTAGAAGAGCGCGGCGCCGTAGGCTTGCGCCGACGCGTCGGGCTTGCCAGCGACCACGCCCGACATCAGGCCCAGCAGCACAAAGCCCACATGCGAGATAGTCGAGTACGCCAGCATGCGCTTGAAGTTCGTCTGCACGATGGCGGTCAGGTTGCCGATGGCCAGGGACAGCACGGCCAGGATCATCAGCATCGGCTGCCAGTCGGCGGCCAGACCATGCAGGCCCTCGACCAACAGACGCAGCGTGATGGCAAAGGCAGCCAGCTTGGGCGCGGCGCCCAGGATCAGCGTCACGGCCGTGGGCGAACCTTGGTAGACGTCGGGCACCCACATGTGGAACGGCACGGCGCCCAGTTTGAACGCCAGGCCAGCCACCAGGAACACCACGCCGAAGACCAGCGCCATGTTGGCTTGGTTACCCGCCGAGATGACCTTGGAAATTTCAGCGATATCCAGATGGCCGGTGGCGCCGTACATCATCGACATGCCATACAGCAGGAAACCCGAAGCCAACGCACCCAGCACGAAGTACTTCATGGCCGATTCGGTAGCGACGACGTCGTCGCGGCGCAGGGCGATCAGGGCATAGAGGGCCAGAGACATCAGCTCCAGACCCAGGTAGACGCTGATCAGGTTACCGGCCGAGATCATCACCATCTGGCCCAGCAGCGCCATGAGCGTGAGCACATAAAGCTCGCCGCTGCGCAGCATGTCGCGGGCTTGCGCATAAACGCGGCCATACACCAAGGTGGCGGCCACGGCGATGTAGGACGCGATCTTGAGCAGATGGGCCAGATTGTCGGCTACGTACATGCCGTCGAACGTACGGCCCACCGAGCCGTCATTCCACTGCACGGCGGACACAACGGTCAACACGCCCAACGCCAATAGCGTCAGGATGAACGTAGGCTTGCGATCCGGGCTCGCGCTGAACGCATCGACCAGCAAAATCGCCAGGCCGAAGATCAGCAACAGAATCTCAGGCGTAGCCAGAGCGAAATCAATGTGAGATTGCATCATGATTCAGTCTTACAGTTTCGAGATGGCCACATGTTGCAGCAGGGCCTCGACCGAGACGTGCATGACGTCGGTAAAGGGCTTGGGATAGATACCCATGTACAACACTGCAATCGCCATCACGCCAAGAATCAGGAATTCGCGGCGATTGATGTCGGTGAGTTCACGCACATGGTCGTTGGCGATATCGCCAAAGGCCACGCGCTTGACCATCCACAGCGAATACGACGCACCCAGAATCAGCGCCGTTGCAGCCAGCAGACCGATCCAGAAATTGTGCTCGACCGCGCCCATGATGACCATGAACTCGCCCACGAAACCGCTGGTGGCCGGCAGGCCGCTGTTGGCCATCGAGAACAGCACAAAGAACGTCACGAAACGCGGCATGACATTGATCACGCCACCGTAGTCAGCGATCTTGCGCGAGTGCATGCGGTCATACAGCACGCCGATACACATAAACATCGCGCCCGACACGAAACCGTGCGAGATCATCTGAACGATCGCGCCTTCGACACCGGCGGTGTTGAAGATAAAGAAGCCCAGGGTGACAAAGCCCATGTGCGCCACGGACGAGTACGCCACCAGTTTCTTCATATCGTCCTGAACGATCGCCACCAGACCAATGTAGATCACGGCGATCAGCGACAGAGCGATCATCAGACCGGCCAGGCTATGCGAGGCGTCGGGTGTGATCGGCAGCGAGAAGCGCAGGAAGCCATAGGCGCCGAGCTTCAGCATGATCGCGGCCAGCACGATGGAACCGCCGGTTGGCGCTTCCACGTGGGCGTCCGGCAACCACGTGTGGACCGGCCACATCGGCACCTTCACGGCGAACGCCGCCAAGAGCGCGATGAAGATCAGGATCTGCGGCGTATAGCCCAGCTTGACCTGGTGCCAGGTCAGGATGTCGAACGAACCGCCCGATGCATTCCACAGATAGATGAACGCGACCAGCGTGAGCAGCGAGCCCATCAGGGTGTAGAGGAAGAACTTGAATGCCGCATACACGCGATTCGGGCCACCCCAGACACCGACGATGATGTACATCGGGATCAGAGTTGCTTCGAAGAACACGTAGAACAGCATGCCGTCGAGCGCCACGAACACACCGACCATCAAGCCCGACAGAATCAGGAAGGCGGCCATGTATTGCGACACGCGGCTCGTGATGACTTCCCAGCCCGCCAGCACCACGATGATGGTGATGAAGGCGGTCAGCAGAACGAACCACATCGAGATGCCGTCAATACCGAGGTGGTAGTTGACGTTGAACGCTTCGATCCAGGGGGCTTTCTCGACGAACTGCATCGCAGCGGTCGAGGAATCAAACCCGGTATAGAGCGGAATCGTGACCAGAAAGCCCGCGATCGCGCCAATCAGGGACAAGCCCCGGGTCAGCCCGGGCCGCTCATCGCGGCCCACGGCCAGCACCAGCAGGCCGAATACGATCGGTACGAAGATCGCAAGCGTTAGCCAGGGAAAAGTGTTGGATGCCATGTCGCTTGCCATCATTGGGGAATCAGCACAAAGAAAGTAATCAGAGCCATGATGCCGATGATCATTGCGAACGCGTAGTGATAGATGTAGCCGGATTGCAGGTGACGGCTCACCGCAGCCACCCAGCCCACGACGCGCGCGCTACCGTTGACCAAAAGACCATCGATCAAGCCCCGGTCGCCGGCTTGCCACAGGCCACGGCCCAGGCAACGCGCACCGCGAGCAATCACTTGCTCGTTGATCCAATCGACAAAGTACTTGTTCTCGAGCACTTTGTTCACACCGGACAGGCTGGACTTGATCTTGGCCGGGACCTTGGGATTGATCAGGTAGCAATACCAGGACACCACGGCGCCCGCGACCACCAACCAGAACGGCAGCGTTTGGAACGCGTGCAGGCCATATGCAACCCAACCATGCCAATGGTCTTGCAGTTCTTGCATGGACGGGTGCTTCGGCAACACTTGGATGACGCCTTCGAAGAATCCGCCAAACAGCATGGGCTCGACCACCCAGGCACCCACGAAGATCGAGGGAATAGCCAGCAACACGAGCGGCAGGGTCACCACCCAAGGCGACTCGTGCGGCGTGCCGCCATGATGCCCATGGTCGTCAGCACCGTGACCATGATCGTCCGCGCCATGACCGTGGCCATGATCGCCCGATGCGTCGAAGCGCTCTTTACCGTGGAACACCAGGAAGTACAGGCGGAACGAATACAACGAGGTCACGAAGACACCGATCAGCGTCGCATAGTAGGCGAACGAAGCGCCCCAGACCTGAGCCTGGCCAGCGGCCTCGATGACGTTTTCCTTGGAATAGAAACCCGAGAAGAACGGCGTGCCCACCAGCGCCAGCGTACCGATCAGGAACGTGATCCAGGTAATCGGCATGTACTTGCGCAGACCACCCATGTTGCGGATGTCCTGGTCATGGTGCATACCGATGATCACCGAACCCGCACCCAAGAACAGCAGTGCCTTGAAGAAGGCGTGCGTCATCAGGTGGAAGATCGCGACCGAGTAAGCCGAGGCGCCCAGCGCGACGGTCATGTAACCCAGCTGCGACAACGTGGAGTAAGCCACCACGCGCTTAATGTCGTTCTGGATGATGCCGAGGATACCGAGGAACAACGCGCCGATGGCACCGATGACGATGATGAAGGACAACGCCGTATCGGACAGTTCAAACAGCGGCGAGAAACGCGCCACCATGAAGATACCGGCCGTCACCATGGTCGCCGCGTGAATCAGCGCCGAGATGGGGGTCGGGCCTTCCATCGAATCGGGCAGCCATGCATGCAGCGGCACCTGGGCCGATTTACCCATGGCACCGATGAACAGGCAGATACATGCCACGGTCAGCAGCATCCAGTCCGAACCCGGCAGGGTCAGACCGGCGAGCTTGTCGGCTTGTTCGAACACACCGGCATAGTGCATCGTGCCGGTGTAGGCAAACAGCAAACCAATACCGAGCACGAAACCGAAGTCACCGACACGGTTGATCAGGAATGCCTTCATATTGGCGAAGATCGCGGTCGGACGGGTGTACCAGAAACCGATCAGCAGATACGACACCAGACCCACGGCTTCCCAACCGAAGAACAGCTGAACCATGTTGTTGGACATGACCAGCATCAACATCGAGAAGGTAAACAGCGAGATATAGGCGAAAAAGCGCTGATAGCCAGGATCATCGGCCATGTAGCCAATGGTGTAGATGTGCACCATCAGCGACACGGAGGTGACCACCACCATCATCATGGCCGACAGCGGATCGATCAGGAAACCGATTTCCAGCTTGGTCTGGCCGATCAGGCTCCAGGTGTAGACAGCGCCATCGAACGTATGACCGTTCAGAACATCGCGCAGCACGATCACCGATCCGATCGCGGAGATCAGAACGCCGAGAATCGTGATGATGTGCGCCCCGCGGCGGCCAATAGGACGCCCCAGGAAGCCCGTGCCGAAGAGCCCGGCGAGGATCGCGCCCGCCAGCGGCGCCAGCGCGATCAGCAAGTACAGATTGGGTGAACTAGACATTTTCTTCCAATACCCCGTTAGCCCTTCAGGCGATCGAGATCGTCAACGTTGATCGTGTTCAGGTTACGGAACAACAGCACCAGAATCGCCAACCCGATGGCGGCCTCAGCAGCGGCAACCGTCAGGATGAAGAACACGAACACCTGGCCGGCGGTGTCGCCAAACCAGCTGGAAAACGCCACGAAGTTCATATTGACGGCCAGGAGCACCAGCTCGATGGACATCAACAGAATGATCAGATTGCGGCGGTTCAGGAAAATGCCAAAGATGCCGATCGCGAACAGGATCGCCCCAAGCACCAGAAAGTGAGGCAGCGTCAACGTCATTGTTTTTCTCCTTGAGCGCCGTCGGCAGGCGTAGCGGTCCGACCCATCGCGCGATCGCTCTGGGCAGGCATGCTGACCAGACGGAAACGGTCTTTCGCACGCACGCGCACAGCGGCGGCGGGATCGTTGTACTTGGCATCGCGGCGGCGACGCAGCGTGAGCGAGATGGCGGCGATCATGCCCACCAACAGCAGCGCGGCACCGACTTCGATGGCGTACACGTATTGGGTGTACATCACTTCGCCCAGGACGCGGCTATTGTTGTAGTCACCGGCGGCGGCGACTTGCGGGCCGACATCCGACCAGGTGGTGGCCAGCACGAAAGACATCTCGAGCACCAGCACCAATCCGATCACCAGGCCCAGCGGCAGATAGGTCTTCAGCCCGCGGCGCATGCTGTCGATACGGATATCGAGCATCATCACCACGAACAGGAACAACACCATCACCGCGCCGACGTACACCAGCACGAGCAGGAGTGCGAGGAATTCCGCACCGAGCAACATCCACAGCATCGCCGCATTGGCGAACGCGAGGATCAGGTGCAGAACGGCGGTCACCGGGCTGCGCGCGGTGATGACGCGGAATGCCGCGATCACGAGAACCGCCGACAGTATGTAGAACAATACAGTAGTAAAAGTCATGAGTCAGACCTTAGGCGTCAACGGTATGGCGCGTCTTCGGCCCGGCGGCGGGCGATTTCGGCTTCGTAGCGGTCGCCGACGGCGAGCAGCATGTCTTTGGTGAAATACAGGTCGCCGCGCTTTTCACCGTGGTAATCGAGAACGTGGGTTTCCACGATCGAATCCACGGGGCAGCTTTCCTCACAGAAGCCGCAGAAAATGCACTTGGTCAGATCGATGTCGTAGCGCGTGGTGCGGCGGGTGCCGTCCTCACGCACGTCCGAATCGATCGTGATCGCCATGGCGGGACAGACTGCTTCGCACAGCTTGCATGCGATACAGCGTTCTTCGCCATTGGGATAGCGACGCAGCGCGTGCAAACCACGGAAACGCGCCGACGTGGGCGTCTTTTCCATGGGATAGCGCAACGTGACCTTGCGTTTGAAAAAGTACTTGCCCGTCAGGCGCATGCCCTTGAGCAACTCGGCTAGCATCAGGCTGCCGAAGAAATCTTTGATCGCTTCCATATCCTGCCTCAGCTTGACGCCTTAACGCCAAATGTTCCAGGGCGTCTGCATCCAGATCGCCACCACCACCAGCCACACACCGGTCAGCGGGATGAAAATTTTCCAGCCCAACCGCATGATCTGGTCATAGCGGTAACGCGGGAACGACGCGCGGAACCACACGAACAACGACACCACGCAGAAAGTCTTCAGACCCAGCCAGAGCCAGCCCGGGACCCAGGTCAGCGGCGCCACGTCCACCGGAGGCATCCAGCCGCCCAGGAACATGATCGAGGCCATCGCCGACAGCAGAATCATGTTGGCGTACTCACCCAGGAAGAACAGGGCAAATGCCATACCGGAGTATTCGACCATGTGGCCGGCCACGATTTCCGATTCGCCTTCGACCACGTCGAACGGGTGACGGTTGGTTTCCGCAACGGCCGAGATCACATAGATCACGAAGAGCGGCAAGAGCGGCAGCCAGTTCCACGACAGGAACGTCAGACCCCGCTCGGCAAACCAGCCGCGCGACTGACCCATGACGATTTCCGACATGTTCAGGCTGCCCGAAACCAGCAGCACGGTCACCAGCACGAAGCCGATGGCCAGCTCGTACGACACCATCTGCGCGGAGGCGCGCAGCGCGCCCAGGAAGGCGTACTTGGAGTTCGACGCCCAGCCCGCCACGATCACGCCATACACCCCGATCGAGGTGATGGCCATCACGTACAGCAAACCTGCGTTGACATTGGCCAGGACGACTTCGGGACCAAAGGGCACGACGGCCCAGGCCGCCAAGGCCGGCATCAGCGTAACGACCGGCGCCACGACGAACAGAACTTTGTTCGCCTGCGTCGGCACCACGACTTCTTTGGTCAGCAGCTTGAACACGTCCGCGAACGGCTGCAGCAAGCCCCGGAAACCCACACGAGTCGGGCCCAGACGCACGTGCATCCAGCCGATCATCTTGCGTTCCCAGTACGTCAGGTACGCCACACACAGAATGATGGGCACCGCAATCACGACGATCTTGATAATCGTCCAGATCACCAGCCAACCAGTCGGGCCCAGCAAGGCCTGACCGTGGCTTTCAAGAGTATTGAGCCATTCCATTGTCAGGCACGCTCCACGCTGATTTCACCGAACGCACCGCCCAGGGCGGCCGTTTGCTCAAAGCCCGCCGAAATACGCACTGCGCGCTCGGCGACGGCATCATCCTGCACCGCGACCAGCTCGACCGAGCCGCCGGCGCCCGACACACGGACTTTGTCGCCCGCCGTCAGGTTCAGGGCCGACAAGGTCTTGCCGTTGATGCGTGCCGTCGGAGCCTTCGAAGCCGGGGTGGCTTGCAGCGGCCCGGAACGGCGCACGATGGCGTCGGTACGGTAGATGGGCACATCGGCGACGCGCTCCAGACCGGCAGCCGCGCGACCCAGACCACGAGCGGCCTTGATCTCGTTGGACAGACGGCTTTCGATGCCGCCGGCCAGGGCCGTGTCACGCACCGACTCGGAAGTCTCGTCGTCGAAGCCGGCCAATTGCAGCACGTTGCCCAACACACGCAGGACCTTCCAGGCCGGACGGGTTTCGCCCACCGGCGGAACCGTGCCCTTGAAGCTTTGCGCCAGACCTTGTGCGTTGACAAACGTACCCGACGTTTCGGTAAACGGCGACACGGGCAACATCACATCCGCCCAGTCTTGCGCGGACGACGCGTACGGCGTCAATGCCACGGCAAACTCGGCGGCGCGCAACGCGGCGACGGCTTGGGGACCGTTGTCAGCGTCCAGAGCCGGCTCGGCGTGCAGAACGATGTAGGCCTTCAGCGGCTCGGCCAGCATGGCAGCGGCGGTCTTGCCACCCTGCCCCGGCACGGCGCCAGCCAGGTAACCACCCACGGTGTTACCACCGGCGGTCAGGAAACCAAAACGGGCACCCGTCACGTCAGCGATATGACGCGCGTTGGCGGCCAAGATCGAGGCGTCGGGTGCAGCAATAGCCATGTTACCGATCAGCACCGCGGCGTTGGTGCCGGACACGAGGCTCGCGGCGATTTGCTTGGCGGTCTCGTCAGGGATGACAGTCGCGAACTCGGCCGGAACGGTTTGATCCTTGGCTTGAGCCAGGGCCACCGCGACTTGCGCCAGCGCCGTTGCCAGCTGCGAGGGAGCCACCGTGATACGGGCAGCCACCGGCATCAGCGGATCATCCGCCGAGCTGTCGATCATCATCACTTGCGTGCCACGCTTGGTGGCCTGACGCAGACGTTGCGCCATCAGCGGGTGGTCCTTGCGCAGGAACGAACCCACGACCAGCACGCGATCGACCTTGTCCAGATCGGCGATCGGCATGCCCAGCCACGGCGCGCCCGTGAGCGCGGCGTCGAAATTCGGATCGGTCTGACGCAGACGGAAGTCGATGTTTTCCGAGCCCAGCGCGCGAACCAGACGGCCCAGCAGCGCGAATTCTTCGGTGGTCGCGTATTCGGCAGCCAACGCGCCGATTTGACCGGCACCGTGGCTGTTTTTCACGCGCGACAGACCTTGCGCCACGGCTTGCAGCGCATCGGCCCAGGAGGCTTGCTGCCACTTGCCATCGGTGCCCTTGATCATCGGCACGGTCAGACGGTCTTCGCTATTGAGGCCTTCGTACGAGAAACGATCGCGGTCGCTGATCCAGCATTCGTTGATCGATTCGTCTTCGAACGGCACCACGCGCATGACGCGGTCACCCTTGACCTGAACGATCAAGTTGGCGCCCAGGCTGTCATGCGGGCTGACCGTACGGCGACGGGCCAACTCCCAGGTCCGCGCCGAGTAACGGAACGGCTTGGAGGTCAGGGCGCCTACGGGACAGAGATCGATCATGTTGCCGGACAGTTCCGACTCGATCGAACGGCCCACGAAGGTCGTGATTTCGGAGTGTTCGCCGCGATTGAGCATACCCAGCTCCATCACGCCGGCGATTTCCTGACCGAAACGCACGCAGCGGGTGCAGTGAATGCAGCGCGTCATTTCCTCGGCCGAAACCAGCGGGCCGAGATCTTTGTGGAATACCACGCGCTTTTCTTCGCGATAACGCGAGGAGGAACCGCCATAGCCCACCGCCAGATCCTGCAGCTGGCACTCGCCGCCCTGATCACAGATCGGGCAATCGAGCGGGTGGTTGATGAGCAGAAACTCCATGACCGACTTCTGCGCGGCCTTGGCTTTTTCCGAGCAGGTGTGAACCACCATGCCATTGGTAGCCGGCGTTGCGCAGGCGGGCAGCGCCTTGGGCGCTTTTTCCACTTCAACCAGGCACATGCGGCAGTTCGCCGCGATGGACAGTTTCTTGTGGTAGCAGAAATGGGGCACATACAGGCCGATCTTCTGGGCCGCATGCATCACCATGCTGCCCTCGGGGACTTCGACCTGTTTGCCGTCGACGGTTAATTCAACCATTGCTGTTCCTGAGACCTACAGATATTGCGGGACCACACACGACTTGTGCTCGATGTGGTGCGCGAATTCGTCGCGATAATGCTTGAGAAAACCACGGACCGGCATAGCGGCCGCGTCACCCAGAGCGCAAATCGTGCGACCCATGATGTTGCCGGCGACGTTGTCCAGCATATCCAGGTCTTCCGGTCGACCTTGACCGTGCTCGATACGATGCACCATGCGGTACAACCAGCCCGTGCCTTCGCGGCACGGCGTGCACTGACCGCAGCTTTCCTCGTAATAGAAGTACGACAAGCGCAGCAGCGACTTCACCATGCAGCGCGTCTCGTCCATGACGATGACCGCGCCCGAACCCAACATGGACCCGGCTTTCGCGATCGAGTCGTAATCCATGGTGGTGTCCATCATGATGTCGGCGGGCAGAACCGGGGCGCTCGATCCACCAGGGATCACGGCCTTGAGCTTCTTGCCACCGCGCATGCCGCCGGCCAGCTCGAGGAGCTTCGGGAACGGCGTGCCCAGGGGGATCTCGTAGTTGCCGGGACGCTCGACATCACCGGAAATCGAAAACAGCTTGGTGCCGCCGTTGTTCGGTTTGCCGACTTCGAGGTAGGCCTGGCCACCATTGCGGATGATCCAAGGCACCGCCGCGAAGGTCTCGGTGTTGTTGATCGTCGTGGGCTTGCCGTACAGACCGAAGCTCGCCGGGAACGGCGGCTTGAAGCGCGGCTGGCCTTTTTTGCCTTCCAGCGATTCGAGCAGCGCGGTTTCTTCGCCGCAGATATAGGCGCCGTAACCGTGGAACGCATGCAGTTGGAAGCTGAAATCCGAACCCAGGATCTTGTCACCCAGGAAGCCTGCGGCGCGCGCTTCTTCCAGGGCTTCTTCGAAGCGTTGATACACCTCGAAGATTTCGCCGTGGATGTAGTTGTAACCCACGCTGATGCCCATGGCATAGGCCGCGATGGCCATGCCTTCGATCACGATATGCGGGTTAAAACGCAGAATGTCGCGGTCTTTGAACGTACCCGGTTCACCCTCGTCCGAGTTGCAGACCAGATACTTCTGACCGGGGAACGCGCGCGGCATGAAGCTCCACTTCAAGCCGGTCGGGAAGCCCGCGCCGCCACGGCCGCGCAGACCCGAGGCCTTGACCTCGGCGATCACGTCCTCGGGCTTCATGCCCGTGGTCAGGATCTTGCGCAGGGCTTCGTAGCCGCCGCGCTTGACGTAGTCCTGCAAATGCCAGTTCGCGCCATCCACATCCGCCATGATCTGCGGCGTGATATGACGGCCGTGCAGACACATGGAGTTGGACAGATCGTTTAACGGGTTGGGGTCCAGACCCTGAGCGAATCGTGAGTACAGATCGGGCGCGTTCATGCCGACTCTCCTTGTGCGCCGAGCGATTTCAGGTCTTTCACCAATGCGTCGAGCTTTTCTTCAGTCATACGCACGCACATATGTTTGTTGTTGACCAGCAGCACGGGCGAATCGCCGCAGGCGCCCATGCACTCGCCTTCGACCAGGGTAAACAGGCCGTCGGGGGTGGTCTCACTAAACTCGATACCCAGCTTGCGCTTTAAGAAGTCGCCGGCTTTTTCGCCGTCGCGCAGGGCACAGGGCAAGTTGGTGCACACAGAGATCTTGTGCTTGCCAACGGGCCGGGTGTCGAACATGTTGTAGAACGTGGCGACTTCCTGCACCGCGATGGGCGGCACGCCGATGTAGTTGGCCACATCTTCGAGCACCTCGGGGGGGAGCCAGCCCTTTTCTTCTTGCGCGATAGCAAGCGAAGCCATGATGGCCGACTGGCGCTGGTCGCCCGGGAACTTGGCAAGTTCCCGATCGATTTTCTGATAGGCCTGTGCGGAAAGCAGCATAGTTTGAATCCGGGTTATGCGGGGCGGTCGTGCTGAGGGTTCAGCGATCGATCTCGCCGAAAACGATATCCTGCGTACCGATGATAGTGACGGCGTCAGCGATCATGTGACCGCGCGACATCTCATCGAGCGATTGCAAATGGGCAAATCCTGGCGCCCGAATCTTCAGGCGATAGGGTTTATTGGCGCCGTCAGACACCAGATAAATGCCGAACTCGCCTTTCGGATGTTCGACGGAGGCATACGCCTCGCCCGGCGGAACGTGGAAACCTTCAGTGAAGAGCTTGAAATGGTGAATCAGCTCTTCCATGTTGGACTTCATGGCGGTACGGCTGGGCGGTGCGACCTTGTGGTTTTCGATCATCACCGGGCCGGGGTTGTTGCGCAGCCACTCGACGCACTGACGGATGATGCGGTTGCTCTCGCGCATCTCGGCCACACGCACCAGATAGCGGTCGTAGCAGTCGCCGTTCACGCCAACCGGCACGTCGAAATCGACCAGATCGTACACCTCGTAGGGCTGCATCTTGCGCAGATCCCACGCCACACCCGAGCCACGCAGCATCGGGCCGGTAAAGCCCAGCGCCTTGGCGCGATCGGGATCGACCACACCGATACCGACCAGACGCTGTTTCCAGATCCGGTTGTCGGTCAGCAGGGTTTCGTACTCGTCCACGCAAGCGGGGAACCGGTTGGTGAAGTCCTCGATGAAGTCCAGCAGCGAACCCGAGCGCGCTTCGTTCATGCGACGCAGCTCTTTTTCGCTACGGTATTTGTTTTCGCCACCGAACTGCGCCATCGTGTCGGGCAGATCGCGATACACGCCACCCGGACGGTAGTACGCCGCGTGCATGCGAGCACCCGAGACGGCTTCGTAGCAGTCCATCAGGTCTTCGCGTTCGCGGAAGGCGTACAGGAACACCGCCATCGCGCCCACGTCCAGCGCGTGCGAACCCAGCGACATCAGGTGGTTCAAGATACGAGTGATCTCGTCGAACATCACCCGGATGTACTGCGCGCGCAGCGGGGCTTCGATGCCCAGGAGCTTCTCGATCGCCATGCAATAGGCGTGCTCGTTGCACATCATGGACACGTAATCCAGACGGTCCATGTAGGGCAGCGCCTGGATATAGGTCTTGTGCTCGGCCAGCTTTTCCGTGGCACGGTGCAACAGCCCGATATGCGGGTCGGCGCGCTGAATGACTTCGCCGTCGAGCTCCAGCACCAGACGCAACACACCGTGCGCGGCCGGGTGCTGCGGGCCGAAGTTCAGGGTGTAATTCTTAATTTCTGCCATGATTTAACGCCCCATGCCGTAGGAATCTTCGCGCACGACACGCGGGGTAAGTTCGCGCGGTTCGATGGTGACCGGCTGATACACCACGCGCCGCTGCTCGGCGTCGTAACGCATCTCGACGTTGCCCGACAAGGGGAAGTCTTTGCGGAAAGGATGACCGATAAAGCCGTAGTCCGTCAGGATGCGGCGCAGGTCGGGGTGGCCTTCAAACACGATACCAAAGAGGTCAAACGCTTCGCGCTCGTACCAATTCACGCTCGGCCAGCACTCGATGAGCGAAGCAACGATGGGCAGGTCTTCGTTCGGCGCGTACGTACGCACGCGCAGACGCCAGTTGTGGGTGACCGAAAGCAGATGAATCACCACGGCAAAGCGCGAACCCGAGGCGGAGCCGGCGGCTTCCTGGGTTTCCCGGCGGGTGCCATTACCCCATTTCAGGTAATCCACGCCGCACAGGTCGATACAGGTTTCAAAGCGCAGACCGCTATCGGTACGCAGCTTGTTGCAGACCGTGATCCATTGATCGGCCGGCACTTCGAGCGTGAGCTCGCCAAGTGCTTCGGTCAGGGCAATATCCGCCCCCAACGCGGCCTGCAGGTTATGTTTCAGGGTTTCGAGCCTGGTCATCGTCATGTCGCTTAGGTAAACCGATATGCTGACGGGCGCCGCCTCGCTTATTGCGTGGCGGGCTGCGATCAGCGGGCAATAGTGTTGGTCAGGCGGATCTTGTTCTGCATTTGCAGCAGACCGTAGACCAAGGCCTCGGCCGTGGGCGGACAGCCCGGCACGTAGACGTCGACAGGCACAATACGATCACAGCCGCGCACCACCGAATACGAGTAGTGGTAGTAGCCACCGCCGTTGGCGCACGAACCCATGGACACTACCCAACGCGGCTCGGGCATCTGGTCGTAGACCTTGCGCAGCGCAGGCGCCATTTTGTTGCACAGCGTGCCAGCAACAATCATCAAGTCCGACTGCCGGGGGCTGGGACGGAAGATGATGCCGAACTGGTCAAGGTCGTAACGCGCCGCACCGGCGTGCATCATCTCCACGGCGCAACAGGCCAGACCAAAGGTCATGGGCCACATCGAGCCAGTCTTTGCCCAGTTCAGGAACTTGTCGGCACTGGTGGTGATAAAACCTTGCTTGAGGATGCCGTCTATAGCCATATTTGTCTCTGAAAGCGTGCAGGAAGGCTGGGATTATTCCCAATCCAGCGCGCCCTTCTTCCATTCGTAAATGAAGCCAACCGTCAGAATCGCCAGGAAGGCCATGACCGTCCAGAAACCGACGAGACCAACCGTGCCTTGCGCGATCGCCCACGGGAACAAAAACGCGATTTCGAGATCGAACAGGATGAACAGGATGGCGACCAGGTAATAGCGCACATCGAACTTCATCCGCGCGTCTTCGAAGGCCTCGAACCCGCACTCATACGGCGAAAGCTTTTCTGCATAAGGGCGACGAGGCCCGAGCAGCGAACCCGCCGTCAGCAGTGCAAACCCGATCAGGGTGGCAACCACAATAAACAGCAGGACGGGGAAATACTGTTCCAAGTTCATCTTTGGCGTCCGTCAAATGCGCAAACCTTCAGATTGTAGCATTTGCAAGGTGACTCTCCGCTGAACCCCCCACACCAAAATCGTAATACCAGGGGTGCCGCGCAGTAGGTAAAGATCATGAAAAAAGCCACCCCGAGAGGTGGCTTTTGGCGAGCGGGCACGAACCCGCTCACGCGCTCGATATCAAGCGAGGCTTGCGCCCCGCAATCGATTAGAAGCGGTGACGGACACCAACACCAACAGCGGTGCTCTTCAGATCGTCGTAGAACGCGTAGTTCTTGGCGTACGAACCGTAAGCGTACAGGTTGGTACGCTTGGACAGGTCGTAGGTGTAGCCCAGCGAGAAGATGTTCATCTTCTCGTCAGCGCCCGATCCCTTGCCGGCCAGACGGTCGTTGCTGGGATCAACCATTTGCCACGAACCGAACAGCTTCGAAGCACCACCGATCGGGGCGCTCAGGCCGACCATGTACGAGTTGGCCTTGAAGTTGTTGGCGAATTCCATGCCGTAGCCGACGCTGCTGATTTCGTCGTTGCCGTTCACGCCCATGCTGCTGAACCAGCCGTCGGTCGTGCGAGCATAAGCCAAGCCCAGCTTGACAACTTCGAAGTCATACGACGCGCCGATCGAGTACTGACGCGGCTTGACGTTGGCGTCGGTGGTGTCGCTGCCCGGGTTCAGCTGGTCGTACGCGAAAGCGACGTTCAGCGGACCGTTGACGTAGCGGATACCGGCGGTGATGGCACGGGTGTTGTTGTTGGTCTTGAAGTCGTTTTCCGACACAGCGTCAAACGCGTAGCCAACGCCAACTTGGAAGCCGCTGAACGACGGGGTTTGGTACATGACCATGTTGTCGTAGCGGACGGTGTTGGCAGCGCTCAGGCCCATACCGATGTTGGCTTGACCGAAGCCAGCGCCGAACGGGTCGATCGAACCGAAGTACTTGGAAGCGATGTTGGTTTGGCGACCCAGGTCCAGACGGCCCCAGGCTTCGCTTTGCAGACCGACGGTAGCTTGACGGCCGAACAGACGACCACCTTGAGCGGAGCGACCGTTACCCGAGTTGAAACCGCTTTCCAGTTGGAAAACAGCTTGCAGACCATCACCCAGATCTTCGGTGCCACGCAGACCCCAACGCGAGCCATTTTGCACGCCATTGATCATGCCAAAGCGGCTGCCGTTTTCGATGCCGTGCTTGGAGCCACCGCTGATTTTGTTGTAGCCGAGACCGGTATCGATGATGCCGTACAGCGTCACCGAGGTTTCTGCCTGGGCCACGCCAGCGAAGCCAGCGAGCAGAGCGGCAGCGAGCAGAGTCTTTTTCATTTAAGAAATCTCCGTTGATATGAGTGACAAGGGCACAGGACGTTGCGAATTACCTAGGCCCCCCTAACTCCGCGAAGGGAAGTTGACGCTATTGCATCAAAAATCCCTCGCACTGGCTATGGTTGCCGTCAGAAAGTAGATCAATGGCCGTCCAGATGTTGGTATCCCGCAACAAACCACTGCACTCGGCCAGTTCTGCGCCACACCGTCTACGCGTTTTCCCTAGCGGGTTTAAACCGGGTATCAGCGGCCGGATTCGCGCGCGCCAGAACGCCCGGCCCTGCCACCGCCAGACAAAGCGCGAGCCACGCCAGGCTCAGCGAAAAGCCCGCCATCACATCGCTGGCGTAATGAACCTGTAGCAACACGCGACTGACGCCTATGGCGCTGATCAGCATCGCCCCAAGAATCAGGCAAAGCCGCCGCTGTGGGGCCGGCAGATGGCGCGCGAGGATGAGGCAGATACAACCGTACACCGCCATGGACCCCGCCGAGTGGCCACTGGGGAAACTCCATCCGACCTCCACGGCATAGCCATGCAAATGCTCGGGCCGCGCTCGCTGGAGCGCGTGCTTGACGATAAGGGTGAGCATCCCCGCGCCGCCCGTGGCGACGGCGCAGGTCATCGCCAGACGCCACTCGCGCCGCAGCAGCAGCCCCAGCACCAGCACGCACGCCAGCAGCGCCAGCCAGTTCCGGTTACCCAAAGAGGTAAATAGCGCCAGGCACCGCAATAACCCGTCCGGCAATGAACTTGCAAACCCGGAAGCCAGTGCCTGATCGAAACTCGCAAGACCGCCCTGCCGGACCATCATCAGCGCCAGCATGACAAATGCGCCGGCGCCAACACCGCACACCGCCAACCAAAACGGGCGCCACCCCCACCGGAATGGCAATCCGCACGGCCCGCTGACCGCCCCGACGAGCACGCCCGCGGTCACCGGCACGCCGAACACAACCGCCCACGGATAAGTCGTGAGCCACAGCACCCATCCGCGCCACCAGGAGGGCTCGACCATCATTGCGGGACACCCGTACGCGACTTAACCGTCATCGACGCCACCTCGTGACATGCCGAGTAACACAGTCGAATGCCTTCTTGTCCTCGTCATAGTCCCACCGCTGGATCGCGCAATCGTGCCGGCCCGCCGCCACGGCGTGATCGATCACGTTGACAGAGTTCGGGATGCCCCCGCGCACTCGGCGGGACAACGCCGTGCCAGCCTGAACCACCCAGGCCTGCCGTGTTCCAGGCGGCCGCTCACTGAGCGCTTCATCCTCGGCCAGCCCGCCCTCCTCGAGAATCTCCCCGACAGGCAGCGAGGCGCTGGCCAGGCTGGTCTCGCCTAAAGCCGGCATGACGTAGGGCAGATGGATGTGCCCGCCCAGAATCAGATCAGCCCCAGCCTCCACCCAGGCGGGAACGGCCTTTTCTCGGCCGATCAGCAGATTCTTGCGATCATGCTCGACGGCGGCTCTGACGGGGTGATGCAGCACCACGATCCGTAAACAATCCGGATGGGCCCGCCGCAGACGTTGCGCGACACGGGTGATCTGGTGCGCATCGACCTGACCTCTTTCATGCCGCGTGGGCCGCGTGGAATTCACACCAATCGCCAGCAGACCCGGTGTTTCAAACACCGGCTCAAGCGTCGCGCCCATCGCCCGACGATACCCGCCATAGGGATTGAGCAATCGCGCCACCACGTTGAACAATGGGATGTCGTGATTGCCCGGTACGGCCAGGACAGGGCGTTCCAGGGCCTGGACAAAGCTGCGCACGGCGGCAAACTGACTGCGCCGCGCCCGTTGCGTCAGGTCGCCACTGAGCAGCACCAGATCCGGTTGCAAGTCATGCGACAGGTGCAGCAGCGCCTGCACGACGGGTTCGACTTCGGTACCAAAATGGGGGTCGGAAATTTGCAGAATCCGCGTCATTGATATTCCGGCAAGTTCAGGCGCGCTCGGCCTGCATGGAAGGCGGCGGCACCAGCAAATGCAGGTGCTGCTCGGCGACATTGAATTCCAGTGGCGTGTCTATCCAAAATATTTCGCCGTCCAGGGCAACCTTGACGCGCCGGCCGGGCCGCCCGACACGGACGGTCAGCTTTTCAAAGCCAAAGCTGAAGACATGCTCGGCCTCTCCCAGGCGGCTGAGCCAGCCACGCAGCACAAGGCCATAGAGCCCCCAGGTCCCAATGGGCTTGGATCCCATCGCGACGAGTTTGCCCCGATTCAGATCATCCACCTCGGGAATGCCAATCTGTTCGAGCTGCAGCGCGTTATTGCCCACCACAATGGTCGGCGTACGCAACCTGCGGGTTTGTCCCTCGTATTCCAGCACCAGGGACAATTGCCGGTGCGCGCGTGCCAGGGTGACCAACGCGGACCACACCGCCACGAGGCGACTGCGCCCATAGCGCTGTTTGTAGGCTTCGCGATCCTCAAGCAATTGGGGATACAGGCCCAGGCTGGCGTTGATGAGAAACGTACGGCCATTGACCACGCCTACCTGCACCGGCTGGGGCTGCGCTGCCAGCAGGCAGCGCGTGGCGAGTTCAGTGTCCTGCGCAATCCCGTAGGTGCGACCGAAATAGTTGAAGGTGCCCTGAGGCAGGATGCCGAACGGCAATCCACTGCCAATGACGGCCTGAGCCACCGCGCTTAACGTGCCATCGCCACCCGCGGCCACGACGATGCCGCCCTGCTCGCGAGCGCGTGTGACGGCTTGCTGCGCGACAGCAGGCAGCTTGGCCCCCTCGTCGACAGGCATCAATTCATAACGGCGTCCGGCTTCATCGAGCACCCGCTGGATGGTCACCTGAACGTCTTGCGCATCGTCCCGGCCGGAACCGGTATTGAGCACAATGAAAAACGGCTCTTGGCCGGACAGCTGAGTAGGATTCATGCCACAAAGATAGCCTGGGGTGCAACCAGCAGGCAAGCCGCATAGGACTAAAATCCTCGCTGAGCAGACTCCCCCGCTTTACCGTGCCCTCCTCCGACGCCCCATTCAGTTTTCGAAAAATCGCCATCCCGGCGTTTGGCCCTTCCATGTGCTTTGGCGTCAGCAACGGGGCGATGTTGCCCGTTGTGGCGCTCAGCGCACGCGAACTCGGCGCCTCGGTGGCGATGGCGAGTCTTATCGTCGCGCTGATCGGCATCGGATCGTTGGTCAGCAACATCCCGGCAGCGATGATCACCTCGCGTTATGGCGAGCGCCGCGCCATGATGGGCGCGGGCATGCTGAGCATGCTGGCGCTGCTGTTGTGCATCGGTGCACCAAATGCGTGGGCGCTCGCCGTCGGGGTGTTCTTTATCGGCATGGCGTCATCGATCTTCATGCTGGCGCGCCAAAGCTACATGATCGATGCGGTACCGGCCTATATGCGGGCGCGCGCGTTATCGACCTTGGCGGGGACCATGCGTATTGGCGCATTCGCGGGGCCGTTTGGCGGTGCGGCCCTAATGCACTTTCTGGGGCTGGAGGGGGCTTACTGGTTCGCAATGCTGGCGATGGGCGGCGCCACGCTGATTGCCTATCACGCGCCCGACATGGCCCCGCCGGAACGCCAGCCGGGCAACCCGAGCCGCACCAAATATCGCATCATCGACGTCGCGCGCGCGCACCATAAGGTGCTGCTCACGCTAGGCTTGGGGATTTTGATGGTCAGTGCGGTGCGTTCTTCGCGCCAGGTGGTCATCCCGTTGTGGGCGGACTACCTGGGGATGAGCCCCAGTACGACGTCGATCATCTACGGACTGGTGGCCGCCATTGATATGTCGGTGTTTTATCCCGCCGGCAGTTTGATGGACCGACGCGGACGACTCTGGGTCGCCGTGCCGTCGGCACTGCTGATGGGCGTGTCTCTGATTGGAACGTCGTTGACCACTGGCTTGGTCGGCTTTGTGTTGATGGCCTTGCTGCTGGGGATGGGCAATGGCATAGGCTCCGGGATCGTCATGACCCTGGGTGCGGACGCCGCGCCCAAGCAAGGCCGCACCGAATTTTTGGGACTATGGCGCCTCGTGTCGGATATGGGCACGAGTGTCGGACCGGTGGTATTGTCGGCTGTGACTGCGGCGTTCACGCTCACGCTGGCTGTGGCTACGATGGGCGCGTTTGGACTGGGAGCGGCGGCGGTGTTTTGGCGTTGGCTCCCGCGTTCCAATCCGTCAGCTCAAAGCTGACGAGGGAGTCGCAAAAATAAACCCCGCCAGTACGAGGCGGGGTTTGCTCGACACAAATTCGAATAACGGAAACGATCCAGACCGCGCCCGTCTGTCTTTTGACAGGCTCGGACGCGGCCAGCGGGCTGCTTACTGCTGTTGCGCCTGGTAGGCGTAGTCCGCCTCGTGTTTCGCCAGCCTCAGCAGCAGCAACATGCAAGCCAGCAAGCCCGCGCCGGCAAGCACCCACCCCGTTTGGCCCAGCGCCGGCACCGCTACCAGCGGAGCAGCCAAACCCGCCAGCGGCGCCAACAGCATAATCATCCAGAACGCCGCACCGCCTCGGCGAGCGGGCGTCGCCGCCTGCGCACGGTGCACCACCGTGGCGGTTGCCCGTTGATAGGCTTTTGCTCGCTGCGTCTTGGCGCGGTACGTCCGTATGGTCCGCCCGCCTCTGCCGCGTTCACGCACGAAATCGCCGTAAACCACTGCCATATGCGCCTCCTAGCTCTACGCCTATGCGGGCACGGCGCCCACATAGCTCTGGCCTGGCACTTCAGCGTGGCCGGGCTTCTGCCGCCCCGGTCCACTAAAACACCAGTGTGTTAGTCACCAACTGCTGTTAGGCATAGAAATACACCACATCCGCAGGATTAGCAATCCCATTGAGATCAGAAAAGCCTACAAAACGCAATGCGACAGATTGACGCACCGGTTTTCATAGGGACCGCGGCGGTGTGCGCGGAAACGTCTAGTAATTTGCCGTGACATCTCAGGAATCACGCCAGTGGGCATCCCGAGACATACTTTTACGCAAGCTTAAATAACTAGAGGAGAGCGAGCATGTCTACGCAAGATAGCCCAGAACCCACAGAATTGAAACGGGTAATGGGCCCTAAGTTGTTATTGCTGTTCATTGTCGGCGACATTCTTGGCACGGGGATCTATGCCCTGACGGGGCAAGTCGCGCAGGAGGTCGGTGGCGCGGCGTGGGCGCCGTTTTTGGTGGCGTTCGCGGTGGCGCTGCTGACGGCCTTCTCCTATTTGGAACTGGTGACCAAATACCCGCGCGCTGCAGGCGCGGCGCTATATGTGCATAAGGCTTTCGGCATCCATTTCCTGACGTTTATCGTGGCTTTTACGGTCATGTGCTCCGGTTTGACGTCGGCGGCAACCGCCTCGCGGGCATTTTCGGCCAATATGTTCGCGGTATTTGGGATGGGCGACGACGCGACACTGGTCACCATGGGTGCGTTGGGATTCATGGTACTCGTCATGATTGTCAATTTCCGCGGCGCATCCGAGAGCGTCAAGGCCAACGTCGTGCTGACGCTCATCGAGTTAAGCGGCTTGCTGCTCGTGATCCTGCTGGGTTTTTATGCAATGAGCAAAGGCCAGGCAGATTTTTCGCGGGTGGTCGCATTCGAGACGCCAGAGAATAAAAGCGTGTTTCTGGCCGTGACCTCGGCAACGGCGCTGGCATTTTTTGCCATGGTGGGCTTTGAGGACTCGGTAAACATGGCCGAGGAAGTGCATGCCCCGCACAAAATTTTCCCCAAGGTCATGCTCACCGGTCTGGGCATCACGGCGGTGATTTACGTTTTAGTATCTATTTGTGCCGTGGCGCTGATCCCCGTGGGCGAGCTGGCCGCGAGTTCTACGCCGCTGGTGCTGGTCGTGGAGCGCGCCGCGCCAGGCTTGCCGATGGATAAGATCATGCCGGTCATCTCGATGTTCGCCGTCGCGAACTCGGCGCTGATCAATATGATGATGGCTAGTCGCCTGCTCTACGGCATGTCGCGCCAAAACGTGCTGCCGAAGTTCTTGTCCTACGTGCACCGACGCAACCAGACGCCTTGGGCGGCGATCGTGTTTACGACCATCCTGGCCTTGGCGCTGATTCTGCTGGTCTCTTCGACCAACTCCAAAGCCATCAGCGCCTTGGGCGGCACCACCGCCCTGCTCTTATTGGGCGTGTTCGCGTTTGTGAATATCGCGGTATTGGTGTTGCGCCGGGACCGCGTGGAACATACGCACTTCAAAGCCAATACCGTTCTGTCGGTCGTGGGCGCGGCGGCCTGCGTGTTCCTGGTGACACCTTTGACGGGACGCGATGTCATCCAATACCAAGTGGCGGGTTGGCTGCTAGCCCTGGGCGTGGTGATGTGGGGACTGACAGTGCTGTTCCAGCGCAATCAGCCGCACCGGCTCGATCCCGAGCGATTGAACGAAAGATAAGCAGCGCACGCGATCCGAACAAGGGCGCGCGTCTACCGGGGAGGAGGCGCGCGCCTTTGTTCATTTACCGCCCACGGGGCGAGATGCTTCGGCGGGGACGCGGGCGTCACAGTGGGGATCTGCATGCGGCGTCGTGCCGCATGGCTGTGCTAGAAGCCGCACATCGCAGCTAAGGTTTCCCAATTCAGTTGCAGCTCGGGTTGGGAATACCCGAGAAAGCCCAGCGCGAGCACGGCCACGAGCAGAAAACCACCCAGCACTCGCCAGAAACGTGAGCGTTTCATCTCAGCTCGCCGCGTTCGCCATGGCGGCGCGCGGTGCCAGCGACTGTTCTTTCACCGGCAAACACAACAACGCCGCGATCAGGGCCAGCGCGATACCGATCCACCACATTAAGTCGTAGTTGCCGGTGCTCGCGTAGAGGTATCCCCCCAGCCACACGCCCACGAAGCTGCCGACCTGGTGGCCCAAAAAGACGATGCCGGACAACGTCGCCGCATATCTCAGCCCATAGATCTGACCGATAAGCCCCTGGGTCAGAGGTACGGTACCCAGCCAGAATAAGCCCATCCAGCCGGCAAATACATAGAGCACCCAGGTCGACAATGGCATTGCGAGAATCAGCAGCATGCCAAAGGCGCGCAGGCCGTACATGGCCGCCAACAAGCGCTTTTTGCTGTATTTGCCGCCGAGTTTGCCGGCATAGAACGAACCCACCACATTGAACAGACCGATCAACGCGATAGCTGTAGCGCCTTGGCTGGCCTGCAGCCCTTCGTCGGCCACGAAAGCGGGCAAGTGCAGCGTGATGAACGCCGTGTGAAATCCACAGACGAAGTAGCTGCCCGCCAGAAAATGAAATGACGGGTGGCGCAACGCTTGCCGGATCGCCGCGGTCAACGACTGCCCGCCCACCTGGGCGCCCGGTTTACCGCGCAGAAAATACGCCATCGGAATCCCGGTGGCGGCGAATAAGGACAACGCCCACAAGGCGCCCGTCCAATCCAGGCCACTGATGAGCAACTGGCCGGCCGGCACAATCAGAAACTGTCCCATCGACCCGCCGGCGCTCGCAATACCCATCGCGGTGCTGCGGTAAGCCATGGGCACCGATCGCGCCACGACGGGCAGAATCACAGGAAAGGTTGTGCCTGCCTGCCCCAGGCCCACGAGCAAGCCCGCTGTCAGATACAAGCTGGCTTCATCGGTCGCCAGACGTGTCCCGATCATACCGGCGGCATAGAGGAACGCGCCTAGGGCGATCGTACGCCCGGACCCATAACGATCCGCCAGCATCCCCATGAAGATGGACGAAATGCCCCAGACCAGGTTCTGCAGCGCGAACGCCATGGAGAACACATCGCGCCCCCACCCGTGCTCCAGCCCCATCGGCTGCATAAACAACCCAAACGTGGCCCGCACGCCCATGGCGAGCAGAACAACAAACGTGCCAAGCCACACTGTGCGCAGCGAAACGGACTGAGATTCGGACATCTGATTTACCAGAGGATGATCTGGAAACGGGGACGCGTGGCGCGCCGGCGTACCAAGGATTGATGATGTTTTTGGCGACATCATATACAACCTATCACCACGCGGGGGCTGAGCCCATGAGCCGAGCCTGGGTATCCCGCCATCCAGCACGCAATCACTTCGGCGAGATCACCACCTGCGAGCCGGCCCGCCCTTGATCGAACTCTCTGGCCCACGCGGGCGCCAACGTTGCTACCGCGATGGCGAGCTGGTTGGCGGCGTCTTGTTCGAGCCGCGCGGCCTCGCGGTCGCCGCCCTGCGTATGCTGCGCGGCGTTCTGTATCAACCGGTTCATCGCCGAGGCGAGATCACCCCCTGCATCGATGACATTCATCGCGGTATTGCGATGATGTGCCCGGGTGAGATCCATCAAAGGTTCTGCGGTGGGCAGGCCGAGCGCGATCAAGGTCTTCAAGCGGGCCAGGTTTTCCAAGTGCTGCCGGTCGTGCGCGAGGAGCTCGATCACGCCATTAACGTCCACATCGGCCACGAGCAGGAACTGCAACGCCGCCCGCTTGGCAAAATCAGGCGTGCCTTCACTTAAACGCAGGAGAGCGTCGCGCCCTAGCGCGGGATGATCGCTCAACAGCCGCTTTGCCGCCCCGATTTCGCCATAGCCCTGCGCCTGCCGCAGCGCATTGGCAAGATCGGCGCCCATGAGCATGAGCAAATGCGGGACTGTCGGATCAAAATGGCCGAAGATGTGCTCACGATGGCGATACGCCAGCATGAGCGTGACATCCAGATCGATATTCCATGCAATCAATCGGCCGGCGGCTTCGTGCCGACACCCCGCGAGCAACCTGAGCAGTGCGCGCGGACCATCCGCCCCCAGCGCGAGAAGCTGCGAGGCCAGTTCCTGATCGTTAGCGGTCGCTGCTTCGATCAGTTCGTCGCTGCCATCGGTCAAGGCAGGAATGAATGCGCGCGCCGTCTGCATGTCCCCGCCGCGCACAAGCTGGATAAGAATGTCCGTAGAAACGCCATGCGTCAACACCAGTGCGCGCGCGGTATCCATATCGCCGGCCCGCACGAGATCCAACAACACATTGCGGGTATCCATGCCCGCCTTGATCAAGACATATCTCGCCCCGACATCCCAATCGGCGTTCAGCTCCTTTAGCGCCACGGAGGGATCGGCACCCAGCTCGAGCAGCAAAGCGGCATCAGGCACGTTGCCGTTGAGGGCTACCCTCAGTAGGTGAGCATTCTTTTCGTCGGAAGACAAATTGGCAAACAAGGCCCTGCGCCGGGCCAGATCGTCCAACACTATCACGGTATCGCGGGCAGCCAGCAAGGAGGTATCGGCGCCGGCGGCGTGCAAAAGCCTTATCTTCTTATATCTCTCAGGGGAGATTTCGCGGTGTACGCCAGATGGCCCCAGCTCGCGCAGTACCTCTTGCGTGGACACACCCGCCTGAATCAAGGCTCTCGCGGCCTTGAGGTCACTCTCTCGCACGATGCTGATCAAGTCGTTGGGATTGACGCGGCCCGCGTCTATCAGCACACGTAGCGCTTCTACATTTCCGCGTTCCGCCAGGCCCCGACAATAGTGAGCACCCTCGATCATGTGCGGGGCGAGCACCTGCATGGCGGCGATCTCGCCACTGTTGGCCAGTTGTAGCATCGAGTACGAGTCGTAACCGAATGGTCGACAATGCTTGCTTTGCTGGGCCATCAGGAACGCGACGGCGTCGTTCATGCCGTCTTTGGCCAGACGCGTCAGGGCTTGCGGGACGTCTGCGCCACCTTTGATCAACGTCTCCGTAGCTGCACTGTCGTTGCGCAGCGCCGCCGCTATCAGGGCAGCGCTGCTTTGAGCGCCGAGCAACGGCAGTATCCTGATCGCCTGCAACCACCCATGCTCGACCGCGACATCCAGAGCCATGGACATGTCGGCGCCGAACGCTCGCAGGACTTTTACGGACATTGCCTGAGGGGCGACCTGCATGTGGTGTTGAACGGCCCGCGCCAGCGCAATGGAAGGATTCGCCCCCGCGCTGATGAGCTGGGCGGTGGCTTGCACATGACCGCGGGCGGCCGCCTGTACTAACGCCTCGACTCTGTCGTCATGCACGCCGGCGGTCAGCAATGCGTCGACTAAAAAAGGAAGATCATGACCCGCTTCGATCGCGATTTTTAGAGGCGTATACCCCATGTCATCGGGTTCATTGATCAGCGACAGCATCCAGGGCTCAGAGCCATGCGTGAGGTGGAGGGCAATCGCATAACAACCGCTCTGGATGGCGTGATGCAAGCAATTTTGGCCCCCATCGAATCGTAGTGTGACCATATGCTGGCCAAGGAACGTCGATGCTGCGATAAAACCCTGAAGGTCGTCGTTGGTTAGGGCATTTACCACCGCTCGGCGCGCGTCTTGGATCGCGGCTTCGATGGGATCAGGCGAGGCCGGGGCAGAAATGTACGCAGAAGGTTGAGGGAGGTGATTCAGATAGAAAGGCATGAGGTGATGCTGTAAGGAGGGTAAATCGTCTGACGAGCGATGACCAATACCCGCCCTCTCCAATCCACCATGCCGTATTGACAACAAATAGGACCAAAAGAAAGTCTAACCGTTAGCTCTTTGCCACATATCACCTCCGCATGGCGAGCAAAGCAGCATGCAAAAAGGAGGCCGTCCAAGGCCTCCTTGACGATGATTGTGATCGCTATTCGCGCTACCCGACGGTCTCAAATCCGTAAAAGGCGGCCGGATTGTCCACCAAAACACGCTTGACCATATCCGCCCCCCCAAGATGCCCCAATAGATGCATGAGCAAACTCTGGGTATCCACCTCGGAGGGAAAATTGATATGCGGCCAATCGCTGCCCCATAACAGCCTGTCGGGGTTGCAGTCCACGAACTTGGCCATGGCTTGCGCCATGTCCTCCATACCGGGGAACCGGGAGGTGTTTCGATAAGCCGTCATCTTCACCCAGATGTCGCCTCGTTTGAGGGCATCCAGCAGACTTCGGAAGGGCTGGGTTGACAAGTCCCGGTCAGGATCTACGCGTGCCATGTGATCGATCACCACTGGCACACCCGTATCGAGCACGCCCTTTTCAATATCATTCCAGCACGAAGCATGGGTCCAAAGTTGCGCGTGAAAGCCATGTTCACGCATCCGCGGGGCCAACGCATAAAAGTCCTCGAGCCCTACGGTGTTGTGATAATGACTCGCTCCGCTCGAAGGGGGCGCATGACGAAAGCGTAGACCGCGCACGCCTTGCTCCCACCAAGCATTCAGCTCATCGTCGCTCACCGTCCGATCCGTGACCACCACGCCACGGAGTTCAATCACCCGGTTGTTTTCGGAGCAATGTTTGAGTGCAGCCAGCATGGCGCGGTTGTCCGTGCCATACGCGGACGCCTGCACCAGCACCCCGCGCTGCAAGCCCAGCCGCGTCAACAGCGCATAGAAATCGTGCACCGTGGACTCCTGCGGCGTATAGGTGCGAGTGGTCGCCAACGGATATTGTTCGAATGGGCCAAAGATGTGGGCGTGACAGTCGCACGCCCCCACAGGGAGAGCGCTCAGCGCATAAGGAAGATGCATAAATAAGCTCAACAGGGATGCTTACTCAAAGGAAATCCCAAGGTTCTTGATGACGGGCGTCCATTTTCCCCGCTCTTCATCGATGAATGTCTTGAATTCAGACGGCGACATCGGCGTGACATCGATTAGCTGCAACTTGGCCTTTTCCTGAAATGCGGGCGTCTTGATGACCTCATTGATTTCATGATTAAGATAGTCAATCACTTCGGGAGGCGTCGCGGCGGCAGCAGCAAGAGCGAACCAGGAATCTGCCGAGTAGCCTTTCAATCCCAATTCCTCGAACGTAGGAATCTGGGGCAGTGTTTCCGAACGACGTTTACTAGTCACCGCGATCGGGATGATCTTGCCCTCGTTGATCAGCCCGACTCCCGCCTGTGCGACAAACGCCAACGGCAGTTGTCCACCCGCCAGATCCGTGACATAGGCGCTGGTCGCCTTATAGGGCACGTGCACCAGATTGGCGCCGGTTTCTTTGGCGAGCAATTCACCGGCGAGGTGTTGAGTCGTACCGACCCCCGAGCTGGCGTAGGAGAGCCCGCCCTTCGTCTCTTTCGCCGCGGCGAGCAACTGATCAAGCGTCTTGATGTTCGATTGAGGCGAGGCCGTCAGAATGTTGGGATAGGTGCCGATGAAGGCCACCGGCGCCAGGTCTTTTTCCGGGTTGTAGTTCAGCGTCTTGTACAGGTAGCGGTTGGTGACCAGCGGGCCCGGCGTGACGAGCAAGAGCGTCTGGCCGTCGGGTTTGGAGCGGGCCACATAGGCAGCGCCGATGTTGCCGCCCGCGCCCGGGAGATTTTCGACTACCACGGGCACCTTGATTCGCTCGCTGAGCCCTTGGGCAACAGAACGCGCGAGCACGTCGCCGCCCGACCCCGCCCCGAAGGTGACAACCAGCTTAACCGGACCGTTCAGTGTGACTGCAGCTTGGGAAGCAGGCGTGAGTGCCGTCAAGGCGGCAGCAAAGGCGGTGATACACAAAGACTTCAACTTCATTTTTCTGTCTCGTCGGTTGTTTTGTTAAGAAACGGTGAAGAAATAAGTGCAACGGAGGGCCGGTTAGTCAGTGAATTACCGTGTGTTATCCCGAGGCGCGGGCATCGCTGCCGTGAGGGATGCAATGTCATGCCTTTCTAACGAAAGGGCCGCCTTGAAGAATCGCTGGTCTGGATCCGAATAGCCACCAAAGTTCAGACAGTCAGTCCACTTTTCCTGCAGCTCCGCGTCGGATAACGGATCGGCGTGGGATCCCCTCAAAACGCGCACCTCTTTCTCGTGCCGCTGTCCATTACGCAGCGTGACGCTCACGACATTCCATCGTGGAGTGCTCGCCCCCTGCGCTTCTTCGGTCGATACCGCGGCCATCAGTCGGCGAATGGCGGGCCGTTGAACAGCCTCGTCGGTAAAACTGGCCAGTCGCACGTACCCATCCACGGCCGCGGCGGCCATGGCGTAATGCATGCTGAACTTGGCCTGCAACCCCGTTTCCGCTCCTGGATGGATCAGGGGCACCATTCCTCGGTAGTTGGAGCGCACCTCAATCTTGGCGATTTCCTCGGCACTGAATCCAAGCGTCCGCCGCAGATCGAGGATGGCGTCCAGCGATCGATGGGCCGCATAGCACATCGGATACTTCTTGATCTCCAGACCGCTACTGACCAGTTCGAGCGGTGCGCAGCCCAGGTTTTCCATTTGCTCATCAAGACTTTCGCCATTGCCATACAGCTTGATAAAGCCTTGGCGACCGTCCAACGCATCCGAGGCGGCGTCCATGCCGGCTTCTGCGAGCAAAGCCGCGCGCAACGCGGAAGCATTGCAGTGTCCAGTCTGAAAAGATTTGGCCATCGTGCCAAAACTCGCCTGGGTCCCCGAGGCTTGCGCCACCGCAAGGCCAATGGCGTTCGCTGTTTGCTCGACCGATAGCCCGATTAAATGGCTGCAAGCCGCAGCCGCGCCCACGACACCGATCGTCGTACTGGCATGCCACCCACGTGCGTAGTGATCAGACACCATGGCACGGGCGATCTTGACCATCACTTCCAGACCGACGGCATAGGCCGAGGCCAACCGGATGCCGCTGCTGCGGCGCGAAGCGCCCAGCGCCAAGAGCGCCGGAAGCATCACCACACTAGGATGTCCGCGCAATGGAGAGCTGACATCGTCGAAATCCAGTACATGCCCGATCAGCCCGTTGTAGAACGCGGCATCGGTCAACGAAGCTGACTCGTCATGCGTCCAGAGGCGGCCTTGCCCCTCGGCTTGCGGCGAGTTGGTCATCGGGTTCGCGGACCTGACATACCGCAGCGCAGTCAGACTTGCAGGCTCGTCCACCGCTGCCAAGCCTATGCCCACCGTATCCACGATCGCGCGTCCGACCGTACGGATAGCGGCTTCGGTCAGGTGTTCGACAGGGAACTGGGCGGAGAACTCCGCAATGCGCAACGCCGCGGGCGTAACGGTTTGATCTGTCATAGTAGATGGAGAGATATCGAGGTTTAGGATTTAGAAGATGTCGCGCAGCATAGCTTCGAGGCGGTCACGGTAGGCTGTCAATTCTCGGTTTCTATCGGCGTTGAAGTTTTTGGTGGCGTTATCAAGGACAGCGCGAAGCGCCTCGGGTTGCAGATCGGCATCGCGCAAACGCAAGGCCAGCCCCTGCGCCCGGAACCACGCATCAACGGCATCGGCTACCGGCTCTGTGCCACCGCGCTCATTTCGCCCATCGATTCCCAGCGCCATGGCGATTGCAGATACGGTATCCGGGCATAAGTGGCCGAAGTGCCGGATCGCGGGCCCCGTCAGCATGGCATGAGTCAGCCCCTGGTCCAACTGATCAGCTTGGTTAAAAAGCGCAGAGCCCAGGGCATATACCGTACGGGCGATCCATTGTGCGTCGAAGGGCCGCCCACCATCATCCTCGTCGCGGTTCTGTAGCAGCGCGGCAGCGCACATATCCACCCGCGCCCGCGCATTCGACGCATCGCCCATGTTGGGCAACGCCGCTTGCGCGAGCGTATAGGCATAGAGCCGTGATGCCTGGACCAAAGGATTCGCTCTTTCTATCGCGGCGACGTTCATCAGAGCCCGCCAGAACACACCCAGGCCTGTCGATATGGCCAAGGACGGCGGTGCGGTCAGCAAGGCATCCTCGTCCCAAAAGATGGCGGTGGGCCGGGTTTTCGGATCGAAAAACTCCAGTCTCGGTCCGCCGCGCGGGTGTTTTAGCGCTGCCCCGCCGCGATTCTGCGCGGAGGTGGCTGCCGTGAGAACGTTAAATATCGGCACCTTAGGGCTGGATAACCGCGGGCTAATCGGCGGCCCATCTTCCGGATATTGGGTGCACAGCGTCTCGGGCAAGCCGGATTCCGCCAGCAGAATGGCCACGACGCGCGTAGCCTTGATCACACTGCCCGCCCCAATGGCAATCAGGGCATCCGCGTCAGCCTCACGCGCCCGCTCGGCCGCAGCCACCACGTCGTCTACGGGCGCATCCTTGCCGAGATTCGTGAACGCGCCTGCATAACGCCCTTCCAGCAAAGCAGCGACGTGTTGCGTCAAGGGCGTGCGTGTAGCCACGCTGCGCCCGCAGATGACAAACGCGCGCTGCACCCCCGCTCGCTTGATCTCACGGGGCAACTGTCCCAACGCGCCCGTACCGGCATGGATGCGGACGGCGTGGCTAATGGAAGTAAAAAACTGCATGCAGGCGGATCCGAGACTCAGATTGAAGGCAAGCCGTTCTTGAGGAGATCGCGCGCGATGACCCAGCGATGCACCTCGCTGGGCCCCTCCACGATGCGCATGACCCGACACATGCGCGAGATGTATTCCAGTGGCAATTCTTTCGAGACACCCATCCCGCCGAACAACTGGATCGCTCGATCGACGACGCGGGCGATCATTTCGGTCCCTTGCAACTTGACCATCGAACCGTCCAGACGCACATTGCCGTGTCCTGTGTCCATCTTCCATGCCATCTGATAGACCAGCCAGCGCAGCATTTCGATTTCCTGGTAGCTATCAGCGATCCACCATTGGACCGCTTGACGATCGGCAAGGGGTGCGCCGAACGTCTGACGGGTATTGGCTTGCTCGATCATCATCTTCAGACAACGCGTGGCAAGGCCGAGGCAGCGTGACGCAATCTCCAACCGGCGAACTCCCAGGCGTTTGGAAATCGGAGCGAAGCCGCTGCCGACTTCCCCAAGTACCTGGCTATCATCCAGTTCTACGTTGTCCAATACGACTTCGTACGGATGGTATTCCCCAATCATAGGAAATGAAGTCGGAATGGTGAGCCCCGGCGTACCCTTGTCAACGAGGAACGTCGTGTAGGCGGACCGCTTGTCCGCTTTCGGATCGGTGACCGCCATGACGATCATGAAATCGGAGCGGCGTGCATTGCTGATCCAGAGCTTCGTGCCATTGAGCACCCATTTTCCGTTCTTGCGTTCCGCTCGCGTCTTGATCGCGGCTGCATCCGAACCGGCGCCTGGCTCGGACAGGGCTAAACAGCTTTTCTTTTCACCGCGCGAATATGGAAGTAGATAGCGATCAATCTGATCGCCCTTGCACAGTTCCTTGAGTAAAAACAGATTCGGACTTTCTGGGGGCAAGACGAATGGAACGACGCTGTGCTTGAGCTGTTCGATAACCAAACATTTATTGAACATGCCCAGGTCCTGGCCACCGAATTCCTCCGGGACGTCAATTCCCCACAGGCCAATGTCCCGGGCTTTTTGCTGGAGTTTTGCCTCGATCTCCGGCGGGATGATCGGTGTGTCCTCATACCCACGCTCCGCCTCACGGCGGATGGTCAACGGCTCGAGCGGAATCAGCTCTTCGTTGACAAAACGCGCGACGGTGTCGCGGACCATTTTCGACGATTCGGGCAACTCAAAATCCATGATGCTTCCTGTGCTGCATAGCGGCTAAATAGAGTGGGGCAAGACCTGGAGGAATTCAGCGGCCTTGGTAGTTGGGTTCGCGCTTTTCCTGAAAGGCGCGGCGGCCCTCGATGCGATCTTCGGTATCTCGAAGCAGACCGAACGCGTAACGCTCAGCCTCTAAGGCAGCGGGCAAGGGCATGTCGAGGCCGTTGTAAACCAACCGCTTCACGGCGCGCACCGATAACGGCGCATTACGTGCAATTCGACTGGCGATCGCCGTGGCGCTGGAAAGCAGATCATCGCGACGCACCACACGGCTGACCAAACCAATTCTGGCGGCTTCTTGCGCATCGATACGGTCGCCTGTCAGCAGCATCAGCATGGCATTGGATAAGCCAATCGCACGGGGCAAACGCTGCGTGCCGCCTGCACCGGGAATACTGCCGATGCGCACTTCCGACAACGCGAAGACGGCATTTTCCGAAGCAATGCGTATGTCGCATGCGAGGGCCAGCTCCATGCCACCCCCCATGGCATAACCGTTGACCGCACAGATCAAGGGTTTGTCGGTATCAAGACCAGCGAGCAAGTGATCGGATTCGGATCGGCCGAAGGTGAGTTCGGCGAAGCTCTCCTTGGGGGGCATGGTTTTCTTCAGATCCGACCCTGTGCAAAACGCCTTGTCCCCGTTACCCGTGAGAATCGCCACGCGGATACTGTCATCGTGTTTGATCCGTTTCCATGCGTCATGTAGTTCAGCCCGTGTTTCCGGATCGATGCTATTCATGGCCTCTGGCCGGTTCAGCGTAATGGTGGCGATATGGTCTTGAACATCGAACAATAGCGTCATAAGAACTCCTTCAATCCTGGGTAATCCGGCTCACGAGAGGACGCCGTCCGCCTCGAGCCGGTCGATGTCTTCTTCTTGGAGCCCCAGCAGTTCACGACAGACTTCTCGCGTGTGCTGACCGAGCAACGGTGCAGGAGCAGTAGGCGCCGATTCGGCATCGGAGTATCGGTAAGGGGCGCTGTTATAGGTGCTGGGCCCCATCTCGGGATGATTCAATGTGACCCAGTGGCCACGGGCAGCCAGTTGCGGATCACGCTCGAGCACGTCGCGGGCATCTTGCACGGGACCCGCCGTAACGCCGGCACGCTGAAGTGCCTGAGCCAAAGCCATTGCATCACGCTCAACCGTGTGACGGGTAATGGCCTCGTCAATTTGCTGCCGATCCTTCAACCGCCCTTCCACGCCAGCCCACTGGGGTTTTTGCTCCAACCCTAACTCGGTGGAAAGCGCCTGCCATTGCTCGTCACAACAAACGGAAATCGCAATCCAGCGATCATCGCCCGAGCATCGATACACCCCATAGGGCGCGTATTCAGGATGTGTGTTTCCCGCGCGCTGTTCCACGACCTCATTGACGAAATAATTCATCATCGTGGGCCCCAACATGGCCAGGGTGGGCTCCATCTGGGCGAGGTCTATCAGTTGGCCTATGCCCGTACGTCGCTGATGACGCAACGCGGCCAGAATGGCAAACGCGGCATGGCCGGGATTGGGTATATGGTCGGGATAATTTGTGCCAGTGCCCGCCGGTTCGCGCTCAGGCAAGCCGGTCAGATGCATAAACCCGGTAAGCGCTGCAATGGTCAAGCCATACCCGAGATCCGCGCGCGCCGGTCCACTGGCACCCTGCATGGACATGGCGACGAAGACCAGATCCGGTTTGATCTCTTTGAGCACCTCATAGCCCAGACCGAGCTTGTCCATCACGCCTGGCGTGAAGTTATTGCAGACCAAATGCGCGTCAGCGATCAGCCGTTTAACCATCGCCAGCCCGCGTTCGTCCTTGACGTTCAGGGTGACGCTGCGCTTACTGGAGTTGCGATCAGCGAAATAGCCGCTGCGATTGACGCCGGGGACCTTGTCTTTAAATGGCTTGGTGACCCGCAGCGTGTCCAGGCGCTGATGACTTTCAATCTTGATAACATCCGCGCCAAGATCAGCCAGGATTTTGGTCGTGTAGGAACCCGCGCCGATCCACGAGAAGTCAATCACGCGAATGCCATTGAGTAATCGTTTCATTGGTGTTCCTCGGTGGCGGCGGACAGGCCACAAGTGCGGGCATCGCGATTCAAACTGGACAGGACCTCTTGGGTGTGTTGCCCCAGCGTGGGCGCTCCGACTCGCAAACGCCAGGGCGTGGCGCTCAATTGATAGGGAGCACCTGGCATACGAAGCTCAGTCCCATCCGCGGCATTGATGTTGACGAAATAATCCCGATGCGCCCGTTGCGGATCCGCGGCAATATCACTGGCGTCGCATATAGGCGCGATAGGAATACGATGCTCGCGGCCTTTCGCTTGAAGCTGTTCTTTGGTGTGCCGTAACGCAAAGGGAGCAAACACATCACGGAAGATGCGCTTTGCTTCATCGGTGGCCAAGAAGGTCTGGTCACTCCAGCGCGAATCGCGGAATTGCTCGGCCTCCTTTAAGCCTTCGGAAATCAGCCATTCCGTGGTTACGCTCCAGAAGCGGTTGCTCCCAATGCCTCCGGCCATCAAATACACATATCCATCCTGGCAGAGAAATGCCCCCGTGCCGGCCAGTCGTTGCGTACCGGCGTTGCGTTTGCGTATCGTGCCCTCAAGGTCATAGAACTGCACCGCGTTTTCTAACCCCATGACCACGCACTCCTGCATGGCGACATCGATATGTTGGCCAGCCCCGCTCACCTCTGCGTCGTAGACGGCTGCGAGCGTGGCTACCGCTGCAAACAGATTGGCTGCACCGACCGCCTGCTCCCCGCAGGCGACCATGGGTGCAGTGTCGGGATAACCCGCGAGGTACATCATGCCGCCCATCGCCATCACTGTCAGATCGGTGGCCAGCCATTCCGCATAGGGGCCTTCCTGCCCAAACGGCGTGATGCTGGTCATGACGATCGCCGGATTCACGGCCCGGAGCGCGGCATAGTCCAAGCCATAGCGCCGCATCGTGCCAGGCGCCTCACTTTCGAGCACCACGGATGCTTTGGCGGCAAGCCGCAAGAACGTCTCGCGATCCGCCGGGTCTTCGAAATCGAGTACCACACTACGTTTGTTGGTGTTCTCGTACTGATAACGCAAACTGTGCTCGGGTGACTCGCCGCCTCGGACATAGGGACCAACATGCCGCGTGGAAGAGCCTTGCGGCGGCTCTATCAGAATGACGTCAGCCCCAAGGTCGGCGAAGAGCTTGCCGCAATAGTTGCCCAACGGTCCGCCCAAATCGAGTACGGTGATTCCGTCCAATGCCCCAAAACAGTCATGTGTGGATATCTGCATGAAATAAAGTTCGCGCTTGTATGAATATGTCGGTTAAGACGCCTGAGCTACTGCCGTACCGACGGCACTACTGCATCTGATAGATGCCGGCCTTCTTGGCCAGATCGCGCCATTTCGTGATGTTGTTTTCGGTGCTGATTCGCATTTCCTCGGGGGTGCTAGCCACCACGGTGAAGCCCTGCTGCTCCAGCGTCTTACGATTCTTTTGGAGCGCTTTGGTGATCGAATCGTTGAGCTTTTTGACGACCGCTTCATCTGCGCCGGCCGGCATGTTGAAGCCGTACCAGGTGTCGGAGTCATAGCCTTTCAAACCAAGCTCGTCAAAAGTCGCCACATCCGGTAGCGCCGCCACGCGCTTAGGGCTGCCGATACCCAATAACCGAAGCTTTCCTTGGTCCGCCAGATCTTTTGCCGAGGCGCTCTGCACAAACATCATGTCGATGTGTCCACCCAGCAGATCCGCCATCGCCGGCGCACCACCTCGGTAGGGCACGTGCGTAATGTCTACCTTGGCCATTTCCTTCATCAGTTCACCAGCCATGTGCTGGGAACTGCCTACGCCTGCTGATCCATACGAGAGTTTTTGAGGATTGGCCTTTGCGAAATCAATGAGCGCCTGCATGGACGTATACGGAGAGTCCGCGCGGACAGCCAGCACCAGCGGCGCAGCGACAGCGACCGACAAAGGTGTGAAGTCCTTCAACGAGTCGTAATTGAGCTTTTTGTAGATGGAGGGGTTCACCGACAAGATGCCGTCCGTCGTCAACATCCAGGTATAGCCATCCGGCTTTTGGCGCTTGACATAATCGGCCGCGATCGTGCCCCCTGCCCCGGCGTGATTCTCGACAATCACGCTTTGCTTTAAGTCTTCAGCCACCGCTTGTCCAACCATTCTCGCCAGCGTGTCGGTACTCGCGCCTGCCGCGTACGGGACGATGAGCTTCATCGGTCCATTAGGAAAGTCTGGTTTGGCGTGCACGCTGGTCGTGACGACGGCGGCAACAGCGACAACCAGCATGTTGGCCAGTTTCTTTAGTCTCATCCTCGGTCTCCCTTTGTCTTAGCGATTCAGTATCGCGAGTGTTGAGCTCGCCGTTTTGTTGTGGAATCTTAGAAGTGCGAGGATGAGAGGGTCAACGCTGAAACGTCCATAATGCGAACTAAATAGAATATACGGGACAATATTTTCTTTTATTAGTATCGCTATACGGACTTTTTTGGAAGCGGGCGCGAGTGCCGCGCCCGCCATGCGATATCAATCGAGGGAGACGCCGAGTTGCTTGATCAGAGTGGAGTACACCTGAGTGTCGGCTTGAATGCCGGATTCGAATGCCGCGGTGCTATCACTCAACGACAGGACGAGATTGTTATCCCGCAGCCACTTAGCAAACAGCTCCGACTTACCGAACTCCATGACCGCTTCGTTGAGTTTGTCGACGACTTGTTTTGGTGTCCCCGCGCGCGTAAAGACGCCGAACCAAGGCGTACGGTAATAATCCGGAAAACCTGATTCCTTGAACGTGGGCACGGAAGGAACGGCGTTCAAACGATCCTCGGTCACAATGGCGAGTGCCTTGAGCTTGCCTGCCTGAATATGAGGCGTCGAGGTAGAGACGTCCAGAAAACCAATGCCGATGTGGTCGCCGATGAGATCTTGCAACGCTGGCGCCGCACCCTTATATCCCACCTGGGTCATCTTGAGCCCGGCTTTGTTAAGGAAGTCTTCGAACAAGAAGTAACTCAGCGAGGTGTTGCCGAAGCTGGCGTAGGAAGCACCGGGGTTGCTCTTTACGTAGCTGATGAAGTCGTCCAACGTGTTGAGCTTGGATGAGGCTGGCACGAGTAAGCCTTGGGGGATACTCGCCAGTCGGGTAATCGGCTGCAAATTGGCGGGATCAAATGGCTGCTTCTTGTAGAGAAATGGCGCGACCGCCGGCGTGGACGTATCTAGAAGCGCAATCGTGTAGCCATTGGGCTCCGAGGAAATGACCTCACGCGCAGCGATCACTGTGCCGCCACCCGACTTATTCTCCACGACAAAGGTTTGGTTAAATTTTTCGCCAAGATAGCGCGCGAGTAAGCGAGCCAGCGAGTCAGACGACCCGCCCGGTGCATACGGAACGATGATCCGTACAGGCTTAGACGGATAGTTATCCGCCAACGCCTTGCCCACTGGGACCACGGCAATCAATGCAGAAAGCAATAAACCCGAAATAGAACGACGCAGCAAGACAGTCTCCTGTTTAATAATTGCTCTTTGAGTTTTTGATGAAATCGCTGGCGCGTTCGGCGATCATCAGGACCGAAGCCTGAATGTTCGAAGATGGAATCGCCGGAATCGCGGATGCATCCGCGACGCGCAAGGATTTCACGCCCTTGACGGTGAGGTCGCTATTGAGCACGGCGCCCTCATCATCTCCCATTCGACAGGTTCCGCATGGGTGGTAAACCGTCCCCGCCACCTGTCTGATATACCGAAGAATCTCCTCATCGGACGAATGCTCCGATAATCCGGATTGGTTCTCGGTGATAATCTCGGCAAGCGCGTGGGCTTTTGCGATTTTTAGTGCGAGCCGCACGCCTTCGATGTTTTCTTTCACATCCAACGGATCTGATAGATACGCCGCCCGAATAACTGGCGGCTCATTGAAATCCTTGCTCCGGAGAGTCAAAGACCCTTTGCTCGCCGGCCGGCATTGGCTCATGTTGAGCATGAACCCCGCAGCGTGGGGCAAACGATAGGACGGCGTGGTTGCAGTACAGAAATTGATGTACTGGATCTGAACGTTCGCCTCCTCGACCTCAGGATTCGTACGCGCAAACAGCACAGCCTCGGTGGGACCAATAGCAAGAGGTCCGTCACGCTTGACGAGATACGCCCCCACCGTCTTGGCCAACGACAGCCGCGATCGCATCTTTTCGTTCAGGGTGCCGATCTCCCGAGATCGGAATCGCATGCGTACCAGCAAGTGGTCTTGGAGATTACGGCCGACCTCGGGCTGATTCACCAGCACCTCAATGCCCAGGCGTGCAAGCGCAGTGCCATCTCCAATCCCCGACAGCATGAGCAACTGCGGCGTTCCGATCGCGCCTGCGGCAAGTACGACTTCTTTTCTAGCCCGGATCACAACACTGTCATTCGTACCGTCGTGGCGGGCAATAATGCCGGTTGCTCTGCGCTCATCGAACATCACGCGTTGTGCCGTCATGCGCGTCAGCACTGTCAGGTTGCCGCGCTTTCTGGCTTCTCTCAGATAGGCACGGGATGACGACGCTCGCCGTCCGTTCTCGATATTTGACTGAACCGGCGAAACGCCGCTCAACTGCCCGTCATTCACATCGATATGATTGTCGATGCCCACTGCGTTACAGGCGTTTATGAATCTTTGCGCGCCTTCGGATAACACCTTGGGCGTGGTGATTGCGACCTTCCCGGTTTGACCGCGCGTTGCCCCAGGGTCGCCCTGCCATTTTTCGACTTTACGGAAGTATGGGACGCAGGCATCCCACGACCAGCCTTTTGCTCCGGCTTGTTCCCACCGATCATAGTCAAACGGAGAGCCTCGCAAATAGACCAACCCATTGACCGATCCCGAGCCGCCGATCACTTTTCCACGGGGCCAGGCGATGGTCCGGTTATCCAGGTGTGGCTCCGCTTCGGTCTGGTAGTTCCAATAGTGCTTGCCAGCCTCCATGATCTTGGCATATCCCGCGGGGATATGAAACCACGGATGCGAGTCCTCTCCGCCGCTCTCGATCAGCACGACCTGAAGGTTTGGGTCTTCTGACACGCGTGCAGCAACGATGCAGCCGGCGCTTCCCGCGCCAACCACGACGATATCTGCCTCCACTATTCTGGTCATCCGCTGCACCTTATACGGCTGGGGGTGTGAACATGTTCAGCAAGGGTTTTCTCATCAACCAGTGCTCAACATTCTGAATAAAAATGTCGATCACGCGCTCCATGACGTCGCCGCTATGCGCGGCGGCGTGCGGCGTGATGAGCAGGTTGTCCAATGCCCACAAAGGCGACTCCGAAGGCAGAGGCTCGCTATGAAACACATCCAGGTATGCACCAGCGATATGTTTTTCGGACAACGCATGCAGCAGCGCCGATTCATCGAGGACGCCCCCACGTCCCACATTCACAATGTGCGCATGCGATCCAAGCGCCGCGATAATCTTTGCATCGACCAAGCCGCGGGTACGGGGAGTTAACGGACAGCAGATCACCAGCCACTCGACCCGCGCGGCAATGCGTTCGAGCTGGTCGATCGCATGAACTTCGTCAAACCTTTCGACCAGATTGCCGGTACGGTTCAGGCCGATGGTATGCATACCGAACAGGCTGGCCATTCTGGCAAGCTCCGAGCCTACATGTCCTGTTCCTATGATGACGATGCGCTGCCCCTCGAGCGCCCGGGGGAAGTCTTCCATGGCGGGCCTGACCCACTCCTTTTGGGCCTTGGCGCGGATGTAGAGCGGGAACTTTTTGTAGAGCGCCAGAATGCCGGTCAAAGCCATCAGCGCGACAGACTTACTATTGGCCCCAGCGCTGGTCGTGGTCAAAACGCCTCGGGATGCCAATTCGGAATAGACTGGCCGGTCCGCTCCCGATGAAAATATATGCAGCCATTTCAGGCCTGATGCCTCGTCGAGCAGCGAAAAGAACTGTCTGGCCGAAGACGCAAGGCCTTTCTGATTCGATCCCTCGTAAATGTCTCGGCTGAACAATGCGATGTCGATATCAGCGACTGTCTGGACCCCACCCACACGATCCGTCGATATGACTTCTATTGTCGTATCCAACCGCTTAGCCAAGGCATCGAGCCTGGCCTGCATGGCATTCTTGGCAAGTGGTGAAGCCAGTATTTTTATGGCGTGTTTGCTGTGCTGCGAATCCATGGCTACACAACTCGAAGGGAAAGAAGGAAAGCATTAAAGTGCGGGTGCGATGCCACTCAGTGCCGGAATGAGCTGTCGATCTTGTCGAGTTTGCGCAGCAAAGCGGGCCATTCCTTCATGCCATAAGCACGTCGCACCGATCGATCGAAAAGGTGCGCCGTCTTGGCCAGAACCTCGTCAGAGGGAAGACGCAGCGGGGTCTGACTGGCCATTGCGTCGATCTGGATCTGGCAGGACCGCTCCAACGCGCGCATCAGATAGAAAGCCTCGGCAATCGTCGGACCGCAAGTCAACAGACCGTGATTGCGCAGAATCAACGCGTTATGTTGGCCCAGACTTTTTTGCAGACGGGCACGCTCATCAAGGTCCACAACAGGGCCTTCATAGTCGTGGTACCCCGTCGCATTCCAGAATCGCATCCCAGTCTGATTCAAGGGCAACAAGCCGCATTCCATCGCGGCGACGGCAGCGCCGGCACGGGTGTGGGTATGCAGCACACACATCGCGTCTTCGCGCCCCTGATGCACGGCGCTATGCACCATGTATCCGGCAGGATTGATATGCAGCGACTCGTCAGCTCGCGAAATGATTTCGCCTTCGATCGACACCTTCACCAGGCTGGACGCGGTGATCTCCTCGAACAAGTAGCCATAGGGGTTGATCAGAAACTCTTCCGTGCCGGGGATCCTGGCGCTGATATGGGTGCTAATCAGATCCGACATACCAAACAAATCTATCAACCGATAGCACGCTGCCAGATCGACGCGAGTTTGCCACTCGATGTCGGTACACATCCCGCGCATGCTGGGAATTTCCACCCGGGTTTCGGTGTCGTGGTACTGCATTATCTTCATTGCACACTCCTTGTTGTTATGAGGTCGAGTGAGTCCGCGATCTATTGGCTGGAAATCTGAGCAGTCCGGATCACGCCCCCCAGGAATCCAGTTCCTGTTGCACGTATTGCTTGAACGCCGCGGGATCTCTGTAGTCGACAATCAGGGCCTCGGCTTCCAGCGCGGCAGCGAGTTTCTCATCTCGCGCGAGCTTTTCAACGGCGCGTTGCACAATCGCCACTTCCGCGTCACTCATGCCAGCCGGTCCGACCACGCCATACCACGCACTCGCGTCGAATCCGGGATAGCCGGATTCAGCGATTGTGGGAATGTCAGGCAGCATGGACAATCTTTTCGTCGAGGTCACTACCAGGGGTTTGAGCCGCCCGGCGTTCATCATCGCGAGCCCTGCCGTGGTGGAAAACGAGAAATCGAGCAGTCCCGAGACGAGGTCCTGCACGGCAGGCGTGCCGCCTCGGTACGGGACATGCAGAAACTCCACCCCGGTCCGGGTCTGAAACAGCTCGGCGGCTAAATGTTGAGAGGATCCGATACCCGCAGAGCCATACTTGAGCGGCTGGGGGCCGCTCTTGGCCCATGTCATGAACTGATCGAAGTTATTGACTGGTGTCTCCGTCCTGACGAAGAGTATGTTGGGAGAGTCCACCCATTTCGCGATATGCGTGAAGTCCTTGATCGGATCGAACGCGATATTTTTATAGATGTGAGGGTTCAAGGTAAGCATCCCGCCCGTTGTCAATAACAGGGTCGAGCCGTCGTTCTTTGCCTTGGCCACATGCGCGGCTGCAATGTTTCCGCCGGCTCCAGGTTTGTTGTCGACGATATATGTCCTACCGGTTTCTTCAGTGAGGCGCTGAGCCAGCATGCGCCCGAGTTTGTCACCCGCCCCACCCGGCGCCAATGGCACGACGACCGTTCGCGCTCCGCCGCGGCTGTCCACTTCGTTGCTCGATGCTGGGGTCGTGATGCTGCCAAGCGCGATGGATATGGCCAGCGCCGCCTTCAGTACGAATTTCATGTCTCCTCCGCTCATATTTTTTGTCATTCCACCCTGAATGCGTCAGGGCTTTGAATCGTTTTTGTGATCGGTTTTGCCCGTCACTCACCGGGCACGCATCATTAGTGATACGGACGAAGCGTTATGAGCGTGCTCAGTTCGGGTGAAAACGAGTGATCCGGTAGCCGTCCGTATGGTCGACGTATTCCACGCTGACGGGTAGATCAAGGGCCAGCCGCGGCAGATGAACGTGATCCATATAGCCGATCATGATGGGCCCTTCTTCCAGTTGCACGGCAACCACTAGATGGGGCGCCGGATAGGCAGGAAGGTATTGACGATGAAACACCGTCCAGGAAAGTATTTTCCCGTGGCCCGAGACGGGTGCCCATTCCACGTCAAAGCTCAGCGATTCGGGGCACATCGGGCCAGGCGGGTAATAAAAAACGCCTGTTTCGCGGCACCGCTGTAGTTTCAGTTGACCCTGGGAAATGCTCTCCCACATCGGGGCGTCGTACGGCGAGTATTGTCGAGGTGTCTTGCTCATGGCATCTCTTTCCTAATTTGATTAGCGTCCATAGATGATGGACATCGCCTTGCCCGCAACGTCCGACACGTACTGCACATACCGGCAATCAGGCACTTGCCGATCCCCCTCGCCTCCTCGCAGCTGACGCACGGCCTCTAATTGATGGTTCCACCCCTGCATATAGGATTCCGACAAATGTCCGCCGTGGGTATTGACCGGTAGCTTTCCGTTCACCCCTATACCGTTCTGAGCAATAAAACGCGCACCCTCTCCTTGGCCGCAAAACCCGAAGCCCTCCAGCGCGAAGAAGATATGCGGGCTGAAGCTGTCATACACCAGCAGTGCATCAATATCTTCGGGCCCCACGCCGGCAGCTGCATAAACCTGTTCTGCCGCTTTTTGCTGCGCAGGACGATAGAAATCGATGAGACGGGGACCCAAACTGGTTGCATGATGGTTGAGATCCGCGCGGCCCAGACCTTGGATCATCACCGGCTGACGGCAAGTCTTGCGAGCGCGCTCGGCTTCCATGATGATCAAGGCCACGCCGCCGTCGTTGATCAAGCAGTAATCATTCAGACGAAGCGGCTCGGCAATGTAGTTAGCAGCCAAGTACTCTTCGATTGACAGAAACTTGTTGCGCATGATCGCGTGGGGATTCATGGATGCCCACTGGCGCTGTGCTACCGCCACTTGGCCAAGATCCTTGTCCGTCACGCCCCAAAGTTCTTTGTAGCGTTGGAACATCAGCGCATACAGCGCCCCCTGGGATGTCAAACCCCAAGGGCTATGGTAGACATAAGAAAGAAAGGCCCCACCGCCCATTGCCTCGGGACCGCCGTACTGCACGGCCGCCGAACGCTGGTCGTTGCCATATACAAGCGCCACGACTTCCGCCATGCCGGAATGGATCGCGAGCACGGCCTGCATCACAGCCTGAACCGCATCGGCCTGGCCACCCCAGCGGGGGTCGATGTTTAACACCTCGCCCATGCGTTCGTAGGCAGTCGTCGGGCCAACGATCAGGCCATCAACCTCCGAGCGGTCAATCCCGGCGTCGGCCAAAGCGCGAGCAAACGCCTGCGCGGCGTAGCCATAGGAGTCATAGGGCTTCTCGCCGTTGCGGACGCGACGGTAGTCTTCCACCCAGTCGGTATGACCGATGCCGACCACCGCCGAAACGCCCGACGTACGCGTGCTGCGTGCTTGTGAAATAGTGCTCACCTTATTCCTCACTGTGGACTCTTTTGCATTGGTGTCGTATCTTAAGCGCGAACATTCCTGCCCTCTACGCCAAAATAGTCCACTTTGTGAAATTCATGACCACCGAACTACGCGCAGAAAGAACCGGTACGCAAGCCATCCACCGATGTGCCTCGTTGCTCAGGCTAATCACGACCCATAACCGCAACGGGATGCGGCTGGTTGACTTGTATCGCAGTACCGGCCTGGCCCGTCCGACCACCCATCGCTTGCTGCAAGCGCTGGTGGCCGAAGGGTTCGTGCGTCAGGACGAACGCAGCCGGCGATACTTCCTGGGATCGCTCACCTACGAGATGGGCGTCGCTGCAGCGGCGCCTTATACCTACGATCTGCGTGACACTTGTCAGCCACATTTGCGCGATGTGGCCGATCGCACGGGCGACACGGTCTTTCTCACCATCCGTTCGGGGTTTGATGGCGTCTGCATCGCACGGGCGGAAGGCGCATTCCCCATCAAAGTCTTCGTGCTGGATGTAGGGCGGCGCCGACCACTCAATGTGGGGGCGGGAGCGTTAGCGGTTCTCTCTGCGCTGACGGACGAAGAGATTTCCCGGATCACCGTGGCGAATCAAGAAAAGCTAATCCGCGACTATCCGCGTTTCGATAGCGATCAGATGTGGAAACGCATCCATCAGGCACGCCAAAATGGATACCTGATGAACCATGTCCTGGAAGTGGAATCCGTCAGGTCCATCGCCGTCCCCATTCTCGACCCGCACAACCGGCCACTGGGTGCCATCAGCATATCGGCGCTGCAGAATCGCCTGAACGGCCAAGCCATGCTCGAAAAAGTCGAGATCATCAAGGAGGCGGTCGCCGCGATACAACAAAAATTGCGCGCGCATTTGCAAGACGAAGACAACTGAGCGGGATGGGTCTGCATCTGCCATGACCGTGTCCGCCTAGGCGCGTGATTGAACTGACGATTGAACCGACCCCACCCTGACGAACGCCCCACCTTTAATGGATGCTCCCGCCAAAAATGTCGTCGCCCGTCCCGCCAAAAATTCCGCGAACCGTGTTGTCGACTTCGGCACAACGTCTCTGTATCGCCAACAGGGCATGAAAACGCATAGCAGGTATTTCCAAACCGAGTTCGGCGCTCGCAGCGATATGCCTCATCGCGGCCATTAGTTCATCCAGCGCAGCGTAAGCAGGCATAACGCCCCCTGAGAGATGGTGGAGCGTTATTCTGGTTAGCCGCGCCCAGGCTCACAATAAGTAAAAGTCAGGATGGATAGATTTGGCACTCCCATGGGCAGCATCCGCTTCGCGGTGCCACCGGGCGGCGGCCCGTTGGCCGATCACGAGACACCGCCGGCACATGCAATCCTGTCTAGCTAAGGGTATGCTTGACGACGTATCAGCAAATGGCGATTTCCGTTGCCAATGGGCAGCCGTCATCACCATCATGAATCCGCGCGGCCTCCCCTACCTCGGTCATGTCAGACAAACCTTTTTCCGCACTGCGTCCCGCCCTGCCGATCTTGATTGGCGCGTCTGTCATGCTCTCCCTGTCGATGGGACTGCGCCAGAGCCTCGGCATCTTCCTGCCACCGCTGACCCGGGACTTGGGCATCTCGGTCAGTGAATTCACCATCGCCATCTCGGTACAAAACCTGGCCTGGGGCATTCTTCAGCCATTTGCCGGCGCCCTGATCGTGAGGATGGGATTCCGGCCAATGATGGCAGGCGGTGCGCTGCTCTATCTGTTGGGCATGATTCTGCTGGCCACGGCGCAAGGCGTACTCAGCCTGATTCTGGGTGCGGGTCTGGCAGTCGGTGCCGCATTGGCCGCGACGGGCAGTGCGGTTGCCATGGCCGCGGCAACCCGACCGGTTTCACCGAAGGCGCGAAGCCTGACATTGGGCATCGTCTCGGCAGCCGGCTCTTTGGGCGCCATGCTCGCCGCGCCCCTCGGCCAGACCGTGATACAGGGATGGGGTTGGCGCGCCGGTGCAGTGTCATTCGTGATTTTGGCCGCCTTTATGATTCCCGCCGCTTGGTACGCAGGCAAGGTCGATCGTCTGCCTCGGCCCGCACCACCTGTTGGAGGTGATCTCAGTGCGGGTCAGGCACTGTCGGTCGCCATGAAGAATTTGCCCTTCGTCGTGATGGCGATCACGTATTTTGTCTGCGGTATGCAGCTCGTATTCCTCACGACGCATCTGCCTACCTATCTGGAATTATGCGGTTTGGACCCGATGCTCTCGGCGAAGGCGTTGGCCACGATCGGAGCGTTCAACGCCCTGGGCAGTCTGTTTTTTGGCTGGGCCGGGGGCCGTTGGAACAAGCTGATCCTGTTGGGGCTGATCTATGTGCTGCGTTCACTGGCCTTCGTCTGGTACTTCTACGCGGTGCCCACGCCCACGACCACGCTGGTTTTCGCGGCAGTGATCGGGTTCTTGTGGTTAGGTGTGGCGCCCCTGGTGTCCGGCTGGATCGCCGAGACTTTTGGGCTGCGATGGCAAGCGATGCTCTCGGGGGTGGCCTTCTGCCTGCATCAGCTTGGCAGCTTTACCGGCGCCATTGGCGGGGGATTGGCGTATGACCTGCTTCATAACTACACGCTGGCGTGGCAGGTGGGCGCGGGCATAGGCCTTACCGCTGGGGTGGTCCAGATACTGACTGCCTATGCGACACGCCCGCGCCGGCTGGCACCGGCGTAATCCCTGCCGTCTTCGCGTCGCTGATTAGCTTTGCGGATACAGGCCGTGAGTTCGCGCGAACAAGCGGGCAAGTCCAAAGAGCGCGTCGATATTGGGCGTCGCGACCCCGACGTGGCTTGCGATCTCGCGTACGGTGCCCACTAGCGCATCGAGCTCAAGCGGTTTGTTCGCGCCCACGTCCTGCAACATCGACGTGCGAAACGCTCCGAGGCGCCGCGTCGCCTCGAACCGCTCCTCCGGTTGGGCGTTCAGGGAGATACCCAGGCGCTCGCCAACTTCACGGGCCTCGTTCATGCAGCGCGCCATGAAGTCGCGCACCAACGGATCGTCGACGATCCGGTCACCCGTGGCGCCGGTGATGGCCGAAATCGGATTGACCGTCATATTGCCCCAGAGCTTGAACCAAATGGTTTGTTGGATGCTTGGCGCCGCATGAACATCAAGACCCGCGGCTTTCATGTCGGCCATGATAGCTGCGCATCGGTCGGAGTGTGCGCCGCCCGTCGGCTCACCGAACGTGAATTTTGGGTTGGGCGCGTAGACGACGGTGCCGGGTTGCGGCGTGCTGGCCGAGAGATTACTGACGCAGCCGACCACGCGCCCTGCGGGAATCGCCTGACTGACCAAGCCACCTGGGTCAATGGATTCGATGCGCTGGAGATAGGCGGGACTCACGTCCAAGCCATGATAAAACCACCAAGGAACGCCGTTCATGGCCGAAACCACCACGGTGCGTTCGTGCATGAGCGCCGCAATGTTTTCAGCCACCGAAGCGATCGCTGTGTTCTTGACGGTCAGAAAAATAACGTCTTGCGGACCCAGGGCCTCGGGTTGGTCGGCGACCTCGAGCCGAGCGACTTCTTCATGTCCGTCGCATATCAGCTTCAACCCGCGCTTGCGAACGGCGCTTAATGTGTCACCACGAACCAGGCCGGACACAGGCAGACCAGCCCTCGCCAACCGGCCACCGATGAGCCCCCCGACCGCACCGAGACCATAGATGCAATACTTCATTTTGACCCCATCTCATGCACTAAATATGGCGCTATTCTATTTTGGTTACCCGGAGCAGACTATCAATGGCCCACGTGCGTGAAATCGAGACAGACAGGCTGATGCTGCGTCAGTGGAGAGATTCGGATTACCCTCCCTATGCATGCATGTGTGCTGATGCAGAAACCATGTGTTATTTTCCAAGGGTTCTTTCAGAAGAAGAAAGCTTTAGCATGGCCGAGCGCAACCGCGCACTCATTGATGTGCGCGGTTGGGGGTTATGGGCAGTAGAGTACAAACCCACTAAACAATTCATCGGCTTTCTGGGGCTGCACGTTCCAACGGTTGAATTACCTTTCTCCCCATGTGTGGAGATAGGCTGGCGGCTCGAACGCCATCATTGGGGAAATGGTCTTGCGACCGAAGGGGCTAAAGCGGTTCTTGATTTCGCGTTTGATGATTTAGCTTTGCCGGAAGTTGTTTCCTTTACCTCGTTGAACAACAAGCGATCGGAACGGGTTATGCAAAAGCTTGGGATGGTCCGTGACGCGTTGACTTTTCAACATCCTGCTCTCCCTGAAGGTCATGAACTTAGAGAGCATGTTTTATATAGAAAGAAGCACCCTGGACGGTGAATTGGCACTGACCAAGACCCGTATCCGGCAGTTCACTGGCAGGACCACACACACATGACAAGCTCGTCCGACACCGTACAGCACGAAGCTGTAGCCCCGCGCGGTTCAACCTCTGAAGTCTTTGGCGCCTTTTTGAAGCTGGGGTTGACCTCCTTCGGAGGGCCGATCGCGCATCTGGGCTACTTTCGTACGGAGTTTGTGGAGCGCCGCCGCTGGCTGGATGACCGCAGTTATTCTGATCTGGTCGCGTTGTGCCAGTTTTTGCCGGGGCCGGCCAGCAGCCAAGTGGGCATGGCGCTAGGGCTGGGCCGCGCCGGCTGGTTGGGGTTGATGGCGGCGTGGGCAGGATTCACTTTTCCATCGGCCATCGCCCTGATCCTGCTCGCCTTCGGCATTGCTCAATACCAGGAACTGGCCCAGTCCGGATTTGTGCATGGTCTCAAGGTGGTCGCCGTGGCCATCGTGGCGCAAGCGGTATGGGGTATGGCCAAGTCCTTATGTCCCGATCGCCCCCGCGCTGCCATCGCTGTGTTGGCGGCACTGCTAACCCTGGCCCTACCCTCGGCGGCAGGACAGATCGCTGCGATCGTGTTGGCAGGACTGCTGGGATCGTGGATGCTAAAGATTGCGCAATTTGATGGGGTGCAAACCCACAGGTACCCGGTATCGCGCAAGCTGGGCGTTGTCGCGCTGCTGCTGTTTGCAGCATTACTGCTAGCGCTGCCCGTGTGGGCGGCTGCCACGGGCTCCTCTGTGGTCGCGCTGCTGGACGGCGTGTACCGGTCCGGCGCGTTGGTCTTCGGGGGCGGGCATGTCGTGCTACCGCTGCTGCAATCCACTGTAGTGCCCAGCGGTATCGTCAGCAACGCCGATTTCCTGGCTGGCTATGGCGCAGCGCAGGCCGTGCCGGGTCCCCTGTTCACGTTTTCGGCTTATCTGGGCGCGGTCGCCCATGGCGCCCTGCATGGCTGGCTGGGCGGCTTGGCTCTGTTGGGGACCATATTCCTCCCAGGAATGCTCATCCTGGTCGGCGCACTACCGTTCTGGGAAGCGCTTCGTCACCGCGCGGGGATTCAGACGGTCATGGCGGGTATCAATGCCGGCGTAGTGGGTATCCTGGCGTCGGCGCTGTATGACCCGGTATGGGCAAGCACGATCCACAGTAGGGCCGACTTTGGGCTGGCGTTGTTCTCGTTCGGGCTGCTGACCATCGGTCGCGTGCCGCCAGCGATCGTCGTGCTGGTCGCCGGTTTGGCGGGGTGGATGATGGCGATGGGCAATTGAAGATTGATGACTGCCGGCCTTGTTTGCGCCGGCACCAGCATTCGCTCTGTCAACGTAGATTCCTTTAGTCCGCTTTTTGGTCTAGGGCGCCAGCAGATGCAATCTATTTTTACGATATGCCTGATGATCCGCAGCGGATTGCGATAGCCCCCACCATGCTGCCGGCAGAGCGAGGTGCAAGCCGCCAACCTTGGCTCATTGACCTGTCCCCGTGATTAGCGCGAAATTGTTGTAGAGTCCGTTTACAAAGGAGCGGCAATGACGAACCACAAAAGCACTGGAATTTTTCGGTGCCTTGTATGGGCATCGAGCGAGAGGTGACCGACCTGACAGTGGATGAGCTTAAACGCGCACGACAGGCGCGCGCCAAACCGATCGCAGACACCTCGGGTCGGTGGCCGATCGCGCAGCGCCAACGCGTGCCCAACGGCTCGGGTACGCCGCGGGCCATCGATGACAGCCTCAAACGCTGGGAGCCACTGAACCCGGGTTACCTGTCCCGCCAGATGGGCCACAAGAACGCGAAAATGTTCTTCGAGGTCTACTCGAAGTGGATCGACGGCGCGGCGAATCAGCTCGAAAAGGACAAGATGCGACGCCTGCTCGCCAGGGCCGACGGGGCAGAAAAACTGCCGCCAAACTGCAATCCAGAGTCACGGCGGGACCATGATTTGGGCCCGATTTTTACTTAAGTGACTGTTTTTATGGCGTCTCCGACAGGAATCGAACCTGTATCTAGGACTTAGGAGGTCCTTGTTCTATCCATTGAACTACGGAGACGAACCAAGCGCCGGATTGTATCGCTTTTCGGCAAAACAAAACTATCCAACTCCTCAGAATCGGACGAATCGCCAGATACAATAGCAGGCGAAGTGATCGCCGTCCGTCGCCGCTGAGCCGGAACCTCGTCCTCAAGCGATTGCCGGTTCAGACACCGCGCCACCGAATGAACTGGCGCCGAGCCACGCCATCTTTCGAAATGTTGCAAACAAGGACTTGCTTTACAGTTCCAAAAACTGTTTAAATTTCGCTCGTAAGTCTATAATTTGGCTGAATTTTCCCCGGCTCCGCTCAAGCCACCCCCCTGACCCGCCCCGGTCGCGCACCCTTTTTGTTTCGGTTGTCTTATGGTGTTTTTCTGGAAACGCGCCGTTGCAGCGTCTTTAGTGCCTCTAGCGATGGCGCTCGCCAGCGCCCTGCCCGATACCGCGCAGGCGGCCAAAAACACGACATGCAAGACCAACAGTAGCGCGGCCAACTGCAAGACTGCCAGTAAAAAGACCGCCGCCAAACCGGCCAGCGGCAAGGCAACAAAATCCGTAGCCACCAAGAGCAGCGGCTCGGCTAAACCGACAAAGAAGATAGCTTCAGCCACCAACACGGCCAAGAAGAAATCTCACAAGAGCACCATCATCGCGCGTCAGCGTACGGTGGCGGCGGCCAGCGCGGCAGCCGCCCTGCCCGCTGCCGAAGCGTCGATCCGCGATGAGATCCGCGCGCTGCGCTCCAGTACCGCCTATGTACAGGACCTAGAAACGTCGACTGTCCTGTTCGCCAAGAACGAAGACGTCGTGCGCCCGATCGCCTCGATCTCGAAATTGATGACCGCGCTCGTGGTGGTCGATTCGAACCAGCCCATGGACGAGGTGCTGGAGATCACCAGCGAAGACGTCGATACGCTCAAGCACACGACGTCGCGCCTGCAGATCGGCACGCGGCTCACGCGGGGCGACATGCTGCATCTGGCGCTGATGTCCTCGGAGAACCGCGCGGCCCATGCGCTGGGGCGCAATTATCCTGGCGGCATCCCTGCTTTTGTCCGCGCAATGAACAACAAAGCGCGCTCGCTGGGTATGTCGAGCACGTACTTCATCGAGCCCACGGGGCTATCCAGCCAGAACGTCTCATCGCCGCACGATCTGGCCCGCCTGCTGCGGGCGGCGGCACAGCGGCCTTTGATTCATCGTTACTCGACGGACGACGAATATGAGGTCGATGTGGCGAATCGTACCCAGATTTTCCGCAACACGAATCTGCTCGTGCGCAAGCCGGACTGGGACATCAAGGTATCGAAGACGGGCTTTATCAACGAAGCGGGCGAATGCCTGGTGATGCTCACGCGCATCAATGGCCGTGATCTGGCGATCGTGCTGTTGGATTCGCAAGGCAAGTATTCACGCATTGGCGACGCGGTTCGACTGCGCCGCATTCTGCAGAACGACGTCGCGATGCTGAAACTGGCACGCATGTAGGCCGACGAACCGCGCGGCGTGGGCTGACGGCTAAACACATCGACCTGCCGCCAGCTCATCGGCCAGCCGCCGTCTTCCGCTAATGGGTTATCTTCGTTCCTAACAATTCCAAGAACTGTGCGATCCACGCCGGATGCGCGGGCCAGGCGGGCGCGGAGACCAAGTTGCCATCGGTGTGCGCCTGATCGATAGCGATATCGGCATAGGTGCCGCCAGCCAGCTTGACCTCGGGCGCGCAAGCCGGATACGCCGAGCATGTACGCCCCTTCAGTACACCGGCAGCCGCGAGCAACTGCGCGCCATGACATACCGCGGCAATTGGCTTGCCCGCTGAATCGAATTGCTGAATGATTTCCAGCACGCGTTTATTCAAGCGCAGATATTCGGGCGCGCGTCCACCGGGAATGACCAGCCCATCATAGGCGCCCACATCCACCTGCTCAAAATCATGCGTGAGGGTGAACTTGTGCCCGGGCTTTTCGCTATAAGTCTGGTCGCCTTCAAAGTCATGAATCGCCGTGGCGACTTTATCCCCGGCTTTTTTATCCGGGCAGACCGCGTGGACGGTATGTCCGACTGCCTGCAGGGCCTGGAACGGCACCATGGTTTCGTAGTCTTCGGCGTAATCACCCACCAGCATCAACAGTTGTTTGCCCATCGTCGTCTCCCAAGGAAATCTCGACACACTCCAGTTATATACCAGTCGTGCTCATCGCAAAATGCCCGCAAGCGGCGCGCCCAATGCTGTGGCCATACCCGCGAACGTTTACTCCAGTGCGACGGAGACGGGCTTGGCGTCGAGCAGCGTGGTTAATACTTTGGGATCGATGCCCACCAGATACCCGCGTCGGCCACCATTGATATAGACAACCGGGTAGTCGAGCACGCTAGCCTCGACCCACACGGGCATCCGTTTGCGGGTGCCGAATGGCGAGGTGCCGCCAACCTGATAACCGGAGTGCTTTTGCGCGACGTCTGGATGGCAAGGCGACACTTTTTTATGTCCCGCCTGGCGCGCGAGATTTTTGGTGGAGACTTCGCGGTCGCCGTGCATCACCACGACCAGCGGATGCGCGGCCTCGTCTTCCATGATCAGGGTTTTTACGACCGCGTGTGGCTCCAAACCCAGTTGCCGCGCCGCTTCCCCCGCGCCACCGTGATCGATGTACTCGTAGGTGTGTTCGGTATAAGCGACTTTATGCTTTTTCAGCCACTGCGTGGCCGGTGTTTCGGATACGTGGCGGGCTTTGCTCATGACAGAAATCGTGATCTAAATCAGGTAGGAGGAAGCGTAGTTGCGCGCGGATGGTGGGCCGCGTGCAGGGCCTTGAGCCGTTCGCGCGCCACGTGCGTGTAGATCTGCGTTGTCGAAATATCGGCATGGCCCAACAACAGCTGTACCACGCGCAGGTCAGCGCCATGATTGAGTAGATGGGTGGCAAAGGCATGGCGCACAACGTGCGGCGAAAGCGGCGCGTTGATCCCGGCGATGATGGCGTATTTTTTGATCAATTGCCAGAACGCTTGCCGGGACATGGGTTGACCGCGCCCAGTCAAAAACAGCGCGTCACTCACGCGCGCGCCAGCGAGTTCGGGTCTTGCTGTTTGCATGTAACGCGCGATCCAATGCGCTGCCTCCGCGCCTAGCGGCACTAGTCGGTCCTTGCCGCCCTTGCCCATCACCACTCGCAGCACGCCTTCATTGAGGCTGAGCTCTAGCACTTTGATATAGACCAGTTCGGACACGCGTACGCCAGTGGCGTACAAGGTTTCCAACATGGCGCGATCGCGTAGCCCACGAGGCGTGTTCAAGTCCGGCGCCGCGAGCAAGGCTTCGACCTGGGCTTCTGAGAGCGTTTTGGGTGTGCGAGGCGGCTGCTTCGCTGCACTAAGCGTCAAACAAGGATCTTTGTCCGTGCGCTTTTCACGGAATGCCCAGGCATAAAACCGCCGCAGCGCCGCCAGACGCCGGTTGGCGGTAGTGGCCCGGCTGTCCTCATGCCGGGCGGCGAACCATGCTTGGATATCCTCGGCTTTTACCTCGGCGAGTTGAGTTGCTTGGGTAGCACCGGCGTGTTGCGCGGGATCTTCCAGCCATTGCGCAAAGGCAGTCAGATCGCGCCGGTACGCCGACAGCGTGTTTTTCGCCAGGCCATCTTCCAGCCACACCGCATCGATAAAGGCGTCGATGTCCGCTTGCGAATTCAGAGGCGTGGGCGACATCGTCTAGGCCACCGATCGTAACCATCGCTCAAAGAGCTTCAAAGCCTCTGAGCGTTCATCGCGCTGGGAATAGCCAAAGTAATAGCCTTGGACCACGCTTAGCACCTCGGGCACGGGCTGCACGAGCTTGCCGGCTTCGAGCGCGGGCTGCGCGAGAAAATACGGCACCAACCCCACACCCAGCCCCGCTTCTGCCGCCGCCAACATCATGGTAAACAAGTCATAGCGGGGCCCCCCCGCGGCGTGCGGCCCGTAATTCAGATGATTCGCGCTATACCAAAGCCGCCAGGCATCCGGGCGTGAGCTCAAGTGCAGGTGCGTCAGACCCGTCAGACCGTCTTCCTCGCGGCGCGGCAAATGCGGTGCGCAAACCGGCACCAATTCTTTTTCAGGGAATAGCAGCACGCCTTGGGTGCCCGGCCACAGACTGCTGGCGTGATAGATGGCCCCATCAAACGGCTGATCCTTGAACTGAAACGGCAAGGTGCGCACCGACAGGCTCACGGTGATGTCGGGGTGCTGCTGCTGGAATGCGGGCAGACGCGGAATCAACCAAGTCGTCGCCAGTGTCGGGACCACGGCAATATGAATACTGCGGCCCATGCCGGTGCGGCTGACCAGGCCAAACGTATCCTTTTCAATCTGATCCAGATGGTGGCGAATGCGGCCGGCGTACTCCGCGCCATGCTCGGTCAGCACAATTCGCCGCCGCACCCGGGTGAATAGCTGCACCCCCAGACGAGCCTCCAGGCTCGCGACCTGGCGGTACACCGCGCTATGCGTCAATGAAAGCTCCTCCGCGGCGCGGGAAAAGCTTCCCAGCCGGGCGGAGGCTTCGAACGCCTGCAGGGCGCTCAGATTCGGTATGCCATTGCGCATGAGTAGAGTAAAAAGCAGCGGTGGCGCGACTGCCAGTCGGGCAATAGAACGTGCCGCCAAATCAATTTGTTGTGCAATTTTATCAATTGCCATGTGCAAGCGAGGAACATTATGCTCAACAGCCTACAATCGGGCTGTTTTATTAGCCCGTTACCTTTTTTCAGCTTGCTATGACTACTTCGACTTCTACTGCACAAGCCCGGCTGGGCGGACATATTCTGGTCGATCAGCTGGCCGCTCACGGCGTCAAACACGTGTTCTGCGTGCCGGGAGAAAGCTATCTGGCCGTGCTGGACGGCTTGCACGACGCCAAGATCGATGTGACCGTCTGCCGCCAGGAAGGCGGCGCCGCCATGATGGCCGACGCCCACGGCAAGCTGACGGGCGAGCCCGGCATCTGCATGGTCACCCGCGGCCCGGGTGCGACCAACGCGATGGCGGGCGTGCATATCGCCAAGCAAGACTCCACGCCGATGATTCTGTTCGTCGGCCAGATCGAACGCGGCATGCGCGAGCGCGAAGCGTTCCAGGAAATGGATTATCGCGCCGTCTTCGGCACGCAGGCCAAGTGGGTCACGGAAATCGATCAGATCGAGCGTATCCCCGAGCTGATTTCGCGCGCCTTTCACATCGCCACCTCGGGCCGCCCCGGTCCGGTTGTGATCGCGCTGCCCGAAGACATGCTGACCGAAACCGCGACCGTGCCGGACGCGCCGCGCTATGAAGTCATCGACAGCGCACCGACCGCGGGGCAACTCAAGCAGCTCGAACAATTGCTCGCCGAGGCCCGCTCGCCGGTCGCCATTCTGGGCGGCACGCGCTGGAGCGCCGAGGCTGTCGAACAATTCGCCGCGTTTGCCGAACGCCTGTCGCTGCCGACCGCGGTGTCGTTCCGCCGCCAAATGCTGTTCCCGGCCGATCACCCCTGCTTTATCGGTGACGTTGGCCTGGGCATCAATCCCGCGCTGCTCAAGCGCGTGGCCGATGCGGATCTGGTTTTGCTCGTCGGCGGCCGTATGTCGGAGAACCCGAGCCAAGCCTACACCCTGCTCGACATTCCCGTGCCGCGTCAGAAACTGGTGCACGTCCACCCCGACAGCGCCGAGCTGGGCCGCGTCTATCGCCCCACGCTGGCGATCAACACCTCGCCGGCCTCGTTCGCCGAGGCATTGGCCAACGTGAAAGGCCCGTCGCAGCCCGCCTGGGCCGCCGATACGCCCGCCGCGCGCGAATCGTATCTGCGTTGGAGCGATCCGACGACGATTCAAACCCCGGGTCAGCTGCAACTCGGCGGCGTGATGGCGTATCTGGAAAAGGCGTTGCCGGCCGACGCGATCATGACCAACGGCGCGGGCAACTATGCCACCTGGCTGCATCGCTTCCACCGCTTTACCCGCTATGGCACGCAATTGGCCCCAACCTCGGGCTCGATGGGCTATGGCTTGCCGGCGGCAGTCGGCGCCAAGCGCGTACAGCCTGAAAAGACCGTGGTGTGCTTCGCTGGCGATGGTTGCTTCATGATGCACGGTCAGGAGTTCGCAACGGCGGTTCAGTACGACCTGCCCATCATCGTCGTTCTGATCGACAACGGCATGTATGGCACGATCCGCATGCACCAGGAAAAGCATTATCCAGGCCGCATCTCCGCAACGCAGTTGAAGAACCCCGATTTCGCCGCCTATGCGCAGGCCTTTGGCGGCTATGGCGAGCGTGTCGAGACGACCGAACAATTCGGGCCAGCGTTCGAACGCGCAGTCGCCAGCGGCAAGCCGGCGATTCTGCACTGCCTGATCGATCCGCAAACGATTACGCCTTCGACCACTTTGGACAATATTCGCGACGCCGCGCTCAAGGCGAAAGCCTGAACGTCGTCTTCGCATTGACGTATTAACCCAGCTTACGAATTCCGTATCGCGCTACATACCGGAGACCCTTATGTCCTCGAATCCTTCTTTTCACTGGCAAGACCCTCTGTTGCTGGATCAGCAACTGACCGACGAAGAGCGCATGGTGCGCGACGCCGCCCTGGCCTATGCGCAAGACAAGCTGGCTCCGCGCGTGCTCGAAGCCTTCCGTCACGAAAAGACCGACCCGGCGATCTTCGCTGAAATGGGCGAACTCGGCCTGCTCGGCGTGACCATCCCGACCGAATACGGCGGCGCTGGCCTGAACTACGTCAGCTACGGTCTGATCGCCCGCGAAGTCGAGCGCGTGGACTCGGGCTATCGTTCGATGATGAGCGTGCAATCGTCGCTGGTGATGGTGCCGATCAATGAATTCGGCAGCGAAGCCCAAAAGCAGAAATACCTGCCCAAGCTGGCCGCTGGCGAATGGATCGGCTGCTTTGGCTTGACCGAGCCGAACCATGGTTCCGATCCCAACGGCATGGAAACCCGCGCCGTGTTCACCGGCGACAGCTACAAGCTGACCGGCAACAAGATGTGGATCACCAACTCGCCGATCGCTGACGTGTTCGTGGTGTGGGCCAAGGCCGTGGGCGGTGAGTTCGACGGCAAGATCCGCGGCTTCATCCTCGAAAAAGGCATGAAGGGTCTGTCCGCCCCCGCGATCCACGGCAAGGTGGGTCTGCGTGCCTCGATCACCGGCGAAATCGTGATGGACGAAGTCGAAGTGTCCGTCGACCAAATGATGCCGGGCGTGTCCGGCCTGCGCGGTCCCTTCACCTGCCTGAACTCGGCTCGCTACGGTATCGCCTGGGGTGCCCTGGGCGCCGCGGAAGCCTGCTGGCATACCGCCCGCCAATACACCCTGGATCGCAAGCAGTTCGGCCGCCCGCTGGCTGCCAATCAGCTGATCCAGAAGAAGCTGGCCGACATGCAGACCGAGATCACGCTCGGCCTGCAAGGCTGCCTGCGTCTGGGCCGCATGAAGGACGAAGGCACCGCCGCTGTCGAAATCACCTCCATCATGAAGCGCAACTCCTGCGGCAAGGCGCTGGACATCGCGCGACTGGCGCGTGACATGCTGGGCGGCAACGGCATCTCCGACGAATTCGGCGTGGCCCGTCACCTGGTCAACCTCGAAGTCGTCAACACCTACGAAGGCACCCATGATGTTCACGCCCTGATTCTGGGTCGTGCACAAACAGGCCTTCAGGCGTTCTGCTAATCGTAGTCGTCTGTCATGGCATTCGGATGAATTCACTGCCTGCTCAGTGATTCATCCAGCATAAAGCCCTCCGCTTTTTTGAGCGGAGGGCTTTTAATTATTTCAGCCAGCGTGGTTGGTGGCATTACCCCGCGTTACTCTTTTGCGTGCGCAACCAGGCGATGACCTCCTCGGCTCGCTCCGATTCCGCCACGTGAGCCCAAAAGTCGCGCCCGTCGTTGTCCGTGGCATATACGTCCACGGGCCGCGTCATGAGCAATGCCAACAACCCGATATTTCCGCGACGGCCGGCCACCATTAAGGGGGTCATGCCATCTCCTCGCGCGAAGTTCACTTCCGCGCCATTCTCACAAAGCGCGGCGGCAATCTCGACATGCTGCTCCTCGACTGCCGCCATGAGGGCACGCCGCCCATCGCTCTCGCGATTCACATCGACGCCGCGTGCGATCAGTTGCATCACGATTTCCAGTGCATTTTCCGACGCCGCCTCCATCAGGACCGTATGGCCAGCGTTGTCCGCGATTTCGATATCTGCCCCTCGGTCTAACAGCAGGATAAATGTCTCAGTATGTCTGGGACTGCATGCGTAGGCCAATGCGGTCATCCCCATGTCATCGCGCGCATTGACATCAGCCCCGTGGTCGAGCAGCGCTCGCGCGATATGGGTATAGCCGTTCCAGCCGGCTTCCATAAGCGCAGTCCTGCCGTAGGCGCATTTAGTATCCGGCTTCGCGCCGGCCCCCAACAGGGCCGTGACGGCATCAAGACGGCCCCTGGTGATTGCGTGAAACAAGGGGGTTTGAGAGTAAACAGGAGCGTCAACGTTGGCCTTGGCATCGATCAAGGCGTTGATCACCTCGACGTCCGCGCTTTGTATGGCCCGCATTAATGCAGTGATCCCCTCGGCGTCAATCCTATTGATATCGAGGTACGGGGCGACCTCTTTGAGAGCCCTGATCACATCGGCATTATTGTTCAATACCGCCACATGATAGGCCGAGCGTCCTTCCTCGTCCCAGATGCTGAAATCAAAGCCGGGCCGCTCGGCGGCGAGGCGCCGGATGGCGTCGGCGTCGTTGAGTGCTGGAAATAACTGTTTGCGAGACTCGGCCAGATTGCCGGATAAGTAATTCCAGGTGTAATACAGAAGTTGCGTACCCGCAGAAATAATGGTCATGGTAGCTCTGGGAAATGGATGGCGATCCATACCAGTACCAATCCGTCTCCTCTGAGTTCCATTGACCCGAGGCCCTTCAGCCCTCAGCCACGAAGCAACGCCGGGTAGTCCTACGTTCCCCCTTTAATCCCCCCAGTCGAATCTTCGCTGCAGATACCGCCTATTCCGTCACCGAATTCAATTCAAACAAACTGGTTGCATCAAGTTCCAGCACGATTTCGTCGTGCTGATTCAAGACATTCCAGCTCCAGGTGATGATGCCTAAATCGTGGCGCGAAGTGGACCGCCGCACGCCCTGGACACGTGCGTCTAGCCGCAAAGTGTCGCCCGGCCGTACGGGCACCCGCCAGCGCACTGCGCCTAGACCGGGCGAGCCAAACGATTCGGAATCATGCAGCATCGAATCGACCGCCATCCGCATGGCCAGCGCACAGGTGTGCCAGCCACTGGCAATCAGCCCGCCCCACCGGCCCTGCGTTGCCCTTTCGGGATCGGTATGGAACCACTGAGGATCGTATTGGCGGGCAAACGTGAGAATTTCCTCTTCGGTAACGGTGACCGGTCCGCCTTTGATCACCATGCCTTCCTTGAATTCTGCGAACTTCATGATCGGTCCTTCATAAAACCAGCCAATGCGCGCTGGACGGTAAAGTACGGCAAATGGCGCGCCCGCACTGAGCTACGACGACTCGGCAAAACCGGCATAGAGTGCTAGACCGCAGCCGCTTGCCCCAAACTGTCCCCCGACTCAATCTATGCAGCTAGGATAGACGACTCTATCCTCAATTGCACTGTAGGTATGATGGGGGACGGTGCCTAAACCTAGTGGCGCCTGGAGAAACCAGCAGTGAAAGAATTGAAAGCGACAACGCAACATGACGTCGAGGAAGACCGCAAGATCCACGAGCCACGGCTCTGGTGCGATGACGGCTGGACCGCCCGCGTGATCAAAAACGAGGACGACGATGGCTGGGCGGTCGAAATGATCCAAGACGGGCAAAGCGAGCCCGCACTGGTGGGCCCCTGGACGATGGGACGTGACAAGAAAAATCCGAAGCCGCTGGACCCGCCCGCTTTTTTCACACTGGTGAAGACCGCCAACGAAGTGCTGCGCCGTCACGAGCAACAGCTACACGCCTCGCTGCACAAGAGTGTGAAAATCGACGCGGCGGGCGGCCGGCTCACCGTCAAGCTGGATATCGTGCCGGACGAATACGAGCCCTATGCGGTGCTCAGCGCTTACGACGAATTGGGAGAGCAACTGGCGCAGGTCCAGGTCCCCCCGACGTACAAACTCAATGTCCAGAGCGCTTCGGAATGGGCGGCCGGCGGCTTTTGCAAACCGCGCTGACGCTCGGACATTGGCGTCTGCAACAAGCCAGACGCCAATGTCCGAGCCTAGTCGATATCGATCTAGCCATGCCCGTCGCCTCTAGCTCCCTTTATGGGTGCGACCAGTATGGGCTGCTCGCAATGCCACCCGCCTCGGCGCCGGCAACCGCGCCAGCGCCGCGCACAGCCCACTCGGGACAAACCGTAGCAGCTACTCCACAGAGATATTCAGTTGTTTGACCAGCTCGGCAAACCTTTTGGTGTCGTTTTTGATCACCGTGGCGAACTGTTCCGACGTCCCTCCCAGCGGAGTCGCGCCCAGCGAAATCAGCTTTTCACGCACTTCTGGCGTGGTCAAGGCCGCATTCAAAGCTTTATTGAGCGTCTGGACGATGTTATCGGGCAGCCCGGCCGGTCCCACCAGTCCGAACCACTGCGTGAATTCGAAGCCGGGCACGCCGACTTCCGCCATCGTGGGGACGTCAGGCAGCAAGGGCGAACGCTCATCGCTCGTGATGGCGAGCGCGCGAAGCTTGCCAGCCTGGATAAAGCTGAGCGTCGGAGGCGGTGAATCGAAATTGATGTCGATCTGACCAGACAAGAGATCGGTGACTGCCTGCGCGCTGCCCTTATAGGGAACATGTAGCATCGGCACGCCCACGGCTTGCGAGAACATCGCGGCGCCAAAATGCTGGGAGCTGCCCACACCGGAAGAGCCATGCCGTAAGCCGCCGGGTTGTTGCTTGGCGACTTGCACGAGCTCTTCCACCGTTTTCGCCTTGATCGCGGGACCCACGACCAATAACAAGGCAGTACTCGCCACGCGCGCGATGGGCGTGAAGTCCTTGACCACGTCATAGGACAGCTTCGGGTACATCGCCGGCGCCACGGCGTTGGAGTTTTGGTGGGCGAGGAGCAAGGTATATCCATCCGGGGCGGCTCTGGCCACGGCGTCGGCGCCTATCGTGCCCGTGGCGCCAGGCCGGTTTTCGACAATGACGGGCTGCCCCAGCTCCTTTTGCAAACCCTCTGCCACGAGACGCGCCGCAACATCGGTAAAGCCGCCCGGCGCGAAGCCCACGACGATACGTATCGGCTTATCGGGATAAGTGGCGGCAGCGGATGAGCCGACGACGCTGATAGCGAGAACGGCGAATGCCGCCGTGAGGGTCTTTTTAAATCTGAACATACTGTCTCCTTGTTAATAGCAAAAGGCCAAATAAATTTGGCCTTTCTTATTCACTACGTATGTTTAAGCAGCAAAACCGCTTTCTCGCGCCCGGATAATGGCGACCAGCGTTTCGTTGGTAGGCGTGGGGACACCGACCCTGGCTCCCAGCACGGGGATATAGCCGTTAATCGCGTCGATCTCGGATTTGCGATGCGCGAGGTGATCGAGCAGCATGGACGGACGCGCGTTGGGGATTTTGCTTCCCAGCGCCTTCACATGCTCGATCGGATCATGCCCGACGTCCAGGCGAATATTCATGGCGCGCGCCACGGCGATGGCCTCGCGAGAGCACGCTTCGGCGATGCGCCATGCATCCGCATTGGCCATGACCTGTCCGATCGTCAATCCCGTCGCGCAGGTGGTGCCGGAAAACGCGACATTCATGATGAGCTTTTCCCAGACCATCTGATTGACGTCGTCAAACAGTTTCACTTCAAAGCCAGAGGTGCGCCAGACATCGGCTGAACGCTCAAGGTCTTGACGTGGCAGGCCCGCGTAAGCGCCAAAGCGAATCATCTCCATGCCGTTATGATGGGCGTGACCCGAGGCCTTGATCGAGGCGCCAAAGCCTCCCACGACACCCACGGCGATACGGTCCTCGGGCAAAATCGATGCCGCGATTTCTGGCGATCCTAGCCCGTTTTGTATCGTCTGGATGACGGTCTCGGGCCCCACCAAAGACCGGCTCGCCATAGCCGCCGACTCCACGTCGAAGGACTTCGCGGCGATGATGACCAGGTCGCAGACCCCTATGCCCTCCGTGGTCGTGCTGGCCTTGATCTTTACCGTGCGGTCGCCGCTCGCGCCCTCCACACGCAAGCCATTTTCATTCATCGCTTTGACATGGTCTTCCCACAAGGTCACCGCGTAGACCTCATGACCTGCGTCTACCATGAGCCCGGCGTAGACCGAGCCCATTGCGCCACACCCTACGATCGCGACTTTAGCCATGTTGAGCTCCTTGATTCGAGGCAGCGCCGAGTTGTTCGACGATGGCGGCCGTGACCTCCTCCGTCGAGGCCTGCCCGCCGATGTCGCGCGTTTTAGGACCCGATTTCAGCACCTGTGCCACCGCCTCGCGCAATGAAGCAGCCGCCTGCGCGCAGCGCACGTCATCATGTTTGTCGGAAAGCCAGTCCAACATCATCACCGCTGACAGAATCATCGCGACCGGATTTGCTAGGCCTTTACCCGCAATGTCGGGAGCCGTGCCATGGCTAGGCTGGAACACCGCCATCTCGTCATTCACATCGGCCGAGGGCGCCACGCCGAGTCCACCGACCACGCCCGCGCCTATCTCGGAGGTGATATCGCCGAACACGTTTTCGGTCACGACCACATCGAACCGCTCGGGTTGCGTGACAAACATCATGGAGCCCGCATCGATGTAAATGCGATCCGTCTGCACATCCGGATAACGCTGCGCCACCTCATCGAATACCTTGCGCATGAAGGCATTGCTACGCAGCACATTGGCCTTATCCAATAGGGTCACATGTCCTGGCGTGCCGTGGGTTTTGCGACGGAATCGAGCCTGTTCAAAGGCGACTTTGAATAATTTCTCGCACCCTTGTCGCGTGATCACGAGCCGGTCGCTCATCGACTCGTTACTCTCGGGTATCGGATCATGCCGACCGGCGAACAAGCCTTCGGTCAGCTCGCGGATGACCAGCATGTCGACCTTGTCGGCTTGTATGCGTGACGGCACCCCGGGGAAATACTTGCAGGGGCGCAGGCTCGCCACCAAGCCATATTTTTCACGGATATCGATCTGCGGGGCGATCTCGGTACCGTCGGGTTTGCGAATGCTCGGCAGCCCCATGGCACCGAGCAGAATGGCGTGCGCATCGGCCAGGGCCGCCATGTCGGTTTCATCCATCGATTTGCCGGTCTCGCGATAGTAATCCGCGCCGGCGCGATAGGTCGTGTAGTCCAGCTTAATGCCATGCAGCGCCGATGCGCGATCGAGGACCTTGACGGCCGCGTGGGTCACCTCGGGGCCAATACCGTCTCCCGGCAACAGCACGATCTTGTAGTTTGTCTTGCTCATCCGATTCTCCGATGCCACACCCCTTGTGTGGCCCATCGAAATCATCGGATCCGCACGGGAATCTGAAAAGCAATACTTCGTTCGAGGGGGCATCACCAAACGTGATGGCCTCCACGTATCGGCCAGGCGGCCTAGAGCGAACCTCTCCTGGCTGCGGAGCAATCCTGAAGATGATCCACCAGCAGTCTAGCCACCGGCGGCAGGCTGGCCAGAGCACGCACGCATATGCTGAGCTTGCGCCGCGACCAGGGATCGTCAAGCGCAACTTCGAGCAGATTCAATTCAGCGGCATAGAACCGCGCGCAGTGTCGCGGGGCGACAGCAATACCCATTCCTGCTCCGACCATGAGGCACAACGCATCGTAGCCGGTGACGTGCACTTTGATTCGCAACGATTTGCCCAATCGTGCGGCACCTTCTTCCAGCGCCTTGTTTATGGCGCTGCCTTCTCTCAATCCGACCAAATCCCAATCCAGCAGATCATCGAATTTGACGTTGCTACGCCGGGCCAGCGGATGGTCTTTGCGGACGACGAGCACAAGGTCGTCATGCTCATAGTCCAGCGTTTCAACGTCTTCGTTATGCGCCAAGGCAGTGTAGATGCCCACATCGGCCTCGTTTTGCGCCACGGCCTTGAGAATATCCGCGCTGTTACGCTCCTCGAGCGCGATCTGGACCTGAGGGTGCAAGCGGCTGAACGTGGCCAGATCTTCGGGCAAAAACTGCGTGATCGCGGAGATGTTCGCAAATACCCGAACCTGACCGCGCACCCCGACCGCAAAATCGACCATTTGCGCGTAGGTGTCTTCCAGGGTATGCACCACGTGCCGCGCGAGTCTTAGCAAGGTCAGGCCCGCCTCGGTGGGAACCACGCCGCGATGGCTGCGCTTTAACAAAGGCGCCCGCAAGATCGCTTCCAACTCGGCCACCCGTTTACTGACGGCGGCGGCGACCAGATGCTCTCTGCGCGCGGCCTGGGCAATGCTGCCCTCCTCGACCACTGCGATGAACAGTCTCAATGACGTTGGGTCAAGCTTCATGCACCGACTCCCCCGGGGCGCACAATCTGCTTCGGATTACGTTCTATGTGGCTGACGAAAACGCCGCCGCCGCGCGGCCAATCCGATCATTCACCGCGCGCCAGGCCGCGTCAGTGGGCGGCGCTTGCACCAAAATGCGTGCGTAACCGCGGCGGTCCAGATCGCGCAGCATGGCATAGAGCGATCGGGCATAGCGCGCCGCGTCATTGCCCACCGTATGCCAGTCCACTCGCCGGTCCAGCTGGTCGGGCGCTGCGTCGAAAGCCACGATGGCGATGTGGCCCTGAGGCAGATCCACACCCTGGATCAGGTCATTGAGGCGTTGCTCGGACACCAGCTCTAGCGGCGTATGCGGCGCGTAGTGCGCTTTTAAGGTGCCCGATGCACGTGGCGCGGCCGCGTCTGGCGAGCCAACAGGTTCGCCAAGCACGGCCTCGATCTGCGCGGGCGTGATATGCCCTGGACGCAGCAGCACTGGGCCCAGCCCTTGCGACAGGCGGGACAAGTCCAGAATCGTGGACTCAATGCCAACCTCCGAGGGGCCGCCATCGAGGACCGGCATGCCCCGTGCCACTTCGTCCGGAAACTCGCTACGCACATGGTCGGCATGCGTAGGCGACACTTGTCCGAATTTGTTTGCCGAAGGCGCGGCAACGCCACCGTGGCCGCCGGGTTTACCGGCAGCGAAAGCACGCAACAGCGCCTGCGCGACGGGGTGAGAGGGGCAACGCAGCCCGATGCTGTCTTGGCCGCCGCTGACGGCTTCGCCCCGCCCCGACCTACGCGGCAGGATCAGCGTGAGCGGCCCCGGCCAGAAAGCATCGATCAGCCGCAGCGCCTGCGGCGGCACCTCGCTCGCCCAATAATGCAGGTCTGCGCCGGGCGCGACATGCACAATCACCGGGTGGTTGGCGGGGCGTCCCTTGGCTGCATAAATACGCGCCACGGCGTCGGCGTTATCGGCGTCCGCGCCGAGCCCATAGACGGTTTCGGTCGGAAATGCAACGAGTTCACCCGCCAGCAGACGCGCAGCCGCTGCCTCGATAACCGATTCGTTATCGGTAATATGCGCGTCACCAGATAGGGGCGTGGCGGGTGTCGTCATCGTGTTTACTCGGGAGCAACCATACCCAGCGCTGCGGCCACGCGAGCCGCATCGGCGCGCGCCTGTTCCAGCGTCGCGCCGACCACGGTGATATGGCCCATCTTGCGTGCGCGGCGGGCTTCGTGCTTGGCGTACAAATGCAGCTTTGCATTCGGTACGGCCAGCGCAGCGGCCCAGTTGGGCTCGCGCGGCGTGTTCGAGCCGGGTTCGAACCAGATATCGCCCAGGATATTGAGCATGACCGCCGGCGCCAGCAGATCAGTGCTACCCAGCGGCAAGCCGGCCATGACACGGGCTTGTTGTTCGAACTGGCTGCTCACGCAGGCATCGATCGTGTAGTGACCGCTGTTATGCGGACGCGGCGCGATTTCATTGACGACGAGGCTACCGTCGGTCAGGACAAAGAATTCCACACAGAGCACGCCGTGGTAACCCAGACCCTGCGCGATAGCGCGGGCGGCCTCGGTCGCCTGCGCCTGACGTTGCAGATGAGCGGGATCGTGGTCCACGGCAGCCACGGTAGAAACCGCCAGGATGCCGTCACGATGCAGGTTACGCGCCACCGGGAACACCACGTCCTGGCCATCGAAACCACGTGCCAGCACCACGGAGATTTCGTAGTCCAGCGGCATCAGGGCTTCGAGCACGCACGGCACGCCTTCGAACTGAGCGAATGCGGCTTGTGCCTCGGCACGACTGGCAACGCGCGCTTGGCCTTTGCCGTCATAGCCCAGACGAGCAACCTTCAAGATACCGGGGAACAGGCTGTCCGGCGCGTCGATCAGATCTTGCTCGGCACGGATCGCGGCATGCGGAGCGACCCGGATGCCCTGCGAGGCGATAAAGGTTTTTTCGGCGATACGATCCTGCACGACTGCTACCGCATCGCCCTTGGGGCTCACGCGGCAGCCAGCGGCGGCTAGCGCACGCAGGCTGTCGGCCGGCACATTCTCGAACTCGGTGGTCACCGCGCGGCACGAGCGCGCCAGTTCAGCCAGCCCCTCGGGATCGTCATAGGCGGCCTGAATATGGCGATCCGCCACGACAGCGGCCGGGCCGTCAGCGGCCGGGTCCAGCACCACGACGCGGTAACCCATGGCTTGCGCCGCATGACAGAACATGCGTCCGAGTTGGCCGCCACCCAGCATTCCCAGCCAGTCACCGGGAGCAATCGAAAAAGTTTCAGTAGAAGTCGTCATATACGTAGCTCGCCCAGATACGGGCAGTGGCAAGGTCAGGGCTGAGGGGGAACCACCATGTTACGGGCGGCCTCGGTCTGGCGGGCGCGGAAGGCGACCAGTTTGCGATGCAGCTCATCATCGGTGGTTGCCAGGGTCGCGATCAGGTGCAAAGCCGCGTTGGCAGCGCCCGCTTCGCCGATGGCGAAGGTGGCAACCGGAACGCCTTTAGGCATCTGCACGATGGACAAGAGGGAATCCTCGCCGCGCAGATAGCGCGACGGCACGGGTACGCCGAACACGGGCACTTCGGTCAGTGCCGCCATCATGCCGGGCAAGTGTGCCGCGCCGCCGGCGCCAGCGATAATGCCGCGCAGGCCACGCGATCGCGCGGCCGCGCCGTACTGCGCCATATCCTCGGGCATGCGGTGCGCGGAAATCACGCGCGTTTCATGAGGCACGCCAAAAGCCTCGAGCATGTCCACGGCGTTTTTCATGATGTCCCAATCACTGGAGGAACCCATGATCACGCCCACCACAGGCGTCGCGGGTGCGGAGGCAGAAGAAGTCGTCGTCATAGCTGAAAGTGGCAGAGCCAGAAGATGCCGCGCGAAAGCGCGATGCGGCGGGAAACCGCGTATTTTACCCGCCAATGCGGAGCGACCATGCGCGCCGGCAATAAACCTCGGCCGAGGGACGCCATAGTGCGGCATGCCGTGTGCGTGCGCAGCAGCCAGTCAGAGATTTTTTCACCCTCTGACCGCCACCAATAAAAACAGGGCGCGCAGCCCTGTTTTTGTGCGTTCAAACGGAAGGAACGTCAGCCGCCCTCCACTGCCCCGTCAGGCCACCAGACGATCCAGCGCCTCGCGGTATTTCGCGGCGGTTTTTTCCATCACGTCCTGCGGCAGGCGCGGTGCGGGCGGGGTCTTGTCCCAGGGTTGGGTTTCCAGCCAGTCGCGCACGAACTGCTTGTCGAACGACGGGGGGCTGATGCCTTCACGATAGCCGTCGGCCGGCCAGAAACGCGACGAATCCGGCGTGAGCACTTCGTCCATCAGGTGCAGCGTGCCATCCTCATCCAGACCGAATTCGAACTTCGTGTCGGCGATGATGATGCCCTTGGTCGCGGCGAACTCGGCGGCCTCGGTGTACAAGCGCAGCGTGACATCACGGATACGTTCGGCCATTTCCTGGCCAACTTCGTTGACCACGTGCGCGAAGTCGACATTCTCGTCATGCAGGCCAAACTCAGCCTTGGCGGCGGGCGTGAAGATGGGCTCGGGCAGCTTGCTGGCCTGCTGCAAACCTGCCGGCAGCTTGATGCCGCACACCGCGCCCGTGGCTTGGTAGTCTTTCCAGCCGGAGCCGATCAGGTAACCGCGCGCCACGGCCTCGACCAGGATCGGCTTCAGACGCTTGACCACCACCGCACGACCACGCACCTGGTCCAGCTCATCGGTGGCCACCACGTCCTCCGGTTTCACACCGGTCGAATGGTTCGGCAGGATATGCGCGAGCTTGCCGAGCCAGAAGTCGGTCAGCTCGGTCAGAACCTGGCCCTTTCCGGGAATCGGGTCGTCGAGAATCACATCGAACGCCGAAATACGGTCGGAAGCAACGATCAACAGTTTGTCGTCGCCCACGGCGTACATATCGCGGACCTTGCCGCGACCCAGGAGCGGCAGGGATTTGATGCTGGATTGGTGCAAAGCGGAAGTCACGGATCGGGCCTATGGCGAAAGAAGCATAGATTACTGTAAACGCAGACGCCGCCCAGCTGGGCGGCGTCTGCGACGAACAGCTACGGGCTTATTGTACGACTTGCGCCAACTTGCCTGCCGCGTACAGCTCGGCCATCTCGGTCAAGGGCTTGACCTTGATCTTGCTGGCGTTGCCGGCGGTGCCGAACTGCGTGTAACGCTGCACGCAGATCGCCTTGGCGGCGGCGCGGGCGGGCTTGAGGTATTCACGCGGGTCGAACTTGCTGGGGTTCTCGGCAAAGAAGCGACGGATCGCGCCGGTCATGGCCAGGCGGATATCGGTATCGATATTGACCTTGCGCACGCCGTATTTGATGGCTTCTTGGATTTCCTCGACCGGCACGCCGTAGGTTTCCTTCATGTCGCCGCCAAATTCACGGATCTCGGCCAGCAGCTCTTGCGGCACGCTGGAGCTGCCGTGCATCACCAGATGGGTGTTCGGCAGGCGCTTGTGGATTTCCTTGATGCGAGCGATCGACAGGATGTCGCCGGTGGGCTTGCGGGTGAACTTGTAGGCGCCGTGGCTGGTACCGATGGCGATGGCCAGCGCGTCCAGTTGCGTCTTGCGCACGAAATCGGCGGCTTGCTCGGGGTCGGTCAGCAGCTGTTCGCGGGTCATGGTGCCCTCGGCGCCGTGGCCGTCTTCCTTGTCGCCCATCATGGTTTCGAGCGAGCCCAGGCAGCCCAGTTCGCCTTCGACCGTCACGCCCAGCTTGTGCGCCATATCGACGACCTGCTTGGTCACGTCAACGTTGTAGTCGTAGTCGGCGATGGTTTTGCCGTCTTCTTTCAACGAACCGTCCATCATGACGCTGGAGAACCCCAGGTCGATGGCACCCTGACAGACTTTGGGCGACTGGCCGTGATCCTGGTGCATCACCACGGGGATGTGCGGATACGATTCCACGGCGGCCTGGATCAGGTACTTCAGGAAGCCTTCACCCGCGTACTTACGCGCGCCGGCGGAAGCCTGCATGATCACCGGGCTGTCGGTCTCGGCAGCCGCTTCCATAATGGCCTGAACTTGTTCCAGGTTATTGACGTTGAAAGCGGGAATGCCATAACCGTGCTCAGCAGCGTGATCGAGCAGCTGGCGCATGGAGACTAGGGCCATTGTGGTCCTCCTGAGTGATAAAAATAAGTGGGAAGCCTTGCGGAATACCGGGATTTTAGCTGGGATTGCGTCGTCCACGGCAGACCGCGTGTCACTGGAGGTGTCAAATCTGGAAAATTGTCAGGCCGGGACCAGCTCCGGGGCCATTTGGCGCACCGGCACACGGTAGTGCGAGGAAAACACCAGCCGCCCGGCTGACCAGGCGTGCGTCACCATCGGCAGATCCCGTAGCAGCGTCACAGCCACCAGATCGGCGCGCAACCCGACCGCCACCCGGCCACGATCGTTGAGCCTGCAGGCGTCGGCTGGATTGGCCGTAACCAGGGCGACCGCCTGCGGCAGTGTCAGGTCGGTGTGCGCGGCGACCAGAAAAGCCGCGGCGATGAGGGTCGAAGGCTGATAATCCGAGCACAGAATGCCGGCCACGCCAGCGCGGACCGCATCGATCGCCCGCATGGAACCGCTCTGGCTCTGGCCGCGCAGGATATTCGGCGCGCCCAGGACCGTGGGCAGGCCGCAAGAGACGGCGGCTTTGGCGGTATCCAGGTTGATGGGAAATTCGCTCATTGATACGCCCAGACTGCGCATGGCGACCACGCGCTGCACGGTATCGTCGTCATGGCTGGCGGTCGGCACGCCCCGGCCCTGCGCGTGCGCCAGCAGAACCTTGACGCGCTCCGCTGCCCCGTCACGCGATTGCAATTTCTCGCGCGCCACTTGTTCGGCCTCATCGCGGCTGTACGCGTGGTTGCCCATCATGTACTGCACATAGGATTCCAGCGATTTGAACTGCCCCTGCCCGGGAGAATGATCCATGACAGACAACAGATCGACGGCGCCCTCCTCCAGAAGACGCTCCAGCACCGGCAACGCCGCGGCGTCGGTAATTTCGTAGCGGCAATGCACGCGGTTGTCCACCAGGCCCTGGCCGCGAAAGGCGCGTATCGCCCGCACAACGCGGGCCGCTGTCTCGTTATTGCGCACGCCCCATTCGCTGTTGGAAAAAGACAGCGCATGGTAGGGGGTCATGATCCCGGCTGCCGCATTGCGGCGGTCGACTTGCGCCACCGCGAAATCCAGCGGAAACAGGACTTTCGAGCGGGGTTCGGCCTCTTTCTCGATGGCGTCGCAGTGCACATCGATCAGGCCCGGCAACAGGGTCTGCCCGCGCATATCGAGCATCGTTGCACCGCGCACGGTTTGCGGCTCGATGGCCTTGATGAAGCCGTCTTCGATCAGCAACGCGCTGTCTTCGAGCACGCTATCGGGCAGAACGATCCGGGCATGAGTCAGATACAAGGAGGACATGGCTTAATCCAGGTTGGGCGCGGCAAGGGCGGGCTGTATGGGCAGGACACGGGTCGCGACGGCGTCGCGAACCGCCTCATCGTGGAAGATGCCGATCAGGCAGCGGCCAGCGGCGACAGCTTCGCGGATGAGGGAGACGACGACGGCGCGGTTATCCGCATCCAATGAAGCCGTGGGTTCATCGAGTAACAGGACGGCGTGTCCGCCAACCAAGCCGCGCGCAATATTCACGCGCTGTTGTTCCCCCCCGGAAAACGTCGCGGGCGGCAAGTCCCACAGCCGTGCAGGCACATTCAATCGGCGCAGTAAAACGGCCGCCTCGTCCCTGGCCGTATCGGCGTCCACGCCGCGATCACGCAAGGGCTCGGCCACGATGTCCAAGGTCCTGACGCGCGGGATAACCCGTAAGAACTGACTCACATATCCAATGACGTACCGGCGCAGTCGCAGGATCTGGTGTTCAGGCGCGGTGGTCAGGTCGCACCATTGACCGCCATCGCGCACGCGAATGCTGCCTTGGGTGGCCAAGTAGTTACCGTAGAGGCAGCGCAACAAGGTGCTTTTGCCTGTGCCGGACGGGCCGGAAAGCACCAGGCATTCGCCCGATCCCACTTGGAAGTCGACCGAATTCAACACGGGGAGCTGGAGGCCGCCTTGATTGTGCAAGGTGAACGTCTTGGTCAGCCCCGCGACTTGCACCAGCGTTCGCGCCGCGGTCATCGGCGTTCGCGCCGCGGTCATCGGCGTTGAGCGCGGCATTGGCTCACCGATTGGGGCCATTGCATTGGCGGGCCCGTTCGATAGGGAAAGGGATTCGATCATGGGTCAGCTCTGTAGAATCGAAGACACGAGCAATTGGGTATAGGGATGCTGTGGATCATCCAGAATCTGGTCGGTAAGCCCGCTTTCGACCACACGTCCCTGTCGCATGACCAGCGTGCGATGCGCCAGCAGACGCGCGACAGCGAGATCGTGCGTGACCACGATGGCGGCCAGACTCAGATCGGCGACCAGATGACGCAGCAGGTCGAGTAAACGGGCTTGCACCGAGACGTCCAGCGACGCGGTGGGCTCGTCCATATAGACCAGGCGAGGCGAGGTCACCAGATTTCTTGCGATCTGCAGACGCTGCTGCATGCCTCCGGAAAAAGCCGCCGGCGCATCATCCAAACGCGCCGCATCGATCTCCATTTTTTCTAGCCAGGTGCTGGCGGTATCGCGCAGTCCGCCATAGTGGCGTTGCCCTACTGCCATGAGGCGTTCAGCGATATTGGCGCCAGCGCTGACTTGCATGCGCAGGCCGTCGCGCGCATTCTGGCGCACAAAACCCCAGTCCGTGCGTGCCAGCATACGCAGATGCGCGGCCGACAGAGACGCCAGGTCCACGAAACCGCGTTCGCGGGTGTCGTACCAGACGCTGCCGGATTCGGGCTGCACCTGCCAGGATACGGCTTGCAGCAAAGTGCTTTTGCCTGAGCCGGATTCGCCCACCACGCACAGCACTTCGCCGGGATGTAGATCGAAATGGACGTTGTGGCAACCATGTAGCCCATCCCAGGTGCAGGTCATGTCGCGAACGGAAAGCAAAGGCTGTGCGTTCATCGCGCGACCTCCGCCTGTTGCGCACCGGTATGCCCCTGTGCACGTCGTCCCGCACAAAACTCCGTGTCCGAACATACGAATCGGCGCGTGCCACGATCGTCGAGAATGATTTCGTCCAAGAAACTGTGCGTCGAGCCGCAAAGATCGCAACACTGATCCCATTGCCCGACGTCAAACGGGTGATCTTCGAAGTCCAGGCTTTTCACATCGGTGTAGGGAGGCACGGCGTACACGCGCTTTTCGCGCCCGGCGCCAAACAGCATCAAGGCCGGGTTGCGGTGCAGCTTGGGGTTATCGAACTTCGGGATGGGCGACGGCCGCATCATGTAGCGGCCATTGACGATGACGGGATAGTCGTAAGTCGTGGCGATGTGTCCGTACTGAGCGATATCCTCGTACAGCTTGACATGCATGCCCCCGTATTCCGCCAGCGCGTGCATGGTACGCGTCTCACTTTCACTGGGTTCGAGCCAACGCAGGGGCTCCGGGATAGGCACCTGATACACCATGATCTGCCCTTCGCGCAGCGGGGTTTCGGGAATCCTATGCCGCGTCTGCACAATCGTGGCGTCGCGGGTGGACTCAGTGGTGCGCACGCCCGTCACACGACCAAAAAAGCGTCGTATATTGATGGCGTTCGTCGTGTCGTCGGACCCTTGGTCAATGACTTTCAACACATCATCCGCGCCTATGATCGCGGCCGTGACCTGAATGCCGCCTGTGCCCCAACCATAGGGCAGTGGCATTTCACGACTGCCGAAGGGCACTTGATAGCCGGGGATCGCCACCGCCTTCAACAGCGCGCGGCGCAGCATGCGCTTGGTCGATTCATCCAGATAGGCGAAGTTGTAATGGGGATCGCGCGCCACCGGCGTGCTGACAGTGCTCATGTTGAAACCTCATCGACTAGAACGTTGGGCGTGGCCGTTGCCTGCGCGGCGGTATGCTCGGCGCGCAATCGGCGCAGCAATTCGAGGTTGGCCTGAAAGTCCACGTAGTGCGGCAGCTTCAAGTGCTGAACGAACCCAGACGCTTCGACGTTATCGCTGTGATAAAGCACGAATTCGTGATCATTAGCGGGTGAGTCGGCCGCCTCGCCCAAGTCAGCCGCTTTGAGCGCTCGGTCCATCAGTGCCATGGACATGGCTTTGCGCTCGCCATAGCCAAACGTCAATCCATACCCCCGGGTGAACTTTGGCGCCTCTTGATGATTGCCGCTGAACTGACTGACCATCTGGCATTCGGTCACTTCAATCTGGCCAATCGTGACCGTCAACCCGAGCTCTTCGACAAAGAGCTCCACTTCCAGGGATCCGTAGCGGATCTCGGCGGCGAAAGGATGCGTGTTGCCATAGCCACGCTGTGTGGAATAGCCCATGGACAGTAGAAAGCCTTCGTCGGCGCGCGCCAGATTTTGCAAACGGGCATCGCGCCCGGCGGGAAAGCTCAGCGGCTGCCGGGTCAGATCAAAAGGTTCTGCGTCGTTCGCTGGTCGAGACTCTTGATCGATCAGTGCTTCGTGCTGAAGTAGATCGGTGACCCGGGGCATTGAAGCCGCCACCGGTTGGCTGGCCGGCGGCAACGGGCTGGCAGATGACGCGTTGCCGTTGGCAAGCAGCGTGAAGTCCAACAGTCGCTGCGTATAGTCATAAGTGGGCCCAAGGATCTGCCCGCCCGGCACATCCTTGAATGTCGAAGAGATCCGACGAGACAAGCACATGCGTGCCGTGTCTATCGCTTGCGAGTAGCCAAATCTGGGCAACGTCGTGCGATAGGCGCGCAGCAAAAACACGGCTTCTATTAAATCGCCTGCGGCCTGTTTGATGGCCAATGCAGCCAGCTCGGGGTCGTAGAGTGCGCCCTCCGACATCACACGCGAGACAGCCAAGGGCATTTGCTCCTGAATCTGCGTCACGCTGAGTTCGGGCACATCAGTATCGCCCCGACGATAGGCATCGAGCAGACGGTAGGAGTTGAGGATCGCCCGTTCACCCCCTTTTACGGCAACGTACATATCAAGCCTCCAGGCTGACGGTTCGCGGCAGGCCGCATAGACAGTCGCCTTGGGTCAGGAAAATATCCACGCCCATGGGAAACAGACGCCGGTTGTCTTGCCATTGATCCCAAAAATCAACGGGAAGCCCGCGTACGGCAAGACGCTGACAGCTCTCGATCCCAGGCCCTTTAAGCGAGACCATCGCCCCATCTGTCGCGCTGAACGACTCGACATCCAGTAGCACGGTTGCGGAGGTATCCGGATAGGCTGCAACGCCGGGATAGCAATGTGCCAACTCGGGCATCTCATACCCAGAGGGCACCGCGACGAAGCGCGCTTGTAACGGTTCGCTGACCAGCGGGCAGCCGCAATGAAAACGCAGATACTGATGTACCGACTCGCTGATGCCAGCAGGCAGCCAGACCGGGGTATCGGCGTCGGCCAAGGTCAACAATAGCGCCGCCATCGCGGGCGAGAGGCCCGGCGGCACAGCGGGTGGCGAAGCGATATCGACAACGCGCCCGGGATAAGCCAGCGCCTGCAACGCCGACCGAAAGGTCTGCTGTGACTGCGCCACGGTATCGACAAAACCCGCCACGGGCGGCGGCGCCACCGAGGTCTGAGTGCTCAACATATCAATCCTCTCCTCGAACCATGGTGAAGAATTCCACCTGGGTTTGTGCGGCCAGACGGCCACGATGAATCTGGCGATCTTGATGCGCGCGCGCCAGCGGTTCGACGACCATGGCCTGTACGCGATCATGCCAATCGGCGCGTTGCAATAACGCATCCAACAAGGCGGCCTGTTCGGCATGACGGTGCCCTCGTCCTTGCACGTAGGCCACACCCATGGTGTCGTCCTCGAGCTTGATCGCGCAGCGCGTCACGCTCATCTCGCCAAGATTGAATTGCGCCCCCGTCCCGCCCGCGCGGGCCCGCACCATCACCATGCCCGCCTCCGGCGCGCGCAATGTGTGATGCGTGGGCAATGCCCCCAGGGACTGCATGGCATGGTTCAGCGCGTGGGAATCAGCCAGGGCGAGCACGCGCATCCAGGATGCGCGCGCGGTGTGCGATGGATCGGAAACGGCGGTGTGGCCGGTCGACGGATGCATGACAGGTGCTTCCTCTGTGAAGTCGGCTTGCATCATCGCGGTGATGATGAGTGCCGAACAATGACGAACGGCGCTTAGTACATCACCGCGACGTGAAGCTTTCATGACATCGATTCAGAGCGATGCTGTGCCGTGCGTGGCATAACCGTCATTCGGACATCCCGCTGTCATACGACAGCGATATGGTGGCGCACATGAATACACCTCTATCCGCATATCGCTATGCCGTCTATTTGGCTCCAACGGGAGCATGGCGGGACCTGGGGCGCCGATGGCTCGGCCGTTGCGAGGAAACCGGCACAGTCCTTTCTCGCATGGTTGAAGCCGACCCTCGCATCGACAGTTGGACACGCACGCCGCGCCGCTATGGCTTGCATGCCACGCTCAAGCCCCCTTTCCGGCTGCGCGACGATCAAACACCGGGCGCGTTAAACCGTGCTGTCGGGGCGCTCGCGCGACGCCAGGCACCCTTCGGCCTGCCCTTGCAACTTCAGGCTTTGCGCGGCTTTCTCGCGTGGTGCTGCGCGGATTTGCGAGGCCGTTGTCGCGTCAACGCACTGGCGCAAACCGTGGTCGCCGAATTGGACGACTTCCGTGCGCCAGCCGACGCTAATGAACTGGCCCGACGCAATTCCCTGAGGCTCAGCCCACAACAACGCAAAATGCTGGAGCGCTGGGGATATCCATACGTCTTCGATATGTTCACCTTTCACATTACGCTAACCGATCTCCTGGACGACAGATCGATGCACGCAGCGCAAACGCAATTAGCCGCACTAGGCGGTTCCACCTTACAAATACCCATGCATGTCAACGCGATCAGTGTCTATGTCGAACCTGAGCCCGGAGCCGATTTCATCGTCGCCAGGCACTATGGATTCGATGGGTCGATCCGCGACGGTTCGGGCGCGCGTTTTATGGGGGACGTTTAGAAATGTCGATTACCGGTTTCTCCGTGTCGCATGCGCCAGCGCGTTCGCTGGCCGGCCAGGGGCAGCGCCTGATTTACCTCATGGGCGCTTCCGGTAGCGGCAAAGATACGCTGCTGCGTCTGATGCGCGCGATGCTGCAACCCGATGAGCCTGTGCTCACTGCGCATCGCTACATCACGCGTGCCAGCAGCGACGATGAATCTTCGGTTCCGCTCACCCCTTCGGAGTTTCAACGCCGAAGGGAGTTAGGCTGTTTCGCCTTGCACTGGCAAAGCCATGGACTGCATTACGGCATAGGCATCGAAATCGACGCGTGGCTGGCAAGCAAAGCCTTGGTGATCGTCAACGGATCTCGTCATCATTTGCCGATCGCGCATGCGCGCTACCCCCGCCTGAACGCCATCGAGATCACCGCAAGCCCCGAAATTCTCGCCTCGCGCCTTGCCCACCGAGCGCGCGAAAACCCCGAACAGATCGCCTCGCGTCTGCGGCAGGGGATCCATCCGTACCGAGCGCCCGAGGGTTGTCGGATCAACCGGTTGGCGAATGAGGGCTCGCCACAAGACGCGGCGCAACGGTTGCTGACGACCGTCCGACACCTCCTCGCCACCTGAAGGCAAATTTTCGGCCATACGCGCAGGCATCCGCCTGCGCGTATGGCGTTCATATCAACGCTTTGCGGATCTGCGCCGACAAAAGGTCAATCGCCACGACAAACGCGATAATGATGATCATCACTGCGCAGGTTTCGGCATACTGAAAACTGCGTATGATCTCCCACAAGACAGTGCCTATACCGCCTGCGCCCACAATGCCGACGACGGAGGCCGATCGCACATTGGATTCAAATCGGTACAGCGCGAAAGAGGTCCACAACGGCAGCACTTGAGGAATGACACCGTATACGATTTCCTCCAGCGCGTTCGCCCCGGTCGCGCGCACACCCTCGACCGGACGCGGATCAATGGCTTCCACGGCTTCCGCAAAGAGCTTGGCCAGAACGCCCGTAGTGTGCACCCACAGCGCAAGCACGCCGGCGAAGGGCCCCAGGCCCACCGCCACGATAAACAGCATCGCGAACACCATTTCGTTGATGGCGCGACAAGCATCCATCAGGCGACGCACCGGCTGATAGATCCAGGCGGGCACGATATTGGCCGAGCACAGCAGCCCCAATGGAACAGCCACGACAATCGCGAGAAAAGTCCCCCACAGTGCGATCTGCACGGTCACCAGCATTTCGCTCATGTACATACGCCAATCGCGAAAATTCGGCGGAAAGAAATCCGCCGCATATGCCGCCATGTTGCCGGATTCGGCCACCAGGTCCAGCGGCCGCATATCCGCGCCGCGCCAGGACAGCATCAACAGCCCCAGCACCACTGCCCACACCAGTAAGCTCGGCAGAGAAGACCGCGCGCCACCAGGCGCCCGCGCGGGAGTCAGAACAACGCTCATAGAAGATATCCGTAGAAAGAGTTAGCCAGACACCACCGCCAGCTACGGTGCGGCAGTCTGATTCAGCGCGGCCAGGCGTTGATCCAGCTCGGCCAGGCGAACTTGCTTGTCGGACGCGCTTAAGGTGGTGTCTTTTTCTATCGCCAATTTGAGCTTGGCCAGCTCCATCTGGCGAATGGGGATCAACTGTGCATTGCTCGACTCGCGAAAGCCCTGATACGTGAGCTTGGCGAGAACTTGCTGTTCGTGCTGGGCGTTGACGCCCTTTCCATAGTTGACGAGAAACTGCTGAATCCGATTTTTCAGGTCAGCCGGGACGTCGCGGCGTATCACGATGGGATCGGCCGGAATCAAGGGCGATGTCCATAACACACGCACGCTGTCGCGAGCATCTCTGCCTGTACTGCGGTGATACCGCTCCAGCATCTCCGTATTGTTGACGGCGACATCTACCTGCTTGTTGATGACGGAAAGCAAGTTCGCCTCGTGGTTGGCCGCGCGCACGGATTTAAAGAATTTCTTTGGATCAATGCCATTGGCGGCCCACAGGAAGTAGCCCGGCACCAGCGAGCCAGAGGTGGAATTCGGATCGCCCGCGCCGTAGCTCAGTTGCCCGCCCTTCTTGAGCACATCTTCCAAGGTGTGCAGATCACTGTCCTGATGCACCAGCAGCAGCGACCAGTATCCCGGGTTGCCATCCCCGTCGATCACCGAGGCGAATACCTCGCCCTGGGCGCGGTCGACCGCTTCCATCGCCGACTTGTTGCCAAACCAAGCCAGCTGCACCTTGTTGAATCGCATGCCCTCGATGATGCCGGCATAGTCGGAGGCGAAGAATGGAACCACCGGCACACCCAACGCTTGGCTCAAATCGTCGAGCAAAGGTTGCCATGCCGATTTCAAGTTGGTCGACGACTCGGTGGAAATGAAGCCGAAATTCAAGGGCTTGACATCTGCCGACCACGCGGCCGAAGAGAATGTGGCGGCCGCGGTCAGGGCGAGGAAAGTCCTGCGTAGCATGGAATTGAGCTCCGGGAATAAATTGACGTTCACGCCGCAGCAGCCATCGGCTGCGCGGCCAAAGAGGGAGGCGAAGCCACGAGCCGCCCGCCTTCCACGGGCAGCAACTCGGCGACATCCGCGCCATACAGTTGACGTAGCATCGATTCGGTCAACGCCGCGGCCGGGCCGTCGTACACCACACGGCCGTGACGCAGGGCGACTACACGAGGGCAATATCGCAGCGCGACATCCACTTGATGCAACGACACCACCACGGCCACCTTGCGCGTGCGATTGATATGCGCGAGCGTGTCCATCACCTTGCGAGACGACTCCGGATCGAGCGAAGCAATCGGCTCATCGGCCAAAATGACGCCCGCGTTTTGCACCAAGGTGCGCGCAATCGCCGCGCGTTGCTGTTGTCCGCCCGATAGCGTTGAGGCGCGTTGGCGTGCGTAGTGATCAATGCCGACCTGAGCCAGCGCTTCCATTCCGACCCGCACCTCGTCATGGCGGAAATGGCGCAGCAGACTGCGCCACATCGGCACGCGTGGCAGCATGCCCACCAACACATTGGTGATGACGGGCAGACGCCCCACCAGGTTGAACTGTTGAAAGACAAACCCGATCTCCGCTCGGACCTGACGCACCTTCGGGTGGATCCGGCCGTTTCGCTGCACCTCGCGACCATTGACGCGCACGTAGCTGTCACCTCGGTCGGCCGCCACAAAACCGGCCAAATGCCGCAGCAAGGTCGACTTGCCAGACCCCGAAGCGCCGAGCAGGGCCACCATTTCCCCGGGTGCCACGCTCAGATTCACCTCGTCCAAAGCCTTGTGGCCGGCGCGGAAAGACTTGCTGAGGCCGCGCACCTCGATCGCATCGATCATATGAACCCCCGTTTGAACCATGGCGGTAGTCTGTTCAGCCGGCGTGACAAGGTGATGACCGACGCATGGGGCCGGCAAGGCAAATTCGGCTGCGCGGCTCCTCCGCCGCCACATCACTGTCATAGTTCCGGCGTAGTGCCCCGCCATAAAAACGACAAACAGGCAGCAAATACGGGAAAACCCTGGTCAAAAAGCCAGGATCGCGGTACCATTAGCAGTGTTCTGTGTGAAAGCGTCCCGGCTGGATTTTCAGCCCCGCGAATGGCGGTATGGGTACCACACAGGGCGTTCGACCCCGCTTCTTCCGATGACGCGCCTCTTTAGTGCCATCGCGACCAAGCCGCGCATTTCGCGCGTTTCGCCCTAGACGGACGTGTGTACCCGCCCCGGGTTCCGCCAGGAATTCCGGCCCGTACCCGACCTGCCGGGACGATAGCTGTCCCATTTAGCCCGAGCTTGTTCGGGCCCACGCGTTCACAGCCGATTACGCGGCCTACGCGCGTATAGACCAAGGAGATTCATACATGGCAAAAGAAGAACTGATCGAACTTGACGGCATTGTGGACGAAGTTCTGCCTGATAGCCGCTATCGCGTGAAACTGGACAATGGTATCGAAGTCGGCGCTTACGCCTCGGGCCGTATCCGTAAACACCGTATTCGTATCCTGGCTGGCGATCGCGTCACGCTAGAAATGTCGCCCTACGATTTGACCAAGGGCCGCATTAATTTCCGTCACAAAGACGAGCGCGCGCCCAGCACCCCGCGTCCCGCGCACCACCGCCCCCATCGTTAATCTCGGGCGTCGTGACGGTGGCCCGGCGACGCGGGCGCACCTCACACATCGGCGAGGCTCAAGCGCCCTGCTAGGGTTTCCACGCGCCGATGAAAATCGCGGGATCCACCCGCGCGTCATTCAAGCTCACGTTCCAATGCAAATGCGGCCCGGTCGCGCGACCGGTGGCGCCGACTTTCGCTATGGTCTGCCCGCGAGCGACCTCGTCGCCGACCCTCACGTCGATCGCGGACAAGTGGCAGAACATGCTGATAAAGCCCTGGCCATGGTCGACGAAAACGGTTTTCCCGTTGAAGAAATAATCGCCGACCAGCACGACCCGCCCGGCCGCGGGCGCTTTGACGGGCGTACCGGTGGGCACGGCGAAGTCCAGCCCTGAATGAGGATTGCGTTCCTCGCCGTTGAAAAACCGCCGTAGCCCGAACGGGCTCGACAGCCGTCCGCCCTCCACGGGCCGGTCCAATATCACGTTGCTAGGCGTGACCCCGTCCCTGAAGGTGCGATACGCGGCCAACTGCGCGTGAAGTTCGCGTTCAATACGCTTGAGATCTTCGGGATCGGGCGAGACCTGCCGCTTATTCTTTAGTTTGATGTGCTGCGCGACATATTCCTTGGCGCGCACGTCGAAGGGCAATGCGCTGCCGCCCTGAACCTGCACAGTCTGCCGTCCCGGGCGCACGCTTAATGGAATGCCAACGACCGCGATCCATTGCTCGTCGCTATCGCGCAGCACCATCACGCGGCGGCCGTCATAGTTGACGGTCGGCGCATGCGGCGCCGCGCCCAACGGCACGACGGCCACGCCCCCAGGCACCGGCGTATTGAGCTTGCGGCTGATATAGCCTTCGGCCAGCGCCGCTGTCGTAGACGTCAGCAGCGTCAATCCCACCAGCGCCCGCGCCAGCCAAGCGAATCGTTTACTGACCGTCGTCGCGCGCATTCGGCTCACAGACACAGGTTTGCCGCCTCGGCCAAGGCCGTGCTCAGACGCGGAACGCGGGTGTACATCTTGGCCTCGGTCTTGCCCTTCCATGTCTCGGCCTTCAACACAACCTCGACGCCCGCCATGCCTTCCACGACGAGCTGGTAACCATTATGGATAGGCTGGCGTATGGCCTGAGTATCCAGCCCCTTCCAGGCTGAATCCACGCACTGCACATAGTCGGCAGCAGTCCGCGTGGTGGAGCCAAAAAACACGGGTTCGCGTTTGGCGACGTCTTTGACCGAAGCGCAACCGGCCAGGATCAGCAAGCCGGCGATGGCGACAGGGGCTCTGAAATTCATAAAGCAGTCTTCCCAATGGATGTGGCGGCGCGGTCCAAAATGGCCATCCGGCCAACTATAGCGCACGGGGGACGTGCCCCACGCCGGTCAGCCGGCCGGGCACTGGCGTGGATCACTGCGCCGGCGGGCGACGCGCGGACTTCGGGCGGAAGGCCTTGACCACAGCGTCATGCGTTTCCGAATAAGGCCCGCCAATAAGATCAATACAGTATGGCACCGCGGCGAACACGCCTTGCACCAGCACATTGCCCTCGGCATCTCGCAGGCCCTCTAGCGTCTCGCGGATGGCCTTGGGTTGGCCGGGCAAATTGATGATCAGGGCCGCATGGTCGGCCGTCTCACGTATCACGGCCACCTGCCGCGACAAAATGGCGGTGGGGACAAAATGCAGGCTGACTTGCCGCATTTGTTCGCCAAATCCCGGCATTTCTTTGGTCGCTACCGCCAGCGTCGCCTCGGGCGTCACGTCGCGGCGCGCGGGGCCGGTGCCCCCGGTAGTCAGCACCAGGTCGCAGCCAACTACATCGACAAGCTCGATCAGGGCCGCCGAAATGGCCGAGGCCTCGTCGGGCACCAGACGTTCACTGGCCTGCCAGGACGACGACAGAGCAGTTCCCAGCCACGATTTCAAGGCTGGAATGCCCTCATCTTGATACACGCCTGAGGTGGCACGATCGGAAATCGAGACCAGCCCCACCAGAAGGTCGTCGGGATGGCGGCGGACTAACGGTTGTGTGGTCAATGACATAGCCAGCGTAAAAAATCGAAAACGAAATGCTAGCGCATTATCCGGGCAGCGGGTCAGCGGCTCGTTCTGAGTCAGGAAACCGTAAGTGACTGCCCATAAATCTGCAATAATTCAGCCTACGCTCACCGCCCGATCATCCCCCTCCCCCATGTTTCATCTCTTCTCCGGCTTAGAGTTCTGGATTGGCGTCAGCCTGGTCCTAGCCCTCACTTTCGTCCTGGCCTTCGAATTCATTAATGGTTTTCACGACACGGCGAACGCTGTGGCCACTGTGATTTACACCAAGGCGATGCCACCGCATCTGGCGGTGATGATGTCCGGGATTTTTAACTTTCTGGGCGTGTTGTTGGGTGGCGTCGGCGTGGCTTATGCGATTGTGCATTTGCTACCCGTGGAGCTGCTTATCAACGTGGACACAGGCCGCGGACTGGCGATGGTGTTCGCGATGCTGGCCGCGGCGATCGCGTGGAATCTGGGCACGTGGTATTTCGGTATCCCGGCCTCCAGCTCGCACACGTTGATCGGCTCGATTCTGGGCGTGGGCCTGGCGAATGCGCTGATCACCGATGTGCCCATCGCAGATGGGGTGAATTGGGGCAAGGCCATGGACATCGGCCTGTCCCTGGTCGTCTCGCCAATTGCCGGATTCCTGGTGGCCGGCTGCCTGCTGCTGCTGTTCAAACGCTGGTGGCCAACGTCCAAAATGCACAAGACGCCCGAGCAGCGCAAGCAAATGGATTCCAAAAAACACCCACCATTCTGGAACCGCCTGGTGCTGGTGTTGTCCGCCATGGGCGTGAGCTTTGTGCACGGATCGAACGACGGTCAGAAAGGGATCGGCCTGATCATGTTGGTGCTGATTGGGATCGTGCCGGCGCAGTTTGTGCTGAACGAAAACAGCACGTCGTATCAGATCGACCGTACGCGCGATGCCGCCACACACTTACAGGCGTTTTACATGCGCAATCAGAACGCCGTCGACCACTTGCTCGCGGTGTCGAGCAACCGTCACGACAGCAGCCATCTGCCGGAGCAGTTTCATTGCGATCCTCAGCTTACACTGGCGACGATCGACGCGCTGCGTAAAGAGCTGACGGGGGTCACACGTTATCAAGAGCTACCCGCCGACAAGCGCATCACCGTTCGTCGCTACCTGCTGTGCCTGGATGACACCGCCAAGAAAGTCGCCTCGCTCGAAGGCCTGGAAAGCCATGACCGCGAGGACCTGAACCGTCTGCGCGCCGATCTGACGGCGACCACCGAGTATGCGCCGTTTTGGGTGATCGTCGCCGTCGCGCTGGCGCTCGGAAGCGGCACCATGGTCGGCTGGCGCCGTGTGGTGCTGACCGTGGGCGAGAAAATTGGCAAACAGGGTATGACCTACGCGCAAGGTATGTCGGCACAACTGACTGCCGTGGGCGCCATCGGATTGGCGAACGTATTCAGCCTGCCGGTTTCGACCACGCACGTCTTGTCTTCGGGCGTGGCCGGCACCATGGTCGCCAACAAGAGCGGTCTGCATAGCAGCACGATACGCACCATCCTGCTGGCTTGGGTGTTGACCTTACCGGCGTCGATGCTGCTGGCCGCCGGCTTGTTCTGGGTCGGTTTGCAGATCGCGGGCTAGCAATGGGCGGGCGAATCTGCCCGCCGCGCGGCACTCAGCTCGCCAGCACCACCAGGACGCCGTAGACGATCACGCCAAAGATCACGGCCAGCCCGGCGTTTCCCAAGCGCTTGACGCACAGCGCTGTGGCGAGCAGTCCGCCCACATAGGGCAGAATCTCGCCACCCGGTTCGAGCGCGAGAATATCCGGCACGATGACCGCGGTCGCGATGCCCGCTAGCAGGGCCGGACCTAACGCGGTGAACATAGAGCGTCCAGCCGCGCCAGGCAGCGGCTGGCGGCGCCGCGATAACAAAAAAGGCAGCGAACGCGTCAGATACGTGATCACGGCCATCGCGACCACCGCGACCCAGAATTCAAGCGTATTGCCCATCATCATGCGTTTTGCAAACGGAAAGTCACGCAGCCCGCGATAGCCGCGGCCACGATGCCCAGCGTGGTGTATCCCAGCGCCGCGCACACAGCACCCACCGCCAGGGCCGCCAAAATCGAGGCGCGCAACTCGCGTGTGACCGTCTGGCAAACCAGGGCCATGAACAAGGCGGGCAAGGCAAATCGCATCACCTGAGCCACCACCGGGAAGTGGTGTTCCAGACTGTCGCCGGCAAACACACCCACGGCCGTTCCGGTGATCCAAGTCAGCCATGCGCCCAACCCGAGCATCACCATCCAGCGTCCTCGATGCTCAGGCGTCACGTGTTCTAAGCGGTGCAAGGCCGTGGCAAAGACCTCATCGGTCAACAGAAAAGCGATCCGCAGCCGCGTGGCGAGCCGTGGGGGCAGGAACCGCGACAACAACGGCCCATATAGCAAGTGGCGCGCGTTCAAGAGCGAGCACAATGCCACCACCCATAGCCACGGCGTGCCGGCTTTGATCGACGCCAGCAGCAAAAACTGACTCGCCCCGGCATAGACGATGACCGAGATCAACACCACTTGTAGCGGCGACAACCCGGTGGCGGAACCCGCGATACCGAACGTCACCGCCACGGGAAAGTAGCCGATCATGATGGGCACACAGGCTTTGAGTCCGGACCAGCCAGGGCCGGTTACCGGCACGGCGGGCTGCGGCTGCCGGGCAGGCGATCGAGACATGAAACACTCCAGGCACAACAGAAGCAAACGGACAGGTACGATCCGGGACACGCACGGATGATCGACCTGAACATGCGAGGCATACGGTCACAAGCAGTTTACCCGCCAGGGGCGGCATAATACGCGCTCTGCCCCACTAGCGGATTTTCGCGTACGCGGCTGTTATTTCGGATTTCATCTTGCTCACCATTATTCACGCTGATTTCAATCTTCGCGCCCATGGCGACATGGTGCTGGCCTTGCTCGACGAGTACGCGCGCGATCCCATGGGCGGCAGCGAGCCGCTGTCGGACTATGCACGCGCAAACCTGATCCAGGAGCTGGCGAAACGCCCCACCGCGGGCGCACTGATCGCCTTGCAAAACGGCGAACCGGCAGGCCTGGCCATCTATTTCGAGGGTTTCTCGACGTTTGCTTGCCGGCCGTTGTTGAACCTGCATGACTTCATGGTAGCCACGCGCTTTCGGGGCATGGGAATTGCTCAAGCGCTACTGTCGAAGTTGGACGAGGTCGCGCAAGCCCGTGGCTGCTGCAAGATCACGCTCGAAGTCCTGCAAGGTAATGAACCTGCCAAAGCGCTGTATCGCAAGGCAGGCTTTGAAGGCTATGCCCTGGCCGAGGAAACCGGACAAGCCATGTTCTGGCAAAAGAAATTTCCCGCATAACTTTGGAATCGCAACATGAAAATGCAAGAAATTCCGTTCGGCACGACGGACTGGCACACGATCGAACCCACTGAGCACCCCGGCCAAACCGGCATGGCGTATTGGCGGACTTGCCAGTTCGGCGATATCCGCGTGCGCATGGTGGACTATTCCGCCGGTTATCTGGCGGATCACTGGTGCAGCAAGGGACACATTTTGTTTTGCCTGGAGGGCGAGCTGCACACCGAGCTCGAAGATGGCCGCCGTTTCGTGCTGGTGCCCGGCATGAGCTACCAAGTCGCCGATGAGGCCGAGGCACACCGTTCGTCCACGCCCATCGGCGCGCGTCTATTCATCGTAGATTGACACAGGCATTTTCGTTTACCCTCTAACTTAGCGCGCGAGACGGATGCGGCCGTCTCGCGGCCATGAGGGGACCTCGCCGCGAACGATACGGTAACTTTGCCTGAAATGTCTGATGCGCCCTTGACGCTTTACGTGGATGCCCGATTGCTCAGTCCTTATGCCATGAGCGCTTACGTCGCGCTGGCCGGAAAAGGACTGCCCGTGGAACTGCGGATGATCGATCTGCAAGCCGGCGAACAGCGGCTGCGGCCGTATGCGAGCCGCGCCCTGACGGCGCGTGTGCCAGCGTTGACGCACCAGGGGTTTCATCTGACCGAATCGAGCGCGATCATCGAGTACGTGGAAGAGGTATTCCCGGCTCCGCAATATGCGGCGCTATTCCCGGACAGTGCCCAGGCACGCGCCCGTATGCGTCAGATTCAAGCCTGGTTGCGCAGCGATCTGGGCGCGCTACGCGAGGAACGGCCGACGGAGGTGGTGTTTCACGGCGCAGCTGTCGAGCCACTGAGCGCTGCGGCCGAAGCGGCGGCCGCGAAGCTGCTGCGCGTGGCCCAGACGCTGTTGCCGGAGGGCCAGCCGTCGTTATTCGATCGGTGGACCATCGCCGATACCGAACTCGCCCTTATGCTGCGACGCCTCGCAGGCGACGATGAGCTGCCCCCTGCATTGCAGCGTTATGCCGACGAGCAATGGCAGCGTCCGCCCGTTCAGGCTTGGCTGAAGCTCAATCAGGAAGCCCGGTAAGCCGGAGCTCAATCCTCCACCCGCTAAGCCCGGGAGCGCGTGCGCGCCGCGCCTCAGAGCGGCGCCCCTTCGCGACGCCGATGGCGCTCTGCGATACCTGCCTCACCCCCATGTTGCAACGCAGCATTTATTGCGCTGTAATGGTGTTTGTCCGTAAAGTGTCCATCCCCCTATAGCCGCGTCCCGCGTCTATACCAATCGGAGATCGCCGTGGCCAAACCCACCAACGATCAACAGTCTCCTGCCTCGCCGTCCGCCAATCCTTGGACGGCCGCCTACGATTACACAGTAGATACGCTGCAACGCAGTGTGCTGTACGCCGATGTCATGCGTCAGCGCGGCAATCAGTATCAGCGCCACATGGCCAAGCGTCATCCCAACGTGCTGAGTATGAAGTCCGAGCTGGTGCTGGATGCCCGGGAATTCGAGCGACCGGTGAATTATGGACTCCTGCGCATCGTGCCGCCTGATGACGTGCCGGCCGATCCGCTGAAACGGCCCTTCTTGGTGGTGGACCCGCGCGCGGGGCACGGCCCGGGCATTGGGGGGTTCAAACCGGAAAGCGAAATCGGCGTCGCGGTGCGAGCAGGTCACCCCTGCTATTTCGCCTCGTTTCTGCCGCAGCCCACCGAAACCCAGACGGTCGAGGATGTCATGCGGGCAGAAGCGCGATTCCTTGAGGAAATCATCGCACTGCACCCCGAATCCGAGGGCAAGCCTGTCGTGGTCGGGAATTGCCAGGCCGGCTGGCAAATCATGATGACCGCGGCGATGCGACCGGAGCTGTTTGGGCCAATTATTGTCGCGGGGGCGCCCCTATCGTATTGGGCCGGTTGGCGCGGCATGAACCCGATGCGGTATAGCGGCGGGTTGCTGGGAGGTAGCTGGCTGACGGCCATGACCAGCGATCTGGGCAACGGCCAGTTTGATGGCGCCTGGCTTGTACAAAATTTCGAGAATCTCAATCCGGCCAATACGCTATGGAGTAAACAGTACAACCTGTACGCCAAAGTGGACACCGAGGCGTCGCGATACCTGGACTTCGAGCGCTGGTGGGGCGGCCATGTGTTTCTGAATGGCCCCGAGATTCAGTACATCGTCGACAACCTGTTTATCGGTAACCGTCTGTCCACGGCGGGGCTGGTGACCTCTGACGGCATCCGCATCGACCTGCGCAATATCCGGTCGCCAATCATCGTGTTTTGCTCCAAGGGCGATAACATCACGCCGCCGCCGCAGGCGCTGGGCTGGATCCCCGATCTGTACCAGGACGATGCGGAAGTCGTGGCCCATGGGCAGACCATCGTCTACGCCGTTCACGAAAGCATTGGCCACCTGGGCATCTTCGTTTCCGGCTCGGTCGCGCGTAAGGAACATACCGAATTCACCGCGAACATCGATTTGATCGATGTGTTGCCACCTGGCATTTATCAGGCCGAAATCGCGGACAAGACGCCCGAGACGCTTAATGCCGATCTGGCGCCGGGTGATTACGTGGTGTCGTTCGCGCGGCGCAAGCTCGACGATGTGCGTGCCATCGTCGATCGGAATGAGGAAGACGACCGGCGCTTTGCGGCGGTGTCGCGGATTTCCGATATCAACCTGGGTCTGTACCGCAGCTTTGTTCAACCGTGGGTACGCGCGATGGTCACGCCGCAAAGCGCGGAATGGATGCAGCGCATGCATCCGCTGCGTCTGCCCTATGAACTGATTTCCGATCGCAACCCGTGGGTCGCGCCGGTCGCCCAGATGGCGCAGCAGGCACGTGAAAACCGCCGGCCGGTGGCAGCCGACAACCCGTTCGTCGTCATGGAGCGGATGATGTCGAACAGCATCGTGACGGGCCTTAATTTCTGGCAGGAACTGCGCGATGCGGCGGGCGAACAATGGTTCATGGGCATCTATGGCTCGCCGTTGGTGCAGGATTGGGCCGGCCTGAACGGTGCCAAGCGCGATGACCCACCACGCAGGCATCCAGGCGTTTCGCCAGAACACCGTGAATTCATGGACCAGCGCGCGGCCGAATTGCGCTCGCAGCTGGATAAAGGTGGCGTGCGCGAGGCGGCGATCCGCATGATGCTCTATGTCTCCAGCGCGGAGGGCAGCTTCGACGAACGCAGTTTCGCGATGCTGCGCAAAATGCGCGCTGACGCCGATGCCAATCTCGCGCTGCAGGAATTCAAAGACGTGGCACGCGATCAGGCGCTGATGATGCGCCTGGACCGTCAGGGCGCGCTGCAAGCGATGCCCAAGCTGTTGGAGGGTGCGTCGGCTGACGAGATCCGCCATGCGTTTGGCACGATGCGTCATGTGCTGGAAGCGACGGGACCATTGAGCGAACGCGCACGCGCCTGCCTGGAGGAAGTCGAGACGATATTCCGCGAGGCAGCGCAACGCGCCTTGGCGCGCGAACAGATGGCGAGTGGCAGTCCCACCGGCAAAAAGCGGGCATCACGTCATACGAAGAACGCGCCGCTCGGGTCCGAGACCGCCGAAGCCGTGCCCAGCCCGGAACTCACGGCCGAGGGTGCAGCAGTGTCCAAGCGCCGCGCATCCGCGTCCCCACGTAAGACGACAGTGCGCAAACGTACGAAAAGTTAGGCCGTTGCGCGCAATAAAAAACCAGGCACACAGTGCCTGGTTTTTTAACGCCTGCCGGACGCTCGAAGCGCCCGTGCGCGATCAATCCGCGCGCTCTTCCAGAATCGCCACGGCGGGCAAGGATTTACCCTCCAGGAATTCGAGGAAGGCGCCGCCGCCGGTCGAGATGTAGCCCACTTGCTCGGCGATCTCGTACTTGGCGATGGCAGCCAGCGTATCGCCGCCACCCGCGATCGAAAACGCGGGCGATTCAGCGATGGCCTGAGCCAGCACCTTGGTGCCATTGGCGAACGCATCGAACTCGAACACGCCTACCGGACCGTTCCAGACGATGGTGCCAGCCTGTTGCAGAATCTCGGCGAGCCGCTGCGCGGTCTGAGGACCGATATCCAGAATCATGTCATCGGCTTCAACTGCGTCGGCCGCCTTGACGGTGGCTTCGGCATCCGCCGCGAACGACTTGGCGCACACCACATCCGTGGGGATGGGCACGTCGGCGCCGCGCTTTTTCATGATCTCGATGACGGCGCGAGCCTCTTCGACCTGATCCGGCTCGGCCAGCGATTTGCCAATCGACAAGCCAGCCGCCAGCATGAACGTGTTGGCGATACCGCCGCCCACGACCAGCTGATCGACCTTGTCGGCCAAGGACTGAAGAATGGACAGCTTGGTCGAGACCTTGGAGCCACCGACGATGGCAACCAGCGGACGCTTGGGCTCATGCAGCGCACGACCCAGGGCATCGAGTTCGGCTTCGAGCAGCGGGCCGGCGCAGGCGATCGGCGCAAAGCGTGCGATACCGTGCGTGGTGGCCTCGGCGCGATGGGCCGTACCGAACGCATCGTTGACATAGACGTCGCACAATGCCGCCATCTTGCGCGACAAGGCTTCGTCGTTCTTCTTTTCGCCAGCGTTGACGCGGCAGTTTTCCAGCAGCACGACCTGGCCCGGATGAACCGTCACGCCGTCGACCCAGTTCTGAACCAGCTGCACGGGCATGCCCAGCAACTGCGACAGACGCTGGCCCACGCGGGCCAGCGAGTCGGCTTCGGTCAGCACGCCCTCTTTCGGGCGTCCCAGGTGCGAGGTCACCATGACAGCGGCGCCGCTGTCGAGCGCCAGGCGGATGCCCGGCACCGAGGCGCGGATACGCGTGTCTTCGCTGATCTGGCCGGCGTCGTTAAACGGCACGTTCAGATCGGCGCGGATAAACACCCGCTTGCCATGCAGCGCGCCAGACTTGGCCAGCGCGGACAGGGTATTGACCTTGGCCATGATGGATTACTTGGCCGACATCAGCGCGACGGTGGTGTCGAGCATACGGTTGGAGAAGCCCCACTCGTTGTCGTACCACGACGAGACCTTGACCAGCTTGCCGGACACTTTGGTCAGCGTAGCGTCGAAGTTGCTCGAGGCCGGGTTGTGGTTGAAGTCCACCGAGACGAGGGGCTCGGTGTTGTAGGTCAGGATGCCCTTGAGTTCGCCTTCGGAAGCAGCCTTCAGGATGCTGTTGACTTCTTCAACGGTGGTGTCGCGGCTGGCCACGAACGACAGGTCGACGAGCGACACGTTGATGGTCGGAACGCGAATCGCGAAGCCGTCGAGCTTGCCGTTCAATTCCGGCAGTACCAGGCCAACAGCGGCGGCAGCGCCGGTCTTGGTCGGGATCATGCTCATCGTGGCCGAACGGGCGCGACGCAGGTCTTCGTGGTAGACGTCGGTCAGCACCTGATCGTTGGTGTAGGCGTGCACGGTGGTCATCAGGCCGGTTTCGAGGCCGAGCTTGTCGTGCAAGGGCTTGACCAGCGGAGCCAGGCAGTTGGTGGTGCACGAAGCGTTGGAGATGACGGTGTCGCTAGCCTTGAGCACGTTGTGGTTCACGCCGTACACGACGGTTGCGTCCACGTCCTTGCCGCCGGGAGCCGAGATGATGACTTTCTTGGCGCCGCCCTTGAGGTGGGCGCTGGCTTTTTCCTTCGAGGTGAAAAAGCCCGTGCATTCCAGCACCACGTCCACGTTCAGCTCGCCCCAGGGCAGCTCGGCGGGATTGCGGTTGGCCAGCACGCGGATCTTGTCGCCATTGACGACCATGTAGTCGCCGTCGACTTCGACGGTGCCGGGGAATTTGCCGTGGGCGGTGTCGTAGCGCGTCAGGTGCGCGTTGGTCTTGGGATCACCCAGATCGTTGATCGCAACGATCTCGATGTCGTGCTTCTTACCGGCCTCGTAGTGGGCGCGCAGGATGTTGCGGCCGATACGGCCGTACCCGTTAATGGCGACACGAATGGTCATGACTAGAGCTCCTTTTACAAAACTTGCTTGACAGTCTCGGCTACCTTGTCGGCAGTCAGACCGAAGAACTTGAACAAGGCTCCCGCGGGTGCCGATTCGCCATAACGGTCGATGCCGACCACGGCGCCTTCCAGCCCCACGTATTTATGCCACAGGCCCGTCGTGCCGGCCTCGACAGCCACGCGCGGCAGCCCCGGGGGCAGCACGGCGCGCTTCCATTCGGCATCCTGACGATCAAACACGTCGGTGCTCGGCATGGAAACAACACGTACCGCGATGCCCTGCTCGGCGAGCTGCTCCTGTGCGGCCAATGCGATGGCGACTTCGGAACCGGTAGCGATGATAACGGCACGCGCATCGTTTGCGTCGCGCAGAACGTAACCACCGCGTTCGATTGCTTTCAAGGTGTCGGCATCGCGCGCCACGAACGGCAAGTTCTGACGCGACAGCAACAGCGCGGTCGGGCCGCCATCGTGCACATCCATGCCGATACTGGCCGGACGCGAAACGGCATAGGCCCAGGCCACCGCGGTTTCGGTCGTGTCGCACGGACGCCAGACAGACAGATTCGGGATCAGGCGCAGGCTGGCGGCGTGTTCGATGGATTGGTGCGTCGGGCCGTCTTCGCCCAGGCCGATCGAGTCGTGCGTGAAGACATGCACGACGCGCTGCTTCATCAACGCGGCCATGCGGATTGCATTACGCGAGTAATCGGAGAAGGTCAGGAACGTGCCGCCAAACGGCAGATAGCCGCCATGCAGCGCGACGCCGTTCATGACAGCGGCCATGCCGAATTCGCGCACACCGTAGTTGATGTGCCGGCCGAATTGAATGCCGTCCTTGCCCGCGCGCACCGGAGCCACGCCCTTCCAGTCAGTGTAGTTCGAGCCGGTCAGGTCGGCCGAACCGCCCAGCATTTCGGGCAGGATCTCGGCCAGCGCGGTGATGGCGAACTGCGAGGCCTTGCGGGTCGCGACGGTTTCCGCTTTGTCGTTGGTGGCCTGGATGAAGGCTTGGATCTTGTCGGCGGCATCGGCGGGCAGATCGCCCTTCATGCGGCGCGTGAATTCGGCGGCTTCGACCGGATATTGCGCGGCGTAGTCGTCGAAAACGGCCTGCCAGGCGGCTTGCGCCTGCGCGCCGGCTTCGCGCGAATCCCAGCCTTCGGTGACGGCCTGCGGGATTTCAAACGGGGCGGCAGTCCAACCCAGCGCGGCACGCGTCGCGGCGATTTCGCCCGCGCCCAGCGGAGCGCCGTGCACGTTGTGCGTGCCCGCCATGGTGGGCGCGCCCTTGCCGATGATGGTGCGGCAGACGATCAAGGTCGGCTTTTCGGATTGCGCGCGTGCTTGGGCGATCGCGGCCTCCACAGCGGCGACGTCATGCCCGTCCACGCCGCGAATCACATTCCAGCCGTAGCCTTCGAAACGCTTGGCCGTGTCATCGCCAAACCAGTGTTCCACATGGCCGTCGATCGAGATGCCATTGTCGTCGTACAGCACGACGAGTTTGGAGAGCTTGAGCGTGCCGGCCAGCGAACACGCCTCGTGCGAGATGCCTTCCATCAGGCAGCCATCGCCCGCGAACGCATACGTGTAGTGGTCCACGATGGGCAAGCCGGGCTTGTTAAACTCGGCAGCCAGCAAGGCCTCGGCCAGCGCCATGCCGACCGCGTTGGCCAAGCCTTGGCCCAAGGGGCCGGTAGTCGTTTCGACCCCGGGGGTGATACCCACCTCGGGGTGACCCGGCGTGCGCGAATGCAGCTGGCGGAACTGCTTGAGCTCCTCGATCGGCAGATCGTAGCCAGTCAGATGCAGCAACGCATAAATCAGCATCGAGCCATGACCGTTGGACAACACGAAACGGTCGCGGTTGGCCCAGGCCGGATCGGCGGGATTGTGACGCAGATGACCCAGCCACAGTGCTTGGGCGATTTCCGCCATTCCCATCGGTGCGCCGGGATGCCCCGAATTAGCTTGTTGGACAGCATCCATGGCGAGGACGCGAATCGCGTCGGCCAGGGCCAGGGGTTGGGCAGTGGATGAGCTCATGCGGAAAGACTCGTAGACTCCGGCCGCTAGAAAACGTGGCCAGGTGAGAGGTTTGTAAAGCGGATGATTTTAGCATCCGGGGATACCCCAGGCGATCGCGGCCCTGCCTGACGGGTCGCATGATGCAGCCACTTATCGCTATGCGCTAGAGCGCGGCGCGCAGAATGGTAGGCTACGCGTTTTGCAGTCGGCAATGGGCCATCCTCGTACAAGCCGACTGTTCCCTTTGCACGCCTTTCATTCCACCGCTGTACGATCTGCCGCACTATGTCTTTACCGAGATTCTTTTGCGATGCCCCGCTCTCCCCGAGGACCCGCATCGCCCTGCCGGACGCGTTGGCTCATCATGCCGTGCGCGTATTACGACTACGCGACGGTGCCGATATCGTGTTGTTCGATGGGCAGGGAGGCGAATATCCGGCGACGCTGACCATGGAGGGGAAAACCACCAACGCGCAGCTTGGTGAGCATTTGCCCCGCGAGGCCGAACTAGCGGGTCGGATTACGCTGGCGCAAGGATTGCCCTCCGGCGACAAGATGGATTGGGTGGTGGAAAAGGCCGTCGAACTGGGGGCCAGCCGGGTGACGCCGATTACCGCACAGCGCAGCGTGCTGCAGCTCAGCGGCGCGCGATTGGAAAAGCGGGTTGCGCACTGGTCACGCGTCGCGCAAGCGGCGGCGGAGCAATGCGGACGCAATCGACTGATGCCCGTGGACGCGCCCATGGGGCTACAGGAATGGCTGGCACTGCCTGAGCCCGGCCTGCGCCTCTTGTGCCACCCCGAAGCTGCCGGAACGCTAACCGAGGTGCTGCAGCAAGCGCGCGAACAGGGGCCATTGGAATCCATCAGTCTGCTGATTGGCCCGGAAGGCGGCTGGTCGGACGCCGAGCTTGAGCTGGCCGCCCGCCACGGTGTACGTAGCGTACGTTACGGCCCGCGCGTGCTGCGCACCGAGACTGCGGGCGTGGCGCTGATCGCCGCCATTACTGCTTTACTCGGCTGGTGACCCTCGCCGCCCGTCAACGCCCCCACCCGCTTTAGTTGCGGATTTCCCTGACGTATTTCCACTTTTTGGTGGACGGATCGAAGTCGAAAATCATCGGAATCGACGTCCCCAGTGCCTTGTTATCGATTTGACACTGGTATTGGCTGCCCTGGGGCACACAGGGCCCCACCGCCACCTCGGTCCGTAACGCATTACGCAGCTGGCCGGCGCTTTGCGAGATCGCGTATCTGTCATACAGGGCCTGTTTGACCTCCTCCGAGGTAGGGGCCTGGGCATGCGCGCCGGCTGCCAATGTGTAGATAAACAACGCTAAAAACGCCTTTTTAAGCATGCATATTCCTTTTAGGTGGGATGAGCCGACGTTAAACGTGTGACACCATTCTACGTAACGAAATCTTTTGCTACTATTCAAAAAGAGAAATTGTCGCGCGGCGAAGTTGCAAAACGGCAGCCCGGCAATGTGCGATACCTCGCGGGATCATGCTGCGGTTCGCGGGCATAGTCGCACTTTGATCGCGTTGCGGCAAGCACGATCAAATTTGCCACTCTGTACCTGAATGGATCCGTGCGGAACTTGCCAGGACAGGCGTCGATTCGACGTTTGAAAGTGCAGTTTTAAAGCGCAGAGAGGAGGTGACCATGGCTACGCGTTTCACCAGGCGACAGTTCATCAAACTGGGGACGTTCGGCGGGATCACCGTCATGTTTGGCCGTTTGCCATCCGTGCAGGCTCGCGAAGTCCATTCGGGCGTTGAAAGCGACGATTGGCTGGCGCCGGACGGCAGTGTCAAATACCGTTGGGATGCGGTCCGCAAAGTCACTGGGGACAAGGTTTTCGCTCGCGACTTCCGAGCACGGGATCTGCCAGGCTGGCCGGAGCAACAGGCTCACGGATTTTTCCTGAAAGCCACCGATGTCGAGCATGCGTTCGAGGACATCGACCTTTCCGTCTTGGGGCCCGATCTGCAGCCTGACCGCGTCGTCCGCTACGAGGACATGGAGCGCGACCAGGTCAGCGTGCCTCAGCCCGCAGACCTGGGTCAGGGGTTTTATGGCGAGTACTTCCTGCTGCCACGAGGCAAGACCGCCCCACTCTACGGCCATCCCGTTGCGTTGTTGATCTATCACGACGCGGATCGCTATGAAGCGGCTAAGCGGCGCTTGCGTTTCGAGCAAAGCGCGGTCAAGTATGGGCAATACACCGGCTTGAAACCCCCGCCAAACTACGGGGCGGCGCGCTATGTGCGCGTGGGTGGTGCGGCACCCGATGACTCCGCCGCCTTCTCGCCGATGCAGGACGCGGTGATCTGGGGCAATTTCGACGGTGACACGCCGACTTGGCCCGAACCCGCTGCCGGCGGCATGTTCGTGCCGCGCTCGGTCATGCTGCCGCATCGCGGCGGCGGCGCGGTACGCGATGCGGAGCAAGTGGCCCGGGAAACCTACGAGCCCATGAAACGCGGCATGGCGGCGGCAAAGGATATCGAAGCGCAGATCGAAGCCGCCCGGAAAGACCCGTCAAAACTCGTCCTCCATCGCCAAGGCTTTTCGCAGTCGATCGACCCCAGTGCCATGGAGCCGGATAACGGCAACGCCTGGTACGACGCCGCCACGCGCACGCTGCACGTGCTGATCGCGGCGCAGTCGCCCTATGAAGTGGCGCGCGTGGCCGCCTACATGGTCAAGGACAATGCCCGCTTTCCGGTTGAACGAATCGAGATCCTGTCTGGCACGACGGTAGGCTACGGGTCCAAGGACCACTCGATCTTTCCGTTCTACACCATCGCCGCCTGTTTTTACGGCGAGGGCGCGCCGGTGCGGCTGGCCAATGATCGCTACGAGCAGTTCCAGCTGGGCATGAAGCGCCACAGCATCGAGGTCGATATCACGCTGGTTGCGGACCGCGCCACGGGCAAATTCGAGATTCTGAAAGGCTTCTATAACTGCAATGGCGGCGGGCGCGCGAACTTCTCGTTCTCGGTCGCGCAGGTCGCCGCGACGGCCGCACAGTCGATTTATTACTTCCCCAAATCCGATCTGGCGACCGCGGCGATCGCCACGGCCGCGGTCGAGGCCGGCTCGATGCGTGGTTATGGCACGATCCAGGCCATGTCGATCACGGAGCTGCTGGTCGATGAAGCGGCGGCCGAACTGGGTATCGACCCTATCGAGCTGCGCCGCCGCAATGCCCTGCGGGCCGGCGATGCGAACACGCAAGGCGCCGTGCAACTGGGCGACCCGCGCAACGTGGAGATGCTGGAACGCGCCGCCCGGCACCCGCTGTGGCAGAACCGCGAGCAAGCCAAGGTCAAATACGAAGCCGCCAACCCCGGGCGACGCTATGGCGTAGGCTTTGCGCAGGTTCAGAAGGACTATGGCACCGGCGCCGACACGACGGCCCTGGTGCTGGAGTTCGACACCAACGGCAAACTGACGATGCGCCACTGCGTGCAAGAAATCGGCACCGGGGCGACAACGGCGCAACAAGTCATGGTGCAGCGCCTGCTCGGCAAAGCGCCAGACGTGGCGATCTTTGGCGAGACGGATTTCCAACAGCTGCCGCTCAAGAGCAATTTCGAGCCGTTTACCATCACGCAGCAACAGCAGGACGAACTGGCGCGCGATCCGTACTGGGTGCCCTACATACTGCCGGCGATGAGCGCCTCCAATAGCGTTTATTTCATTGGCTTCGGCACCCGCCAGGCGGCCCAGTTCCTGCTCGAAAACACGATCTGGCCCGCCGCGCGCGCCATCTGGAGCAGCGGCCCGGCCGGTGGACAGTTGGCCAGCGGCTACATGACGGCCAAAGATCTGCGCGCGGTGCCCGGCGGCATCGGTGGCGGCGGCATGGCCACGATCCCTTTCGAAGACATTGCCCGCAAAGCGCACGAGATGGGCCTGATCACCGGCGTGGCGGTGCACTGCTTCAGCCGCTGGGAATGGGCGCGCGCGGACTTCGACATCCCGGGCATCGGCATGAAAACACTGCCGGTCGACGCGTTGGCCGTGCGTTACGGCGACGGTGCGCCGGCCACGCTGAAAGCGCGCATGCAAACCGGCGGTTACGACTTTATTGAACGCAGCGCGGTGCATTTTCCGCCGGTGCAGCGTAATAACGCGGGCGTCACGACCTACACGCCGGCCGCCTGTCTGGTGGAAGTCAACGTGAACACGTTCACGGGCGCCGTGGAGGTGATGAGCCACCACAGTTTGCTCGACCCGGGCAACGTCGTGGTGCCAGCACTCGTGTCGGGCCAGCAGCAAGGCGGCGTGGCCATGGGTATTGGCCATGCCCTCATGGAAGATCTGCCGTTGTATGGCGATGGCCCCGGCAACGGGACGTGGAACTTCAACCGCTATACGCTGCCGCGCGCCAAAGACGTGGCGGTGTGGACACAGACGGCGGAATATCTGGAGCCTCTCACTCAGACTTCGCCGCCCAAAGGGCTGGCTGAGGTGGTGATGATTCCGGTGGTCGCGGCCATTGGCAATGCGATCACCCACGCGACCGGGCAGCGGTTCTATCACCTGCCCGTGACGCCCACCAAAATCAAAAAGGCGATGACGCTATGAGCCTCGAAAAACGGCCCCTGTCTCTCACGATCAATGGCCAGAAAGTCGGGCCCGTGGATGTCCCGGTCGGTCTGCCGATGATCGATTTCCTGCACGAACATCTGAACCTGACCGGCACCCGCTTCGGCTGCGGTCAGGGCATTTGCCACGCCTGTACGATCATGGAGATTCAGCCGGACGGCCCGCCGATCGAATCCCGAACCTGTATTTTCGACGCCCATTTCTTCAATGGCAAAACGCTGATCACCATTGAAGGCCAGGCCAAGCGGGATGAAAACGGCAAAGTGCGCGAGCTCACGCCCGTGCAGCAAGCCTTTATCGAGCACTTTTCCTTCCAGTGCGGCTACTGCACGCCGGGGTTCGTGGCCGCCGCCACGGTGTTCATTGAGACCCTCAAGCGCCAACCGGTCAAACGCGCCGACCTGCAAAGCCGCATCGAGGACGCCTTGAACGACCATATCTGCCGCTGCACCGGCTACGTGCGCTATTACCAGGCGGTGCAGGACGTGGCGTTGAAAACGCCCGGCTGCGTCATCGACTGAGGGAGACGATGATGAAACGTCGCGGCTTGCGCAATACGATTCTTATCATTCTGGCGGTGCTTATCGTAGCGACGCTGGCCGTTTTGCTTGGAGCGTTCCGAACCTCCAGCGTGGCGCCAGGGGTCGACCAACCGTTGACCGAGGACCAGAAGCGAGAATTGCTGCCACGTGGACGCGAACTTGCACTGGCTGGGGATTGCTTTGGTTGCCACTCCAAGCCGCAAGGGCCCAGAGCCTCGGGCGGCGTGCCGCTGGACACGCCGTTTGGCACCCTGCACTCCACCAACATCACCCCCGACACCACCTACGGGATCGGTAACTACACGCGCGCAGATTTCCATCGCGTGCTGCGCGACGGTATCGCGCCCGGCGGACGCAACCTTTATCCCGCCATGCCGTTTGTCTTCACGCACATGACGCGTCCCGAAGACATTGATGCGCTGTATGCGTATTTCATGAGCTTGCCGCCCATCGCAGAGCCGAACGTCCCGAACACCGGGGTGTTCGAATTCCCGGTGCGGCCCTTCATGAATTTCTGGACCTTGATCAATTTCCCGGATCGCCAGCCCCCCGCACGCGAGGGCGCATCGGAACAATGGCTGCGCGGCGGCTATCTTGTCGAGGGCCTGGGGCATTGCGGCGCATGCCATACCCCGCTTACGGAGACGATGGGCAACGATTTCTCCCGGTCTCTGGAAGGCGGCAACGTCATCGATGGGCTGGTCGTTCCCAACATTACGGCCGAGATGCTGGCGCAGCGCGGATTCGACGCCAAATCGCTGAGCCAGTATCTACAAACCGGGATATCTGCCCAGGGTACCGCGTTCGGTGGCATGTACACCGTGGTGCATTTCTCGACCAGCGCTATGCAAACCGCGGATGTAGACGCCATTGCGACGTATCTGATGACCGACAGGCAGGGCAAGCTGCTGACGCCCGCCCCGGGGCCTGAGCCGCTGCCGCGCGCCTCGGACGCCGCGCTGCAACCAGGCCGTCACGCGTATATTTCCGCCTGCGCGGGTTGCCATGGCATGCAGGGCGAAGGCATTCCGAACGTCGCGCCGCCAATGAAGGGCAATGCCACGGTAATGATGGATAGCCCGGCGAATCTATTGACCGTCGTGCTGCACGGCATAGAGACGCAGACATTCTCTGGCAATCAACGCATGTACGCCATGCCCGGATTCGAAAAGCGCCTGAGCGACGAGGAAATCGCCGGACTGGCCACTTGGATGCGAGCCCAATGGGGCGGCCAGGATAAAGACGTCAAAGCCGAGGAAGTGCGAGCGCTGGGAACCCGGCAATGATGGTTAAACCGTTTAATCGATTGGGCGTGATCACCCCCGCCGCGAAACCATAACACCTACAAACGCGTAACGAGAACTTTATGAAATTCATCCCGACTCTGCTATCCGGCGCGATGCTGGTGACGGCTGCGGCCGGCTGCACCGCCCGCGACGAACAACTGGCAAAAGATCTCGAGAATATGCCCGGCGTGACCTGCACATTTGACAATGGTCAACGACATTGCGGACCGGATAGTCTAAAAGACACCGCTTCACCCGGTCGTTGATCACCTGCACACCGCGCCAAAGCGGCCTGCCGCAGCGCCGGCTCGCGCCTGCGGACCAACACTTCCCCAACGATTCCGATTTCTCTCATATCACTAGGAAACTGCCATGGTTGATGATTTAGTCGTCGATTTATCGCGTTACCAATTCGCGGCGACGGCGCTCTACCATTTTCTGTTCGTACCATTGACGTTGGGCCTGTCTTTCATCATCGCCACGATGGAGACGGTCTACGTGACCACCGGCAAGCTGATCTACAAGCAGATGGCCCAGTTCTGGGGCAAGCTGCTGCTGATCAACTTCGCGCTCGGCGTGGCCACGGGTCTGACCATGGAATTCCAGTTCGGGATGAACTGGTCGTTCTATTCCAGCTTTGTGGGCGATACCTTCGGTACGCTGCTCGCCGTGGAAGGCCTGATGGCGTTCTTCATGGAATCGACGTTTGTCGGGCTGATGGTGTTCGGCTGGGATCGTCTGAGCAAGGTGCAGCATTTGGTGGTGACCTTCCTCGTGGCGATCGGCAGCAACTTGTCGGCGCTGTGGATTCTGGTGGCCAACTCGTTCATGCAGCATCCTCAGGGCGCGGAGTTCAACCCCATCACGATGCGAATGGAGCTGGATAACTTTGGCGCGCTGTTCTTCAACCCCGACGCGCAGGCCAAGTTCGTGCACACCGTGCTGGCCGGTTACGTGACCGCCGCGATCTTTGTGTGTGGCGTGAGCGCCTTCTACATGCTGCGCAACCGTCACGTGCAACTGGCGCGCCGCTCGTTCCGTGTCGCGGCGCTGTTTGGCGTGCTGGGCACCGCGGGCGTGCTGACGCTGGGCGATGCGCTGGGTTATGTGGGTGCGCATACTCAACCGACCAAGCTGGTCGCGATGGAAGCCCTGTGGACCTCGGAAAAAGCGCCGATGGCCTTTAACGCCATCGCGATTCCGTCGCAAAGCGAAGAGCGCAACATCTTCGAAATCCAGGTGCCGGCGGCGCTGTCGATCCTGGTTACCCACTCGCTGGATGGCACGCTGCCGGCCGCCGATGTGCTGCAAGAGCAGGCCAAGGTGCGCATCCGTAACGGCATCCCCGCCGTTCAAGCGATGGAACGCCTGAGCGCCAATCCGCACGATCAAGAGGCCCTGGCTCAGTTCGAGAAACACAAGGCCGATATCGGCTACGGGTTCCTCGTGCAACGCTATGCCCCCGAAGGCGACGTGACGCGCGTCACGGACGCCGATATCGCGCGCGCGGCCAAAGACACGATTCCGGAAGTCTGGCTGGTGTTCTGGTCGTTCCGCATCATGGTGGCCGCGGGTCTGCTGATGCTCGCGTTCTTTGTGTTGGCCACGGTCTATACGCTGACCAACAAGGTGCAGGATCGCAAGCGTTTCCTGAAGTTCTGCGTATGGATGATCCCTGTGCCCTTCATCGCCTGCGAGGCGGGCTGGATCGTGGCGGAAGTCGGCCGTCAGCCGTGGACCGTGTACGAGGTGCTGCCGACCTGGCTGTCCGCCTCCACGCATAGCGTGAGCTACATGGTGTTCTCGATCGTAGGCTTTGTGCTGCTCTATACGATTTTCATCGTGATCGAGATGTTCCTGATGCTGCGTGCCATCCGCAAGGGTCCCGATGACTCCGAGGACGGCCATCACACGCCCGCCCCCGCCTTTGGCCCTGCCACTACGACTGTCCGGAGCTAAACACATGGAACTTTCATTGGTCTTTACGCTGATCTGGTGGCTGCTGCTTGGCGTGCTGCTGATGGGGCTGGCCATCATGGTCGGTATGGATATGGGCGTGGGCACGCTGCTGCGATTCGTCGGTCGCACCGACGAAGACCGCCGCGTGGCGCTCAACATCATTGGCCCGCACTGGGACGGCAATCAGGTGTGGTTCATCCTGGGTGGCGGCGCGATCTTTGCCGCGTGGCCGCTGGTCTACGCCACGGCCTTCTCCGGCTTTTACATCGTCATGCTCGTGCTGCTATGGAGCATGATCGTGCGGCCGCTGGGTTTCGAGTATCGCAGCAAGATCTCGGTCGCCCGCTGGCGCAATGCCTGGGACTGGACGCTGTTTGTCTCGGGCTGCGTGCCGATGATCATCTACGGCGCGGCGATCGGTAACGTGCTGCAGGGCGTGCCGTTCCATTTCGACTGGAGAATGACGTCCTACTACACCGGTAGCTTCTGGGAACTGTTGAACCCGTTTGCGATCCTGTGTGGCCTGACCTCGCTGTCGCTGTCGATCTATATGGGCGGCAATATCCTGATGCGTAGCGGCGAATGGGGCTTGGCGCATCGCGCGCGCAACGCCTCGACGCTGGGCGGCATCGTGTTCCTGGTGCTTTTTGTGGTGGGTGGATTCTGGGCATCTCAGCTGGACGGTTATCGTCTGGTCAAGTACCCCGGCGACGGCGTGCCGCAGACCCCGCTGCATCAGGTGGTGGAACGCACGGCCGGCGGCTTGCTCGATAACTTTGCGGCGCATCCGGTGCTGTGGGCCCTGCCCATCATTGCCTTGGCCGCCATGGTGCTGGGTCTGATCGCCACGCGCATGAATCGTCGTCTGGCCGCCTGGTGGCTCGGTGCGCTGACCTGGATCGGCGTGCTGGCTACCGCGGGCGCGGCGATGTTCCCCTTCATCATGCCGTCGGTGACCAACCCGTCGCATAGCCTGACGGTATGGAATTCGGGCGCCAGCACGCTCACGCAAGGCTGGATGCTCGGCTTTACCATCATCTATATCCCGCTGATCCTCACCTACACCAGCTGGGCTTTCTGGGTGATGCGTGGCAAGGTCGACTCCAAGAGCGTCGAATCCAACGAACACGCGTATTGAGGAAACAACGATGAAGCTACTTTTTAAATTCGGTCTGAGCTTCGTATTGGCCGTGGTCGCGATTGTGCTGGGGGTGTTGCTGGGCGATTATGGCCCCTGGTATCTGTCCTGGGCGCTGGGTACCGGGTTGATGATCCTGGTGGCAGCCGTCGGCGGCGTGCTCTTCGAGGCGCAAGAGGACGAGCAGGCTCAACAGCCAAAATCTTCGGGTGGCGGCTTCGGGGCCAGCGGCTCTCGCTGATCGCATAGCAAAGCGCCTCACAGTAAAAAGCGCGGGCAGTTCACACTGTCCGCGCTTTTTTATGCCTATCGATCGCGCGCCAAGCACGCCTCTTGCCAGCGCCGCCCACGGGCCGCTCCGGCTGGTGCCTTCATCGCGTGCATCTTGAAGTCGCCTCCTGCGGGCGCCTCCTGCGGGCGCCACGGGCCAGGGTGCCTGGCAGCACCGCCGCAAGCCGCCCTATCTGTGATCAACTCTCGCCATAGCGCGCCGCTGCAACGCCGGGCTCGGGGTCCGGATGTTTGCCAGCGTGCTCGATGATGTAACCGAAGCTGCGGCCATTTTCGGCCGCAAACGTGACCACGTCCGCGCACACCGAAGCAATTTGCGCCGCATCGTCAGTCAGCGTCGGATCGCCCGAATGCAGCTTCGATAGCCAGAGAACGACACCGGTCTTCTGATCCAGCACCGTGTCGCACAAACAATCGTACAGCGCGTCGAAATTCCCGCCGAAATACTCGGGAAAATCCACGGCTTTGGCAATGGCCCGCAGCACCGCGGATCGGCTACGAGCGCGATCGCACTCGGCCACCATGAATGCCAAGCCCAACTCGCGCGCGGCCTGATCCACGGCCTCTTTTTGCAGATCGCCATGTTCGATAGCGCCACCGCTAGTCAACTGGCGCTGCAACGTAGACTGGCCATTTTGCGTCATGCCTGGCCCTCCCTGAAAAAACCTAAGACATCTTCGCTACGCCGCATCGTATCGGCATAGCCCAATTCGATCAATCTCCGCGTGTACGTGCCTTCGAACAGCAAATAGGACATTAGGGCACCACCGCTCGCATGGTCAGGGTCGGACGATACACCGAGTACGCGGAAAAGGGTACGGGCTTCGATTGGCATATCGGATAAATAATCGAGCGCCAGCAGGTCGAGCGACTGGCTGGGCGTCAGGGTCAGCACGTTCACCCGGCGGACGCCGCCGCCCACGGCGGGGTCATGGCCGATATAGCCGACCAGCTCATTAATGCGCTCGAGCCGCTCTACGTCCATCGACAGCCCATCCAGGAAAATCGTCGAAAGCACATGGCCGCCCACCTGCGCGAGACTGGGATACGGCGGCGCAGCGTCGCGGTTCTCAGGATGGGTTTCGTCGAGAAAATTGGTGCCGATGACCAATACGCGCGTGGCCCCCAAGTGAATCGCCGGACTGATCGGCGCAAGCTGGCGGATGGAACCATCGCCACACCATTCACGTTGGCCTTGCACATCCACGGCCTGGGCGGGAAAGATAAAGGGAATGGACGATGACGCGAGCAGATGTTCTACGCCGAGCGGCACCGGCAAGGCCCGCCGTAGCGAACGACGCCATGGATCGATCGTGCGTTTGGCCTGGTAGAAGGTCAGATGTTCGCCACTATTGAACCCGAGCGCCGTGATCGCCAGCGCATTGAGCGCGCCTTGGTCCAGATTCGTCTGTAAATGCTCGAAATCCAGCGCCCCAGTCAGCAGTTCGGCCAACGGTCCATTGTCCAGCAATGAGCGCGGCCGCTCTCGTCCGAAGCCGGCAAACATCCATCCCAAGGCCATGAGCCCCAGCCAGCGAACGCCGGTCTTAATCAGACCAGGTGCATCGGCGCGATACACCATGCCGGTATGCAATGTTTCCCAGAGTTGCTGCATGCGCTCCACGGCGGCATGAGGCTGATCAGCGCGGCACCCAAAGGCCGCCGCATTGATTGAACCAGCCGAGGTCCCGCAGATAATAGGAAACGGATTGGGAAACCCCGGGTCCCTGACGGGGTTCAGGATGTCCATGATGGCGCGCAGCACGCCGACCTGATACGCGGCGCGCGCGCCACCGCCTGTCATGACCAGCCCCGTCTGGGCACGGGGCGGGTCGGAAGCGGACTCCAAATTACTTGGGAACGTTGGCATCCACAACGACCAAAGCGGTCATGTTGACGATACGGCGCACGGTCGCACTGGAAGTCAAAATGTGCACCGGTGCATTCGCGCCCAGCAGGAACGGCCCCACGGCCACGTTGCCGCCCGCTGCCGTCTTCAGCAGGTTGTAGGCGATATTTCCGGAGTCCACGTTCGGGCAAACCAGCAGGTTCGCGGCCCCCTTGAGCGTCGACGACGGGAGAATGCGCGTGCGCAGCGCTTCGTCCAACGCGCAATCGCCGTGCATTTCGCCATCGATCTCCAATTCAGGGTCGGCTTCGCGTACCAGCGCCAGGGCTTCGCGCATCTTGGTGCCCGACGACGAGCTGCCCGTGCCGAAGTTCGAACGCGACAGCAACGCGACCTTGGGCGCCAGGTTCAGGCGGCGCATTTGCTCGGCGGCCAGCAACGTGATTTCGGCAATCTGCTCGGCGGTCGGATTGTCGTTGACGTGCGTGTCGACCAAGGCCACCACACGCTCGTCCAGCAGCAGCACATTCATGGCCGCATAGACGTTGGTGGCAGGGCGCTTGCCGATGACTTCATCGATGAAACGCAGGTGCTCGGCATAGGAGCTCACCACGCCGCAGATCATGCCGTCGGCTTCGCCACGATGCAGCATCATCGCGCCAATCAAGGTCAGGCGGCGGCGCATTTCCACGCGGGCCATTTCCTTGGTGATGCCGCGACGGCACATCATTTCCCAGTAGGTCGTCCAGTACTGATGGAAACGCTCGTCGTATTCGGGGTTGGTGACTTCGACGTCCTCGCCCAGGCGCAGGCGCAGGCCGTATTTCTCGATACGCGCGGCCAGCACGGCGGGGCGGCCCACCAGCACGGGCTTGGCCAGACCTTCGTCCACCACCACTTGCACCGCACGCAACACGCGTTCGTCTTCGCCCTCGGTGAAGACGATGCGCGCCTTGCCGCCATCGCGCACGAAGCTCTTGGCGGTCGAGTACAGGGGCTTCATGAATGCGCCCGAATGGTAGACGAATTGTTGCAGCTGTTCGACGTAGGCTTCCAGATCATTGAGCGGACGCGTGGCCACGCCGCAGTCCATGGCGGCCTTGGCCACAGCGGGCGCAATGCGCGTGATCAGGCGCGGGTCGAAGGGCTTGGGAATCAGGTACTGCGGCCCGAAGCTGATGTCATAAGTGCCATAAGCCGCGGCCACCACTTCGTTTTGCTCTTCCTGCGCGAGTTTGGCGATGGCGTGTACCGCGGCCAGCTCCATTTCGCGCGTAATGGTCGTCGCCCCGACATCCAGCGCGCCACGGAAAATATAGGGGAAGCACAGGACGTTGTTGACCTGGTTCGGGTAGTCCGAACGGCCGGTCGCCATGACGATATCGTCGCGCACGGCGTAGGCGTCTTCGGGCAGGATTTCCGGGTTGGGGTTGGCCAGCGCCAGGATGACCGGACGCGGCGCCATCTTGGCGACCATTTCGGGCTTGAGCACGCCACCGGCCGACAGGCCCAGGAACACATCCGCGCCGTCAATCACGTCGGCGAGTTTACGGTGCTCGGTTTTTTGCGCGAAGCGGGCCTTGTCCGGGTCCATCAACGCGACACGGCCCTCGTAGACCACGCCCTCGATGTCAGTGACCCAGATATTTTCCACGGGCACGCCCAGATCCACGATCAAATCCAGACAGGCCAGCGCCGCCGCGCCCGCGCCGGAGGTCACGATCTTGACCTTGTCGATGTCCTTGCCAACGACCTTCAGGCCATTGATGAAGGCGGCCGACACACAGATGGCGGTGCCATGCTGATCGTCGTGAAAGACGGGGATTTTCATCCGCTCGCGCAGCCTGCGTTCCACGGTAAAGCACTCGGGGGCCTTGATGTCCTCGAGGTTGATGCCACCGAACGTCGGCTCCAGGCCGGCAATGATTTCCACCAACTTGTCGGGGTCGGTTTCATTGATCTCGATATCGAACACGTCCAGGCCGGCGAACTTCTTGAATAGCACCGCCTTGCCTTCCATCACGGGTTTGGAGGCGAGCGCGCCGATATTGCCCAGACCCAACACCGCCGTGCCGTTGGTGATCACGCCCACCAGGTTGCCGCGCGCCGTGTAGCGCACGGCGTTGACCGGATCGTTAACGATTTCTTCGCATGCCGCCGCCACGCCGGGGGAATACGCCAGCGCCAGATCGCGCTGGTTAGACAGTTGCTTGGTCGGCGTGACCGAGATTTTGCCGGGGCGGCCGGACTCATGATAAGCAAGTGCGGCTTGGCGAAGGTTAGCGTCCATTTTGCGGGCTATGTAGTTGATCCACGAAGGGGGAATTCTAGCTTACAGCTTGGAATATCTTACTCCTGGCGGTGGGGCAGCCGGGGATGGCCGGACGATACATTATCTTCGCAGTTGCGATCGGATGGGCCTGAAAGTCGCAGCGCTTGCGCCCCCTGGATCAAACCCCGGCGCCCAAATCCAGAAACAAACCCGAGGGGTCGAATGCATCCTTGATTTGCCTTTGCAGCCGTTGCGCCATCGCGATGGTCTCAGGTGCCTCCCGATGGGCGGATGGCACAGCATCTGTGTGCGACGACACGCTGGACCAAACCTCTTCGGACACAACCAGCGTGACCGCCTCCACCCAAGCCAGCTCACCGTGATGGCCAAGCAAGAGATGCGCCAGATTAACCTCGGCAGGCGCGGCGGGCAGCATCGCGTCCAGCCGGTATCGACATGGCCAGACATCGGCGCTACGGCAGGCGCGTGCGTCAGCGCCAGCGGCCAGTTGAAACAGAAACGGGATCAGCTTCTGCACCGTGGCGGACCGCAGCGGCCGGGAGTCGCATTCACCGAACGGCCCGAGCGTTTCCATCGTGCCGTCTGATAACAACACGTCGATGGCTACCACCCCGCTTTCTGCCGTTGCTCCCGGCCGCCAGTCATAGGCCGTGGCGAGCCACACCCCCACGGAGCAATCGGGCGGCGCATCGCGAAACTGACTCAATCCCGCAGCAACGAGATCACCCAAACGACACCCGGGCTCGGCGATCACATGACCCGCAATGGCGCCGGGCGACATACCTGTCAATAGACGTGTATCCATGCTGAGCACGGGCCCGTCGATTTGTTGGGAAAGCCTTTCGGACTCGACCGGATTCAAATCAAAGGCTCCGGCGCCTGTCTTGTTAAAAGCGCCATCCTCATGGTCGGAAAGCGCTCCCCTTTTGTTGAGCCGATCGTCTGCCCAGGACATTAGCCTCAGCCGCACACCGAACTCGGCGCACAGTGCGCGCGCGTGACGGGCGTCCGCGCGATGCGCGGGGATCAAGGTCGCGCGGCCTGGCTGATTGGCGTCGTGGCGAACACGCCCCTCGACCCCGCGCTCCAGTCCCTGGACAAAAGCTTCCCAACGCGTACGAGGGCGCTGGCGGCCGAACAGAAACGCGCGCCGCGATGGCTGCATCTACAATTCCTTTTTTGCTTTGAGAATCACCATGCCACGCCTTGCCCACCGTTCACAAGACTTCCTCACGTTTCATGCCGTCGAGGTGTTCAAGGAGGCGCAGGCACTGCAGGCGGCTGGCCGGGACATCGTCAGTCTGGGCATCGGTGAGCCGGACTTTACCGCGCCCCCGCAAGTCGTGGAAGCCCTGGACCGCGCCGCGCGCGCCGGTTTAAGCGGCTATAGCGCCCCGGCCGGGCTATGGAGCCTGCGCGAAGCCATCGCCAGGTTTTACGCGACCAAATTCGGCGCCGAGATCGACCCGGCGCGCGTGATCGTCACCTCCGGCGCCTCGGGGGCCTTATCGCTGGCGTGCTCCGTCTTGGTGGACGCCGGCGCGGAGGTGTTGATGCCCGACCCCTCGTACCCCGCCAACAGCAATTTCATCCTGGCCGCCGGGGGCCGTCCGCGGTTGATCCCCAGCACGGCGGAAAAACGGTTTCAGCTGTCCGCCGACGATGTGCGCCAGCATTGGACCGCCCAGACGCGCGGCGTGCTGATTGCCTCTCCCAGCAACCCCACAGGCACCAGTGTCACCCACGAGGAAATGGCGACTCTGCTGGACGCGGTGCGCGAACGCCAAGGCTTCGCCATCGTGGATGAAATTTATCTCGGACTCAGCTACGAACAGGACCCGCGCTCGGCGTTGACGCTGGATGACAACGTCATCGTGATCAACAGCTTTTCGAAGTACTTTCATATGACCGGCTGGCGCCTGGGCTGGATGATCGCCCCGGCGCACCTGGCCGGCGAGATCGAGAAAATCGCCGCCAGCCTGCAGATCTGCGCCCCGACGCCGGGTCAGTATGCCGCCTTGGCCTGCTTCGAGCCCGATACGCTCAAGATCTATGAACACCGTCGCGAGGCGTTCAAACAACGGCGCGACTACCTGCTGCCCGAATTCGAGCGCCTGGGACTGCACGTGCCGGTAAAACCGGATGGTGCTTTTTACATCTACGCGGATATTTCGGCGCAGGGCGTCGACAGCATGACGTTTGCGCACCGACTGTTGCACGAGGCGGGCGTAGCCGCCGTGCCCGGCCTGGACTTCGGCCCCGCGCATGGCGATCGCACCATGCGTTTTTCCTACGCGACCGGTTTGGACCGCCTGGAAGAGGCCGTGCGGCGCATTGCGCAAGTGGTGTGACCGAATCGGGAACGTAACAGAGCACGCGCTGGCCATGAGCCATGGCCAGCGCGTCGGAAACCCTAGGCATTAGTCGCGTGCCAACGCGATCCCTGCCGCCAACGCCAGGCGCCGGCGCTCTGCCTGCACCTTGGCGCCGTACCCACCGTCGCTGGGGCCAGTCGCCCCAACATAGCAAGCCAAGCCACCCTCGAGCGAGCCTCGACGGTTGATGCAGTCCTTCAGGATAGTGCTGCCCACGCGGATATTGGAAACCGGGTCCAACGCGTGCGCGCCGTCGCCAAGTTTTTCAAATTTGTCCTTATGCACGCGCGTCATGACCTGCATCAGGCCTTGTGCGCCCACCGAACTTTCCGCGAATGGGTTATAGCGGGATTCGATCGCGATGACGGCCAGCAACAGCAGCGGGTCCAGATCTTTCTCGCGCGCCACCTTGTACACGGCATTCACCAGCACGCCGGTGGCGTCATAGGCCACGCGATACTTGCGCGAAATATAGTTGCGCAAGGCCTCGGCCTGAGAGCTCGACATCAGCTTGGACGAACCTTTCTTTGGGGCCGGAGGCAGTTCGCTGCGCAAGGGACCCAGAAAACCCGTGGCGTGGCTCGTCGGCGCAGCGGGGATGGCCATCGCTATGGCCGACGGGGGGGTTTCATAGAAAAGGTCACCGACTTCGGCCAGCGGACCGGAGGTGACGGAGGAAGGCGCTAAGGCGGTCAACAAGGCTTTGTGCACGTGCAGGGCCTGGTCGCGCAAACCAGGCAAAGCAAGACTCATGCTGATGGTGACGATGACTGCGATACCGAGGTAGGTACAGCAGATGCGAGACCATTCTGCAAGACGGTGATGCACTCCTTGGGCGGACTGTCGCAACAACCCTGCCACTGACGCATCGGGCATGGAGACCTCCTGCGTGGTTAAAAAAGACAAGCCTTAGATGTTAACCTCTCTTCTCAGTTGAATCTGTAACTAAATTACGTGGATCTGTCGTGAAATACCGTGACCTGAGAGATTTTCTGCAGCAGCTGGAGCAGCGCGGCGAGCTCAAGCGCATTGCTACGCCCGTGTCGACGAACCTCGAAATGACCGAGATTGCCGACCGTGTGCTGCGTGCGGAGGGTCCGGCACTGCTGTTCGAGCGGGCCACGCACAACGGCGCCCCGGCGACGATGCCTGTCTTGGCGAACCTGTTCGGCACGCCCAAGCGGGTGGCCTGGGGCATGGGCGCTGAAGACGTCAGCGCCCTGCGCGATACCGGCGAACTGCTGGCGTCCCTGCGCGAACCGGAAGCCCCGCGCAGCCTGCGCGACGCCTTTGGCAAGGTCGCCATGCTGAAGTCGGCTCTGTGGGACATGGCGCCCAAGCGCGTGCGCAGCCCTGCCTGCCAGGAAATCGTTTGGGAAGGCGATGACGTGGACCTCAGCCGCCTGCCCATCCAGACTTGCTGGCCGGGCGATGTCGCGCCGCTCTTGACCTGGGGCCTGGTCGTCACGCGTGGCCCGAATGCCAAACGGCAGAACCTGGGCATCTATCGCCAGCAGCCCATTGCGCGCAACAAGCTGATCATGCGTTGGCTGTCGCACCGCGGCGGCGCGCTGGATTTTCGCGAACATGCCAAGGCGTATCCCGGCAAACCTTTTCCCATCGCGGTAGCGTTGGGTGCCGACCCGGCGACGATCCTGGGCGCCGTAACGCCTGTCCCGGATAGCTTGTCCGAATATCAGTTCGCCGGACTCTTGCGCGGCTCTCGTACCGAGGTCGCGCAGGCGATTGGCAGCGACCTGTCGGTGCCTGCCTTCGCCGAGATCGTGCTGGAAGGCCATCTGCTGCCCGCCAGCGATCCGCGGGCCGTGGCGCCTACGCCGCCCGATGGTGCGCCCCCCTGCCCCGATACGGGTTACGAGATGGCCCTCGAAGGCCCCTACGGCGATCACACGGGCTACTACAACGAGCAGGACTGGTTCCCCGTCTTTACCGTTGACCGCATCACGATGCGGCGCGACCCGATTTATCACTCCACCTACACGGGCAAACCGCCAGATGAACCGGCCGTGCTCGGGGTCGCGCTCAACGAGGTCTTTGTCCCCTTGTTGCGTCGTCAGCTTCCGGAAATCGTCGATTTCTACCTGCCGCCCGAGGGGTGCAGCTACCGTCTGGCCGTCGTCTCAATCCGCAAGCAGTATCCCGGCCACGCCAAACGCGTGATGTTCGGCCTGTGGAGCGTGTTGCGCCAGTTCATGTACACGAAATTCATTGTCGTGGTGGACGAGGATATCAACCCGCGTGACTGGAAAGAAGTCGTGTGGGCCATCACCACCCGGATGGATCCGGTGCGCGATACGGTCATGGTGGAACGCACACCGATCGACTACCTCGATTTTGCCTCGCCGGTATCAGGACTGGGCGGCAAAATGGGCATGGATGCCACCAACAAGTGGCCCGGCGAAACCGACCGCGAATGGGGCCGGCCGATCACCATGAACGATGAGGTCAAGCGCCGCGTTGATGCGATGTGGGGAGAGTTGGGGCTATAAGCCAGAGCGCGCCTGATGCGGCGCCCCCATACTATCGACGACCAGAAAGACGGAACACAGCGCCCCAGACGATCACGATCGCGGCACCGATGACGGTGTCGCCCATTCGCTGCAGACTGTAATTGACGTTATGGTCACCGGGTATAATCGTATCCACCAAGAGCAACACCAGCGGCGTCAGCGTGACGGCCTGCAGTGCGTACGACTTAGCCATACACCACGGCAACACGCCAGCGAACACAGCGATCAGCGCGGCAAGCCATAGGTCCTTCGGAAAGTGGATCAAAATAACCGAGGCGATCGCCACCCCCAGCGCGGTGCCCAGGCACCGCAGGATGGCACGATCAAAAATATTGCCCAGATCCGGCTTCATGATGAGACCTACCGTGAGCGGAACCCAAAACCAGTGGCTCGCGTCCAGAATGAGCTTAAAGGCATACGCTGTAGCCAGACAAAGCGCCAGCGCTATGGAAGGCGTTTCGCGCGCCTCCAGTGCAGCAGGGGCGACAGTAGTCCCCGGTAGGCTGTGGATGCCGCCACCGGTCGCCGCATTCGCAGCCGACACCTTAGACGCAGACCCTTTCGCCGCGTGACCGGCTGCACCCGACCGGCCGCCGTGGCGGGTAAATTCTGCCACCACGAATGCTTCGATAGCGAGCACGGCGGCGTAAATCAGCGCTCCCACGAGGTACAACAACGCTGGCCACCAGAAGTTCCCGATACTCGGCACGCCAATCGCAATCGAGGCGGTAAGTAACAGCTGCAGGCAACCAATCGACCAGTCAGGCCCCCTACGGCTGAGCGTGCAAGCAGCGTAACCCACACCCGCCATGACAATCAGGGTGCAAGCAAAAGGCAACGACCCGAGGTAGCCCAACAAATAGCCCGCCGCGCCCAAGAGAGATGTGCCGAGCAAAGAAGGAATCCGCTGCCGGTAAGCAATTTTTCGCTCGCCGGTGGTCATCATCAGCGTGCCCATCGCGATCCACATCCAGGGCATGATGTCGCGCTGATACATCCCCAGCCCGAAAGGCACCCCGACGCAAATCGCCGCGCGCAGGAATCGCCCCCAATCCCATCGCGCGGGCTTCAGGCGAAACATTCGATGGATGAATGGGCCGATCGGTAGGTATTGGGAGCTCATCTGTGCGTGAACGATCTGGGGGCCGCGAAAGCATAGACCATTCATCTCAAACTGCCCAGAGAGGAGCGCGCCCCAGGCTTATCAAGCCTGGGGCGCCGTTCACAGCTTAGTCAGAATTTTCCTTCAGACGTCCCGAGACGCAGCGTCGCTCGCGTGCCGCCAGGCCCGGAACGCTTGCCAGCCCAAGAACGCACCGCCGGCCAGTTTGAGCAGGCCAAGCTTTTTGCCCCGTTTCATCAAAAAAGCGGACACGGTGGAGCTGATCACGGGATAGCGCCGCGCCAGGGACACGCCCTGCCAGAGCAGCCCCGTCACATTGCTGCGCCCGACGCTGGGTATCCAGCGTTTGACGAGGTTGCCCGGAGACAACGAGCGCGTGGTCGCCGCGATATCGTAAGCAAGCGACTCGCGTTCGAGGGCTGCGCGTGCGCGCAGCAACTCGATCCGTACGGCGCGTTCGATTGCAGGTGATTTGGACATAGATCAGCTCCCCACCTGACGCGCTGCCGCGACACGGCGGGCGCGCGCGCTTTGCTCACTGTGTGCAACGCCCTCATCAGAGGCGTCGTCCGAATCCTCGTCACCCTCTTCGCGCGCGGCACGTACGCGAGCCAGCAAATCGGCGTCGCGGCCCAGCTCTTCGATCGTTGCCGCGAATGGCACCGGGCCGAAAAGCAATTGACGGCGTAACGCGAGTAGCAAGCCGATGCCTAGGACCGCGTATACCGCCGCCAACACACCCAGGGCCATATAGCGGTTCTCGGTCGGCCAGAACGCCACGGCGACCATTACGGTAAACACCAGCACGGCGAGCGTCACGAACAGCAACGCTGCAAATGCCATCCCCAGCACTTTGACCAGGCGCGTTTTTTCCTCGGCTGCTTCCAGCGCGAGCAATTCCAGACGTGTGCGCAGCAGCCCGATGAGACTGCTGGCCACGCCGCTAACAGAGGTACGTAATCCCATAGTCGAGAGCCGGCCGGCTGTCGAAGCCGGCCCCGGCTATTAACGACGCGAAATCAAAAGACCCAGGAGCAGACCGGCCACGCCAGCCAGCCCGATGGCCTGCCATGGATTGTCGTGCACATAGTCGTCAGTCGCACGCGCAGCCTTGCGGCCGCGCTCCATGACCGCATCCTGCGCGTCGTAGAGGGCTTCGCGGGTGCGTCGCAGGGAAGCCATCGCGCGATCGCGCAATTCCGAGGCTTTATCACCCGAACTAGCGGCCGCCTCGCGCAGGAGTTCTTCCGCATCGTTCAAGCTGCTTTTCACGCTGTCGATGAGTTTTTCTTTCGCAGCGTCGTCCGAACGTCGTGTCAGCATAAGAGCTCCTTATGAAGTAAGTCGATGACAAGTTGATCATACCAGCCTGTTACAAAAACCGCAGCAGCGGCGCCAACTGGCTGGCAACTAAATATGAACGGTGGTTTGTAGCGCAAGCCGTCACTTGATACTGGTGATTTCCACCGCGGATTTCAAGCCACCCTGATCGATGTCTTGGCGCATGACCAGGTCCACCTCGGGGCAGAACCAGTCGGTCACCGTGGTATTCATGCCAGGAATCGGCAAGCTCAGGCCTTTAAAGGTCGCCATGGTCGGATCCGTGTCGCGCGTGTAGCGGATCGGCCAGCAGGCTTTGCGACCCAGCGCGGTGTCGATTGACTCGCGCGAACCCACGGTCTTCTCGCCAATGCGCACCACAGTGCTCGGCTGCCCGCCTACCGGAGCTGCCTTGCCGATATTGAGACGATATGTCGCCCCCGGCATGCGCTGCCCCGCTTTGAGCGTTTTGCCGTCATAGGCGAATAACCCGAGCATGCGCAGATCGAACTGCCCATCGCCGGAAGGACGCTCTCCCGCATCGGCGTACCGGACAAAGCTGGCTTGGCCCTGCTTGATTGTCATCAGGTAGTCCAATTTGGACTTGCTGGGCGGCAATCCCGCGTAGCTGAACGTTGCGTCGCCCCGCACACGGGCGCGGCAGTTGGTGGCATCGGTCTTTGAGACGTCCGAGAAGCTCAGATCGGCGCCGAGTTTGAGGTTCCCCGTGCCGGTCAATTGCACGGCGCCGCCGTTGTGCATGAATGGGGCATCGCATACCCCTGCCATGGCGTTGGTCGTCACGCCGGCACAGGCTGCCAGCAGCCATAAAGAAAAGGATTTCGCCGCCACCGGGACTCCAGACTAAAGAAAGAGATAAAGGATGCTACACCGGTTTCCCGAGACGCCGCGTTTCAAGCCGTGTGTAATTCGAGCCGGTTGCAAAGGGGGTTACGGCACGGAACGCGCCAGGGCCGCTGCCTAGGCCGTCGTAGTCCCCACCGGTGCTCCTTTAGCGCTTAATCACTCACAGCTATATCAATCCAAAAAATCAGACGTTGTAGGCAGGATACCGCCTCCCTATGATCGAACCTGTATGCGGGCTCGTCCCGCCAGGCTGATCATTCATGAAGCTTTTCCCCCTATTTGCCGATTTGCAGGGCCGTCGCGTGCTTGTTGTGGGCGGCGGCGAGGTCGCGGCGCGCAAGGTACAGGTACTACTGGAAGCGTCTGCCGATGTGCTGGTCGGCGCGCCGCAGTTCATCCCCGAGCTGGCCGAACTCGCCGCCGAGGGCCGCATCCGCCTGGTCGTGGGTGCGTTTGAGCCGGAATGGCTAGACGATGCCTGGTTGGCCATCGCGGCCACGGATGACCGCGCCGTGAATGCCGCTGTGTCCGCCGCTGCCGAGGCAAGGCGAATCTTCAGCAATGTCGTGGATGATGCCGAACTGTCTGCGTTTCAGGTGCCGGCCATTGTGGATCGATCGCCACTGATCGTCGCGATTTCGTCATCTGGCGTCGCGCCCGTGCTGGCCCGGCGTTTACGCGAACGCATCGAGTCGCTGTTCGATCATTCGTTGGGCACACTTGCTATGCTGGCCGCGCGCCATCGCGCCCGGATCCGCGAGCGCCGCCCCGACTTAAAGCAGCGGCGCCGTTTCTACGACTGGCTCATGGACGGCCCGGTCGCCACGGCGCTGCGGCAACAGCAACCCGCCGAGGCCGAGCGGCTGCTGAAGGCGGAACTGGATCAGCCGCAAGCGTGCAGTCAGGGCAGCGTGGTTCTGGTCGGTGCGGGTCCTGGCGATCCGGGGTTGCTGACGCTCAAGGCACTGCGCGCACTGAACGAGGCCGACGTTATTTTGTACGACCGGCTCGTCAGCCCCGCCGTCATGTCGCTGGCGCGTCGCGATGCGGAGCGCATTCCCGTTGGCAAGCTGCCCGGTGAGGATCACAACGCCACGCAGGCGCGGATCCACGCGTTATTGGTCGAACATGCCCAGGCTGGACAGCGTGTGGTGCGTCTAAAGGGCGGTGACGCGTTTATCTTTGGCCGGGGTGGCGAAGAGCTGGAGCATCTGCGCGCGCACGGCGTGCGTTACGAGGTCGTGCCCGGGATCACCGCCGCGCTGGCCTGCGCGGCCTACGCGGGGATTCCGCTCACCCATCGCGACCATGCGCAGTCGGTGCGTCTGGTGACCGCACATTGCCGTGACGAGGAAGACAACCTGGATTGGACAGGCCTGGCCCGCGCCCATCAGACGCTAGCGTTCTATATGGGCGTGGGACAACTCGAGAATTTGACTGCGCGGCTGATCGGTCACGGCCGCTCGCCAGCCACGCCTTTCGCGTTGATCGAAAACGGCAGCCGGCCACAGCAGCGTGTCATCGCTGGCCGGCTAGACGAGCTGGCCGCCGTGGCGCGTAGCCACGACGTCAAGGCGCCGGCTTTGCTCGTTGTAGGTGAAGTCGCGGCGCTTGCGCGCGAGCTGCATTGGTTCGGCCAATACGAGGAAGGTCGCCGCGTGGCGCTGGCGGCTTAAGGCGCGCCATGACGCGCGCCGAACCCGTTATACCTGCTTCTGCGTGGTGCCAAAAATACGGTCGCCGGCATCGCCCAGGCCCGGCACGATGTAGCCGTCCTCATTAAGGCCCTCATCGATCGACGCGGTGTAGATATTGACGTCGGGGTGACGATCCAGCACGGCCTTGATGCCAACGGGTGCGGCGACCAGCACCAGTGCGCGGATCTCGCGGCAGCCGGCGCGTTTGAGCATATCGATCGTGGCGAGCATCGATCCGCCGGTAGCCAACATCGGGTCAACGATGAGCGCCAGACGCTGATCGAGTTCGCCAACCAGCCGTTCCAGATAGGTGTGGGCCTGCAGGGTTTCCTCGTTACGGGCCACACCGACCACGCTCACCTTCGCGCCGGGAATCAGGCTCAGTACGCCATCGAGCATGCCGATACCGGCGCGCAAAATCGGCACGACGGTAACTTTTTTACCGGCGATTTTTTCGACCTCGACACTGCCACACCAGCCTTCGATGGTGGCAGGCGCCAGCGGCAGGTCCTTGGAAGCCTCATAGGTCAGCAGCGCGCCGACTTCCTGGGACAACTCGCGAAAACTCTTGGTGCTGAGGTCAGCGCGACGCATGATGCCAAGCTTGTGGCGAATCAGCGGGTGACGAATTTCATGCACGGGCATGTGCGAAGGTCTCCAAAAACAGGGGGTGGCGTAGCGGCCAGGGCAATTCCGTGGAATTTTAGCGCGCCCGCAACGGATACGACCGATGCCGCGCGCACGGTACGATTCGCGGGCAGCGGCAAGTACAGCCACTGTGTCGGCTATTTCGACGTCAACCAACCGATCAGCGCATCGTTAAACGCCCGGACCGCCGCTGCCTTGGGATCATTGACCATGCTGACCACGACGTAGCGCTTGCCACTGGCGCCCTGTACATAGCCGGCTACCGCTCGCACGTCGCGCAGCGAACCCGTTTTCAAATGCGCCATGCCCAAGGTTCCATCGTCGCGCAGGCGGCGGCGCATCGTGCCGTCGATCCCGGCGATTGCGAGCGAGGACATGAATTCGGGCATCAACGGAGACTGCCATGCGGCCGTCAGCATCGAGGCCAGACTTTGCGCCGACACCTGGCCATTGCGCGACAGGCCGGAACCATTATCCAGAATCAGTTCCGGCATGCTTAAGCCCTGCGACGCCAGCACCGACTTGGCGACGATTTCGCTGGTCTGCGGCGTGGCGGGTCGAGCGCCGCGCTCGGCGCCCAGCGTGAGCAGCACCGTGCGCGCCATGACATTGTTGCTTTGCTTGTTGATCTGGCGGATCGCTTCGGTCAGAGGCGGGGATTCATGCGAGGCGAGCACGACCGCATCGGCCGGCACCTTGCCCGCGCGGACCTTGCCGGTGAACGAGCCACCCAGTTCGCGCCACAGCAGGCGAAACAGCGCTTCGGCGAGTTCGGGTTGCGACAGCGCCAGGCGATACAGGCTGAATTCGCCACAGGATCCCGCGACGGTGCCTCCTAAACGGATCGTGACGCCCTGCTGGGTCAACACCGGCTCGGTCGTGACCGCAGGGGGCCCCGGGCAGCGCGCGGTACTCCAATTCACCTGTCCCTCCAGCCGCAGCCCCGGCAAGGGAGGATCGATCACGGGAATCCATTTTTGCGCGACAGGGTCCGGGGCGAAGAGCAAGCGCAGTGCGCCAAAGCCCACCATGAACGCGTCCGGGCTGGCGTTATAGGCGCGATCCCCCGCGCCATCGAAAGCGCCGGGGTCAATGGACACGTCGCCAAAAATACTGCGATCAACCACCAGATCGTTGATCATCTTCACGCCACGCAAACGCAGCTCGCGCAAAAGGACCCACAGATCTTTCATCATCAGATACGGATCGCCGCCCGCACGCAGGTAAAGCGGCCCTTTGAGCACGCCATCGGTGTTATAGCGGTCGCCGGGCTCGATCAGAAAGTCGGTGCGCCAGATGTAATTCGGGCCCAGCTCAGACAGCGCCGCCCAGGTGGTGACCAGTTTCATGACCGAGGCCGGATTGCGCGGCTCGTCGGCGTTGATTGCCATCAGGCGCGGGCCACCGAGTTCCTGCACGACGACCGATAGCGCGGAGTCGGGCAAGCCTGATGCCTTCCAGGTGCTGGCGAGCTCGGCGGGCATCGCATCCTGGGCGCGCGCAAACCCTGGAACTATCGCCGCGAAACTCGCGAATAGCACTACGCCCGCCCCCATCCATCGGGTGATGCGCTTTCTGCTCTGGCTGATCCAACTTGTCATGCTTTGCCCGCCGCGATACGAATAAGATCGAAACCGCAAGCATACTCAACCTGCCGATACAATATGCCCCAATCCGCGCCCTCCGCCCTGCTTAGTCGGGCGGCGTCCTGGCGCCTTACCTGAATGTCCTCGCGTGTCCACCACTTTTACCGTTTCCGACTTTGATTACCACCTGCCGCCCGAGCTGATCGCTCAGACGCCCGCGGCGCAGCGCGCCGGCAGCCGTCTCTTGCATCTGGATCCGCAAGGCGCGCTGCATGACCGCCAGTTCCCGGATCTGGCCAGTTTGCTGCGCGCCGGCGATCTGCTGGTGTTTAACGATACCCGCGTGATCAAGGCCCGATTGACCGGGCAGAAAGCCACTGGCGGCAAGGTAGAAGTCCTGGTCGAACGCATCGTGGAACCGAACCGGGCGCTCGCGCACGTGCGGGCGAGCAAATCACCTGGGCCCGGCACGACGCTGCGCCTGGCCGATGCGTTTGACGTCACGGTGCTGGGCCGTGCGGGAGAGTTGTTCGATCTACGCTTTCCCGAACCGGTCCTGAATTTACTCGACGCCCACGGCGCGACACCCCTGCCGCCTTACATCACACACGCGGCCGACGCCACGGACGAAGATCGCTACCAAACGGTTTACGCCCGCGAGCCGGGCGCGGTAGCGGCGCCGACCGCCGGCCTGCATTTTGATGAACCCATGCTGGAACGCCTGGCCCAGCTGGGCGTGGAGCGCGCATTCGTCACCCTGCACGTAGGCGCGGGCACGTTCCAGCCGGTGCGGGTCGAGAACATTTCCGACCACATCATGCACGCGGAGTGGTACACCGTCAGTCAACCGGTGATCGACGCCATCGCCCGGACGCGCGCCCGTGGCGGCCGCGTCATCGCTGTCGGCACGACCAGCGTGCGCGCGCTGGAATCGGCGGCCGCGCAGAATCCCGCCGGTCCGGATGCGCCCTTGACCCCGATTCAAGGAGACACCCGGCTGTTCATCACGCCCGGCTATCAGTACCGCGTGGTGGAAGCCCTGGTCACCAACTTCCACCTGCCGCAATCGACGCTCTTGATGCTGGTGTCGGCGCTGGCGGGTATCGAACCGATCCGCCGCGCCTATGCGCACGCAGTCGCCGAACGCTATCGCTTCTTTAGCTACGGCGATGCGATGTTTATCGAATCCCCTGCTGCCTGATCTCATGACTGGACTGAATTTTGAACTGCTGGCCACCGACGGCCAGGCGCGCCGCGGCCGCATGACGCTGAACCATGGCGTGGTCGAAACACCCATCTTCATGCCGGTAGGCACCTATGGCAGCGTCAAGGCCATGCTGCCGCACGAGCTGAAAGAAGTCGGCTCGCAAATCGTACTGGGTAACACGTTCCATCTGTGGCTGCGCCCGGGCACCGAGATCATGGAGCGCCATGGCGGCCTGCATGGCTTTATGCAGTGGGACAAGCCGATTCTGACCGACTCGGGCGGGTTCCAGGTCTTTAGCCTGCAAGGCATGCGCAAGATCACCGAGGAAGGCGTGAAATTCGCCTCGCCCATTGACGGTGCCAAGTTGTTTCTGACGCCCGAGGAATCCATGCGCATTCAGCGCTCGCTGAACTCGGACATCGTCATGGTCTTCGACGAATGCACGCCCTATCAGATCGAAGGCCGCCCGGCCACGACCGAGGAGGCCGCGCGTTCGATGCGTATGTCGCTGCGCTGGGCCCGCCGCTCGCGCGATGAATTCGACCGGCTGGAAAACCCGAACTCGCTGTTTGGCATCGTGCAGGGCGGCATGTACGAGTCCCTGCGTGACGAATCGCTGGCGGGCCTGACGGATATCGGCTTTCACGGCTACGCGATCGGCGGTCTGTCGGTGGGCGAACCCAAGGAAGACATGATGCGTATCCTGGCGCATGTCACGCCGCGTCTGCCCCAGCACGCCCCGCGTTATCTGATGGGCGTGGGCACACCCGAGGATCTGGTCGAAGGTGTCTCGCGTGGCGTGGACATGTTCGACTGCGTCATGCCGACCCGCAACGCCCGTAACGGCTGGCTATTCACCCGCTACGGCGACGTGAAGATTCGCAACGCCAAATACCGCGACGACACGCGGCCGCTGGACCCCAGCTGCAGCTGCCACACCTGCCAGCATTTCTCGCGGGCCTATTTGCATCACCTGCAGCGCGCCAATGAAATCACTGGCGCGCGTCTGAACACGCTGCACAATTTGCACTTCTATTTGACCATCATGGGCGAGATGCGCGAAGCCATCGCCAGTGGGACGTTCGATGCCTGGCGTGCCAAATTTGCGGCTGACCGGGCACGTGGGATCGATTAGCGAATAACCTCGCTACAATAGTCGGCTTGCCCGGTCCAAGGCTCGCGCGGGGGACGGGCGCCTACAACAACCTTTCATAATTCGACCCGAACCATTCAATCAGGAGATTTTCCATGTCCGTTCTCGATACCGCCGGCGTCATTCTGGCCCAGGCTGCCCCCGAAGGGGGTGGCGCGCTGATGGGCATGCTGCCCATCGTGCTGATGTTCGTGATCCTCTATTTCTTGATGATCCGTCCGCAGATGAAGCGTCAGAAAGAACACCGCAACCTGGTTGCCAACCTGGCCAAGGGCGACGAAGTCCTCACCGCTGGCGGCCTGTTGGGCAAAGTCTCCAAGGTGACCGACACCTACCTCACGCTGGAAGTCGCCGAACTGGCCGACAAGCCCGTGGAAATCCTGGTGCAGAAAACCTCGGTCTCGACCGTGCTGCCCAAGGGAACTATCAAGTCCCTGTAAGTGTCTGACCCGGCCCCCTGTGTTCCAGGGGGCCGTTTTCCGTTACCTCGCATGAACTAGCTGCCAATGAACCGCTATCCTCTCTGGAAGTACATCACGGTGCTGGTCGCGGTCATTATCGGCCTGCTTTATACCCTGCCCAATTTCTACGGCGAGTCCCCCGCCGTGCAGGTGTCGAGCGCCAAGGCCACGATCAAAGTCGACGAAGCCATGCTCGGCCGGATCGACCAGATTCTGACTGCCGGCCATATTGCGCCCGAGAGCGTCTATTACGAACAAAACGGCACGCTGGGCACGATACGCGCCCGCTTCGCGTCGACCGATATTCAGCTCCAGGCGCGTGACCTGCTCGATCGGTCGTTGAACCCGAATCAGGACGACCCGCAATACACCGTGGCGCTTAACCTGCTGCCCGCTTCGCCGCCGTGGATGCGCGCGCTGGGGTGGTTCGAGCCCAAGCCGATGTACCTGGGTCTGGATTTGCGTGGCGGCGTGCACTTCCTACTGCAAGTCGATATGCAGGGCGCGCTGCAAGCCCGCTACGACTCGCTGGCCGCCGACGTGCGCACCACGCTGCGGGATCAAAAAATACCGGCGCAGGGCGTCGAGCGCGTGGGTGACTCCGTCGTTGCCACGTTTGCCACCGCCAGCGAGCGTGATCGTGCCGAGAGCGCATTGCGCGGCCGGCTCGTTGACCTGGAGTTCACGACCGGCGAGGAAAACAATCGCTTCACGCTGACCGGCATGCTGAGTCCCACCGCCGTGGCTCGCGTGCAAGAATCGGCGCTCAAGCAGAACATCAACACCTTGCACAACCGGATTAACGAACTGGGCGTGGCTGAACCGGTGATCCAGCAACAAGGCTCGGATCGCATCATCGTCCAGTTGCCGGGCGTGCAGGATGTGGCCAAGGCCAAGGAACTGCTGGGCCGGACCGCCACCCTGGAAATCCGCATGGTGGACGACTCGCCCGCGGCGCAATCTGCGCTGATGGGCGGCACCGTGCCGTTTGGGCTGGAGCGTTACAACGACCGCGATGGCCGTCCCATTCTGGTGCGCCGTCAGGTCGTGCTCACGGGTGAAAACCTGCAGGACGCCCAGCCGGGCCGCGACTCGCAAACCCAGCAAGCCGCCGTGCACCTGACCCTGGATGGCAAGGGCGCGCGTATTTTCCGCGACATCACGCGCGATAACGTGGGCAAGCGCATGGCCATCTTGCTGTTCGAAAACGGCAAGGGCGAAGTCGTCACCGCCCCGGTCATCCGCAGCGAGATCGCCGGTGGTCAAGTACAGATTTCCGGCAGCATGACCGCCGAGCAAGCCGCCGACACGGCGCTACTGCTGCGCGCGGGCGCCTTGGCCGCCCCGATGTCCATCATCGAAGAGCGCACCATCGGCCCCAGCCTGGGCGCGGAGAACATCGAAAAGGGCTTTGACTCCACGCTGTATGGCTTCCTGGCCATCGTCGTGTTCATCATTCTGTACTACCACTTGTTCGGCGTTTTCTCGGCCATCGGCCTGACGATGAACGTGTTGCTGCTATTGGCGCTGTTGTCGATGCTGCAGGCGACGCTGACGCTGCCGGGTATCGCCGCTATCGCTCTGACGCTCGGTATGGCGATTGACTCAAACGTGCTCATCAACGAGCGGATTCGTGAAGAACTGCGTAACGGCGCCACGCCGCAGCAGGCGATCCATCACGGTTTCGAACGGGCGTGGGGCACGATTCTGGACTCGAACCTCACCACCCTGATCGTGGGCGTGGCGCTGCTGGCGTTTGGTTCCGGTCCGATTCGCGGCTTCGCCGTGGTGCACTGCCTGGGTATTCTGACTTCGATGTTCTCATCGGTGGTCGGCGTGCGCGCGCTGGCTAACTTGTGGTACGGCCGCAAGAAAAAGCTCACCAGCCTGTCGATCGGCACTGTCTGGAAACCCGAGCAGAAACACTGACCTGTGCGGGCGGCTCAGGCTGCCCCACATCGATAAGAATCAAGGCGAAACATGGAATTTTTCCGTATCCATCGCACCATCCCGTTCATGCGCCATGCGCTGGTGCTGAACATCATCAGTCTGGTGACGTTCATCGCGGCGGTGTTTTTCATCATTACTCGCGGCTTTCACCTGTCGATCGAATTCACTGGCGGTACGGTGATGGAGGTCAGCTACGCGCAAACCGCCCAGCTCGACAATGTGCGCTCGGCGGTGTCGGAACTGGGCTATAGCGATTTTCAGGTGCAGAATTTTGGCACCTCGCGCGACGTGATGATCCGCTTGCCGGTCACCGAAGGCCAGACCTCGGCCACGCAGAGCGAGGCTGTCATGGGCGCGCTCAAGGCCGCGGATCCCTCAGCCGAGCTGCGGCGCGTCGAATTCGTGGGTCCGCAAGTCGGTCAGGAGCTGCTGCACAATGGCCTGATGGCGTTGCTGTTCGTGGTGATCGGCATCATGGTCTATCTGGGCTTCCGGTTCGAGTGGAAGTTCGCGGTCGCTGGTGTGATTGCCAACCTGCACGACGTGGTCATCATTCTGGGCTTTTTCGCCTTCTTCCAGTGGGAATTTTCCCTCTCGGTGTTGGCGGGCGTCTTGGCAGTGCTGGGCTACTCGGTCAACGAATCGGTCGTGATCATGGACCGGATCCGCGAGAACTTCCGCAAGTACCGCAAGGCGAACGTGCAAGAGGTGATTAACAGCGCCATTACGCAAACCATTTCGCGAACCATCATCACCCACGGTTCGACGCAGATGATGGTGCTGGCCATGCTGTTTTTCGGCGGCCCGTCGTTGCACTACTTCGCACTGGCACTGACGATCGGGATTTGGTTTGGTATTTACTCCTCGGTCTTCGTGGCAGCCGCATTGGCAATGTGGATGGGCGTCAAGCGCGAGGATCTGGTCAAGCCGGTCAAGAAAGAGGGCGAAGTCGAGGTCGAAGTCGGCTGATCGTTTGCGAGCACATCGCATGAAAAAGGCGCCGGGGCGAAATCCCGGCGCCTTTAATTTTTTCTCTAGATAGCCAATGGACGTGCACCGTCGAACCGCCGCTTCGCCGATTCCATTGCCTGCTTGAGCACTTCAACTGCCTCGGTGTTCCCGCCGTTCACCAAGGTTCTCATAGCGCCCCTGGTAGCGCTACCAGCGAAGATCAACTGCTCCACGGCTGACAATTCGCCGCGCTTAGCAAGAGCCACCAGCGCGTTTTCGCTCGGCGCACCCAGAGACAGAATGTGCCGTAGCACAGAAAGCGTCGTCGAATCCCGGGCCAACTCCTCCAAAGCACCGGCTAAAGTTAAGCTTCCAAATCTCCACTCCTGCACTATGTCTCGTTTTTCCCATTCGGCTAAAGCCGGATCCGAGGACACCCTGATCAACACTTCACGCACGAGAGATTCGTCAATCTCAACAATGGCCTCTACAATGTGGTCATGCCCTTCCTTCGCGGCCAGAAATAGTGCATTCGAAAGTTTTGCTCCAACGAGTTCCAGTACTTTGTAACCGTCGGTATGCGAGAACCCGTCGATCGCCCACATCAGCGCAAGATCAAAGTCTACCTTGGCTTCTTGTTCCAGTATCCTACCGGCTGCCTCGACTTGCTTCTTCTGTATTAGTGTGCCGACAGCAAGCGAAACGTCGGCACCCGCCTCGACCAGCGATGTCACCATACCCATATCATTAATGCTGGCTGCCTGCGCGAGAGCGGACTCGCCTGAGGTCAGGGATGGCATGAATTTTTTTGCGGTCCCCAAGTCTCCATTCTGGATGAGATTAAATAGCACCGGCGTGCATACGTTCTCGAAATCGCTCAAGCGAGCATTCCGCATGGCGCGCAGAAGTTTTTTCGCATCGTTCATTTGGTCCGACTTAACGAGGTCAACGAGCAGCGACTCGGCATCGACCAAACCTGAACGAAGGAGGCTCGAGCATATCTTCTCCCCGTCCGCCCGCCGTGCCGCCTGCTTCAAGAGGCTCTGCGGATCCTTCGCTGCCGTAAGAAGCCAAGCTACAAGCCCAGTTTTACCCTGCGCCACAATGTCCGCTATGGCCTGCAACTGGTCTTCCGAGCTAAGCTTTCCAAAAACTTGTCGCTGGCGCTGCTGGTCCCTAGTTGAAGAGACGTTATTGCCGCCCCCGACGTCAACGCCTGCGGCTTTCAGCGCCAAAACGCGCTTTTCGTCCCCCGACAAGTTAGAGCCAGCAGCCTTAATCATCATAGAGGGTGGGACTCCAGCATCCAGCAACTTTTTCATCGCCCCAACGTGCTCCAAATCTACTAGCGTTTTCAGCGTCCCGTTCGGCACAGTCAGTCCCAGCGACATTATTCCTTTCAAGGTGCTGGCGTCGCAGCGAGTAATAAGCTCTTCCCAAAGTGAACGATTTGACCTTATTTCTGTATTAAATAACGGCGCCATTCGGCTTAGGGTCTTCATATCCCCCTTTTCAGCAAGTTGTATCACTGCACCAGCCACCGTGTCGTTCGTGACGAAGCGCTTTGCAAGACCTAGCACCTGGCTCGCTTTGGATAGATCGCCGCGCTGCACGAGGCCGATGATCGCCTGAGGAAGATCAAGCCCCGATTTAAGCAAAGTCGTCAGCGCATTGCCCTCAAGCGTGCCGTGTGACGCCATGTTCAAGAGTACCCGCGAGCCACTCGCTCCGTGTATCTGGAGTGCTGCGGCAACGTGAGAGTCGCCAGTATGCGCAACGGCGCTCAGTACGTCATGGATGCTATCGGGCTCGAAGGATTGCAAGATGCAGGTGCCCCGCCAGCTTTCTTCCGCGGGGATATTGGCATCGCATAGCTTAGGCAAGGCGAGGTTAAGATCCGCGCCCGCTTCGATTAGCTGTACTGCAATGTTCTCGTGACCATTGCGGGCAGCAGCCAAGAGTGGCGCAATCAAATCTTCCCGCGTACCGGCCCGTAACAATTGGACAACCAGATCGGCATTATCCTGGGGCCCAGCGCAGACATACGTCAATGGCGTATGACCGTGATCATCGCGGGCGTTGACAAGATCTGAGGTCCATTCTGGGCAGCGCTGGAGGAAGTCGCGAGCGACCGCATAACTCTGCGAAGCGGTGGCCAGATGAAGTATATTTTGTCCATTATCGAATACGGCATTAGCGCACGCTTGAGGGTGTTTTGACGAGATCGCCTGGAATTCGGCCAGATTGTTCCGCGTTACTGCCTTCGCTAGCGCGGCGTGTTCAGCGACAGACAACCCACTCGAATCCAGATGTGTTCCGCCGATGCTCGCACTGGAAAGCGAGTTTGATGAGAGTGACGAGATTGGCTTCATAGAGGGGCACCCAGGTTAGGAATTAAGACATTGGCAAGGCCATCGGCCATGTCGACAGTCATCGTGGGTAACTTTGAAGCCACACAAGTTCCGCATTCCCATCAACAACGATGGAACGCTTCGAGGAAGATTGGGATACCGCGGCGGCACACATCTATTGAAAGGCGCCACCGAAAGCGGAACGTATTCCGAATACGCGTGAGCGCGGGCGTCGATCTGGACGCCTGGCTAGACAGGTTGGCGGTGCGGCGCGCTACCGACGCCAGCGCGCGAAAAACATCCAGCGTCGACGGGAGTCGAGCACATACGGCGCGAGGTAATACGCGACCAGAATGCCTATGGCTGCCGCGGCTGTCACGTCAGACAGATAATGATCGCGATTTATCACGCGGCTGATGGCCACCAGCGCCGCAATCAAAAGCGCCGGAATGCGCCAGCGCGGGGCAATTTCGCCAATCGCCGCGGCAACCGCGAAGGCCGTCAGCGTGTGGCTCGACGGAAAGGAGTTGTAGTCATTGCCGCGTGTAAACGGCGCGACCAGGCCATGCCAGCCGTCTTCGATCAACACCTCCGGACGCGTGCGGGCCACCACCTTTTTCAACACCAGGGTAATGAGGCCGCCGACAGCCATGCTGCCCACGACCAAGACGGCGCCGCGCGCCATGCGATCAAAGCCCGCGCGCAGCGGACACGCCCATCCACGACGCAGGCCGATCAGCGACACCACGTAAACCGCCAACGCCGCGAGGATATAGAACTCGCTATCGCCCAGATTACCGATTTTGTCGAAGACCTTATTCACCCCGTCCGAAACATGCTGTTGGATCGCCAGCGTCAGCGGCTGATCGATCCATCGGCTCATCATCAGCAATGCGAGCGCGAGGCACGCCACCAATACCGCACCACCATAGGGCCGCGGCGCAATAGGGGTGTCGGTGGCCAGAGGAACCGAAGCGGTATCCGGAACCGCCGAAGCCCCCGCGGAAGCCTGCGGCGTAGGATCGGGGAGCAAGTCTTGAGGAGACGTCATGAAAGGCAAAGGAAATGTCGAGCCGGGCGCGAGGGCGACATGGTAATCGCCAATTCCGGCGAAACCAAGACCGGATTTGCCCTACGCGGTAAAATGCCCGCTTTCCTTCGCTCATCGCCCCCGGGATCTACACCCGTCACGGCGCACATCATGCAAGAAACCACACTCAAACGTGCCGGCGCGCCCGCGTCGCCTACTCTCCCCGCCACGCCGACGGCAGCCGCCGCGCAAGATGCCGATTCCGGCGCATCCGCTGGCGTACGCAAGCTCTACATCCGTACCTTTGGCTGTCAGATGAACGAGTATGACTCGGACAAGATGGCCGATGTGCTGCGCGGCGACCAGGGGCTCGAGATCACCAACGATCCCGAGCAAGCCGATGTCATTCTGTTCAATACCTGTTCGGTGCGCGAAAAAGCGCAGGAAAAGGTGTTTTCCGATCTGGGCCGCGTCCAGCATCTGAAAAAGATCAACCCCAACCTCGTCATCGGCGTAGGCGGCTGTGTGGCTAGCCAGGAAGGCGAAGCCATCGTCAAGCGCGCGCCCTATGTGGACGTGGTGTTTGGCCCGCAAACGCTGCACCGCCTGCCGGAGCTGATCCAGCGCCGCCGTGCCTCGGGCAAGTCGCAGGTGGACATCAGCTTTCCCGAGATCGAAAAATTCGACGCCCTGCCCCCGCCGCGCGTCGATGGCGCCTCGGCGTTTGTCTCGATCATGGAAGGCTGCAGCAAATACTGCAGCTTCTGTGTCGTGCCCTATACGCGCGGCGCGGAGGTCTCGCGTCCGTTCGACGACGTGCTCGTCGAAGTCGCCGATCTGGCCGATCAAGGTGTCAAGGAAGTCACGCTGCTAGGCCAGAACGTCAACGCTTATCGCGGACCGATGGGCGATACCGGCGAAATCGCGGATTTCGCCATGCTGCTGGAGTATGTGCACGAAATCCCCGGCATCGAGCGTATCCGCTACACGACCTCGCACCCCAAGGAAATGACGCAACGCATGGTGGACGCCTACGCGCGTCTGCCTAAATTGGTGTCGTTCCTGCATTTGCCGGTGCAGGCTGGCAGCGACCGTGTGCTGGCGGCCATGAAGCGCGGCTACACCGCCCTGGAATTCAAGTCTGTCGTGCGCCGCCTGCGCGCCGCGCGCCCCGGACTGACCCTGTCCTCCGACTTCATCGTGGGTTTCCCCGGCGAGACCGAGGAAGATTTCCAGAAAACGATGAAGCTCATTCAAGACGTGGGCTTCGATACCTCGTTCTCGTTTGTCTATTCGCGCCGCCCGGGCACGCCGGCTGCCGATCTGCACGACGATACCCCGCAAGAGGTGAAGTTGCGCCGCCTGCAACAGTTGCAGGCCCTGATCAACCAGCAAGCCGCCGAGATCGCACGATCCATGGTGGGCACGCGCCAGCGTCTGCTGGTCGAAGGCCCATCGCGGCGCGACCCGAATGAACTGATGGGCCGCACCGAAAACAACCGGATCGTGAATTTCCCGGCGCCGTCCCGGCTGATCGGCCAGATGGTGGATGTCATCATCACCGAGGCGTATCCGAACTCTCTCCGCGCCCGCGTCGCCGATGTCGACGGCGTGGACCTCGATGCCACGGCGCTTGCCGCCGTGGCACGCCACTGAACAAGGCCTCGCATGACGAATCCCCGTAGCCGCACCCGACGCACCATGCCGACTATCGTCAACCTCGAGGGCGATAACACCCATCTGGCCAATCTTTGTGGCCCGCTGGATGAAAACCTGCGTCAGCTGGCCGACGGCATGGGCGTGAACCTGTCGCGCCGCGGCAATCGCGTCACGCTGGAAGGCGAACGCGCCGAGCTGGCCGGACGCGCCTTGCAGCGTTTTCACGATCAGGCCGTGCATCGCGCGCTGTCGGTCGATGATATCCAGCTGGGTTTGGTGGAAATGGGCGTGGGCCGCAGCGAAGCCGCTCCGGTCGATCCACGCGGCATTGAACCCAACGCCTTACCCACGACCGCCGAAGAAGGCCACATCGCCCTGCGTACCCGCCGCAGCGATCTGCGCCCGCGCACGCCGCGCCAGCGCGAATACCTGGAAAACATCCTCAAGCACGACATCACGTTCGGCATCGGCCCGGCCGGCACCGGCAAAACCTGGCTGGCCGTCGCTTGCGCCATCGACGCAATGGAACGCGATTCCGTGCAGCGCCTTGTGTTGACCCGCCCAGCCGTCGAGGCCGGTGAACGCCTGGGTTTTCTGCCCGGCGATCTGGCGCAAAAGGTCGACCCGTATCTGCGTCCGCTTTACGACGCGCTCTACGACCTGATGGGCTTTGACAAGGTCCAGCGCCTGTTCGAAAAGCAGACCATCGAGATCGCCCCGCTGGCCTATATGCGTGGCCGTACGCTGAACCACGCTTTTGTGATTTTGGACGAAGCCCAGAACACCACGCCGGAACAGATGAAGATGTTCCTCACGCGTATTGGCTTCGGCAGCAAGGCGGTCATCACCGGCGACCCGTCGCAGGTGGATTTGCCCCGCGGCCAGCAAAGCGGCCTCGCGCACGCCGTCGGTGTGTTGGAAGACGTGCAAGGCATCGCGACGACGCGCTTTACCAGCCGTGACGTGGTGCGCCATCCCTTGGTGGCGCGTATCGTCGATGCCTACGACCGCGCGGCTGAAGAGTCTTAAGTCAGGATCGGCATGCCGCCGAGCCCTGCCCATTTTTATTCATGAACGCTGAACCTGCCCTTCCCGAACTTTCCCTTTCCGTGCAGTACGGTGTCGCCGAGCCGCGCCTGCCTCGCTGGCGACTGCGCCGCTGGGCACGCCGCGCCCTGGACGGCGCCGCTCGCGACGGCCTGATCGACTGTGCGCGCGCCGAATTCAGCCTGCGTCTGGTCGGGCAAGCCGAAGGCCGCAAATTGAACCGCGCCTATCGCGAGAAAGACTACGCCACCAATGTCCTCACCTTCGAATACGGCACCGATCCGCTCGGGACGGCGCGCGGTGACATCGTCATCTGCGTGCCGGTGCTGGTACGCGAGGCGCGCGAGCAAGGCAAAACGCTGCTCGATCACGCGGCGCACCTGACCATACACGGCGTGCTTCACGCGCTGGGCTACGACCACCTCAACGCCCGCGACGCGAAGCGCATGGAGTCGCTGGAGACGGCCATTCTGGCCGACATGCGCATCGCCGATCCCTACGCCTGAGGGCGAGGTATACAAATTTCCGACCAAATTCGGTTATCCTGAAGCATCTTTAACTTGTCCGACGGGACGATGTCCGACCCTTACCCTACTACCGAGGCGCACGCGTCGCGCGCGCCCAAGCCCACTAAATCCCTGTTAGACCGCATGCTGGCGCTCGTGCGACGACGCGAGCCCGAGGACCGCGAAGGCATTAAAGCCGTCCTGGATGCCGCGCATGACCGGCACCTGCTCGATGTTGAAGCCTATGGCATGATCAAGGGCGCGCTGGCCGTGTCCGAGCGTACCGTTGCCGACATCATGGTGCCGCGTTCGCGCATGGATTTGCTCGACGTGTCGCTGTCGGTGCCGCAATTGGTGGCCCTGATAATCGACGCCGGCCACTCCCGCTTTCCCGTCTACGAAGACGATCGCGACAACATCATCGGTATTTTGCTCGCCAAGGATCTGCTGCGCAGCATGCTGGATCCGAGCATCGAGCTGCGTTCGCTGGTACGCCCGGCCGTGTTCATTCCTGAAACCAAGCGCCTGAACGTGTTGCTGCGCGAGTTCCGCGCCAGCCACAACCATCTGGCGATTGTGATTGACGAACATGGTGGCATCTCCGGCCTGGTCACTATGGAAGATGTCCTCGAGCAGATCGTCGGCGACATCGAAGACGAATTCGACGAGGAAGACGAACAAAGCATCTTCCCCGAGGGCGAGAACCAATGGCGCCTGATGGCTGCCACAGAGATCAGTCACTTCAACGAAGCCTTCCAAACCGATCTGCCCGACGACGAATATGACAGCGTTGGCGGATGGGTGGGTGGCCAACTCGGGCGCATCCCGCGCCGCGGCGACAGCGCCACGCATGGCGACATCGTGATCGAAGTCATCCGCGCGGACGCCCGCCGGGCTTTGTGGTTGCGCGCCAAGCGTAACCCGGCCGCGCACGCCAATGGCACCGATAACGGCGCATCTTCCAACACTTGATCGTGACTCGCCTTTGCGGCGAGGCCGTTCGGAGCCTCTGATGACGTTTGGCCGCGCCCCTCGCTGGGCTCTTGTGGGTTTGGTCGCGGCGGGCGCCGTGCATGCCATGACGTTTGCGCCGGGACCACTGCCGGTGTGGTCGCTCGCGCTCGTGGAAATCCTCACGCTGGCTTGTCTGGCGTATACCTCCATGCAGGCACCTCGGGTCGCGACGGCGTTTCTGCGGGGGTGGGTATTCAATTTCGCCAGCTATTCGTTGGGGTTGTACTGGATCTTCGTCAGCCTGCATCACTATGGCGGCCTGGCCGCGCCATTGGCGGTGGCGGGTGTATTGGCGTTGGCGGCTTTTCTGGCGCTCTTTCCCGCAGTCGCATGTGCGCTCGCGCGATGGCTGACTCCGCCGCTGCCCAGTGGCGAGGACGCACCCTCGTCGTGGCCTCGCGTGTTGATGGCGCCGCTCTGCTTTGCCGCGGCGTGGGGATTGCTGGAATGGTTGCGGGCCACGGTGCTGACCGGGTTCCCTTGGCTGAACATCGGGTATGCGCATGTCGATAGTCCGATTGCAGGATGGGCGCCGGTGCTGGGCGTGCATGGCATGGCGTTTTTTGCGGCCTTTGCCGCGGCGGCACTGGCCGGGTTATGGCGCCCTCAGAGTCTGAAAACAGACCGCCCCGATGTGCCGCGCAATCTGGTTTGTGCGCTTGCGCTGCTGCTGGTGTTAGCGGGCTGGCCCCTGGCGAATATCACGTGGTCGCGCCCCACGGGCGAGCCGCTGCGGGTGCGCCTGGTGCAAGGCAATGTCGAGCAATCGCAGAAGTTTGATCCCCAGCTATTGGAATCTGGCATTCAGCGCCACCTGGAATTGGCCGCGCTGCCCACCCCCGCGGCGCAGCTGATCATCCTGCCAGAAACTGTTCTGCCCATCTTTCAGGACCGGCTCGATCCCGCGATATGGCAAGCTTGGCGCAGCATTGCGGCCCGACACACGGCCGTTATTGCCATGGGGGTGCCATTACGCACGCGTGGTGCGGATGGGCGTGACAGCTTTACCAATAGCGTGATTGGTTTTACGGCGGAAACGCCGCTCGAGCAGCTGCGTTCGGGCACGCCCGCGCTGCGTTACGACAAGCAGCACCTCGTGCCTTGGGGCGAATACGTGCCTCCCGGGTTCCGCTGGTTTATCGACATGCTCAACATCCCCTTGGGGGATTTCGACCGCGGTGCCGAGCGCCAGCCGCCCTTTCACGTGGGCGATCAATATGTGGCGTTCAACATCTGCTACGAAGACCTGTTCGGCATCGAGCTGCTGCCCGCACTGCACCCCAGCGACAATGGCGAGCCGGGAGCCACGATTCTGGCCAATGTGAGCAATCTAGGCTGGTTCGGCAACACCTGGGCGCTGCGCCAGCATCTACAGATCGGCCGACTGCGCACGCTGGAAACGGCACGTCCGATGTTGGCTGCGACGAACACTGGCATTACCGCCGCCATCGATGCTCAAGGCCAGGTGGCGGCACAGCTGCCCCCGCACCAGGCGGGTATCCTGCCCGTCTCCGTGCAAGGCATGACTGGCCTCACGCCCTATGCGCGTTGGGGCGACAAGCCGGTGCTGGGCATATTGGCTTTGATCCTCGTCGTGGCGGGGATCGCACGTCGCAGGCAAAGAAATTTATAAATTTTCCGCCATTGACTTGCACACAAAAAAAAACTCGTGCATAATCTCGTTTCTTCGCCAACGGCACTAAACAAACGCCGCAACGACAGAGTTAACACCTCCAAATTGCAGCCTTGTTTTAGCGAAAACGGGGGTATAGCTCAGCTGGGAGAGCGCTTGCATGGCATGCAAGAGGTCAGCGGTTCGATCCCGCTTACCTCCACCAGTCGAAAGCGAAGTTGCAGTACAGTTAGTCCAAGTCCCCTTCGTCTAGAGGCCTAGGACATCACCCTTTCACGGTGAGTACAGGGGTTCGAATCCCCTAGGGGACGCCAACTTTTTAGTTGGTTGCAGTAAATGTAGTACCGCTGCGGAGCGGTAGTTCAGTTGGTTAGAATACCGGCCTGTCACGCCGGGGGTCGCGGGTTCGAGCCCCGTCCGCTCCGCCAAAATTCTAGGGCCAGCGCGCTAATGCCGCTGGCCCTTCGCAGTAACGGAAGTTTGGGGGTATAGCTCAGCTGGGAGAGCGCTTGCATGGCATGCAAGAGGTCAGCGGTTCGATCCCGCTTACCTCCACCAGTTTTGTAGTCCGAGTCCCCTTCGTCTAGAGGCCTAGGACATCACCCTTTCACGGTGAGTACAGGGGTTCGAATCCCCTAGGGGACGCCAACTTTTAGTTGGTTGCAGTAAATGTAATACCGCTGCGGAGCGGTAGTTCAGTTGGTTAGAATACCGGCCTGTCACGCCGGGGGTCGCGGGTTCGAGCCCCGTCCGCTCCGCCAAATAATTCCGAAAAAAAGCACTTACCTCGTAAGTGCTTTTTTTTTCGCCTGCTGTCTGCCTTCTGTCTCAGTAGCCAGTAGCCAGTAGCCAGTAGCCACCATAAATTTTTCTTTAAACAGAAAATTTTCGCTATAGTTACCGCGACCTTACCTCAATGGACGACGCGGCGCGATGGCATACGATTCAGGCATTCAGGCATATGTAGAACAAGCACGGCAGACGCTGGGCAACATGGCGGGATTGAAGATCACGCTCAGCCAACGCCGCACGCGAGCGGATCAGTATGCCGCCTTGGTGCGCGAGCCCTACCCGGCGTTTCTCGAAGTCTCGGATACCTATATCGTTAAACCGGGTTATGAAATTCCGGTGCGTATCTACCGCCCGAAGCGCTCCGGCCCGCTGCCCACGATTGTCTACCTGCATGGCGGCAGTTTTGTCGCCGGAAGCCCGCAGGGACATGATTTCATCACCGCGAGCCTGGCATGCAATACCGGCGCGCAGGTGTTGAGCGTGCATTACCGGCGCGCACCCGAGAACCCCTACCCCGCGCCCACACAGGATGCCTATGATGCTTTGTGCTGGGCACTGGAAGAGGCCGAACTGCTCAATGTCGATCCCGAGCGTATCGCGGTGGCGGGCGACAGCGCGGGCGGCAACCTTGCAGCGGCATGCGCATTGATGGCGCGAGACAAGAACGGACCGGCGCTGCGTATGCAAGCGTTGATTTACCCGACGCTGGATGCCGACCTGGATACGCCCAGCTATCTGAACAACACAGAAGACGCATTCCTGACGCGGGATGCGATGACGTTCGCGTTGAATGCGTTCCTGGAAAACGATTTGAGCACGCAGGATGGGTATGCGCTACCTATGCGTGCGGCGGATCATTCGCGCCTGCCGCCTGCGTTTATGCTGTTGGCCGATCATGACCCCTTGCTGGACGATGGCTTGCGTTATGCAGAAAAGCTGAGGGCGGCCGGGACCGATGCGCAGACACGTGTCGGCAAAGGAATGATCCATGGATTCCTGCGTGCACGTCGATTCAGCGAAGTCGCAGAATCCGAATTCCAAGCGCTATGCGATGCATTGCGCAAGGCATTGAATCTGCCCGAGCCCGCGCAACGCTGGTGACGTTTTCACAGAATTTGCGAGCCTGCGCAGCGCTGGCAACTCGCTCGCGATTCGCTTTACCCACGTAGCGCTGGTCGCACGTTCGCGTTCACAGGTGCCGGCCGGCGGCCGGCTCGTGGGCAATGATCCACATCAGGCTCGCCGGCTCCTCGTACGGATTACTGAAGGTATGCGGTGTCGCTCCATCGAATTGAAAGCTATCACCCGCGCGCAGCTGCAAGACCTTGCCTGCCAGCGTCAATTCGAACGCGCCTGCTAGCACCAAGCCGCCCTTTTCTGCCGGATAGCTCAAGGGCGAAGGCCCGGAGGTGCCACCGGGTTGGATGTTCAACACCATGAACTGCAACCGCTGGCCGGCAGGCGGCGAGAGCATCTCTTTGGTCATCAGCGGCGTGCCAAACTGCACCGCACGCCGGGATGTTGCATGGCGCACGTGATGGGCCAGATCATCCTGCGAAATCTTGGCATCGCCCTCGCCATCCGCATCGAACAATGCGCTCAACGGCACATCCAGCGCCTGCTGGATGCGCATCAAGGTTTTTAACGAAGGATTTCCCAGATCGCGTTCGATCTGGCTCAGCATGCCTATGGCGACCCCGGATGTGGACGATAAGGCCTGCAACGAAATGTGCTTGTTCTTCCGTATGCGACGGATGGCCTGTCCGATAGAGCCGGTGTCGTCCTGTGTCATATGCGTGTTGTGGCCAGGTTCAGGATTTGGGCTTCAAGCCCATGTTGTCGAGAATCGGCAACCAGTTCGCATAGTCTACTTCGAAGAGCTGCTTGGCATCGGCCAGCGTACCGGGCATCGGGATCAGGCCCAGCTGGCGCAGTTTGGCCTGGAACTCCGGGTCCGACACGGCGGAGTTCACCGCATCGTGAATCTTGGCCTCGACTTCCGGAGGTGTGCCCGCAGGCACGAAGATCCCTTGCCAGGGCTGCAGCATATGCTTGACGACATCCGCCATTCCGGCTTCGGCGACGGTGGGCACATCGGGCAGTTCCTCGAGGCGGTTTTCGCTGAACACGGCCAGCGCACGGATCTTGCCGCCCTTGACCAGTTCTTTGACCACGGGCGGCGTATCGACGAGGTAGGCGTTACGGCCTTCGACCAGATCCACCAAGGCGGGAGAGCTGCCGCGATACGGGACGTGCACGACGTCCGCGCCGATGGCGTTGGCGAAGTATTGCGACGTGATGTGGCCCGAGGTGCCCGTGCCGGCGGAGCTGAAGTTGTACTTACCGGGCGACTTCTTCAGATATTCGGCAAAGCTCTTCAAATCGGTGGCCGGCGACGTCGCGGGCACCACTAACACCAGCGGCACTTTCGAGATCAGCGCGACCGAAGAAAAGCTGTTGACCGGGTCGTAGGGCAACTCCGGCGCGGTGCCGGCCAATAGCACCTGGGTCGACATGCCGCCTAATAGCATCGTGTAACCGTCGGGCTTGGCGCGCGCCACGGCCTGATTACCCACCATGCCGCCCGCGCCAGTACGGTTTTCGACGATGACCGGCTGCCCGAGCTTGGTGGAGATTTTCTCGGCGATCTGCCGCCCCACGATGTCGGAATTTCCGCCGGTGGGGAAAGGCACGACCAGAGTCACCGGACGGTCCGGATAATCAGCGTATGCGGTGGCGCTGACGCATACCAGCGCGGCAGGTACAACGCGCGCGAGCGCGCGGGCAAACCGGGTAGACAAGGAGCGGAGCATGTGGTTTCTCGTAGTGGGTGAAGGAATTTTTCTATATATCGAAAAATCGTAAAACGAACCTTCGCCAATTTCGAAACTTCACGCTATTCGGGATAGCCCCAGCTTGTCGCCCCCGCTGGCACACGCAGGAGGGCAATCCGCCCCCGCCTGTCGGTCAGGCCTCAGCGGCGGGCAGCAGCACGTAGACCTTGCGTACCGTCTCTTGGATTTCCCAGACGCCTTGGGTCAGCGGCGACATCATGATGGTGTCTCCGGCTTGGAACACGGTGGCTTCGCCGTTGTCGGAGGTAAAGACGCCTTTGCCAGACAAGATATGCATCACCTCGGCCGATTTCACCTCGCGGCGGAACTTACCGGGTGAGCATTCCCAGATGCCCTGCCCCAGTGATGACGCGCCCGCGATATCGAACTCGCGCAGGCGCAATTGGCAGGCCGGTTCGGATAGCGGTTTTCCAACCGGGCCAATCGGCTCGATATCCGAGATGTCAGCGGTTTGTGCAACGTGTATAACAGCCATAGAAGCTCCATGAGTGGCGACCAGCGCGGGTTAGCTGGATACTGGCCGCGCCGATTATTACCGACTTCGAGATATGCGTGCAGATCAAAACGGTTGAAAAGGTGAGCTATGACGCCAGAACCGCCTCCACCACCCGGTGTACCGCGCGCACCGCCGCGTCTTCCGCGCGTGGCGGATAGGTCACCAGATTGATTGTGCGCGTGATGGGGGGATCGACGATTGGCGTGATCGCCAGCTCACCATGAGCGATTTCATCGCCCACGGAATGCGCCGACAGGATGCTCTGACCTTTACCCGCGGACACGAGCTTTTTGATGGCGTATGTGGAATCCACATCCAACATGACCGTGGGCGCGCGGCCCAGGTTTTCCGAGAACGTACGCTCGACCATCAGACGCAGCGTCTGGGGAAATGCCGGCAACAGTAATGGCAGATCGGCGATATCCGCCAGAGACACGGTGTCCGGTAGCGTGTGTTTAAACGCGGGGTCGGAGACCAGATATAAATCTTCCTTGCCCAGATGATGCACTGCCAGTGGTGTATTGCCCGGTACGTCGTAGACCACGGCCAGATCGACGCGGCCGCTTTGTGCCCATTCGAGCAGCGTGCCGCTCATATGTTCGGTCAGCGTCAGGCGAATATGGGGATACAGACTGGCTGCTTGTTCCAGGACCGCGACGCAGAATTTGGTATTGACCGCCGTGGACATCGCCAACGTCACGCGGCCTCTGGGACTGACATCCGAGGATTTGAAATCATCGTGGACGGAATCGACGCGGCGCAATATTTCCACCGCGTGGGCTTTGAGATGATGACCGGCGGCCGTTAGCTCAATACCGCGCGGCAGGCGGTGAAAAAGTACCTGTCCGAGCTCATCCTCGAGCTGACGCAGCCGTTGCGAGATCGCCGGCTGCGCGACATGAATCTGCGCCGCGGCGCCCGATATGCTGCCGCAACGAATGACGGCCAAGAAATAGCGCAACTGCGTCAATGTCATGCATCGTCCCCTCGCCCGGCCATATATAAAGATATATACAACCCATATTTTTATACTATTTTACCTATAACAAAATCGGTCCAAAAATAGCCGGATAACTTTAGAGGGGACAACCACCATGTTTATCAAACGTCTGGCCATTTCGGCCGTTGCCGCAGCAACTTTCAGTCTGGGGGGCGCAGGCGCCCATGCTGCTTATCCTGACAAGCCCGTCACCGTGATCGTGCCGCAATCACCGGGCGGCACCAACGATATCGTGGCGCGCCTGATATCCGACAAACTGGCACAAAAGCTTGGCCAGCCCTTCGTGGTGCAGAACAAGCCGGGCGCGGGCGGCAATATTGGTACTGCTCAGACGGCGCGTGAGGCGCCAGATGGTTATACCGTGCTGTTCACGGTGAGCAGCGCGCAGGCGATCAATCCGGCGCTGTACAAGGATCCGGGCTTTGATCCCGTCAAGGACTTTGCGCCTGTGGCGGCAGTGGGCACCGTACCAAACGTGTTGATTGTTCACCCCTCGTTTCCCGCCAATACGCTGGAAGAGTTCATCAAGGTCATAAAGGCCAATCCCGGCAAATATCAGTATGCCTCGGCCGGCAACGGCACGCTGAACCACCTGCTAGGCGCGATGCTGGATGAGAAAGGCGGCTTGAAGCTTCAGCATATTCCCTATCGTGGGGTGGCGCCGGCGATGACCGATGTGCTGGGCGGTCAGGTGCCGATGTTTTTTGCCAGCCTGCCCTCCTCGATCGCGACGATCAAATCCGGCAAGCTGCGCGCATTGGGTGTAAGCACCAAGGATCGCAACCCCGCGCTGCCCGATGTGCCCGCGATCGGCGAACAAATCCCAGGCTTTGCCGGCGAATTGTGGATCGCCATGTATGTGCCCAAGAACACCCCTAAAGACGTCATCGACACCCTGTATAAGGCTACCCAGGATGTACTGGCCGACCCAGACGTGAAGAAGAAATACGCCGAGCTGGGCGTTGAGATGCTCACCGATGATCCGGAGCAGCTCGCGAAGCGCCAGCAAGCCGATCTGGAGCTGTGGGGCAACATTGTCAAGTCCACGGGCGCGCAGTTGAACTGAGTCCGTATTCTCCATTCCGCAACACCGTCGCGCGTCCCCTTCTTTCCATATTGGCTGGAATCCGGCGCGCGACATCCCCCCTGCTACATCTGCAAATCGCATGCACACTGCTACTACCCACGCCTTTACTCCCGAACATGATGGTCCGCTGAAAGACATACGTGTCGTCGATCTGTCGCGTCTGGTCGCCGGCAATATGCTGTCCTTATATCTGGCCGACTTTGGCGCGGATGTCATCAAGGTGGAACGCCCCGAGCGCGGAGATGACCTGCGCCACTGGCGCGAAGGTGGGCAGGCGGTTTACTGGAAGGTCTATGGCCGCAATAAACGGTCTTTAACCTTGGATATCAAGTCGGACACGGGGCTGATTCAACTGAAAAAGCTGATCAAGTGCTCACACATATTGATTGAAAACTTCGTCCCCGGCGGCCTGGAAAAAATGGGCCTGTCGCCTGACGAGCTGCACAAGTTGAACCCGGCGCTGGTCATCGCACGCGTTTCGGGCTGGGGCCAGACCGGTCCGTATAGCCATAAACCCGGCTTTGGCACCTTGGTGGAAGCGATGTCGGGCTACGCCCATTTGAACGGCTTTCCGGACAAACCGCCCGCGCTGCCGCCGCTGGCCATGGCCGACATGGTGGCCGGCATTTATGGTGCGGCTGGCGTGCTGACGGCATTGCGTTCCGCCGAGAAAACCGGTGTCGGGCAAGTGGTGGACCTGTCGCTGTTTGAACCAATTTTCTCGCTGATTTCTTCCGAGGCCGCGAAATTCCAGGCGACCGGCACGCCCACGATGCGCTCGGGTAATCAATCGGCCCATACGGCACCGCGCAATGTCTATCTGTGCAAGGACGGCCAGCACATCGCCATGTCGGGATCGATGCAATCCATGGCGATGCGGATTTTTGACACGATCGGCCGACCCGAGCTCAAAACCGATCCGCGTTTTGAAAACAACGATGCACGCGTGCAGAACAAGGACGAGCTCGATGAGATCATCCAGTCCTTCGTGGCACAGCGCACGCAGGAAGAAAACCTTGCATTGTTCGAGCGTGCCGGTGTGACGGCGGGGCCGGTGTATTCGGTGGCCGACCTGATCGATCACCCGTATGTGACCGGACGCGAGGCAATCGTGCATGTGCCTGATGCGGATATGGGCAGTGTGCCCATGCACAATATTATTCCGCGCCTGTCGGGCAGCCCAGGCGCGCTGCGCCGCCCTGCTCCGGCCTTGGGCGAGCATACGGCGGACATTCTGGCCAAATTGGAAAGCGTGTCGCTGGACTGAACGAATACGCGCGGGCGTTGCTTTCCAGCCAGGTGGCGCTGGTCTGCCCGCCCTCCGGCTCACGTAAACTCAATCCTCACTTTCTAAGGAAGACGCACCATGAAGCAGGTCTTTGCATGGCGATCCATGCTGTTTGTTCCCATCACCAATGATCGCTTCATTCAAAGCGGGCTGAAGCAGCCAGCCGACGCCATCCAGCTCGACTTGGAAGACAGCGTCGCGCTGGACCTGAAAGCCGAAGCACGCGCACGCGTGGCGGAAGTCTCTAAACAGTGTCACGAGCAGGGCAAGGACGTCATCGTGCGCGTGAATCGCCCGTGGCGCCATCTGGTGCGCGACATCGAGGCCAGCGTGGGCCCCCATGTGCATGCGCTGACCTTGCCCAAGGTGCCCGACGCGGGTTTCGTGCGCTCGGTGGCCGAGATTATCGAGGAAGTCGAAATCGAACGAGGCATGACGCCCGGCCATACGCGGTTGATCGTCATGGTCGAAGACGCCGAGGGTCTGCACAATATGAACGAGATCGCGGCCGCGCATCCCCGTATCTGCGCCATGATCGTCGGCGCCGAGGATCTGGCGGTGTCGCTGCAGATGGCGGTGACGCCGGATTCGCTGTACGTCCCCAACGTCATGGCGGTGGCCGCGTGCCGTCGCGCGGGCATTGCGCCTATCGGATTTGTGGGCTCGGTGGCGGATTTCGCCGACCGCGAGGCGTTTCAGAAAACCGTCGAGCGGGCCGCCGCGCTGGGTTTCGAGGGCGCGTTCTGCATCCATCCCAGCCAGGTGCCGGCCGCCAATGCGGCGTTCGCACCTTCCGCCGAGGCCGTGGATCGCGCGCGCCGACTGATCAAGGTATTCGAGGAAGAAAAAGCCCTGGGCCGCTGGGCCTGCACGTTCGAAGGCCGCATGGTCGACGCGCCGGTGGTGAAACAGGCGCAGCGCGTGGTGGAAAAAGGCGAGGCGTTCGGGCTCTGAGCGCTGCGGCCGGCGCGCTGTCTTGCGCCGGCCGCAGCACGCGCGGGCTCGTCTTTTACGCACCGACCGCAACTCGCACGGGTCCGTCCAGATTCCTCAGACGCGCCCGATATACGTTGCGGCGCGTTAAACGCTGGCGGCGCGCTGCTGCTCCTCTTCCAGGCGCTGCTCTTCGCCTAGCGCGGCGACATCTTCGACCATGGCGACTTCCCCGCCCGTATGACCTTCCTCCTCGGAGACAGGCGCCTGCACGACATCCGGCTCCGGAGAAACCATCTCCATGCCGGCGTCGGCCTCGATATCCACACGAGGGTCCAAGGTCACCGAAGCAGGAGAACTTTGCAAACTGTCCGGCATGGGGACGAACTGCGTCGGCGCCTCGTCCACCTGATGCGCCCCCGTGACCTTCGCCGGCCGGACAAAGATCACCAGCACCAGCGCGCAGACCGAGACAAAGATGTAATACATGTTCGGGCTCAGCGACGACATCAAGATGCCCGCGATCATTGGGCCCAGACACGCGCCCACGCCATAGGTCATCAGCAAAATCGCGCTCAGGCTCACGCGGCGTTCGGATTCCACGTGGTCATTGGCGAATGCCGCGCCCAGCGGATACAACGTGAACTGCAAGACGCCAAACACGCAGGACAACAACACCAACGCCCAGAACGGCAGCTCAAGCCAGCCCCATAGCAACGCGGGCAGCACCACCAGGATCATGGCGTTGAAACGAATCAGGCCCGCGCGGTTGATCCGATCGGACAACCAGCCCATGGGCCATTGCGATAACAACCCGGCAGTGACGCCCGCCGCGACAAAGAGCGCCGATTCGGCCGTGGTCATGCCGTATTTGGAAGCGAACACGGGCGCCAGACCATAGAATGCGCCTGACAAATTGCCCGCGATAAAAATAACAGTCAACGACAGCGGCACGCGCTGGCGAAAGAATCGGATATCCAGCGGTGCCGGCACGGGCGTGGGCGGGTGGGAACGGGCCGTCAGCGCGATGGGCACGAGGCACAAGGTCAGGCATGCCGCCACGACCACCAGCGGCTGCTGGTCCAGGGTCGCGTAAGCGCTCAGAATCAACTGGCCCAGCACCGTGCCCAGGCCCGACACCACCATGTAGACGGAAAACACACGCCCGCGCTGGTGGTTTTCGGTTTGTTCGTTGAGCCAGCTTTCGATGACCATCAGCTCGGTCACCATCACGATCCCCGACACCAGGCGAAACACCAGCCAGACCGGCATCGAATCGACCACCATCTGCGCCAGAATCATGCAGGTGGATATCGCCGCGCACGCGACGAACGCGCGGATATGGCCCACGCGGATGATGAGTTTGTGCCCCATCCGGGCACCGCACACCAGCCCCAGGTAATAGCCGGCAATCAGCGCGCCGACCCATATTTCGCTAACGGACTCTGCGGTCAGCTTCAGGCCCATATAAGTATTGAACAGGCCGGTGCCGATGAGCATCAGCAGCGTCGCCACATAGAGCGACGAAAAGGAGGAGATGGTGGTCAACATGAGAACAAACCAAACGCATACGGCGCGGCGCTTGTGGTGCCACGCCGTTGACTATCACGGCATTAAATCTGCGACAGCAGGGTGGCTGCGTCGCTGACTTCGAATTTGCCGGCTTCTTCGATATTCAATTGGGTAACGACGCCGTCTTTCAAGAGCGCCGAATAGCGCTGCGAACGCACGCCCATACCGCGCGCGATCAGATCCAGCTCCAGGCCCAGGGCACGCGTCCATAGCGCGGAACCATCGGCCATCATGCGCACTTTACCGGCGGTCTTTTGCTCGCGGCCCCAGGCGCCCATTACGAACGCATCATTGACGGCCACGCACCAGATTTCATCCACGCCCTTGTCTTTGAGGGCTTGCGCCTGCTCGACATAGCCGGGCAGATGCTTGGCCGAGCAAGTCGGGGTAAAGGCGCCAGGCACGGCGAACACGGCAATCGTCTTGCCCTTGACCAGGTCTGCGACCTGAAACGCATTGGGGCCGACGGAACAGCCATTGCCCTCGGTTTCAAAAAACTCGGTCAGGGTGCCATCAGGCACGCGATCGCCGACTTTGATCGTCATACATTCTCTCCAGGTGGACGCAAAAATGCGGAGCGACCATCGCTCCGCCAACCCTCATCATAGTGCTAACCCAAGACCTTGAGGGATCCTGGAACAATTTCAGCCCAACGGCGAGATCCCTACGCAACACCTTTCAGGACGCCGCATCATGACCCTGTATGGTGAAGGGTTATCGGACCGCGCCCCCGGCTCGCGCGCCTCGACTATCATAGGGCGCATGCGCAAGGCGAAATCCAGGCGCTTCCGCGTTCAATTTTTAATGTCATGTTGCTGTCCATGTCCTCTGAATCCCCTACGCTTAGTCATCTGGACGAGTCCGGTCAAATCCGCATGGTCGATGTCGGCGCCAAGACCGAAACCGATCGCGTCGCCATTGCCGCCGGCCGGGTCCGGATGAACGCCGTCGCCTACGGGCTGCTGACCCAGCCCGGCCAGGGCAAGGGCGAAGTCCTCAATACCGCGCGGGTGGCCGCCGTGCTTGCCGCAAAACGCTGCGCCGAGCTGATCCCGCTGTGCCACAGCTTGCCACTGGCTTTCGTCGGGGTGGATTTCGCGCTGGATGACGAGAGCCACACCGTCGAGGTCCGCGCCACTTGCCGCACCCGTTACAAGACTGGTGTGGAGATGGAAGCGATGACCGCATGCAGCGTCGCGGCGCTGACGATCTACGATATGTGCAAGGCGGCCGATAAGGGCATCGTGATCGAAAACGTCCATTTGGAATACAAAGCCGGAGGAAAAAGCGGTGAATGGCGCAACGGTTAATCTTCTGTATTTCGCCCGCGTCGCGGAGTTAGTCGGTAAGCGCGGCGAGAGCTGGCCGCTTGCTACGCCCACGACAGGCGCGCAGCTGCTGGAGGCCTTGCAGGAACGCTATCCAGATCTCGCCCCTGCTGCACGCTTGAAACTCGCGATCAATCAAATGCACGCGAAGGCAAACGCGACCATCGCTCCAGGAGACGAAGTCGCGATTTTCGAACCCGTGACCGGAGGTTGACCATGGTCATTGTTCAAGAAGCCGATTTCGATAGCGCGGCCTTGCTGGCCGGACTGCGTGAGCAGGTGGGTGGGCAGGCTGGCGCCATCGTGACCTTTACCGGCTATGTGCGCGATTTCGCGCCGGGCCAGGAAACCGACACTTTGTTCCTGGAACACTATCCCGGCATGTGCGAACGCGAGCTGGAAACCATCGCGGCCACGGCGCGCGAGCGTTGGCAGCTCGCCGGCACGGTGATCGCGCATCGTGTGGGTGCGCTGACCCGGAGCGCGCAAATCGTGTTTGTCGCGGCGGCGAGCGCGCATCGAGGTGATGCGTTTCGCGGATGCGAATACATGATCGATGCGCTCAAGACGCGCGCGCCTTTCTGGAAACGCGAGACGCTGGCCGATGGCAAGAGCTTTTGGGTGGAGCAGCGCGCGGCCGACCATGAACGCACCGAATCCTGGGAATCGCCTGCCGCCGCGCCGCGTGCAAACCAGTGAGCCTTTAATACGTAAGACGCATGAATAACGATCTGCTCGATTTCGAACGTGCCCAGGCGCTGTTGGCGCAGGCGGCATCGCCCCTCGGCGGGCAAGAAACCGTGACCCTGATGCAAGCCGTGGGACGCGTGCTGGCACAAGACGTGACGGCCACCCTGGATTTGCCGCCGGCCGACAACAGCGCGATGGACGGCTATGCCATCCGATTCGCCGACTATCAGCCCGGCGCACGGCTACCCGTTCAACAACGCGTTTTTGCCGGTGAAATGCCTGCGCCATTGGAGGCGGGCCAAGCCACGCGTTTATTCACCGGCAGCCTGATTCCGCCGGGCGCCGATACCGTGGTTATTCAGGAAATAACCCGCGAGGCCGACGGCCACGTGGAGATCCTGCAAGCGCCCACGCAAGGCGAATTCGTGCGCAAGCGCGGGATGGATACCACCGCGGGCAAGACCTTGCTCACGAGCGGCACCCTGCTGGAGGCCGCGCATATCGCGTTACTGGCCTCGCAAGGTCTGACCGAGGTTCCCGTGTTCAAACAGGTACGCGTCGGCGTGTTGACCACGGGCGACGAATTGGTCAACCCCGGTGAAGCGCGCGCGGCGCAACAGATCTACAACTGCAATGGGCCCATGCTCGCTGCCTTGGTGCAAAAGACCGGGGCGCAAGTCATACACGTACTGCACGCACGCGATAACGAAGCAGACCTACGCACGGCGATTCAAACCATACTCGCCGACTGCGATCTGTTGTTGAGCATCGGCGGCGTATCCGTGGGCGAGAAGGACCTGGTCAAGCCCGTGCTGGAATCGCTGGGTGGACAACTGTCGCTGTGGAAAGTGCGCATGAAACCGGGCAAGCCGGTCGCGCTCGCGCATATCGACGGCAAACCCATTGTGTGCCTGCCCGGCAATCCGGTGTCGGTGTATGCCGTCTACACCATGCTGGTATCACCGCTGGTGCGGCGCATGCAGGGTCGCGCCAACCTGTTTCCTCAGGTCACGCAAGCACCGATCCGGCTGGCGCGCCCGCATAAGGACAGCCGCGAGGAATTTCTGCGCGTGCAATGCCGTCAGACCGCGCAAGGCACTACCGAGCTGATCCCGTATCCGAATCAGGATTCCTCGGTCATCAGTTCTATGCCATGGGCCACGGGTCTGGCTCGCACCCCGGCGGGCGAAACCGTCAACGATGGGGATATCGTGCGGTATTACGACGTCGCGCACTGGCTGGCGTAATGTCCTCGACCGGGGCGCGTTAGACCGGGGCGCGTGACGTCAATGTCATCCGCCCCGGTCAGCCCGGCGCCGCGGCCTCCACGTTAGCCGCCGATATAGCTCATTTCGACCTTGCGTTCGCCCACGGGCAGAACCGGAGCGCCTTCCGAACGCAGTTCCGAATAACGGTCCTCGCGCTGGCTCCAGATGCCAGCCATCGCGCGGGCAACTTCCTCATCGTCGGCGCCGCTACGCAACAGACCGCGCAGATCATGCCCCTCCGAGCCAAACAGGCAGAGAAAAATCTTGCCCTCCGGCGACAGGCGCGCACGGGTACAGCCGCTGCAGAACGCCTGCGTGACGCTAGAAATGACGCCGATCTCACCGCCACCATCGGTATAGGCCCAGCGCTCGGCCACACGGCCCATCACGTCGGCTTCCAAGGCGGTCAACGGAAATTCCTGGCCGATGCGCTGCAGCACCTCGCTGCTGGGCACGACTTCCTTCATGTTCCAGCCGTTCGTGTTGCCCACGTCCATATATTCGATGAAACGCAGCACCTGCCCGGTATGACGGAAATGACGCGCCATGGGCACGATCTGATCGTCGTTCAGACCACGACGCACGACCATATTGACCTTGACCGGCTGCAAGCCCGCCTCGGATGCGGCCGCGATACCGTCCAGCACATCCACGGGCGTGTATTTGCTGTCGCTCAGGCGCGCGAACATCTCGGCGTCCAGTGCATCCAGGCTGACGGTGACCCGGTTCAACCCCGCGGCCTTGAGCGCGGCGGCTTTACGACGCAGCAAAATGCCATTGGTGGTCAATGTCAGCTCTAGCGGCTTGCCGGCAGGCGTACGCAGCTCGGCCAACATACCGATCAACACTTCAATATTCTTGCGCAGCAGCGGCTCGCCGCCGGTGAGCCGGATTTTCTCTACGCCCAGTTGCGCGGCCAACCCTGCCACACGCGTGATTTCCTCGAACGACAGCAAGGCCGAGTGCGGCATGAAGGTGTAGTTCCCGTCAAACACCTCGCGCGGCATGCAGTAGGTACAGCGAAAGTTACAGCGGTCCGTGACGGAAATACGCAGATCGCGCATCGGACGCGCGAGCCGGTCCAGCACCGGTTGCCCGGCGGCGGGCAGCGTCCCCTGCGGCACAGTCGCAGTACGAAGCGCAGTATGGTCGGCGAGGAAAATCACTTTGCTCATGTAACTATCATATCGCGCAATGGCCGGTGGGCCATCAGACGCCAAATGCCTCTTTCAAGGTGACGATACGCCCCGTATCGCCGGTGTCATAACCCGGCAACTGGCCGACATAGGCGAGGTATTCTTCGCCGCGCAGGATTTTCAACAGATCCTGCATGGCCGGCGTGTCCAAAGACGTACGGCGAATCGCGAAGAAATACCGTTCTCGCACCAGCGGCACAAAATCCAGCCCAAACCGCCCCGCAGCCGTCTGCACGCCCACACCCGTATCGGCCATGCCACTGGCAATATGCGCGGCAATCGCCATATGGGTGAACTCATTGGTCTCGTAACCCTGCACCGCGCTGGTCGAGATTCCCGCGCGTTCCAACATCAGTTCCACCAACAGGCGCGTACTCGAACCGATCTGGCGGTTCACAAAACGCACGTCCGGGCGTGCGAGATCGGCCATGCCGTGAATCTGTTTCGGGTTGCCCGGCATCACGAAGAGACCAGTATCGCGTATGGCCAAGTGGATCAGCAGATAGTCATCAGAGGACAGCCATTGCGCATAACGCGTAAGAATAGGCCGCTCGAATTCGCCCATCGGAATCTGAAAGCCCGCCAGATCGCATTCGTGACGCTCGAGCGCGGCCAGGGCTTCGATGGCGGTGCGATACCGTAGCTCCAGGCCCGGTTCGCGCGCATTCATGTGCTGCATCAGCGTCTCGACGGCAAAGCCATGGCTGGCGTGCAGCCGCAGATACGGCACAGTTTCGGGTAGCAGCTTCTCCAGTTCTTTTTGCAGCTCGGACGCGAGACTATCCAGCGTGGGCATGAGCCGGGCCTCGATGCGGCGATTGGCCCACAGCAAGCGCTGGGCAAAAGTGGATAGCTTGGTGCCCTGCCGGCGATTCGTGATGAGCAACGCCGTACCAAAAAGCCCCTCGAATCGCCGCAGCACACCCCAGGCGTGGCGGTATGACAGCTCGCATTCCTTGCACGCGCCGGCGATGTTGCCACTGGCGTCGATGGCCGATAGCAATCTCAATAGGTCGTGCAGCGATTGCGGTGCCTCGTCGGGCCCGCTTTCCAGGACCCACGACGGCCGCAGGGCAACCCGGAACTTATATGTCATACATTTCCTATTGAACTACGCCGATCGGCCGGTTAGAGTACGCGAAATACGCGGTCCCGCTCGAATTAATGTGATTTTAAAAGCATATTATCAAAACGCGGGCGTGCGATTGAATTGATTTGCTTGAGACTGTCCCAGGAGACCAGCATGCTCAGTGCGCAGGCACACCCCCATTCCCCCGGCAGCGCCGGCGCCCATGGGGGCGCATCGACGCTCGCGGCAGCGCGCGCGTCCGCCTCGCCCGCCGTGGTCACGGCAGCGGAAGTGGCCTCGCGCTGGCGCGATCAGCCGGGCGCGCTGTTGCCCATCCTGCATGAAATACAGCATGCGCTGGGCTGTATTCCGGCCGACGCGGTGCCTGTCATCGCCGAGGCCTTGAATCTGTCTCGCGCCGAAGTGCATGGGGTCATCACGTTTTATCCGCATTTCCGCACCGAGCCGGCAGGCCGTCACATGCTGGAGGTCTGCCGCGCTGAAGCCTGTCAGTCCATGGGCACGGATCGCCTGATCGCGCATGCAAAGCAGCATCTGGGCTGCGACTTTCATCAAACCACGGCCGACGGCGAATTTACCCTTGAACCCGTCTACTGTCTGGGACTGTGTGCACAGTCGCCCGCGGTCATGTTGGATGGTCAGCCGCATGCACGCGTGAGCGCGGAGAAACTGGTGCGCCTGCTGAATCAAGCGCGGCAAAGCAAAGCGGAGGTGCAGGCATGAGCACCGGTGTTCTCCATTCGAATGCGACGGATACCCAGGACGCCGTCACGATCTATTTACCGCGCGACGCCGCTGCCCTGGCGATGGATGCCGATGCCGTCGCGCACGCTATCGAAGCCGAAGCACAACGTCGCGGCGTGCCAGTCCGGCTGGTGCGCAACGGTTCGCGCGGTCTGTTGTGGCTGGAGCCCTTAGCAGAAGTCGTCACTCCGGCGGGTCGTGCCGCTTATGGTCCTGTGCAGGTTGAAGACGTGGCTGAGCTCTTCGACGCAGGCTGGTTGCAAGGCGGCGACCATCGCCTGCATCTCGGTCTGACTGAAGAAATTCCGTATCTGAAAAAGCAGCAGCGCCTGACTTTCGCGCGCGTGGGCGTGATCGATCCACTGTCGCTGGATGACTATGTATCGCACGAGGGCATGCAGGGCCTGCGCCGTGCCTTGACACTGTCGCCCGAGCAGATCGTCACCGAAGTGACAGACTCGGGCCTGCGCGGGCGCGGCGGCGCGGCATTTCCCACCGGCATCAAATGGAAAACGGTGCTGACGACGCCGGCCGAACAGAAGTACATCGTTTGCAATGCGGACGAAGGCGACTCCGGCACGTTTTCGGATCGCTTGTTGATGGAAGGCGATCCATTCACCCTGATCGAAGGCATGGCCATCGCCGGGCTGGCCGTGGGTGCCACCTATGGCTATATCTATGTGCGTTCGGAATATCCGCATGCGATTGCCACGCTAAGCGAGGCGATCGCCCGGGCGCGCGCGGCGGGATGGCTAGGCGATGATATCCAAGGCTCAGGCAAACGCTTCGACCTGGAAGTCCGCACCGGCGCGGGCGCCTACATCTGCGGCGAAGAGACCTCGCTCTTGGAAAGCCTGGAGGGCAAACGCGGCGTGGTGCGCGCTAAACCTCCGCTGCCCGCCATTGCGGGTCTGTTCGGAAAGCCCACGGTCATCAACAACGTCATCTCGCTAGCATCGGTGCCTGTCATCCTGGCCCGTGGCGCGCAGTACTACCGCGACTATGGCATGGGCCGCTCGCGCGGTACCCTGCCTTTTCAACTGGCCGGCAATCTCAAGCACGGCGGTCTGGTGGAGTTGGCGTTTGGCGTGACTTTGCGCGAGCTGCTGGTCGACTTCGGCGGCGGCAGCGCCTCGGGACGGCCGCTACGCGCGGTGCAGGTGGGCGGCCCGTTGGGTGCGTATCTGCCGGAATCGCAATGGGATGTGCCGTTGGACTATGAGGCCTACATCAATATCTCCGCCATGGTGGGCCATGGCGGCATCGTTGCATTCGACGATACCGTCGATATGAGCCATATGGCGCGTTATGCGATGGAGTTTTGCGCAGTGGAGTCCTGTGGCAAATGCACGCCCTGCCGCATCGGCGCGGTGCGCGGCAAAGAGACCGTGGACAAGATTCGCGCGGGTGGTCCGCAGCGCGAGCAACATATCCATCTGCTGCGCGAGTTGTGCGACACCATGCTGGGTGGCTCCTTATGCGCGCTGGGCGGCATGACACCCTACCCCGTGTTGTCCGCGCTGAATCATTTCCCGCAAGACTTCGGCATCGTCCAAGACTCGCCGTCCGCCCATCAAACCGCCTCTCATCAGGCCTGATCCGAACGAGAACCGCCATGCTCGAAACCGTTATCAAACGCGAACGCGATATGGGCACGCCCGCCCGGGATTTGAACCCGGACGCGCGCCTGATCACCCTGACGATCGACGGCCAGGAAATCTCCGTACCGGAAGGCACGTCCGTGATGCGCGCGGCCGCCGAGGCCGGCATCAATATTCCCAAACTCTGCGCGACCGACAGCCTGGAGCCGTTCGGCTCGTGCCGGCTGTGCCTGGTGCAGATCGACGGACGTCGAGGCTATCCCGCATCGTGCACCACGCCGGTCGAAGACGGCATGGTGGTCTACACCGAAACGCCGAAGCTGCACGACCTGCGCCGTGGCGTGATGGAGCTTTATATCTCCGATCACCCGCTCGACTGCCTGACCTGTCCCGCCAATGGCGACTGCGAACTGCAGGACATGGCGGGCGTCGTGGGTCTGCGCGCGGTGCGCTATGGCTATGAGGGCGAGAACCATCTGAAAGCCGAGACGGATGCCTCGAACCCGTATTTCTCCTACGACCCGTCCAAGTGCATTGTCTGCAATCGCTGCGTGCGCGCTTGCGAGGAAACCCAGGGCACGTTTGCGCTGACCATCTCCGGCAAGGGTTTCGCATCACGCGTGACAGCGGGCCAGAATCAATCGTTCCTGGAAAGCGATTGCGTGTCCTGTGGCGCCTGTGTGCAGGCTTGCCCCACCTCTACCCTGCAAGAAAAGTCCGTCATCATGATGGGCCAGGCCGAGCATTCCGTCATCACGACCTGCGCGTATTGTGGCGTGGGCTGCGGCTTCAAGGCCGAGATGAAGGGGCAGGAAGTCGTGCGCATGGTGCCGTGGAAAGACGGCAAGGCCAACCGGGGCCACGCCTGCGTGAAAGGCCGGTTTGCCTGGGGCTACACGACGCATAAGGAACGCGTGCTCAAGCCCATGATCCGCGAGCGTATCACTGACCCCTGGCGCGAAGTTTCCTGGGAAGAGGCGCTGGCCTACACCGCATCGGAGTTTCGCCGCATTCAGAACAAGTATGGCCGTGACTCGGTGGGTGGCATCACGTCCTCGCGTTGCACCAATGAAGAAACCTGGCTCGTGCAAAAGCTCGTGCGTGCGGCCTTCGGCACCAACAACGTGGATACCTGCGCGCGCGTATGTCACTCGCCGACAGGTTATGGCTTGAAGCAGACGCTGGGCGAATCGGCCGGCACGCAGACGTTTGATTCCGTCATGCATACGGACGTGGTGGTGTTGATGGGCTCGAACCCCAGCAGCGCACACCCAGTTTTTGCGTCGCGCCTGAAACGCCGCCTGCGCCAAGGCGCGCGGTTGATCGTCATCGACCCGCGTCGTATCGAGCTGGTGGATTCCCCGCACATCAAGGCGGACTATCACCTGCCCGTTCGCCCCGGCACAAACGTCGCGCTGTTGACGGCGATGGCGCATGTGATCGTCACCGAGGGCCTGGTCGCCGAAGACTTCGTCGCCCAACGCTGCGAAGCCAAGGCCTTTAACGAGTGGCGCGCATTCGTGGCGCGCCCCGAGAACTCGCCCGAAGCGACGGCAGAGGTCACAGGCGTCCCCGCCGCCGACGTGCGCGGCGCGGCACGCCTGTACGCAACGGGCGGCAACGGATCGTTCTACTACGGTCTGGGCGTGACGGAGCATAGTCAGGGTTCTACCGCGGTGATGGCGATTGCCAACCTCGCGATGGCCACGGGCAACATCGGCCGCGAAGGCGTGGGTGTGAATCCGATGCGCGGTCAGAACAATGTGCAGGGTTCCTGCGATATGGGTTCGTTCCCGCACGAGTTGCCCGGCTACCGCCATGTGTCGGACGACGCTGCGCGTGCGCTCTTCGAGGCGGACTGGGGCGTGACGATCCAGCCCGAGCCCGGCTTGCGTATTCCCAATATGTTCGAGGCAGCGCTGGCAGGATCGTTCAAGGGCCTGTACTGCCAGGGCGAAGACATCGTGCAGTCGGATCCCAACACGCAGCACGTCGCCGCCGCGCTGTCCGAGATGGAATGCATCGTGGTTCAAGACCTGTTCTTGAACGAGACGGCGAAGTATGCGCACGTCTTCCTGCCGGGCTCTTCGTTCCTGGAAAAAGATGGCACCTTTACCAACGCCGAGCGCCGCATCTCGCGCGTGCGCAAAGTAATGGAACCGCGCAACGGCATGGCGGACTGGGAAATCACCATGGCGCTGGCCAACGCGCTGGGCTATCCCATGAATTATCGTCATCCCAGCGAGATCATGGACGAGATCGCGCGCCTGACACCCACGTTCTCGGGCGTTAGCTACGCCAAACTTGATCGCATGGGTAGCCTGCAATGGCCCTGCAATGACGAAGCCCCCGAAGGCACGCCCATCATGCACATCGACGCGTTCGTGCGTGGCAAGGGCAAATTCATGATTACCCAATACATCCCCACGGAAGAACGCAGCACGCGCAAGTACCCGCTCCTGCTGACTACGGGACGCATCCTGTCGCAGTACAACGTGGGTGCGCAAACGCGGCGCACGCCTAACGTGGCCTGGCATAGCGAGGACGTGCTGGAGATGCATCCACAGGACGCCGAGGACCGTGGTGTCACAGAAGGCGATTGGGTTGGCATACAAAGCCGCTCGGGCGAAACGGTGCTGCGCGCGACGATCACCGATCGGGTACAACCGGGTGTGGTATATACCACCTTCCATTTCCCAGAATCGGGCGCGAATGTCGTGACCACGGACAATTCGGATTGGGCCACTAACTGCCCTGAATACAAGGTCACCGCGGTTCAGGTGTTGAAAGTCTCCCAGCCATCCGAGTGGCAACGCGAGTGGTCGCGCTTTACCGATACGCAGCAACAGCTGCTACACGGTCGCGAGCGCGGATCCGAACTGGCGATGGTGACCAAATAACCTCTCACACGCCCCGCGCCATGGACCACCACCCGCCTAGCTCTCAGTCGCGCATCGACTTTGCACAGACCTCTGTGCGCCGTATCCGCGCGGGCGAGATCGAGGCGGCCACGCAAACCGAGCGCGTTGCCGAGGAAACACCGATCGCGTTGGAGTACAACGGCATCAGTCATGCGACGATGCTGGCTTCGCCTGCCGATCTGGAAGACTTCGCGCTGGGTTTCTCCTTGACCGAGGGCATCATCGGGCGCGCCAGCGATGTGCGCGGCATCGATGTCGTGGCGCTCCCTGACGGGATGATCGTGCAGATCGAAATATCGAGCGCATGCGAAGTCCGGCTGAAAGAACGACGCCGCGCCATGGCCGGACGAACGGGTTGCGGGTTGTGTGGGGTGGAAACCTTGCCGGAAGTACTACGTCCAGTTCAGCCGGTCGCCGACACTGCACCCATCAGCATCGCGTCGGTATTGCATGCGATGCGCAGCCTGCGCGCGCACCAGCCCCTGCACGACCTGACGGGCGCCACGCACGTGGCTGCCTGGGCGGATTCGGAGGGCCAGATACGGCTGGCGCGCGAGGACGTGGGCCGCCACAATGCCTTGGACAAGTTGATCGGCGCCCTGTCGCGTAACAACGTTTCCTCATTGCACGGCATGGTCCTGGTATCTAGCCGCGCGAGCTTTGAGATGGTGCAGAAATGTGCATCCGCTGGCGTAGGCGTGCTGGCTGCCGTCTCGGCGCCTACCGCGCTGGCGATCCGAGTTGCGCACAACGCCAACGTGGCATTGCTGGGCTTTGTCCGCGATGCCGACGCTACCCTTTATACCCACGCTGAACGCATTCAGAACTGACGCATCATGGACATCGCCAACTTGATCCGCATGGCCAACCGCATTGGCGATTACTTCGCCGCCTATCCTGATCGCGAGGAGGCCATGGAGGGCGCGGCCACCCATATCCAGAAGTTCTGGGAACCGCGTATGCGCGTGGCATTATTGGATTTTCTCGCGGCGCATGAGGATGGTCAGAGCGATGACATCCAACTGCATGCGCTGATGCGTGATGCCGTGGTCAAGTACCAGGCGCGCCTGACGCCCGCCCGGGCTGTTTGACGATAAATATCGCGGCACGAGGCGTGATTCACGCCCGAGCCAAACGCCACAACGAGGTGATCTCCGCCGCCCGCGCGCTGTGCAAGGGATCGCCGGGATCGGACGCGCGGCCATGCGTGGGGCGCGCATCTAATCGATCCACGACAGACAGGCCCGCGTCTTCGATAAGCGACAATAGCTCGCCCGGTTGACGCAGCCCCAGATGCTCGGCCAGATCCGACAAGATGAGCCAGCCCTCGCCATTCGCGCTTAGATGCTGTGGCAACCGTTTCAGATACTCGCGCAACATCCTGCTGTCCGGGTCATAAATCGCATATTCCACCGGCGCGCTAGGCCGCGCGGGCAACCAGGGCGGGTTGCACACGATTAACGGCGCCTCGCCCTCGGGGAACATATCGGCCTGCAACAAGGTGACGTGTTTATCCAAGCGTAGGCGAGCCAGGTTCTCACGCGCGCAAGCCAAGGCCCGCGGGTCCTGATCGGTCGCGATCACCTCGGTCACGCCACGCTGCGCCAGGACGGCGGCCAGCACGCCCGTCCCCGTTCCGATGTCGAAGGCTCGCGCGTGATCGGCCGGCAGCGGCGCGCGCGCGACCAGATCGATATATTCGCCGCGCACTGGGGAAAAAACCCCATAGTGCGGATGAATGCGCGCATTGAGCGCTGGAATAGGCACGCCTTTTTTTCGCCACTCATGGGCGCCGATGATGCCCTGCAATTCACGCAACGACGCCAAATAAGGCCCTGGCGCGGGACCGAAGGCTTCCAGGCACGCTGGCCTGACATCGGGCGCGCGGCGCAGCATCACCGTGTGATCGGCATCAAAGGGCAACAACACACTGCCCAGTATCCGCGCCCGCTGCGATTGCGCCTGACGGTGGCGGTTAAACGCATCCAACGGGGTTGCGGCCGGCTTGCGCGGTTTTTTATCGATACGCCGGGCCAGCGCCTGCACCAGCTGCCGTGCATTGTGAAAATCCCCACGCCAGAGTAGCTGCGTCCCCTCGCACACCAGTCGATAAGCGCCATCGGCTGACAGTGTGTCATCGGCGATCTGGATACGCGCCGGCACGGGCGCACCCGATTCGGAACGCCAGAATGCGGATTGGGGCTGACCGGATTCGGTCCATTCAACGAGGGGCAATGCGGACATGGCGATAGACAAGAAAGGAGTCCCCGGCAATGTAGCAGTTTCCCGTTGGTAGGGTCGCGCCATCGCGCAGACCGTCGGCGTAGACGGCGCAGCCGTAGCACAGCTCCCCCGCTTAGACATCGAACCCTTGCAGCAACCGCAACCCGAAACCCATCGCGGTGGCCACGTCGCCTGGCACTTCCCAACTCTATTTTTGGGGACAGCGTGACGACTGACGACACTGAACAACGTAAAATGTCGGGCTTCCTGCTTCCACATGCTCCCCTGATGAACCTTGACCGCCTGCGTCGTGAATTTCCCGACTTCGACATAACCACCCTGCCCTCCCTACCCGAGGGGTACGTCGACACGTCGGCCTACATCGATGCAGCGCCCTCATTCGAGAACGCGGAGCGCGGTTTGAAAGTGTATGTCGACTACGCCAACTATGACGACCGCGAATCCGGCCGGAGCGAGCGCTTCTGCGTTTCGCGCTACGACGAGGAAGAGGGCGACTACGAGGACGTCGCTCTGTCGACTAACGACTGGGCCGAAGTCATCCGCTTCCTGAGCGCTTGAACGCGCTCGCGGAACCAGCGTGCCGTAGCTGCGCCACCCGGCCACGCGCGACCTGCTGGGTCGCAGGCGTGGCCGTCCACTAAGGCTGCCCGATCCCCGTCAGCCCGACCAAGCCACCCAACGCAAGCAACCACAAAGGATGCACGCGTGAAAACGTCGCCACCACCGCGACAATGGCCGTGATCGCGCCCAGCAGCCAGGTATGCACCGATGCCTCGGTAATGAGCGAGGCGCTAGCTGCGACGAGGCCCACGGTTACGGGGAAGATCCCAGTCTGCACGATACCGCGCCATGGCTTGTCCTTGAACCGTTCCCATAATCCCAACGCGATGCCAGTCAGTATCGAAGAGGGACCGAACTTGGCGATCGTTGCTACCAGCGCCCCCTGCCATCCCGCGACCTGCCATCCGACCAGCGTCACGATCATCATGTTCGGCCCGGGCGCGGCCTGGCTTAACGCGAAGAGCGCGCTGAATTCGGCGGCCGTCATCCAGCCATGGACCTCGACGACTTCCCGCTGCATCTCCGGCAGGATCGTATTGCCGCCGCCAAACGCCAGTACCGAAAGCTGCGTGAAAATAATAAAGAGGGCAATCAATACGGAAGTCATCGACGCAGCCTCCAGCTGACCAGGATACTGATAGGCGTCAACACCAACATGGTGGACACCAAGGGAAAACGCAGCACCGCGATGCACACGAAACAGATTACGGCCACGGCGATGCCAAACCACTGCCCGCGCAATGGGCGGGCAATTTTGACCGCCATCGAGATCAGCAAGCCCGCGGCGGCGGCGGCCAGACCGGCGAACAGATGCTGAATATGCGGATCGTTCGCGTATCGGTCGTACACCATGCCCAGGGAGATGATGATGAGCGATGGCGCCAGAATCAGGCCCATCAGCGCGACGAAGCCACCTTTGACCCCACGAAATTTCAGGCCTAAAGCAACGGACATATTGATCATATTTCCGCCGGGCAGAAACTGGCACAGACCCAGCAATTCCGTAAACGCGTCGGGCGAGAGCCAGCGGTTCTTCTCCACCACCATGTGTCGCGCCAACGGCAATGCGCCGCCAAATGCCATCACGCCCAGCAAGAAAAAGTTTTTGAATAGCGCCCAGCAGGTAGGCGGCGAGCTAGTGACACCGGTGGCATCGAAGGTAGGAGGGGATGAAGGCATCGAAGGGTCCTGCAATGTCTAGAAAATGACCGGCCCCCGCATTGGCGCGAAAACAGTGTCAGCATGAGCACCGGAAACGGCACGAAGCCTACTCCTGAGTGGAAAAGACCGCAACGCGGGCGCCGGGGCTGTCCCGTCTAAGCCGACGCCAACATCGTCGGCTCGTGGCAAACCGCGCCCGCGCGCGAACCCTCTCGTGCATTGACTTAGAATGACAGCCCCTTATCGCGCCCAGCGCATGCGCAATGTCCAGCCCTAGCTCTCAGACGCCGTCGTCGCTCACTCCCATCCTCCTGCTCATCCTGGCCATGGCTTCGCTTCAGGGCGGTGCGGCGCTGGCCAAGACGCTCTTTCCCGTGATCGGTGCGGAGGGTACGTCCGCATTGCGTTTGTTGTTCTCCGCCTTGATGCTGCAGCTCTATTTCCGGCCGTGGCGGGTACGGATGAACGCGCGCGGCTGGGCGCTGATCGTGGCGTATGGCCTGTCGCTAGGCGGCATGAACCTGCTGTTCTATATGTCGTTGCGCACGATACCGCTAGGGATCGCGGTGGCGCTGGAATTCACCGGGCCGCTGGCCGTGGCGCTCTTGACCTCGCGCAAACGCATGGACTTTCTATGGATCGCGTTGGCGGCCGTGGGGATCTCGCTATTGATTCCGCGCGGGTTTGCATCGCAGCCGCTGGACCCCGCCGGGATGATGTATGCCCTGACGGCGGGGCTGTGCTGGGCGGCTTATATTGTGGTGGGCAGACGGGCGGGCCAAGCCCACGGCGCGCAGACAGTCGCGCTGGCCTCCACGGTGGCCGCGCTATGCCTGCTGCCCATCGGGCTGCTGCACGCCGGATCCGCGCTGTTTGCCCCCGATATACTGCCTTGGGCGCTTGCCGTGGCGCTGCTCTCGAGCGCCCTGCCCTATGCCCTGGAAATCAATGTATTGCCGAAATTGCCGGTACGTGTGTTTGGCACACTGCTGAGTCTGGAACCCGTTCTGGGCGCATTGTGCGGCTTGATGTTCCTGAAGGAAACCTTGACCTTCATGCAATGGATGGCGATCCTGGCCATCGTCACGGCCTCGGCCGGCATCACGCTCGGCAATCGGCGCGCCTCGGAGAAAACATCAACATCTAAGCGCAGGCGCCGTCCCTAGTCGGATCCAGAGGCAGCAGACCAGCTGCCTCTGCAATTACCCGATCAGTCGCGGAAGTTCTGAAACTGCAAAGGCAGATCCACGTCCGTCTTGCGCAGCAAGGCGATCGCTTGCTGCAAGTCATCGCGTTTCTTGCCGGTCACGCGCAGCTTGTCGCCGTTGATCTGGCTTTCGACCTTGAGCTTGGCACCCTTGATGGCGGCGATCAGCTTTTTGGCCACGGGTTGTTCGATCCCTTGGCGCACCGTGATTTTCTGCCGCGCGCCACCCAGGTTTTCCAACGGAGCGTCGATCTCCAGGCACCGCACATCGATCCCGCGCGCCGACAGACGGCCGCGCAGGATATCTATCATCTGCTTGAGCTGAAACGCACTGGGTGCGCTTTGGGTGACGACAAAACCTTCGAGTTCGAATTTGGCGTCGGTTCCCTTGAAGTCAAAGCGCGTGGCCAGCTCGCGATTGGCCTGATCGACCGCGTTGCTGAGTTCGTGTTTATCTACTTCGGACACCACGTCAAAACTGGGCATGGATGCATCCTACGAAAAATGATTCAAAACCAGTGCCGCCAAACCGGCGACACTTTTCACACAGAATGCAAGTGTAAGACCTTTCGAGCAGCTATGATGCCCAAGGCGCGGCACGCCTTATCCCCGAAGCCGCCATAATGAGGACGAACTACGATGTTTTATAGCATTCTGAAGCTCGCGCATCTGCTCGCCATCGTGCTTTGGGTAGGCGGCATGATTTTCGCGCACTGTTTTCTGCGTCCGTCGTTGGGCGCATTGGAACCCCCGCACCGACTGCGCCTGATGCAGGATGTCTTAGGCCGCTTCTTCAGTGCGGTACTCGGCGCCGTAATTGTGGTGCTGGCCAGCGGCGCCTGGATGATAGGACGCACGGCGCGTCAGGTCGCGGAAACGGGTGGCAGCTTTCAGATGCCGTATGCCTGGATCACGATGGCGATTCTGGGCGTGGTCATGGCGGCAATCTTTGGCCATATTCGTTTTGCGCTCTATCCGCGCCTGGATCGTGCGGTACAGGCCGCGCAATGGTCCGACGGCGCGAACGCCATGGCCGCGATCCGGAAATGGGTCACCGTGAACCTGGCGCTGGGCGTGTTGACCATTGCGGTCATCATGCTCGGTTGACGCGCCGGTAGTGACGCGGCCCGCCGGAATCATCCAAGCGGGCCGCGCGACAGGCGAGTCAGAATCAATCCACGGTCGCACCCGACATCTTCACGATTTCAGCCCAGCGCTCGATATCTGCCTTGTGCACTTTTTCGAACGCGGCCTGGCTCGGATCCGACGGCGGCGTAATGCCTTGGGTTTCGATCAGCCAACGCTGAAACTCAGGCTTGCTGATCTCTTCGATCACGGCTTCGCTCATGCGCTTCTGAATGTCGGCGGGCAACTTGGCCGGCCCGAACAGACCATACCAAGTGCTGCTTTCATAGCCCGGCAAGCCACAACCCTCGGCCACGGTGGGCACATCCGGCAACGCCTCCATGGGTTTGGAAACGGTCACACCCAACGCGCGCGCCTGGCCAGATTTCACCGCGGCGATGGACGCCGCGCTCTGGTTAAAGAAGAAATCCACCTCGCCCGATAGCAGCGCCGTCATCGCGGGACCTTGGCCCCGATACGGCACATGCACGATATCCACATCGGCCATCTTGGTAAACAATGCGCCAGCCAGATGGCCCGAAGCGCCGTTGCCGGTCGAGGCGTAGTTCATCTTGCCGGGATTCTTGCGTGCCAGCTCGATCAAGTCCTTGCAGGTCTTGATATCGGGATGTTTCTGCGGATTCACGAGCAGCACGTTGGGCACATCGCCCAACAACGCGATATGGGTGAAGTCGTTCCACACATCGAACGGCAGCGTCTTGTACAGCGACGCGTTGATCGCGTGCGTCCCGGCCGTGCCGAACAGGAACGTATAGCCATCGGGCGCCGAACGCGCCACGACGTCAGAAGCAACGTTGCCACCCGCGCCGGTGCGGCTCTCGGCCACGATGGGCACGCCGAGTTTTTCCGATAATCCTTGGCCGAGTTTACGCGTGTACAGGTCCGTACCGGCACCTACGGGAAACCCGCCAACGATGGTGATAGGACGAGTGGGCCACTTGGTGTCCTGCGCCATGGCGGGCGCGAGCGAGGCCAGGGTGAGAGCCGCGACGGCGGCTAATTTGAATCGACGCAACATAGTAGTTCCCCTTGGTGATGTGCTTACTACTGACTACATGGTTTAGGTCAACTGCTTGACGGCCTGCGCGATGCGTTGCAAGGCCGTCTTCAACTGCGCCTCCGAGGTGGCGTAGCTGATACGGAAATACGGCGCCAGGCCAAAGATCGTGCCGGGCACGACGGCCACATCGTGATCCAACAACAGGTATTCGCAGAAGTCGGCATCGGTCTCCAGACGTTTGCCCTTGGGTGTGACACGGCCCAGTACGCCCGCGCAGCTTGCGTAGGTGTAGAAGGCGCCCTCGGGGCGGCGACAACTGAGGCCCTCGATCGCGTTCAAGCCATCGACCACCAAGTCACGACGTTTCTGGAAAGACGCACGGCGTTCGGCCAGCACCTCCTGTGGGCCATCCAGCGCCTCGATGGCGGCGGCCTGACTGATCGAGCACGGGTTCGACGTGCTCTGACTTTGCACCACGGCCATGGCGGCGATGAGTTCCTTGGGCCCGCCCGCGTAACCCAAGCGCCAGCCCGTCATGGCATAGGCCTTGGACAGGCCGTTTACCGTCAGGGTGCGCGACTTCAGGCGCGGCTCGACCTGCGCCATGGTCTTGAACGCAAAGTCGCCGTAAATCAGATGTTCGTAAATATCGTCGGCCAGAATCCACACATGCGGGTGGCGCAACAACACGTCCGCCAACGCGCGCAGATCGGCTTCGCCATAGGCGGCGCCTGTCGGGTTCGACGGCGAGTTCAGCATGACCCAGCGCGTGCGCGGCGTGATGGCGCGCTCGAGGTCCTGGGGCTGCATGCGAAAGCCGTTTTCTTCGCGGCAAGCGACTTCGACCGTTTTGCCGCCCGCGATCGCGATCATGTCGGCATAGGACGTCCAATACGGCACGCCCACGATGACTTCATCGCCTTCGTCCAGCGTCGCCATCAAGGCGTTGTGCAGCACTTGCTTGGCACCGGCGCCGACATTGATTTCGTCCAGCCCGTAGGTCAGGCCATTTTCGCGCTCGAACTTGCGGGCGATCGCGGCTTTCAAAGCCAGCGTACCATCGAGCAGCGTGTATTTGGTTTCACCGGCATGAATCGCACGGATAGCGGCTTCTTTGACATTGTCGGGAGTGTCGAAATCGGGCTCGCCCGCACCCAAGACAATCACGTCACGCCCTTCGCGCTTGAGCTGCGCGGCGCGCGCGCCAATGCGCAGGATCTCGGATACCGCAATCTTGGAGATGCGGCTGGCACGGCGAAACGCGGGGGAATCCATAGACATTGCTTAACCTATCACTCTGCAAAGCTGCGCCGACCGCGGCGCAGCTGGGTAAAAAACGCCTCTTACAACGCGGCGGTCACCATGATTTCGACCAGGATCTCGGGCGCGGCCAACTCCACCGAGCCGCAGCAGCGCGCAGGCGCTTGCCCTTGCACGATCCAAGCGTCGTAGACTTCATTCATGGCGTTGAAGTCGCTCATGTGCTGCAGCCAGATCGTGACGTTGAGCAGCTTGGATTTATCCGTGCCCGCGGCGGCCAGCATCTCGTCGATCTTGGCCAGCACCTGACGGGTTTGACCAGCGGCATCCAGGCTGCGGTCATCGGCGGTATGCCCGGCGAGATAAACCGTGCCGTTATGAATCACGGCGCGCGAACGGCGGGTATTCTGATCCAGACGGGTGATGGGCGCGCTCATTGTTGAACTCCTTGGCCCGAGATACGGCGGCAGTGATTCAGCGCGGCCTGGAACAGGTTGTCGCTGGCCTCGGGCGTACGGAAGGCCGAGTGCGCGGACAAGGTCACATTTTCCAGCTTGGTCAACGGATGATCCTTGGGCATCGGTTCCGTCACGAACACATCCAGACCGGCATGCAAGAGCTTGCCGGACTTCAACGCCTCGATCATCGCGTCCTCGTCGACCAGCGCGCCGCGCGCGGTGTTGATCAGGATCGCGCCATCGCGCATGGATTGGATGCGCTCGCGCGTGATCATGCCGCGCGTTTCGTCGGTCAAGAGCAGGTGCAGGGACACGACATCGCTCGTAGCCAGCAGTTCGTCCAGTTCGACGAAGGTCACGCCGGGGTGCGTTTTGGGGCTGCGGTTCCAGGCGATAACTTTCATGCCCGCGCCCGTGGCCAGGCGCGCGAGTTCGGCGGCGATACCGCCAAAGCCGACCAGACCCAGCGTCTTGCCCGTCAGTTGCACAGCGTCGCTGCGCAGCCAATTGCCCGCACGCATTTCACGATCCATACGACCGAAGTTCTTGGCCGAGGCCCACATCAAGGCAAACGCGCATTCGGCCACGGCCGTATCGCCATAGCCCTTGATGATGTGCACTTCGATGCCGATTTCGGCGAGCTCTTCCGGGTTCATGTAGGAACGCGGGCCCGTGCCCAGGAAGACGACGTGCTTCAAGTTCTGGCATTGACGCGCGATGTCGGTCGGCAGATGCGTATGGTCGATGATGACAATCTCGGCATCGCCCAGCGCGGCCGGCACTTGCTCGGACGTGATGTCCGGTTGGCGATTGATGATCAACTCCAGATCATCGGGGCGATGCAGGCGCTCTGCAACGGCCGCCAAAGTGGGGTTGGCGTCAATGAAAACAGCTTTCATGAAATCTTCCTCTGTAAGAGTGCTTCGGAAAACAAAACGGCAGATGAATGTCGGTGCGTTTTTGCGGAGATGCGTTATGAAAGAGCCGAAACAAAGCGGCGATGGATGAACGCTCGCGTCCGGCGGTTCCGGTAGGAAAGTAAGTGACCCGGCTTACCCTCCCTGCTCCGCGGAGGCCAGCTCTTTCGCGCCTTCGACAAATCGCGATTCCGCATAGTCGGCCAAGGCGTTGCCGGTATAGATCTCGGCATAACCCGCGCGCGTCAATTCGATAACTTGATCCAAATGCTTTTCGATGTGCTGGCTCATCAGCGCCTGCACCGTAGCCTGATCGCGCGCTTGCAGCGCGCGAACGATATCGGGGTGATCGTTACGCGTCTGCGACCGCCGCACTTTCAAATCGATCCAGCGCGGAAAGCGCAAGCGTTCATTAATGGACCGCACCGAACGCAGGAATTCGGGATTGCCCGCCAGCGCGGCGAGACGCTCGTGAAAGGCTTCGTCCAGCGATAACAGGCGCAGCGCCTGCGCGTCGCTTTCTACCTCGTCGCGGCTGCCTTCGACCATTCGGGCCAGATCGGCCAGTTCCTCGTCAGTCGCGCGCTCGCAGACCAGCCGCACGACACCCAGCTCTACGGTGGCGCGGTATTCGTACAGCGCCATGAGCTGTTTGGCGTCAAGCGGACGCACGGAATAGCCACGGTTTGGCGTCGCGATCAGGAAGCCCTCAGCCGCGATGCGATTGAGCGCCTCGCGCACGGGAGTGCGGCTGACGCCCAGTTGGCGCGCCAATTCCAGTTCGTTGACCTTTTCCCCGGGCCGAAGCCGGAACGTCGTGGCCATGGCCTTGATACGGTCATAGACGGCGCCGTGAGGACTCGTCACAACGTGTGGTTCGGAGACAACTTCCATGGCTTACGCACGTAGAAAAGTGGATAGCCACTATCTTGCCCGAGTGCACACCAAGTTGTCTACACCATCTGAATAATTTTTTGTATACACTTTGTTTTTGGGCGCGATCCCGCGCGACCCGTCGGATCGACGAGCCCATGAAGCGCGGATGTATGTAGGCCTGCTACGCTGCCCTGGCGCCCTGGAGCCTGAACACCAATGAGTCCAACTGAGCGACCCCGCGTGTTTTGAATTTAGGCTCTTTGTCGAGGATGTCGCGCCGGTCGATCAAGGTCGCCATCGAATGCGCCGAGTAAAGGCGCTGGACTTCATCGGCGGAAACGCTGAACGGCGGCCCTTCCATTTGGGATTGCTCGTAATCCAAGGTGATCAACAGGCCCCGGTAATCCGGGGCAAGTCGACCATATACCGTGGCGGCGTATTGCGCACGCATGGATTGCGGCAGGGCGACGAGGGCGGCACGGTCAAACACGCCGGTGCATGCGCCCAACACCTCTGGCGGCATGTCGAAAATATCGCCGCAGTAAATCTCGATGGGTCCTGCGGCGTAATAGCGCCCGCCGTCCGCCTCGCGTAGGGTCGGGGTCAGGTCGTTTTCCTCGTAGAACTGTTCTACGGCCAACGATGACAGTTCGGCGCCCAACACCTGATGCCCCTGCTCGGCGAGCCACAACATGTCGAGCGTTTTCCCGCAAAGCGGCACCAGCACCTTGCTGTGCGCGGGCAATTCAAGCGTGGGCCAATACTTCGTCAGCGGGGGCGTCACCCGCGTTTGATGAAAATGAGTGCGCCCATCGCGCCACCGTTCCAGCCAGAATTCTGCGTCCATCCTTGTTTTCCTGTTCGCGGTCGATAGCAGGAATAGTACAGAATGGCGCTACCATGCCGATCAGTCGGCTGCCTGGGTTTGTGACCGAAAGCCGGAGCTTTGTGAGCCTGCATTCAATAATAGCCGGCCCAAGTCGTAACCAAAATCGTCGTGATTACGATAAGAACGCGCAGAGCGTCCATTGCGATCTTTAAGGTCGGGATCAGCACCCGCGTCGATCAGTGCCTCGATAATCTCTAAAGACTTTGCGTGTATCGCATGCAGAAGGGGCGTAAGCCCTTCGTTGTCGCGTTCATCGATGCGAGCCCCGTTGGCCAGCAGCACAGTCACCAAATCCACGTATTTTCTTTCAGACGCATAGGACAATGCGGTGCGTCCCGAATTGTTCTTCGCATTGACGTCGGCGCCTTGTCTGATCAATTCCTTTACGATATCCAACGAACCTTTCGCCGCAGCGATCAACAACGGTGTATTTCCGACATGATCGCGTGACTCCAACGTCTCGGAAGGCGACGATGCCGTCAGGCCCAAGGCATGCAAAAGGGATTTCACCATTTCCAGCGATCGCGACCATACCGCCCAGAACAGCGCAGTCCAGCCGTTGTCGTCGGTAGCGGTGGGATCGGCGCCAGCGTCGAGCAGGAAGTTCGCCGACTCCACGGTGTCCGCCCGCGCTGCGTGCATGAGAGGTGTCAATCCCTCGGTTCGAGATTCCAACAGCGCGGGCATATAGTAGTACGCCACCTCCCACACCTCTTCCTGCCGCTGCTTCGCACACACGACGTTGAACGCTCTGCACGTGCGGATGCGGTCGTCCGCGGCCAGTGCTTTTAGTACGTCCTCAGTACAACGCGACAACCAGTACTCGAGTGACTGTACATTCAAATCGAGAATCGCCGAGCGCACGTGGTTAACGAGCCGGTCCGACGGCTCATGGATATCTTGCACCAAGCCGGCAAGGGCGGGACTGAGTCGATTTGTAATTTCCATGGGTGAAATCCTAAATGTAGAGTTGGTATGCGTCCTCGGAGGACGAGCTCAGCCAAATGAGCGCCCTCTGAGTAACGCTCGCCTGTGCAACCGTTCCCGCTATGTCTCAAGGATTTTTCCAGCTGAAACCATAGATTTCACCCCTGCGGGTCGTAGCCCGACTTATCCGCTCGACGGGTGCACGACAGCTTGTCGTGTCATGCCATCCGCGTGTACGCTGGTCATTCACGACCCGGCGTAGCCAGCCCAGCATCGCGGCCGGCGATGTCAGGGCTCCACAGAACTCATGGGAGACAGTCATGCAAGGTTTGCGCATCACTCTGTTCACAGGCCTGCTCGCGGCCAGCGCATACGCTCACGCCGACGTGAGTGTTCCCGTGCACGCGGTATCGGCTGACGGTGTCGGCCCGCAGATTGGCTCGGTCTCGTTGGCCGATAGCAAGTACGGGCTGGTGGTCACGCCCGATCTGAAGAACTTGCCCGCGGGCGTACACGGCTTTCACGTGCATGAGAAAGGCAGTTGCGACGTGACGCAGCAGGATGGCAAGCCGGTGCCCGCCGGGGCGGCGGGAGGCCATTACGATCCGGATGGCACGAAAAAGCACAGCACGCCTTGGGACGACGGGGGTCATCGTGGCGATCTGCCTGCGCTCTATGTGAGTAGCGATGGCACGGCCACGACGCCCGTGCTCGCCCCGCGCTTGAAGGCGTCTGAAGTCGCCGGGCGGGCAATCATGGTCCATGCCGGCGGGGACAACCACAGCGATCATCCCAAGGCACTAGGCGGCGGAGGCGGACGGATCGCTTGCGGCGTGATCCCACAATAGAAACCTGGGAGAAGGCTTTGTGCGTCAGGGCGGCTCGATTCCAGCGATCGAAGGCGTCCCGCGACTCTTGCGCGTCGCGCGGGCGCTGCGCGTCAGCGTTCCACTCGCGATGCGCTTTCGAAGCCATCGATCGTTGCGTCGATATACTGCATCGCGGTCATACCGGCGTGGTCCTTGATGTTTTCATCGGCGCCCGATTCGACCAGCCAGGCGATTTCTGCCCCCGTGGTCATTTCGCTTAACTCCGCAAGCATCAATGCCGTTCTGCCCTCGGCGTTGGTCGCGTTGATATCGGATCCGCGATCCAGGAGTTCCCTGGCGGCTTCCAAGTTGCCATTGGCGATGGCAGTCATAAAGGCAGTGTTGCCTTGTGAATCCCGATGGTTCAACGCCTGCCAAACGCCCTCGGCCCCCAAGACCGATCCCAACAGGGTCACGATGACACTCACCGCGCCCGAATAGGCCGCAAAAAACAGCGGCGTCCATCCGCGTTTGTCGGCCGCCGTCTGTGAGGCACCCGCCCGTAGCAACACCCTGGCGCTATAGTCCTGACCGGCCTCGGCGGCCACCATCAGAGGCGTCAGTCCGGCTTCGTTGCGGGCATTGACGGCGACGGCCGGCAGATATTGGATCAGCGTCAACAGTACGTCCACGCCATGTGAGTTGACTTTAGCGGACGAGGATCCCCCCGCGGCTTCGTTGATCCATCGCAAGCGCGCGGCCCAATGTAAAGGCGTATCGCCTTGCGCCAAACTCGCAATCACCGCCGGCGGTGGCCCCCCGCGAAAAAAAGCCCGGATGCCATCCACGTCATGATTTTTCGTCAATGACCACAGCGTGGCTGTCGCCTGCTCAATGTCCCTCTGCGATGCAACTCCGTAGTCTGAACCCTTTTCGGGCCATATCGGCAATACTGTCCCAACACCAATCGTCACGGTTCGTCTCCCAGAGTGGCCTCTGCTCCAGGAACGCCGACGGCGATGCTCAAACCCGGAGCAGGAATCATCCCTTACCGTACGCTTGGTAACTAGGACGCGTCCTAGGTTCCAAATATCAGCCCGCGACGGCCTGTTCAGCCTGATTTTCCGGCTCCAGCGCATACTCCACCGCGTCCTCGATACGGTCCAGGAGCAGGAAAGTCAGCTTGCGACGAGCTTCGGCGGGCACGTCTTCCAGGTCTTTTTCGTTACGGCGCGGGATCATCACCGTCGTGATGCCTGCGCGCAGCGCGGCGAGCGTTTTCTCCTTAACACCGCCAATCGGTAGCACCAAGCCGCGTAAACTGACTTCACCCGTCATGGCAATGTCCGAGCGCACCGGACGGCCAGAGAGCAACGAGGCCACGGCCAGGAACATCGCCACGCCGGCGCTGGGACCGTCCTTGGGCGTGGCGCCGGCGGGCACGTGGATGTGCACGTCCGTTTTTTCCAGCGAATCGCTGCTCCAGATTTTGGCCAAGGTCAGCGCGGTCTGCGCGCTTTCCTTCATCACGTCGCCCAATTGCCCCGTCAGGATCAGGCGGCCGGAGCCGGGGGTCTTGCTGGCTTCGATGAAGAGAATGTCGCCGCCCACCGGCGTCCAGGCAAGGCCCGTTGCCACGCCCGGAACGCTGGTACGCAAGGCGACCTCGTTCTCGAAACGATGCGGTCCGAGAATGGCGGGCAGGTCCTCGCTGTCGACGCGGACGTGTTCGGCCTGACCTTCCGCGACCTGCATCGCGACATGACGCAATACCGCCCCGATCTCGCGTTCGAGCTGACGCACGCCCGCCTCGCGGGTGTAATCGCCCACGATGGAGGACAACGCGGCGTCGGTGACCTCGGCCTGCTGGTCGGTCAGACCGTTCGATTCGAGTTGGCGCGCCACCAGATACCGGCGCGCGATCTGGATTTTTTCCTCTTCGGTGTAACCCGGTAGTTGGATGATCTCCATCCGGTCGCGCAGCGGCCCCGGAATCGTATCGAGCACGTTGGCCGTGCAGATAAACATGACGTGCGACAGATCGAAATCCACGCCCAGATAGTTGTCGCGGAATTTTTGATTTTGCTCGGGGTCCAGCACTTCGAGTAATGCGCTGCCTGGGTCACCATGAAAACCGCCCGCGCCCAGCTTGTCGATTTCGTCGAGCATGATCACGGGGTTATTCGTGCCCGCGCGACGCATCGCCTGGATGACATTGCCCGGCAAGGCACCCAGGTAGGTGCGACGATGCCCGCGAATTTCGGCTTCGTCGTGTACGCCGCCGAGCGCCACGCGTTGGAACGCACGGCCGGTCGCACGCGCTATGGATTGGCCCAACGAGGTCTTGCCCACACCCGGGGGCCCGGAGAAGCATAAGATCGGACTACGGCCTTGCGGATTGAGCTTTCGCACCGCCAGGTATTCAAGGATGCGACGCTTGATCTTGTCCAGGCCGAAATGATCTTCGTCCAGGATTTTGCGCGCCTCGGCCAGATCGATAGGTTCCAGTGGCGTCGGTTTCCAGGGCAGCTCGGTCAGCCATTCGAGATACGTGCGCAGCATGGCGGACTCGCCGCTGGATTCGCCCATGCGTTGCAGGCGGCCGAGTTCTTTGCGGGCATGGCTGAGCACTTCCTCGGACATACCGGCAGACTCGATGCGCTCTTTCAGCCGCGCGATTTCCTCGGCGCTATCGTCGAGTTCGCCGAGTTCCTTCTGGATCTGGCGCAGTTGTTCGCGCAGCACGGTTTCGCGCTGGCGCTCGTCGAATTGTGCGCGGGTACGGTCGCCGATTTCCTTGGACAGGCGCAGCACTTCCACGCGGCCGGCAAGCAGTTCTATGACTTTGTCCAGACGCCGTGCCAGGCTAAAGGTCTCCAGAATGTCCTGCTTTTGCTGGGGCTTGAGGTCGATCATGTGCGTGACCATATCGGCCAGCAGGCCCGGCGATTCAATGCCGCGCACGACCTCGGCGAGTTCGGCGGGCATGTTGGGGAGCAGCCCGATGGCCTCGATGGCGCGCTCCTTTAGCTGCAGGAAACGCGCCTCGACCTCGCTGTCTTGCTCGTCCGTTTGCTCGATCTGCGCCACGCGCGCGACCATATAGGGCCAACCTTCCAGGAATTCCAGCACGCGAAAGCGCGCCTGACCCTGGACCAGTAGATGATGCGCGCCTTCCTGCCCGGTGATGTAGCGGGCGATGGGGCCCTCGGTGCCAACCCAGCATAAATCCTCGGGACCGATGTCGGTTTTAGCGGGATCGCGTTGCAGCAGAAAGCCGACCGCGCGCTCTTGCTTGACCGCTTCTTGCGCGGCCGCAATAGAAGACTCCCTGCGCACGGTGACCGGCGACAGCACGCCGGGAAACAACACCGCGTCGCGCAGCGGAATAATGATGCGCGCGTCATCGGGCAGAATACGGGCCTCGCTCATCGCAGCTCCCTGACTTTATTGAGTGTAATGACCAGACAACCGTCTTCCAGTGCGGAAGACTCGGGTTCCAGCGCATGCAGTGGCAGTGCGATGCGTCGGCGAAAACGGCCATAGGGGATCTCGAACCGGTGGATGCGGGCGTTGGCCGCGCACGGCATCGGGCGGGTGCCAGACACCGTAATACCACCGGGGTCGAATGCCACAACCAGCGTATCGGAAGGAACCCCTGGCAATGCCACGTACACCAGCACCGCGGTAGCGGTTTCAATGATGTCGATGGGGGGTTCCCAATGCGGGGAGTCGTTGGCCCCCGCGCGTAACGCGTGCCGGTGCAATCGTTCGGCATGCTCCAACAGCGACAAGGCGTCGCCCCAGATCCAGGATGAAAAATCTCGCGATCTCATGAACTTGCCCTCTTGGCCATAGTTCGTAGGTAGCGGCGAGTTCGCGGTTTTCAAGGCCCGGGAGCCGAGCGCGCGCGTGCCGCTCTGACGGCGGTCGGATGGGCATGACCGCCGAGCGCCCCACGCGGGGCGCGGGAGGCGCTTTTAGGGCATGATGCGCCCGGGTGGCGCTGTAGTGCAAGTGCATGGCCCCGACAAGCGGGGCCAAAGGGTATCAGCGGCCGGCGACTTTGACCGGACGACCGTAGAAGGGATAGTTCGGGTCGTTGTACCCGTGCGTCGAGGCGTGCCCCGGCGTGACCCAGTTATCGACCATGGCTTCCTCCTCGGGTGTGATCTCCAGATCGACCGCGCCGTAGTAGTCCTCCATTTGCGCGAGCGTACGGGGGCCGGCGATCACCGAGGACACCAGCGGGTTGGCAAGCACCCAAGCCGTGGCGAAATGGCCCGGTTTGATACCGCGTTCCTGGCTATAGGCCACCAACTCGGCGGCGATCTTTAGCGATTCTTCCCGGAACTCGGTATCCATGATGCGCTTGTCACCACGGCCGGCGCGCGTGTCGGGCGCTGGGGCCTGACCCGGTGCGTATTTGCCCGTGAGCACACCGCGCGCGATCGGGCTATAGGGCACCACGCCCAACCCAAAATGACCGCAGGCCGGCAGGATTTCGACTTCAGGACCGCGATTGAGCATGTTGTAGTACGGCTGGCAGACCACGGGTTGCGGCACGCCCAGATCCCGGCAGAGGTGAGTGATCTCGGCGATACGCCAGCCACGGAAATTCGACACACCGAAACTGCGCAATTTGCCCGCGCGTATCAGGTCGCCCAGCGCGAGCACCGCCTCTTCCAGATTCTCTTGGTGGTAATCGCGATGCATATACAGGATGTCGATATAGTCCGTACCGAGCCGCTGCAAACTGGTCTCGACGCTACGCACGATCCACTGGCGCGAGTAATGCGAATGATTGGGGGCCTTGGCGACGGCATTACCCATCTTGGTGGCCAACACCCAGTCGTGCCGGTGCGGGGCGATCAGTTTACCCACCACCTCTTCAGATTTGCCTTCGTTATAAACGTCGGCCGTATCGATGAAATTGATGCCCGCGTCTCGGGCCGACGCGACAATGCGTTCGGCCTCCTCGAAAGGGGTCTGTTGCCCGAACATCATGGTGCCCAGGCACAGAGGGGAAACACGCAGGTTACTGCGGCCGAGACGGCGGTATTTCATAGCTAGTGTCCTTGCTGAGTGGTCTGACGAAAATCGGGTAAACGCATGATCCTAACGCTTCACGAGGCCGTGCAATAGGGGTTGGGCTCACAAATTTCCCACTAGCTTTAAAACAGCGATGTCAGAGACAGCCTGCGACAGGCCACCGTATGAGCTCAGGCATTCACCAAGACCAGATCGGCAAAGGCCTTGCCTTTGCCAATGATGTGTTCGCGCATCGCCGATGCCGCCATATCGCCATCTCCCGCCACAAGCGCGTTCACCAAGGCAGTATGTTCAGCAAAAGACGCCCGCAGACGACCGGGCTGGTTGAAAACGTGCCGGCGGAAATTCGACAGACGCCGCTGGGCATGGACGATTTCCTCGTTAATCACGAGATTGCCGCTGCAGTGATAGATATGTTCATGCAAGGCCCGGTTGGCCTCCTCATAGCGGTGGCGCTCGCCCAATTGAGCCAGCGACTCGGATGACTGATGAATCTGCATCAAGTGGCTGCGCTGCTCGGCGGTCATCCGCAAGGCCGCCAGGCGCGCGGCGACGCCCTCCAGTTCCCCCAAATACTCAAGCAGCGCGATCAGCTCTATTGCCGATGGCTTGTACACCATGCTGCCCGCGCGGGGCACCGTGACGACCAGCTTTTGCGCGGCGAGCATCAAAAGCGCTTCTCGGATGGGGGTGCGCGACACCCCGTATTTTGCGGCCATGGCTTTTTCATCAATGACCTCGCCGGCGCGCAAGGTGCCGCTTTCGATCTCTGATTGAAGTTTCAGGCGGATGCGCTCTGGGGTGCTATGCGGACTCGTCATAAAAATATTTTTCGGGATAGCGCTGTAATTACAGAAGCCTCTTAGGATATTACAACACCAATAACTGAGGAGCAGACAATGAAACCCTTCTTGGCCGGCCTGTTGCTGGCAAGCGCCATCTCCCCGGCGTTCGCCACCGAATTCCCCCAGCGTCCCGTCAAAATCACGGTGCCCGTGGCCCCCGCCGGTATCCTTGATCAGGTCTCGCGCATCATCGCGCCGACCCTGGCGGAGAATCTCGGCCAGACCGTCATTGTGGAAAACCGGCCCGGCGCCAGTGGAAACATCGCCGCCACCCATGTTGCGCGGTCTAAACCGGACGGCTATAGCCTGCTGGCGGGCTATTCCATGTTCCATGTGGGAAACCCGGTGATGTATCCCAAACTGGACTGGGATCCGATCAAGGATTTCAAGCCGGTCGCGATGCTGGTGGTCTCGCCGCACATCGTGACGGTCAACCCCAAGCAGCCTTTCCAGACCCTGCAGGACGTAGTGGACTATGCGAAGAAAAACCCGAAAACGCTGAATCACGCCACATCGGGTAATGGCTCGGTGCCCCATATCGGGGTGGAGCTCTTCAAGCAGCGCACGGGCGTGGACATCGTCCATGTGCCCTACAAGGGAGCGGGTCCGGCGGTGCAGGACGTGATCGCGGGCAATGTGGAAATCACCGTGGCCACGCCGCCCTCGGTGGTCGGCTTCATCCGTAGCGGTCAACTGCGCCCGCTGGCGGTCGCCAGCGAAAAACGCCTGCCCTTCCTGCCCGATGTCCCGACGACGGCGCAGGCCGGTTTTCCCGACTTTGTCCTCGACGCCTGGGTCGCGCTGTTTGCACCCGCCGATACGCCGGACGATGTCGTCGCCAAGCTGACCGAAGCGGTGAAAAAGACGCTGGCGACCGAACGGGTGCAGCAGTCTTTGGATGGAGTCGGCGTGCAGGTCCGTTATATGACCCCCACACAGCTGGATGAACAGGTCCGCAAAGATATCGCGTATTGGCAACCGGTCATCCGCGAAGCCGGCATCTCTATTGAATAAACCTTTCTCATCGTACGAGGTAGTTATGACGCAGCACGCCACTGATGCAAACGTTTTGCGAGCATCCAAACTCGATTGCGCCGCGCTCAGCGACGCATTGGACCGTCTCTCGATCGTCGGTCAATGCCACAAGATCCGTCCCTGCGATCCGAATTTCCGTATGGCGGGTCGCGCATATACGGTGTTGTACGAGGCGGTACAGGATCAACCAGGAACCGTGGGGGAATTCATCGACGACGTGCCGCCGGGCAGCGTGATCGTCATCGACAATCAGGGTAAAGACGATGTGGGCACGTGGGGCAACATCCTGACGGAAGCGGCCCACCGGCGCGGCATGGCGGGAACGGTGATTGACGGGAACAACCGCGATGTCGCGCTCTGCCGCTCTCTGGGCTATCCGATCTACAGCCGCAACACCTGGATGCGCACCGGCAAAGGCCGTATTCAGCTCAAGGCACTGCAAGTCGCCGTCAACATCGGCGGCGTGACCGTGAATCCGGGGGACATCGTCGTGGGCGACCCTGACGGCGTCGTGGTGCTGCCGCAGGCGCAGGAAGATGCGATTCTGAGCGCCGCCGAGCAGATCACCTTGCAGGAAAACCAGTTGCGCGAAGCCATCCGCAGCGGCATGCGCATGGACAAGGCGCGGGCCCAGTTCCATTATCACGACTTGCAAAGCCCGGGATATACGGGAACGCGTCCCTGAAATAGGGAACCTGCTTTTCGCGACAGCGTGAGCGCGTAATAACACAAGCTGCCCCCCAACATCCATGCGGTATTGGGGGGCAGCGGACTTCAAGACCCCGGCACGACGCACCATCCCTACCCTTCACGATATGTGAAGCGGCCTTCACTTCCGCGCTCTACCTGCGGTTGCCAACTCCTCTTACCCTAGATTCAGCGACGCTGAACGAAAGCAGCGCCAATTCCAATTCTGATAAATCCCACGAGACAAAACGATGCCTGGACCTGGTGTATTGCAAATCCCCTCCATGCGAGAGAAATGTTCCCCCGAAGAATGGCAGGCGCGCGTCGATCTGGCGGCCTGTTACCGGTTGGTCGAACACTATGGCATGGCCGATATGATGGCCAACCATATCTCGGCACGCGTGCCTGGTGAAGACGGGGCCTTTCTCATCAATGCGTACGGCATGATGTACGAGGAGATCACGGCCTCCAGCCTGATCAAGGTCGATCTCGACGGCAATATTCTGGCCAAACCGGATTTCGGCGAGCTGAACTACGGCATTAACAAAGCCGGCTATGTCATTCACAGTGCGATTCATCGTGCGCGTCATGAAGTTGACTGCGTGATACATACCCATAGCTGGGCTTCGATGGCCGTATCGTCGCTCGCTTGCGGGTTATTGCCGCTGACACAGACCGCTATGCGTTTCCTGAAAATTGGCTATCACGATTATCAGGGCGTGGTGCTGGATACCAAGGAACAGGCGTCCTTGATCGAGGACCTGGGCGACGGCGAGGCGCTGATATTGCGCAATCACGGTGCGCTGACCGTCGGCCGCACGATTGGCGAGGCGTTCAACTGGATGCATAGGCTCGAGCTTGCGTGCCGGGCCCAGTTGGCCGCGCAAGCCACGCAGCAGCCGCTGCAAGCCGTCCCGCCCGAGGTGTTACAGGAGACGTGGAACAACTACCAACCCGGCACGCGCCGTCCCTACGGCGTCATGGAATGGCCGGCGTTGCTGCGTAAGTTGGATCGCATGGACCCGAGTTATCGGCACTGAGCCATCCCAGCACGACAAGGCTGAGCACTACAAGACAACCACGAGGAGACAGTATGAAGAAGACCATAGGCACTGCCTTGGCCGCCGCGGCCCTATTCGGGATCGTCGCAGCATCCCCGGCCCGTGCCGCCTACCCGGAACGTCCGGTCAAGGTGGTCGTGGCCTTCACCGCGGGAGGCACAACCGATAAGTTGACGCGCAGCACGAGCGAACATCTCAGCCAGGCGCTCCAGCAGTCTTTCATCGTCGAAAACCGGCCGGGTGCGGGCGGCAATATCGGCACCGAATATGTGGTGCGATCTGATCCCGACGGCTATACGCTGATCGTCGACTCGGTCGGGCCCATTGCCGTGAACCCCTCGCTCACGAAGCTGAGCTACGATCCGCTGACTGACCTGGTCCCGATCGTCCAGATCGCCACGGTACCCAATGTCCTGGTCGTGCCGCCAGAACTGCCGGTCAAGACGTTCGACGAATTTCTGGAATACGCGAAAACGAAAAAATCGTTGAATTATGGGTCCACCGGCGTAGGCACCTCGTCACACCTGGCGAGCCACCTGCTGATGCAACAGCTCGGCGCGAAAGACGCCACGCACGTCCCCTATAAGGGAGCCGATGCGATCAATGATCTGATCGCGGGACGCCTGGACTTCATGTTCGCCACGGTTCCTTCGGTCATGGGCCAAATTCGTGCGGGCAAATTGCGACCGCTGGCACTTAGCACCAAACAGCGGCTGGCCTCGCTACCCGATCTGCCGACTGTGGCCGAGAAAGGGTTTCCCGATTTCGATGCCGGATCGTGGTTCGGTTTCTTCGCCCCCAAAAATACGCCCCAGGAAGTTGTGACGACGATCAATAAAGGCGTCAATGATGCCCTACCGTCACTCAAGGAGGCGATGCTAAGCGAAGGCGCGATCGCCGTGGGCGGCACGCCCGATGATTTCGACAAGTTCACCCACGCCGAATACGAAAAGTGGAAAAAAATCGTCGAACAACTGGGGCCGAATGCGCAGTGAGGCCCTGGAACCCGCCAGGTGCGGCGTCACCTGGCTGCCACCGATCAGGGAACGCTGACTCGCTGATTCCCACCACCTGAACCCGCAGCCATTTCCTGGCCACGCCCGCGCCGTCAATCGGGCCGACAGGAGGGATTCACGCAACATGCGCATGGGGGAGCCACCCCATGCGCATGTGTCGCGTAGAATCTGTGCGCGCATTTGCGTGCTTTCCCCGGTTACAGGAGGTTAAATTGCCCGAAATGGCCTCATTGCGTGCCCATCCGGCCCACTGCTTGTAAACTGCCGGATTTTGCCCGCAGCCTTATGGTGCAAGTCCCCCGGCGAGGCGTCAGCGGTCCTACGCTTATCCGTCTGCTTGCCAGACTGACGGACGCTGACGTTTCCGAGTCCCGCCAATCGCTATCCGACCGTCTCAGCCTCTGGCTGGGCTGGACGGATGCGATCGCCTTGTCAACGGTGCTCGAGGGCAAGCCGTTGGCGGTGACGCCCAACACGCAGGCTCTGGACAGCGCGCTCGAGCGCGACTACGAACGCATGCGCGCAGCGCTGGGGCATGCCATCGCCGACGAAAAAGCCTTTGTGGCCGACGTATTCGTGCCTACTCGCCCTGGCGTGAAGCCGCCGTCGCCCGCCGAGGCCATGACGAATTTCACCATTTATCGTCAACGGTATCAGACCCTGCAGCAGGCAATGGAGACGCATATAGCCAAGCTACGCGTGAACTTGCGTGCTGCCCTCACCGCCCAGACACCCGCACGGGCACGTCTGGCCATGGTGGACGCCATCGTCGAGCGCTCGTTGAGCATTCAGGAACGCCGCCTGTTGGCCGCCATACCCGGAATGCTGGAAAAGCATTTCAAGCATCTGCGTCAGAGCGCGGAGATGGCGGCGAAAGAAGCGGCCCAACGTGCCGATGCGCCGGCACAGAACGCGGAGACGTCCGACGCGCCGCAGCAAGCGCAGCCTCTTAAGCCGTCGCCTGGCGAGCCCGGCGCGAGCGACGCTTCTACAGTCGGCGGCAGTGCGGCCAAAACCGAGAGCGCGACCGGGACTGGGACTCCGACTGCGCAGACCATGCCAGAGACCGCAGCGCCCTCCCCGGCCACCAAGGCCGCGCTGCCCAAGCGCGCCGTGCCGCTGATCAATAGCCGCCTCGCGCCGCGCGCCAATCAGCCCGTGACGCCTCCCGTGCCGGGCTGGCTGGCCACGTTTCGCAAAGATATGCGCAGCGTGCTGCTGGCCGAATTGGATATCCGTTTACAACCGATCGAAGGCTTGCTGGCCGCCTTGCGTGATCGTTAACTGACCCCCTATGACTAGAACCCTTATCTCTCTTGTCGTTTTCCTGGCCGGTCTGGCCGTTGCAGGTTGGATTGGCGCTGGCTACATAGGTAGCAACCCGCTGGCCCTGGCCATCATCGGGCTGATCGGCGTGGTGTATCTGACAGGCGCGATAGAGCTGCTGCGCTATCAGCGCGCAACCAACGCGTTGGCGTCGGCCGTCAATGGCCTGACGGTCGCGCCAGCCAGTCTGGATGGCTGGCTGACTCAGCTGCCTGCCAATTTGCGTGGTGCGGTCCGTCTGCGCATTGAAGGCCCGCGCGTTGCGCTGCCTGGGCCTGCGCTCACGCCCTATCTGGTCGGAATGCTGGTGTTGCTCGGCATGCTGGGGACCTTCCTGGGCATGGTGGCCACGTTGCGCGGCACGGGTATCGCGCTTGAAAGCGCGGTGGATCTGCAGGCGATCCGGTCATCGCTTGCCTCGCCGATTCAGGGACTAGGATTTGCCTTTGGCACCTCGGTCGCCGGGGTGGCGACCTCGGCGGCTTTGGGACTGCTGGCGACGATTTGCCGCCGCTCGCGTATTCAGGCCGCGCAGTCGCTGGATGTGATGATCGCCACCACGCTACGCCCCTTTAGCCAAAACCATCAGGGCGAGCAAACCTATAAGTTGCTGCAGCAACAAGCCCATGCCATGCCCGAGCTGGTCGATCGCCTGCAGACCATGATCGCGGCGATGGAAAAGCAGACGAACGCGCTGCACGAGCGCCTGGCGACCAGTCAGGATGCCTTCTATGGCCGGACAGAGATGGCCTACACGCGTCTGGCCGGCTCATTGGAAGCATCGCTAAAACAAACCGTGGTGGAAAGCGCCCGAGCCGCTGGCGAGGCGATCCAACCCGCCGTGCAGCAGACGCTTGCCGGCCTGGCGCGCGAGACCAGTGCGTGGCAGGACACGCTGGCGTTGGCCATCCGTCAACAGCTGGAAACCCTGTCCGGACGCTTCGAGGCCACGACTTCGTCGGTCGCCGATATCTGGCAGCAAGCACTGGCTAAACAAGAACAGACCAACAGCCGTCTGGCCGAAGACAACCAGCGTGCGCTCACGACCGCCGCTGCGACATTGGAGCGACACGCGCAGGCCCTGGTGCATAGCCTCGGTCAGTCGCATACCGAGCTGCAAGACAAACTCGTGGCACAGGATCAGGCGCGTCTGGACAGCTGGCAGTCCTCGATCGAGGCCCTCGCCGCGAAATGGAACACTTCGCTGCAGGGCACGGCCGGCAGCGTGCATGAGACGATGACGCACACCGCCTCGACGCTACAGGCGTCTCTCGCGGACGTGATTGCCTCGCTGGACGCGTCGCTCAAGGCCACCAGCGCCAGCCTGCGCGAACAGTGGCAACAGACTACCGCCAGCGCCGCGGATCAGCAGCAGCGCATTTGCCAGACGCTCGCCACCACCGCGCGCGAACTGACCGACCAAACCCAGGCGCATGCACGCGAGACCATCTCGGAAGTGTCGCAATTGCTGCACACCGTGTCGCAGGCGCCCAAGGCCGCGGCCGAGGTCATCGCCGAGCTGCGTCAGTCGCATGTGGATCTGCAGTCGCAACTGATCGCCCAAGATCAGCAGCGCCTGAACGATTGGAAGTCCACGCTCGATCACATCGCCTCGCACTGGAATCAATCGCTGGAGACGAGCGCTGGCGCCCTGCACAACACGATGGCCACCACGGCGTCGTCGTTGACCGCGTCGCTCACCGACACGGCGGCGACACTGCAAAGATCGGTCGAGGGCATGACCACATCGTTGGACTCCTCGCTCAAGAGCACAGCCGCCACGCTCAGCCAGGAATGGGCGCAATCAGGCACCCAAGCCGCACAAGTCCAGCAAGCCATCTGCGATACCCTGGCTCGCACGGCGCAGGAACTCTCCACGCAGACGCAAGCCCAAGCGCGCGACACCATCCGCGAGGTCGCACAGCTGCTGCATATCGTGTCCGAAGCCCCGAAAGCCGCGGCCGAGGTCATCGCCGAGCTGCGTCAGTCGCATGTGGATTTGCAAGACCGTCTGATTTCCCTGGATCAGCAGCGACTGGACACCTGGAAGACCTCGCTCGACAAGGTGGCGGCAACCTGGAACCGTTCGCTGGAAAACACCACGCAGACCGTCGGCAGCGCATTACAAAGCGCGGCCGAGACGGTCAACAGCTCGCTGCAAGGCACGGCGCAGACCGTCAACGCCTCGATGCAAGGCCACGCGCAAGAGATAAGCGCGACGCTTCAGACCACGGCGCAGACGGTCAACGCATCTATCCAGTCCACCGTGGACTCGTTGAATCAGTCGCTGCAATCGCGCACCGACGCATTGGCCACCACGCTTGAAAAATCCGCGAGCGCCGTCGGGACGACGATGCAAGACATCGCGACGTCGCTGGATGGCACCTTGCAAAGCACGGCCAATGCGCTCAACGCCTCGCTGGAAAAAACAGCAACCACGCTGGACGCTACGCTGCAGACGACCGCCACATCGCTGAGCGAATCGCTGCAGAGCACGGCTACTACGCTCACGTCCTCGCTGCAAGGCACGGTCGAAATCGTGAACACGTCGCTCGAGAAAACGACGGACACCGTGGGCGCGAAACTGGACGACACCGCTTCCTCGCTGAACGCCGCGTTGCTTACCACGACCCAGGCACTGACCACCTCGCTTGAAGACACGACCAACAGCATCGGTGCGCGCATGGAAGACACGGCCGCATCTCTGAGCGCTTCCTTGCAAGGCACCACGTCTACACTGACTGTGACGTTGGAGAACACCGCCTCGTCGCTGCACAATACGTTTGACGATATTGCCTCCAGCCTGAACGTATCGCTGGAAAACACGGCCTACACGCTGCGTCAGGAATGGGAGCAAGCCAGCACCCAAGCCGCGCAACGCCAGCAGGAAATCTGCGACACCCTGGCCCGTACCGCGGACGAGATCGCCACCAGCACGAAGACACACGCGAGCGAGACCATCGCCGAAGTCGCGCAACTGGTCCAAGCCGCGGCCGAGGCGCCGCGCGTTGCTGCCTCCGTAATTTCCGAGTTGCGCCAGAAGCTCACCGACGCCATGGCGCGCGATAACGAGATGCTGGAGGAACGCACTCGCTTGATGGACACGCTCAGCACGCTGTTGGACGCGGTCAATCACGCTTCGACCCAGCAGCGCGAGACGGTGGACAGCCTTATTTCGCATTCGTCGGAACTACTCGAACGCGTGGGCTCGCAGTTCACCGCTCACGTGCAACGCGAGACCGAGAAACTCGCCGACGTGTCGGCCCAACTGACCGGCAGCGCGGTGGAAGTCGCCAGCCTGGGTGAAGTCTTCGGCACCTCGGTCGAACGCTTCCAACAATCCAACGACAAGTTGCTCGAGCATTTGCAACGCGTCGAAGCCGCATTGGATAAATCCATGGCGCGCAGCGACGAGCAACTGGCCTACTACGTCGCGCAGGCGCGCGAAGTTGTGGACCTGAGCATCCTGTCGCAAAAGCAAATCATCGAAGACTTGCAACGGCTCGCCGGTCAGCAGCAAGCCGTGGCCCACACTGATACGCCGGCATGAACGACGACATCGATACAGGGGTAGAGCCCTCTTCCGTGGCCTGGGCGGTATTCGGCGATTTGATGTCGGTGCTGATGGGTGCGTTCGTGCTGATCCTGGTCGGCGTGATCGCGCTGCAGCTCGAGTTGTCGACCGCGCTGGAATCCGAGGTAAAGAAGCGCCTGGACCTGTCGGATCGTCTGCAAACCGAAGTGCAACACCGCGAGGAAGAGACCCAACGTCGTCAGGCGCTGGAGCAAGCGCTTGCCGTGCCGCTCGCCGCTGGCCAAGTGACGCTTGTCGATGGCCGCATCGGTATTAGCGGCAGCGTGTTGTTCGCATTGAATTCCGATCAGCTGCAACCCGAGGGCCGCGCCGTGCTGCAAAGCCTGATCGAGCCGCTGACCGAGTATTTGAAGACCCACGACGAAGTATTGATGGTCAGCGGCTTTACCGATGATCAGCCCATCCATCAGAACAATCGTCGTTATGCCGATAACTGGGAACTGTCAGCCCAGCGCGCCCTGACCGTCACGCGCGCGCTGATCACGGAAGGCATCTCGCCGGATATCGTATTTGCGGCCGCTTTTGGCGAGCAGCGTCCGGTCGCCGACAACAGCGACGAGGCGGGGCGCGCAAGCAATCGACGCGTCGAAATCGCACCCATTCCGAAATCATCCAACTCGGCAGGATCAGCGGGTGACTGAGCAAGCTTTCGCCACGCTGCGACAAACCCTGCAAGCCTGGCGCGAGCAGGGGCTGGATCGCATCGATGTGTTGTCGTTCAGTTTGATGGACACCCTGCTCGCCCGGGCCGAGCAAGCCGAGGATGAGCGCGTGCGCCGCGTGTTGCAGGCACGTTTGCGGACGCTGGTCGAACGCTATGCGCTGCGCATCGAAGCAGCGAACGTGAACGCCGACGCGGACGCGGACGCACACAGCGCCACGCAAACACAAGGAGCCCCCGAGGACACGATGGCGCGCTTTGCTTCGCTGGCTGTGCCGCACGAGTCCGACACCCTCATGAACCTGCGCGGGAATTATCCAGAACTGCCGGTCCTCGACGAATTCCGCGCCATCTGGTCACGCGTGAGCGCCAACCGTCGTATCCAGCAGTCCGAGGAACAGGTACACGAAAACGCCGGCCCCTTGAACTCCGGCCACTTGGTGCATCGCACGTTGTCGTTCATGCGCGATGTGTCGCCGGGTTATCTGCATCAGTTCCTGAGCTATCTTGACGACTTGGCATGGGTCGAACAGTTGCATGTGGCGACTGCACCCCCACCGAAAGAAACCAAGCGCAGCGCCACCAAGACGGCGAAGAAAAGCGCGGCCCGCAAGACTACGCGAAAAGCGAGCTAAGACCGCCATACGGCAGACGCCGCCCGCCACGAACCGGCTTCCTCCCCGCCGCTAACCGGCTTCCTCCCATCAGCCGGATTTCGCCGGCCATCACTTTGTATAGCCATCCCTGCGGCAGCGCTTTACGCACATCCTCCCGGGGGTCAAGTGCCACTGCCATTAGATTCCGGGTAAAAAATACAGGTTCCAAACTGCGGTACAGTCCTCCCGCGCTGTTGCGCGAGCGCACCCATGCCGGCCCTCGCGACAAGCGTCTAGATACATAAATACTGGAGAATTCAAGATGGCTACATCATTACAGGAAAGCCGGTCAGCCCGGTTCGCCATGCGTTGCGCGAGCTGGGCGGAACGCTGGTTTCCCGATTCCTGGGTCTTTGCCACGATGGGCGTGCTCATCGTGGTGCTGGCCGCGCTGGCAATGGGCGCACCGGCCGGTGACACCGCCAAGGCATTCGGCGACGGGTTTTGGAGTCTGATTCCGTTCACGATGCAAATGGCGTTCGTGGTGATCGGGGGTTACGTGGTGGCGAGCTCCAAGCCTGCCTCGCGCCTGATTGATTTGCTGGCGAAAATCCCGCGCAATGGCCGCACGGCCGTGGCCTGGGTGGCGCTGATTTCGATGACGGCGTCGTTGTTGAACTGGGGTCTGAGCCTTGTGTTTGGCGGCTTGCTCGTCAAGGCCCTGGCGCGTCGCACCGATATCAAGATGGACTATCGGGCCGCGGGCGCGGCCGCCTATCTGGGACTGGGCGCCGTGTGGGCCTTGGGCCTGTCCTCGTCGGCCGCGCAATTGCAGGCCAACCCCGCCAGCTTGCCGCCGTCGATCCTGGCCATCACGGGCGTGATTCCGTTTACGGAAACGATTTTCCTGTGGCAGTCCGGCGCCATGCTGCTGGTCTTGATGGTGGCCTCCATCATCATCGCGTATATGACCGCCCCCGGTGAAAAAGGCGCGCGCGACGCCCAGGCTTGCGGGATCGACCCCGTGGTGGTCGTGCCCGACCTGCCGCCGCGCACGCGTCCCGGCGAATGGCTGGAGTACAGCCCGTTCCTGATCATCGTCCTTGTGGCGCTGGCCGGTGGCTGGCTTTGGCACGAGTTCGCCACCAAGCCCGCGATCCTGGCGATCTCTGGTTTGAACACGTACAACCTGCTGTTCCTGATGGCGGGCGCCCTGCTGCACTGGCGTCCGCGCAGCTTTCTCGATGCCGTCGCGCGCGCCGTGCCCACCACGACGGGCGTGCTGATTCAGTTTCCGCTGTACGGCTCGATCGCGGCCATCATGACAACGGTGCAAGGCTCGGACGGCGTGACGATTGCCCATCACATCTCGGAATTCTTTGTCCGTATCGCCTCGCACGATACCTATGCCCTGTTGATGGGCGTGTACTCGGCGATCCTGGGCTTTTTCATTCCGTCGGGCGGTGGCAAATGGATCATCGAGGCGCCGTACGTGATGCAGGTGGCCAACGATCTGCAATACCACTTGGGCTGGGCGGTACAGATTTATAACGCGGCCGAAGCGCTGCCGAATCTGATCAACCCGTTCTACATGCTGCCGCTGCTGGGTGTATTGGGACTGAAGGCGCGCGATCTGATCGGCTTTACGTTTGTGCAGTTGCTCGTGCACATCCCGCTGGTGCTGATTCTGTTGTGGGGCCTGGGCGCGACGTTGACATACTTCGCACCGATACAGCCGTGACCTCGGGGATAAATCCCTAACGTGATGGGCTGCGCGATCCGGTAGCTGTCCGGAAATTCCTCGGATTTGCCGGTCGCGTGAAAATAGCAGAAGGCCAGACACTGCGTAGCACAGTGTCTGGCCTTTGTGTTTCCCGCGGCAAAGCGAAACGCGTGGCTTAGGCCGTGGCGCCCGCGATCAAGGCCTTGAGCTGTTCCTTTTCCTGCGCCGTCAGGTTGGTCAAGGGCGGACGTACCGGGCCGGGCTTGTGGCCGATGAGCTCGACGCCTGCCTTGATCATCGATACGGCATAGCCTTTTTGCCGATCGCGCAGCGCGGCGAACGGGAAGAAGAACGCATCCAGAAGCTTGGCCATGGTGGCGTTGTCGTTGCTGTTCAGAGCCTTGTAGAAGCTCAATGCGAGCTCGGGTACGAAGTTAAACACCGCCGACGAATAGGTGCTCAGACCCAGTCCGTTAAAGCCTTGCGCATACAACTCGTGCGTGGGCATACCGCCGATGTACGACAGACGATCGCCCAGCTTGTGCGTGATGTGGCGCACCAGCTCGGTCTTGCCCGTGCCGTCTTTGAAGCCGATCAGGTTGGGGCAGGCCTCGGCCAGACGCGCGACGGTGTCCGCGCTGGCGACCGAGTTGGCGCGGTTGTAGATGATGACGCCCAGGCCCGTGGAATCGCACACTGCTTTGACGTGCTGATAAATGCCTTCTTGCGGGGCTTCCATCAGGTAGTGCGGCAGCAGCAGCAGGCCATCGGCGCCAGCGGCCTCGGCACGGCGGGCGATGTCCTTGGCCATGGCGGTGCCATAGCCACAACCTGAGATGATGGGCACATTACCGGCCACGGCCTTGGCCGCACGCGTGACTTCGCCGATTTCCTCGGGCGTGAGCGAGAACATTTCGCCCGTGCCACCGGCGGCGAACAGCGCGGCGGCGTCATAACCCGACAGCCAGCCTACATGCTCCTGATAGCTGTCCAGGTTGAGGCTGAAGTCCTCTTTGAAATGGGTGACCGGAAACGACAACAGGCCGGACGCGATACGGGTCTTGAGCTCTTGGGGCGACATGTGATCCTCACAAAGTCATCATATAAATTCCACGGAAATCATAGTATGACTGCCGGCGCTCGTCAATCTTCCTGCGCCACTGGTGTCGCCGCGCTGCGCTTTAGCGATCGGTAGCGTTGAATGCCGATCAGCAGGTGCCGGCGCATGGCGTCGCGTGCGCTATCGATATCGCTGGCGAAAATCGCATCCGCGATGGCTTGGTGCTCTTGCAGAATCGTGTGATCCCGATTGGGCAGCGGATCGAACCCGCCCATGACCGTACGCAACTTCACGCGCGGAATCATGCGGCGACCGATATGCTCGAGAAAAGTTTTGAACCGCGTGTTGTTGGTCGCTGCCGCGATGGCCATGTGAAAACGGAAATCCGATTCATCGGTGGATTTCCCCTCGGCCATCAGTTGCGCGAAATGATCGAGTTCTGCCTGTATCGCCGCTTCCTGCGCGGGCGAGCTACGCGCGGCGGCCAAGCCCGCCGCCTCGACCTCGATGCCGATACGCAGCTCCAGCTCTTCGATAATGTCGGAGATCTTGTCGCTCGCGTGAGAAAAAAGCGTGAGCGTTTCCTCCGACGCGGGCGGCGCCAGGACATAGACACCGGCGCCCTGGCGCGATTCCAGCAGGCCATCGGCGCGCAAGGTGGCCACCGCCTCGCGAATCACCGTCCGGCTGCAGCCGAATTTTTCGACCAGAGCCTGTTCGGTCGGCAGCTTATCGCCCGGCGCATAGACGCCGCCCTCTATCCGGGCGCGCAGTTCTTCGGCGACTTGGGACGAGAGAGTTTTCCGTTTCGCGGGGCCAGGGACGCTGGCGGTCATGAGTTTCTCCTGCTAAGAAGGCGCAATAAGCGCCATCTTAACGGGAAACGTAGTCATATGATGACTTGAGCGGGATAGGCTTAATGCGACGGAGCGTTGGCCGCGAGCTTCGCGAAGTCACTATCGAGTTGCGCCAAGGACTGATCGATATGAGCGCGTCGCGATTGAATCCACCCGGCCTGATCCGCCAGACGCGATTTGGCCTCTTTGAGCATGCGCTGCATTTCCTCGGGTTGCGGGCCACCAACGGTTCGACGGTTTCTCACGATGGCCACCGGGTCCAGCGTGGCACGAAACTCCGCTTCGCTCATGGGCAGTTCGGCTGGATAGTCCGTTCCCTTGACCGCCTCGGCATAGATGCGCCGCGCCTGATCGTATGGGAAGTCCAGCGGCAAAACGTTGTTCGCCCGGGCATAGTCCACGATTTCCGAGGCCACATGGTGACCCACGCGGAAAGGCAGCTTGTATTGACGCATCAACACGTCGGCCACCTCTTGCGAGGCTGTCCAGTCGCTATTGAGCTCTTCCAACGCGCGTTCGCGATTGACGACCAGCGCCTTCATGACGCGGTCCCAGCGCTTTAACGACGCGATCGCGCTATCGACCATCGCGGCATTCTGTTTGACGTCTTTCGGGTCACTCATGCCGGGCGTGATGTTGTGCGTCTGCCAGACCGGCCCCATGGCCAGCGTCACGGCGGTCGATGCGTCGCTACGCGTATTATTTAATAAGCCGGGGTTGCGCTTTTGCGGCATCGCACTGGACACATAGGTATTGCCCCCGCCCTCTTGCAGCAAGATCCAGGGACGCGATTGCGCATACTGGGTCATCACGTCTTCGATGAAGTTGCCTGTATGCAGCGCAATACTCGTGACGATGGCGCCGACTTCAACAGGTTGATCCATGGAAGATATCTGCGATGCGTCATAGGCGTTTTCGACCAGCGCCGTGAATCCGAGATATTTGGCCATGCGCTCGCGATCCAGCGGCCAACTGGTGCCATTGAGCACCGTGGTGCCCATGGGCGAGCGGTCGATGCGGGCATACGCCTCGCGTATGCGCTGCGCATCGCGATCCAACGCGGCCGCGTGGCCCAATAAGTAATGCCCATAACTATTGGGTTGCGCCGCGACACCATTGGTGTAGTTGGGAACAACCGTATCCGCATGTTCGGCGGCCAGGTCCACCAAGGTCGTCGCCGTGATGTTCAACTGATCCGCCAGCTCCAACAATTTATCCCGCAGAATCGCACTGCGGTAAGTCGCGTGCATGTCCTGACTGGAACGCCCGGCGTGTAAAAGCGTGATGTCTTGCCCCGCGGCCTTGATCAGCAAGGGCTCGAAGGTAATGACGGTGGAGGGCCGCTTTGCGCCCGGCTGGTTACCGTCTTCGATCACGCGCGCCACGCCCGCTGCCAGGCGCGCGCCCATGGCCGGCTCCAGCAGCCCCGCGTCTGTGTTGATGACCGCCGTGGCTTTATTGATCTCGCCTAGCCAGAAAAAGGGATCGCGGGCGGCAACGTTTGCCTTCGGCGCAGGCGTGTTCTGGACGACTGCTGGTGGATTGGCTTTTGCCGTCTCGGCAGGCTGAGCCCCGGTCACGCCGCTGACAAGTAACGCCGTCAGGGTCAGGCTAAAAATATAAGGTGCGCGTCGCATCGTAGTCCCTCCTTTTTTTGGTCGGATGCTCCATCGACAAGCGATGGAGCATCCGAGTGTACCGACTACCCGCGCACGCAACGATGGCCGGACTTCAAGCTTGCGAGCCGCCCGTGGCATCGGCATCGCGAGCCCAGCGTTTTTCAAACTCCCAGACTTCGGGGAAGCCAACCAGCTGGCAGAACTCACCAAAGTCGAACATATCGATCTCCGGCGACTGACTGACCCCTTGGTCCTTTAGCATGCGCAGGGATTTCTCCATCGCTGCCGCGGCAACGAGGCTGGTCATCGATGGATAAATGGCCATCGAATAGCCAATTTCGCGCAGAACATTAGCCGGCAGTATCGGGGTTTTCCCGCCGTCGGACATATTCGCCAGCATGGGCACATCGAATGCCTCGCAGGCACGACGCATCTCTTCTTCGGACTGCGGGGCCTCAAAAAACAGGATGTCAGCGCCCGCGCGCGCATAGGCTTCCATGCGTCGCATGGCTTCGTCCACGCCGAGCGAGGCGCGTGCATCCGTTCGCGCAATGATCAGGAAGTTCTCTTTGTCTTGGCGCGCCTCGGCCGCGACTTTGATTTTCTCGACCATGTCTTGCGTGGGCACGCAGCGCTTGAACGGCGTGTGACCGCACTTCTTGGGGAACTCTTGGTCCTCGAGCTGAATGGCGGTCACGCCCGCGGCCTCATAGCCGCGGACGGTGTGATGCACATTGAGCAAACCGCCATACCCCGTATCCGCGTCCGCGATCAGCGCAGCGTCCGTGGTTTGCGCCACCGTACGCATGCGATCGACCATCTGGGTGTAGGTCGCGATACCGGCATCGGGCAAGCCCAACGCCGATGCCGTCAGCCAATATCCCGTGCCGTAAACAATGTCGAATCCGACCTTCTTGGTCATCAACGCGGCGATCATGTCCTGCACGCCGGGAACTACGATGAATTCGCCGGCGTTCAGACGCTGGCGCAGAATAGGGTTAGCCATAGGTTAATGTGCCGTGAAAGGGTAAAAATAATCAGTCGAGCTTCAGGTTAGCCGCTTGCGCGATTTCCTTGTTCTTTTGCAGGTCGCGCTCCATCTCCTTGGTGAACGCTTCGGGCTTGCCCGGCGTGGTGACCACGCCCAGGTTCATCAGGCGCTCTTTGGTCTCGTTGTCATTCAACACGGCCTGCAGCTCGGTGTTCAAGCGGTTGATAATGGGTTCCGGCGTCCCAGCCGGCGCGACCAAGCCTACCCAAGAGTTGAACTCGTAGCCTTTGACGCCTTGCTCATCGAGCGTGGGAACGTCGGGCATCGAGGGCGCGCGCTGCAAAGACGTCATGGCGATAGGACGAGCCTGCTTGCCCTGTACGAACGGCATCGCGCCCGCCACCGACGAAATCGTCATCGGCAACACGCCACCCGCGACGTCCACGACCGCGGCGCTTCCACCTTTATAAGGCACGGGATTCATGGGGATGCCGGCTTTCAGACTCAGCATCGTGCCAGCCAAATGCGGCGTACTGCCATTGCCAGCCGTGCCATAGAAGATGCCTTCCTTGGTCTTTTTGGCTTCGGCCATCAGATCCGCGAAATTGTGAATAGGCAATTTCGGGTTGACCAGAATGACCAGCAACGCATCACCGATCTTGCCGACCGAGGTGAAGTCCTTCAAGGTGTCAAAAGGCACCTGGGTATAGACGTTCGGGTTGATCACCAAGGTGCCGTCATACGCCAGCAGCAAGGTATAGCCATCGGGCGTGGCACGGGCGACTTCCGCCGTCCCGATGTTGCCGCCAGCGCCGGGGCGGTTTTCGACAATCACCGCCTTGCCCAGGCGCTGTCCCAAGCGCTCGGCCACGATGCGCGCGGCCGCGTCGGTCACGCCGCCACCGACAAACGGCACGACCAGACGTATCGGTTTGCTGGGATAGTCGGCTTGCGCATGAACAGCCGACACGCCGCCAAAAGCCACGGCCAGCGAGGCGGCCGCCATGAGCACAGAGCGGCGTAGGGAAAATTTTTTGTTCGAGGTCACGTTCGGTCTCCTTATAGATGTGGTGTGGTAGCGAAGTCCGATGCGCAACGCCCGGCCCGGATCTTCATTCAAAAGTGTCGGACACTTTTGAATGACTTTATTGTATGATCAAAATGGTTTAAATAGAATCGTGTCTTTAGCGTCAATATGGTTGGACATTTATGAGCTCGACGGAGTTAGACGCCCAAGGCGCGACGGAAGAACCGACCGCGCGCTCTGGCGAAACGGTGGAGCGCGTCGCGGATGAACTGAAGGCAGGCATTCTGGAAGGCCGCTATGCCCCAGGGCAGCGGTTGATCTCGCGCGACATCGTCGAGGTGTTGGGCGTGAGCCGCAGTTCGCTACGCGAGGCGTTTCGCCGTTTGGAAGCAGACGGATTGGTGCACCTGATCCCCAATCGGGGCGCTGTGGTGCGACGTTTGTCGCCGGACGAGATTCGCCACATCTACCAGATCCGCGAAGCCCTCGAAGGCTACGCCGCGCAATATACCGCGCAGCGTATCAACGAAGGCGACAACCGGCGCCGGCTGACCGCCGTGGTAGAACGCGGCCGTAAACATCGCGAGCAGTTGAACTTTCAACAATTCGCGATCGACAACCGCGACTTTCATCGCGAGATCGTGCGCATTAGCGGCAACCCGTTGTTGGCGGAGTTGATCGAGAAATACCATCAGCCTGTCTTCATCAGCCAACTACGGCAGTTGATCAGCGTCGAAGACGTCATCCTGCTTGCCGTGGACGAACATGACTTGATCGCCGAAGCCATCCTGGCTGGCGATCCAAGCGCGGCCTATGAGGCCATGAAGAAGCACCTGTGGCGTTCCGCCGACCAAATGCTGGCGCGGCTAGGCGGGACCGCTGCGCACTGACATTAACGCCGGCGTTGCTATGACTTTGAAGGATTGCACATGAGCAAGGGGACAATGTTCGACAAGATTTGGGATGCCCACGTGGTGTCCCAGATCTCGGAAGACGAGGCGTTGCTGCACATCGACCGCCATCTGGCCCACGAACTGACCACGGTCGAAGCCATTCGCGTTATTGAAGCGCGTGACCTGACGGTACGAAACCCCGAGCTGACCTTCGCGACGCTAGACCATGTCATTGGCACCGCGCCCGGTAACGTCGAGGCGGGCCCTGCGTCCGCCCAAGCGATGATGCAGGGCCTGCGCGAGCAGGCCAGCCGCTTGCGTATGCCGATGTTCGATATCGCGGACGGCCGGCAAGGGATCGTGCACGTGATCGGGCCCGAACAGGGATTGAGTTTGCCCGGCACGACGATTGTGTGTGGCGACAGTCATACCTGCACCCATGGCGCCTTTGGCGCATTGGCCTGGGGCATCGGGTCGTCGGAACAGGCGCATGTCCTGGCCACGCAAACGCTACGCCAGCGTCGTCCGCCGACCATGCGTGTGACGATCACCGGCCGCCCCGGTCCACAGGCCACGGCGAAGGACGTGATTCTTCACGTGATCGGGACATTAGGCACGGCTGCGGCCACGGGCCATGCCGTCGAATTCGCCGGCGACTGCGTACGCGCCTTCGACATGGAAGCGCGCATGACCCTGTGCAATCTCGCCATCGAGATGGGTGCACGGGTCGGCATGATCGCGCCCGACGCAACGACCTACGCGTATTTGGCCAATCGTCCCTATGCGCCGAAAGGCGAGGCATTCGATCAGGCCGTACGAGCTTGGTCCTCGCTGCCCTCCGAACCGGATGCGGTATTTGATAAAGAAGCGGTCGTGGATGTAGAGGGGCTAGGGCCCGTGATCACCTGGGGCACCAGCCCCGAGCATACGATGGCGATCACGGCGCGCATCCCATTGCCTGCGGAAGTCGCCGACGCGGCGCGGCGGCAAGGCCGTCAAGCCGCATTGGACTATATGCGCTTGGAGGCCGGCGAGCCGATCATGGGCACACCCGTCGATTGGGTCTTCATCGGTTCGTGCGCCAACAGCCGTCTGTCCGACCTGCGCGCGGCCGCGGCGGTCGTGCGCGGCCAGCGCGTGGCACCGGGCGTGCAGGCGTGGGTGGTGCCTGGGTCGCTTCCGGTCAAGGCACAAGCCGAAGCCGAAGGCCTGCATCATATTTTTCGCGAGGCGGGGTTCCAATGGCGTGAGCCCGGATGCTCGATGTGCGTCGGCGCCAATGGCGACATGGTGCCTCCAGGCAAACGCTGCGTCTCAACGTCCAATCGCAATTTCGTCGGACGCCAAGGGCCGGGCGCGTTAACACACCTCGCCAGCCCCGCCACGGCGGCCGCCTGCGCGATAGCCGGACACATCACCACCGCAGCCGAATTAGAACAGGTCAACGCATGAAGCCCTTTATCGAATGCAGCAGCGTGGCGGCCGTCATCGCCCGCGATAACGTCGATACTGACATGATCGTCCGTATCGAGCGCATGACAACGCTCAAGCGCGGACAATTCGCGCCGTGGGCGTTTGAAATGCTGCGCTATCGCGCGGACGGCAGCGAAGATCCCGGCTTTGTCCTGAATCAAGCGCCATTCCGTGAGGCAAAGATCTTGATCAGTGGCGCCAACTTTGGCTGCGGCAGCTCGCGCGAGATGGCGGTGTGGGCGTTGGATGATTTCGGCATTCGCTGCATCCTCGCCGAAAGCTATGGCGATATCTTCTACAACAACTGTTTGCAAAACGGCATCCTGCCCATCCGCCTGCAAGCCGATGAACTCGCCTCGCTCGCCGCTCACGCCCGCGCGGGCGCCTTGTTGCGGGTGGATCTGCGCGCCACGACCGTCAATGTCGAAGGCGGTGATCCCATCACGTTCGAGATCCCCGCGCAACAGCGAGAAGCCCTGCTCAATGGCTGGGACGACATCGACAAGAGCCTGGCCCGTAGCCAGGAAATCATAGACTTTCAGCAGCGCGATCGCCGCCTGCGCCCGTGGATCTACGACTTGTACACACAAGCGTAAGGCACCACCGGTACACGCCGCCCATCATCTAATTCGGAGCAAGCTATGCAACGATTTGAGTTTTCCACCGTGCCCCAGCTGATCGTCGAGCTGGGCGCGGCCCAACGCCTAGGTAGCCTGTTGCGCGCCAAGTATAAGCAGACGCGCCTGTGCCTGGTGACAGATAAATTCCTGCACCAAAGCGGGCTGTTGGACCCCGCGCTATCGGACCTGCGCGCCAGCGGCTGGGAAGTGACCGTGATTGACGATGTGGTCGCCGACCCGCCCGATCACGTCGTGCTTAAAGCCGTGGAGCGCGCACGCGATGCCCGCGCCGAAGTCGTCTTGGGCCTGGGCGGCGGCTCGTCTCTGGACGTCGCCAAGCTGATCGCCGTGCTGTGCGGATCGGATCAGCCGCTGTCGCAGATGTATGGGATCGGCAACGTCACCGGCCCTCGCCTGCCCTTGGTCCTGATGCCCACGACGGCAGGCACTGGGTCGGAGGTCACCGCTATTTCCATCGTGACCACTGGCGAAACGACCAAGAGTGGCGTGGTGTCGCCCTTCTTGATGGCGGACGTGGCCATCCTCGATGCCGAACTCACCAAGGGTTTGCCACCCGCCGCGACCGCCGCGACGGGTATCGATGCCATGGTGCATGCGATCGAGGCCTACACCTCGGCTCGCTTGAAGAACCCCTTATCCGACATGCTGGCCATGCAGGCGCTGCGTTTGTTGTCACACAATCTCTTGCCCGCTTGCCGCCATGGCGACGATATCGCGGCGCGCGAAGCCATGCTGCTGGGCGCCACGCTTGCCGGACAGGCCTTCTCGAATGCGCCCGTTGCCGCGGTTCACGCATTGGCCTATCCGCTAGGCGGGCATTATCACGTGCCACATGGCTTATCCAACTCGCTCGTGTTGAGTCATGTGCTGCGCTTTAACCTGCCGATGGCACAAAGCCTGTATGCCGAGCTCGCACCGCTATTGCCGGGTGACGCGTGCCCGTCCGAGCCGGCTGCCGCCGCACAAGCCTTCATCGAACGAATTGAAGCGTTAGTGCGTGAAACCGGCATTCCATGCCGCCTGCGCGACGTGGGCGTGACCGAGGATGCTTTGCCCATGCTGGCGCGTGACGCGATGGCGCAGCAACGCTTGCTGGTGAACAACCCACGGCCAGTGACCGAGGCGGATGCGTTTGCGATCTACCAGGCGGCGTACTAAACACAAGACAGGCCAGGGCAATGAAACGTTGCCCGATTCTGGACTGCTGTCCAGGATTCGGGAACCTTTCAGCGCCCTGGCCTGTTTATATAAAGCCTGACGCGCCCGACTGCTCTAGCCTGGCGCGCGTCGCGCATCGGCAGCATGAGCTACCGATACGCAATATTTATTACGCCGCCAACTGTGCGGGCGTTACATCGATCTTGCGGAATCCGCGATTGAAATACACCAGCGGGGTCGCTTCGCTCAATTCCACATGTGCGACTTCACCCACCAGCACGGTGTGATCGCCCGCGTCATAGGCATCGTGAGCCACGCAGTGCAGCGATGCGAGTGAACCATGCAACACCGGCGGATGCGGATCTTGCGCTGTGCCATAGCGGAACGGGTGCGCGGAGAACTTGTCCTCGCCCTTGCGCGCGAAGTGCATCGCGACGCCCTCTTGATGCTCGGCCAAAATATTGATGGCGTACCGTCGTGCTTTTAAGAACGCGGCGTGCGAATCCGCTTTCTTTGCCAAACACACCAGAACCAGCGGCGGATCCATGGATACCGACGAAAACGAACTGGCCGTGAACCCCCAATGGCGGCCCTCATCATCGGTCGTCGAGACGATAGTCACACCACTGGGAAACGTGCTGAGCGCGTCACGGAAAGTCTTGGCGTCTTGCAAGGCCATATGCGTAAATTCCTAGAATGATTCTTGCGATGAAATGGACCGCGTAGCTGCATGTCTTGGGAAATAGTCTAAGTAGCGCGCTGCCCCAGAACAATTTAGAACTCGCAATGGATTAATCAGGAAAACGAATAGATGACCTGAAATGCCCACCGTCTCCGGGGCGTTTTTCATTTATTAGAAACGCCTATTGGTCCATCTCATAAAGGAAATAGTCGGGATCGAACGCCATCCTCATAATGCGCAGCCACACAGCTTTCGCGGCAACCCATATGCGGAATGCCCAGGCAATATCAGTGAGGGAGATTGCGTTGAAGGAAGAAATTCGGATTCTGACCCCTAATGGAATTCTCGGTTATGGCATTCCTGAAGAGGACTTCTGGCGAGGCGTAGAGCGTCAGCCGGACGCCATGATCGTCGATGGCGGCTCGACCGATCCCGGCCCCTATCTGCTGGGCCTGCCCAAGACCATCGTGTCACGCGACGCCTATCTGCGCGATCTGACCTTGATGCTCAACGCGTGCGCGACCCGCAAGATCCCGGTCTACATCAGCTCCGCTGGCGGGGCGGGCATCCGCGAGCAAGTCGACATGATGGTCGAGCTGATCGAGCAGATCGCTAAACGTGACGGCTATCACTTCAAGATCGCCAAGATCTATTCGGATATCGATCCCGAACTCGTACGCCAGGGTCTAGCGCAAGGCAAGATCGCGCCCTGCGGCTCCGCGCCCGCCCTGCAAGAAGAAGACATCGATCAGTCTGCGCGCATCGTCGCGCAGATTGGCGCGGAACCCTTCATCAAAGTGCTGCGCGAGCACCCCGATGTCGACATCATCGTCTCCGGTCGCGCGTATGACCCGGCGCCGTTCGCGGCCTTGTGCGCGATGCATGGGATCGAGCCAGGCATCTACTGGCATATGGGCAAGATCGTCGAATGCGGCGCAAACTGCGCTGAACCCAAGGGCAAGGTGATCCTCGCCACCGTGCGACGCGACAGCTTCGACCTCGAACCGATGAGCTTGAAAGAACGCTGCACGCCGGCCTCGGTCGCGGCTCACACGCTCTACGAGAAAGCCCGTCCCGATCTACTGACTGGCCCCGGTGGCACCATCGATCTGCGCGAAGCCACATACGAGCCCATCAGCGATCGCGCCGTACGCGTGAGCGGCAGCCGCTTTATCGAAGCGCCCGCCTATACCGTGAAACTGGAAGGCGCAGGCATTGTCGGCATGCGCACGATCTTCATCGGCGGTATCCGCGATCCCATACTCATTGGCCAGATCGATGACTACCTGTGCCGTGTCAAGGCGGAGGCGTTCAAGACCTATCCCGAGCTACGTTCGGGCCAAGCCCAGTTGATCTTCCATGTGTACGGTATGAACGGCGTGATGGGCGAGTTCGAGCCCTTGGCTGACGTCGTGCCGCATGAGATCGGCTTGCTCGGCGAAGTGACCGCGCCCACGCAAGAGCTCGCCAACACGATCTGCAATAGCGTGCGCATCGATGTGCTGCACATGCCTTATGAAGGACAAGTCGCCACTGCGGGGAACTTCGCGATTCCGCTGAACCCACCTGAGAATCCGATCGGCCCGGTATGCAAATTCACGGTGTATCACGTGATGGAAATCGAATCGGCCGACGCCTTGTTCCCCTTTGAAATCGTGGAGATTTGAACGATGACTTCGACCCACAGCACTCGCACCCTGCGCGAACTGGCCAAAGTGGTACGCAGCAAGAACTCGGGCCCGTTTGAAATCACATTCGATGTCATTTTCGACACCGAAGAACGCTACAACAAAGTCAAAGAAAGCGGCGTGCTTAACGAGGCACTTATCTGCCGCTTGTATAGCGTCACGCCCGAGGACATCGTCACGTTGATGTTCTTCGATCCGGCCCGCGCATTCAAGTTGACGCTCAAGCGCGCCTGGGGACAAGGCACCGTCGGTGAGCGCGACACCTTCGGCGCGCAACAGCATGCCCCGCTGCTGACCGTGGAAATTCCGGGCGTTTAAGCGACCCAAACAGAACTAAGGAGAACCGAATTATGTCTACCCCTAACTCCCGGCAGATGACCCTGATTGGTTTCATGCAGGCGCAGAACTGCTCGACCTATCCGGGGTCCTGGCGGCATAGCGCGGCGATGCAGGACTTCCTGAAGCCCGAATACTATCAACGCATCGCCCGCACGCTGGAAGATGGCAAGTTCCACCTGGCCTTCTTCGACGACCGTCTGGCCATGCCCGACATCTACGGCAATGATCATCGCAAGACCGTCGAAAATGGCGTGCGCGCGGTCAAGCTCGACCCGACGCCGGTGCTGATGGCCATGGCCGCCGCCACCAAGAACCTGGGACTGGGTGCCACCTACTCCACCACGTATTACGAGCCCTACCACGTCGCCCGTCACTTCTCGACGCTGGACTTGATGACGCACGGCCGTGTCGCGTGGAACGTCGTGACCTCGCTGAACGACTCCGAGGCCGCGAACTTCGGCGCTGCCGGCCACTTGGAACACGATCTGCGCTATGACCGCGCCGATGAGTTCCTCGAGACCGTCATGGGCCACTGGGATTCGTGGGAAGACGACGCGCTCGTGCTGGACAAAGAATCCGGGCTGTTCGCGCATCCCGAGAAAGTCCATCGTCTGTCGCACGAGGGCAAGTACTTCAAATCGCGTGGCCCGCTCACCGTGCCCCGCTCCGACCAAGGCCACCCCGTGCTCATTCAGGCAGGCCAAAGCGGCCGCGGCCGCGCGTTTGCTTCGCGCTGGGGCGAGCTGGTGTTCGTGGTGTACCCCAACCTCGAAGCCGCCAAAAAGCAATACGCCGAGCTCAAGCAGTCGGTCGAATTGGCCGGGCGCAACCCGGACCATGTGAAGGTTTCCACCGCGATCTACACCGTGATCGCAGAATCCGACGAAATCGCGCAACAGCAAAAGGCCTACATCGATTCGCTGGCTCGCCCGATCGATTCTTTGACCTTGCTGTGCGAGATCCTCAACACGGACTTCTCGACCCGCGACTACGACACGCCGTTTACGGATGCCGAGATGCAAAGCATCTCCGGCTGGACTGGATTCCGCGACCGCGTGGTCATGCTGTCTGGCAAGAAGAACCCCTCGGTGCGCGACTTTGTGGAGTTCTCCAACCGGGCGCGTATCAAGGAGTTCCCGGTCTTCGCGGGTACTGCCAAGACGGTGGCCGATCAACTCGAGCAATGGTTCGTGGAAGGCGGTTGCGACGGCTTCGTGATTTCGCCCACGCACATCCCCGGCAGCTACGAAGATTTCGTCCGTCACGTCGTGCCCGAGCTGCAACGCCGTGGCGTGTTCCGTAAGGAATACACCGGCTCCACGCTGCGCGAGAACCTGGGCCTGCCGCGCCCCAACGCAGGCGACTGGCGCAAACAAGCCTATGCCGGCGTTAACGCCGAGCTACTGAAGAAAACCGTTTGATCAACCCAAAGGAGGCGCGCCCGCTTGCGGGCGCGTTCGTTCGTCGAGGAGACATCGTATGTCGGATAAATCAGATATCCGTAGGGTATCGCTCGCCAGTGCGATTGGCAGCACACTGGAGTGGTACGACTTTTTTATTTTTGGCGCGTCGGCCGCGCTGGTGTTCAACGTTCTCTTTTTCCCATCGTCTGACCCCTTGGCGGGGACCATCGCGTCGCTGGCGAGTTTCGCCGTCGGCTTTATCGCCCGACCCCTGGGCGGCGTTCTCTTTGGCCACTTTGGGGATCGCATCGGCCGCAAGGCCATGCTCGTGCTGAGTCTGATCATGATGGGCGGCGTGACCTTTGTGATTGGCCTGCTGCCGACGTATGAAAGCATCGGCATCTGGGCACCGATACTGCTGACCGGGCTGCGCCTGCTGCAAGGTCTGGCCGTCGGTGGCGAATGGGGCGGCGCGACGTTGATGGTGGTCGAGCATGCACCGGCCAAGCATCGCGGCTTTTATGGCAGCTGGCCGCAGATGGGCATCCCCGCCGCGTTGATTCTGTCCACGGGCGTGATGGCCGCCGTAAACGCCTTCACCACGAAAGAGGAATTCCTGGCCTGGGGCTGGCGCATCCCGTTCTTGCTGAGCGCCATCCTCGTCATCGTCGGTTATTTCATTCGCAAGCGCGTCTCCGAGTCGCCCAGCTTTAACCGTCTGAAGAGCACCAAGGCGCAAGCACGCTTGCCCATCGCCACCATTTTCAAGACGCAGAAGAAACGCGTCCTGTTGATGGTCGGCTCGCAAGCCGCCGAGAACACCAGCTTTTACATCGCCGCGGTGTTCTCCTTGGTGTATCTCACTCAGACCTTGCAGATCGATCGTTCGGTGGCCTTGCGGGCACTCATGATCGCGGCCGCCTTTACGTTGATCGCACAGCCGTTGTTTGGCGCATTGTCCGATCGTATCGGTCGCAAGAAGGTGTTCATGGGCGGCATGATTTTTCTGGGTCTGTTTGCGTTCCCGTTCTTCGAAATGCTCAATACGCGTAATGAGTTCATCATCACCGTTGCCATGGTGTTGTCGCTCATGATCGGTCAGGGCAGCACGCAGGCCATCCAACCCAGTCTGTTTGGCGAGCAGTTCCCGGCGGCTATCCGCTATAGCGGTGTGTCCGTCGCCTATCAGCTCGCGACCGTCGTGTGGAGCGGCCCCACGCCTGTGCTTGCCGCCATGTTCGTGGTCTGGACGGGCAGCTACTGGCCGATCGCGGCCTACGTGCTGATCGCAGGCTTGATCTCCACGCTGTGCATTCTGCCGCTGCGTGAAGCCGCCGCGGTCGAACTCGAACAGATCGAGCATGAAGAGTCCGACGTCGCCGTCGCCGCGCAACCCGCCGTGTCGCGCGCCATGGGGGGGCAAACCGCATGATTCGCTTCAAGATCGGCAGCGTGACCGCGACGCTGGTGCAGGAAATGGTCGACACCATGTTCGACTTCATGAAGTTCTTTCCGCTTGCCACCCCCGAAGCCGTCCAGAGCAATCTGTCATGGATGGCTCCCGGCCACTATGACCCGGCCACCGGCCGGATGCTGTTGAGCATGCACTCGTGGCTGCTCGATACCGGCACGCATAAGATCTTGATCGATGGTTGCGTGGGCAACGGCAAGGACCGCCCGGGCCGCCCGGACTGGTGCGGGCTGGATACGCCCTTTCTGAACCGCTTGGCCGAGGCGGGCGCGCGGCCCGAAGACATCGACTTCGTGCTCTGCACCCACTTGCACGCCGACCATATCGGCTGGAACACCCAGCTGATCAACGGGCGGTGGGTGCCGACCTTCCCGAATGCGAAGTATGTGTTCTCGCGCCGCGAGCACGCCTACTGGGAAGAGAAGCTCGCTGCCTCGCCGAACGGTCCGCACACGCTGGCCTATCAGGACAGCGTGTTGCCGGTCATCGAGGCGGGTCAGGCGTTGATAGTCGACGACTATGCCGAGATCGCCGACTGTCTCGTTCTCGCGCCAGCGCCCGGCCATACGCCGGGCCACGTGGCGATCTGGCTGAAATCGGACGGCGAGCATGCGGTGCTCACCGGGGATATTCTGCATCACCCCATCCAGGTGAAGTACCCGTCATGGAGCTGCTTCGGCTGCCAAGATCAGGTGCAGTCGGCCGTCACGCGGCGACGCGTGCTGGAACAAGCATGTGAGCGGCATGCCTTGCTGCTGCCGGGCCACTTCATGCCGCCTCATGCGGGCTTTATCCACGAAGGTTCAGATAAAGGGCCTGACAACGGCTTCGAACTGCGCTTTGTGGACGAACAATAGTAGGACGCACCCGGGGTCGCGGGGGAATTCTCCCCCACGACCCCGGTGGACGGCTCGCCCATTGCGTGATCCGATGCGGGAAGCGATACACTGCCCTCCGATTCACGCGAGAGCACCATGACCTTCATCCCCGCCGATATCACTGCCGTCTTTGCCTCTGTCCTGATTTTCGCGAGCTTTCTGACCTCTGCCCTGACCGCCGCCATGGGCCTGGGCGGCGGTGTCGCCATGCTGGCGATTCTCAGTCTGGGATTACCCGTCACGAGCGTACTCCCCGTCCACGGCGTGGTGCAGATGGGATCCAACGCGGGCCGGGTGATTATTCAGCGCCGTTATCTGGTGATGCCGCTATTGCTCTGGTTCTTTCTGGGCAGCGTCGTCGGGATTGCGCTGGGCGCTTCGGTCGTGGTCAATATCCCAGATGCCCTGGCGAAGTGGGCACTGGCGCTATTCATCCTGTGGTCGGTTTATCGCAAAAAGCCCAGCGCCGCGGCGCAACGTCACGGCAAGACCTTTTTCGTCCTCGGTGGGGCGATATCGAGCTTCTGCACCATGCTAGTAGGCGCAACCGGTCCGCTGGTGGCCGCCTTGATTGCCCGCACCGGGCTGGTCAAACAGCCGTTGGTCGCCACACACGCCGCCTGTATGGTCATCCAGCATGGATTGAAGATCGCCGCGTTCGGCACGCTGGGATTCGCCTACGCCGAATGGGCGCCGCTGATTGCCGCGATGATCGCCAGCGGCGTGGTCGGCACCTGGGTGGGCACGCGCACGCTCGACAATCTGCCCGAATCCACATTCCGCCTGGGATTCAAGATCGTCATGACCCTCGTTAGCCTGCATATGATTTGGCAGACGTTTTAAAGGCCTGATCCGCTGCGCCGATGCGCATCGCCGCCCTAGCGCGCTGGCTCGACCGCGAGCAATATGTCCCCGATAGCATGTAACATTGGCCAACATGCCGGTGCGCGCAAGCTCGCTTGCGTTGCGGCCGTCATCCTGCTGACTCCCAACTTTGCAGAGATATGACGCGTAAGGCCATGCTTTTCAACGTATTCATCGGGTTGGCGATTTTCGCCGCTGCCGTCTGGGGCACCGGCGCCTTGTGGTATCAGGCGCCCGCCCCGGCCGTCCTCGTCGCGATCTGGCTCATACTGGCCGGCGCCGCGGCGATCGGACTGTGCAAAGGCGCTTATCTGCCCTTGGCGTGCTTCGTCGCCGCTTGGCTGGCCATGCAGGCCTGGTGGTGGTTGGGCGTCCGTCCCTCCAATGACCGCGCCTGGATGCCCGAGGTCGCCGAACAAACGTACGGGTCCGTGAGTGGGGACATGGTGACGTTACACAACGTACGGGATTTCGAATGGCGGTCGCCCACCGATTTCGATGAGCGTTGGGTCACGCGCACCTATGACCTGTCGCAGTTGCAATCCGTGGACCTGGTGCTGTCTTATTGGGGCCGCCCCGCGATCGCGCACACCATGGTGTCGTTCGGTTTTGCCGACGGCCAATATGTTGTTTTCTCCGTCGAGATCCGCCGCAAATCAGGCGATGAATTTTCCGAGATTGGCGGGTTCTTTCGGCGGTATGAGCTATCGGTCTTGGCCTCCACCGAAACCGACAGCTTGCGCGTGCGTACCAATGTGCGCGATGAAGACGGCTATCTCTACCGGGTTTACATGCCTGAAGGGCAAGCCGCCGCGCGCGCATTATTTTTATCGTATCTGGACACCGCCAACCAGTTGCGAGATCAACCCCGCTTCTACAACACGATCACCGCCAACTGCACCACGATTATTTATCAGCTCGCCAGCAGAATCGTGCAAGGATTGCCCTTGGACTACCGGCTGTTGGTTTCCGGTTATCTGCCCGAATACCTGTATGACCTGGATGCGCTGCGCGGCGCGCAAAGCATTGAAGAGTATCGGCGGCGCGGGCATTACACCGAACGCGCGCGCGCTTCGCGCGATCCCGCGCGGTTCTCGCACGAAATTCGACAAGGGGTACCCGGTGTCGATACCGAACATTGATTGAAGCCATGGATATGTCGAGGATGCACTCGCAGGAAACCTGGGTCAACACCGCGCGTGGGAGGCTCTTCGTCAAAAGCTGGCAAGCAGACACCGTAAGTCCGAAGCGCGCACCCATCATCATGCAACACGACTCATTGGGCTGCGTGACTCTATGGCGCGATCTGCCCGAACGTATGGCCCTTGCCACCGGGCGACGCATTGTCGCCTACGACCGTTTGGGATTCGGTCGTTCGGACCCGCATCCTGATCGTGTCGGATTCGACCTCGTGCATGCAGAGGCCACGGGAGATTTCCGCCTCGTTCGCGACGCGCTACACATCGGCAAGTTCGTCGCTTTCGGCCATAGCGTGGGCGGCGGCATGAGCATGGCATGCGCGGCGGTCCATCGCTCCGACTGTGTCGGGCTCATAACGGAATCCGCTCACGCATTCGTCGAACCGCACACCGTCGAGGGCGTTCGTCAAACCAAGGCGATGTTCGCCCGGCCGGGCGAACTCGACCGGCTGAAGAAATACCACGGCGACAAAGCGGCCTGGGTGCTCGAGGCCTGGACCGCGACCTGGCTGGCTCCCGCGTTTGCGGACTGGACGCTGGATCCCTTTTTACGCGAGGTGCAATGCCCCGTACTCAGCTTCCACGGCGATTGCGATGAATACGGAACCTTGGCGCATTTGCATCGCATCCAGGCCGCCACGCACGCGACCCCAGTGGTAATGCGGGGATGCGGCCATGTCCCGCACCGTGAACAGCCCGGCGCATTCATCGCTGCGATAGAAGCTTGGCTGCAGTCCATCGAATAATGCTGGGAACACTCTGCCCATGTAGCTCTCGATGCCGACTATTTGCTATACCAAAATTCATAGAAATCGGTAGCTTCCTCGCAAGGCATCGGTGAGCGCTTTTCGGTTATACATGGCGTTTAGGCGTCGCAAATAATCCCTTTTCGGGCGCTGACCATGTTGGCTCCCCTCAAACGGCATCGATGAAGCCGAGGCGATGTTGCGCGCCTCGTTGCATTCTCGATTCGACGTTTCTGCATGACCTCCCCTCTTTGTTTGACCGACTTGGCCGTACACGACCGCGCCGTCGTCGAGCGCGTTCTGGATGCGCGGCCTGACGATCCTATCGCCGCACGCCTGCGCGATCTGGGCTTTGTGGCCGGCGAACCATTAAGGCTTGCCGCGCGCGGGCCTTTCGGCGGCAACCCCGTGCTCATCGCGATAGGTGGCACCCGCTTTGCCTTGCGACGCGGCGAGGCGGCGCGTGTCATCGTACGTCGTGAGGGCGTGCATGACTGACCTCACGTTGCGCATCGCATTGGTGGGCAATCCCAACACCGGCAAAACCGCGCTTTTCAACCGTCTGACCGGGAGCCGCCAGAAAGTCGCGAACTATGCGGGCGTCACCGTGGATCGCAAGATCGGCTTTTCCTCCACGCCGCGCGGCCGTCGCGTGTGCCTGCTGGATCTGCCGGGAACGTACAGTCTGGCCTCGCGCAGCGCGGATGAGGCAGTCACGGCCGCAATCCTGCAAGGCCGGCATCACGAAGAGCCGACGCCGCAAGCGATCGTCTTCGTCATGGACGCCACGAACCTGCGCCTGCATCTACGCCTGCTGCTCGAGATCCGGCAGCTGGGGCTACCGGTCGTGGTGGCCTTGAACATGGTCGACCAGGCGGTGCGACGCGGCGTCCATATCGATGTGAACCGGCTTTCCAGGCGACTTGGCATGCCAGTCATCGAAACGGTTGCCGTGCGCCGCGACGGCGCGGCGCGTTTACTCGCGCAGCTCGACGAGGACATGCCGCCACCGGGCGACCTCGCAGCGCCGCCAGACCTGCATCACGAGGTGCGCGCGATCATGTCAGAGACAGTGCGGCAATCCGCAAGCACGATGACCTGGGATGACAAGATAGATCGTTGGGCGCTGCACCCCTTGTTCGGCCCCATGATTTTGGCGACCGTCATGTTCCTGAGTTTTCAGACGGTTTATGCCGTGGGCAGACCGATTACGGGAGCGATTGGCGATGCGATGGCATGGCTGGGCGATAACGTGACCACTTGGATCGGCGTGGGCCCACTCGCGGGCCTTATCGCTGACGGGGTGTGCGCCGGTCTGGGCAGCCTGCTGGGGTTTTTACCGCAGATCCTGGCGCTGTTCTTCATCCTGCTTGTATTGGAAGAGTCAGGTTACCTGCCACGCGCCGCGTTTTTGCTCGATCGCGTCATGGTGGCGGTCGGGCTAAGCGGCCGCGCCTTTATCCCATTGCTATCGAGTTTCGCGTGCGCCATACCCAGCATCACCGGTGCGCGCAGCATACCGGATCGACGCGACCGGCTGGTCGCCATCCTGGTTGCGCCGCTGATGACCTGCGCCGCCCGGCTGCCCGTCTACACCTTGCTGATTGGCGCGTTCATACCGCAACGCTCGGTCGGCATTTTCAATCTTCAAGGCGTCGTGTTGTTCGCGCTCTATGCCGCGGGCATCTTGGGGGGCATGACGGTTGCGATGATCGGCAAGATTTTGCGCCGTCATGGCGATGACACCGCACTATTGATGGAGCTGCCCTCCTATCGACTGCCCAAATGGCGCGATATCGGCTTGACCCTCTGGGAGCGTGCGTGGGTTTTTCTCCGTCGACTGACGGGAGTCATGCTGGCGCTCAGCATTGTGATGTGGGGGATTGCCAATTTTCCCGCGGCGCCCGTGGACGCCGCGCGCCCCGCGATCGAATCCAGTTTCGCCGGGATGTTGGGGCTGGCGATGCAGCCGCTATTCGCTCCCTTGGGATTTAACTGGCAGATCACGCTTGCCCTCATCCCCGCATTTGCCGCGCGGGAGTCGGCCGTGACCACGCTGGCCACGATATACAGCGTGGCCGACGGGGCCGACAGTCAGCTGGGCAGCATGCTGGCGGCCAACCTCGCTATGCCCACCGCCCTGGCTCTCATGGTGTGGTTCGCCTTTGCGCCGCAATGCATGTCTACCCTGGCCGTCATCCGCCGCGAAACCGGGGATTGGCGGGTCGTCCTGCTGTCATTTGCATATATGTTTGTGCTGGCCTATGGCGCTGCGTTCGCGACCTATCAGCTAGCCCTGCGATGGCTGTAATGGCTGTAATGGCTGTATGGGCGCATAGGTTTACTCGGTAATCATAGTGATCGACATGTTTGACAGTACCGCATGGTGGCAAACCTGCGTGGTTTGGGCCCTGTTTGCTCTCAGTCTGGCGCGCTTGGCGCTGCATTTTTTTCCTGGATTGCCGGCGCACATGCGCGAAAGTGCCCGAGGGTTACTGCAACGCGCCGGACTAGCGAATGCAGCCGATGGTGTGGGGGCCGCTCGGAACGGCGATCCTAATACGTATGGTTGCAGAAGCTGCAGCGGCTGCGCATGCGCGCCACAGCGCGAAGCCACGCTGCAACTGTACCGACGCGCGAGGATGGGCAACCAAGCTCCGTTATCGAGTCCTAAACGCGTGGGTCTTTAACGCCTTATCGTCAGAGTAATAAAGCAGTCGGCTAAAAGGGTATAGCAGCGGGGCGTTGCGCCCCGGACGCCCATAAACACGATCCGTCGCGCGGCCATGCCGGGCCGGCACAGCGGATTCCACTCCATGATTTCGAAACCATGCCTCTGCAATCTATTGTGACTTGGCTAATGACATTGACGATGAGCCTGGCCTCGCCGGCCATCGCATGCCCAGCTCCGATGGCTGAGCCGGAACGCCCTCTTGCCATCACGCAGGCAACAGAGATCCGCAGTCAGGTCGCCTATGAGCGCCTGGTGCACAACCGGGGTATCACGTTGCAGTGGCTATGGTCGGATAATCTCGGCCGTCTTCAGGTCACGAACCTCGATGGCTTCGTGAGCCTCGCCGGCAGTCAGGTCAACCAACATGGAGCGGTTCACCTACAAGGCGACGTTGTCTCGATCGATAACAAAGGGTTCGCCTTCCGTGGCACTATTCTGATCGAGGATGCCCCAGAGCCTGGGCGCCGGTGCGAACGCACGGGCGACTTCTACTTCAAGGCGAGCGGAAAGCGTCGTTTCTGGCGTCTGCAACAGATGCAAAGCTGCGACCACTTCACGGACTACGTCGATATTTATTATTGAACGGGCCCTGAGGCGTACCTGATCGCGTTGCCACGTATCTAACGAACCGACATCCGAAACATGTACCTGCCCACTCATTTCAACGAAAGCCGCCCCGACGCGCTGCACCGCATTATCAAGGAATCGCCGCTCGGCATCCTGGTCACGCATGACGAAAATGGCCTTGACGCCGATCACATTCCTTTCGAACTGGATCCCGAGGCGGGCGCTCATGGCGTGCTTTCGGCACACATTGCACGCGCCAATCCTCTCTGGCAGCGGCTTGACGACGGCGCCGGGGTTCTGGTCATTTTTCGAGGCGCTCAGGGCTATATCTCGCCTAGCTGGTATCCCAGCAAACACGAGACGCATCGCCAGGTCCCGACATGGAACTACGAGGTCGTGCATGCGCACGGCAAACTGTCCATCCATGATGACGAGCGATATGTCCGCCGATTGGTGGCACGGCTGACCAAACGACACGAGGCCTCGGAACCCGCCCCCTGGAAAATGGGCGATGCGCCACCCGATTACATCGACGAGATGCTACGCAACATAGTCGGCATCGAGATCGCCATCACCGCGTTGATCGGCAAACGCAAACTCAGTCAAAACAAGGCCCAGTCTGACCGCCTCGGGGCCGTCGAGGCGTTGACGCAGCGCGGCTCGACATCGTTAGCGCATGCTATGCGCGACGACGAATAAGATATCAGGAGAATCGATGAACCCACATTGCAACCTCTCTCGCATCGTGGCTCTCATCGTCACTCTATGCGCGTGCATGGGCGCGGGCAGTCTGGCTGCCCTTTGGGCGCAGCCCACGCTTCCCATGTCTCAGACACTGCACGCGCCCACGATGAAGACCTCGTGGCCTCGCACCTTGGAAATAGACGGAAAGCAATATGCCGTCTATCCCCCCCAGATCAATGCATGGCGAGGCAATCGCATCGCCGGGCATATGGCGGTCGCCGTCCTGTCGCAGGACGGGCCGCCGGTCTATGGGGTCACCCGTTTTACCGCCGACGCCGATATAGACAAGTCCCAAGACGAGGTGCACCTCACCCAGGTGAAAGTCACTGCGGTGCAAGCTCCTGCCGCGTCCGACAACGGTGAGTCTTTGCGTGAACAGCTCGCCGCATTGCTGCCTGTAGAAATAACGCTGCGGCTAAGCCACCTGCTACGGAGCTACACCGCTGCCAAACAACTATCGAACCGGCACGCGATGCTTGTGCAGAATACGCCTCCGCGCATTAAGGTCGAGACCGACCCCACCGTGCTGGTGATGATTGATGGAGACCCCGTGCTCGCCCCGGTCCCCCGCCACGCCGGCTGGCAGCGGGTCGTCAACAGCCGCGCGCTGATCCTACGAGCCCATGATGGCGACTATCACATCAATGCCGCCGGTCACTGGTACACCGCGGGCACTTTGTCGGGAACATGGCAAAGTGAGTCCGCCTCGCGGCAATTGCTTACGGTGGCGGCGGCCGTTGCCCGCCAGGTAGAGGTGGACCCGATACAACTGGAACGCCCCATTGAAGCGGACAAAGCTCCGACGTTGTTGGTTTCTTCGGAACCGTCAGAATTGATACTGCTGGATGGCCCGGCACAGTTCAGACCGGTCCTGGGGACGAGTCTCCAATCGGTCAGCAACGCGGATCATCCGCTGTTCGTCCTCCCTTCCGAACATCGCTATTACCTGTTAATTTCTGGGCGTTGGTTCAGCGCTGAAAGCCTGCATGGCCCATGGCGTCACGTCCCTAGCGATCAACTGAATCCAGAGTTCGCGCATATCAGCGTCCACGATCCCCACGCTAACGTGCTCATGTCCGTGGCCGGTACGCCCCAGGCGAAAGAAGCCCTCATCGCCGCCACGATTCCGCAAACGGCGACCGTCTCACGGCGAGAGGCCATGTTAAACGTGCGATATTTTGGCGATACACCGCAGTTCGCCGCAGTCCCCGGCACGTCGCTGCACTTTGCCACCAACACGCACACACCGGTTATCCAAGTCAATAATGAGGAATACTATGCGCTCTACCAGGCCGTATGGTTCATCTCTAGCTCCCCGTCCGGTCCGTGGCGCGTCGCGGATGCGGTGACGCCCGCCATTTATACGATTCCACCTGAGTCGCCGCTGTATTACGTCACCTACGTACACATCTATGACGCCACCCCCGATACCGTCGTGGTCGGCTACACGCCCGGGTATCTTGGCGTGATTATCAATCCGGAAGGCACAGTGGTTTACGGCTCGGGCTATACCTATCCACCAGCGATCATGCGCAATACATGGGTGGGCTTTCCCCCCACCTACGGCTATAACGCTGCGCTGGACACCACGAAGGGATTGTCATTCGGGTTTTCGACCGCCAATGGCTTTGTCGCGGAACCATATTGGGGTCCCTATGGCGAACTCCCGTATGCCCGCGGGGTCGATATCAATCGCATCGACGTGTACGACACCTGGAGCCACGGCATCATCACTCGAAGCGTGGGCTACCACAACTGGAGCGATCAAGACTGGGGCCCGCGCCAAGTCGAAATCAACCCTGTGTCTGGAAACGCGCAAACCACCGGATCTGCGGGAGATACCGCACACGATAAGGTCAGGTCTTTGTATGCTGACGACCATGGCCACGTATATCGGCACACTGCCAGCGGATGGCAACAATACACGTCATCTGGCTGGCAGCCTATCCAGCGCAAAACTTATACCGACAGCAATGTTACGGACTATCTCGAGGGGCAACGCAGGGCGCGGATAGGGAGGAGCGATCGATACACCACTCATCACGATCATGAAGCAGCGAGCTTCATGTCACCAGCAATCGGCGACAACGGATCGTCACGGCTTTCATCACCCTGCCCCAGCGCCAGATTCCATACCCAACGCAGATCTGAGACCCCTTCGGCCTGCTGCCGCCCCATTTCCGAGCCGCGCGGAGCAGGCAACATCTGACCAGATTAACGCCTGCCTGCTGGACAAGAATCCCCCGCCGACAAAACCGGGGAATCTAATCCAGGGTGGGACTCCGTCCCACCCAAGCGTGATTAGAACCGGATATCCATCGCTAGCCAGAGACGACGGCCATCTTCGACAAATTGATAGTCGTCGTAGTTGATGTCTTTATCCAGCAGGTTATAGATGCCAGCGTGCATGGTCACGTTCTTGTTCAGCTTGTACGAGCCGCCCAGATCGACCAGGGTATAGGACGGCGCGATAAATTCGCCACCCGATGAAGGCGTGGTCGTCGCATCGCTTTCCTTGCCGCGGAAATGCAATCGTGCCCAGGCGTTGATCGCCTCGGTCGCCTGCCAATCGGCACCCAGGTTGAACATGTGCTTGGGCAGCTGATTCAACGGCTTGCCCGCGTACTGGCCGGATTTTTGCTTCGAGTACGTGTAGGTGTACGACGAATTGATCGACACCGTGCGTGTCAGCGGGGCGCTAAAGCTGGCTTCCACCCCGCGCGTCACTGCATCGTCCACGTTCTGGTAGGTGGTGGGCACGTTACCAAACCGGTTCGGTGGTCCGCATTCCGGGCAGGACACTCGGGTAATTTTGTCCTTGAAATCGTTCGTGAACAACGTCAGGCTGGTTTGCAGGCCGGATTCACCGCTATAAAGCAGGCCGATTTCCTTGGTGATCGATTTTTCCGGCTTTAGATTTGGATTGCCATACCGGTCGCCACCACGGCTCGAGTTGCCCCAGTCGCCAATCGTCTGCCGGATGCTGGGCGCCTTAAAGCCCGTCGACACCCCTCCCTTGACCGTCCAGTTCTCATTCAGGTGGTACACACCATAAATACGCGGCGACCAGTGATCGCCCGCCGTTTTTTCCTTGTCCCAGCGCAAGCCCGTCGTCAACGCAAAAGCGTCCGTCATGCGCCATTCGTTTTCCGCGAAGAACGCATATTGCCAACGGTCTGCCGCCGACAAATTTGACAGCGTATTGGACGTCGTGTCGGTCAAATCATTCTTTTCATAATACGCACCGACCATCGTGGTATTGCGATCGAAAAGATACGTCGCGTTCGTGCTCAACACCGTATTTTCGATCGTCATATCGCGCGAGAGGTTCTTTGTTTTCTCGCGCTGCACATAGGAGTCCGTGATGAAACGCTGCGTCCATCGGCCCGTATGCGACAAGGCATAACGCTCACGCTCGAATCGATTCGTGGCATCCGCCGAACTGCTGTCTTCCGGATCCTGCGTCTTGCCGACACGCGAATCGAATCGCTGCTTGTACCCTTCGCCTTCGAGTACGATGTCGTGATCCCTGGTCGGCGTCAAAGCCAGCTTGACGGTCCCGCCAAAGTTGCGAGCCTTGTTGTAGCCCTCAAAGATATCGTCCTCGTCGCGATGCGAGTACGCGCCATACAGGCTGATACCCAGCAGGTCCGTCTTGATCGGCCCGCTTAGATACACATTGCCGCGCTGCTCATCACCCGAATGCGAATGCTGCTGCAGCGTCGTTTCGGCCCGCACCTGCCCGGTCCATTCTTCGGCCACTTTGCGCGTGATGATGTTAACGACGCCACCCATCGCATCCGAGCCATACAGCGACGACATCGGCCCGCGCACCACCTCGATCCGGTCGATAGCGGCCAACGGTGGTGTCCAGCTCTGGTCCGTACCCGTGCTGCCATTATTCTGAGTTTCGCGCGTCGTCGTACGCTTGCCGTCGACCAAGATCAGCGTATAAGCCGACCCCATCCCACGCAAACTAATATCACCCCGACCATTGTTGTCGCTATTGCTGGTGATGATCAAACCCGGAACATCGCGCAATGCATCGTTCAGATCACGATAAGAGCCCTGTTCCAGCTTTTCCCTCGGAATCACCGAAATCGATGCCGGCGCATCGACCACGTTTTGCTCAAAACCGCTGGCGGTCACGACCACGTTGTCCATCACTGTAACGTTATCGGCGTCAGCGCTCTGCGCGACGACAGTACCAGTGAAAGAAGCCAAAATAGCCACTGCCAGTGTGTTCGGCAACAGCACGTGCGCGGGTGTTCGAGCGCAGGTCATGCGTTCTCCAGTCGAGAAAAGGGGGATCGCCCAGCCCCGCAGTGAACCCCCGCAGGGTATCCACCACAGAGCCTTTCAGGCATTAGTCAGAAATGTGCGCGAAAGATTACAGCAAACAAGAATGATTCGCAACCGCACGTAACCATCCCTGCCCCCCAAACCGCATCCCCATCC